>CBDFGC010000003.1:0-268502 GCA_965246935.1 Chitinophagaceae bacterium | reverse complement strand
ATACTGATTAAAAACCTGCTTCGCCAGCAACGGCTTACTGTTTTAAAAAATGACTTTATCAATAACGTTACACATGAGCTGAAAACACCGATTGCTACCGTAAGTGTGGCCATAGAAGCACTAAAGAGCTTTAATGCCATGAATGATGAGAAGCGTAGGAGAGAATACCTGGATATTTCGGGCAATGAACTGAATAGGTTGAATATGCTGGTGGACAAAGTGCTGAAGATATCCATGTTTGAAAAGAAAGAACTGGAGCTTAAAACCGAGCCACTCCTGTTAGACACCGTAGTAAAAGACGTGGTACGCAGTATGCAGCTACAGTTTGAAAAGCAGGGTGCCAAAGTAGATGTGCAACTGAATGGAAATAATTTTAGTATGAATGGTGATAAAATGCACATCACCAGTGTTGTGTATAATCTACTGGACAATGCGCTGAAATACAGTAAGGAATCCCCGGTCATTCACATTGGCCTGCACCAAAAAGAAGGCGAAACCATATTAACCGTTGCAGATAATGGTATTGGCATCAGCCCGGTGTACCGCAGTAAAATTTTTGATAAGTTCTTTCGGGTACCGCATGGCGACCAGCATGATGTAAAAGGGTATGGACTGGGGCTAAGTTATGTGGCGCAGGTGGTAAAAGAACATCATGGCCATATAGAAGTTGTGAGCGAAGAAGGCAAAGGCAGTACTTTTACGGTGGGATTTCCAAAATCACAGTAGTCGTCAGCCAGCAGTCGTTAGTCAACAGGAGAACCGGGATATACTGTGATTAAGATTATAAAGCAGCTATTTATCTATTTTGATGGTTGCTTTTCAGTTGCTGTTGACTGCCGACTGTTGATTGTTGATTGTTGATTGACAACTAAAAATTTATGAAAATACTATATGTGGAAGATGAGCTGTTCCTGGGAAAGATTGTAAAGGAAAGCCTGGAGAGCCGTGGCTATGAAGTACACATGGAAAGTGATGGTGATAAAGCCATCGCTGCTTTTAAAAAAGTACAACCCAATATTTGTGTGCTGGATGTAATGCTGCCCGGTAAGGATGGTTTTGCCATTGCTACTGCCATCCGCCAAACCGATAAGCAGGTGCCTATTTTATTTTTAACGGCCAAAACACAAACGGAGGATGTGGTAAAAGGCTTTACGCTGGGTGGCAATGATTATATCCGCAAGCCTTTTAGCATGGAAGAACTGATTGTACGGCTGGAAAATCTGCTAACGATGAAAGGAGGGAAAGGAGCAGGTACCGGCGGCAACCCCGACATGATAACAATGGGAGCTTACACTTTTCATATTCCCCGGCAAATACTGCAATCCGCAGCAGAAGAAAAAAAACTGAGCTACCGGGAAAGTGAATTATTGAAATACCTGTTCGACCACCGTAACGGCATTGCCGACCGGCGCAATATTTTAATTGAATTGTGGGGAAATGATTCTTTCTTCAACAGCCGCAACCTGGATGTTTATATTACCCGGCTGCGTAGTTATCTGAAAGATGATCCGAAGCTTGAGATATTAACGATTAAAGGAATCGGATACCGGTTTGTGGTGGAATAGGCCTCCCCAAACCCCTCCAACGGAGGGGCTTCTGATATGCGGATGGCAGTTTCAACTGCTATCTACCGTTTCTGAGTAACATAAGGAAGATTATTGTATGTTCCTAGTACATCAATTGAACTCAGGGCATTTTATTTCCCGGTAACTAAAACTGAATCCTGAATCTGCTGTGATATTTGCTTCTTCCCGCTTTTGTATACACTTGAAATAAAGTTCTTCCGTTATAATATGATTGATGAGCATACAGTCAAGTTCATGCTGTAAAAAAGAATGGCTGGCTTTATCGGCCATATGAATAACGAACTTGTCATTTTTCAATTCAACATAGTGCACATCCATGCCATTTAATCTATAGGGATATTGCTCCTTGCCAGCCTTACCCGCAGGCTTTTGTTGTTGCTTCCGTGAGGCTGCATCTTTTATTTTTTGAGCGAAAAGCGGGTAAACGCTTTCCCCCATCTTCTTTTCTTTTAGCAATGTTTCAACCTGCGCAGCGGAGAATGACTGTGTTGTATGATCCTTGAAATGAACAACAATATTTCCATCTTTACTTTCAACAGAGGAAACGGGCTTTTTATCAAACGTATATTTTGCTTCGTTTGATGTGCAGGAGAAAACCAGGCCGCTTACGCTTATTAGCAAAAGCAATTTTGTAAATGACCTAAACATAGCGGTATTTTTTAGGGATGAACTTGAGTTTAGTTCCAGCTAATCTTTTTAACTTCCTAATTCCGGCATGCGAGGACACAAGCCGAGGCAACTTCTAAATTTATTTAGTCGACAAAGTATTAATTTCAGCCAAGTCACTAATTACACTTTGCCATTCAGCAAATCATAAATCCAAAATCACAAATCCTAATTATTCTCCGTCTGCTCTTCAAAGCTTTTAATTTTATTATAAAGTGTTTTGCGATCAATATTCAGTATTTCGGCAGCCTTGGTTTTATTATATTTTACCTGTTGCAGCACTTTCATAATCGTTTCGTACTCCGCCTGGGTGGCAGCATTTTTCAATTCATTTTCGGGGCGTCCGTTTTTCACCTGCTCCGGTTCGCTTACCGCTGCTGTACTCATAATGCGGGCACTATGAATGATCTCTGGCGGTAATACTTTTGCATGAATAATTTTACCGGTGGTAAGCAGTACTGCCCGGCGTACCACATTTCTGAATTCCCGCACATTACCCGGCCAGGGGTATTCCATAAACAAATCCATTACCTCTTTATCGAAGCTTTCAATGTTTTTATTCAGTTCCACATTCGTTACACGTAAAAAATATTCGGCAAATGTTCCAATATCGCTCAGGCGCTTGCGAAGGGGTGGAATGCTGATGGAAAATTCATTAAGCCGGTGATACAAATCTTCCCGAAACCTTCCTTTCTGATAGGCTTGTTGCAGGTTTTCGTTGCTGGCTACAATTACCCGAATGTCAAAAGCCATTTCCTTTGTACCGCCTACCCGTTTAAACTTTCGTTCCTGAAGCACACGCAACAGGGTAGCCTGTACATCCAGGCCCAGATTAGCTACTTCATCCAAAAACAACGTGCCACCGTTTGCTACTTCAAAAAAACCTTCTTTAACCCCTACTGCACCTGTAAACGATCCTTTTTCATGACCAAACAGCTCGCTGCCGGACAGCTCCTTGGTAAGTGTACCGCAGTCAACAGCTACAAAGGGAGCAGCGCTACGTTCACTATTCTGGTGAATCGTTTTAGCCACTACTTCTTTACCGGTACCGCTTTCGCCATATAAAATAATAGTGTAGCTGGTAGGAGCTATCAGCTTTATCTGCTGGTATAGATCCTTGGTTTCAGGATCATTACCTACTATAAACTCTGACGGTTTTAAATTTACATTGTTATTAGCAGGTTCCGCAGTACCGGCTATCCCATCTGATTTAGGCGCAGATACGGCAGCAGCAGCCTGTGCCGCATAGCTATGCGCTACGGTAGGGGTATCGCCCTGCTGAAGGGCCTTTTGCAATACATTTAATACCTCGTCTGGTATCAGCGGTTTGGTGATATAGTCAAATGCACCCAATTTCATAACCTCTACTGCCGTTTTAATATCGGAATAGCCGGTTATAATAATCACTTTTGTACCTGCATTGGTTGTATTTATTTCCTTTAGCACATCCCGGCCTTCTTTATCACCCAGCCGGTAGTCGCAAAGCACCAGTGGGAAAGAACCATTTTTGAATTTTTCAAGCCCTTTTGCACCACTGGTTGCCGTTTCTACTGTATAACCATTTTTGGCAAGGAAACGTTGCAACAGATTGCACATATCAATGTCATCGTCAATAATCAGAATGCTTTTATTTACATCCATAATGTTAGCCTCGGATAAGTATTATTGTTAGTTTTTGGTTGATGTTTCTGCTATGGCGCCTTTTTTATTTCGGTGGGTGCTTTTACTGTATCCGGCGTTTCCTGTTGCAGCCTCATTGCATGCGTTTCTACTTCCTGTGTGTTCACCCATACTGCATACTGATTAGGCTGTATCCTGCTGGTTCCATCCTTGCTTACGTACACTTTTGTAAAAGCAGCCCCTAAATATATGATAATAGCACTGTAATATACCCAAAGCATTACAATTATAATTGCAGCAGCGGCTCCATACACGCTTAAATCCGTTTTGCCTATGTAATAGCCAATACCTAACTTACCCAATGTAAACAAAATAGAAGTTAGGATTGCTCCCCGTATTACATCTCTCCATTTAATTTTGGCATCTGGCAACACTTTAAATATCAACGCAAATATAAAGGTAGAAATAATGAAGGCTAACAGGTGGTTTACAATCTCTATAAATAAAGCACCGCTGCCGGGAATGCGGTTTTTTAAATAATCGCTGAAGAGAGAAACAATATAGTTCATAGCAAGTGAAATAAGCATAATAAAACCGATGCTAATGATCATGGAGAAACTGATGATACGGTTTAAAATCAATTTCCACCAAGCCTTTTTTGGCTTTGCTTTCAAACCCCATATCTTGTTGATGGAATCCTGAACGTCGCCAAAAATGCCCGTAGCGGCTATTATTACCAGTACGCTGCTTAGGATGATAGCAAAAATACTGTCGCCGCTTAGCCTCACGTTCTTAATCATATCCTGTATCTGGGTGGCAGCCTCGTTGCCCACTAATCCATTTATCTGTCCAAAAAGCTGTTTCGTTACTGCATCACGGCCAAATATTCTACCGAATATTGAAATGATAAGTACCAGCATAGGCGCCAGGGCAAATACGGTATAATAAGCCAGTGAAGCGGCAAACTTCATTCCCCCGGAATCACTAAATTCCCCAAAAACGGTTTTAATAAACTGGAAAATTTTCCCGATTTTCTTTTTCATACTACTGTATTAACTGAAATATTATAAAATTTTCCGGTTGCAATAAAAATTTTAAAAAAAATAAAGACCGGTGAAACATTGCCCCAGGCGTATAGTTCGATTTTTTTAAAATATAATACTTACTGATAAGCACATTATACTCACACAAAAATGCAACAAAACTATATAGTGCCCGGAGTATTACAAAAAGCAAGCTATAGCTATAATGGCATTAATTTTTCCTGAAACAGCGCACTTCTTCTCTATATTGTACAGCCAATAAAAGATAATGGCAGATTATTTGAAGTCCATACGTTACAGGTATTATTACTTATAACAAAAAAGGTTAACTGTGAATAAGAGCGTGAACATAGAAAATAAGGATATGACGGTACTAATTGTAGATGATGAACCGGATATCTGCTATATGTTAAGCAGTATTTTGAAGAAAAAGGAACTCAGTTCAACATCCGTACATACGATAAAGGAAGCGGGAACTTATATGCGGGAGGCAACACCTTCTCTTGTATTCCTGGACAATAACCTTCCTGACGGGAAGGGAATTGACTTCATATATGGCATAAAGCAAGCTCATCCAGGAGTAAAAGTTGTAATGATTACAGCGTACGATACATCGTCTGATAAAAAGGATGCTTTAAATAAAGGCGCAGATGAATTTATAGGTAAGCCATTTACCAGGCAAAACATTTACGATAGTGTAGAGCGATTGCTTCATCCACATTGAATAATCCCGATACATATTGGGAAATATGTTCCTCGTGTAGCATAAAGGTGTGTTTTAGTTACATATTGTAAAAGCTAAACAACACTGGATAGTTCCGGCCAATTAAAAGTTTTTTAAAAAAACTGGCATATTTTTATAAAGGCTTTATCCGCTTATTCTTTTTACACCTTAAAAATTTTACACCATGGGAAATTTATTGTATCTGGTAGCCGTTGTTTTAGTAATTATATGGGCTATCACCTATTTTGGCCACTTTTACACAGGCGGTATAATTCACGTATTGCTTGTTATAGCAGTGGTAGTTATTCTGCTTAGGGTAATTAGGGGTGCGGCATAGTCAGTGCTACATAGCAGTAGCTAGTCCTATAAATTAATAAACTTTATGCCGTCCCGGTTTCGCCGGGACGGTTTTTTATTTCTATCGTTATAACTTGTAAGTGTTGGTACCAACAAAAAGGACTTTAACTAACACATTTTCTGTTTGAAATATCACTGGGGTCTTTTCATATACTCAGCATTATCACTTATTGTATACTATGCCTTGTCTCAATTACCAGCTACTTTACAATGCTTGAATTAACCCGGGAAATAAGAAATTTAACCGGGGAAAGCACTTTTAACGGCTATATTACCGGATAACAGGATTTTAAATTTTGGTAGCGTACGGTAATGCCCTGCCTGCAATAACAACGGGTAACTGAGTGCGAACATACATGCAGTGTTTCAATAAATGCTTTTATTACCTGTAATCTGTAATTGAAAATACAATCTATATCAGATAGATGAAAGAATAGCTAGCTATTAGAGCAAATGCTTGTATCACTAATTTATGTGCAACCATTTCAGGTATTGTCAACTGTTTCAAATAAGTAGGGCATACTGAAAAACAAGCATAACAACAGCCAAAATAAATTATGAAAATTTGATTCCCTGCTTAAACAGAGATAACCATAATAGCATTCTTACATATGAAACCTATCAGGTCTGGATATAGTAAAAATTCTGTTTACACTTGTGAAAAAGCATAGGGAGGCAATCGTAAGCAAGTAGTAAAATAAAGTAGTAAAAGCATATATACTTGCTTATGCATTGAACGAAATGGGAAAAGAGTTCATAAAAAAGTATAATATAGAAAATGTATCCGTTACTTAAAAGTAACACAAGCCCGCTAACATAAAAAGTGGTTCACTAATCTGATTTCTTTTTAACCGCATAATGGGGAATAATTTTCCAGCCAACAGCTTCAAAATCAGGGCTTTGTCAAGCTAAATTTACTTAATAAAAAACAAAAATAATTATTGAGTGTATGTAATTAAATTTCTGGCAGGTTTTTTTCTAAGTAAACGTTCAGGTCATTTATCACCTTAAAAATTAAACATTATGAGCTCATCAAAAGTATTATTAGGCGTATTAGCCGGCGCAGCAGCCGGTGCCATCTTAGGAATTTTATATGCCCCTGATTCCGGCGAAGCTACCCGCCAGAAAATAGGAGATAAAACAACAGATATATCTGACTCTATCAAAGAGAAATTCAGTGATTTTGTGGATTCAATGTCGAATAAATTCTCTAAAGCCAAGGAAGGAGCAGAGGACTTATACGAAAAAGGTAAGTCGAAAGTAAAAGGCGCAAAAGACGATGTGCAAAACAGTTTTTCTTAAAGCAGGAACAAAAAAATAAAACGCTGACTGGCATGAAATCAATTCATCAGACACAGGAAATAGAAATAGAAGAACCAGGACTGATGGAAAAACTGGAAGATTTTGCTCATACTAATGTGAAGTTATTTCAGTACAAGGCTATAGATAAAGGAACGGAAGTTGCTTCGTCAGTAATATCAGGCGTAATAATGGGGATTTTCTTTCTACTTGGGTTTGTAATTTTATCTATTGGTTTGGCTCTGTTGATCGGGTCATGGCTTAATAATACCTATTATGGATTCTTTATAATGGGAGCGTTTTATTTTTTGTTAGGATTACTTATTTATCTTCTCCGCGATAAGTGGATTAAGACGCCTTTAATTAATTCTCTTTCGAAAAAGTTTCTTTAACAGACATTTTAGCAATGGCCAAAATTAGTTCATCAGAGGAGTTGAAGCAAAGGATAGCTGAACTTGAATTACGAAAAGTAAGACAAAAGGCTGAGATAAAGGAGCATTTTCATGAGATGGTAGAAAGTATTAAACCTAAAAATTTGATACGGGTTGGATTAGAGAATATTATGGAAGCCCCGGCTCTAAGGCAAAACCTGGTTAATTCGGTTGTAAGTTTAGGAACGGGTTGGTTAGCAAAAAAATTAGCAGTACCAAAAAACGATACCATTATTAAAAAAACCGCAGGCGCTGCCATTCAATACGGGGTTACCCGGTTTATGGCAACGAAAGGTGATAATATTGGAAGTGTTTTAGGAAGGTTCTTTAGTAACTTCAGGAGAAAAAGATAAGTACTTAGATAAATTGATTTCACAAAAAAGGACTGTTACCATGACAGTCCTTTTTGTTTATACAATGGTAACTTACTATTTTATTTTTTACCTGTCGCTTTGCTGATAATAAAGATAATGACAGCTATAACTACTACAACCAATAATACGCCAGCCCATACGCCTGCTTTAAAAATACCCCCGATGGCTGCGCAGCCGGTGCCAAATATTAATAGTGCTGCAAGTGCAGAATAGAGCGTTAACTTGTTCATATTATACAGTTTAAAAGGTTTACAAATGAAAAATCAGCTACTTTAATAAAAGCTGGTGCATAAAGGTCTATCCTCAATTGTAATGCCATAGTATTGTCCTATTATTATAATCAGACTTATATAAAGGGGCAAGCGCTACTCATTTACAGAATGATCGTCATGCGGTAACGCTTTTAATACCCAAACAGATACAGAACCGGCTTTTACAAAAAATTCTCCTTTTCCATTATCGTTAATTTTTACCTCAGCCGGATGCTTTTGCAGCAGATCAATAAATGTAGCACCTGCATAACGGATTCCTATTTCCATTTCTTTAAATCCGTCATCTCCATTAGTAAGCAGTACAGCAAATCCGTTGTGTTCATCATCGCCTTCACGGGTCCAGCCAATACAATTGCTATGGTCCAAATAATCCCGCTGCAGGCCATATGCAAAATTTTTGCGTGCAGTTAATAGTTTCTCTAATTCATCCACCTTGTTTAAAAATATTTCATAGTCCTGCCCATCCTTCCCTTTATCGGTATAATTAGCTCCATATAAATCAGGAAAAAATACACAGGGGTAACCTTCAGCCCGTAATAAAATAAGTGCATACGCTAATGGTTTAAACCACGGTTCTAACGGGGCCTCCAGTGCTTGTAATGGTTGCGTATCATGATTATCAGTAACCGTAACTGCCTTCTGCGGCATTGCTTTTACCAGCGTATCGTCCAGAATGACACGCATATCATAGTCTTTCCCGGCTAATGAAGCATGATAAAGATTGTGATGCAATGACGAATCAAATAAACTCATGCGGCCCTCTGTAGCCTCTATATATTTAAGCAGCAAATGCAGGCTGCCAGGCGCCCAATATTCGCCAATTGCAAAAATTTCTTTGCCTGTAGTGCCCCTTATATGGTCAAGCCACTGGTTGTAAAAACTAAACGGAATATGCTTGACGGCATCCAGCCTTACACCGTCAAAATGTATGGTATCTTCATACCAAACACCCCAACGGTTAAGTTCTTCCTGTACGGCAGGATTCCTGAATTCAATATCATTATACATCAGATAATCATAGTTCCCTTTTTCATCATCTATCATATCTTTCCAGCCATAGCCATACTCGTTGATGATTTTAAAAATTCCATTTCCGCCATTTTCTCCTATCGCATAATCCACACCTGAAAAGCACATAAAATTCCACTCAAAATCCGAGTATTTTTTTTGCCTGCCTGCATACGTAAATTTAGTATAGGCTTCTATTTCCATCGGCTCGGTTATTTTTTGGTTCCGGTCATCTTCATCTACTTTTTCTGCCATCATTTTTTCCGTTTCATCGGCACCTGCCAAATGATTCAGCACAATATCAGCGTACACCTGAAGGCCGGCTGCCTGTGCAGCTTTTACCGCCTCCTCGTATTGCTGCCGGGTACCATATTTAGTAGGCGCCGATCCCTTTTGGTCGAACTCCCCCAGGTCATACATATCATATATATCATAACCTACGCTATAGCCACCGGCAGATCCTTTAAAAGCAGGCGGTAGCCAAACAGCACTAATACCCAGAGATTGTAAATAAGGAATATCATTTTTTAACCGTTCCCATAAAGTGCCATTACCTTCTGTATACCAGTGGAAATACTGGATAAGGGTTGCATTTTGCATATCTGTATATTAAAACGGTTATTAACTCCGCTTTCCTGTGGTATTGTAAACGGTCATGCCGCCTATTTTGTTGAAGATGCCGGAGTTATGTTATCAACACCTCTGTATAAAAAATCCCGTCCCGGAAGATCCGGGACGGGACTATTAAATTAAGCAAGCTGCTCCGTACATAGCGGGAGCATACATTCAGTAAAGAGTTAATCGTTCAACGCTTCTTCATTTATATTATCCAACGCTATTTGTGAAAGCATTTCATCAGCCTGTTTTTCCTCGTCCAATGTTTGTTGCAGCAGGTCGGCAATCTGGTTTTCGCCGAGTGTCCTTGCTATGTGTACCAAGCCACCATACGTAGCAATTTCGTAATGCTCAATTTTCTGGGAAGCCATAATGATACCTACATCACGGGTAATGCTGCCTTTTTGTGTTTCTTCGAGAATACCACTTCCTTCTTCAGTTATACCAGCCATTGCATCGCATTTTTTTGCCTGCGCTTTTTTCCCTAATATTTCAAAAGCCTGCTCCAACCTTTGTACCTGTGTGCCGGTTACAACAAGATGTTGGTCAATAGCTTGGGATAAGCCTTGGGTAGTAGCAGCTTTACGCATCTTGGGCAATACTTTAATAAGATGCTTCTCAGCCCAGTAAATATCTTTTAGTTCACCAACAAAAAATTCCCTTAGCATTTCCGACTGTTCGCTTGGCTCTTTTGCTTCGGTAATTTCAGCAGCAGGAGTAGGGGTCGCTTTTTTAGCAGTTGGCTTAGCGCTTTTTACCGGTGAAGGTTTAGCACTTTTAGATTTCGCAGTGTCCGTTTTCATAATAATTTTTTTTGAAATGAGGTTAGTAATTAAGACGTTACAGATTGATAAAATCCATGCCAACCTGTAGGATGTATAATGAGTATAAGAACATTGATAAAATTTAATACATAACATTGTGAATGCTTGCACAAAGCGTGGAAATTAGAAGACAAATGCAGCAGGCAGCGATCAGAAAGTAGTTGTAAGCTGAAAAGAAACAGGTAAATAATCCATAGTAAAACATCGATTTACAAACTATTGATTGTTTGTGTTTAAAAGATATGATGACAAGCAACAACACAATTAAATTTTCCAATTCTGCCCAAAACTAGCACTGCAGGCAATGCTATATTCAGTGAACGGTTAATGCAACGGCCTTTTTTTAATCATGCCGCCCCGGGTATCCTTTATGCTGCCCATTACCACAAAAGCATTCGGGTCTATCTTCTCTATCTCAGCATTTAGCCCGGCTACCTCCAGGCGGGTTACAACAGTAAAGAGTATATCATTGTCCCGGTTGCTAATGCCCTGTTTACCATAGCCACCTTTGCTTTGGTACACCGTTACACCACGCCCCAGTTTTTCTACAATCATGTTTTTTAAATCCTCATGCTTTACTGAGATGATCGTTACACCTGTATACTCCTCAATGCCTTCAATTATAAAATCAACTGTTTTGGATGCTGAAAAATAGGTAAGCATCGCATATAAGGCCGTCTCTATATTTACTACATAAGCTGCCACTGAAAAAATCAGGATATTTAAAATCAGGATAACATCGCCTATCGTTACGCCCAGTTTTTTACTAATGTAAATGGCCAGCACTTCCGTACCATCCAGCACAGCGCCGCCACGCATAGATAAGCCAATGCCTGCGCCTAAAAAGGTTCCGCCAAATACGGCAATCAGTAATTTATCCGAAGTAATAACCGGCATGGGAACAAATGCTACACATGCAGCCAAAGTACCAATAGACAACATCGTTTTAAAGGCAAATGCTTTTCCAATATGATGCATACCAATCATTATAAATGGAATGTTTACCAGCATCAACAGCAGTGGTAGCGGCGCGTTTGTTACTCCGTTTATGAGTAGTGATATACCGGTGGCACCGCCATCCAGAAAATGATTCGGTAACAAAAAACTTTTAAGCCCGAATGTGGCTGAAATAACGCCCAGCAATATGAATATGCCGCCGCGGATATTATTTTTCAGCATTATCCGCCACTGGTACTCCTGCTTGGCCCGCCGGAAGGATGATTGCGGTGTTGTTGCTGTCGGGTGCAGATGTTCAGGCATAGGCATTTGTATGCGTCTCAAAATAATGCATTGCTTTTATAAATGGGGGCATCATTTTCCTACACGTAGCAGCAGTGGAAAGGATACTGTTTTATGTGCATCTTTCCATATATGCAGCAGTAGCGGTGCAATAGCATCTACCGGATTGGCGCCGGTTGTTTTTTCGTAATGCTTTGCGGCGCTCCAGGTTTGCAGATAACCCAATAGTTGCTGTACGTCCCATTGTACATCCATCGTAAAAACGGTAGCAGGTATTTCAGCAAAAGGAAATGGAATGGTTTGATACCCTTCGTCGAGGTAGCGGCGTTCGGCATCCCAACTGCCACCCAGTGTTTGGCTGTACAAATGTTGGATAATAGCATCCGTTTCTTTATCAATGTGCATAAGCCCATAACCAATAACAGCTATTATACCACCAGGTTTCAGCACCCGCTTTGCTTCTGCATAAAATTCATCGAACCGGAACCAGTGCACGGCTTGCGCAACTGTTATCAGGTCAAAAGAATCAGGGGCAAAGCCGCTGTTTTCTGCGGATGCCGTTTTATAAATAATATTTGGTCTTTGCGGCGCCTGTGCTATTTGCTGCGGACTGATGTCAGTAGCATATACCTGTGTAAAAAATCGGCCAACACCGCAGCTACCTGTCCGTTACCTGTACCGCAATCCCAGGCAGCAGTAGTATCATTTACCTGGTTTATCAACCAGCTAAACAACTCCGGCGGATAGGTAGGGCGGTATTGCACATAGTTAGCGGCATGGCCGGAAAATAGATCTTTCATATTTAGGGAGTCCGGAAGTTGGTAAGTCCGAAATATAAGAACAACGGAAGAAAACAACGGACTAAAGTCCGTTGCTACAAAATGGGTCGCCTCTACGAGGCTTTGAGTGTGAAAAAGCAACTGGTAATGCCGTAGGCACGCTTCATTTTGTAGCCAGGGATTGTAATCCCTGGAACTGTAGGCACGACCCATATTGTAGCCAGGGATTTCAATCCCTGGAACATTCAATAAAAAGCTTCAAAAACCTGCTGCCGGATAGCAGAAGTAATGCTTACAAATTTTTTTTCATCTGTAATGGCCGGTACGGACATAATATGCATGGCTGGTGTTAATTCATCCTTGCGGTAAGGTGGCTGCTGATAACGAAATGGAGCTATTTGCAATCCCAGCTTTTCATAAAATTTTATACGGCGATTGCTGGTTTCATCTGTTGATAATTCGGTTTCTAACAATAAATGATTGCCTGATAACTGCAACAGGTATTGCATTACAGCAGTGCCATATCCTTTGCTCCCGTGTAACGGATCAAAAGCCAGATGCTCTAAAAAATACCAGTAATGTAATTTCCAGTAAACGGCAAAACCTACCGGTTCTTCATTTTGTATGGCTACCATTACCTGCATGGCCTGTTGAGGCAACAGGCGAAGGAGTTGTTACCAGGTTCTACGTTCATAAATCGGGAAGGCATTTTCGTACAGATTGCGTACGAAAAAATAATGAAGGGGTGAGAAAGAAACAAATGATAAGGAGGAAGAAATGATTGCAACGATTTTAGCTCAGTTAGATACCGGTTTTGCGTCGTATTATTTAGCAGGGTATAACGATTTTATATACGCAACCGATTTATCAACCATCTCTTTTAAAACATCCTCCTGTACATCATCAAGTTTTTTAATGTAGATGCAAGCTTTTCCAGCTTTATGTTTACCTAATTTTTGCAGTGATTTTTCCTTGCTCTCAAAATCCTGGGCCAGGTATAGCACAATCGCATCCTTCCGGGGCGAAAAACCGGTTAGCGGTGCATCACCTTCATGACCACTGGCGTATTTATAATGGTAGCTTCCAAAACCAATAATGCTTGCGCCCCACATTTTAGGTTCGAAACCCGTTTGAGCCTTCATTGATTCTATCAACCGGAGACTGTCTTTCCGTTTTGTTTCATCTTCAACACCGTTGATAAAATCAGTTACACTGGTTTCAGTTTCTTGTGTTTTATTCTTTGCCATTGTTTGTTGCAAAATTTAATTGCTGTTTTCATGGGACGTTGCCCTATGTTGGAAAAGGCAGGTCACTCAACTGTATTTCTATGTGAATCTAATGTGCACCTACAGTGTCCGCCGGGGCGGATATTCCTATGTGGTTAAAAAGCCTCAATAATCAATTACCTGCTCTTCCATTATTTTCGGCAATGGCCTGAACTCATACTGCTGGTTACGTAATGCTGGTTCGAAACCAGCCTCCCGGATGGCTGCCTGAATACTTTTACTGGTAAAACGATGCGGTGCGCCGGCTGCACTTACTACATTTTCTTCAATCATAATACTGCCAAAATCATTGGCCCCGGCGTGCAGGCACATTTGTGCTACAGCCTTGCCCACCGTTAACCAACTTGCCTGAATATTTTTTACGTTCGGCAACATAATCCGGCTCAGCGCAATCATCCGCACATACTCCTCACTGGTGGTCAGATTATGTACCCCACGGATACGGGTTAGCAGTGTATCCACGTCCTGAAAAGTCCAGGGAATAAAGGCAATAAATCCTTTGGCATCTTCCGGTTTACGGCTTTGCACTTCGCGTATTTTTACCAGGTGTTCCATCCTTTCGGCAATGGTTTCCACATGGCCAAACATCATGGTAGCACTGGTGGTGAGGCCCTGTTTATGTGCTTCGTGCATAATGTCCAGCCATTCCTGCGCACCACATTTGCCTTTTGCAATCAGGCGGCGCACCCGGTCTACCAGTATTTCGGCGCCAGGGCCGGGCAGGCTGTCCAGCCCGGCTTCTTTTAAAGCCTTCAACACGTCAGTATGGGTGCTTTTTGCCAGTTTGGTAATATGTGCAACTTCCGGTGGGCCCAGGGCATGCAGTTTTACGTTGGGGTACAACTGCTTTAACTGCCGGAATAAATTGGTATAAAAGGAAAGACCCAATTCCGGGTGATGACCACCCTGCAACAGCAATTGTTCGCCGCCATACCGGATGGTTTCATCAATTTTACGTTTGTAGGTTTCGATATCGGTGATATAAGCATCGGGGTGGCCGGGTATGCGGTAAAAATTACAGAACTTACAATTGGCCACACATACGTTGGTCGTGTTCAGGTTTCGGTCGATAATCCAGGTAACCTTACCATGCGGAACCTGCTTTTTACGCAATTCGTTGGCGATGTACATTAGTTGGGTAAGCGGGGCGTGTTCAAATAAATAAACCCCTTCTGCTACCGTTAAAAATTCAAAGTTTAAAGCCCGTTTGTATAGTTCGTTCAGTTCCATAGTTGTTTTTTATTTTCACCACATAGGCACATAGGACACATAGAAATACAATTAAAAAGCAGAGAGCAACATCAAATACATAGAAATACAACTAAGAACAAGCTTGTTTACAAACAAAAAAGCCTTTGCTAATCAGCCAAATCCTTTTTCCTTTTTTCCGGCTAATTTCTTCTGTTCTCTATCCTTTGTATTTCTATGTGTCCTATGTACCTATGTGGTTCAATTTCCTACCTAGCAAAGCACAAAGTTAATGTTGTATAAAATGCAGAAGTGTGATGAACGGTAGTGTTCGTATTTTTAGATCGTCTTACATTGTACTGCCAATGCCCTGTATGAAAAAAGTAAACAGTTTGCCATTACTTAATGTTGCTGTAACTGGTCTATTTATCAAAATAATGGCTGCATTGCTGGTATGGGTTAGTGTAAACACCCGCTTGCAGGCGCAGGAAATTTTTACGCCGCCCCAGGCTAAGCTGATTTCTGTTTTTCATTTTGAGCAGCTTACGGGTGGTGTTATATTGCTGCGGGGAACACTGAATAATTTAACCGATTCCCTCAACTTTATTCTGGATACCGGTAGCGGCGGCATTTCGCTGGATAGTGCAGTGGTGGATGCTTTAAAACTTCCGATAACGCATTCCGAAAGAATTATTCGTGGTATTGCCGGCATACGGCAGGTGGATTATACGTTGCACAACACGCTGCATCTGCCCGGCCTGCAAATGGATTCGCTGGATTTTCATATTAATGATTATTCTATCTTAACCGGCGTATATGGCATTCCTATTGATGGTATTATTGGCTATAGTGTGTTACGCCGGTATATTGTTTATATTGATTATACGCTGCAGCAGATCCATTTTTATAACCCCGGCGTTTACCGCTACCCTCGTGGCGGCACTTTGCTGAGGCCTGCCTTTAACAACCTGCCTATACAGGCTGCTACTATTAAAGAGGACAGGCAACTGCGCCAGCGCTTTTACCTGGATACCGGTGGCGGCCTGTGCCTGCTGTTGTCAGATGATTTTGTACAGGACAGCTTATTGTTTGGTAAAAAGAAGAAGATGCTGCCTACTATTACCGAAGGTTTAGGAGGTAAGAAAACGATGATGATAACCACAGTTAAGGAATTTAAACTGGGACCATACCGATTTAAACATGTACCAACGTATGTATTTGAAGATGAATATAATGTGACCAGTTACCCTACACTGGGCGGATTGTTAGGCGCCGATATTTTACGCCGTTTTAATATAACGCTTAATTATCCCCGTGCCGAAATTCATTTGGTTCCCAATACGCATTTTCGTGACCCATTCGATTATTCTTATACCGGTATGGAAATATTTTTTGATGAGGGAAAAGCCGTGATATCCGCCATTATGAAAGACTCGCCGGCTGAGCGTTGCGGCCTGCAGATAGGCGATGAAATTTTTGCCATTGACAATGTAATTGGTATATCCTTTCAAAACATTAAAAACCTGTTACAGGGCGCCGAAAGGCGAATTAAAATAATAGTCATGCGGAATAAACAACCGATAGAAATACGGATGAAGACAGGGACGATAGACTGAGGATCGTGAATGGTCAATGGTGAATGGTGAATAAATACATTCTGCTCTACCTGCTCTACGAAGTCTCTGACTCTTTCGGAGTAAAGGTTGCCAACTTTCCAAAAGTTGGCAACCTTAATACAGCAGGCAGCCATTAAGCGTTGGGGCTATGATCCAATACCGTAATTAGGCATCAGTCCGGGCTGTCAACTATAGCCCTGCCGAAAACTAGGCAGGGGCTACCGTTTCCATCCCGCAGCCCATCAGCAGCGATATTTCAATTGAGCCATTCCCGACTTTTATGGATAGACCTCTCACTTGCATCTTTCCTGCAAATGATACCAACTGAGATGATCAGGCCAAAGCGAAGAAAGATTTTCTATGTTCCAGGAATGATTAGTTTGTTGCTTGTTCCCTTTACGTTTATTAACTACGCTAACCAAGAACTAAAATGCAAACCTCTATATAGCCTTAGAATTTACATTGCAAGTAAAGATTTATTTAAAAAATACCCAGAGATCCTTGCTGAATTTGAAAGCGGTATGCCTCCTAAGCGCAGCTATGTTGATATCGTTTTTGACGGTAACAATAAAAATAATCAAGCTAAACTTGATTTTGCCCAAATAAGAATCAGGGAAATCATTGCAGAGAAAGATTCAATAAATGGTGTTCGTTTTCATTTCACTAACAGTTCGGAGTGGTGGACTTTCGTGGCATCATTAAATATATTGCATAAAGAATGGGCAGAGAGGTTCTTCCCACTTGATGATGACATTTGGTTTTTTAATTCTACAAGAAATGAACTTTAATAACTTTCATTTGAATAACCAATCACAAATCTTCCCTCTATTTCATCCTCCTCAAAAAAAACTGTTGCAGCGGCTTCACAAAATCTTCATCGGTGCGGAAGCGAATACACCCGGCACCGCTTTGGGTAACCCGTTGCTTTAACAATTCGGCCTGCTGCTTCTGGCGTTTGGCAAACGTTTCCCGTATGTGGCGGCTGCTGCTATCCACCCAAACCAGGCGGCCGGTTTCACTATCCTGCACCGGCAGCAGGCCGGCATTAGGCAATACCATTTCAGAATGGTCGTACACATGAATGCCGGTTACATCATGTTTTAAGGATGCTACTTTCAGGGCTTTATCGTAATTCGTATCTGCAAAATCGCTGCACAAAAAAACCACGGAGCGTTGCCGTACGGCATGGGAAAAATACTTCAATGCTTCGCCAATATTGGTTAAGCCTGATTTGGGCTCCAGCATCAGCAGCGTACGTACAATGAGCAACACATGTTGCCGGCCTTTGCCCGGTGGTATAAATTTTTCAATGGCATCACTAAAAAAAATGGCGCCTACTTTATCGTTATTGCCAATAGCGGAAAAGGCCAGCACCGCACTGATTTCCGTAATTAATTCCTGCTTGGTACGCTGGCGGGTACCGGTAAGGTTACTGGCACTCACATCAATCAGCAGCATTACGGTTAGCTCCCGTTCTTCTTCAAATAATTTACTAAACGGATGACCGAACCGGGCACTTACATTCCAGTCAATAAACCGGATATCGTCGCCGGCAGCATACTCCCGCACTTCCTTAAAACTCATGCCCCGGCCCTTAAAAGCAGAGTGGTATTCGCCGCTAAAAATATTACCGGATAACCGCTTGCTTTTGATTTCGAGGGTTCTGACTTTTTTTAATAATTCGGCAAGCGTCATATTAGTAAATGGTGAATGGTGAATGGTGAATGCCTGTTGCTATGATTGTGAAGAAGGGGTTTGTACGATTGATATAAAGAAAAAATATTACCGATTTCTTACTATTTAATTTCGCATCTATATTATTAAGGGATGGCTTTATTGAAATTTTTGGTTTAGTTTTTAAGTATTACTATTGTCAAATTGAAATACAACTATTGAATGGCTGCGGGATAGAAACGGCAGCCCCCGCCCCTTTTTCGGCGGGGCTACAGTGGACAGCCCGGACTAATGTTGAATTATGGTATCAGATCAGAGCCCCCAACTGTATTACTTGTATTTTGCCGATTGCTAATTTGTATTTATTCACCATTGACCATTCACTACTACGGAACCGGTATTGTCTTCAAAATCTCCCCAATTACCTGCGCTACGCCCATATCTTCTGCCTCGGCTTCGTAGGTAAGGCCAATGCGGTGGCGCAGTACATCTGCGGCAATATTGCGCACATCTTCGGGTATTACGTAAGCCCGTTTATTCAGGAAAGCCTGTGCCCGTGCTGCTAACGCCAGGTTAATACTGGCCCTCGGCGAACCGCCATAGCTAATTAATCCGCTTAGTTTGCCCAGGTTAAAATCCTTAGGCCGCCGGGTAGCAAATACAATGTCCAGAATATAATTTTCAATTTTTTCATCCATGTAAATGCTGCGGCACAGGTTGCGGGCCTGCACAATATCGGCCCCGCTGATTACTGGCTGGATAACAGGCAGCGGGGTGGTGCCAATTTGCTGCCGGATAATTTGCAGTTCCTCTTCTTTTTTGGGATAATCCACAATTACCTTCAGCATAAAGCGATCCTGCTGGGCTTCGGGCAGCGGGTAGGTGCCTTCCTGTTCCAATGGGTTTTGTGTAGCCAACACTAAAAAAGGCTCCTCCAGTTTGTAGGTGTTTTCGCCAATGGTTACCTGCCGCTCCTGCATGGCTTCCAGCAGGGCACTTTGTACTTTGGCAGGCGCCCGGTTTATTTCATCCGCCAGAATAAAGTTGGCAAAAATGGGACCCCGGCGAACCATAAAATCGCCTTTCTGCTGGTTATAAATCAT
The DNA here is from genome assembly GCA_965246935.1 of Chitinophagaceae bacterium. Lineage (GTDB taxonomy): Bacteria > Bacteroidota > Bacteroidia > Chitinophagales > Chitinophagaceae > JAZKFT01. The sequence goes on along the minus strand of CBDFGC010000003.1, from coordinate 248,798 downwards.
GGTGCCAATCACATCGGCGGGCAGCAAATCGGGCGTAAACTGAATGCGGCTAAAGGCCACGCTCAACGCCTGCGACAGACTTTTGATAGCCAGGGTTTTGGCAAGGCCGGGCACACCTTCCAGCAAAATGTGGCCATTGCATAGTAATCCGGTCAACAAGCGGTCTATCATATCCTGCTGACCAATAATAATTTTGTGCAGCTGTTGGTTAATGCGGTCGGCAAATGAGGCAGTCTGGGCAATTTGCTCCTGCAACTGGCGTATATCGTCGGCGGTTTGCATGTAAAAAGTAGAAGTGAAAAGTAAATAATGAAAGTAAAAACGAAAGATTGCAAATTTGGGAGAAAACCAATTAGCAAATATGCAAATTAGCAAATGATAGAGGGTTAACCAGACAAGGTTGTAATAAAATGGTAGCATTTGAGATTACCAGAAATTTATTTCGAAAATTAGAAATAAGAACTTTAAACTTTGGACTTTGAACCTTAAACTGTATTTCTAAAGAGATAACGAATGAACCTCACCATAACGCTGGTACAAACCTTCCTGCATTGGGAAGATAAAGCTGCTAACCTGCAAATGCTGGAGGAAAGAATCAGAAATATTCAGGAAACAACACAAGTAGTTGTATTGCCGGAAATGTTCAGCACCGGCTTTAGCATGAAGCCGGAACAGTTTGCCGAAACGATGGAGGGAAAATCGGTAGCCTGGATGAAACAAATAGCGGCAGAGAAGCGCTGCATCGTTACCGGCAGCCTGATAATTGAAGAAGCCGGCAACTATTATAACCGGCTACTGTGGGTGCTGCCCAATGGCAATGTATCCTGGTACGATAAGCGGCACCGTTTTGCTTTCGCCGGCGAAGACCAGCATTATACAGCCGGTGAAAAAAGAGTTATCGCTTCGGTAAACGGCTGGAAAATAAACTTGCAGGTTTGCTACGATCTGCGCTTTCCGGTATGGGCCAGGCAAACACCTGGTAATGATGTGGCTGAATATGATATTTTGCTGTATGTAGCCAACTGGCCGCAACGCCGCAGCCATGCCTGGAAAACATTGCTTACCGCCCGTGCTATCGAAAACCAGTGCTATGTAATTGGTGTAAACCGGGTAGGGAACGATGGCAATAACGTTTATCACAGTGGCGATAATTGTGTGATTGATCCGTTGGGAGAAGTGTTGTATAGCAAAGGGGATGAAGCGGATACTTTTACCATTACATTAGATAAAGAACACCTGCAGGAAGTGCGGCGAAAATTTCCGTTTTGGAAAGATGGAGATGAGTTTTTGATCAGGTGATTTTAACTACCACTATACTAAACTTATAAAAATATATTTGCTGAGACAATGGTGTAGCTTATAAAAGCAGAACGTTGTAAAGTCTAAAATTAACTCCCCAATTAAATATCACAATTCTACAGTAATATGATAACGAATTTAAAAGCAAATGGATTTAAGTCGTTTCAGGACTTTGAGATGACTTTTACACCGTTAACTGTGATTGCAGGCGTAAATGCATCTGGGAAAAGCAACCTATTTGATGCACTGAATTTGTTATCCCGTTTAGCAGAAACAGATTTGAAAACAGCATTTAGTGAACAAAGAGGTAATCCGGATGAACTTTTTACACAATATGATGATGATAGTTACGCTGATGAAATGAGTTTTTCCGTAGAGATGCTCGTCAATCGTAATGTGAAAGATAACTGGGGGGGAATAGCTGAATTAAATAATACCCGTTTACGTTATCAATTAATTATTACTCATTCTAAAAGCAGTTTTGGATTTCAGGCATTACGTATCATTCATGAGAGTTTAGAAAAAATAAAGCCGGAAGATGATGTTTGGATAAAAGACCAGATTAAAAATAGTAGAGACCTCTGGAGAACACTCAAATCTGGTGGTTCCAGGGAACCTTTTATAAGAACTGAGGGTGAAGGGGATAAAATTGCCATCAGGCTTCGGCAGGATGGTGGTGGCGGGCAGGGTAAAGCTACTCCTGCTTCAGCCGTTTCACAAACTATACTAGGAGGAATTAACTCGGTAGATTTTCCACATGCTTTTGCAGCAAAAGAGGAAATGCGAAGTTGGAAATTTTTACAATTAAATCCGGAAGACATACGTGAGCCAACAAGGCAAGATGCCGGCCTTAGAGATGAAATTACTTCCAGTGGGAAAAATTTAGCTGCTGCTTTATATAGAATTCAACAACAAGATGATTATGCTCTAAAAGAAATATCCCGAAAACTTAATTCCTTTCTTCCCAGTTTTACTGACGTAAAAGTGTTTGATGATAGTGCAAACAGACAATATATTATAAAAATTAAAGGAGAAGATGCAAAATGGTTTTCTTCCAGAGTATTATCTGAAGGGACATTAAGACTATTAGTCTTATGCATACTTGAATATGATGAAAATTTTACCGGTCTATTATGTTTTGAAGAACCAGAAAACGGTATTCATCCTTTTCGTATTGGTGCAACTGCACACTTATTGAAAGATCTCAGCTCATCATTTAATAAAGGTGATACTTTGCTTAGACAGGTGATTGTTAATACTCATTCACCGGTACTGATTGGAAGTTTAGTAAAATGGCAGCTTGACCCAAATGTATCTGTATGGTTTTCAAAACAAAATACATTAATAAAAGAGGTAAATGGAAAGAAAATAAAATTAAAAGTGACAAGAGTAGCACCGGTAATAAAAATATCAGATTCTATGAACCGGCAATTATTTATTCCATTTACTAACCAGTTTGAAAACCGGCTCACTTTAACAGAAACAGAAAAGTATTTAATGACGGCTGAAGCAGAAGAGGCAGTTAACTTAATAAAATCATGAGTCAGATAATTATTGGATATACAACTGAAGGCACTACTGACATCAGATTTTTATCAAGTATTATTGAAAGAACATTTGTTGAAATTGCTTTTGAGTGTTCAAGACAAATCGAAGTTGTTACACCTGTTATATACATCCGTAAGCAAGGTGGGATTTCTTTTAATGAGCAAATTGTGAAATGTAGTAAGGATGCATTCGAAAAAGGAGTAATGGTTTTCTGTGTTCATGTGGATGCAGATAACAGTAACGATACGGAGGTATATAAAACTCATATAGAGCCATCTTTTCAAGCAATAAATAATGAAGCAGACGGTGTGTGTAAGAATGTTGTTCCTATTATTCCTGTTCAAATGACCGAAGCTTGGATGTTAGTAGACAAACAATTATTGAAAGATGAAATTGGAACAAACTTGAATGATACTGACTTAGGAATCCACAGAGAGGTTGAATCAATTGCAGATCCTAAAGAGGTTATTACAGAGGCAATCAGAGTTGCCCGGATGCATTTAACAAAAAAGAGGCGAAAAGACCTGACAATTTCAGAGTTATACCAACCAATTGGACAGAAATTGTCGTTAGCCATTTTAGATACACTTCCTTCTTATGAAAAATTTAAAAATGCTGTTAGAAATGCCTATAAATTCTTAAGTTATTTACAGTAGATGAGACTTATAAAACAAAGATTCTATATGCAAAATAAATTTAGTTTGATTTGAATAAAAGAATAGAATTCAGATAATTAATTCCCTTCTGCAAATTCCTTCGGTTACATGGCTCCCATCATAGAATTCCTCTACACCCCTGCCATCAACTTTGCGATGCAGCAAAACCACGTTCCGGTGGTGCGCAAACTTGCTATTCAAAATAACAGTGAGAATGACTGGCAAAACCTGTTAGTTACCATCACCGCCGAACCGGATTTCACTGCGGTATGGAAACAATCCATTGATATCATTAAAGCAGGCGAAACATACGAATTCAGTGCTATACATCTACCTGTCGCTGCAAATTATTTAGCAGAACTAACTGAAAAAATTAGCGGCAGCATTACGCTCAAAATTGATACCAGCCGGGAAATTATTTTTGAAGAACGGTACCCCATTGAAGTATTGGCTTACGACCAATGGAATGGTGTAAACACACTTCCGGAAATGCTGGCCGCATTCGTTACCCCCAATCATCCGCAGCTACCAGCCATTCTCAGAAGCGCTTCGTCCATTCTGCAAACCTGGACTGGTAATCCCTCTTTCGACGAATACCAAACCCGCAGCCCGGACCGGGTGCGCAAACAAATGGCGGCTATTTATGAAGCCATTTCCGAACTACAACTTATTTACTGTGCAGCACCGGCAAGTTTTGAGCAAAGCGGTCAGCGAATACGGCTTGCCGACGCCATTCTTACTCACAAACTCGCCAATTGCTTGGATCTTTCCCTGCTATACGCTGCCTGCCTGGAGGCAGTACAAATCCGTCCTATTATTGTCATCATACAAGGTCATGCATTTGCCGGTGCCTGGTTAACAGAAGAGTCGTTTGCCGATGCCGTAAACGATGATCCCTCCCTGCTTACCAAACGCATGGCCGAAGGAATTAATGAAATAGCGATCATAGAAGCAACCTGCATGAATGCCGGTAATAAAGCATCATTTACCGAAGCCACTTCCGCCGCTGCAAAGCACCTCTATAATGTAAAAAATTTTAATGTATTAATTGATGTAAAACGGGCAAGGTATGGCGGCATCCGTCCTTTGCCGCTTCGAATTGCTACAGCCCACGGCTGGGAAATTATAGAAGAGCAAACAAAAACCCGGAATATAGATGCACCGGATGAATTGGCGCAAACCATGCCTGTCAGTTTTAGTGAAAAAGCGAAAGCCGGAAAGCAGCAATTGTGGGAAAGAAAACTGCTCGACCTTACCCTTCGCAATACTTTGCTGAACCTACGGGTTACCAAAAGCACGTTGCAATTTATTGGTATTAACCCGGCCAAACTGGAAGATGCGTTAGCTGGCGGTACCGAATTTCAGGTATTACCAAAACCGCTTGATTGGGATAACCCCATCCGGAATGCCGGGCTATACCAGGCCATCCATGCCACAGACCCGATTGCAGATTTGGTGAATCATGAACTCACCCAAAAGCGGCTACGAACCTATCTTTCCGAAGGGGAATTAGCCCTCAGCATGACCAATGTATACCGCAACAGCCGGTTAGCGATAGAGGAAAACGGAGCCAGCACTTTATATATAGCGCTTGGCTTTTTAAAGTGGTACGAAACGGCTGCCAGCGAACGCCCGCTGTATGCGCCAATTTTGTTGGCACCAGTGGAAATTGTGCGGAAGCCGGCTCCCGGCTACGTGATCCGAAGCCGGGAAGAAGAAACGATGATGAATATTACCCTGCTGGAAAAGCTGCGGCAAGACTACGGCATTACCATTAACGGGTTAGAAATACTGCCACGGGACGAGAGCGGCGTTGATGTAAAAGCAATTTTTAATATCCTGCGGCATGGCGTAATGGGGCAGGCCCGCTGGGATGTGGATGAACAGTCATTATTGGGCACTTTTTCGTTTAATAAGTTTATTTTATGGAACGATATACATAATAATGCGGATAAACTGATTGAGAATAAAATCGTAAGCAGCCTGATTTCAGGAAGGTTGCAATGGAAACCGGAGGAAGAAAAAAATCAGCCAAACTTAGATGCCGGAATAAAACCAGCCGACCTGGCACTGCCCATTAGTGCCGACTCCTCTCAACTGGAAGCCATTCTGAGTGCGGCTGACGGGAAAAGCTTTGTGCTGCATGGGCCACCGGGTACTGGTAAATCGCAAACCATTACCAACATTATTGCTAACGCCCTGTATGCCGGTAAAAAAGTATTATTTGTAGCAGCTAAAAAAGCAGCACTGGATGTAGTGGAAACCCGGTTGGATGCCATTGGTCTGGCCCCTTTTTGCCTGGAACTGCATAGCAATAAAGCTAAAAAAACGGCTGTGCTGCAACAGTTACGTAGTGCTACAGAAGTAGTAAAAAAAGCACCGCCGCAAGGTTATGCATCCGAGTCGGAGCGGCTATTTACCCTGCGCAATGAACTGAACGATTATGTACAGGCGCTACATCAAAAGCAGCCGTTTGGCTTTACATTGTTTGATGCTTTCAGCAATTATAGCCGCCTGCCACCGGGTATTGATATGGTGAAGTTTAGTAATGATTCCATTGCGGTACTTACCGAAAATAAACTGACCCGTTGGAATGATCTGGCGGATGAAATGGCAACGGCCGGTGGGTTGATTATACATCCACATAATCATCCGTTGCAGGGCATTGCTGTCCATCAGTACACCTCACAGTTGAAAGAGCAGGCAAAAGTTTTACTTCAAAAAAACAAGGAGTTATTGCAGGAATTAGCGGAACTGGTTGCTGCTGTTTTACCCATTCTTAAAATAGAAAAAAGGATTACCAGCCGTGAACAGGTTGCGATGCTGATTACACTTGCCGAAGCCCTGCTGCGCCTGCCAGATACGCCTGCCGGAATGCTTGGCACAGATGCTTTGGAGCAATCGCTTACGCATATAAAAGAAATAGCAGCACATGGTAAAAAGCGGGATGAAATACGAAAAAAATTAGCAGCGCATTTCAATGATACGATTGTAGCATTGGATGCGGCACCGGTACTGGCCGCTTGGAACAGGGCAGCTACCAAATGGTTTCTCCCAAAGTGGTGGCAGCAGCGAAAAATTGTACAATTATTAAACTCCTATTCCAATAGCATTATTAATAAACAAGCGGTTCCGGAACATTTGCAGGATATAATTAATTACAAAACCGAGCAAAGCATCATTAATCAGGCAGCCAGCCTGCCTAACACTACCGGCTTCTTATGGCGGGATGGAGCATGCGATTGGGACAATCTGATCATCATCTGTAATGAACTGATCATCATAAACCGGGTTGCTGCTACTATTACTGGCCCGGCGGGTGCAAAACAATGGCGGTATTCTATCGCTGCTGAATTTGCCGAAGGCAGTAAGCTATATTTGAATGCGTATGCAGAAATGTTGCAACAATTCGCGGATGTACACCGTAGCACAGAAAAGGTAGCGCAGGAATTACAACAATTGCTGGGTGTAAATGAAAATGAAATGATGGAGGAAAACTGGCCGCAACAACGTATTGTGCAGTTAACCCAATGGCTGCAACATATTGAGGAACTAAAAGACTGGACTGCCTGGACGGCGGTAAAAGAAAAAGCCATTGCCGAAGGCTTGCATGAATTAGTTACGGCTTACGAAAATGGAAGCATTGCTACTGCGGAATTGGTTCTTCAATATCAAAAGGGGTTGTACCGTTCTGCAGCCGATTTTATTATTTCAGGAAGCCCGCAATTAGCAGCATTCAATGGCGTATTGTTTGAAGAAAAAATCAGGAAATTTAAATCGCTCAGCAAAAATTTTGAGCAGCTAACCCGTGATGAATTGTATGCCCGCCTGGCCGCCAACATCCCCGCTTTCACACAGGAATCATCACAGCGTTCGGAGATAGGAATTTTGCAAAAAAACCTGCGCAATAATGGCCGTGCCACCAGCATCCGCAGGCTGTTTGATTCCATCCCTAATTTACTGCCGCGGCTTACACCCTGTATGCTCATGAGTCCTATTTCGGTAGCTCAGTATTTTGATGCCGGCACCGTAAAATTCGACTTGGTTATTTTTGACGAAGCATCTCAGTTGCCCACCTGCGAAGCCGTAAGTGCCATTGCCCGTGGCACGAATGTAATTGTAGTGGGCGACCCTAACCAAATGCCTCCTACTAATTTTTTCTCAACCAATAATGTGGACGAAGAAAATATCGAACAGGAAGATCTGGAAAGTATTCTGGATGATTGCCTGGCACTGTCCATACCCTCGAAATACTTGTTGTGGCACTATCGTAGCAGGCACGAAAGTTTAATTGCATTCAGCAATGCCAAATATTATGATAATAAATTATTGACCTTTCCTTCTACGGATGATATTACGACAAAAGTAACTTCGATATTTGTACCCGGCTATTACGATAAAGGTAAAACCCGGCAAAATCATTTTGAGGCAAAGGCAATTGTTGCAGAAGTTATTCGCCGCTTGCAACATCCTGAATTGATAAAGCGCAGTATGGGAATTGTTACGTTTAGCGTAGTGCAGCAAAACTTAATTGAGGATTTATTAAATGAAGAATTCAGAACAAAACCACAGGCGGAAAAAGCAGCGCTTGAATCGGAAGAACCGATTTTTATAAAGAACCTGGAAAACGTTCAGGGTGACGAACGGGATGTCATTCTGTTTTCGATTGGCTATGGCCCCGATGAAGCCGGAAAAATCAGTTTGAATTTCGGGCCGGTTAATAGAGAGGGTGGATGGCGCAGATTAAATGTGGCTGCAAGCCGGGCCAGGTACGAGATGCAGGTATTTGCAACATTGCGCTCCGACCAGATTGATATTACCCGTACCTCATCCGAAGGCGTGGCAGGGTTAAAGGCATTTTTGGCGTATGCCGAAAAAGGGAAAATAGCTTTGCCTGCCAGTACAATTCAGTATGCAGATACACTTGCCGGTTTTGAATACACCATAGCAGAAGTCATACGCCAGCGGGGTTATGAAGTGCACACCGGCATCGGCTGCTCGGCCTATAAAATTGATATGGGCATTGTGAACCCGCAAAATAAAGCGGAATACCTGCTGGGCATTTTATGCGACGGTAAAAGCTACAATGCTGCCAGAACCAGCCGTGACAGGGAAATTGTTCAGCCTGAGGTATTAACGGCGCTGGGCTGGCATATTCATAAAATATGGAGTGTGGAATGGTGGGAAAAACCGGAGCAGGTAATGAAGGGGATTATTGCCGCCATTGAAAAAGCAATAGCCAACAAAGCGGTATCCAATAAATTAAAAGCTGAAACCGTACATTCAGAAGAAGCTGCCATTATTCAATTACCGGAATCGTTACCTGAAACGCCTGTTTTAAATAAACTTTTTCTACCTGACTCAACGCTGATCAATCCAGCTAATCATAGCAACCAATTGGTATATGAAGTATGTATGGTAAAAAAAGTAAACAATGCCACGGTTGATGATTTTTTGCAGCCTATGAATCATGCAATTATTACCCGCCAGATTATGAATGTGCTAAATACGGAGTCGCCCATTAGTAAAACACTGTTATGCAAAAGGGTGCTGACTGCATGGAATACGAACAGGATAAGCAACCGGATAATGGCAAATTTTGATAGATTAATTTCAGAAATGGGCATCAGGCAAACCATAGGCGGCGCCACTATTTTTCTGTGGAAAGCTGCTCATAATCCTGCTGAATATTCAACGTATCGTATACCTGCAAATGACGACAATAAAAGAGAGCCAGATGATTTGCCACCGGAAGAAATTGCGAATGCCATTAAAGAAATTTTAAAGCAACAGATAAGCCTGCCTAAAAACGATTTAAGCCGGGAAGTGGCAAGAGTATTTGGTTTTGCAAGGATTGGAAATAATGTGGAGAATGTCATGAATACAGGGATTGAGAAAGCATTTGAAAAAAGGTTTATAAAGGAAGTTAACAGCCGTATTGTTTACGCGGCAGGATAATTAATCATTATTTAAAAAAATAATACAATGGGTAGAACCCTGGCGTAAGAAAAATAAAAAAGTTACGATGCTAATTGCTTATCAACATGCACCCCTCTTTACCGGCTCCGAATGGCTGCAAAACCATGCAGTTATCATAAATAATGATACAATTGAAGTTGTAATTCCTGCAAATGATTTACCTGCCGGAGTAGAAATAAAAGATTGCAGCAATTGTTTGTTAGTACCCGCTTTTTTAGATGTACAGATTTACGGTGCTGCTGGCAAATTATTCTCCGCTTATCCGCAGCCCGAAAGCCTGCAGGCGTTGTACGAATACAATCTGCAACATGGCACGGCCGCTTGTTTGGTTACCATTGCCACGCAACCATTAGATGTTATTCATCAGTGTATAGAGGCAATTAAAACCTATTGGCAGCAAGGTGGCAAAGGCATCCTGGGCATGCACCTTGAAGGGCCATTTATCAACCCTGAAAAAAGAGGCGCCCATATTGAAGAATGGATACATACCCCTACGGTAAAGGAGATACAGCAATTATTAGCAAAAGCAGCCGGCGTTATTAAAATGATAACCGTAGCACCGGAAGTTTGCAGCGACGAAGTATTGCAATTACTAACTGATGAAGGCATTGTGATTTCAGCCGGGCATAGCAACGCAACATTTGAGCAGGGCCGGGACGCATTTACAAAGGGAATTACAACCACCACACATTTATTCAATGCCATGCCGCCGCTGCACCACCGCCAGCCGGGCTTGCCCCTTGCAGCTATGCAATACGCACCGGCAGCTTCCATTATTCCCGATGGCATTCATGTGCATTACGAAATGATTAAAATGGCAAAAAAGCTAATGGGCGAACGTTTGTTTTTTATTACCGACGCTGTTACGGATTGTGCTATCGGGCCTTATCAGCATCAATTAAATAATCATTATTATGCATTGCCCAATGGTACCCTTAGCGGCTCTGCACTAACTATGCAGCAGGCTGTAGCAAATGCAGTACAACATTGCGACGTTCCGTTAGAAGAAGCGTTACGCATGGCTTCCCTATATCCTGCAAAAGTGATTGGCAAACAAGATACTTATGGCAAAATAGCACCTGGCTTTGCGGTGCCTGCTTGTTTACCACTGTATCTGTTTCAAATTTAATATAACAATTACAATTGCAGGTAATCATGTATAATTACATGAGGCTAAACTTGCGGTCATTGCGAGATTGGGTTCCTGCCCAACGAAGCAATCTCCCCGGTTTGCTTGGAGGTTGCCACGGGCAAGAACCCTCGCAATGACCCATAATTAATCTGATTTTAATCGAATACTTAGCATTGCTAACTGCTGCTATCTTTATCTCGGTATTTCTTTCTGCAATCATTTTCCGGATCGTATCCATTTTCGGATCAATGCCATAGCGAAGATAAAAGCTGGTAGGAGGCACAAAAATATCGGGCTGTATGCCGCGGCCATCATGTGGAATATTTTTATTAATCACCAGGCGGTACAAAGGAAGCCGCACCCGCAGGCCGGTATTCGGCAATGTTACTTCGGGTAAATTCACTGCTGTATTTCCGTAAGCACCACCACCAGTCTCTTCACCTACCACCGTTACATTTTTTTGCCCTTTTAATGGTGTGATAAATAGGGTAGAAGCAGAAAACGTATAACCGCCGGTTACAATATATACCTGGCCATTGTAGTGATGATGTTGAAAGGGCTGGTTCACTTTCCGTTCCAGTTGTTTAAAATGGTAGCGGCCGTCTTTGCCACGGAAAGTGCTTACAAACAAGTGTTCCATTTTATACCAAAAGCCATCATCCACCAGCTTAGGGTATGGATATTTAAAACTAATGGCAGCACAGGTATCAGCCACTTTAAACGGGTGATCGGTAATGTACCGGATGAGGCGGTTGCTATTAGTAATACTACCGCCGCCATTGTTGCGCAGCTCAATTACCAGGTTTGGTATTCGCTTTTGTTGCAGGGTAGCAAAGCTTTGGCGGAAGAAACGTTTCAGCTTTGCTTTGCTAAATGTATTCAGCGTCATAACAGCCATTTGCCCGCTGCTATCAATTACCAGGTTGCGGCTAAGCAGCAATGCAGCCGCTTTTCGCCTTTTACGGGATGGCGGCGCCTGAAAGGGTGGATGCGGCCTGCGTTCAGCAGTATCAACACGGGGATTATAATTTCGCAGGAGTTTGGTTTGAATACTACCGTCGGCAGCTACGTATTGTATTTTATACTCCCGTTGCAAGCCGTAGGCATAACGGTACCAGGTAGGGAAATTGCCGCTGATGAGCTGGTATTTAAAGTTCATGCTGCTGCCATCGGTTGAAATCAGGTCGCACATGCCGGATAGCAATTGTTGTACATTCTTCCCATTTACCGATAGCAATATAGTGCCAATAGTCAGTATCGAATCCTTGCGAAAAGCATTACGGGTAATCACCATACTATCGCCTCCCCAGGTTTTCACACCAAATGGAAAGTTGATGCCAATGCCTGCGTTTTCCGCCCATTTTGTATATGCCTTAGAAAACCGTACGCTGGTATGCCCACATTTTATTTTCGCAATTACGTATGCCATCCGGTTGCGAAATTGCAGTTCCGTCAGCGAATCGGTTAGCCCGTTGTATGCCTGGTCAAAATACAGGTTCATCGAATCTTTTGGTGTGTACCAATATAAACCGGGATGTATTTTTTCATACGTGCGGCGGGCTACCGTAAAATCCTCCCGCAGCTCGTTGGGACCAAATTTTTTATTGGGATTAAAGGTGGTTGAGGCACTGCATCCGGCCATCAGCGAGGCAACTAATAAAACCGGGATAATAAATGGAACTGAAGTTTGAAACCACAATATTGAGATCAGTTCACTTCTATGCTTTGATGATTTGCCGCAACGGTGTGCCGGAAATTTGAAATTTCGCCCCTGCCTACCGATAGCTGCTACGTGAAATGCTGATTGTGAATTCCCCATCGCTGTAAAGAACGATTCACCGGCAATTATGTTTTCTCCCGGCTGCTGAAACAAAATGTAAAATTTATTTGGCCCGTAATCAAACGTAACACACTTTTGCCCTGCAATGATAAATCAACAAAACAACAATTGGTGGCAGGCTCCTAACCCTTAGGTGCCGCTTTGCTATTGTTTGTTTTGTATAAAATATAACGAAGCCCCGGTACTGCACCGGGGCTTTTGCTTTACAGGGATGTCTTGAACTGGGATAAGTTGGGATGATTGGGATAGGAATGGGATGAGTACATGGCAGGACGGCATCGCTGGTTACGAATATCAAAACTTCACGTCCATCGGGCGATGCCGTCCTTTGAATAGGGATAGTTTGGATAAGAATAAGATGAATACAGTTTGAAATGCCGTGCTGGTGTCTCAAACAAGGGCATCTATAAACACATAGAATTATGAAAAAGATATTGATCCATACCGTTTGCAAAAAAATGCTGGCAGATGTATATACCCCGGTAGGTATTTACCTGCGCCTGCGTGACCGCTTCCGGGATACGGTGTTGCTGGAAAGTACCGACCACCACGCCACCGAAAATAGCTGGAGTTTTATGGGCGTACAGGCAATTGGCGGCATCGAGGTGAAGAACATGCAAATGCTGGAATATAAATATCCGGGACAATCGCCGGTCAAAGAAGCTATTACAGCAGATAAAACGATTGCAAACTTTATCAATATCTACCTGCAGCGGTATGAAACAGGCGGCGACAAAACCATTCCTGCAGCGCAAAGTTTGTTTGGATACACGGCCTATGATGCAGTCAGGTTTTTTGAAAATATCACAGCCCCGGCCCCTTTCAACCTCACCCCCGGCCCCTCCCCACTAAAGGTGGAGAGGGATGCCTCTTCTCAGCATTCGTCACTAAACGCAATGGCGGGTTTACAAGAATCAGATCTTCAAAATAGTTTGCAGAATTTAGACAACAACAACCCGCCGCCCCAAAGTAATGAGCAAAGTTTAAACAGCGTGAACCCGCCGTCCGAAAATAATCAGCCAGATCTCACAGAGGCACCCCTATCCGCCGCGTGGAGAGGGGAAGGGGGTGAGGTATTACGATACCGCCTCTACCAGTACATTATCGCCATCAACCATTTCAAAGACGAACTGTATATCTGCGAAAATGAGGTAGCAGGTCTGGAAAGCGAAATAAGTGTCATTGAATCACTCATCCGTAACCGCAATGTACCGGAGTATCCGTTTGCCGTTAAAGGCGGAGAAACCAGCAACATGACCAATGCCGGTTATATGCAAATGGTGGAGAAAGGTAAAGCGGCCTGCCACCGGGGTGATGTATTTCAGATTGTGCTGAGCCGCCGGTTCCAGCAAGGTTTTACCGGCGATGAATTCAATGTATACCGGTCTTTACGAAGCATTAACCCATCTCCTTATCTGTTTTATTTTGATTATGGCGACTACCGTTTGTTTGGTTCCAGCCCCGAAAGCCAGTTAGTGATAAAAAACGGCAAGGTCACGGTACACCCCATAGCCGGTACTTTTAAGCGTACCGGTAATGATGGACAGGACGAAGCACTAGCCGAAAAACTACTGCTCGATCCAAAGGAAAATGCTGAGCATGTAATGCTGGTAGATTTGGCCCGCAACGACCTGAGCCGCCATGCAGAAAATGTAACTGTCAGCAGTTACCGCAAGGTGCATTATTACAGTCACGTCATTCATTTAGTAAGTGAGGTAAACGGGCAAATTGCCGGCGATACAAATCCCTATGATGTATTTGCTGCTACATTTCCGGCGGGTACGCTTAGTGGTGCCCCCAAAGTGCGGGCCATGCAACTGATTAACCAATGGGAGCCTACACCCCGCGGATATTATGGTGGTGCCATTGGCCTCTTGGGGCTGGACGGCTCCTTCAATCATGCCATTATGATCCGCACTTTTCTGAGCCGCAACAATACGTTGCACTACCAGGCCGGTGCCGGCATTACCGTCAACAGTGTTCCCGAAAACGAACTAATGGAAGTGACCAATAAACTCGGCGCCTTAAAAAAAGCAATTGAATTGGCCGAACAGATCAGCAGGTGAATACATTTTTGATCACAGATTTATAGGATGAAAGGATGAACAGGATTAAATACAGCTTCATAGAAATAAGTACCAGGGAAAGATTAAATGGGAGAAAAAGAAATACTTGTGAAGAAGAATGCAAATAATCAGCAGACGAAAAACAAAGCAAAAGCTACTTTGGAAACTACACATGAAAATGTCTTGAAAACAGAAGATGTCTTTTAGAAATAAAGCTAAAAGTCAAGAAGATAAAATGAATCTAAAACAAGGTTACACATGGGGAGGCGTAGGCCCGGCCAGCCGCCCGGTCCGCCGCGGCGGATGATTTTTCTTTGCTTCTTTCTTTGTATCAAGACAAAGAAAGAAGAAGACAAACCAGCAAGATGCTGAAACAGTAAAGCAGCTTAAAGTAAAATAAAAATGAACATCTTAGTCTTTGATAATTACGACAGCTTCACGTATAACCTGGTGCACCTGGTAGAAAAAATAATTCATGGAAAAGTAACGGTGTACCGCAACGATAAACTACCGCTGGAGCAGGTAAAGCAATTTGATAAAATCATCCTTTCCCCTGGCCCCGGCATACCCGAAGAAGCAGGCATGTTATTACCGCTGATAAGAGAATATGCCAGTAGCAAAAGCATACTGGGCGTATGTTTAGGCCACCAGGCTATTGGCCAGGCATTTGGCGGCACACTGGTTAACCTGGATACAGTGTACCATGGGGTTGCCAGCAAAATAACCGCACACGAAGACCGTACCCGGCAACCCATTGACCTTTTTGCGCAGCTACCAAACGAACTGGAAGTGGGCCGCTACCATAGCTGGGTAATCAGCGATGAGAATTTTCCGGAGGAATTAGAAATTACTGCTACCGACGACAACGGGTACATCATGGCGTTGCAACACAGAACCTACGATGTGCAGGGCGTACAGTTTCACCCCGAAAGTGTGCTGACACCGGATGGAGAACGTATAATGCGTAACTGGTTACAGGGATAAATACACGGATGGGGTGAGGGTGAGAGGTGTGATTGTCTTGAACTGGGATTTTTGGGATGTATAGGATAGGAATGGGATGAATACAGATAAATAAAAAAATAATGTATTAGCCCTGAAAGGGTGGCAATATCATAGCATAGGGCAACGCCCTATGAAACATGTGTGCAACGCCCAATGAAATTTTAAAACACAAAGCATGTTTGATAAAAAGTATGCGGATGAAACCGGGCAAATTATTGGTGCAGCTATGGAAGTACACAATCATTTAGGTCCGGGATTTCAGGAGTTAATTTACCAGCGGGCATTGGCTTATGAATTTGAATTACAAGACATTTATTACCAAAGAGAATTTGAAATGCCTGTTTACTATAAGCAACAGTTAATGTCCACCCGCCGTGTTGATTTCTTTGTATTTGAAAAAATTAGCGTTGAAATCAAAGCGGTTTCTGCGCTCGACGACGGGAACGTTGCCCAAGCTATCAACCACCTCGAAGCGTACAATTTAGAAGTCGGGCTGCTTATTAATTTCGGTTCAAAAAAGCTCCAATTTCACCGATTCTCCAACCACAAATTCAAACCTTATTCATAAACAATAGTTGCCAACTCAGGAAGGGTTGGCAACTTACTCACTCCTCTCAATTACACATTCCTGTATTTATCTGTATTCCCTTGTATTCATTTTGTATTCATCCCATTCCTATCCCACACATCCCATCTTATCCCAGTTCAAGACAACCCTCACCCCAATCCCATCTCCATCCCTGTAAATTATCCCTGTATGAAGAAGCTATTAATGCATTTATTTGAGCACAAAACCCTCTCTGCCGTTCAGGCAAAAGACATCCTTGTAAATATTGGCAAATCTCAATACAACGAACATGAAATCACTGCTTTTACTACGGTGTACCTCATGCGCAGCATTACCATTGAAGAGCTGCAGGGATTCAGAGCAGCGCTACTGGAACTGTGTGTGCCGGTTGATTTGCACGGCCTGCAAACCATTGACATTGTAGGTACCGGCGGCGATGGCAAAAACACGTTTAATATTTCAACCCTGGCTTGTTTTATAGTAGCCGGTACCGGGCACAAAGTAGCCAAGCATGGCAACTACGGCGCCACCAGCATCAGTGGGGCCAGCAATGTGATGGAGCAGTTGGGATATCGGTTCAAGAATGAAAACGAGGCGTTGGTGAAAGAAGTAAACGAAGCTAATATCTGCTTTTTGCATGCCCCTTTATTTCACCCGGCATTAAAAGTGGTTGGCCCTATCCGAAAGAACCTGGGTATTCGGACTTTTTTCAATATGTTGGGACCATTGGTGAACCCGGCCCGCCCGGCTTACCAGCTAATAGGAGTGTACAATGCAGAGTTAGCCCGCATATATAATTACATTTTACAGCAGGAACAGCAGGCATTTACCATTGTTAACAGCCTGGATGGCTACGACGAAATATCGCTAACGGCAGACATCAAAATAATTACCCGGGAAGGCGAAAAGATAATGACCCCGGAAGAGGTTGGTAAACGGATGGTTTCGCCCAACGACATCAACGGTGGTAATAGCGTGGAAGAAGCAGCAAAGATTTTTATGAAAATTTTGAATGGCAGCGGCAGTTGGGCGCAAAATGCGGTGGTACTGGCCAATGCTTCAATGGCATTGCACGGCATCAGCCCGGCTTTAAGTTATGAGGATGCGTACGGGTTGGTCGTTGAAAGTTTGGAAAGCGGCAAAGCCCGTCAATGTTTTCAAAAATTAATCTCCCTGCAATGAGTCATATTTTAGATACCATCGTAGCAGCCAAGCAACAGGAAGTGCAGGCTTTGCATCAGCAATTTCGGGTAAGTGATTTTGAGAAAATGAAAGGCTATCAACGTACACCCGTTTCACTTAGCCACCAGTTGCAAGGTGCCGATAGCACCGGCATTATTGCAGAGTTCAAACGGAAGTCTCCGTCTAAAGGTTTTTTTACGCTACCCGATGCAGCCGTAGAGCCGGTGGTAGAAGCATATGCCCAATATGCCGCAGGTATTTCTGTATTAACGGATGAACCATTTTTTGGCGGTGCCTTGACAGATTTACAAACGGCATCATCCGCCGTTTCGGTTCCGTTGCTACGGAAGGATTTCATGATCAATGCGTTGCAAATTCACCAGGCAAAAGCGTATGGCGCCGATGTTATTTTACTGATTGCAGCCATTCTTACACCGGCGCAGGTAAAGGAATTTGCAATACTTGCCAACAGCATTGGCCTTCAAAGCCTGCTGGAAATTCATGACGAAACCGAACTACACCACATTTGCGATGAAGTAGATATGATTGGCGTAAACAACCGCAACCTGCAAACTTTTGAAGTCAGCATTCACACCTCACTACAACTAATAGAAAAACTGCCTGCGGAAAAGCCTGCCATTTCAGAAAGTGGCATTGGTAATGTAGATAGCATTGTAACTTTACGGCAGGCCGGCTACCGTGGCTTTTTGATAGGCGAACATTTTATGCGGAAGTCCGATCCAACGATTGCCTTTGCTCAATTTATACAAGCACTTGCAAAAAAAATGAACAAAGGGCAATATGAGCGATAAACAAATGGAAACCACTCCGCCACCACCCCGGATAAAAGTGTGCGGACTTACACAACTAAGCCAATTGCGGCAATTAGACGAAATGGGCATCACTTTTGGCGGCCTTATTTTTTACCCCAAAAGCCCCCGTTTTGTGTTGCGCCACATGAACAGCCTGGAAGTAAAAAAGTTCCGGAGCCGTATTAATAAAGTAGGCGTATTTGTAAATGCCACCTACGACGAAATCATGAACCATGCGCAAAACTGGGGATTACAGATGGTACAATTGCACGGCGATGAAACCCCCAAATTTTGCGAACGGCTGAGCGAACAATTAGAAGTGGTAAAAGCGTTTCGCATTGGCCCCGGCGACCACATTGATTTTAAGATCCGCCATTACGAAGATGCCTGCGATGTATTCCTGTTTGATACCGCCGGCGAAACCTATGGCGGTACTGGCAAAAAGTTTGACTGGGAAGCCTTGCACACCGCCAACATTGATAAGCCGTTTATGCTCAGCGGTGGTATTGGTGCTACGGATGCGGTATCCATTAAACAGTTTCAGCAAGGAGCTAATGGCAAATGGCTGTTTGGTGTGGACATCAACAGCAAGTTTGAAGTAAGCCCTGGTATAAAGGATTTGGAAATGGTAAAAGCATTTAAGGAAAGCCTTACCCTCCCTCACCCCTAACCCCTCTCCACAGGTGGAGAGGGGAACCGCTATCCATATATTACTGATAATTTTACAACGACGGGTTGCTCCTGTTTGAATATTATAATTAATTTTTAAATTAAATACACATGAACCAGCCCTTACATTCAATAAATGTTGCTCCACAGAGGCACCCCTCTCCACCTGTGGAGAGGGGCGGGGGTGAGGGGGTGAGGGTAAGGCCCGCTACCGAAGCTGACATTCCCCAAATTTTAGCTATTTACAACGATGTTATTGTAAACACAACAGCGGTGTACAACTACGATCCGCATACGTTGGAAATGCGGCAGGAATGGTTTGCCCAAAAGCAGCAGACGGGCCACCCGGTATTTGTAGCAGAAGAAGAAAATACAATCGTTGGCTTTAGCACGTACGGGCCGTTCCGGGCCTGGCAGGCGTATCAGTTTACAGTAGAAAACTCGGTATATGTAAAAGCAGATTGTAGGGGAAAAGGAATTGCTAAATTGTTAATGCAGCCGGTAATTGATGCAGCTAAGGATGCCGGCAAGCACACCATTGTTGCCGGCATTGATGCCACCAACAAAGCCAGTATCCGCCTCCATGAACAGTTTGGGTTTGTAGAGGTGGCTTGCTTTAAAGAAGTGGGTTACAAGTTTGATCGCTGGCTGGATTTATCCTTTATGCAATTGATGTTGACATGAAAAAGGCAAATACAATTTGGGAACCGGCAGCAGTTCTTTGCAAGGCATCTTCGTTGTGTCACTCACTTGTACGCCTTGTTATTAATTGGGCTTTTAAAACCATTTCTGTTATAAAGACAGCAGCAATATTATTAGCAGCAGGAATTCTAATTTGCTTTTACGCCTGCAAAACGGGAAATAAGAAAATTACTAATTCAACAAAAAATACGACAAATCCAGTCGCACAATCTTTGGAACAAAAACTGACAGATTCTTTATTCAAATACATTCACCTAACTGAGTTTCTGCAAAGAGTTGATGTATCTTCAGATACAGGGTATGTACTTTACGGAAAAGAAATAAATAAGAATAAAATTGGCCTTGTTGTAATTGAAAGTAAGACGCTGTTATTCTTTCAAAACATTAAAAATAAGTTTACGCTTACAGATAGTTTTGCTTTCGATAATTATGCTTCTTCATTTGATATAATAGATCTGAATGGTGACAACCGTCAGGATTTTATTGTGTATGGCCACTGGGATATACATGGGAACAATTATCCGAACGTTTTTATGTGCGATAGCAATAATATACTGCATTACCAGCCGGATATCCAAATGCCGAACATATCATACGACTGGAATACAAAACTGGTACATTCCTACTGGCAAGGCGGCGCATTTGATGTGCATGAAAAAGAAGTTTACCGTTGGGTAGATGATACGTTGCAATTAGTAGGTCGTGCTGAGTTAGATCTTTCCCACGAACGCTACTTCGAAACAAGGTTGTATAAAGTAGTAAACGGTAAAGAAAAGCGGTACAAAAAGTCGAGAAAACATAGTGCAGAATTATACGATACAGCTTTCTTTGATATAGAAGATTAATTAAAAATTAATATAAACTGCCTGCTTGCAGAACAACCTCAAAACCTGCCTCTGGCTCAACAGCATTCATACTGTACAAGAGTGCGACGCCAATGCAGCTTAATAACAGCACTTGCCTCTGGCTCCAAAAAAGAAAGAACTAAAAATCATGACAGATCAAATAATAGAATCAAACACCGCATTACGTAGCTCCCCCGTTGGGGGAGTTGAGGGGGCTGTTCCCGATCCCTTCGGATACTATGGCCAGTTTGGTGGTGCCTACATTCCTGAAATGCTGCACCGCAATGTGGAGGAACTGCAATCGAAATACCTGGAGATTATATACGAACCCGGTTTCCAGGAACAAATGCAGTATTTATTAAAAGAATATGTTGGCCGTCCTACGCCGCTGTTTTTAGCAGAGCGGCTCAGCAAAAAATATGGCACTACCATTTACCTAAAGCGGGAAGACCTGTGCCATACCGGTGCTCATAAAATCAACAATACCATTGGGCAAATATTGGTGGCACAAAAGCTTGGCAAAAAACGCATTATTGCCGAAACCGGTGCCGGCCAGCACGGCGTAGCTACGGCCACCGTTTGCGCACTCATGGGCTTGGAGTGCATTGTATACATGGGCGTAAAGGATATGCAGCGGCAGGCGCCCAACGTAGCCCGGATGAACATGCTGGGTGCTACTGTAATACCCGCTACCAGTGGCAGCCAAACGTTAAAAGATGCAACCAACGAAGCCATCCGGGACTGGATTAATAATCCCGATAATACGCATTACATTATTGGCAGTGTGGTTGGGCCGCATCCTTACCCCGATATGGTGGCAAGGTTTCAAAGCGTAATCAGCGAAGAGATCAAAAAACAACTGCTGGAAAAAACCGGCAGCGAATTACCCACGCATGTATTGGCTTGTGTAGGCGGTGGCAGCAATGCAGCCGGTGCGTTCTATCATTTTATTGATGAACCTGCTGTACAATTAATTGCTGTAGAAGCTGCAGGCGAGGGTATCACCAGCGGTAAAAGCGCTGCTACTACGGCCCTCGGTACCCCTGGTATTTTGCATGGCAGTAAAAGCCTGGTGATGCAAACGGTTGACGGGCAGGTGACAGAGCCGCACAGCATTTCCGCCGGGCTTGATTACCCAGGCATCGGGCCGCTGCATGCACATCTTTTCGATAGCAAACGAGCCTCTTTTATGAGCGCTACCGATGATGAAAGTGTGGCAGCTGCTATTGAACTGGCCAGGCTGGAAGGCATTATTCCGGCGCTGGAAACAGCCCATGCCTTGGCTGTTTTATCCCATATACCATTTGACGGCAGCGAAACAGTCGTCGTTTGCCTCAGTGGCCGCGGCGACAAGGATATGGCAACGTATATGGAACGCATCCCCGCATCCAAACCCCTTTCCTGAAACTAATCCTGCACGGGTAGGCATACGCTAAACAAAGCATTTTCCAAACTGTTATTTCTTACCAAAGACCTGCTGTTTACTTTCCAAAATAGCAGGTCTTTTTGTATCTTTCCAATTGCCAAATGGCTCAATTGTATTTTGTATTCATTGAGTCATTGCGCCATTTTCACATTTGCTAATTTGCATTATGCCTTTTCAAATAGCCTCCTCATACCGCCCTGCCGGCGACCAGCCCGAAGCCATTGCACAACTGGTGAACGGTATTAATAACGGCGAAAAACACCAGGTATTGCTGGGCGTAACCGGTAGTGGTAAAACCTTTACCATGGCCAACGTGATTCAGCAAACACAACGGCCTACCCTGGTACTGACGCACAATAAAACCCTGGTAGCACAACTATATGGCGAGTTCAAACAGTTTTTTCCCGATAATGCCGTGGGTTATTTTGTAAGCTACTATGATTACTATCAGCCCGAAGCCTACATACCCGTTAGCGATACCTATATTGAGAAAGACCAGAACATCAACGAGGAGCTGGACAAGCTGCGTCTGCAGGCCACCAGCCAGTTGCTCAGCGGCCGCCGGGATATTATTGTAGTAGCATCGGTGAGCTGCATTTACGGTATGGGTAATCCTACAGAATTTGCCAATGGCGTGGTTCGTATTCAGCAGGGCCAGGTTATTAGCCGGCAGGGCTTTTTGCATTCACTCGTCGACAGTTTGTATAGCCGCACCCAGGGCGATTTTACCCGTGGCACGTTTCGGGTAAAAGGCGATACCGTGGACATCAACCTGCCTTATGTAGATTACGGCTATCGCATTATCTTTTTTGGTGATGAGATAGAAAGCATCGAAACGCTGGAACTCAGTAGCGGCAAGCGGATTGAGACCATGAAGGATGCAGCCATCTTCCCCGCCAACCTGTATTTAGCCCCTAAAGACCAGATGCAAGCAGTGCTAAATGAAATACAGGACGAGATGCAGGCACAGGTGGAATATTTTAAAAGCACCGGCAAATTTATTGAAGCCCAGCGCCTGAAAGAACGGGTAGAGTACGACCTGGAAATGATCCGGGAATTGGGTTATTGCAACGGCGTGGAAAATTACTCCCGGTTTTTTGACCGCCGCCGCCCCGGTGCCAGGCCGTTCTGCTTGCTCGATTATTTTCCCGACGATTATATCTGCATGATTGATGAAAGCCACCAGACCATTAGCCAGGTATCGGGCATGTACGGTGGCGACCGCAGCCGCAAAATTGTATTGGTGGAATATGGCTTCCGCCTGCCCAGTGCACTGGATAATAGGCCACTCAATTTCCATGAGTTTGAAGGCATGATGAACCAAACGGTGTACGTAAGTGCCACTCCCGGCGATTATGAACTGGACCAAACCGGCGGCATGATCGTGGAACAGGTGGTTCGCCCCACGGGCTTGCTGGAACCACCGATTGAAGTTCGCCCCAGCATTAACCAGATTGATGATTTGCTGGACGAAATAGACAAACGGGTAAAGAATAACAGCCGGGTGCTGGTAACCACGCTTACCAAACGTATGGCCGAGGAAATGGATAAATATTTGGCCCGCATCAACATCAAAAGCCGCTACATACACAGCGAGGTGGATACCCTGGAACGTATTGAAATTTTACGCCAGTTAAGGTTGGGTGATATTGATGTGCTGGTAGGTGTAAACCTATTACGGGAAGGCCTGGACTTGCCGGAGGTCACGCTGGTGGCCATTCTGGATGCCGACAAAGAAGGCTTTTTGCGCAATGAACGCAGCCTTACGCAAACCGCTGGCCGTGCCGCCCGTAACTCCGAAGGCTTGGTAATATTCTACGCTGATAAGATTACCGAAAGTATGCAGCGCACCATTGATGAAACCGACCGTCGCAGGGAAAAGCAGGTGGCTTTTAATACGCTGCATGGCATTACACCCACTACCGTTGGCAAAAGCCGGGAACAGATTATGGCACAAACCAGCGTGCTGAGTATTAAAGGCTTCGATGCCAGCAAACCCTACGCCATTGGCTTTGATGAGGACATTACCATTGCTGCGGAAGCCGACGGCACATATGGTAAAAACGGGACATCTAAAACCATTCCCCAGGTAGAAAAAACCATTGCCAAAGTAAAAAAGGACATGGAAAAAGCTGCCCGTGATATGGACTTTATGACGGCCGCCCGGTTACGGGATGAGATGTTTAAAATGCAGAAAGAACTGGAAGGTATGAAGGGGTAAATCAGTTTTAAATTATTAAATTTAGAAAAACAAACTGTATGGAAACGTTGCAGGCTCTGAAACAGGAATTGCTGGAAAAAATTGCTGGTATAGAAGATTACGGTGTGTTGCTGGCACTGAAAGACGATGTGGCACTTTATCAAAACCAGGTGGAGGAAGGGCCTTATGATTTTCCAGGTGCTACGGAAGAAGAGCGGGAAGAGCTGATACGATTAGACAAGGGGGGGGAAATTGATGAAAGTGAGTACATTTCGCAGGAAGAATACAATAAATTAGTGCAGCGATGGCTTACAAAATAAGGTATCAGAAACGCTATCTCAATAAATTTGAAAATCTAATTATTTATCTGAGAGAACAATGGAGCGATACGATTGCAGCAGAGGTAGTGGCTTCAATTAACGTAAAGATTGCACAGATAAGCATCAACCCTTATTTGGGCAGCCTTCAGGGCAGAGCAAAAGTTCGCAGTATCATAATTACTAAGCACCAGCGGCTGTATTATCGCATCGAAAGGAATATGATTGCTATTGTGAACCTGATAGACATGCGTATTGATCCCAAACGAAACCCATATAACAAAATGTAAAGTTGATTGACTGCTTTTATAAATTCACGGTTATGAGCATGGATGAAGATTTTGTATTGACTGCCGGTTTCAGCAGGTGGCTATGGAAACCTTCCCCCAGGTAGAAAAAACAATCGCCAAAGTAAAAAGGACATGGAAAAAGCAGCACGGGATATGGACTTCATGACGGCTGTAAGGTTACGGGATGAGATGTTTAAAATGCAGAAGGAGTTGGAGGGAATAAAGGGGTAGGTTCTAAATATAACTTTAATCATAAACATGAAAATATACCAGCCGCAAGATTGCATACCTTTTGGAAAATGTAAAGGAGAATCCTTACAAGACATTTACAAGTTTAATCCCGGTTACATAGAATGGCTTATCAAATACACGGATAGCTTTTTCATTGATGTTGAAGATTTCAATTCATTACCTACTCCTACACCGTACTTTGTAGAAAAAAAACACGAAAACATGCTATGGTTTAAACCTCAAACTAATTCTGTAAAAGAAGCCAAATTAGTTTTAAAGGAGGATTGATTCCAGAAAAAGAATTCAAATTTTCGGACGAATTAATTCAAATTTTAAAACAAAAATTATCCGGTACATATAAAGCACCTCCTTATAAGTTCATTCGTGATGCAAGAGAAAATGATTTCGCTAAAGGATCGTAAAGAATTCTTCCAATGTTTCTTACTGCTTGAAATATGTTTACTCTCATAACTGTCTTAGAAAAGTTATCAAAATAACTTGGACATTTCATCAATCTGGCCTGGTCGCCTCCAAACCCTCCCGACCTATCGGTACGGGACAGGCTCTAAAGGGGGCTTTTGGACACTTTCAAACTTCATAGGAACTTCAAAATACTCGTAGTTATCACTAATTTTTCAGCTAAAAACGAGTTCCCCTTTAGGGCAATGTGATTAAGTGAAGGATTGATGTAGCAGTTATGCGCCGTAGGTGCAACCTGTTTGTAGAAGATAGACATCATTGATGTTGGTGCATGCCACGTAGTGGCTACCTGATCAGAGAAGAGGGGTAGCCACTACGTGGCAATGATTGCCTTTGCCTCTTTGTTTGCTACAAACAGAAAGCCCCGATGGGGCTTATCTTAATGACATTGCCCTAAAGGGGTTAGGGGCAACCAACGCCGAATAAAATCCTGCTTCAATTGTACAAGTTATTTTGACTACTTTACTTACCCTCCAATTTGAAATAAAAATTTTATTTGGAGACTTTGACCAACAGATATATCATTTGCTTGATGGAGCAAAGCGAATTACGCCAAAGGAGTTAAAAATGCAGCGGACGTAAAAGTGGTTAGAATGGTATACGCCATGTTGGAGATAGATGCACATAATGATACCGATTGGTGGAATACTATGCCTGATAGCGTAAAAGCAGATGTAGAAGCAGCTTTGGAAGAATCTGAAAATGGTCAAACTGTACCTCATTCAGAAATAATGAAACGACACCAGCAATGGATTGTAAAATAAGCTGTCCCCATCCCGATACAGAAGTGGCAGCATAAAGCGTCGTAAGCAAAATAGCGATTTTAGGTTTGTTGCCATAACTCCACATAGGCGCAGGACTCTGTCCTGTGCCTTATCGTCACTTTTGATTGATACTTGTGCTTACAGCATTTACTAAAGCACTACCAGATCAATAGGCTTTTGTGAAGCCAGTAAGCATTTTGGAGTTTCTTACATTACTAAATTAAGTAACGTGTAAACACAGGACAGAGTCCTGCGCTTACATAAAGCCCTTAGGTTTATTACCTTAAATTTGTTTCAGCGCTAATACAAACGGAATGATACGCACATTGATAACACCTCAGCAACAAAACATTTCTATTAACCTTCCACAGAATTATGTTGGAAAGCAGGTAGAAGTAATTGCATTTACTATAGATGAAGAGAGCACCGTACAAACAACTGAATACAGCAAATCCTTGGAAGCACAGTTTTTAGAGTTAGCCGCATAATGGAAGGAGCAAACAGGCTTATATTCAACCACTGCGCAGAAGGTGCACAACAATGTGTACCTGGATATTATTGGTTTGGGGCAAGGCATTATACCTTTTATGCTAACGGATATGGAGAACGGAGGAACTGCACACTGGCATACGGCGCTAAAAGCGTTATCGCATGAAAACCCGGTTCCGGATAATAATTTGAGTAGGCAAAAACAAAAATCTGATTTAGTAGCTTATGCCTTTATCAGTTCCTGCGTAATAGCTATATGCCGTGGATGAAAGCCGAACCAACAACTGGTATTCCCAGGGCTTTCTTATAAAAAAGCAGTAGCGTTTGAATAACAAATATTTTTGAGTTTCTGAGGAACAAAAAAGATGTTATGGAGACGCTACTGCCGGTGCAAAGTAATACATTATATGAAGCACTAAAAAACTGTGAGCAAGTGGATTTGCGGGATAATCGTGGAAAAGTGCATTGTGTGGGCTTAGTGCTGATGGGGGTTATCATCGGCTTGTATCGTAACCGCGACGGGGTTTTGTCCGGCATTCACCGCTCTCTTACAAATACCCATGCCCCTTTGTGCCACTATTTAGGTATAGAAAACACTACGCCCATTTCAAGAGCACAACTGCCTATTCTACTAAAAAAGATAGATCCGCACCTTTTTGCTAAGCTGCTCTTTGATTTTGCAGGAATGGTGTTAAGTGAGCAGGAAAAACAGTGGTTTGCTGCCGATGGTAAAGAGTTGAGGGGCACGATTGCCAAAGGTGAAAAGCGGGGTGAGGCAGTCGTGCAAGCTGTTAACCATGCCAACCGGCAGGTGTATGGGCAGGGCTTTTACAATGGTCAGAAAGAAAGTGAGCGCCCCTGTATCCAACAAGTATTGGAGGTAGGATTAGGCAATCAAAAAATCACCCTGGATGCCCTGCATTTTATTCCCCAAACCATTAAACAAATAGCTGGCAGCCAGGGCATCTACCTGGTAGGGCTAAAGGAGAATCAAAAGCAACTATACGACGATATGGTTAAGGTAAGCCAAAACTACCGGCCGACAGGTGAGCGCCAAACGCTTGAAAAAGGGCATGGGCGAATAGACAAAAGGACGTATAAAAGCTATGATATTAAGGATGAATTTTTTGATGAAAGATGGGCGGGTGCTAACTTTCAGACGTTAGTGGAGGTGAAAAAGGAAACCATGCAATGCAAAACAAAAGTGGAAAGTAAAGAGGTATCTTACTACGTGTCAAATGAGGTGGTAAGACAGGGCAATTCGAAGGAGCTTTTCGGGGCAGTACGTGGGCATTGGGCTGTTGAAACCAATAACCATATAAGGGACGTTACTTTCAGGGAAGATGATTTACAAACAAAAGAGCCCGTCATTTCTAAAGTTATGGCTTGTTGCAGGACGCTGGCATTGACGTTTTTAAATAAATTGAAACTCAAAAATATCAAGGCAAAACTCGAAGATTTTGCAGATAATTTTGACCTCCTTATTAAGTGGATGGCTAGTATTAATTTTTTATAAGAAAGCCGTGCTGGTATTCCGTAACTCTTTCTTTTACCACCTGAAATTGATACTTTTACTTCTTAAAACATTTACGCATTGAAAACGGTTGAATCAAAAGTCAGGTCAGGAATAGGCGTGTATTCTGTACAGGATATTGCTGCTATCCTACGCCTGCCGGTGCGTAAGGTGAGGCGTTGGTTAAAAGATTATTGGGAAGGGATGCTGAAAGATGTTCACAAGGCAACCTTCACCTGGGGTGATGGTAAAAACACTTCCATTAATTTTTATGGCCTTATCGAATTTTATCCATTTTATCTGCTCAGACAGGAAGGCTTATCTGTTACCAAAATCATTGAAGCATACAAGGCCATTTCTACATTTAAACAAACCAGTTATCCGTTTGCTTCCTCAAAAATTTTGACAGACAGCGGCAGTATACTTTTTGAGTTTGATGAGATTACAGCTATTGATGCTGATGCCGGGTATAAAACACGTATTACATTACTGCTAAAAGATTATTGCCACAAAATTGATTTTGACAATAACAGCATAGCAGAACGTTTTTATCCATTAGGCAGAATGAACAAAGTAGTGATTGACCCGCAACACCAGTTTGGCCAGCCGGTAATTGAAGGAACTAATATTTATCCGGATACCATTTTTCATTTGTACAAAGCAGGTGAAAAAATTTCACGTATCATCTCTCTGTATGATCTGAACGAACAACAAGTAAAAGATGCCATTTATTATTGTGAAATGGCAGCCTGATGAAAATTTTTATAGATGAAAATTTGCCGGCTCAATTAGCACAAGGCCTTCAACTACTGGAAGACGGAAATGATGAGGGTGTTTCCGTAAAATCTATTAAGGCGGAATTTGGTACCGGAGCAAAAGATGAAAATTGGATTCCTGAACTTGGAAAATTTAAAGCCCTTGTAATTACGCAGGATCACAATATACATCGCAAGCAGCTTCAGCGGCAATTATACCAACAGTGCAAAGTTGGCCTTGTTGTTTTCAAAGGGCCAGGTAAACACGGGTACACTTATTGGCAAATGGTTGAAAACATCATTAAACATTGGCAGGAAATAAAAGAGAGTGTAAGGAAAGCTAAGCCACCATTTGCATTTGTAATTACGCCACGGTCATCTAAAATTACGCCTTTGTAAATTTTTAGGTTTTATAGGTAAATGATTTTCAATTATTTTTCTGCGGCCCATTTATGTATTAGTTTCTTACTGTAAGCACGGGCTTCCTCAATCAGTTAATTTCTTTTACGGCTGCGGCTGTTTCTTCGCTGCTACATAATCTCCTTTTAAATACTTGTCCAAAAATGCTAATGTTTTAGTGGCAGTCGTCATCTGGTTTTCTTTTTTCGTAAAGCCGTGACCCTCGTTCGGGTAGGTAACATATTCAACCGGGGTGCCACTCTTTTTTACACCGGCCACAATTTCTTCACTTTCGATGGGCAAAACACGTACATCGTTCATGCCCTGAAAAACGATAAGTGGCTTGTTTATTTTTTCATAATTGTACAGCGGCGAAGTGAGCTTGAGCATAACGGAATCAGATGTACCAGGGTTGCCCATTTCGTCGTACAAGGCTTTCCGATAAGCTTCCCAGTAGGGTGGTATGTTACGCATGGTACGCAGCCAGTTAGCTACGCCAAATAAGTCAACGCCCAGTTTAAATTCGTTGGGGTAAAATGCCAGGGCATTCAGCACCATGCAGCCACCATAACTGCCGCCTTCAATTCCTATTTTCCCGGTGTCGATATAGTCTTGCTGCTGCAGCCATTTTTTGCCCCAGACACAATCTTTTAAATCACCACCGCCATGGTCTTTGTTATCCAGTTTGTAAAAAGTTTTGCCGTAGCCGCTACTGCCCCGGTTGTTTACTGCCAGTACTGCATAGCCATGATTTACCAGGTATTGTATATTATTGCTAAAACCAATACGACTTTGGCCACCGGGGCCGCCGTGTATCCAAAGCAAGGCAGGAACTTTATTGTTTGCAGAAGCGGTGAGCGGTTTGTAAAAAATCGCCGGTATGTCCTTACCATCAAACGATTTAAACCGCACTACTTCGGCACTTACCAGGTCATTTGCATCTACTTCTTTATTAAGGTTTTGCGTAAGTTGTTTTAATTCCTTTTTCTCAAAATTATACACAAAAATATTTTGGGGGCTACGGCTGCTGCCTACGGAAAGCATCATGTTTTTTTCGGTAGGCGATATCAAAACACTTTGTACATCGCCATCTTTTATTTCCGGAAAATCAATCGGCTTATTGCTGGCATGATCGTACAGCAACACCTTGTTTTTGCCATCTTCATTAATAAAAATGGTATGGTATTTTTCATTTTCGCTCAGTTCCATACCGCCTACATCCCATTTGTTTTCATAAAATTTATCAGCCTTTCCGTTATTGATATCGTACTTCACCAGGTAAGAAAATTCGCTTCCATCATTGGTGATATAATACAAAATACTATCGTTCTTTTCGAAAGCGGCACTGTTCCAGTTCGCTTCATGGTCGTTGCTCAGCCGCTTCATATTTTTGTTGCTGCGGTCATATAAATAAAGTTCATTTTTATCGGCGGTAATACTTTTTGATAAGGTGATATACCTTTCGCTTTTGCTGATCACTTCCGGCTGGTATCCTGAATCGTTCTGGAAAAATATCGTAGCGTTCCAACCTGCGGTGTCGGCCTTCCAGAGATCAAAATATTTTGGATTGCGTTTGTTACTGGTAATATAGATAGCTTTTTTATCAGCACTCCATCCGTACACGCTGTTAGCACTGCCGGGCCAGGGCGTAAGATCTTTAGCTGCCGTATCTCCCTTTTTTTGTAAATAAATATGGGTGTTTTCATCGCCGCCCTTATCGGCACTATATAAAAAATGGGCAGTACCGGGCAGGTAATCAATTGAAAAATAAGACTCTTTTGTTGAGCTGGTCAGCGGAGCCATCGAAGTATCGGCAATGGAAAGTTCGTACAGGTTGAATATGCCGGTAGTGTTGCCATTCACCAGAAGTTTTGTTTCGTCGGCATTAAAAGCACTACCGGTAATTGATTTGTTATTATACAATTGTTCAGCGGTATATTGCTTTACTTCTTTACGGGCTTCCGGTTCATTTTTACAACCCCAAAGTAGTAGCAGGCAGCAGGCAGGTAACAGCGCAGTTTTGTTCATGGCAGTTTGTTTAGCGGGTAAAATACGATTGCTGTTTTGTTCCTGCAAGTCTTTTGCTCGCTTTTTACTTCCGCTTGTCAACAATTCATTTACTTCATAACCGGGAAATCCGTTTTTTACAGTTGATTTTAAACGATTCCTGTTCGCAAAGTCTGACTGCTATACCAATACGACACTGATGAAGAATTTCATTACATTAATATCCCTGGCAATTTGTTTAGGAGGCAAAACGCAACCGCTTTATTTCCCACCCATTACCGGCACTACCTGGGATACCATAGCGCCGGCATCCTTAGGCTGGTGCCAGCCTTCCATCGATTCTTTGTACAGTTACCTGCAGCAAACCCATGCCAGTGCTTTTATCGTTTTAAAAAACGGGAAAATTGTTCTGGAGAAATATTTTGGCACTTTTACAGCGGATTCTACTCACTATTGGGCTTCGGCAGGTAAAAGTCTAATATCGATGCTTACCGGCATTGCTCAGGACAAAGGCCTGCTCAGTATCAACAATCCGGTTTCAAATTACCTGGGCAATGGTTGGTCGGCGGCACCATTGGCTAAAGAAAGTGTCATCAGCATCCGCAGCCTGCTTACCATGACCAGCGGTTTTAATGATAATCCATCCGGCAATTGTGATAATGAAAGTACGAATGCTGCCTGCCTGCAATACCTTGCAGATACCGGCCAGCGATGGGCATATCACACGGGTGCCTATCAGCAAATAGCAGGCGTAATTAGTGCAGCAAGTAGTATAGGTATTAATGCATTTACTAATGCGAATATTGGTAACCATACCGGCATGACTGGTCTTTGGGTAAATGGGGTATTCTTTAGCAAAGCCAGAAGTATGGCAAGGTTTGGTTTGCTGGCGCTAAACAAAGGCGTATGGGCAAATGATACATTGCTGCACAACCAGGCTTATTTCAACAGTATGGTTAATACCTCGCAACCATTCAACCAATCATATGGTTACCTATGGTGGCTCAATGGTAAAAGTTCTTTTATGGCGCCGGGGCTGCAAATCGTATTTCCCGGCAGCCTTTCTCCCAATGCGCCGGCGGATATGTTTAGTGCGCTGGGTAAAGATGATCAGAAAATATATGTGATACCCAGCCAGCAATTAGTGGTTATCCGTACCGGTGCCAGTGCTTACGGTGTAGCAGCAGCTTTTTCGCCTTTTGATGACTTATTATGGGGGAAAATTGATAGCCTGGGATATAAATGCAGCTATACTTTTACTGGTAATGGTAACTGGAGCGTTGCTGCTAATTGGGCAGAAAACCGTATCCCGCCACAAACACTGGATAAGGAAGCTACCATTACCATTAACCCCATCCCCGGCGGTGAATGCATTTTAAATGTGCCTCAAACCATTGCTGCCGGTACCAATCTTAAAGTGGCGCCAAATGCAAAATTCAGAATTATGGGGAATTTGAAAATTCAGCAATAGTTATTGCTTTGAAGGTCGGGAACGTTTTACGCTGCGGGGTGTCTTTTTGGGTTCATCAAAAGTTATATTCCGATACAGCGTTCCTACATTCATGGTAAACTGAATTGCCTGGATCACAAATTCATCCTCCGGTTTTTTATAATCTTTTAACGTCCATTCGTTGCCGGTTTGGCGGGTATATTTTTCTACCAGCATTTCCGTAGAGGAGATAAGGATATACTCTTTTAAAGAAGGTAGATCCCGGTACAGCAGGAATTTAGTACCCCGGTCATAATCTTTATTTGATGGCGAAAGCACTTCAATAATGACAGTTGGGTTGGTAACGGTGTCTGTTCTGTTTTTATAATAATCAATGGGGTCGCAATAAATAGAAAGGTCCGGGTAAGTAGTTAAGGTGTTTGTTTCAATATGCACACGGATGTCGCTGGGCAAAATTTCACAGGGTTTGTTTTCCAAAAAGTTAGAAACAGATACTAAGCAATCTCTTACCAACCTATTGTGTTTGTGGCTTGCCCCTGCCATGGCAAAAATTTCTCCCTGGTAGTATTCATGTTTCTCTAATGCCTGTTCTTCTTCTTCCAGGTACTCTTCTATGCGAATATATTGCAGGGCAGCAGCGGCACTCATGTTTTTTGCTTTTTGTAAAAATAAGATGTAAGTGCCTTCATGCAATTGCTGATTTGCCTTTATGTTGAATGCCTGTTATATTTGAACATCTCTTATATTTCTCACAACACTGATAAATAAACCCGTTTTGCCTACTGTTCCATCCATCGAAGATTTTTTATCCGGAAAATCAGCGCATACCATTCAGTTGTACCACCATTTTATAGAAGCATTTCGGGAAATAGGGCCTGTTAGTTTGCACCCGGCTAAAACTATGATTGGCATAGCTACTGCACACCGCCGCATCGCCTGGATAACTGCTTTAGGTAAAAACTTTGTTCATATTGTTTTTCCTTTTTCAAAGCCCTATGAAGATAATTTATGCTTTCAAAAGATTGCGCAGGTACCGGGAGATCATCAGCAGTTCAACCACCATTTCAGAATGTACGCAACCGAAGATGTAAATGAAGAAGTGATCCGTTTTATGCGGCTGGCATATGAAGGCGGATTATGACTACCCATGGCGTACCGGCAAAAATGAAAGCCGTAATCACAAACAAGTTTTGGAAAAAAGCAATGATAGATTAACTTCTCTACATGCGTTACTACCTGTCTTTATTTACAACCCTTCTGTTTTTTTGCACCATCGTAAATGGCCAGCCCAAAACTGATACCTTCCTGCAACACCTGTTAAGCAAGGACACCAATGCTGTTTGTAAACAAGTACTGCAACATCCTGATACGTACCGGCTGCAGATTATCTACACCCAAATAAACCGTGACCCCTACAATCATCCCAGCTTTAAAAATTACTATTTTCATTACGATCCCCGGCTTTATTTCAACCCGGCTTCTATGGTAAAAATGCCACTGGCATTTCTTTCACTGGAAAAATTAAACACCCTGCAGCAAAAGGGTATCACTAAAAACACGACCCTTTTATTTGATAGCAGTGAAGTGTGGCAACGGCCGCTCTATAAGGACACAACGGCGGATAGCGGATTGCCTTCCATCGCTCATTTTATTAAAAGAGCATTTCTCATCAGCGAGAATGATCCTTACAACCGCATGTATCAGTTTGTAGGACAAGGAGCCATTAACCGAACCCTTCACCAAAAAGGCTACGCAGCGGTACGCATTACCCGCCAGTTTTTAGGGCTTACACCGCAGCAAAACCGCCATACCAATGCGATGAGTTTTGTGGATGATAAAAGCAACATTTTATACAAACAGCCGCCAGCGGTAAATACAGATTCCTTCGATTTTAGCCAGGTGGTCAAGATAGGTAAAGCACATCTGAACGGAAAAGATAGCCTGATACATGAACCATTCGATTTTACACAGCATAATTATCTGTCACTCGAAACCATGCAGCAATTGCTACAATCCGTTTTATTTCCGCAATCGGTACCTGCAACGCAGCGGTTCAATTTAAGCAGTGATGATTATCGTTTTCTCTACCGCTATCTTTCACAGTATCCTTCCGAAACGGCCGATCCAAAATATGATACGGCAAAGTTTTACGACAGCTACGTAAAATTCTTTTTCCGGGATAGTACCCACCGCATGCCTGATGATGTACGGGTGTTTAATAAAGTAGGCTGGAGTTATGGGTTTTTAACGGATGTTTCCTACGTGGCCGATTTCAAAAATGGGGTGGAATTTATGCTGGCGGCAACGCTGTATGTAAACAGTGATGAAATAGTAAACGATGGCAAGTATGAGTATGAGACGGTTGGCCATCCGTTTTTGTACGGGCTTGGTCAAACCATTTACAGGTATGAATTACAACGTACACATAAGTATAAGCCT
The DNA here is from genome assembly GCA_965246935.1 of Chitinophagaceae bacterium. Taxonomy (GTDB): domain Bacteria; phylum Bacteroidota; class Bacteroidia; order Chitinophagales; family Chitinophagaceae; genus JAZKFT01. Next base: position 213,735 of record CBDFGC010000003.1, on the reverse strand, counting down.
GGTCTTTCTGCTTTTAAGATAAAGTACGAACACCGTGACCCGAATGATAAGAAGCCTTCTTTAAGCGAAGTAGATAATTGATTTTTTGATCGGTACTGATTGGTATGTTGAAATATTATTCCTTCATGCCAATGGTAAGCCTTCGTTTTCCTTCATCCACCAGTTCCAGTTTTACGTGAAGTGTATCATCCGGTAACAAACCGGTTGCCCGTTCCGGCCATTCCACCAGGCAAAGATGGCCGCTGTACAAGGCATCTTCCACACCGGCCTGCAGGGCTTCCTCTTCATCTTTCAGGCGATACCAGTCCATGTGGTAAATGATTTGGCCACTGCTGGTTGTATACTGGTTGATGATGGAAAAAGTAGGACTACTGGCCGCATCGGTAACTCCTATTGCTTTGCATAAAGCACTGATGAAGGTAGTTTTTCCTGCTCCCATTTGCCCATGAAAAGCAACTACCTTTTTATCGGTAAGCTGCTGTAAAAATTGCTGAACGGTAGCTTCCAGTTTAGATAACGTGAAAATAAATTCCATTTATAAGGAAAAGGTTTGAAACAGATTAATTAGACAAATTTTATGTTAATATAAACTAATATTTACATAAAGTGTCCATTAATGATGCTGATGTACAGAGGGGAAGATGCCATGAAAATATACCACCCAATGGAGCCCCGAAATCATCGGGGCCAATGCTGCCTTATGAAATATTGCTGTCCGTTTCCAAAAAAATTCGCTGTCTGTTCTTTCCTTTTTGGCCTCCCGAACTAAACTCCTGGAAAGTTTGGGAACTTTCCAGGAGTGGAAGCCGCTACTGATTTCCTGCCTTCTACCGGATCGGTCTTATCCCCAGCCACAAACTGTTCAGTGCCAATATCACGTCACTGCCACCCATAATCAGAGCGCCCCACTCTGGCCGCAGGTAGCCAAGCGCCGCTACCGGAATGGCAACGATATTGTAAATAAATGCCCAGAACAAATTGCTTCGTACGGTATTGTACGTGGCTTTGCCTAACTGCATGGCCTGCGGCAACCGCTGCAACCCACCATTGGTAAGCACCACTGATGCGCTTTGGATAGCCAGTTGCGATGCCTGTGCCAGTGAAATACTGATGGTGGCTTTGGCCAGTGCCGGCGCATCATTAATGCCATCACCTGCCATAGCAGTAGGGGCTAAGGCACAAAGCCGCTCTACCTGTTGCAGTTTTTGTTCCGGCGTTTGCGCTGCCAGCACTTCCTCAATACCTAATTTTTGTGCAATGGCTTCACATTTTGCTTTTGTATCACCGCTTAATAAAATAGTGCGGATACCTTGTTGCCTGCAATAAGCAACTACGGCTTCTGCTTCAGGCCGCAGCTCATCTTCCACATCTATCCAGCCAATAACGGCTCCGTTTTTTACCACGTACAAATGATGATTTCCTTCCGAAATACCGGCATTAATTTTAGCCGAACCAATTTTGTATTCATTCCCATCTTTATCAGTAGCCTTCATTCCTAACCCTTTTATTTCCGCTGTGCTTTTCCATTTCAGGGTTTCCTTTTGCTGCCAGCTATTGGTGATGCTGCGGGCAATAGGGTGGGAGCTCCACTTCTCCAATGAAAACACGATGGTCTTAAAATCGGCTTCAGAAATGTTTGGGTCTGTGACTTTAAACTGTGAAACAGAGAAATTACCCTTGGTGAGTGTACCGGTTTTGTCGAACACCATTTGCCTGATCGTTCGGAACAGTTCCATACTTTCGGGCTTTGCGTACAGGATGCCCTTCCGGGCAGCACGGCCCATGCCTACTGCCAGCGCTGCCGGTGTGGCCAGGCCCATGGCACAGGGGCAGGCAATTACCAGTACGGCAATACTGCGCATCAGGCTTTCGGCAAAAGTGTAGCTGCCAATCAGCATGTTCAGCACCAGCGTAAGCCCGGCAATAATTAAAACGGTAGGTACAAAAATGCCACTGATCTTATCGGCCAGTTGCTGCACCGGCGGCTTATGGTTTTGAGCTTCCTGCATCAGCCGCACAATACCGCTTCGTACGGTATCATCGCCGGAGGCGGTTACATAGCATTTTACCTGCCCGTTGCTGATGACGCTTCCGCCAATCAGTATATCATTTTGCTTCTTATGCAGCGGCAGGCTTTCCCCGGTAATGATGGCTTCGTTTACTTCAGCTTCCCCGCTTAGTATTTTGCAGTCGGCCGGCACTTCTTCACCGGTGCGGATCAGGATTAAATCGCCGCTTTTCAGGTCTTTGTTTTCTATCGGAAAAACCTGTTCCTGGTGTTCATTGTCATAAGCAATCATATTGGCCATTACCGGTTGCTGATGGGTAAGCTTTTTGATTTGCCGTTGTGTAGCACTTACACTTATATGCTCCAGCCAATTGCCAAAAAACACAATTGTAATAATGGAAGCGGCTGTTTCGAAAAAAAGATATGGATGTGCCTGCGCTGTAAACAACCCGATGCAGCTATATACCATAGCCGCCGTGGCTCCTAAGGCAATTAGTACATTCATGTGAAAATTGCCCTTGCGCAGATTTTTCCAGGCACTTCTTCCAAAGAAATTCATCCCTAACAGATACACAGGTAGCGTAAGTGCCAACTGTACATAGGGATTATGCAGCCACATCCAGGGCAGCCACATATGGGCCATTAATAACAAAGTAAATGGCAGACAGGTAACAAAATACAGCAGGTTTTTATCGAATCCTTTACCACTATGGTCATGATCGTGGTGAGCAGCCGTGTTACCGGTATTTACTTTATACCCTAAGGATTCAACTGCCTGGGCGGCAGTATTAATATCTGCTTCAGCAGCTGTTTCAAAAGATACGTTGCCGTTGATATGATTTACTTTTATTTGGCTCATGCCCTGCTTTTGCAGGCTTTTGGTAATGGAAGCAGCGCAGCTTGCGCAGTCCATTCCATCTACTTTCCATTTTACGGGTTCCATACTACAAAATAACAACTGATGAATGGGGAAGTTGTTATAGGCTATGGAAAAAATGATTGCAACATCGTTGTGGGAAATACAATATTTCGCACAGAGCCAAGGAGAACACAGAGAAGTACAATGGCACCATGAAATGTATTCCTCCTTTCCTCCTTAGCTCTGTGCGAAATCTTTCTTCTTAATTTTGTTCTTGTGGCAACCCTTCATCAAATTTTACAAACGCATTTTGGTTACGCCTCTTTCAGGCCGCAGCAGGAGGAAATTATGAATGCGGTGATGGAGGGAGGAGATGTGTTGGCACTATTGCCTACCGGAGGCGGTAAAAGTCTGTGCTACCAGGTGCCGGCATTGGCAAAAGGGGGTTTGTGCCTGGTAGTAAGTCCGCTGATTGCCCTGATGAAAGACCAGGTGCTGCACTTGCGGCGGCGCAACATTGCTGCTGCAGCCGTAGTGAGTGGTATGAGTTTCTTTGATGTTAAAAACACGTTTCAGCATGCGGCGGATGGCTTGTATAAATTTTTGTATGTGTCGCCCGAACGGTTGCAGTCCGACACTTTTTTGGAATGGTTGCCGCAATTAAGTATCAGTCTGATAGCTGTAGATGAGGCGCATTGTATTTCGCAGTGGGGCTATGATTTCCGACCGGCTTATTTAAGCATAGCTGCCCTGAGGGAGGAGTTGCCGGGCGTACCGGTGCTGGCACTTACGGCATCGGCCACGCAGTTGGTACAGGAAGATATCTGCCAAAAATTGTTATTTAAAAAGAAGGCCGTTTTCAGGCAATCATTTGCCCGGCCTAATTTGTCGTTCAGCGCTTTTTGCCTGCCCGGCAAGTACAATAAAATAAAAGAAATACTCACCAAGGTACCGGGCAGTGCCCTTATTTATTGCCGCAACCGCCGCCGTACGCAGGATATTGCTAAACTGCTGGAAGCGGATGGCATTATTGCTTCTTTTTACCATGCCGGCCTTACTACAGAACAGCGCAACCTGCGGCAGCAGCAATGGATTGATAACCGCACAAGGGTGATGGTTTGCACCAATGCATTTGGTATGGGCATTGATAAGCCGGATGTACGTACCGTGATTCATGCAGATACCCCTGAATGTCTGGAAAATTATTACCAGGAAGCAGGCCGTGCCGGAAGAGACGGGAAAAAATCATACGCCGTGTTGCTGTTTAACGAAGCGGAATTAGCGGAGCTGGAAAAACTATCAGCAGAAAAATTCCCGGTGATGTACGATATCCGGAAAGTATACCAGAGCCTGTGCAATTTTTTACGGATTCCGGAGGGTGGGGGAGAAGCCAATTACTACGATTTTGACATTAAAAAATTATGCGATCTGTGGAAACTGGATATCCGGATGGTGGCTAATGTGTTGAAGACGCTGGAGCAGGCAGAGTACATTTCATTCCAGGAAAACGTATTTATCCGCAGTCGTTGTAGTTTTATTACGAACAAAGATTATTTGTTTGAATTCGAAAAACGGGAGCCGGGGCTTGAGCCGATCATTAAATGCCTGCTGCGAACCTATGAGGGTATTTTCAGCAACCTCGTTTCTATTCATGAAGAAGGCATTGCTAAACTAACAAAGCTGCCGGTGGATGAAGTAAAGCGTCAATTACAATCGCTCCATTTTTATAATATTATTGAGTACCAGCCACAAAAAGATACACCACAAATTTATTTCCTGTACCACCGGGTAGCCAAAGAGGAATTAGAGATTAATCATAAAGCGTATGCCGAACGCAAAAAGCTGTACGAGCAACGGATTGGCACCATTATTAAATTTGCGGCAAAGCCCGCTATTTGCCGCAGTGAAATCATCCGCCATTATTTTGGCGATACGCAAACCGAACCCTGCGGCATTTGCGATGTATGCCTGCAAAATGCACAGGTACCACCCACAAATGCTGAGATTTACGAATTGGTTACCCGGCTGAACCCCTTACTGCTACAACCTTTGCTGCCCGACGAAATACATAGCCGTATACCTGTACGAAAAGTGTTGCTGGAAAAAACGGTGCAATATATGGTGGATGAGGAAATGATTAATTACGATGATCAGGGAAGGTTGTTTGTGCGGAAGTAGGCAATGGTAGTTTTAAAAAGTTGAAGCTATATTTGTTTAACGTGCTATTTCTACAAATTATTTTGCAATAATCAGATTGGTTTTTATGGTAGTTACTATATATTTTGAATTTTTCATTTGAGTATATCTACACCTTATTAACTATTTCTTTTCAACAAGTGCCTCGTCTATTTTATACACTTCAATTGAGTTTATAACTGTTTTTGCTTTTGTTTCCAAAATTTCAACTTTTACTTCATCTGCGTCCATCGCTGGAAAACTAATTATCCGCTTTCGTCCGATTGTTGTAAATGGAATTTCTATAACCACCTGATGCTTTTTCAAAAGAGAAATTTTCCCTTTCACTACGTTCTGACCTTGTGCTATATTTTCCTGAAGTACTACACAATTAACAATTGCAGGTTCGTGTAATACAACAGTATATGTTTTTCCATCATCAGTTATTTTTCCGGCAAGGTTGTGGGAAAAATTCTCAGTCAATAACTGTTTAAAGCGCACAATTGCTGCTGAATCCTGCGGAGCGAATAACCCGTTATCATCGGGTGGAATATTGAGCAGTAAATTAGCACCCCGGCCCACCGATTTTAAATAAATATTGAAAAGTGTTGCAGGCGTTTTTACTTTATCATTTTCTGTGCTATGATAAAACCAGCCGGGCCTGATGCTCACATCACATTCAGCGGAAACCCATTGATTGCCAAATATATTTCCGGTATTTAAAGTGTCGGAAGGTGGCGCTCCTTTTCCGGGTGTAAAACCTTTTGTGTTCAGCATGCACCAATTGGTTTCGCCGGCAAATCCCTGCTCATTGCCAACCCAGCGCAGGCCTGGGCCAACGTCGCTAAATACAACGGTATTCGGCGATAATTTTTGTACCGTTTTTCTAAACCGTTTCCAATTGTATTCCTGCCTTTTTCCATTTGGGCCTTCGCCGTTAGCCCCATCCCACCAAAGTTCCCACACTGGTCCATAATTCGTCAGCACTTCTTTCATCATATTTACAAATACATCATTGTAAGCGGCAGTGCCATATTTCGGATGGTTCCTGTCCCATGGTGAAAGGTAAACGCCGAATTTAATTCCATACTCCCGGCAAGCCTGGGATAATTCCTTCAGCACGTCAACTTTTCCATTTTGCCAGTCGCTTTCCCGTATGGTATGCTTAGAATATTTGCTTGGCCAAAGACAAAACCCATCATGGTGCTTAGCGGTGATAATAATACCTTTTGCACCGGCAGCCTTGGCTATACGGGCCCATTGCCTGCAATCCAGCTTTCTCGGAGCAAACACTTCTTCCTTTTCATTGCCGTGGCCCCATTCCATGCCGGTAAATGTATTGGGGCCGAAATGAGCAAACAGGTAAAATTCTAAATTTTGTGCGGCTAATTGTTGTGGAGCAGGTACAACCGTTTTTTCGTTTTGCGTAATTGCATGTAAGGAAATGAAAAGGAGCAAGGAAGCATAAAATATCCGTTTACTGTTGTTCATAAATTGACACTAACGTAATTCGGAAGCTACCTTTCCGATAACAATTATATTTTACTGAAGTGAACATACATTCTCATTTGACGTGCCCTATTAAAAAAAACTCTTTCCACTCCGGCTCCTTCCCCCCAATCCCAATGCTCCCAGTAAACTCCGTGTAAGTGTATTAGCTGCTGTTCGCAGTGCACTTTTTACAATGCTATTATCCATTACAGTTTCTACCATACTGGGTGCTTCTTTCTGATTTTTATTTTCCGTTACGGCTTTTATACTGTTAGCCGCTTCCTGCAGTTTAGCGGTCAGCATTTCGTACGCACTTTGGCTATCGATTACCTGGCTATACTTATTATTCAAGAGTGAGGAATGGATGATCGAATCAGCTTCTGCATCTGTCAACACATCCATGCGGCTGCGTGGCGGACAAAGCATGGTATGTACCAGCGGTGTAGGTATCCCTTTTTCATTCAGCAATGTTACCAGTGCTTCGCCAATGCCTATTTGCGTAATTAAATCTTCCGTTTTGTAAAATTCCGTTTCCGGGTAATTTTCTGCCGTTTGCTTAATTACTTTTCGGTCGGCAGCAGTAAAAGCCCGTAAGGCATGTTGAATTTTTAAACCCAACTGGCCCAGCACACCGGCTGGAATATCCATGGGGTTTTGCGTACAGAAATAAATGCCAATGCCTTTGGAACGGATCAGTTTGATAATGGTTTCAATCTGGTCTAACAGTGCCTGACTTGCCTCCTCAAAAATCAGGTGGGCTTCATCAATAAAAATAACCAGCTTGGGTTGATCCAGATCGCCTTCTTCGGGGCAAACAGCATATAATTCTGCCAACATTTGTAGCATAAAACTGCTAAATAGCTTGGGCTTGTCCTGCATATCCATTAGCCGCAGTACGCTGATAATGCCTTTTCCCTGGTTATCAATTCGCATCAGGTCTTCCACTTCAAAGCTTTTCTCGCCAAAGAAAAGGTCGGCGCCCTGTTGCTGAAGTTCAATCACTTTTCGCAATATGGTGCCTGTAGTGGTAGTAGAGATTTTACCATATTCCTTTTCTACTTCATCTTTGCCTTCATTGGCTACGTACTGCAGCATTTTGGTAAAATCTTTTAAATCTAACAGCGGCAAATGGTTATCATCAGCATATTTAAAAAGCAGTGCAACCAGTCCTTGCTGGGTATCATTTAATCCTAAAATCTTACTTATCAGGATGGGCCCAAACTCACTTACCGTGGCCCGCATTTGCAGTCCCTTTATTTTTTCGCCCAATTTTAAAAGCTCAACCGAATTTCCCTGCGGTTGAAAAATCAGACTTAATTTTTGGCAACGTGTTGATATTGAATCATTTACGGTGCCTGGCATGGCTATTCCGCTTAAGTCTCCTTTAATGTCCATTACCAAAACCGGTACGCTCATACTGCTTAACGATTCGGAAATCATTTGCAGGGTTTTGGTTTTACCGGTCCCTGTAGCCCCGGCTATCAGTCCATGCCGGTTTAGGGTTTTCAGGGGCAATCTTACTTCCGTACCAGCAATCACCTCACCATCTAACATGCCAGCACCAATTTTAATAGTATCGCCTTTGAAGGTATACGCTTGTTGTATCTGCTGTAAAAAGCTGTTCGTATCGGGCATAAAATTAAAAAGATGAATGTAGGAAAAAGGTCGGGTTGGCGGATGTTATAACGTCGGCATCCCTTGTTTAGAACGTTGCCCTTAAGAATGCTGAGGCGATGCCGTCCTTAATAGATGTAATTTGGATAGCAATTAGAATATAAGTGCATTATGAACATTGATGTTTAAGTAATCTTTCGAAGTTACTGCTATAAGGATGGCATCGCTGTAGCAGTGTTAATAGTTGCAATTCATGTTGAGCGATGCCGACCTGTTACCTCCCCATATATACCATCAATATCTGCACATCACTTGGATTGACACCACTGATACGGCTTGCTTGCCCTAACGTACGTGGACGGACTTTTAAGAATTTCTGGCGGGCTTCGCTGGATAATGCATTCAGTTTGTCATAATTAAAAGAATCCGGAATAATCAGTGATTCCATATCACTCATTTTCTGAACCAATTCTTTCTCCTTTCCTATATAAGTAGCATACTTTAGTTGAATTTCTGCCTGCTCCAGGGTTTCATTGTCAAACCCTGCAAACTGTAACTGTAGCAATGGTACCGCATTAGTCAACGCTTGTAATGCAACCTGGGGACGAAGCACAATTTTAGCAGCTTTCTGCTTTTCCGTTATGGTTGCACTATTTACGGAAACCAGGTATTCATTTACACCGCTGTTTTCATCCAGTAAAGTTTCATTCAATATGCCGCAGATAGCTGCTACATTTTCCTGCTTTGTTTTTACCCGTTCCATCCGCTCCTGGCTGGCAAGGCCAATGCGATAGCTCCGCTCTGTAAGGCGAAGGTCGGCATTATCCTGACGGAGTAAAGTACGGAACTCAGCCCGGCTGGTGAACATCCGGTATGGTTCGTCTGTGCCTTTACTAATCAGGTCATCTATCAATACGCCAATATAGGCTTCGCTTCTGCCAAGTATAAACGGCTCCTGGTGAAATGCTTTTTGATGAGCGTTAATTCCTGCCATTAAACCCTGACAGGCCGCTTCTTCATAACCTGTGGTTCCATTAATCTGACCGGCAAAGAAAAGGTTGCTGATCCCTTTGGTTTCCAGCGTGTAAGTGAGTTGTGTAGGTGGAAAATAATCGTATTCAATAGCATAGCCCGGGCGGAACATTTTGCAGTGTTCAAAACCTGCTATTTGTTGTAATGCCCGGTGTTGCACTTCTTCCGGCAGGCTGCTACTAAAACCATTCAGGTATATTTCTACTGTATTCCAACCCTCCGGCTCTACAAATAACTGGTGCCGGTCCCGGTCGGCAAAGCGGATAATTTTATCTTCTATGCTTGGGCAGTATCGCGGACCGGTTCCTTTAATGCGACCCTGGTACATCGGGCTTTTATCAAAACCGGTCTTTAAAATATCATGAACAGTTTCATTGGTATAGGTAATCCAGCAGCAGCGCTGTTCTTCAGGCTTAATCTTTTTAGTATTCAGGTAACTAAAACCGGTAATTTCTTCATCTCCTTCCTGCACTTCCATTTTGGTAAAATCCAGGCTGCGGCCGTCAATACGTGGTGGTGTTCCTGTTTTCAGCCGGTCGCTTTCAAAACCAAGGGAAACCAGTTGCTCCGTAATTCCGGTAGAAGACTTTTCACCGATGCGACCACCACCTAACTGTTTTTCGCCGATATGGATAACTCCATTTAAAAAAGTGCCGCTTGTAATAACCACTGACGTTGCCCGGATATGGTGGCCCAAAGCCGTAATAACACCCTTACAGATTTCATTTTCTATGATCAATCCATTGACAGAGTCCTGGTAAAAATCAACATTAGCCGTGGCTTCCAGCATTTCCCGCCAGGTATTGGCAAATAGCATCCGGTCACTCTGTACCCGTGGGCTCCACATCGCCGGGCCTTTACTACGATTCAACATCCGAAATTGAATCATGCTTTTATCACTTACAATTCCGCTATATCCACCTAAGGCATCTATCTCCCGAACAATTTGTCCTTTTGCAATACCGCCCATGGCAGGGTTACAACTCATCTGGGCCATGGTTTGCATATTCATGGTAACCAATAACACCTTGCTACCTAAGTTTGCGGCAGCAGCGGCAGCTTCACAACCGGCATGACCCGCACCGGCTACAATTACATCATATTCCTGGAACATGTTACGAAGTTACGTTTCACTACTCTTTTCACGTGAAACATTACTGGCAGGAAAAATCGATAACCAGAACAGAATATTTGTCCGGCACAACCGAACTACCAAAACCAGCTCTCGTAAAATTGGTATTTAATAGCGCCTTTCGATGGCCTAAGTCAGGAACATTGAAATCAAATAAGAGCCCTAAAACAGCCTCCAGCGGATTGTAACGCATAGATGCATGAATACTTTCAGAAGCACACCCTTTTACAACCTTGGTGACCCGATCCTGGAATGATCGTCCATTGGAAGATTGATGGGAAATAGTATTATGGCTTCTTAAATCATTGGCATGGGCTAGTGCAACTTGTGATATTGTATAGTCGGGTTGTATGTAATTTAATGATTGTAAAGTTTTAAAGGTTGATTGCAGGCTACCGATATAAGAAGACTTAACTTCCGGATGGTTGGCAACAAATACATTAATTGCTTTATCCAAAAATATCTTTGGGTTTCGCCGGGCATAGTTTAAATAGTAAGCTACCTGTTGGTCATTTGGTGACAATTTTTTGTAACTATCAGATTCTGATAACACCCGCCGTAATGTTGTATCCTCAGGTATATTGTAATTTATAATTTTGTCTTCCATTGTTATGGAACCCTGAGAAAATGAATAAACTCCGTACAATAAAAAAAGGCAGGTCAAAATTTGTTTCACGTGAAAATGTATGAGGTGCTTCATGATGCGAGACTTTGATCGTATAAACGCATATAATCGGTCTCAAGGTTTCTGATTAACTCAATTTCACTTTTCTTTTTATCCTTGTAACCACATAAATGCAAGGCTCCGTGACAAACAACCCGCAAAATTTCATTCTGAAAAGGTATCGAAAGCATACTGGCATTCTCTTTTACCCTATCAATGGAAATATAGATCTCACCGACAACAGCAGGACCGGTTGATAAATTAAAAGTAATAATATCGGTAAAATCATCATGTTGTAGAAACTGCCTGTTGATATCAAGCAAAAAATGATCAGAACAAAAAACATATTGTAACGACTGCAACAGTTTACCTTCCGTTGAAAAGATAAATGGGATAAAAGCTTTAAGCCGTTTTTTGCTGGGAAAGCTTAATGACCGGTCGGCATAAGAAAACGAAACCTGTGGCACAACGTATTTGTTTGTGTATTGTTAGATACTTTTGAACACTATATAAAGTGAGAAACTTATGAATAATTGTACAAACTAAAGTTATAAGATGTTAAGAAAACTATCAGATCTACAAAAGGGTGAATCCGGTATTATCGATTCATTTAGCAGTAACGAAATATTTATAAAGCTGATGGAAATGGGCTGTGTACCAGGTGAAAAAGTTTCAGTTGATATTATTGCGCCACTTGGTGATCCTATCTCTATACAAGTAGCCGGTTATACATTAAGCCTTCGCCTGAATGAGGCTGAGCATATTTTTATTAGTCAAAATTAGCCGTATGCACATAGGCCTCTATTTTGGCTCCTTTAATCCAATACACATAGGCCACCTGATTATTGCGAGTTATGCAAAGCATACAACTGAATTACAACAAGTGTGGCTGGTTGTTTCACCACATAATCCCTTAAAACATTCTGCATCACTACTCAACGAATACGATCGGTTGCACCTGGTAAATCTTGCTATTGATAATGACTCTTCTTTAAGAGCGGCTGATATAGAATTCAAATTACCCCGCCCCTCTTATACAGTACACACATTGGCTGCATTACAGGAAAAATATAAGCAGCATACTTTCTCTGTCATTATGGGGAGTGATAGTTTTTCTAATCTCCCGAAATGGAAAAACCATGAATACATTATCCGGCATCATAAAATCTTTGTTTTTCGCAGACCCGGATTTGAAGTGACGGATACATTGGGTGCACAGGTAGAATTTGTACCGGCGCCGCTATTACAGATTTCTTCTACAGCCATCAGGGAAATGATTAGTAAAGGCATATCCATCCGTTACTTAGTGCCGGATGCCGTTGAAAAGGAAATTGAACAAAATCGATATTATAAAGGCTAAATACCAAATTCAAATAGGCAATAACCAATTACCAATAAGCAAATCAATGCAAGCCAGTAAGTACTTTTTTCAGTCTATTTTTTTTAACATAATTACCTGATTAATAGCACTTTAGCTCCTATACTAACCACCCTAACAGTACACATATTCCTACGATAACCGGGGAAGGCAACTTTGTAAATACCAGGGCGCAAAATGTGCCGGCTATCACTGCCATACTAATCACATTCACCCAATTTAACGGAAAAAAGGAAAGGTCTTTTATAAGATACAAAGCAGAAGCAACCATAATACCTACTACTACCGCATTAATACCTTCCAGCGACCGGTAAATAACCGCATACTTTTTAAGATTGTGCCAAACGGGATAAAAGAAAAGTACCAATAAGGCACTGGGTAAAAAGATACAGAACAGGCCAATGGCACAACCCACAGTCTGCCACATCCAGCCCCATTGCCGCATAGCCATTCCGCCATGAAATGCAGCTACCGAAAATACAGGCCCGGGTATGGCCTTTACCATTCCACTACCTGTTAAAAACTCTTCGCCACTCATATAGGTTGTTTTGGGCCGCACTACAAACTGCTCATACATCATGGGTGTAAGCATATCGCCGCCGCCAAATACCAGGCTACCAAAACGGTAAAAATTTTCCGAAAGGTTCATTACCCGGTATTGCGGCTGCCGGCCTTCTAAAACCTGCTTTTTACGGGCCGTTTCCGATACGTAACCCAGTACAATAAACAGCAGTGCAAACAACCAGATATTTACCCATTTAATTTTTTTAGGTAGTGTTTCCTGTTGGGGGATACGCTTTTTGCTGAAATTAGTAACTGTGCCACCCAAAATAATGAGAACCGGAAATATAAAAGCCCAATGAAAAAACAGAAATGTAGCTGGCAAAGCTACAGCGGCTATTACAGCGGTAATGGTGTTTTTGATGGACACTTTTCCAACTTTCCAGGCTGCATAGCCTAAAAATCCAATGGCCATTGGTTGCATAAAATAAAACAGTGCTAAGGTGTTCTTATTAAAATAATGCAACAGAAACGACAGCAAACTCATTAAAATACCCGCCGGTAATATCCAGATGATGAGTGTAATTATGGCTAAAGGCACCCCACCCCGTTTATAGCCAATAAGGACAAGCGTTTGGGTACTGCTTGCCCCCGGCAACATCTGGCAAAAAGCAGTGTACTCTATTAGTTCCTCTTCGGTGATGTCCTTCCGTTGCTGTACAAAACGTCGCATCATCATACCGTAATGGCCCTGTGGCCCTCCAAAAGCAGTAAGGCTATGCCAAAGCACTGTTTTCAGGAATGGCAGATGGCGAAAAAATTTTACAGGTTGGTTCATGAATGGCACGCAACTTTAGCTATACGTTAAGTTTGCAAAAAACAAATGAAGCACTTACATCAAACATGTTCTTTAACTTGTTGATAATGCTACATTGTCCGTCTTTTTGTAAAGCAAATCTATTGGAATCATTAAAACCCAAATAAACCGGCAATACGTATTAAACTGTAGGATGCCTGTCTTATTGTTTTCCCTGATTGCTGTTTACATTACTATTTAATCATTTTTACATGAGGTATCCCTCCGTTATATCACCATTATTAAGTCGTAACCATAAACGCCGCGGTATACAAGCCTACAACCCGGCAAAGCCTGTTATAAGAAAGGATCCCGATATGGTGCATATATATGTATACCATTATGATACAGAATCCCTGGTGCAAAAAAACCTGGACGAGGCTAAAGCATGTATGGCTTACTCGGATACCCCGCAAACAACCTGGATAAATGTAGATGGTATCCGGAAAGAAGATGTGGAAAGTATCTGCAATGGCTACAACGTGCATCCGCTGATTCAGGAAGATATTATCAGTATCGGGCAGCGGCCAAAAATGGATGAACTGGATGAAGTGATCTATGCGTTAATGAACATGCTGTACTACAATGAAAAAACGGGCAGCGTGGAGCAGGAACAGATAAGCATTATACTGGGTAAAAACTTTGTGCTTTCATTTCAGGATGATGCCGTGAAAGATGTATTTGATCCGATACGGGATAAACTGAAATTGCCGGGCAGTAAGTTACGGCAAAGCGGAGGCGATTTTCTTTTTTACTCAATGATAGACCTGATCGTAGATAATTATTTTACGGTGATGGAAAAGTTAGGCGAAAGTATTGAGCAGGTGGAGGAACAGATTATCCGTAAAAATTCGGCTGTAGTTATGAACCAGATAAACAGACTGCGTAAGGAAATGATCATTTTGAAACGTAATATGAACCCGGTCCGCGATCTGGTAAGCGGTATTATGCGAAGTGAGAATCCGGTTTTGGATGAACGGGTACACAAATATTTTAAAGATGTGTATGACCACATCGTACAGGCAAGCGACCTGGCTGAAAACTACCGGGATATGGTAATGGGCCTGCAGGATTTGTATCTGAACAACGTGAACCTGAAGATGAACCAGATTATGAAGTTCCTGGCTATTGTAACAACGTTAATGGCGCCGGCTACTGTTATTGGGGGCATTTTCGGGATGAATTTTGAGGCTATTCCGCTGGCTCATCAAAAAACAGGATTCACGATAGCAGTTGCAGCGATGCTTATCATCCCGGTAGTAATGCTGCTTTTATTTTGGAGCAGAGGTTGGTTTGAGAAGGAAATGATTGAAGAAAAAAGCAATGAGCAATTGGCAAATAAGCAATGAGCAAAAGGTCTTTACAAAATAGAAAGAAAAAATTATATTTCCATTATCTCTCATAACTTTTTTAAGGCCTTTTCTTATAAATAGGTACAGTACTGCAAGGCTCGCCATACATGATACTTTTTACTACCGGCCGCAGCAATTTTGTTATTTCCAGGTAAGCCGCCTCCCCTATCGGTAAATCGCCGCAACCCTTTACCACTATGCGTTTGTCAGCGAATTGCGCTATATTAACTGCTCTTATTTTTTGGAGGAAAATATCCTGTTGTGCCTGCTGCGCTGTTCCAAATAACACATCTGTAGCAACCGGCTGTAAATAAGTAGCTACCAGCATATACGCCCACATGGGTATAATGGCATCAGCACTGCACGTAACGGTTACCACCTGTGATTCGTAAGGAACCCAATCATGATTTTTCAAAGCTTCCCTAAAATCTTTCTCCTTTAAAATAAGTCCCATAAAAAGAAAAGGCTGCAGGTCAAAAACAATAACGGGCTGCTTAGGAAAATAGTCTTCCAGGTCTATCGTTGTTAAAACACTTTCTGCAACTTTATTAATGATGGCTTCCATAATTTTTGTTCTTTCTGATACAAAACTAACAGATTTGAGAGGCAGATGTTTGGAAAGAAGATGCCAATAGGCAACAGGCAAATGAGAAATAAGCAATGAGCAAGCATAAACATTGATTGTATCTATACCACATTGAAACAGAAAGCGGAAAATATTTGACAGGCACACATTACTTTGCTTATCGCTAATTGCCCATTGCTTATTTGAATTTGTATTCATCCCATGTATTATCCCAAAAATCCCATCCTATCCCAGTTCAGGACAATCCCTGTAATAAAAAAACCCCCGCATTTGCAGAGGCTTTTTGTAGTTCATTTTGGTTGTGGCCAGTCGCTGAAAGCAACATTATAAATACTTAGACCGATCGTCTTTTATTTTCGCTGCTTTGCGCAACGCATTTATTGCACCATATGACAAAGATTGTTTTAGCTGACCTTCCATCTGTTTTTTAATCTCATCTGTGTTTACAGCTCCGGCCTTTGCACCCGAGACAACTGGCTTAATCACAAATACACCGCTACTGCCATCAATGGGTTGTGAGACTTTATTTACAGCCGTTTTACTGAAAGTATAACCCACTACTTTTGGCTCAGGTCCGGTTGCCGGAATAGAAGGGTTAGCAAACGAAATACTATCCGCTGTTTGAACCGTTACTTTTTGAGATGCTGCTACTGCTTCCAATGAAGCCGGTTTACCCATTTTAGCAATAATCTGTTTTGCTTTCTCCTTATTACGAAGCAAGGGTTCTACTTCGGCCCGTACTTTAGCCGCACCTGGTAACCCGGCATCCTGCACATCGGTAATGGCAGCTACTACATAGCGGTTGTTAACTTCCATAGCTTCGCTTACGTCGCCTCTGTCGTGCTCATATACCCACTTAATTAGTTGCCGGCTATTACCAATACCCGGTATCTGAAAATCCATTGGTTTCAGGTTAGCTTCCACCATTTTTGGGAGTTTTGCTTTCTCCGCATTATCATTAAATTTCTTCAGATCACGGCTGTCTCCCGCAAACTGGTTGGCTTTATTTACTACATCATTTACACTTTCCTGGCTGGCCACAATGCCTTTAGCCAGGTATGCAATTTTATAGGAAGGCTTCGCACCTTTCTGATCCTGTATATTAATCAGGTGATAACCAAATTGTGTTTTTACTATTTTATAATCGCCCGTATGGCCCATGAATGCGCTGTCGTTAAATTCAGGTACCATGGCTCCCTGCCCAAAATAACCTAAGTCACCGCCTTTTGCACCACCCATCCCTTATCATCGCTGAACTGCATGGCCAATGCACTAAAATCTGCTCCTCCTTTTATCTGCTTGTAAATACTGTCTATTTTAGCTTTAGCAGTAGCATCGTCCATGGTAGGCTGCTGCGTTTGCGGATCCATCGTACCAATCAGAATATGGCGGGCTTTTACAGAATCGGGCCATCGTTTTCACATCAATAACCCGGCTTAGTGTCCAGGCATTATTATCCAGATATGGGCCATACACCCGGCCAACACCACTGGCTATAATGGTATCCTTATACTGGCCTGTAAGCCGGTCAGCAGCTACATAGCTGTTGGTAAAGGGTTGCTCCGTCTGGTTACGCTCCACAAAAGCAGCAGCATCCGGTGCAGCCTGAAAGCCCTCCTTTAAATCGGCAATGCTTTTCATGATGTTGTTGCTATCGGCCGCAGTAGGTTTAATATCAAATGTAACATAGGTAATACCACGGGTAGGCTCATCCTGTTTGTAAACACTTTCGTGCTTTTTTACGTACTCATTTACCTGGTCGTCTGTTATCTTAATAGTACTATCGGCAATGGTGGCATAAGGAACCGTTACATACTGGAAGCTGCTGATGGCGTTGTTATCGGCCAATTGTTTTTGTACCATCCATTTGGGCACATGTACACTTTGCTGCAGCAGGGTAAAATATTTTTTGCTTACCAGGCTTTCAATATATTCATTCAATACACCTTCAATCCGGGCTTTCAATTCTTCGTCTTTGCCTTTGCGTACAGTACTGAGTGCCTGCCGGGCGGCGCCGGCATCAAACTGGCCTTCCTTATTGGTAAACTGTTGTTTCAAAAAAGGCGGCGGATCATTTACAAACATCTCATCGCTCAATTGCTTGTCAGTAAGCACCAGGCCCAGTTTATCAACTTCCTCGTGTATGATGGCCATGCTGGTTAACTGGTTCCAGGCCTGCGACCCTGCCTGTTGCCGCATGTCTTCATCCACCGGCCGGCCACCCTGCTGTGCATAATATTCTGCTACCTGCTCCGATGTTTCTTTATACTTTTTGTAGCTGATTTTACTGCCATTTACCGTTCCGATACTTTCATCATCGCTAAATGCACCACCGCCACGGTCACCTTTTTTGGCATCCCATTAATATAAAACCTACCAGGCATAGGGCAATCACACCAACAATTACGGCCGCATACTTCTCACGTATGTGCTGAATAATAGACATAGTACTAGAAAATTTTGTGCTTTGCAGAACAGCCGCAAGGGCTACCCTTCGAATTTTTAAAGGGCAGCAAAAATAGGGTTTCCGCTTTTATAAACAATTGGTGGAAAACCCTGCAAACGCTTTTGGCTATTCATTTACAGGCATCTCCGTTTTTGCTGTGAAACAGAAAAGCACATCCGTTTATGAATAAGGGTAAAAACAGGTGCATAACTGCCCATATTTACCTTTCCACACGGGGAGATTAGTAGAAGAAGCTTTTTAGATAAAGAGGAACGATTACCCATGAGCCAAGCTTATGCACCAACGGGTAAAATGATGCACCAATTATACAGGCAAACCCGTAAAATGAGTTGTACATGGGATAACGTTATTCACCGGTGTGCGTAACCCTTCCTCTTATATACAACCCCCGCTGTAATATACCTGTTAATAAACGTGTGAATTAGCTGACAATTTATGTGAGTTACTACCTTTGATAAGGAATATGGGTTGGGTTATCCACTAATCCACACCCGTAGTAATAATAGGTTTTTATATAAAAAAAGAGTATTTAATAAATACATTACGATGGTTATGAACATGGCTGAAGCAAAAGAAAAAGTTCCGGTAAGAGGATTCCTGGACATTGAGCTGGATCCAACACTGGATTTGTTTGCAGAAATAGCAAGATTGAAACGGGAAAAAAATGCGGTGCTGGCTGGCCCACTTTTACCAGGAGCCGGATATACAGGACGTTGCCGATTATATCGGAGATAGTTTAGGGCTGGCGCAAAAAGCAAAAAATACGGAAGCTGACATCATCGTTTTTGCCGGCGTGCACTTTATGGCCGAAACGGCGAAAATCCTGAACCCTACCCGAAAAGTGCTCCTCCCCGACTTGAATGCCGGCTGCAGCCTGGCAGACAGTGCGCCGGCAGCAGCCTTTGCCGCTTTTAAGGCCCAACATCCCGGCCATTTGGTGATTAGCTACATCAACTGCACAGCAGAAATAAAAGCCCTTAGCGACATTATATGCACCAGTAGCAATGCCAAAGCAATTGTAGCCAGCCTGCCACCGGACCAGCCGATTATTTTTGCGCCGGATAAAAACCTGGGCGGATGGATCAACAAGCAAACGGGCCGCAACATGGTGCTATGGAACGGCGCCTGCATGGTGCATGAAATTTTTAGCCTGGAAAAGATTACCCGCCTGAAAGTACGCCACCCCGAAGCCAAAGTAATAGCCCACCCCGAATGTGAGGATGCGGTGCTTCAGGTAGCAGACTATATTGGCAGCACTACGCAGTTGCTCAAGTACAGTGAAACAGACAGCAGCCATAGCTACATTGTGGCTACGGAAACCGGCATTCTGTACCAGATGCAAAAGACCAGCCCTTACAAAACCTTTATACCGGCGCCACCCAATAATAACTGCGCCTGTAACGACTGCCCTTACATGAAACTGAACACGCTGGAAAAAATATACCTGTGCCTGGAATATGAAACGCCGGAGCTGCTGATGGCTGAAGACTTGCGACTGAAAGCGCTGGCTCCCATTGAGCGGATGCTGGAGATCAGTAAACAGGCCGGGTTGCTGGGATAAGTTTATGGGAGACATAAAGTACTTTCCGGAAGGTGATAGGTAAAAACGATTACTTTAGATGCCGCTTAGCCAGGAGCTATTTGGGTTTAACCACATAGTCAGATTAGGTGCACATAGTTTCACGAAAAAATTGATTAGTTATGCTTAATACTGGCATCAATCTTCCTGTCATTGCGAGGAAGGTTCGTGCCTGACGTGGCAAACTCCCCGCATGTAAAGGAGGTTGCCACGGGCATCCGCCGCGGCGGACGCAATGACGCCTTTATTATAAAAATCTTGCGTAACATAGTTAAACAGTACTAACAATTATCCATTATTAATTATCAATTACAAGCATGGCAATCAATTTACAGAAAGGACAAAAAATAGACATCGGGCTGATAAAAATGAGCGTTGGCCTTGGCTGGACGCCTAACGAAGGAACCGGCCAGGGGTATGATCTGGATGCTTCGGCTTTTATGATTAATGAGCAACGCCAGATACCAAAAGAGGAATTTTTTATTTTTTACGGAAATACCGATTCGCCGGATACGGCTTTGCATCATACCGGCGACGACCCTACCGGCGGTAATAGTGCAGAAGGTGATGACGAAACCATTACGGTTGATTTGTCGAAAGTGGACAGCAGCATACAGGAAATCCTGTTTGTGGTAACCATTCACGATGCCATCAGCAGAAAGCAGAACTTTGGGCAGGTTCGGAATTCGTATATCCGCATTGTGGACGACCAAACCGGCCAGGAAGTAGCAAAGTACGAGTTAGGCGAAGATTTCTCTATTGAAACGGCTGTAGAATTCGGACGGCTGTACAAGCGAAACAATAACTGGAAGTTTGAAGCTTCAGGAATTGGCTACCGGGAAGACCTGGCTTTTTTTCTTGCCAAATATTACAAAGGTCAGATCATCAAATAATCCACAATCACTGCCCATCGTTACCATTATCAATTGTTCATTATTAATTATCAATTAAAGCCATGGCCATTAATTTAGTAAAAGGTCAAACCATCGACCTGCGAAAAGGCGATAAAGGCGAAGCGTACGATTTATCAACCGTAACCATTGGGCTGGGCTGGGATATCCGTAAAAAAGGAGGCGGAGGGGGTATGCTGAGCAAACTGTTTGGTGGCGCCAAAGAGGAAGAGTTTGATTTGGATGCCATTGCATTTTTGCTGGACAGCAATGGTAAAGTGGCCGACCTGGGCCGTACGGTTCAAACCACCAATGGCCGGAATGTAAATTTGTACGAAAGCGATGTGATTTACTTTAATTCCATGAAGCATCCATCGGGGCATATCTGGCTTACCGGCGACAACCGGACCGGTGCAGGCGACGGTGATGACGAGCAGATTATTGTGAAACTGGATTCACTGAATCCCAAATATGATAAAATTCTTTTTATTGTGTCCATTTACCAGGGTAAGCAAAAGAACCAGCATTTTAGTATGGTGGAAAACGCTTTTATACGGGCGGTTGACAATAAAGGAAAGGAAATCGTAAAGTTCAATTTAAGTGGCGATGCTACGTACAATGGTATGTGCTCCATGGTATTTTCGGAAGTGTACCGTAAAGATGGTACCTGGAAATTCAGGGCAATTGGCGAGCCTTACCAGGCAGATAACTTTGTGGAAATACTAAGGAAATATAGCTGAGCAGGAATTAATAATTATTAATTGATAATTATTAATGAAGTGAATGAACCCACTGCCGAAATAATGAGAATTTATAAGCACTATTCTTTCGACTTATGGATGACCATCATAAAATCGAATCCGGAATTTAAACTGCAACGTACAAAATTTTTTTTTGAGCATTTTAACCGGAAAGAAAAAACGCTGGAAGAAACAGGAATTATTTTCAGGCAGGTAGATGTAATGTGCAATGCTATTAATGAAAAAACAGGAAGTAATATACATGCGGAGGAAATGTACCTGATGGTAATAAGTGCGATGAATGATTATATTTTTCCGTTGGCAGATATTGATGTGGTGAAGTTGTATAACGATATGGAAGAATTGGTGTTTCAATATTTACCGGTAATGTACAGTACTGAAACCGTAGCTGTATTGCAGCAGATAAAGAAAAATGACAATCCAAGTTTTAATTTGTTGAGTAATACCGGTTTTATAAAAGGAAGTACCTTAAGAAAGGTATTAAAGCAATTGGGAATAGACAGCTACTTTGACTTTCAATTGTACTCGGATGAAGCAGGAATGAGTAAACCGAATGAAAACTTTTTTCAGTTACTGATAAAAGCAACAGAAGAAATAAGGGGCGAAAAAATAACGAACCTGAAAGAAATAATTCATATTGGCGATAATGCCAGGGCAGATATAGGCGGAGCGGAAAAAGCAGGCATCAGCAGCCTGCTTATTAATTCAAATCATTTAACCATCTCAAATTTACTTTCCTGATGCCGGTTACCTATTCGCTGCATAAAATCAGTAACGAAAAGCATTTCAGTTTTCATCCGGATGATTACAGCCGTTTTAAATTTGGGGATGAGGCGATAGCCAAAGCCTTTGGTGAAGACCTGGCAGCAGGATTTATTAAACAACATCTTTCGGATGTGGCGATGCAGCAACAACTGGTGGTGGTATCCAGCCCCTACGCTTTTATACCCACTGCCACTTTTGCCATGAAAAACTATTTTGTTTTCAGGCTCAACCGCTGGCTTGCCGGGCACCACAGGCCGGTGGTGCAGGAAACAAAAGTACACCGCACCATTACCTATAAAGAAGACTATGGAGAATTAAATGCAGCGGAAAGAATACGGCTCATCGGGAATGATTCCTTTCATATTGATGCTGCTTTTTTAACAGGAAAAACCGTTATTTTTTTAGATGACATACGCATTACCGGCAGCCATGAAAGAATGATTATGAAAATGGCAGATTCGTATGGGCTTACCAACGATATGTACCTGCTCTATTTTGCTGAACTGATTAATGAAGCTATTCACCCCAATATTGAGAATTTTCTGAACTATCATTGTGTTAAGACTGTTTTTGATCTGCAGTCCATTATAGAAAGTGGTCATTTTTTTATGAATACAAGGATTGTAAAGTACATGTTGAATTATGATGCTGATGCTTTCCGGATTTTTATTAAAGTACAAAAGGAAAATTTTGTGAACCTGTTTTATGATATGGCATTGGGTAATGGTTATCATACAATAGAAGCATATCAACCAAATATAAAATTGTTGAAAATGGAAATTGCATTTTATAAACGTTTAAAAGAAGTAACAGCTACTATGGCAGACACATCGAAAGACCTGGTAGATACACAATTGGTACATTGGCTGAGCAAGCCACCGGGAGAAAGACTATATCAATTTATGAGGGATAATGATGCATTAATAAAATATTGCAGAGAAACAGCAGCAGTAGAATAAGCAGAAAGCATTAAAAAGGATTAGATTACAAACAATCATACACTAATAATTATTCACTATGGCTATTAATCTTCAAAAAGGACAGCGGGAAGCAATTAACGCTCCCAAATTTACCATCGGCTTAGGCTGGGATACCAATAGTTCCTCTTCGGGCACGGCCTTCGATCTGGACAGCTCCGTATTCATCCTGGGCGAAACCAAGAAAATTATATCCGACGAGCATTTTGTTTTTTACAACAATACCAAATCACCGGATGGTGGCGTGGAGCATAGCGGCGACAACCTGACCGGCGCAGGCGATGGTGATGATGAACAGATTAAAGTTGACTTGTCACTGATAGACCCTAAAGCTACCGAAATTTGTGTAGTAGTAACTATACACGAAGCCGAAGCCCGGAAGCAAAATTTTGGACAGGTACGTAATTCGTATGTGCGGATCGTAGATGCAGCTACCAATGCCGAAATTTTGAAATATGAGCTGGAGGAGGATTTCTCGATTGAAACGGCTATTGAATTTGGCAGGATCTATAAACGTAACAACGAGTGGAAATTTGAAGCCGTAGGCATGGGCATGAAGGGCGGCCTGCAGGATTATGTGAATAAATACACGTAGTGAATAGTCAATGGTGAATAGTGAATGGGACTCAACATTTTTGCTTAATCAAAAAATAATTTGATTTTTAATTTACTACTCACCTTTACTAACTCGCTCTGATTATTTACCATTTACAATATTCGATTCACGGGAATTATTCACCATTCACTATTTACCAAAATGGCTATCAATCTTCAAAAAGGACAACGTATTAATCTGCAAAAAAGCAATGGCGGCACCTTGCAAAATGTTTGTGTAGGAATTAACTGGGGAGCTATCGAAAAAAAGAGCATGTTTGGAAAAGCTACCAAGGAGGCGGTGGATTTAGATGCCAGTTGTGTATTGTACAACGATGCCAAACAAATGCTGGATGTGGTTTATTTTGGCAACCTGCGTTCAAAAGACGGCGCTCTTGCACATAGCGGCGATGATCTGACCGGTGATATGAGCGGTGATGACGGGCTGGATAATGAAGTAATTACATTAAATTTTCAGAAACTTAATCCGGCCACAGCGTATGTGGCGTTTGTACTCAACAGTTTTCGCGGACAGGATTTTGCTTCCATCCCTTTTGCATCTATCCGCATTTACGAAGGCACACCTGCTAAAGTAACCGAGGAATTTGCCAAGTACGATATTGCCAACGGGCCTGGTTTTGCCGGCCATGTAAGCATGGTAATGGGCGTTTTTTACAAACGCAACAACGAATGGAAATTCAATGCTATTGGCGAACCTACCAAAGATAAAAAACTGGAAGAAACGATTAAGACCGTCGCCGCCAATCATTTGTAAACGTAGAGACATTGCATTGCAATGTTTTTACAAAAACAATTAAATTATGGAACCATCTGCCCTTACCACCATACCAACCACAACGCCTGCCCGTATAGATAAAGAAGGTAATGTGAACGTTACTGCCTTAACGCCGGAAGAAACAAAAAAACTGGCAGAGATCAACAAAAGCCTGGTACCCGGCGACGTGAACTCCATATTGAATTATGGAACCGAAGTACAGGGTTCCATGGAGAAATATAGTAATGAGTTCTTAGCCTCCGTACGCACCTATAATGCAGGCGAAGTGGGTACATTGATCAACGAACTACTTACGGAACTGAATTATATTGATGTGGATGAGCTGAAGCGAAGCCCTATAAAAAACTTTTTATCTAAAATACCACTGTTGAATAAGCTGGTAACGAACGTACAAAAAATGTTTCAGAAGTACGATACCGTTATTGGCAATGTAGATAAGATCACCAATAAAATAAAGGCTGGCCGGCTGAATTCTATTAAGGACAATAGTTCTCTTCAAACCATGTTTGATAGTAATGTGAATTACATCCGGCAGATGGAAGACTTAATTATTTCGGGACAATTAAAGCATAAAGAACTAAGCGAAAAGCTGGCTGGCATGGAAGCAAACAGCGCTGCCTATAACGATTATGAAATAGCTGATCTGCGTGACTATGTGATCCGGCTGGACAAGCGGCTGGCCGATATGAAAATTGTCCGGTTTATTATGATGCAATCGCTGGCGCAGATACGGGTGGTACAAAACAATAATACGTCCATTGCTGAAAAAGCGCAGTCGATTGTTTCCACCACTATACCGGTGTGGAAAAACCAGCTAACCATTGCTGTAGCACTTAACCGGCAAAAAGCCAATGTGGAAATGCAGCGAAAAGTGTCGGATGCTACCAACACCATTCTGCAAAAAAATGCAGAACTGCTAAAGCAAAACAGCATTGACGTGGCTACGGAAAATGAAAAAACAGTGGTATCGCTTGACACCCTGAAAAAAACAACCAGTTCGCTGATAGAAACGCTGAACGAGGTAAAGAAAATTCATGAGCAGGGAACCGAAAACCGGAAAGTGCTGAATACAGAACTGCAAACGCTGGAATCAGAATTAAGAAAAAATGTAACAAGGGTTAATTAAAACGATCCTGTTATTTAAGCATATGCTTATACTTGGATTTCTCAGTTACATCGTTCTTGTTTATATGATTTTTTCTTTTGTATTGTTCCGTATTTCTATGTGAGCCTATCCGCCTCGGCGGACAAGTTGTGTATCTAATGTGTCTATGTGGTAAAAGAAAGAATGATGGATGATAACAGAAATACCATATTTAATAATTCTACCCGGATCATTACCAAACTGCAACTGCTGTCAGTGTTTTTTGAAGACGAAACCGTGTATAAGATTTATGTGCGTACACAGGTAATTCAAAAGTTATTTGAACACAATCCCGATCTGGATCTTAATAAATTGGATCTTTTTCATCTGCAATACACGGAATCTGTCATTGAACTGTTGCGGAAAATAAAAAAAGGCAATGAAAAAAATGTAAGCATTGCTCAGGATGAAATTATTTATAATGAGGAACTGATACAGAAAATCAGGGAAACACTACGCACAGAAGAAAATTTTGAAAATGCAAAACAGGCCCGTACTGCAGTTATCAACAAATCGTTATATCAGCTATATCAAAACCTGTCCGACTTCTCCTTCCTCCCACCCTTTCCCAAAGATATCAGTGCCTTCAGCGATCAATATGCAACCGAATTTTTCCACGAAATTTCGCCTGAACTGTTTTATGAGCTGACCGAATTTGATTCGGCAGAAGTTCATAAAAACGGATATGGCATTGTTGAGAAGAAATTATTAGGCTGGCAGTGCAGGCAGGAATTCAAAAACGTTTTTATCTGTGGCCTCAAAAGTGGCGAATCGGAAATAGAAGTGTATAAGATGGAAAAAACAGACGACTATTTCATTTTTTCCCATGAACGAAAACTTTTCTTAGACCTTGATTTTGCAAAAATTGAAAGTATCTACGTTCCCACCCTATCGAAGCAGGAAAAAATAATACGGGAATTGTCGGAAAAAAATGTAACCCTGAAAAACAGGATGGACGAAATTAAAACCGGCATACCGGTAGCAATAAAAGCGCTGCTGAATGACTATTACCAAAAAATAAATGGTCTCGATTTTATGAATGATGACTTCGATATACAGGCAAATATTTTAAAAACCATGTTGAATACGGATGGATTGTAAAAGCCCCCTGTCCCCCAACGGGGGAACTTAAATTAAGTAGTGAAACTAACAGGAGCATCCTTTTAATTTAATGGGGTAAAGAAACAGTATAAGTTTGGAAAACCTACCTAAAATGAGTCAGGTTTTACCAGCTTTAGTTATATCAAATAGAGTCAATGAAAATTATGTATAAAAGAATTTTTAATTTTATAACGCAGATTAAACTAAGTCCCCCCGTTGGGGGACAGGGGGCTTTTTTATGAGAAGATTACCCGTGTATTTATTACTCGACACCTCCGGCTCAATGAGCGGAGAACCAATTGAAGCCGTAAAAAATGGTGTGCAGGTAATGATTAGTTCCTTGCGCCAGAACCCGCAGGCCATTGAGACTGCTTACATTAGCGTCATTACATTTGATAGCACCGCCACCCAGGTAATTCCATTAACCGACCTGGCCTCTTTTCAGATGGTGGATTTGAAAGCCACCGGTACCACCGTACTCGGTGCCGCTTTGCAACTGGTTGCCAAGAAAATGGATACCGAAGTAGCTAAAACAACCACTACGCAAAAAGGCGACTGGAAGCCGCTGGTTTTTATCATGACGGATGGCGTACCTACCGATGACTGGAAAAGCGGGTTAGCCGAATTCAAAAAGCAGAAAACAGCTTACACCGTAGCCTGTGCGGCGGGTAGCAAAGCCGATACCGGCGTACTTAAACAAATTACCGACAACGTAGTAAGCCTCGATACGGCTGACACCCACAGCATTGCCAAATTTTTTACCTGGGTTACGGCATCCATCGGTGTAAGCAGCACCCGTATAGAAGACACAGGCAAAGAAATAAAAGGGCTGGACGAATTGCCACCACCGCCAAGTGAATTAAATATTGTAGTGTAGGTTGTTTATAAAAATTGTCGCTCTGAAGCGAAGTCCCGTTTGTACGGGAGGGCAGCAATTTTCCAGCATAGTCCGCCGCGGCGGATATGAAACATGAAACGGGCAACCCCTCATGACAAATAATTACAATTCCCCATGCGACGACTACCCGTTTATTTTTTATTAGACACCTCCGGCTCTATGTTTGGCGAACCCATCCAGGCGCTGAACAATGCACTTGCGGGAATGATCAATACCTTGCGAAGCGATCCGCAGGCACTGGACTCCTTATGGATCAGCATGATTACATTCGACAGGGATGTGAAAGAAATAGTGCCGCTTACCGAACTGGTTAGTTTTCAGCTACCCGAAATTACCTGCCCGCAAAGCGGCCCTACGCATACCGGCAAAGGACTGGAAATACTGCACCTGCATGTAACCAAAGAAATAAGAAAAGGAAGTGCCGAACAGAAAGGCGACTGGAAACCCTTGCTGTTTTTATTTACTGATGGCAAGCCTTCGGATGTGCAACTGTACAAAGAAATGGTGCCTAAAATAAAAGCATTGAACTTTGGCGCCATCGTAGGTTGTGCAGCCGGCCACCTGGCAGATGATACTTCCCTAAAAGAACTAACAGACAATGTCGTTCACCTGGATACGGCAGACATCAATACGCTGAAAGCTTTTTTTAAATGGGTATCCGATACCATTGAGCAAGGCAATAAAAGCCAGGGTACTGGTGAAAGCATAACCCTGCCACCCCCGCCGGCAGAGATAAATTTAGTAATATAACATGGTCATACTCATTAAAATTCTGTTGAACCTGTTGATTATAGGATTATTCCTTTACTCCAAATTGCTACCTTATAACAGCAGGCTGGTTGGGCAGTACCGGCGTATATTTGATATTGTTAGCAAAATATTTAACCCGGTGTTTAACGGGTTGAAATCAATGGTAAAACCTGTTCCCGTAGGCACAGGTTTATCGGTTGATATGACACAGGTTATACTGCTGGTAATATTGTTGGTACTGAATAATTTGATAAGGTAATCTTCCCGTCATTGCGAGGTTGGGTTCTTGCCCAACGAAGCAATCTCCCGGGTGTTGATTTTAGATTATAATATGAAGTAATTAATTTTCCTGATAGTGCAGGGGATTGCCACGGGCATCCGCCGCAGCGGACGCAATGACAAAACAGAGCGCCCTCACAATAATAGAAAAAACATCCCTATGAGCCGTCGCTTACCCATTTATTTTTTAATTGATGTGTCGGAATCAATGGTAGGCGAGCCTATGCTGGCTGTAGAAGAAGGCATGGCCGCTATCATCAAGGAATTAAAGACTGATCCCTATGCTATTGAAACGGCCTGGGTAAGTATTATTGTATTTGCCGGCGGCGCTAAAACATTAGTGCCGCTACAGGAAATTATTCATTTCTACCCGCCCCGGTTCCCCGTAGGCAGCGGCACCTCCTTAAGCAAAGGGCTGGGCCACCTGATGTTTGAATTACGTAAAAACATCGTAAAAACAACCTACGAACAAAAGGGCGACTGGAAGCCAATTGTATTTCTTTTTACCGACGGCGTACCCACCGACGATACAACGGCAGTAATTCAGGAATGGAAACAGAACTGGCAGCGTACGGCTAACCTGGTAGCCATCTCGTTTGGCACCGAAGCCAATACAAAACTGCTGGGCCAATTAACCGAACATGTACTCCTGTTAAAAGACAATAATACCAATGCATATAAGCAGTTTTTTAAATGGGTGACAGATTCTATTAAAACCAGCAGTGTAAGTGTGGAGAACAACTCCACCGGTTTTGAAATGGCCAAACTGGATAGCGGCGATACACTCACCAAAATTGACCTTACCAAAGCAGCGCCAGCAATGGCAGCCATGGTGGATGATAATTACGTAGTGCTGAGTGCCAAATGCCAGAACACAAAGCGGCCGTACCTGATGAAGTATAAAAAAACATTGATGGATTCCGGCTTTGCGGATATGCAAACCAGGGCCTATAAACTGGCTGGCGCCTACCAGGTAGATAATACGTACTACGAATTAAGCGACGAAAGCACAACGGCACAAACAATTAATACGGACGAATTATTGGGTGGCGCCAACTGCCCTTGCTGCGGCAACCCCATCGGGCTGGCCATGTGCCAGTGCGGTGGCATCCACTGCATTGGCGACGAGCCGATGAGTACCTGCCCGTGGTGTGGCACTACCGGCAAATACGGCATTGGCGAAGGCGGCTTTGATGTAAACAGAACACAAGGATAGAGAACCGATAAGTAATACCTGATAATTATCATCAGGCACCCCAAGAACGATAATTATTATTGCAATTGTTTGGTGCTTTAACATGTGTAGGAAATGAATTGATTAAAATGGGATATAATTTGTCTTATGTGCTGTAGGCACAACCTGTTTGTAGTAGAGGAGTATTATCAAATAGAGATGAATGCCACGTAGTGGCTACCTGTTTGGCTAATATTACATCATTAAGAGCCGTTATTAAAAAATTAAACAGCTTCAATACTGATAAATCAACAGACCCTACATCAAAAAATAATCATTAGATACATTGTAACGTAGTTGCTAAATCATGAGCCAGACAAAAGAATATATCAGAAAACTTTTCGAGAGAGAACAAATAACCATCAGTAAAAATAAAATTGATTTATTCAATGAATTTATAGCAGATGAAGCAACGATAGCAGTAATACAGCAAATAAAGGATATTCAAAAAACGCTAATGGATAAATGGAAGATTACAACCCGTGTAGCTGATATAACACAGCAACAGGTAACGATACCTAATGGCACGGTTGAAAAACCTTACGAAGCAAAACTGGATTTTATAAAATGGGGATGGGATGATATGGTTGATTATGAACTGGGAGGGCTGGATGGTTTGGGACTGCAATACAACCGGGAAACGGAATTGATTACCGGTACACCTGTGCAAAGTGGTGAGGTAAAGCTGGTGTTGAAATTCAGGATAGATGGAGAAGCAGCGGATTCAGCATTTCATGAAAAAAAAATTAACCTGGTCATCAATCCCGATCCCAAATCGCTTTGGAAAAATATAAACAGCAATAAGGAAGATCCCTATTGGAAAGAAGAGGAAGCAGCCATTTTTGATACCCTCGGCAACCGGCATATTGTAGCGGCATCCAAACGGGGCCGCAGCCACGCCAATGCCGGCACTTTCCGGGACGATGATTTTGCGTATAAACAGTTTGTGGCAACGGGCTGGAACATCGTAGTAGTAGCAGATGGCGCAGGCTCTGCCAAATATTCACGGGAAGGCTCCCGGGTTGCCTGTGCTGCCATCATTCAATTTTTTAGTGAGCATTTTACACCCGCTGTAGATGCGGAATTTGAAACCCTGCTATCCGCCTACAAAACGGAAGGTGGCGCTGTAACTGAAAAAGGGATCAGTAATTTCATTTACCAGTATTTATTGAAAGCCGCTTATTATGCACATCAGCAAATTGCAGAAGCAGCTACCAAAGCGGAAACTGCCCTCAAAGATTTCCATACGACACTGGCGTTTACCCTGTTTAAAAAATACGAAACCGGTTATGCTTTTCTTTCCTTTGGTGTAGGCGATTGCCCTATGGCGCTGCTGAATAAAGACCTGACCGAATCAACGATGCTGAACGTGCTGGATGTGGGCGAATTCAGTGGCGGCACCCGGTTTATCACCATGCCCGAAATTTTTAAATCCGAAGCATTATCCACCCGCATCCGGTTTAAATGGATAGAAGATTTTTCTTATTTATTATTAATGACCGATGGTATTTACGATCCCAAGTTTTCAGTAGAAGCGGCACTAGACAAAATAGAAAACTGGAAGGCATTCATGGCTGATTTAGAAGGCAAAAATGAGGATGGTGCTAAAGTGGAATTCAATCCGGCAAATACAGAAATGGCCACCCAACTCAGCAAATGGATGGATTTCTGGAGCCCCGGCAACCACGATGACCGCACGTTAGTGATTGTGTTTTGAATAAAAACATTGGATTTGTGCATCATTTCAGGGATTAAAATCCCTGGCTACAAAATGAATCGTGCTTACGGCACTACAAGGTGGGGCTTCACACTCATTTCTGTATTTCACACCCATAGCCTCGTAGAGGCGACCCATATTGTAGCAACGGATTTAAATCCGTTGTATGAATCATTAGCTTTACACATTCATGGAAAAAACAATCACGGTGTCATCAGCCATTACAGGCAAAAGTTATCAATACGTTGATACCGGCGAACCCATGCGGGGCGGCATGAAAGATGTGTATTTCAGTCCCGATAAAACTTACGTAGTTGCTTTTTACCGGGATGTGCAGGATTTTAATTCAAAAGAACGGCTACGCAAAATTGTTACCGAATATTACGCTGCCTTTTTCAATAAAGAAGGCGGGGCCTATTACAAAGACCTGTACTGCTGGCCTACCGATATGATAGAGGCCGAAAAAAAAGTAGCGCTGATTGTTCCTACTTACAACCAGCATTTCTTTTTTAAAAAAGGATACTCCACCAGCGATCTCATTAAAGGAAAAGAAAAGGAGGGTAAATGGTTTGCCTCACCTAAATTCAGGAATAAACAGTTTGCCCTGCGGCTGGATGAGAGCGAATTAGGTAATTGGCTGAGCTATTTCCAGATTTGCGTAAATATTTCACGGGGCGTAAAACGGCTTCATGCGGCAGGGTTGGCCCACTCCGATTTATCGTATAAAAATGTACTGGTTGATCCTGTGAGTAAGTCGGCTGCCATCATTGATATTGACGGGCTGGTAGTGCCGGGCTTGTTTCCGCCGGACGTGATTGGCACAGCCGATTTTATTGCACCGGAAGTATTAGCTACCAAGCACCTCAACATCACTGATGCTAACCGTAAACTGCCCAACCGGCTGACGGATCTGCATGCACTCGCCGTAATGATTTATATGTATTTATTGTACCGCCATCCGCTGAAAGGAGGTAAGGTACACGATCTTGATACCGAAAAAGACGACCTGCTTTCTATGGGCGAAAAGGCAATGTTTATTGAGCACCCGACTGATCCCTCCAACCGGCCAAAGCTAAGCCAGGTAAGCCCGAAAGATTTACCCTGGGCCGATACAACGAAACTGCCTTACACCCTTACCGGCCCTTATTTAAGGGCCTTGTTCGACCGGGCTTTTATAGACGGATTGCATAACCCGCCACAGCGGCCCACTGCCAATGAATGGGAAGATGCCCTGCTGAGAACGACCGACCTGATGCAGCCTTGTGGCAACGGAGCCTGCGAACAAAAATGGTATGTGTTTGATAATACCAATAAACCTCATTGCCCGTTTTGCGGTACGCCGCACCAGGGCACATTGCCTGTGTTGGATTTCTATTATCAGTTTAAGCCTGCTGTGTGGAAGCCCGAAAACCACCGGCTTATGGTGTATAGTAATCAATATTTATTTGGCTGGCATGTAAACCGTAACATTGTACGAAATGAAAAGCTGACGCCGGAACAAAAAGTACCGGTTGGCTACTTTACTTTTTACAACGGCAAATGGGTGCTGGTTAATCAAAAACTCACCTCTTTAAAAGACCTCACAGATGATAAAGAAGTGCCGGTGGGCTCCATGGTGGAAATTACGGATGGCAAACGGCTGCTGCTTTCCAAAGAGGATGGCGGCAGGATCGTATTAATAACAATGGCTAATAAATAATTTAGATAAGATGAACGATTTTTTTGCACAATTCAGCATCATGTGGCAGCAGATAATCGATAACCCGCTGCCCTCGCTGGCCATTGTGGGCAACCTGATTATTATTGAAAGCCTGCTGAGCGTGGACAATGCAGCCGTACTGGCTACCATGGTGATGGACCTGCCCAACCAGCAACGTCAGAAAGCATTAAAATATGGTATTATAGGAGCTTATGTTTTCCGTGGGCTGGCGTTGCTTTTTGCTTCGTTTTTAATCCGTTTCTGGTTTCTGAAACCATTAGGCGGCCTGTATCTTTTATACTTAGTGTACCAATGGTGGAAAGGCAAGCAAACCGAAAGTGAAGAAGACGATGCCATTGATAAAAAAAGCAACTGGTTGTACAAAATAACAGTTGGCGCCATGGGTAATTTTTGGGCTACCGTATGTTTGGTGGAATTGATGGATATGGCTTTTTCCATAGACAATGTATTTGCTGCAGTGGCTTTCAGCAAAAACATCATCCTCATTTGGATAGGTGTTTTTATCGGTATCTTGGCCATGCGTTTTGTAGCCCAGCGTTTTGTACGGTTAATGGAAAAATATCCTTTTCTGGAAACAGCAGCATTTATCGTAATCGGTATTTTAGGCCTTAAGCTCTTGTCATCCGTTTACTCGCATTTCTACCCTTGTTCCGGTCTTGCCATATTCCTGGAGGGTACGCATCCATGTATGGAAAAGAACGGCCAGCCCATACCCGAAGGTGTACACGAATGGGTGAAGGGCGACATATTTACCTCCCTGCTTACGGTAAGCATTTTTGTGGTGCCGATTATTACTTCTTCATTGTTTGGGTGGCCCAGGAAACATGCTGTGAGTAAAACAGATAGTGTTGGATAAAACACCTGTTATTCAGGATCAGTTTGAAGCTTGCATTATTGGCGGAGCTATTGGCGATGCATGGGGTAGCAGTTATGAAAACATAGCACCAGAGTATAGCAACAATACATTTGTATGGGGAAAACAGCAGCAAGTAAAACACCCATGGATATTAACGGATGATACGCAGTTAACGCTGGCCACCTGCGAAGCTTTATGTGATGAGCTGCCATTTTCACCGGCATTATTAGCTGAACATTTTGTAACCTGTTATCGGCAAAAAAGAATAACCTGTATTGGAGCAAGTACCTTAAAAGCAATTAGGGAACTGGAAGTTGGCGGACACTGGAGTCAGGTAGGAAGAACAGGTGAGTATGCAGCCGGAAACGGTGCCGCTATGCGAATAGTACCGCTTGCTTTTTTTAATCATATATCAAGAGAAACAGTCAGGGATGTTTGCAGAATAACGCATAGAAATGATGAAGCATATACCGGTGCTTTAGCTGTATTTCTCACCGTCAGGTTAATCATCAATAACGATTGGACAGGTGAAAATAACCTGTTCCATTTGCTGATTCCACAATTGCCTGACACCCGTGTAAGAGACAGGCTTATCGAAATAAATTCAAAAACGGCTGCATCTGATATTGCTACAATTTCAAAAATAGGTAACAGTGGCTATGTGGTTAATAGTGTGCCTTTTGCCATTTTTTGTGCCACACAGGTAAAGAAAATAGGTATCGAAGAAATGTATAGGCAAATAATTGGAACGGGCGGTGATACAGATACGAATGCATCTATCGCAGGACAAATAGCCGGGGCACTTATAGGCACTAATAATATGCCGGCGGAATTAATAAATAAATTGAGCCAAGTAAGGGAATACAGCCGGATAAATGAAATAATAGACAAGTTGAAAAGTCGGATAAGTTATTAATAATATGCCTTATTTTATAGCAACTTTACGGACAGCATTCTTCTACCAATACAAATGGTGTTATTGCATGAAAGAAAAAAAGATGGGCAACAGCATTTTATTAAAAAATAAAAACTACACAGGGGAAATAAACACCGTTGCGCAGAGGAATGGCCGGTCTACAGCGCAAGCAGGGCCATGTTTGGCAGGTGTTTCCTAGCCCATGCAATAGCAGCCATAAAGGAACAAAACACAGGGAAGATAAGCATCATCAAACGGGCTGGAAAATGTTCCTGCCTTACAAATGGCAACTGCGGTCCCGACATCAGCACGAACTATAAATTAAATCAATCTTACGATGTCGGGATGTGCCTTAGACCGGCCAAAGCATTTTCTTTCGTACTTTCTTTTTGGCCAAAAAGAAAGTACAACCATCAACAGTAAGCTGGTAGCAGGCTCTATGAATAGGGCAATATGGTTTAGCCAACTACGCCATTATAAACAGGAATCACCTTCCCCACTGCGATGGATTACTCCCGTAAAACTTTTTAAACGCCGTTGAAAAATGATGGGCATGCTCATAGCCTAATGTATAAGCTACTTCTTCCACCTGTTTGCGTTCCTCTTTTAGCAGGCGGCAGGCGTATTCCATCTGCAGTGTTTTTACATAACCAAATACAGTCGTGCCAAACAACTGCTTAAATCCTTTTTTCAATTTAAACTCGTTGAGGGCAGCCACCCGGCAAAGCTGCGCCAGGCTTAGCTCTTCCAAAAAATGCTGGTGCAGGTAGCCACGTACCAGGTGTAGTTTTTCGGCATCCCCTTTATTAAAATCCGTTCTCCTTTCATGTACCGTTTTAAATTGTTCCAGTTGCAAAGCCAGCAGTTCATAAATTTTTGACTGTAACTGTAAAAAGCGAATACTGCCCTGCCAGTTATTGTTTTGAACAGATTAATGATTTGCGGCCTGTTTTAGCAGCCGTCTAAAATAGCGGTGTAATAAAGCCCGGTCGCAGATCGTAGCTTCTTTTTACCGACAATTAAACTTTTAAGGTAATAATGATAACAGTATGAGGAACATTTCATTATACTATTTTTATTTAAGTATTTGAGCAGAATTAGTTTAGATTAATACGCCTGTCATTGCGGGATCGGGTTCTTGCCCGACGAAGCAATCTCCCCGGTTTTGTTGGGGATTGTCACGGGCAAGAACCCTCGCAATGACTAAAAATTAAGCTCATTTAATTTTGTTCGCATACTTAAAAGGGAAGAAGCAATCTTATAGAATTAAGTATGGCATCATTTTTTGGAGGGTACCATAAAATACATTTTTATGTTCCGCCAATTTTTCTTCGCTGCAACGATTGTTTGCACCATTACTGCCTGCGATAAAGACGACACCAATACCAGTTTTAACATAGCCAGAGAAAGCTATGCCTTGCCTAACGATACATTGTTTCCGGAAGGGATTGCCTATAACCCGAAGACCGGTAATTTTTATACCGGTAGCACCAGCAATGGGAATGTGTACCAGGTAAATGTAGAAACCGGCGCAGCCACCTTGCTTTCCGGCGGTGCCGCTACGGGCCGAAAATTCGTAACCGGTATGAAGATAGATGGCCTGAACCGCCTGTGGATATGCGGTGGCAGCGATAATAAAATTCAGGTGTTGAACCTGGCTGATGGCAGCCTGATTAAATCCTGGGATACAAAGGCGTTGTTTGGATCTGGTTTTATAAACGATTGCATTATTGATGGTAGCTATATTTACTTTACGGATAGCCAGGTACGCAAAATTTACCGCACCACTGTTAACGATGCCACACCCGGAAACCTGGAAGAATGGCTCACCTTTACCGATGCCCAAATTCCGTACATACCCGGCGGTACCAATGCCAACGGCATTGTAAATACGCCGGATAATAAATATCTCATTGTTGTGATTTCGCCTAATGGCAAGCTATACCGGATAGAAAAAGCAACAAAAGCAATTGCTGAAATTACACTGAATACCCCCGTTACCAGTGGTGATGGTATGTACCTTAACGGATCCGTTTTATACGTAAGCCGCAATACCACCAACCTTATCTGGCCGGTACAAATGAGTGCCGATTACAGCCAGGGCGCCGTAGGTACCGGCTTTGGCGCCGGCCTCATGTACAATACAACGATTGATAAAGCGGATAAATATTTCCTGGTAGTAAATGCACAGTTCAACCGGCGTTCCATTCCGCCTACACCAGTGTTGCCATTTACCGTTAGCAGGGTGTTGATCCCTTAATATAATCAGCAGGCTAAAAAATGCGGTAGAATTGGTAATCATCATTAGACAGATTACGTATTAATAGCCTTGCTTATTTGCCGTTTTGTCCGGTAATGCCGTTTTGATTAAAAAATCAGAACGGCGTTCTTATTTCCCGGAGTTTGAACAGGAACCATATCTATTGCTACTTTTATCCTAAATCTTTTTCGTTTCATGTTTCAAAAATTTATTTTCAGTTGGCTGTTGTTCGCCGGCGCCTATGCCTTTTCTCAAAAAATATCCTACACAGTTAGCTTTCCCAACATATCCCATCACGAAGCCCGGATTACGATGGAAGTTTCCGGTGCAACTACACCGGCACTTACCTTTCGTATGAGCCGCAGTTCGCCGGGCCGCTATGCCACACACGAATTTGGCAAAAACGTGTATGATATGGAGGCGGCCGACGCCTCCGGCAAAACAGTACCCATAAAAAGATTAGATGCGGATGTATGGCAGATAAGCAGTTTCAAAAGCCCCGTTCGCATTAGTTACACATTGTATGGCAATTACGCCGATGGTACCTATGCCGGCATTGATCCAACAAGCATTCACCTGAATATGCCTGCTACCTTTATGTGGGTAAAAGGGATGGAAAAAGCCCCAATGCAGGTAAAATTTATATTGCCGGATACCGGCTTTACCATTGCTACACAACTAAAACCAACAACCGATAAAACCACCTTTACGGCAACTGATCTCCAATACCTGATGGATAGTCCCACCAAAATCGGAAGGCTGCAATGGCGGGAATGGCCCATTGCCAACGGGGCCGTAAAAATGAATATGCGACTGGCATTGGAAGCCGATGCTACGGCAGCGCAAACTGATTCACTGGCACATATCATCAGAAATATTACTGCACAAGCGAGGGCTGTTTTTGGCGAGTACCCGGCTTACGATAACGGCACGTACACATTTATCACCAGCGAAAATCCGTATGTGCAGGGTGATGGCATGGAGCACCGCAATAGCACTATGATTTCCATTCCGGCAGATAATTTTTCATTGGAATATGACTATGTAGACGTATTTGCACACGAATTTTTCCACTGCTGGAATGTAGAACGGATACGGCCCAAAACGCTGGAGCCATTCAACTTCGAGAAGAGCAATATGAGTGATGAGTTGTGGTGTGCCGAAGGATTTACGCAATATTATGGAGGGCTGTTACTGGTGCGGGCAGGCCAGAGTACAGACACTTCCTACCGCAGTATTTTATCGGGCCTGGTTAATGCCAAGCTGAACACAGCAGGGGCTGCTAATTACACGCCCATACAGGCAAGCAATACAGCCGTATTTACGGATGCCGGTGTAGCGGTTGATAAAACCAATTACCCTAATTTTTACACGTCGTATTATTTATATGGAGGTGCCATTGCATTAGCCCTGGACCTTAGCCTGCGCAGTCAGGGTAAATCGCTGGATGATTTTATGCGGCAGATGTGGAAAGTACATGGTAAGCCGGAAGTTCCATACACCGTAGCTGATATGCAGCAGGCACTGGAGGCTATTACGAATACAGGTTTTGCTAAAAGCTTTTTTGATAAATATGTATATCAACCAGGCAAACCGGATTATGAAGCATTACTGGCGCCGGCCGGCTTCCGTTTGCAAAAACAGGCTCCCGGAAAAGCATGGATTGGCCGGATACGTTATTCAGAATCCGGCGGTGGGCTTACCATTACATCGAACACAATCCGGAGCACACCATTGTACGAGGCAGGTTTGGATGTGAACGATGTATTGATGACTATAAATGGCCAGCTACTAAAAAAGCAGTCCGATCTAACCGGCATACTGAACGCACATGCACCCGGTGATCAGCTAACAATAACCTATAAGCACCGGGACGAAGAAAAACAGCGAACCCTTATACCCATTGAAAATCCGGCGTACACGGTAGTAACATTTGAGCAGTTAGGCCAACCGCTAACGGATGCCGTTAAAGCATTCAGGAAAGCCTGGCTGGGAGCAAAATAAAAACACACCATTAAAAGTATAGGGGTTAAAATCCCTGGCTACAATATGGATCGTGCCTATCCCGAACAACGGGACAGGCTGGCACTACAAGTTGCTTTTTCACACCCATACCAGTATTTCACACCCATAGCCTCGTAGAGGCGGCCCATTTTGTAGCAACGGATTTTAATCCGTTGTACTCTTGCATTGCAACGGATTTTAATCCGTTGTTTGTATTAAAAAATTCACAAATGAAACTATTAGGCCTTATTGGCGGCATGAGCTGGCCATCTACCATTGATTATTACCGGCTGATAAACGAAGGCATCAATCAGCAATTAGGTAAATTAAATTTCAGCCGGTGCATTATTTATTCTTTTAATTACGAAGACATACGGGCTAACCATGAAACCAATAGCTGGGATAAAACGCTGCAAATGGTTGCTGAAGCTGGTGTTCATTTAAAAAACAGTGGCGCCGAAGCCATTGTACTTTGTGCCAATACCATGCACTTAATTGCAGATGAACTCGAAGAAAAAATCGGCCTGCCGCTTATTCATATTGCTACCGCAACGGCAACGGAAATTGCAAAAGCCGGCATCAAAAAAGTAGCTCTGTTAGGCACAAAGTTTACCATGGAAAAGGATTTCTTCACCAACAAATTAACGGTACAAAACATTGAGACAATTATACCGGACGAAGCAGACCGGGAAATGATTCACTACACTATTTTTGAGGAATTAGGTCGTGGTGAAGTAATTGAAAGCACCCGTCAGCGCTACCTGCACATTATTCAACAATTAATAGCAAAAGGAGCAGAAGGAATTATCCTTGGCTGCACCGAAATACCCATGCTGATACAACCGGATGATGTAAGTGTACCGGTTTTCGATACCACTAAAATTCATGCAGCAGCGGCAGTCCGTTTTTCTTTAGGATAAATGGCAATTGCCAAAAAACCATTCGTAATTTTCCTGTTTGCAGTTTGGAAATGCCCTTATAATGAAATTGACTCCCGAACAAATTGATATTGTAAACAGCACCGGAAACATCAAAATAAATGCGGTGGCCGGCAGTGGCAAAACCACCACACTCATTGAATATGCCAAAGCCCGAAAGGGAAAAGGCAGCATCCTGTACCTGGCTTTCAATAAATCGGTAAAAATTGAAGCGGAAAAGAAATTCAACGAAGCAGGCATTACTAATGTGCAGATTGAAACCGCCCATTCGCTGGCCTACCATCATATAATAAAAGGAACCCATTACAAAGTAAAAAAAGAAGGCGGTTACCGTACACCGGATATTGTAGAAATACTAGGACTGAATAGTTCTGACCAGAAACACCTGGAATTTGTACTGGCCAACCACATTAACAAATTTGCTACTTACTTCTGCAACAGCAGCAAAGCAAAAGTGCAGGACCTGGAGTACGAGGACATTTTATTTGATCCGAAGGCAAAGCAATTTGCACAAGCTTTCCGACATGATATTTACAAACACACCCGCATTTTGCTAAGCAAGATGGATAAGGGAGAAATAGAACTGACACATGATTTTTATTTAAAGAAGTTTCAGCAACGGAAGCCACAGTTGTATTACGATTTTATTTTGTTTGATGAAGGCCAGGATGCCAGTGAAGCCATGTTGGATGTATTTCTGCACCAGCCCGCTACGAAAGTAATAGTTGGCGATACGCACCAGCAAATTTATGGTTGGCGCTATGCGGTTAATTCGTTAGAGAAAGTTGATTTTCCGGATTATCATCTTAGCAGCAGCTTCCGGTTCGATAACGAAATTGCCTCATTGGCCACCCGTATCCTTAAATGGAAAGCCCATTACCAAAAAGCCGGACGGGTAACCATCAACGGTTTTGCTGATAACGACACGCTGCAAACCAGAGCCGTACTGGCCCGTACCAATATTGCACTGTTGGTAAAAGCAATTGAATTAATTATTGAAAAAAAGGAAGTAAGTAAGGTATATTTTGAAGGCCGGATTGAAACCTATACGTATGCCGATGACGGCGCCAGCATTTACGATGTGCTGAACCTGCACCTGGGCAAGCGGCACCTGGTGAAAGACAAACTGATTGCAAGTATGGCCACCACCGGCGACCTGAAAGAATACATCGAAAAAACGGAAGATGCACAATTAGACCTGATATTAAAAGTGGTAGAAAAATATGAGACGGATTTACCGAACTATATCAAAGCCATCAAGGAAAACCATTTAGAAAATAATGACAAGGAAAAAGCCCAGATGATTTTTAGCACGGTGCACCGATGCAAAGGAATGGAGTACGACGAAGTAACACTGACGAACGATTTTATTTCCGAAGAAAAACTACTGAAACAACTGGAAGAAAACGATATAAAAAAACTAAACCTGGCGAAAATTTCGGAGGAGATTAATTTATTATATGTAGCCGTTACCCGTACCCGCAATAAGCTCAATATTCCTGCCGAACTAATGCCGCTTTCCAAAATTAATAAGATAGCGCCACCCATCATCGAAGAAGAAAATACAGCAACCGGTTTTCCGGAAACCAAAGCTTACACTGTTGAAAAGATACGGCAGGATAAAAAAAATGCCTACATGCCATGGACGGATGAAGACGACAGCCGCCTGCAGGGTATGGTTGAAAAGCTGGTGCCGCCCCGTGAAATAGCCCGCCTGCTGGGCCGTACTATTGGCGCCATCAAAGCCCGTTTAGAAAGGCTGGAAGACCGGGAACAGTTTGAATATTAAAAAAGCTATACAAGAAGTTGTTACAATAGCAGGTTGTAATTACTAATACAAATCAAGGATTGAAATTATATGTATGATTGGGCAGCGCCCAATTCTGTTGGTAGCATTATCAAGGAATGTCAGTGTATTATTGGGCAGCGCCCAATCCCATAGGTCAGGATTTATTACAGAAGGGGTTGGGCCATACCCAAAAAATGCCTGGGAATGGTTTTATCGGGCGCTACCAACAGCATTGGGCTATGCCCAATAAATACAACCACAAGGATAAGATCGTTAGATGCACTTTTATAAAGCAATCAGATTACCTGACTAAAAAGCTGCAGATCATCAACCTAAGAAAAGTTATCAAAATAACCTGAACATTTCATCAATCTGGCCTGGTCGCCTCCAAACCCTCCCGACCTATCGGTACGGGACAGGCTCTAAAGGGGGCTTTTGGACACTTTCAAACTTCATAGGAACTTCAAAATACTCGTAGTTATCACTAATTTTTCAGGTAAAAACGAGTTCCCCTTTAGGGCAATGTGATTAAGATAAGGATTGATGTAGCAGTTATGCGCCGTAGGTGCAACCTGTTTGTAGAAGATAGACATCCTTGATGTTGGTGCATGCCACGTAGTGGCTACCTGATCAGAGAAGAGGGGTAGCCACTACGTGGCAATGATTCCCTTTGCCTCTTTGTTTGCTACAAACAGAAAGCCCCGATGGGGCTTATCTTAATGACATTGCCCTAAAGGGGTTAGGGGCAACCAACGCCGAATAAAATCCTGCTTCAATTGTACAAGTTATTTTGACCACTTTACTAAGCTTCTTTTTACATCGTCAACACTTGATTCGCATTGCTATAGCAGCGCCATTTTAATAAACAAAAAACATGGCTTCCTGTTGTGTTGCCATGCCACATACAGCCCAAACAAATACCACCTCCGAGCGTTTGCGACGGATACAACAGTCGCCTCATTACCGGCACGGCGTATTTGAGAACGACGAGCCAACAGAGGTAATGCTAAAAGGGAAATTTTTCAGTACGCTGAATGAATTTTTTCATAAGCCGGCAACAGTTATTCCATCGCACCCTTTGCCGGCTGTAAAAACCGATTTAAAAAATCTGCCGGATGAGCAACCGGTCATCGTTTGGTTTGGTCACTCGTCCTACCTTATCCGGCATAAAGGATTTACCGTGCTGGTAGATCCTTTGTTCCAAAGCCGTGCTTCGCCGGTTCGCTTTTTCGGCAAGCCTTTTCCCGGAACAGATATTTATCACGTAGCTGATCTGCCGGATATTGATTTGCTCATTCTTACACACGACCACTATGATCATCTGTCCTTCTCAACCGTTGAAGCCTTGCAGAAGCAGGTGAAAATGATTGTCACTTCGCTGGGAGTAGGTGCTATTCTGGAAGCCTGGGGCATTCCATCGGGAAAAATAACAGAGTTAGACTGGAATGAGACTTTTACAATAAATGAAGCTATCCGGATCACGGCTCAGACTGCCCGCCATTTTTCGGGTAGAACACTCCGGCGTAATAAAACGGTATGGTCATCTTTTGTATTGGCGTGGCATCAGTACCGCATATTTATTGGCGGCGATTCCGGCTATGGGAAACATTTTAAAACCATTGGCCAAAACCATGGCCCTTTTGACCTGGCATTGTTAGAATGCGGACAATATGGAAATAATTGGCCTTTGATACACATGTGGCCTGAAGAAACCGCACAGGCAGCTATTGATCTGCGGGCAACCCTTTTACTGCCGGTGCATTGGGCAAAATTCAACCTGGCAATGCATCCCTGGAATGAGCCGATAGAACGGTTGCGGGCAAGTCCGCTTGCACATCAGTTAGCCATTGCCACGCCAAAAATTGGCGAGCCATTCTGGTTAGGCAAAACCATCCCGCAGGAAAAGTGGTGGCGTTGAGTTTTAATTTACGTGTTGTACCTGCTGCAAATTTGAAATATAGGTAACGTATCTGTCAGGGTATGAAAATTTATATAAATGTGTTGCAAGTTGAAACCGCCTGGATTTTATTACTGGAATCAGACATCGTTGTAGGATGGATGAGCGAATGAGGCGGGGCCGGGATGAGGCAATAGATAGCAGACAACAATTCCCTCATCCATCTGGATACCCCATCCTTATCCTTACAATTAATATCGTTTTATCTTTTTATAAATACAGCTGATATTTATTTACAAAGTGCTCATAAAAAAATGGTACAGTAGTTTTCATGGGATCAAAATGGCATTTTATTTTATAAGTATTTCAAAATCATTTTTTTATTAAAAGTCCTGTTTTTAGCTAACTCATAAAAAAATTAGGAATTTACCCTCTGTTTCGCTACCATTGAGTTTGATTGGAAAAAGAGGTGCCGAAGTACCGGATAAGCTAAGTTTCAATATTTACATTAACACTGAACAAATAAGGATAAAACAAACCCTTATTCTAAAAAAACCTATTTATGAGCAATTCAACTTCTGTAAAAAAGGGGTTAAGTAAAGTATTATTTAATCACATCGTTCGGCAGGCCAGCTTCTTTTCAAAAATACATTTTGAAAAGAAGTTAATTATTTCCCTGGTATTCTTATCTTTTTCAGTTACACTGTTTGCACAGGT
The DNA here is from genome assembly GCA_965246935.1 of Chitinophagaceae bacterium. Taxonomy (GTDB): domain Bacteria; phylum Bacteroidota; class Bacteroidia; order Chitinophagales; family Chitinophagaceae; genus JAZKFT01. The sequence continues at coordinate 169,038 of CBDFGC010000003.1, read as the reverse complement.
TGTTAAACCGGAAGATAAACTGGACATCGCTTTTCGCTATCTCCTTTCTGCTAAAGATAAACTGGCCGATACGAATGCATTAAAAAGTATTCCGCCACGGTTTAAAATAGAGCCGACTGAAGGGTTTGTGCCGGGAAAAGCAATACCCGAAAAGCGTTACGACTGCATTATATATACAAAGTATGCACAATCATTAAAAGACAGCGGCATTATTATCCGTTCTGTATTGCCAACTTTCGTTACAGCCTGGGTTACGCTTGCGCAAATGGAGAAACTGGCTGTGATGCCCCAGGTTAGTTTTATTGAGGCGCCCCAATTTGACAAAGCCAATAATGATGTGGCCGTTGGTAATACAGGAGCATCCTTACTACAAGCCGGTAAGCTGAATAACACAGTGTATAAAGGAAAAGGCGTTATCGTAGCTATTTTCGATACCGGTCTCGACTGGACGCATTTTGATTTCAGGAACCCGGCCAACACCAGCAAAAGCCGTGTATTAAAAATATGGGATCAGACCATAACACCCGTTAGCGGCGAATCATCGCCTTCCGGGTTTGGTTATGGGGTAGAGTATGATTCGGCCAGAATTAATACCGCCCTTGCCTTATTAGCTAATCAGGTAGCAGCCGATACGATAGCAGCCAATGCACTTATCCGGGAAAGAGATATAGATGGGCACGGAACACATGTAGCTGGTACAGCCGCAGGAAACGGCGGGGCAATACCTGCTACCTTAAAATATGCAGGTATGGCCCCGGAAGCTGATATAGTGATCGTAAAAGGAGGTGACGGGTCTTTTTCCACTACCAATATTATCAATGGCATTACTTATCTGCAAAACCTGGCTGCCACATTAGGGAAGCCTATCGTAATGAACATGAGCCTGGGCGGTCAGTTTGGCCCGCATGATGGCACCCGTAATTATGAGATTGCTGTTGACAATTTTACGGCATCGGCTCCCGGCAGGGCAATAGTAATTTCAGCCGGTAATGATAACGGCACTAATATTCATAACAGGCTTACGCTTACAGGTGCAGCTTCCAGTACCATATCCTTTACCGTTCCGGCGGGTACTACCGGCACCGATGTGTTTGAATACCGGGTTTATGCTAATGATGCCAGTGATGTTACAGTTGCATTTACAGCTCCTTCCGCCGGGGGCACAGTAACTGCCACCGCCGGCCAAAGCCTGTCGGCCAGCGTACTGAGCTCAAATTTCACAGCCACAGTAAGTAACCTTATAGAAGCCGGCAACGGTGACAGGTATGTAGATGTATATGTAGCAAGAAATGGTTCCAACACAGCAAGCCCGGCAGGAACATGGACGCTTTCCATTACAAACAATACCACCAATACCCTTACAATGGATGGATGGCTGTATTATACCAACACGGTTTTTGCCACTACGATACTGGTGGGAGGCAACAGCGAATACCTGGTTGGCTCACCCGGCAATGCTACTTCGGCAATTACAGTAGGCTCTTTTGTAGGCCGGGGTACCTGGTATAGTGCCGCAGCAGTTGGTAATTATTCTTATTCTGCAACCAATACCCGGCTGGATAGCATTTCTACTTTTAGTGCACACGGGCCAAGAAGAGATGGCGTACTGAAGCCTGAAATTTCAGCACACGGGCAGGCAGTTATCTCTTCACTTTCATCTCATGCCACCCATACTTTGTCTGATATTGTAGTGGTTGGTAAGTACAAGAAAAATCAGGGTACCAGTATGTCGGCACCGGTTACTACCGGTGCAGTTGCGCTGCTGTTACAAGCCAGTGCGGGGGCCTCTGTATCGCAAATTAAGAGCAGGATAACCGCCACCGCCTTTAAGGATCAGCAGACAGAAAGTACAGGAGCTACGCCCAATACTACCTGGGGCTACGGTAAGTTAGATGTATTTAAAGCAGCAGCCACTTTGGCTAACTGCAGTACGCCCGACTGGAAATTGTATAAATATGATAATTCCAACCACTCCTCATTAGATAATGGCACAACGTTAACTACCGACCGGGTAGCAGTACGTTTCACGCCGGACATCAGCGGACAATTAGGCGGCGCCTATTACCATACTTCCACCACCAAGACAAGCCTTATAATGGAAGTGCGTAGTAATAATGCAGGCGTACCCGGCACACTGCTGGGAACGGTAAATTTACCCGATACCCTTGTAGCCCAATACTCACTTAATTATGTTGATCTGAATGGGCTGAATATTCCTGTGACTACCGGAACAGATTATTTTATTATTGTATACAGAGATCCCGCCAGCAGTGCTAACTGGAGCCTGCGCCGGGAAAATACAGTATTGGATAATCGCTCTCTTACTTCAACAAATGGAACCACCTGGACGAACCCGTCTTATGATTATAAAATACGGTCAGTAGTGTACAACAGCGGATCAACGGCAACAGCACTGGCAGCTAACCATGTAACCACGACACAGGATGTAGCTGCCGGCAATCTGTTTGTAAATACAGCCAGTTGTGTAGTTATTGCGGCTGTGGCACCTAATGGTGCAACCCCGGTAAGTGGTAACGTAACAGCCGATGTATGGATTGAACCGGGCGTACCTTATTACGGCGGGCAACCTTACGTGCAACGGCACTACCAGATAACGCCGGCCGCCAATGCAAGTGCCACCGGGAGGGTAACCCTGTATTTTACCCAGGCAGATTTTACCGCCTTTAATAGTACAACCGGCAGTACCCTGGATTTACCTGCCAACCCAACCGATGCTGCCGGTAAATCCAATTTACGTATTGGTAAATATCCGGGTAACAGCAGCAATGGCACAGGGTTGCCTGGTACCTATAGTGGTACACCTGCCATTATTGACCCGGCCGATGGTGATATTATATGGAATTCCGGCACCAGCCGTTGGGAAGTAAGCTTTGATGTAACTGGATTTAGTGGATTTATCGTACAAACAAATGCCACTATATTACCTATTGTGGTTACCTATTTTTCGGGTACAAAGCAAAATGGTACAAACGTGCTGGACTGGAAGGTGGCCTGCGGTAATAGCGATGCCCGGTTCGAAGTTGAACGCAGTGCGGATGGTGCTAATTTCAATACAGTTGGTAAGGTAATAACTACACTGGCACGTTGCCTGCAACCATTTGCTTTTACAGATGCTTCGCCATTACAGGGTAATAATTATTACCGCATTAAAATGACAGAAAACAACGGGGCTGTTTATTATACCAATATCATTCTATTGCAATCGGACAGGATGTTTACAACCAGTGTTTATCCAACTTATATTAAAAAAGGAATGGCTGTTCAGGTAAGCTTTACCGGTACAAGTGGAAGCATTACCATCAACGATGCGGCCGGCAAACAGGTATATACACATACCTTACGAAATGGTGTTCAAAGCATTACCTTTCCTGTACAGGTAAGTGGCGTTTATTTTTATAGAATTGTTGCAGATAAAAACATAACAACCAGTGGAAAACTAATAGTTGAGTAAAAGTAAAATCATTTCATTTTGCAAATAGCCTCTTTGCAGGGGCTGTTCTGCTTTTTATAAATAAAAGAATCAGTAAACTGATTACACTGCCAGCTAAATAATTTCAAAACGGCACTGGTTTGTGTCCTCACAAACCGGAATTTAGAAGCTCAAATAGTTTAGTTGACAGTGTACTGATGATAACGACGAACCTGTTCAATCATTGTTAAACCAACTGCAACCATGCACCGCCGGAATTTTGTAAAAAATACCTCATTAGCCGGGCTGTCCTTTGCATGGCTGCCCATGCTCAGTTGTCATACCAATCACCATAAATCAAACGACATCAAAAAGACAGCACCTTTTCCGCTACTTGAAATAACCATTGATGAACTGCAAAGCAAAATGCAAAGCGGTAGCTGGACCTCAGAAAACATTACTCAAATGTACCTGGATGAAATTTCAAATATCGACAGGCATGGCCCCATCCTGCGCTCTGTCATTGAATTAAATCCTGATGCACTGAACATCGCTAAAGCTATGGACGAGGAAAGGAAGGCGGGTAAAATTCGTGGCCCGATGCATGGCATACCCTTGCTGATAAAAGATAATATTGATACGGCTGATAAAATGCAAACCACCGCTGGTGCATTAGCGCTGGAAGGAAATTATGCCAAACAGGATGCTTTTATTGTAAAACAATTGCGGGCAGCAGGTGCTGTACTATTAGGAAAAACCAACCTGAGTGAATGGGCCAATTTTCGCAGTACCCGTAGCGTAAGCGGGTGGAGCAGCCGTGGCGGTCAAACCAAAAATCCGTATGTGCTGGATCGCAGCCCCTGCGGCTCAAGTTCCGGTTCTGCCGTAGCCGTTGCTGCCAATTTATGTGCCGTGGCCGTAGGTACGGAAACGGATGGCAGCATTGCCTGCCCGGCCAGCATGAACGGAATTGTAGGTATTAAGCCAACGGTTGGTTTACTCAGCCGGGCCGGTATTATTCCCATCTCTAAAACGCAGGATACAGCCGGTCCTTTTGGTCGCACGGTGAAAGATGCGGCTATTTTATTGAGTGTGTTAGCAGGCGCCGATTCGAATGATGCCGTAACCGCAGAGAGCAGCGGCAAAGTAATGCCAGATTACACCAAATTTCTGGATGCGGCCGGCCTGAAAGGAAAACGGATTGGGGTAGAAAAAACATTCCTGAAGCGGCACGAGGGCATTGATGTATTACTGGTAAAAGCAATCGATCAATTAAAGAAAGCCGGTGCCGAAATAATAGAAGTGGAGTTTATGGATGCCAATCAAAAGGTAGGCAGCGATGAATACAAGGTATTGGAATATGAGTTTAAAGACGGCGTAAATAAATACCTGAGCACGGCAAACAGCAAAATGAAAAACCTGCAGGACGTTATCAATTTCAACAAGCAGAACGAAGCCCATGCCATGCCTTATTTTAAACAGGAAACCCTGGATAGCAGCAATGCAAAAGGCGATCTGAATAGTAAAGAATATATTGATGCTCTGGCTAAATCGACCGGCATGCGGAAATTTATCAGTGAGCTATTAGAAAAAAATAACCTCGATGCTATTTGCGGCCCTGCCACCGGCAGTGCCTGGTGCATTGATCCGTTGAACGGTGATTTCTGGACGGGCTACGGTGCGTATGGCCCGGCTGCCGTAGCGGGTTATCCGTCGGTTACTGTACCCATGGGTTTTTTGGATGAACTACCTATCGGCATTTCATTTATCGGCAAAGCGTATGATGAGCCAGGCCTGATTACCATTGCGTATGCCTACGAACAGGCAAGCAGGAACAGAAGGGCGCCGAAGTTTAAGTTGACGATTTGAATTAATACATTTGCGTGAACCCCGGTATTGCAAAATGGATCGTGCCTACAATCCCAGGGTTAAAACCCTGCGCTACAATATGGATCGTGCCTACAATCCCAGGGTTAAAACCCTGCGCTACAATATGGATCGTGCCTACAATCCCAGGGTTAAAACCCTGCGCTACAATATGGATCGTGCCTACGGCACTTCAAGTTGCTTTTTCACACCATACCTGTATTTTACACTCAAAGCCTCGTAGAGGCGACCCATTTTGTAGCAACGGACTTCAGTCCGTTGTATTAATGAATTGTAACAAAATTTAATCTGTTGTTTTGATTTGCACCAGGTTTCAACCCATTGAAAAATCAAATACCTTAATGGCAAATACCTATCATCAGATTTACCTGCAAATGGTATTTGCGGTGAAATACAGGGAGGCGGTAATTGATAAAAGCTGGCGGCCTGAGTTACTGGCTGTAATTGGAAATTTGATAAATGAAACAGACTGCAAAACAATCATTGTAAATGGTATAGAAGACCATATACATTGCTTTTTAGGGTTGAAGCCTAAAGTATCCGTTTCAGAACTAATGAAAGGCGTAAAAGGAAAGTCGTCAAAATATATCAACGACCATGCATTAACAGGTAACCGGTTTGAATGGCAGGATGGGTATGGCGTATTTTCGTACAGGCATCGGGATATTGATGAAATATATCAGTACGTGGCAAATCAGGAAGAACATCATAAAACGCAAACGTTTATCGATGAATACATGGAATTGCTGAATGAGTTCCACGTTTCTTTTGAAGAGCGTTTTATTTTTGAAGAATTGATTTGAGTTCCAGGGATTGAAATCCCTGGCTACAAAATGGGTCGCCTCTACGAGGCTTTAAGTGAGGTGATTCTGTGTAGTGCCGTAGGCACGATCCATATTGTAGCGCAGGGTTTTAACCCTGGGACCAATCCATTTTCATTATTTCCAAAAGCAGCATGTTCATTTTTAAAATGTCTGTGAATAACAGTCACTAAAAATAAACCTATGCGCAAGCGGCTTTTTACGCCGGTCGTTTTCCTCTTGTCTATCTGTCTGCCATCCCTTGCCCAAAAGCATACCATTAGCGGCTACATTTCCGATAAAAAAACGGGAGAGCGCTTACGTGGCGCCTCTGTTTATGTAGCGGATAAAAGCGGCGGTACCACCAGCAACAATTTTGGTTTTTATTCTATTACCCTGCCTGCCGACAGTGTGTCCTTGCTGATTACCTATGTTGGTTTTCAACCTTTTGAAAAACGGTTTTTGCTGGATAAAGATGTGGTGCTGGATGTAACCCTGGAACCGGTAACAGCACTGGAAGAGGTAGTAGTAACCACATCCAAAAAGCCGGGTATCCAGCAGCGTACACAAATGAGCACCATCGACCTGCCCATTGAAACCATCAAAAGCCTGCCACGGTTTTTAGGAGAAACCGATATTATCAAAGCCATTCAGTTATTGCCTGGCGTGCAGGCGGGCAACGAAGGCCAATCCGGCATTTATGTGCGGGGCGGCGGGCCTGATCAGAACCTGATTTTGTTAGATGGCGTACCGGTGTACAATGTATCGCACCTGTTCGGGTTTTTCAGTGTGTTTAATGCTGACGCCGTAAAAAGTGTGGAATTGGTAAAAGGTGGTTTCCCGGCCCGTTACGGCGGCCGCTTATCCTCTGTGCTGGATATACAAATGAAAGAAGGGAATAATAAAGAATTACATGGCGAAGGCGGCATTGGCCTTATTGCATCGAGGTTTACGCTGGAAGGGCCTTTTAAAAAAGGGAAAGAATCTTCATTTATGGTGAGCGGTCGCCGTACCTATATTGATATATTGGCGCAGCCCCTTATAAAAGCCTCAACAGATGGGGTAAATGCCGGCTATTATTTTTACGACCTGAATGCAAAAGCCAATGTAAAAATGACAAATAAAGATCATTTATACATCAGCGGTTATTTTGGAAACGACCGGTTTTATGCAAAAGAAAAACATGATGACTATAAAACAACAGCCGGGCTTACATGGGGCAATGCCACAGCCGTTGCCCGTTGGAATCACCTGTTTAGTAATAAATTGTTCGGTAATCTAACGACCCATTACAGCCGCTATAATTTTGATGTAAATGATGAAGAAAAATCGCAGACGAATAGTAATGACTATTATAAACTACGATACTTTTCCGGTATCGAAGATGTGAGCGCTCATTATGATATGGACTTTTTACCTAATCCGAACCATTTCATAAAAATCGGTACCGGCATTACGTTTCACAATTACAAGCCCGGTGCTATACAGGCAAAAGAATCGTATCCCGGCAGTACAGCAACAGATACGTTAATCAAATACAATTTTATTAAAGCCAAAGAAACCGATACGTATATTGAAGATGATATCCGGCTCACATCAAAACTAAAATCGAATGTTGGCCTGCACTTTACTACCTTTTCGATAAGAGGTAAAACCTTTACTTCGTTGCAGCCACGGGTATCGTTGCGGTACCTGCTCAACCCCGGCGTAAGTGTAAAAGCATCGTACACACAAATGAATCAATATATTCATTTACTTACTAATAGTGGCATTGGCCTGCCTACCGATCTATGGGTACCGGTAACAGACAGAGTACCGGCACAACAAGCACAGCAATGGGCTACCGGCGTGGCGTATAATTACAAAAACAGTTATGAAGTAAGCGTGGAAGGGTATTATAAAAAAATGAATAACGTAATTGAATATGCCGAAGGCGCCAGCTACCTGGATGCAAGTGGCAATTGGGAAGATAAAGTAGAAGCGGGCGAAGCATGGAGCTATGGCGCCGAGGCCTTTGTGCAACGCAAGCGGGGTAAAACAACCGGGTTGATTGGCTACACCTTAAGCTGGGCAAAACGGCAGTTTGCCAATCTGAATTTTGGAAACGTTTTCCCTTACCGGTACGACCGTCGGCATGATCTGAAAGCTGCCATTGTACATAAGCTGAGTAACAGAATAGAACTGAGTGCTGACTGGGTATTTGGTACCGGCCAGGCAATAACGCTGCCGGTAGAAAAATACATTGATAACAACGGAAATGAAATCCAGGTATATCAGAAAAGGAATGGTTTCCGGATGGCGCCTTATCATCGGTTAGATGTGGCCATTACTTTTACCAAAGTGAAAAAGCACCATACCCGTAACTGGATATTCAGCATCTACAATGTGTATAACCGCCATAACCCTTTTTATGTATATCTCGGCAGCGAAGACACACCGCCCTATAAACCCGTTTTTAAGCAGGTTTCGCTGTTCCCCTTCCTTCCCTCTTTCAGTTACCAGTTTCAATTTTAATGACCGATTATGAAAAACAGATTTGTTTTATCCTTCATATTACTACTGGCTGCCTGCGAAAAAGACATTACCGTAAAAGTGCCGCCACAGCCAACACGGCTTGTGGTAAACGGTATTACCAGCATGAACAGTGCTTTCAGGGTTTCAGTGGGCAAAACCGCAGGCATCCTTGACCTTACCACCCCTGATAGTTACAAGGTTACCAATGCCCTGGTACAACTGTTCGAAAACGGTGTGCTGAAGGATACATTGGTGTACAATGCCGGCACCGATGCCTACCGGGTTAAGAATAATACTATTGCACAAACGGGGAATAATTACCGGGTAAAAGTAACCGTACCGAATTTTACAACGGCAGAGGCGGAAACCGTTGCACCTGCTAACATCGTCATTCAAAGCATTACCCGGCGGATGAATGCCAAAACAGATAATAATGGAAACATGCTGGATGAAGTAAAAATTATTTTCAGGGACAGTGCAGCTACTACAAATTATTATTTATTTAAATTCAGACGGCCTTCCTATATCAACGGAAATACAGTTAATTATAATGGTATTTATTGCCTCCACTCATCCGATAAGGATATTGACAGAAGGAATAATAGTGACCCAACTGATTTTGATTATTGCATTGATCAGGAATTTCTGATGCAGGATAAAAACTTCAATGGCGGCCTGAAAGAAATCCTGGTATTCATCAATCACGAAGAGTTAAACCCGCTGGTAAACACAACCAATAACCGGGTTTACAGGGCCGTGGTGGAATTAAATAATATTACTGCCGACCATTACAAATACCGCAAAAGCTACGATGCCTACCAGGACTCAGAGGACAACCCGTTTGCCGAACCGGTACTGGTTTATGGCAATGTAAAAAATGGCTATGGTGTTTTTAGTACATACAGTTTGGCAAGAGATACCATTAGGTAATTTTCACATACCGGTCGGCTCCGCCGCGGCGGACAGACCGTTACTTTGAAATGTACCGCCTGGTAAAACTTGTATAAAAAAATATGAACATTTTTCAGCATCATTTTTCACTGCCGGAAAAACGGCGGGGCTATCACCTCATTACGCAGGAAGTTTTGCAGCACCTACCGGAGATAAAGATCATCAAAGCAGGAATATGCCACCTGTTCATTCAGCATACATCTGCATCCCTTACCATCAACGAAAATGCCGACCCTACGGTACGTAAAGATTTCAGTACCTACTTCGACAAAGCCGTACCAGAGAACGATCCGGATTATGTACACAACAGCGAAGGCCCGGATGATATGCCGGCACATATCAAGTCGGCCATATTAGGCAGCTCCGTAAGCATACCCATTAGCAATGGCAGGCTGGCATTGGGTACCTGGCAAGGCATTTATTTATGCGAACATCGTAACCGTGGCGGTAGCAGGCGTTTTGTTGTTACTGCCTGGGGGGTATAAATAATACCAGATTCAATTGGGTTGTGGACTTCATTTCAGATGTCCAAACCTGATTTGCTTATTGCCAATTATGTATTGCCTGTTTGGATATGGTATAATCATTACTGCAGGTTCTCTGCTTTCTGAATACGCAGTTGCGCATCCATCGTGTATAACCGTGGCGTACCGGTAAGCAATTCAATATGAGCGATTGCTTCTTCACTAATATTTTCCAGCTTCATTAGTAAGGACCTCAGGCTATTACCATGCGCTACGATCAGCACATTATTACCTTGCAGCAGCACTGGTTCAATATGGGCATGATAGTATTGCATCACCCGCTGCTGGCATTGTTCCAGGCTCTCACCGCCGGGCGGTAATTCCCTAAAACTTCTACGCCAGGTGTTTAGTTTTTCAGCGCCGTATTTCTCTGCAATATCGCCTTTGTTCAGCCCTTGCAAATCGCCGTAGCTACGTTCTATCAGCGTTTCACTGTATTGAACAGCTATGTATTTTTCATTCATTACTTCCTGCATCAGGTCAAAGGTTTCTCTGGCCCGTTGCAGGGTACTTACAAACGCAAACTGAAAATGGTAAGGCAATAATTTTTTACCTGCCAGCTTCGCTTCTTCCCGGCCGTGGTCTGTAAGGGCAATATCCAGTACACCGGTAAAACGGTTCTCAAGATTGAAGACAGATTGCCCGTGGCGAACAATGGCTAATAGTGGCATCAGGTAGTGTTGAGGAAAAGTTTATTGCAGCGTAATTTCTATTCTTGTATTTGTTAGCCGGCCTTGTTCTGTATCGTTCAACACAATTGGTTTTTGGTCGCCTACACCTTTTGCACTAATAGAAGCAGCTTTTACACCCAATGCTAATAGCGCTTCTTTTACAGCATCGGCCCGTTTGCCGGTAAGGGCCAACGTATATTCTGGTTTCCCAACCGGGGCATTACTGCATTCTACTTGCAGTTTCCAATCCGGGTGGGCCTGAAATACACCGGCAATGCTTAATATTTCATCCTTCGATTCTGATAACAGCGTTGCATTATCGGGTTCAAACGCCAGGTGTACGATGGCCTTCTTTTCTTTTTCAAGGGCTTCTAATAGCTGGTTGTGTTTATTGGTGTTTAATACAAACAAGGGCGTTGACTTTTCTACCACCAAAAGTGTATAAAACTGTGAGACAAGACTGTATGGCTCAAGCTGTACCCATACTTCTTTTTCAGGCGTTTTAATTACGTATTCTACAATGCCCTCGTAAGCACTTGGTGCCATTTGCCCTTTGCTGCCTAATTCTACTATATCCTTTCCTGCAAAGGTTTTTAATTGCTCTACGGGCAACCTTCCTGTATAAACTTTTATACCCCCTAAAGTTGTAATTACCTTGTCAAACTCCTGGATGCACCCAAATTCTGATACAATTTTCTGAGCCGAATTTTTAATATTTAAATTTTGCTTTGAGACCTTTCCCTCCACTGTAAAAAACTTCTTTCCGTCATAAAAATAAGTAAGGTTATTCTCTACGTTATCCGAATCTGTTGCCGTAAAATTAGGTAGGGTTTTAAAATAAGGAAAGGTGCCCAAATCAGCTTTTGAAACAGGTATCACCAGGCTGTCTTTTACCGGCCTGGCAACAGCACCGGCAACCGGCTTTTTTTGCTGGGCAGGTAATGTACAATGGTGCAGGCTTATAAAAGCAGCAAGTACAAAAATTTTCTTAATCATATATCTGTAGTGTAAAATGAGTTATAGCTTATTGTTTAAAAAAATCTTTAAAGACAGAAGTTATGCAAATGAAAGTCAATAAATGTGTAATATGTGTAATTAAGGTATAAAAGATTCCGGTTCCTTTAGTCCCACTTGATATTAAAGGGCTCAATTGTACTAACTTTTTAAAGGTGGAATACGGGCAATTAAACTCGCTGTCCCAATTTACTTATTACATCAGCAAAGTAGATCATAAAAGTGAAACAGGCTGCTCTGCTTCTGCATCCACGTACCGGCGATGATAATATGCATTACCCCAATGCCGAAATGCTGATGAACAAACTTATTAAAATGGCAGGAAATTTTAGTTAATGAACTACCCAGCCGTATATATAGGTACCAGTAAACACTCGGCCACTTTATTTGCCAATTATTTGAAGCAGTATTGCCACTATGTAAAAGGTGAATAAAAAATAAATAATGGGTAGTGAAGTAATATAGGGATGGTGTTGCGGCCAATACCATAGAACTGCTATTAGTATTGATAAAACGCAACCGTAGCCGAACAGCTACTAATAATGGGTGGTGATGAAACTATTGAAAGCCTGCCCGGTACTACGCAAGGTAGTGGTGCCAGCCTGGTGCAGGCCAAAGGCAGAGGTACCGTCACCATCGTACCAGATAGCATACGGATATTTCATGTCTGCCACCGCCTGCATCAGGTCAGTAGTGATATTAGGTAACGTATTATCCTGGCCTGTTTCGTTAGTCATTACCGTTTTGCCCGTAGCCCGGCGCAGGTAGTCTGCCGTTTCTTTTAGCGCTTTGGTGCCATAGTAAGGCGCAGATGAAACATAGTTATCGGCAATTGGCTCGTACCAGTGCAGGTTCACGTAATCCAAATTCATGTTTTTGTATTGGTTGATTAGATATTCAGCCATAGCAACCCTTCCGGCTATGTAGGGGTGGTTGGTCAGGTTGGGCAGGTCGGCAATAATGGCGGCGGACATGGTACGGCTGGCAAAATCGGCTGCTTCGGCGGTAAGGCCCCTTGCCAGGTAATCTTTATACACCAGGAAAATCACCTCTCCCGTAATGCCGCCATTGGTTATTTTTAGCTGCTTGCTATGTGCCACCTGGGCAGCCGCATTCAGCTCATTAATGTAATCGCTCAGCGGGCCACTATGATATTGCAGGGTGGTTTCTTCATTTTCTACCACTACCAGTTCGGGCCGGTACACGGATAGCAGGCTGATTAGCTTGGTTTTATAGGCCACGGTATCGGTAGGAAAAGGTACCGGGTTGCCACTGCTCACTAATTGATTGTTTACATTCAGCACCACTTTGTACCCGGCAGCTATTTCCGCATTGTAGCCGGCATCGCTTACGCCATTCCAGCCGCCTAGGTTGATGGCATCCCGCAGGTAGGGCACCTTGTACTGGGCGGCCACCTGTAATTTATAGCTGACGTTGTTTGGAAAAGAGAGATCGTTTACCAACACACCAAAAGGATTGGCAGCGGTAGGATTGGCGGTACCGCCGCCATTCTCTGTTTTTTTCTTACAGGCCTGCAGGCCCGTCAGCAACAGTAGTAATAAAAAGACTTTCATAATGCGGGTTGACAAATTTTTCCGCCACAGGTTTATTGCCTTCTATAGTATTCTTACCAGGGAAAAAGCGCTTCTATCAATCCTGTTTAAAAACCTGCGGGGTGACCTGCTAAATATACTAAGCCATAACTGAGACCGTACTTTTTACTTTTAAAATGTAAGAGTGAAACGCAGTGCAATCTGGCGCAATTGTGATGCAACTCATGTGCAACTCATGTGCAACTATGGTGCAACTATGGTGCAACTATGGTAAAGTATAAAATGCTCCTGATCCCTTAGACCCATTTGTTATTAAAAAATCTGCTTTCACTAACTTATTTAAATCACGGCTGGCGGTGTTTCTTGAAACCTTAAATAAATTCTGATACTCCGCATTTGTAATTTGACCTTTTTCCTTCACATATAAAATTGCTCCTTCCTGCCGTTCGTTTAATCCTTTTTTTGGCCACTCTACTTTATTATTTACCTGTTTAAATAACGTTACCAGCATACCGCCGTCCTGCTCTTTAATTTCAGGTTCTGGTAAGCCAGCTTCCAGGCAGGTGTTGATGATTTTTATGGTGCCCCGGCCCCAGGCATCAATATAGCCGCCCTTAAAGCAGATATCGGCAATGAGCGGATTACGGGGGCGGGAAGGGTGGTTTCGTTTTAGCGTTTCCTGGGTGATGCCTTGTGGCAAATTTCCCTCGTTCCAGATGCTGACATGATTGTCGTACATACGAATCTGGATATTACTTCCCATATAGTCACGATGAATGAGTGCATTCAGCAGCATTTCCCGTATGGCAGCAGCGGGGTATTCACCTTTCTCAATACGTAGCATGCCTTCAAAACTCACCCGTTTCACAAAAAACTTTCTATCCAGGGTAGTGAGTACCTCGTCAAGTGTTTGAGTGAGATTACCTTCTGATGTTTCCTGAAAGATGAGGTCGTGGTCGGATGTGCCGAAGCGGCCCATTTTCACCGTCATGCTCCGAAAGAAACGACCCGGATCTTTACCAAAAAATAATTGCTGCTCTTTTTAGCTTTCCCTCTTCTGTAAGGCGCAGCTTATCGGGCAAATCAGCAATGGATAAACCTCCTACATCAGGCAAACGACCGCTCTTTACGGCCGCCTTTATAAAATGGTTAACTGCATTCGTATCAATGTCATTGATAGAGGCGGAAGGTTCTGTAACATCGTCCCAGGTTTTACCTGTTTTGCGTAACAAGAACTCCATTAGTGCATTGCCTTTTAGCTCCTGCTTGGTGCTGCCACTACGGGTATAATACACACCTCTAAGTGAAATAGGGACAGCATACGGCGGCGTAATAATTTCCAGGTAGTGTTTCCCATCTGCCTCATGAAGATTTACTGCTACCATGATACCCAGAATATCTCTGATCTTATTGGGTAAATCTTCCAATAGCTTTTTGTAATCAGGAACATCTACAACATGACCTCCATCGTCTTTGCCTATGTAAATGGTACCTCCCTGGCTGTTAGCAAAAACAACAATCCATTTCAGATAGTCATCATGCCAGCTTTGTTTGTATTCTATGTTTTGATGTTCGGGCATGGGTTAAATGTAGTGCTCAAAGGCTGATTAAAAACGGCAAGCAGTTTCAGCTAATGAGTTACCCCAATTGTAAACGTGGCATCTCTGAAGATGCCGGTATCAGTGAGCATCTGGCTCAAACTTTCCTTGTTTATTTATTCTTTCGCTATCACTAGTGTTCTTAACCAGCGATATATCTGGCTGAAAATAGCAGGATTGCAATCGGTGTTCTTTGTTGATAAGGAACACCAACAACGGTAGAAAAGTATACAATTTTAAACACCGTTAATTTGCCTCTGATTTGCGGGCTTCAGGTAAGCTTTGTTGCTGAGATTCGGCACAAATACCTGTTAAGTGACCTTATACTGGTTATATGTTTTACTTCAAGGCATCCACCATTAAATTAAATTCACAACCAGGAACTATTCACAACCATTTAATAATCAATAACTTAGATAGTTCTTTGATTTGTGAGTAACATGTTGTTATTTTCGGGATGTTATCTATATATATTTATACTTCTAAAATCATACAGAGGAAAACTATCCTACAACGAGGAATGTTGTTACAATATAAGGGAAACCATAATTGACAATTTTCGAATAGCTCAAGCGTTAGCAGAAATATAAAGAAGCGACTGTAACGACTGGATGAAAATAAAGTATAAAAAAAGTCTAATTTTTAATTAATCGATTGGCCAAACCATAAAATACTCAATATGTACAATTGCAAATTCTGCAACAAATTTAATAACTCAAATGATCAAAATCTTTTGAACAGCTTTGACACAATTCTTTTTGAAACTAAAAACTTTATTGTAACGCCTACAATGGGTTCTTTAGTCGAGGGGTGGGTTCTGATTATCTCTAAATCACACTTTATTAGTGTCGGGCAATCGAGCATTGTTTTAAAAAATGAATTAGAAAATCTCATTAATAAGTTAAAAGGCAAATTGAAAAAAGTAAGTTCAGAAGTTTTTGTATTTGAACATGGACCATGTGCTTCTAATCAAACTACAGGTTGTGGGATTGATCACTTACATGTGCATATAGTGCCACTCAGTTTCGACTTATTTAAAAAAGCTCAGGATATTTCATTTTATAAATGGCAAAAGGTGCCAACAATATTTTCAGGATGTGAGTTCTATAAAAATAATCTTCCTTATTTATTTATTGAAACGCCACAAGGAGAAAAGTATATTGCTACCGATAGTAAAATTCCCAGTCAATTCTTTAGAAGAGTTGTTGCAAACGAGTTGGGTATTCCAGACTTATTTGATTGGAAGCAAAATTATGGTAAGTCCAACATTGAAAGAACGCTTGAAATTTTTACTTCCCAGCTACAATTAACTTAAGTATGTCAGGATTGCCTAATCCAGAAAATACTGATAGCCGCTTACCAAGTCGTTGGGAAAGTGCATATGAGAAGGAAGCCAAATCAAAAATTTTTTTTGAGGCAAGATATCTTGTATTTATTTATGTAATGGCGGTAATTTTTACATTCATAATATGGGCAGAATTCCCATTGGTTTGGTTTGATTTAAATAAGCATACATATGCAATTTTTAAGAAGTTTTCAATTATATTTTTTGGTGGAACATTCGGAGGGACAATTTTTGATTTTAAATGGCTCATACATGCGGTGGCTAAGAAGAAATGGCATATAGATAGACGTTTATGGCGATTACTTGTACCGCTAATATCTGGAGCTTTTTCACTGGCATTTGCAGCTTTAATAAGTTCTGGACTAATTAAAGTATTCGATCCTAATTCATTAAATACATCAGCTGCTGCTTTTGGATTTGGATTTTTGGTTGGATATTTTTCTGATAATGCAATTGCAAAATTATCCGAAGTTGCACAAACCCTTTTTGGAACGTTAGAAGATAAATCTAAAAAAAACCAAGATAGCATTCAAAATTGAATAATTTATATACATTGGAAGGAGCTTATAAATGATTTACCTTAGAACAAAAGAAGATTACAGCGACAAGAATATACAACCCTCTGCTACTGAAATTGGTGAGAAGGCAATTGGATTGTTAAGCCTTCCCAATCTCTGGACACCTCCTTACTTTATATTAACAACGGGGTTTTTTTTAGAATGGGATGAGAAAAGTATTCAAGACATTGCTGAATATAATTCTTTGAAGCCTACATTAATTATTTTGAATGAAAAATTAGTAAACTTAAGTAAAATAGGGTATGAGAAAGTTATTATCAGGTCAAGTGCCTCAATTGAAACTATGGAAGACAGAGGTAATTATGAAAGTAAAGAATGTAATAATATCTTTGTAGAAGTCCTTAAAACCATTGAAAAGGTTTTTTTAGATTCGACTGAGATTTTGAAATTAAAAGGTAAAAATAAACTGGCTCTTATAATTCAAGGGTATATCAACCCTAAATATTCGGGTCACTTATCTAACGAGAGGCGAATAGCTAAACTAATAAACTATTGGAGTATTGAATCTATAAATCACATTACGAATAAATCTGAATCTGAGACTACAAACGTCTTAAAATCAAAGACGTCCCTTAGTATTTCATCTATAATTTGTTCTAATAAAAACGAATTTATTGAAAAACTTAAACAATTGGGATATAAGACTTATGAGAATAAAGAGAGATGCCACTATGAATGGATATGGGATGGGAATCAGTTATGGATTGTTCAAAAAGATATTGAATTTAGTTTAAAAGGCACCAAACCTGGAAGCGAATGTAAAATTAAAGATGTAAATATCGAAACAGATAACTTAAAAGTTCTAAAGGGACACAAACAATGTTTTAACAAATGGGATAAGGTAATAAAATCACAATCATTTGAAGAATGTGATCTTCCTTCTGTAAATATTTATGTTTTGGAAGATTTAAATGTTATTGAGGCTTTGATTGCAGATGAAGATACTAAGGAATTAGATACAGATTTACAATTACTTTCAAAACATCCTATAGTTATTAGAACTTCCTTGAGAAAAGATGATACAACTCATCAACATTTGTATCAGCCTAAGACTGACACAATATTTTATTGGAAAGATGCAAAAAAGTTTTTAACTGATACAAGTAAAAAATTAACATTCAGTGACAATTTAGAAACTAATAGTTTTTCATTTTTGATACATCATTTCATTGTTTCTAAATCCTGTGCATTAGCATATACAAAACTTGACACTGATAAAGTTAGAATCGATTCCTCTTGGGGCTTAGCTGATGGCTTAGCATATAACAGTTATGACTCTTTTGAAGTGGATATTAGAAAGAAGCAAATAAAGCGAAAGATTAGAGGTAAACATGAGTATTTAGATATTAATGGAAAAGGAGAATGGATAAGAAAGAAAAGTGGCTCTAATTGGGATTGGAAATCTTCTTTAAATAATGAAGAAGCTTTAATCATTGCAACAATGAGTCGTAAAATATCTAACTTCTTCAAGAAGCCGTTCATTATAATGTTTTTTATCAACTATGAGAATTCTAGAATTCATCCTCATATTTTACCTTGGTATTTTATGAAGGAGATTCCTTCGTTTTCTGACACTATTCCGGAGACAATGTTCACTAGGAATAAGATAAATATATCGACTCACGATGATCTTGACTTATTAAAAAAACGTACTCAAAAAGGATACTATAAGAATGATAAAGTAACCATACAATTGAAGTTAGATCCTAGTATTATTAGAAATTATGATTTTATTAAAGAAATAGCCTTTATTGCAAAAGATAATGATTTTCATGTTGAAATTGAAGGATCGGTTTTATCACACGCTTTTTATATTTTTTCGAGTACAGGGGTGAAACTTAAATGCGATAACTTATTTGAGCCAACCTCAGAAAGACAATCATTTAATAAACTGGTCAGAGATAAAATTCCTGAAAAAATACAGTTGCATGGTGAAAATTCTACTACATCTAAATTACCACATAGAATCTTAATACAGCTTCTTAAGGCCAAAGCAGTAGAAGAAGCTCTTGAGTTAAATAGTGCTAAACAAACTACCAATATATTAGAAGAGTTGGCTGATTTATTGGAAATAATTAGAAGTCTTAGCGAAGCGATTAACACTCCGTTCTTGGAAATTCAAAAACTTGCCGATAATAAGAGAGAAGAAAGAGGCGGATTTGTAGAAGGTGTATATTTAAGGGAAACTGAAGAAACTTCATTGATTTCTCTAGGGTCTTCCAAATCCGAATATCAGCAGAAGGTCAACATAAGAACATTGAGGGGTCAAAAAGCTAAGATTGAAGGAAATAAAATTATTTTTTCACTTATTCCATCAGTTATAAAAGGTGAAAGAAGTGTCTTGTTTTTAAAAGAGTTAAAAAAATACTTAGTTATAAAATATACAGATAAGGAGGTTGAATTATCAATAGAAGAAAAAAATTTAGATGAAAACCCAAATCAATTAATACTGTTTTGAGATTTAGAGGGTAACTTTTATCGAGCTTTAGGATATAGTTGTCCATATCAGTCATAGCATAGTCTACTATGGCCTTGTTTTTATCGGTTACCATCAGTATGCTCACCGGCGGTTTATCGTTTGGCTCCATCACGTCTTTCTTGTGAAGTTTAGGTAAATATTTAGCTGCACGGCATTATTGTATAGAACAGTGTAGGTGATTGAATTTCATAAGCAGCAGGGAAATGCTGTAATGTAAAAAACGTTTTCAGGATAATGATCTACACTTGTTGATGCTAATTTTTCCAAGTAATGAAATGCTACGGAGTAACCGGGTTAGCATGGCATACTCCTTGTGGTTTCAAATAAATTAAATTTTTCTATGCCTGACAAAAGCACTATCAAAAAAGCACAAAAGGATAAAGAAGAAGGTAAAAGCGCCTCCACACAGGCAGGCGAATTTGTACACGATGAAATAGAAAAGGTAAAACAAGGCAAGCATGGCGTACGAAATGTAAAACAGGCCATTGCTATTGGCTTATCGGAGGCACGTAGGGCCGGTATAAAACTGCCTCCCCCAAAAAACGGTGGCCCGGCGCTGAAGAAAAAAGCAAAACAACAGGAAGCAAAAGCTGCATCAGGTGAGCCGGTATCCAAAAAGAGGTCGAAGGCTTCCACAGAAGCGCTAAAAAAAGAGCCAACCAATACGGTTTCCTCAGAAGCTTTGTCGAAACAAGCCAAGTCGGCAGCTAAAAAACGCACCGCAGCGGACCGGTCTGTATCCGCTAAAAAAGCGGCTAAAACAAGAGCAGAAAATAGTTGAGTTCCGGCTTTTGCATAGTGATGTATCTTCTCCTTCGCAGCGTCTCTGGCGGTCTGACGCTATGACTTCGTTGTCATCTTTCCCAGTGAAAAGCACCTATAGCAAAACCGCAGGATTACAACACATCGGCGATTATCTTCGCCGCCTTATGTGTAAAATAACCATTCCTCCATTTTTACTATCTTGCCTGTTATCAATCGCATTGGTACAGGCAAGTGGGCAGGAAGTAAAAGAGCCAATGGCAAAAGCCGAATGGTCGGCCGATTACAAACCCTTCCGCATAGTAGGTAACCTATATTATATAGGTACGCAGGACCTGGCATGCTATCTTATTACCACCCGCAAAGGCAATATTCTCATCAATACCGGCCTGGCAGCCTCGGCCAGCCTCCTACAGCAGCATATAGAGGCGCTGGGTTTCAACATAAAGGATACAAAGGTGCTGCTCACATTGCAGGCACATTACGATCATGTGGGGGCCATGGCAGCAATGAAAGCACAAACCGGCGCTACACTAATGGTGGATGCAAAAGATGCGGATGTACTAACAAGCGGCGGTGCCACCGATTATGAAATGGGGAAATATGGCGTAAGTTTCAAACCCGTGCAACCTGATAAACTGCTGCAAAATAACGATACGGTTTCGCTGGATGAAATGAAGCTGGTGATGCTGCATCATCCGGGCCATACCAAAGGCTCCTGCAGTTATTTGTTTACGGTAAAAGATGGGAAAAAAGCGTACCAAGTGCTCATTGCCAACATGCCTACTATTATTGTGGAGGGTTCGTTAGATAGCATTGCCGCTTACCCGGATATTGCCCGTGATTATGCTTATACCTTAGCGGCCATGAAGGGGCTGAAATTCGATATCTGGCTGGCAGCTCATGCCAGCCAGTTTAGCCTGCATAGTAAGCACAAGCCTTCAGATGCCTATAACCCTGAGGCCTTCATTGATCCCAAAGGCTATGCGGCGGCATTAGATGATTTGCAAAAGCAATATGAAAAGAAGGTGATGAACAAGTGAAAAGTAAAAAGTAGAAAGTAAAAAAGTGAACAGGTAAATATTACGTCATGACCTTCTATTCCAAAACCCTCTCCATCCGCTGGGCCGATATTGATGCCAACTATCACATGCGGCACAGTGTGTATTACGATTTTGGCGCCCAGCAGCGGATTGAAATACTTATGCAGTTAGGCCTTACCATGAATGTGATGCAGGAGCAGCACTTCGGGCCGGTGCTGTTTCGGGAAGAATGCCTTTTCCTGCGGGAAATGAAACTCACCGATACCATTACGGTACATGCCACCTTGTTAAAAGCCAGACCCGATGCCAGCCGCTGGACAATTCAACATGAGTTTATCAATCAAAATAGTGTACGTTGTGCATTGCTTACCTGTGATGGCGCCTGGATGGATACGGAAAAAAGAAAACTGGCTAATCCAACGCCACAGATAATTGTGGATGCTTTTAATCAATTTCCAAAGGCAGCAGATTTCGTTTTGCTATGAAAATGGGGAGGAAGCCTGTTTATTCCATCCTATACATCCGGGCCGTATTTGTAAATGAATCGTCAGCAGGGTTGCCTGTAGATCATTTTTTCAAAGCAGCGAAGGAAAACCGGAATGGCTCCGTCTAAGGAGTGAAAAGTGATACAGAAACGGTGTGCGACCCTAACCATTTAAAATGCCCTGATGAAAATTACCTGGTCAGCAATGCTGATAGCGTTGCTACTTGCCGCCACCAGCCTTCCCTACTGTACAAAAAAAGACACCACTGCTGTAACCCCGGATGCCCGCATTAACTCAACGGTTCTTAATCTGCCGGCAACGCCATTTAATTACAGTAATATCACCTATCCGGCACATGTAATTGCAGCCCTGGCTACCCAGGATAATACGCCTGCCAATAATACCATCACTAACGATGGCGCCACGCTGGGCAGGGTACTGTTTTACGATAAAAACCTGTCGAAAAATAATACCATCAGTTGCGCTTCCTGCCACCAGCCGGCAGCAGGTTTTACCGATGCAGCAGTGCTAAGCAAAGGCTTCGAAGGTGGCCTTACTGCCCGCCACTCTATGAGTATCCTAAATGTGCGATTCTATAAATCGGGTAAAATGTTTTGGGACGAACGGGCCAATACGCTGGAAGACCAGGTACTGCAACCCATCCAAAATACCACCGAAATGGGCCTGACCTTACTTGAATTACAGGCAAAAGTTACAAGCCTCTCCTACTACCCGGCATTGTTTAAAAATGCATTCGGCACTACGGATATTAGCACCGACCGCATTTCCAAAGCCCTTTCGCAGTTCGTCCGTTCCATTGTTACTTACCAATCCCATTACGACCGGGTAAAAGCCGGCCAGGAAACATTTACCCAATTAGAAAGAGACGGGGAACTGGTATTCAATACACCGCCACCCGGTGCTGCGGTTTCCTGCAATAGCTGCCATACAGCCCCCATGTTCATCACCTCTAATCCGGGCGGTCCGTTTGCCCTACCCGATGCGGCCGACCATGGCATCAATAACCAGAACCGGTTCAAATCCGGCAGCCTGCGCAATATTGCAACAGCAGCCAGCCTTTTCCACAATGGTAGCATACCCGGTTTAAATGCCATGTTTGCCGCTAATATTCCGGCCCATGCAGTGCCACCACCAGACAGGCCCAAAATATTGGCATTCATGCAGGCCCTTACCGACAATACTATTGCCACGGAGCCAAAGTTTTCTACGCCATTTAAATAAGGCATATCTGATTTGAAGGCCGTTGTGCTTAATCAATACAACTTAAATCCGTTACAATCAAACATACAACGGATTAAAATCCGTTGCTACAATATGGATTGTGGCTACGGTTCCCAGGGTTAAAACCCTGCGCTACAATATGGATCGTGCCTACAGCACTACAAGTTGCATTTCTACACGCATATCTGTATTTCAAACGTATAGCCTCGTAGAGGCGGCTCATTTTGTAGCGCAGGGTTTTAACCCTGGGTACTGAACATTCATGTTCAGTACAGCGCAGGACAGTAAACAGAATTTTTTTCAATCTCTTTGAAAGAACATCAAAGCGAAAAATGCTGCATGTTTGTAGGCCTGATCCGCCGGATGTAAATATTGCCATTATGAAAAGGATGAAACCGTTATTGCCGGTTTTTGCAGGCCTGCTTACCTGCCTGTTTTCTGCTGCCCAGCCTGCCCCTCCACGTGGCGGCAACGATGTTACAGCGCCGCTTCATGCGATGCGGGTAGACTACCCGGTGCCTTACGAAGCCCCTACCGCTGCCAGCATTAAAACGGTATTGGACCGGATTTACAATTACCTCGATACCACTACGCCGCCACAATTTATCAATCGTACTACCCGGCAGCCGGTTACTGATTTTTCTATGGCCGACAGCAATACCACTTTTAAACAAGGCAACTTTCGGCTTACCAGCTACGAGTGGGGGATTACCTATGCCGGTATGCTCAATGCAGGTGAGGCAACCGGCGATGCTAAATATACCAACTACACCAGGCAACGGTTGCAGTTATTAGCTGATGCATTTCCTGCAATGAGAGCGATGTATCAAAAAAATAAACAGGGCGCTAATCCGCTCCGTGGTTTAATTGATCCGCATGCCCTGGATGATGGCGGCGCCATTACAGCCTCTATCATCAAAACCATTCGTGCAGGCGGCTCTGCAATGCTACGGCCATTGGCAGATAATTTTGTAAACTATATTTCTACAAAAGAATTCCGCCTGGCTGATGGTACGCTGGCCCGCAACCGGCCGCAACCCAATACGTTGTGGCTGGATGATTTATTTATGGGGGTGCCCGCCCTGGCCCAAATGGGCAAGCTAACCGGCGATGCAAAATATTATGATGATGCTGTAAAACAAATTGTACAGTTCAGCAACCGGATGTGGAATAAGGAAAAAGAGTTATATACGCATGGCTGGGTGCAGGAGATGACGGAACATCCGCAGTTTCACTGGGCACGTGCCAATGGCTGGGCATTAATGGCAATGGTAGAATTGCTGGATGTGTTACCTGAAAATCATCCCGGCCGTGCTGCTGTACTGGCGCAGTTTCAGGCACATGCAAAAGGGCTGGCTAAATACCAAAGCAGCACCGGGTTCTGGCACCAGTTGCTCGATAGGAATGATTCGTACCTGGAAACCTCGGCTACGGCTATTTATGCCTATTGCATTGCACGGGGTATCAACAAAGGGTATTTGAATGCAAAAGCGTATGGGCCTATGTGTATGCTGGCCTGGAATGCCGTGGCCACCAAAGTAAATGCACAGGGCCAGGTGGAAGGTACCTGCGTGGGCACCGGTATGGCTTTCGACCCGGCTTTTTATTACTACCGGCCCGTAAATGTATTTGCAGCCCATGGCTACGGCCCGGTACTCCTGGCCGGCTCAGAAATCATTAAGCTTATGAAATCCGGAACGTTCAGAATAAATGACAGCGCTTTGCAATGGTATGAAAACGGGAAGTGAGCATGTATACGGTGTTTGAAACATAAAAAAGATCTTTTATATAGCCCTGAAAGGGCGGCCACAACTTAGCCCGGGGTGTAAGCCCCGGGTTAAAGATTCCTTTAGAAATGAAAAAGCCCTGCAAGGGCGTAATAATATTAGCGGTTATTACGCCCTTGCAGGGCTTGCTGAGATAGGATGGAATTTTTGGTCGTATCCGCCCCGGCGGACTACGCTAAGCTATTACCGCCCTTTCAGGGCTTACTATTAGGTTTCGAACGTTTATGGTAAGCATGTCTGAAACCTTGATCTTCCTATGGATTTTCACACCAAAATAGGTAGCTGGTATTTGAATATAGTTTTTGTAAGCCAGACAATAGTACTCCGGCAGGAATCTTCGTTGTGATCTTTATTTTTTTCTTTTTCACCGAAAAAGAATTTCTTATATGATACGTTTCTGCGGTGTCTATCCGTTATGCAGCTTTTCGGATTAGCAACAAGTACCAAAAATTGAACGAGCTTTCCTTTTAGAAAGTTTTCAAACTTTCAAAGCTTTGTTTAAATGTTTGTAATCTTACGATGTTAGAAACTTTGCAAAGCCAGGAATTTGCTGCTACTTTTAAGAACACAACAAAATTGAAATTCTGAATCGGACATAAACCACGCTGCAAAAATGAATAATCAGACAAACAAACAAAATCCGGGCATTAGTAAGTTATACTTCATTAGTGTTTCCGTATTGACATTAGTTTTGCCTTTGATTTGTTCTGCTGCACAAATACTCAGTAATAAAAACATGGCGTTTTCATTTGATTTATTCGGTAAGTGGTTTATCTTTTCGGCAGTTGGTCTAAGGCTTTTTCTGGCAGGCATCAAACAGGCTACCAATCCCGGGTTTACAGCAAAACAAATCTTTCACATTGATAGCCCTGATAGCTTTCCAATAGTAAGAGAGTTAGGTTTTGCAAACCTTTGTTTTGGACTTATTGGAATTATTTCTTTGTTTATGCCGCAGTGGAGAGTCGTAAGTGCATTTGCAAGTGGACTATACTATGGTATGGCAGGACTTCTACATTTAATTAAAAAACCAGTCGGGGCAAATGAAATGCTTGCATTGGTATCAGACATCTTAATATTTATTTTCCTGTTGATTTATTTTGTGAAGATGATGTAACTGGAAACTACATTAAAACCGCAGATTAAAGTAGTACCAACAATGGAGGCCAAAAGTCAGAACCAGCCTCTACAATTTCTACATCATCAATATGGCCTCTTCTTTCATTTAACGGACGGATTTTAATAACAAACGCAAAATCTTGTTTCAACTTCCTTGGCAACACATATACAAGTATATTAATTTATTTTGAGGAGGAGGTGTAAAATCCTACATATCATTTCCTATAACCAACAGATTACTAACCAAATGAAAGCAACTTTTTTTCTTATTAGCACCTGCCTTGCATTAACCGCAACAAAAGCCCAAACCGGCACCAGTTTTAAGTTCGATCTTACTCCCGGCAAACCAGCCACCGGCTATACACAGGTTTTACCGGAAACGATGTACAACCCGCAAACCGGTTATGGCTTCGACCGTGGCTCGGCAGTTACTGCAACTGCCACTGGCGGCAAAAATGCTTTGCAGGATGGTTATACTACCAGCGGAAAACCTTTCTTCTTTTCCGTAAAACTGCCTGAAGGAAACTACCATGTAAAAGTAACATTGGGCGATGCCCAGGGAACATCTGCCACTACCATCAAAGCCGAATGCCGCCGCATGATGATTGAGAAAATAGAAACGGCAAAAGGGAAATTTGCTACGGCTGAATTCACCGTTCATGTAAAAGACAGCATCATCCGCAGGCCTGAAATGGCTAACGTAAAAGTGCGGTTGAAACCCCGTGAGGTTACCTACCTGCACTGGGATGATAAACTAACGCTGGAATTCAACAACAGTGCGCCCAAAATTGCAGCTATCGAAATTAACCCGGCAGCTAATATTCCTGTCGTTTTTCTGGCTGGCAACAGTACCGTGGTCGATCAGGCCGAAGAACCCTGGGCTTCCTGGGGCCAGATGATTCCGCTGTTTTTTCAGCCGGGGAAAGTTGTAATTGCCAACTATGCTGAAAGCGGCGAAACTTTAAAAGCATTTAAAGGTGAGCGCCGCCTCGATAAAATATGGAGCCTGGCAAAGCCCGGCGATTACCTTTTTATTGAGTTTACCCATAATGATCAGAAGCCCGGCAGCAATTACCTGGAGCCGTTTACGACGTATAAACAAACCGAAAAAGAATGGATTACAGAGGCCCGCAAAAGAGGTGTGATCCCGGTGCTGGTTACCAGTATGCACCGCCGCAGTTTTGATTCTGCCGGTCATATCATCAATACACTAAAAGAATATCCCGAAGCGTTGCGGCAAACGGCACAGGAAGAAAAAGTAGCCCTGATAGACCTGAATGCCATGAGTAAAATACTGTATGAAACCTGGGGGCCGGAAGCCTCTAAAAAAGCGTTTGTACATTACCCGGCTAATACGTTCCCGAATCAAAAAGCAGAAATGAAAGACGACACCCACTTTAATGCGTATGGTGCGTATGAACTGGCGAAATGTATTGTAGAAGGGTTGAAAAAAACGGATCTGCCATTGGGCAAATTATTGAAGTCAAACCTGCCTGCCTTTAACCCGGCTGCCCCTGATCCGGTAGAAACTTTTATGCTACCCCCGAGCCCGTATATTGCTACCTCCAAACCAGATGGGAATTAAAGCCTCATCCCCGGCCCTTCTCCAGCCTCATCCGCCCTTTGGGCACCTTCTCCAAAAGGAGAAGGGCAAATGATGCAATTGCGTTTGGAGAAGGGTGCCTCTTCGTAACATTCATTACAAAATGTAACAATGGGTTCAAAATAATCAAATTTTCAAAACAGCTTAGGAGATTGAAACAACAACAACCCGTCCTCCGAAAGCAATCAGCAAAATTAAAACAGCATGAACCCTCTGCCTGAAAATAATATTGAAATTCTCACAGAGGCACCCCTCTACATGCCTCGGCGTGGAGAGGGGACGGGGGTGAGGTATTTGCTCTTTTGCCTGTTGCTTATTGCCCATTGGTCGTCTGCTCAAACCCTGCGCACTAATATCTCGGTACACGACCCGGTAATGATTAAACAGGATAGTACGTATTACATTTTTTGTACCGGCCAGGGTATTTCCAGGTGGTCATCAACAGACCGGGTGCACTGGCTACCCGAAAAGCCGGTATTTTACTCCGGCCCCCGCTGGGCAATGGATTCCATACCGGCTTTTAAAGGCTATATCTGGGCGCCGGACATTTCGTATTACAATGGTTTATACTATCTGTATTATTCCGTTTCCGCCTTCGGCAAAAACACCTCGGCTATTGGCGTAGCTACCAACAAAACCCTGCATACCGGCAGTGCCGGTTATCACTGGACAGATCATGGAAAAGTCATCCAATCTATTCCCGGTCAAACTAATTGGAATGCCATCGATCCGAACCTGGCAACTGACGAAAAGGGTAATCCTTACCTGGCTTTCGGCTCGTTTTGGGAAGGACTAAAACTGGTAAAGCTGAACAGAGACCGGCTGAGCGTTGCCGAAAATATTGATGAGCTACCTACGATTGCCAGCCGGGTAAAAGTTACCAAAATGAGTGAGAATCCGCCTTCAATAGATGATAACCCGAAAGATGCCGGCGGTAATGCCATAGAAGCACCGTTCATTTTTAAAAAAGGAAAATACTATTACCTGTTTGCTTCCATCGATTACTGCTGTAAAGGCATCAAAAGCACCTATAAAATGATTATTGGCAGGGCTACCAAACTAACCGGCCCCTACATGGATAAAGGCAATATACCTATGGATTCCGGCGGTGGAACGATTGTGCTGCAGGGTGATAGCAGTTGGTACGGCGTAGGCCACAATGCCGTTTGCACATTCGATGGCGAGGACTACCTGATTTTCCATGGTTATGATGCGGCAGATAACGGACGCAGCAAACTGCGGATTGAAAAATTAGTCTGGAAAGAAGACTGGCCGGTGGTGATGCTGAAGCTATAAAAACGAATAGTTAATTGTAGTATACTGTCAATTAAATAAGTGTAGCAGTTGCCCCGGCTTGTGTCCTCACATGCCGGAATTTAGGAGCTAAAGAAATTTAGTTGACAGTGGACTTAGCATAGTTCCTCATTCAACTTATTTATTTGATCGTTTCTTTTGCTGATATAATGGTGTTGCTGTTGCTGGCAGGTGGAGGGCTGGCAAGTGCTTTACTTAAAAAACTTACCTGGTCTGCTGCCGTTACCGGTATATTGTTAGGATTTTGTATATATAAAGGTTGCGGCTACACCGGCATTGCCATGCTGGCCCTCTTTTTTATACTGGGTACCGTGGCAACAAGTTTCGGTGCAAAGCAAAAACAGGCATTGGCCATTGGGGAAGAAAATAGTGGCCGGCGCACTATAGGCCAGGTGATAGCCAATGCTGGTGTAGCAGGCATCTGCGGTTTGCTGGCATGGCTATTTCCGCAAAAAGTAGTTGCATTTCAATTGATGATTGCCGGCAGTTTTTCAGCTGCCACGGCAGATACACTATCGTCTGAACTCGGAAATATTTTCGGCCGCCGGTATTATAATATTCTCAGTTTTAAAAAAGACCAGCGTGGCCTGAATGGGGTAATCAGTGTAGAAGGAACTTTATGCGGCATTGCCGGAAGTGTAGTGATATCACTTGTTTACGCTGTTGGTTTCGGCTGGAACAAAAATTTTATTTGGATTATCATCGCAGGCACAATTGGAAACCTAATGGATTCTGTTATAGGCGCCACACTGGAACGGCGGGGCTATCTGAACAATAATGCCGTTAATTTTCTGAATACGTTGACGGGTGCAGCATCCCTGCTGTTATTCGCTTGCCCTTGAAGGGTTTAGTTTATCATCTATCCGCATCCTTGAAGGGTTCTCAAATCTCTTCAGGAGCTGTTTAATCCTTTACGGTTTTACAAGCCATCATATGCTTTCAATAATTTCTTTCCGGCCCGTATTTTCCATGAATGAATCAACAGTGTTTCTAAATCAACTTTACTCACTTTAGATAAATGAATTAGCAGCATCGGGTAATTCAGGTAATGATCGGTAATAAAAAACACATTCGGATCTTTATTCATCCATACATCTCTTCCATCATTATACAAGGCAAGCGATTCATCATCTTCCCGCAGCCGGCACAGCGTTTTTTTACCTACATACATAGCTGGCGTGCCATAGCAGGGCTTTTCATACGTTTCAGGTAATGCTAATGCAATGGCTTTTACCTTTTCCCAAAGTTGAATAGCATCAATATTCATAATGAAATTAAAATGACGACGGACAACAGACGACAGACCACAGGCTGCTAAAGTAATTTTCAAACAATTTTAGCCTTCAACTATTTGCAACCCATTCACGATTGACGATTCACGATTGACGACTATCACATATTCAGTCCGCCATCAGCACTAATTACCTGCCCGGTAATATAACTGCTCATATCGCTGGCTAAAAAAAGGGCAAGGTTTGCAATGTCTTCCGCAGTACCAAAACGGCCCAGCGGAATACCGGCTTTGTATTTATCGGCCGCTTCGCCTTCCTTTAAATAATTAGTCATATCGGTTTCAACAAAGCCCGGTGCAATGGCATTACAGCGAATATTGCGGCTGCCCAGTTCCTTGGCTACGCTTTTGGTAAAACCAATAACCCCGGCTTTGCTGGCAGCATAGCTACTTTGGCCGGCATTACCCATTTCGCCAATAATGCTGCTCATATTAATGATGCTGCCTTTGCGGGCTTTCATCATTGGCCGCATCACTAATTTGGTTAAATAAAAAACGGAATTCAAATTCGTTTGCAACACATCATTCCATTGCTCCGGCGTCATACGCAGCAGCAGATTGTCTTTGCTAATGCCGGCATTGTTTACGCAAACATCTACCGTTCCGAATTCTTTAATTACGTCATTGGCAAATGTTTCGGTAGCTGCATAATCCGCTGCATTGCTTTGATACGCTTTTGCTTTTACCCCAAACTGAATTAGTTTTTCTTCCAATGCTTTGGCCCGTTCGGCACTGCTGTTGCTTACATACGTAAAAGCAACGTTGGCGCCGTGTTCCGCAAATTTTAAGGCAATGCCTTCACCAATGCCACGGGCCGCACCGGTTACAATAGCGGTTTTATTTTCGAGTATTTTCATATAGTTTATTAGTCCGGAAGTCGGGAAGACCGAAAGTCCGGAAGATGATTGATTAAAAAAGTTAGTTTTTGTTAACCAGCAGATGTATTTCAAAAGGACGACATAGGCGACGCTCCGTTGATTTGTATATTTTCATGGCAACTACAGGTTTCATTTTGAACTCACTTATCAAAAGTCAAAGACTTCGTGAAGCGGAGTAAACATTTACCTACCTAATTAATAATTAGTTATTTTTCACTACTGTGCTGGTAAGATACAAGCAATATTTTGCTCATATCTTACCGGTACAGGTACATTTCCACACTTGCCTGTTTTCCATTTTATACAGGTTTTTAACAGGTCGAAAAAAGACTTTTGTGTTCCGCAAAGTTTGGAAGAGTCACCTTGGTTATTGATAACTATATGGCTCAGGGAACCATCTGTTTCTACGATAAAATGACTCTTTAACGACCACTGATCCAGGCACTCATCAAAACTGCTATCAGGAATAGTTAGGTGTCTTTCAAGATACCTGCGCCAACCATCTACTCCACCCGGAAACTCAGGCATCACATCAGCCTTTGTGTAAATAATTCTGTGTAGCGCCGGATCATACTTCTTGATGCATTGTGCTAATGTGTTTGATACACTTATTGCCATCAAACAAACAGATATGGTATGTTTTGAAAATGCTTTCATCAGTTAACCATCTCTCCTTTAAAATACGCCTGCAACACTTCCGGTAATTTAATCCCTTCCTCACTTTGGTTATTCTCCAGCAGTGCTGCCATAATCCGTGGCAATGCCAGTGATGATCCATTGAGCGTATGACACAACTGTGTTTTACCGGCTTCACTTTTATACCGGCACTTTAATCGGTTGGTTTGGAAATCCTGGAAATTGCTAACACTGCTTACTTCCAGCCAACGCTCCTGTGCAGCACTCCATACCTCAAAATCGTAGGTAATGGCCGAAGCAAAGCCCATATCGCCACCGCACAATAAAAGGATACGATAAGGCAATTGCAGGCTTTGTAGCAACCTCTCTACATGTGCTACCATCTCATCCAGTGTTTGCATACTCTTTTCCGGCTCCGTTATTTGTATAATTTCTACTTTCTCAAACTGGTGCAGGCGGTTCAGACCCCGTACATCTTTGCCGTAGCTGCCTGCCTCCCGCCTAAAGCAGGGGCTGTATGCCGTCATTTTTACAGGCAGGTCGGTTGCCTTCAACATTTCGTTGCGGTAAATATTTGTAACCGGTACTTCAGCCGTAGGGATCAGGTAAAAATTATCTTCCGTAGCATGGTACATCTGGCCTTCCTTATCGGGCAACTGGCCGGTAGCAAAAGCACTGTCGGCATTTACCATAAAGGGCGGCAGGTATTCCGTATAACCGGCTGCCGTATTAAAATCTAAAAAATATTGGATCAGGCTCCGTTGTAATTTCGCCCCCTTACCTATATAAACCGGGAAGCCGCTGCCGGTTATTTTAGTGCCCAATTCAAAATCAATCAGGTTGTATTTTTTGGCAAGCTCCCAATGCGGAAGCGAATGATTGCCAAGCAACGGTTTTTTACCCCCCTCTTTGATGGTTTCATTTTCTTCCGGTGTTTTGCCGGGGGGCACTTTTTCTACCGGTGGGTTGGGCAGCAGCACCAGTTTGTCGTATTGCTGTTGTTCCAATACTTTCAGTTCTACTTCCAGCATTGCAATACTGGTTTTATGGGTAGCTACCTGTTCCTTCCGTTCCTGTACCGCTTCCGTGTTGCCTTGCTGCACCAACTGGCCAATGGCTTTACTGGCTTCGTTCAGTTTTGCTTTATGCTCTTCCATGCGGGTTTGCACCTGACGACGTTTTTCATCCAGCGTTATAATTTCATCTACTAATGCTGTGTCAACATTTTTGATGGCTAAACGTTTCTTTACCCAGTCTGCCTTTTCCCGTATGGTTTGTATTGGTATCATGCAAAAAATTTCTAATGGCGCCAAAGATAAAGCCAACCAATTAGTCAACAGTCGGCAATTGGCAGTCAGCAGGGAATACAAGGGAAAAGCGGTCAACGCCGCAGGAATCAGTAGTAGCGACTTCTATAGTTGTAGCCAACTTATCTTTGCATAAGATATATCACTTTACTTTAAAAAAGGCAAGTCAATGTTTGATGACCGTGAACTGTATTTCCTGCTGACTGTTGACTGCCGACTGTTGACTTCCCTATGAATATCGCCGACGACTTACAATCCCGCTGGTGGGAATTAGAGGCAAGCCTGGTGGAACGCTTCGGCAAAAAGCCGGATATGGATGCCATCCTGTACCTGATTGGCCTGCAGGAGGTACAGTTTTTTAAAGAAAAAATTACCAAGGAGCAAAAGCAGGATCTGATGCATGTGGCTGTATGCACTATTTTAGCGCCGGGTGGTTATTACGTATTGGAAGGAAACGATGATGATGGATGGCCGCATTTTCAACAGGTGAAAGAATTACCTTCGCTGCCGCTTCGGGAACAGGAAAATTTTTTGAAAGATTATATCCTTCTTTATTTTGATCAACAAAAACATAGTGATACATGAGGTTGCCGGCCATTACCATCAGCTTACTTTTATTGTTCAATTTGTTTCTAATGGAAGCATCTGCCCAACGGAAAACGGTAAACAAATCGTCTCCCAAAAGATATAATACCCGCAAGACTCCGGTAAAAACAATCGTTCCTGATATTCCCGGCACACGGGTACTCATCAGCACCGATAGTGGCAATATGATTGTGCGGCTATACGACAGCACACCGCAGCACCGTGATAATTTTATAACAAAGGTGAATGAAGGCTTTTACGACAGCCTGCTGTTTCACCGGGTGATTAATGGCTTTATGCTGCAGGGTGGCGACCCGAATAGCAAAAACGCACAGCCCGGCGAAATGCTGGGTATGGGCTCTGCTCCCGGCGAACGCATCCCGGCAGAATTTTTACCATCGCTTTTTCATAAAAAAGGTGTGCTGGCGGCTGCCCGTGACCAGAACCCCGAAATGGCCAGCAGCAATTGCCAGTTTTATATTGTACAGGGCAAAAAGATGTCGGATGAGGAACTAAATATATTACAGGTTCAAACGGGCCGCACTTTTACAGCGGAACAAAGAAATATTTATAAAACATTAGGGGGTACTCCGCGGTTGGATCAGCAATATACCGTGTACGGCGAGGTGGAAGCCGGCATAAATGTGATTGATAAAATTGCATCCGTACCTACCGCACCCGGTGACCGGCCCATTGGCGATGTACGGATGAACATGCGGGTGCTGAATGAGGATGAGTATAAAACAATGGAAAAAGAGATGCTGCCATCTAAAGTGATAAAACCGGCTGTAAAAAAAGTTTTCCGAAAAAAGCGTCGTTAAGTATTTATTTACCAGTTACTACTACATTTATCCTATAAATTTTCAAAATCAGCTTATGAATTTTCCTGCCGAGCTACAATATACAAAAGACCATGAATGGATTAAAACAGACGGTGATACGGCCCTGATAGGCATTACAGATTTTGCACAGCATGAGTTAGGCGATATTGTATATGTAGATATTAGTACCGTTGGCCAAACAATTAACGAAGGTGAAGTGTTTGGAACGATTGAGGCGGTAAAAACGGTGAGCGATTTATTTATGCCTGTTACGGGAACTATTTTAGAAGTAAATGAAGCGTTAAACAATAAGCCTGAATTAGTAAATACAAACCCTTATGATGAGGGGTGGATTGTAAAAATACAAATGGCAGGGGGCACAGGTCAGGTACAACTAATGTCATCAGATGAATATGGTAAAACAGTTAGCTAACTTTAATTAAAAATAACAGGCAGGCGTTTTGTAACAGTATATCAAACCCAACATCTTTTGCAGTCCGCAACAAAATACACTGAGCAGGAATTAATTAGTTACTTGAAAGAGCGAAATGATTTTGCTTTTTCATACCTGTATGAAAACTACAGTGGTGCACTGTTTTCCGTTATTACCAACATTGTTCCCGATAAGGAAATAGCTGGCGATGTACTACAGGAAGTGTATATTAACATTTACAGAAAAATAGATACGTATGATTCCGGTAAGAGTCGTTTATATACCTGGATGCTGAATATTGCCCGTAATGAAGCAATTGATACCATCAGAAGTAAAGGATATCGTAACAGTCAACAAAACCGGGAAGTAACAGAAGCCGTATATGAACAAGCCGGCAGTACGCAACAGAACATTGATAAGATAGGTTTAAGAAAACTGCTGGAAAAAATAAAACCCGAGTATCGGGATTTAGTTGATCTGTCGTATTTTAAAGGGCTTACACAGGAAGAAATTTCCCAATTTCAGGGAATACCGTTGGGAACGGTAAAAACAAGATTAAGGGCGGCTTTAAGCCAGCTCAGGGCATTGATTTGAAAAAATGTAAAAGATAAAAAGGGACTATTAAAAAAGTGGACACACAAGCATACATATCAAGTGGGATTATTGAGGCTTACGTGCTGGGGCTTACTTCAAGTGACGAAGTAAAGGAGGTAGAAATGTATGCTGCCCAATATACGCAGATAAAGCAGGCAATTACTGATTTTGAAATAGCGCTGGAAAAACAGGCAATGCAAACGGCTATTCAACCACCGGCCTTTTTAAAAGAGAAGATAATCACTGCTATAGCTGCAGAAAAAGGGATTGCGTCACCGGATACCGTTACTAAAACAAATAGCCAGGCGAAAGTGGTTTCTATTACTGCTGCGCCGAAAAGTGTACGTTGGCTGCGTGGTGTTGTGGCTGCTTCTGTTATCCTCTTTTTGGGAAGTGCTATCCTTAATTTTTATTATTATAGCCGGTACAAGGAATACTACGCTCAGTATAAAAAAACAAATGACGATTATAATACATTATTAGCTGACCGCAATACGCTGTTAGCAAGCAATAATGTTTACCGGGCTAACTTTACTATGATAAACGATACGGCAGTATTAAAAGTGCCGATGCTGGCTGCCTCGCCAAAACGTGCAGGTATGGGAGCAACTGTTTATTGGAATAAGCAAACAAAAGATGTTTTTTTGATGGTGAACAATTTGCCTACACCACCTGCAGGCAAGCAGTATCAGTTGTGGGCAGTGGATGTTGTCAACGGCCAGCTTAGCCCTGTAGATGCCGGCATAATACAAAACACGGCACAGGCAGGAAATTTGTTCCAAATGAAAAGGTCGTACAAAGCGCAAAAATTTGCCATTACACTGGAAAAGGAAGGCGGTAGCTTAACCCCTAACCTGGATGAACTACAGGTAATCAATAATAAACCGATAGGTGATATATAAATAATAATTGTAGGATAAAGTAATACGGCTTTTCATTTTTGAAAAGCCGTATTCTTTTATAACCTTCAGGCGCCGTCAATATATGCTGTATATATTTAACAGGGTTACATTTCCTCTTTATTAACTGTTGCAGCCCATCAGAAGTGGAATTATAACTATAGGGAATAGTATAAATATCAGTAATTCTTATAAATGATTCGTTGACTTTATTATACCGGTTTTTGTAAGTAAAAATATTTTCACCCTTTCAACCCCGGATTTTAGGTTTGCCAATTAATGTTGTAAAAGTTTTTTTAGTAGTAAGTAGTCTAAAAAAATTTTTATGCATTCAATTTTGTAATAGTAAATGTCAGCAAGGCTTTCAGCTTCAAGTTATATCATAACGAAAGATTCATCCAATTTTATTTTTCAGGAAACTTTTCATACTCACTTAGAATATAATTGCTATTAGAAAAGATTTAGTAAAAACGTATACTTAAGGTAAAAGAAAAGTATGTAATTTAATTAAAATCTTAATATAAAAAATTGTTTACTGATTAATTTCTTATTTTTTTTGAACTTTATTGTTTAAGCGTCCGTAGTTATAGTACAACAAATTAATTCAAAAAAAATTACTATGAAATTAGTTTCCAAATGGATGATTGCAGCATCTGTCGTTCTTACATCTGCAGTAGCATCAGCTCAAAAAACAGTAATGGTTGGCGGTGCGGCCATGTACCCAACAAAAGATATTGTTGAAAATGCAGTAAACAGTAAAGACCATACTACATTAGTAGCTGCCGTAAAAGCGGCCGGCCTGGTAGAAACATTGAAAGGAGATGGCCCTTTTACGGTGTTTGCACCAACCAACGCAGCGTTCAATAAATTGCCAAAAGGCACTGTTGAAACATTGGTGAAACCTGAAAACAAAGAAAAGCTGACTACTATTCTTACCTATCATGTAATATCAGGAAAGATTGATTCCAAATCATTAATGAAAATGATTAAAGATGGCGGCGGATCTTATAGCGCAGCAACCGTACAGGGCGGCAATCTTACTTTTATGATGAAAGGAAATGGCATACAGGTACAAGATGCAAACGGTGGTACGGCAATGGTTACTATTAAAGATGTGTATCAGAAAAATGGAGTGATACATGTAATTGATACCGTATTAATGCCAGGTATGTAAAATCAGTGATTACATTATTAAAAGCCCGTTCCGGCATAGCCGGAACGGGCTTTTAATTTTCCGTTTTTTAAAGAAGTCCCGGCTTGCATTGAATGAGTTGCCATCTTATACTACCTTACAACAGGCTGCGAAAAATAATTGACGACCGATTAAAACGAACTTGCTTATTGATAATTGCCCATTGCCTGTTTAGATTTGGTATTACCTCTCAAAATCACAGGCGTATGTTTCTTCAATCACTTTATTTTTGTTGTAAATTTCCTGCACGTTGATAGCGATCGATAACAAACTGATTAGTGACGAACTGATTGAAGAAAACTTTGTATGCGACCTGAACAAATGTAAAGGCGGCTGCTGTGTGGATGGCGATGCCGGCGCCCCGCTTGAAAAATCAGAATTACGAAATATTGATGAAGCGTTTGATGCGGTAAAACCATATCTGGAAGCTGCACATTTGCAGGAAATAGACAAGCAGGGCAGGTATGTGTACGATAAAGAATTTGGGTGGGTAACGCCGGCCATCAACGGCGGTATTTGCGTATATGCCATTACAGACATAACAGGGGTTGTAAAATGTGCTTTTGAGCAGGCATTTTACGAAGGAAAAACAGGCTGGAAGAAACCTGTCAGTTGCCACCTGTTCCCGGTGCGGATACAAAAGAGTAAAAGAAGCAAAACAGAGTTTGTAAATTATGAGCCCCGGCCAGGCTTATGTGCCCCGGCATGCAAGTTGGGTAACCGGTTAAAAATGCCGGTTTATCAATTTTTAAAGGAAGCCCTGCTCCGCAAATACGGCCCTGAGTTTTACGAAGCACTGGAAGCCGTAGCACAGAAATATAAAGCTAAAAAACCTAAATAGCCTCTTCTTGCAGTTACATAGTAATTCATCAGTGGTCATTCGTTTGTAATTACAAAAAGCAGATAAAATAGGAACAGGATATTTAATTTTCCCCACCTTTTAGGCATTATTTTTACAGGCCAACTAAAAACTTCATTTATGCGTTTTCCTATTTTTATACCCCTGGTATTGTTGAACTTGTTTTGTATTATGATGCTGATCAGCAGTTTCAATGTAGGCCCTACCTGGAAATTTATTTTGTCGTTAGCAGGTGTAATTGTCTTTACGGTTACTTCCATTGTAGCCGGCAGTGCTATTATCCGGCAAAGTGAAGCAAAGCAAAACGAAAGACATTGAGAAGTCCGAAAGTCGGGAAGACCGGAAGTCGGAAAGGTAAATAATCTCAAACGTTCAGGAAAAACCTGCACGACCCATTTCTTATATCTGTAAGCCTGTTGCTTATCACAAATTTACTTGTTTGTATTTATTGAGCTATTTAGCCATTTACTAATTTACACGTCTGTATTCCCTGTATTTCATTTGCATATTTGCTAATTGTCAAATTTGCACATTTGTATTTTCTAATGAGTACCAGTTCTTCTTTTAAGGCCAAAAGCACGGTTAAGGCAGGCGATTTAGAGCATCGCCGTAAAATTAACTTCAATATTGCCCGGTACAATGCTGCTGTGCCGCAGGGAAAACAGCAGTTTGCTGCACTGCCCGTAGCACGTGAACGGGCTAAAAATCTGAAATGGCAGGCTATTGAGAAGCTGGATAAAAGCCTGGAAGAGTTTGAAACCAGATTAACAAACAGGGGCGGAAAGGTAATCTGGGCCGAAACAGCAGTTGATGCGTTGCAGCAGATTTTAAAAATTTGCCAGGCAGCTAATTGTACCACGCTGGTGAAAAGCAAAAGCATGGTTACTGAAGAAATTCACCTGAACGATTTTCTTGAAAAAAATGGTATTGAGAGCGTGGAGACCGATTTAGGTGAATACATACAGCAATTGGACGGCGAGGCCCCTTACCATATTGTAACCCCGGCGATGCACAAAAGCAAAGAAGATGTGGCCCGGTTGTTTGCTGAAAAACTGGGCACGGAGCCAAACCTGACGCCGGAACAGCTTACGCAGGTAGCCCGTTATAAACTGCGGCAAAAATATGTAGAGGCACAGGTAGGCGTAACCGGAGCCAACTTCCTGATAGCCGATACCGGAGCCATAGCCATTACGGAAAATGAGGGAAACGCCCGGCTAAGCTGTGCATTTCCTAAAATACATATTGTTGTTACCGGTATCGAAAAAGTAATTCCATCGCTTACAGACCTGGCCTTATTCTGGCCGCTGCTGGCCACGTATGGCACCGGCCAGCAAATTACTTCCTACAATTCTATTATCAGCGGGCCCCGCCAGCCTGGTGAAACCGATGGCCCCACAGAAATGTACGTAATTCTGCTGGACAATGGCCGCACCAATATCTTGGCAGATGAAGTAGCCCGCGAAAGTTTGTATTGCATCCGGTGCGGCAGTTGCCTGAACGCCTGCCCGGTATACAAAAATATTGGAGGCCATAGCTACGAAACCACCTACAGCGGCCCTATCGGGATGGTTATTACGCCACACCTGCAAGGCATGGATGAATACAAACATTTAAGTTATGCCTCCTCCTTGTGTGGAAATTGTACCGAAGTATGCCCTGTGCGGATCAACCTGCATGAACTGTTGCTGCACAACCGCCACGAAGCCGTAATGGAAGGTGACAGCACACTGGCCGAACGCCTTGCCTGGAAAGGCTGGAAACAAGCCATGCTGCACCGTGGCATGATGAATATGGGAAATGGCAAACTAAAAAACTGGATGGTTAACAAAATTTTTAAAGGCTGGACTACCCATCGTTCCAAGCTTGATTTTAGCCCCAAAACCTTTAATGAGATGTGGAAAGAAAAATATAAGGTAGAAAATAGGGAATAGAAAACGAAAAATAAAAGACAAGAAAAGCAGACAAGGAAAATGGAAATAGGATTTGATGACCATTTATAAACCACTTTTCACTTACCGCTTCCTATTTGTATTTCTATGTGAACCTATGTGCTCCTTATGTGCCTATGTGGTGAAAGAGGCCTTTAAACTTAAATCCAGTGACTGTGCCTGGTGTATCAATGCACCAACACTCACATAGTCTACCCCGGTAGCAGCAAAGCTTTCAATGGTATCCAGCGTAATACCGCCACTGGCTTCGGTTTCAAAAGCACCATTTATTACCCGTAATGCATCGCTTATTGCTGATGGTATAAAATTATCCAACATTATCCGGAACACTTTTCCCTGCCCAACCGCCATAACTTTTTTTACATCCGCCAGGCTACGGGTTTCTACTTCTATTTTTAGCCCCGGCTTTTTTGCTTGTACATACTGATAGGCCAGGTCAATGGCTTTTTCAATACCGCCGCAATAGTCAATATGGTTGTCCTTTAGCATTATCATATCGTACAGCCCAAAGCGATGGTTTTGGGCGCCGCCAATACGTACCGCTTCTTTTTCCAGCAGCCGGAAGTTAGGTGTGGTTTTTCGGGTATCTAAAATTTTTGTGGTATAGCCTCTCAATTTGTCTGCATACCGCCGGGTAAGGGTGGCAATGCCGCTCATGCGCTGCATTGTATTCAGCACCAGCCGCTCGGTTTGCAGGATGGTTTGCACCGGTGCTTCTATTTCAAAGGCCGTTTCGCCGGGCTGCATGTCATCGCCATCATTTTTATACGGATGAAACACGACTTCATCTGATGCCAGGTTAAATATTTTTTGGGCAGCCAGCACCCCGGCCAGCACCCCGGCCTGTTTAATTTTTAATACGGCCCGGCCCGTTTGCTGCGGCGGAATACAACAAAGTGTACTATGGTCGCCATCACCAATATCTTCCCGAAGGGCCTGCTCTACTAATACTTGCAGGTGTTTATCAAATGCTGTTACGGTCATTGAATTACATTTTTACCAAAGATGCAGAACAACTGCGCTTGTATGTTGTAACAAATTAAATTGCGGCGGGGAAAAGGCAAATTAGCAAATGTGACAATTAGCAATTAGCAAATATGCAAATGAATACAAATTAGCAACAGGCAATAAATACAATTTGAATACAAATGATATTAGGGGCATTTGTATCGCCCTGAAGCGAAGTCCCGTTCGTACGGGAGAGCAATATAACTGCATAGGGCAACGCCCTATTAAACAGCAGGTAACATAAAATAACATAAATGAAAAAAGCAATTTTGATTATTATGGATGGATGGGGAATCGGGCAGGTGCCCGCCTCCGACGCTATCCTTGCAGCTGATACCCCTTTTATTGATTCGCTGTATAAGCAATACCCCAACACCACACTTACCACATTTGGCGAAGAAGTGGGCCTGCCCGAAGGCCAGATGGGCAACAGCGAAGTAGGCCACCTAAACCTGGGTGCAGGCCGAATTGTGTACCAGGAGTTGCAGCGCATTAACGTAGCCATTAAATACAAGACTTTTTTTGAAAATAAAGTACTGCTTCAATCTATCGATTATGCCCTGGTACAACAAAAACCGCTGCACCTGTTGGGTTTGGTAAGCGATGGTGGCGTGCATTCGCATATCAATCACCTGAAAGCGATCGTAAGCCTTTGCCACCAGAAAGGATTACAGCAGTTATATATCCATGCCTTTACCGATGGCCGTGACTGCGACCCTAAAAGCGGTTTAGGCTTTATCATGGAACTTCAGGAACACCTGAACCAAACCACGGGGAAAATAGCCACCGTAAGCGGTCGCTATTATGCAATGGACCGGGATAAACGCTGGGAACGGATAAAGCTGGCATATGAGGCAATGGTGAACGGCAACGGGCCAACAGCAACAGACGCAATAGCCGCTGTAGAACAATCGTACAATGCGGCAGTTACAGACGAATTTATTCTTCCTACCGTAATAGTGGATGCTGCACAGCAACCGCTGGCAACTATAAAAGCCGGCGATGCCGTGTTGTGCTTTAACTTTCGAACAGACAGGTGCCGGGAGATAACACAGGTACTTAGCCAGGCTGATTTTCCGGAGTTTGGTATGTATAAGCTGCCGCTGCACTATACCACCCTTACTGAGTACGATGCTACTTATAAGGATGTACACGTACTATTTGAGACTGACAACCTGAACCAAACAATAGGTGAAGTAATAGCAGCAAATGGCCTGAAGCAGATACGCATGGCCGAAACGGAAAAATACCCGCACGTAACTTTCTTTTTCAGTGGTGGAAGAGAGGCCGTGTTTGAAGGCGAAACCCGCATTATGGCGCCATCGCCAAAAGTGGCTACCTACGATTTGCAACCCGAAATGAGTGCCTTTCAGTTAACCGCATTGCTG
This sequence comes from Chitinophagaceae bacterium, assembly GCA_965246935.1. Classification (GTDB taxonomy): domain Bacteria; phylum Bacteroidota; class Bacteroidia; order Chitinophagales; family Chitinophagaceae; genus JAZKFT01. The sequence goes on along the minus strand of CBDFGC010000003.1, from coordinate 126,502 downwards.
CTGCCGGAAATTGACAAAGCGGAAGCTGCTTTCATCTGCCTCAACTTTGCCAATACCGATATGGTAGGGCATACCGGCGTGTTTGCTGCTGCCGTAAAAGCAGCTGAAACGGTGGATGTCTGTGTGAACCAGGTAGTAACGCATGCACTGGATCATGGCTATACCGCTTTTATTTTGGCCGACCATGGCAATAGCGATTATATGATTAATCCCGATGGCAGTCCTAATACCCAGCATTCGGTGAACCCCGTTCCGTTTTTTATTGTGGATAAGGAATGGCGTGGGCAATTAAAAAAAGGTAAACTAGGTGATATTGCACCAACCATTCTTCATTTTATGGGTATTGCTGTACCAAAAGAAATGACAGGGGTTGTTTTAACGAAGAACGAATAGCTGATAATTAATAACAGATATAGACCGGAAGTCTGAAAGACCGGAAGCAAGATCAAACCCAGCTACTCATTCACCATTGACCATTCACCATTACGATACTTATGACCCCTCCAAACCAGCAACAACTGCCTAAGCAACCGGTAACCGGAAAGAAAAAAGTACGTTGGGGCAGATTTATTCTCTGGATACTGCTGCTAACTTTTATAGTGATTCAGTTTTTTCAGCCTGATAAAAACAATAACAGTGTGGTACTGAGCAACGATATTTCATCGCTGGTAACCGTGCCGGATGATGTAAACCGGCTCCTGCATTCGGCCTGCTACGACTGCCATAGTAATAACACCAATTATCCCTGGTATGCAAACATACAGCCGGTAGGCTGGTGGCTTGGCAGCCATATAAAAGACGGCAAACGCCACCTGAACTTTAATGAATTTGCCACTTATACACCGGAGCGGAAAAAAGAAAAAATGGGGGAAGTGGTAAAGAGCCTGAAGGAAGGCTGGATGCCTTTATCATCTTATACCTGGATACACAAAGATGCAATTCTTACGGATACTCAAAAAGAGGCTATCATTAGTTGGGCCGAAGGCGTAAAGAAAACAGTAACCGCCGCCCAATAAAAGCAGGCGGTATAATTGAGCAGCCATGTTGCCGGTTATTTACATTAACAGGCGATTTCTGCTAACAAGTCCCGGTTTTAGTATTAAGTAATCATTAAATTACCCTTTCTGCATGCCTGCACTCCCCAACCATTTACTTTTGTCCAAATCGAACCTATGGGATTGAATTCCATCCTTAGTATTTTTACGCCTAAAAACAAACTTTTCTACGACCTTTTTGAAAAAATGGTAGATCGGGTAATAGAAATGAGTGGACAGCTAAAGGAAGTAGTAGCGGAAAAAGATTACGACAAACGTTCCCAGATCATTATCAATATCGAAAACCTGGAGCATGTTTGCGACGATATTACCCATAATATTTTTACAGAACTGGGCCGGAATTTTATTACCCCTTTCGACCGGGAAGATATTCATACATTGGCCAGTTCGCTGGACGATATTGCCGATTACGTGTATGGCAGTTCTAAAAAAATTAATTTTTACAACGTTGATCCCAGTGATGCCGGCATCCAGAAAATGGCCGACCTGATACATTCCGGCAGCCAGCACGTACGGAATGCCGTGTATTGCCTGCGCAACATGCGTGACCTCAAAAAAATGACCGAAGCACTCGTCCGCATCAACGACATTGAAAATGAGGCAGATGATATTTTCGATATGAGCATTGAAAAATTATTTGCACAGGAACCCGATGCAAAAGAAGTAATCAAAAAAAGAGAAATTTACCAGATTATGGAAATTGCCACCGACAAATGCGAAGACGCCGGCAATGTAATTGAGTCTATCATTATTAAGTACGCCTAACTCAATGTGAAAATTTGAAAATAGCTCAATATGAAAATGAAAAAATTTGCTGCTGCTTGAATAGGGTTACAAAATTCATTTTAATCAATTTGTATTAATTTCCTAAATAGCTCTTCGCAGATATTCATTGAGCAATTGAGACATTGAGAAATTTGCACATTTAACCTATGTTTCCACTTCTCCTGATCGTTATAGTGCTGGCGCTGATGTTCGACTATATCAATGGCTTTCATGATGCAGCCGGTTCCATTGCCACCATTGTTTCTACCAAAGTACTCACCCCTTTTCAGGCAGTATTATGGGCTGCATTTTTTAATATTGTAGCTGCTTTCCTGTTCGATTTAAATGTGGCCGATGCCGTTAAAAGCATCGTAAACGAAAAAGCTATTGATTTATGGGTCATCCTGGCTGGCCTCATCGCCGCCATTTCCTGGAACCTTTTTACCTGGTGGTTTGGCATTCCTTCCAGTTCATCGCATACACTGATGGGCGGTTTTGCCGGGGCAGCCGTTACCAAAGCCGGAATGGCAGGGCTAGGCAATATTGCCATTATTTATAAAACCATCGGATTTATCTTCCTGGCTCCTTTCATTGGCATGATCGTCGCATTTTTCATTACTGTTTTGATTCTTAATATTTGCCGCAAAGCCAATCCCTATAAGGCCGACCGGTGGTTTAAAAAGCTGCAACTGGTTTCCAGCGCTGCCTTTAGTATTGGCCATGGCGCTAATGATGCTCAAAAGGTGATGGGTATTATTGCCGCCGCTATATTGGTATATGTGGGCGCCAGTTATGCGCCGGGCACCGACATACCAAACTGGCTGCACATAAAAATGCATACCGTAATACAAAATGGCAAGTCCATAGAAAAAATACAGGATATACCCTTGTGGGTAAAAGCAGGCTGCTATACCGCTATTGGCCTGGGTACTATGAGTGGTGGCTGGAAAATTGTAAAAACCATGGGTACCCGTATTACTAAAGTAACACCATTAGAGGGTGTTGCTGCTGAAAGTGCCGGTGCTATTACTTTATTTCTTACCCATGCTTTAGGAATTCCCGTTAGCACTACGCATACCATTACAGGTTCTATTATTGGAGTAGGCGCCACCAAAAGGTTATCAGCGGTGCGCTGGGGAGTTACTATTAATCTGCTGTGGGCCTGGATACTAACGATCCCGATCAGCGCTGGCGTTGCGGCACTTATTTACAAGATTATTTCCTTGTTCCTGTAATTCCTCTTACGCATTTGCCTGCTTTTTGAAATAGCAGCATACCTCCCAATTTGTTGTTTACAAAGCCACGGTTGTTCATTTGCAGATTGCGCCATTTGCTAATTTGCATTCCTGGGCTTATACCCTGCTTCATTAAACAGTGCTTTTGGATCTTTCTTCATCAGCTCCTCAAGGGTTATTTTTCCGTTTTTATCCATCCACTGCTGTACAATTTTCCATCCGGTGTATAAACCCAAAAAACCGGGCACACCTTCGCCCAATTCCTGTGTTTTAGGCCCATCTTCCAGCAGTTCCTTATTTTGTAGCGGATCAATCCCGTATAACAATTCATTCTTTACAAAATAATTCCAGATATCGCCTTCGTGTTCGTTACAAATAGCAAGCTGTGCCCCGGAATAGCCGGTTTTAAGCGTATCGTTGGTGTAAGGTAGCAACTGATCCAGTACATATAAGCGTTTTCCTTTTTCTATCATTTGTTCTACCAGGGGCCGGCCCTCTCCATTGTAAGGACACATATCGTCCACAATGTTCTTCATTACGTTTACCGGAATAGTGGCAGGCTCAAAACGGCGCACCTGGTACTGATATACAATACCCTGTTGCATCCCCTGTTGGTAAATGCTATCATTCGTCCCCAGGTGCAGTTGCAATCCTACAGCCGGCCCGGCACTGGTCATTACATCGCCGTAGGCACCCATGCTGCCGGTGAAATAAGCTTCCATCGGGCCTATAAAAGTGATGATGTTTTTGGGCAACGGGTATTTTGGAAAATAGTATTGGGTAAACTGCAGGCCCTTTTCAATTTCTGATTGCCATCGGGTAAAATTGCCAAACTGCTGTTGGGTTCGCCGGAAAACGGGTGCATAATAGGCAATAAAACTTTTGATGACCGAAAGCGAACTATCGCTGGGAGGCAGGCCGAGAATGTTACTTAGAAAATTAGGGAAGAACTGCGGGTATTTGCGGCTTAGTGCATCCAGGCCGGGACTGATATGATTGGTGTCCAGCGCAAAAAAATCCTGCTCAAAGCGTTGTATGGTAATGTTCACTTTAATGTTGGAAACATCAGGAACATTTTTACCATTGCGACAGGAGGCTGCGGTAAGAATGATTAATAAAACAATAAAATATTTGTTCATGTATAAAATATAAATAATTTAAACGCCAGTACCAGGGATTAAAATCCCTGGCTACAATATGGGTCGTGCCTACGGCACTACAATTTGTAATTCCACACTCAAAGTCCCGTAGGGACGATTCATTTTGTAGCAACGGACTTAAGTCCGTTGTATTATCTAAAAACGCCAAAGTAGCCGGGTTAATGATAGCAATGATCCCTGTAATTCCGTTAAAAAGATTTTCTGCTTCCGGCAGTATCTTTGAATCAGCAATCGCAAACACCATCCACCATGAAAATTGCATTAGCCCAGCAGAACTATCACATCGGCAATTTTGAAAGTAACACGAAAAAAATTATTGAAGCTATTGAAGAAGCAAAAGGGTCAGGGGCTGAGCTGGTAGTATTTAGCGAATTATGCATTTGCGGATACCCGCCACGGGATTTTCTGGAGTTTAATGATTTCATTGAAAAAAGCTTTGCTGCACTGGAAGAAATTAAACAACATGCAGATACCATTGGCGTATTGGTGGGCGCCCCCGACCGCAACCCGGTTCGGGAGGGTAAAGACCTGTTCAACGCAGCCTGGCTACTGTATGAAAAAGAAGTGAAAGGGGTAGCCCATAAAAACTGCCTGCCCACCTACGATGTGTTTGACGAGAACCGCTATTTTGAACCGGCCTATGATTTTAAAGTGATGGAATTTAAAGGCAAAAAACTGGCTGTTACCGTGTGTGAGGACATCTGGAACCTGGGCCATAACCCGATGTACCGTACCTGCCCGATGGACCACCTGATGCCACAGGAACCGGATATGATGATTAATCTCAGTGCTTCGCCGTTTGACTATACCCATTATGATGACCGCAAAGCCGTGGTAAAAAGCAACGTTCTGAAATACCATTTGCCCATGCTGTATTGCAACGGCGTAGGCAGCCAAACAGAAATCGTGTTTGATGGCGGCTCAGTGGTGTTTGATAAATGGGGCAACCTCTGCGGACAATTGCCGCTGTTTAAAGAAGCGCTGCAATTATTTGAAGTAAATGAGGATGGAAGTATTAACGCACCCATTATTGAGCAGGCGGATATGGTGCCCGACCGGGAATGGGATGCACCGCAACTGCAACCCAGGTATCATATTGACCAGGTGCATGATGCCATTGTGCTGAGCATTCAGGATTATTTTAGGAAGATGGGTTTTAAGCAGGCCATTGTAGCCAGCAGCGGCGGTATTGATAGTGCCGTAACCCTGGCAATGGCCTGTACCGCATTGGGAGCCCAAAATGTACGGGCGGTACTGATGCCTTCGCAATATAGTACCGGCCATAGTGTAAGCGATGCTGAACAGTTGAGTAAAAACTTAGGCAATCCGTATGATACCGTAGCTATTAAAGATCTTTTTAATCAGTTTGAAACGGCATTGGCTCCCTATTTTGAAGGCCTGCCTTTTAATGTGGCAGAGGAAAATTTGCAAAGCCGTATCCGGGGCACGCTGGTAATGGCTTTTGCCAATAAGTTCAATTACATATTACTAAATACATCCAATAAAAGCGAGCTGGCTACCGGCTACGGTACACTATACGGCGATATGGCCGGCGGCCTGGGTGTATTGGGCGACTGCTATAAGCTACAAATTTTTGAACTGGCGAAGTACATTAACCGCAATGGCGAAATAATACCACAAAACATTATTACCAAGCCTCCCAGTGCTGAGCTGCGGCCCGGCCAAAAGGATAGCGACAGCCTGCCGGAATACGAGGTGCTGGATATGATTTTGTACCAATACATTGAATTGCGCCAGGGGCCAAATGAAATAAAAGCATTGGGCTACGATGCCGCACTGGTAGATCGGATATTGCGGCTGGTAAATCTCAATGAGTATAAGCGAAACCAGTTTTGCCCTATTATCCGGGTATCGCCCAAAGCCTTTGGCGTTGGCCGCCGGGTACCGATTGTAGGCAAGTATTTGAGCTGATTTTTTTAGCTTGTACAATCTTCTTAATCAATTTTGTTTTATCAACTCATAGCTAAATCCGGTGGAGGCAGTAGTTGTCACCATTTAACTGTTTCTGAATAAGGTTTGTTTATGTAGTTTTCGAAGTCTCTTAGTTTTAATAAAGTTATTGGCATGGTTGGTTTACCTGGGTCAATTTCCAATTGCCAAATTGATGATTCTTTTGTCCAGGGATCAGTAAGTATGTGTATTTTATAGTCGTCAATACGTTTCAAGTCATGTATGTTATTTAAACCGTTGATTAGTCTTACAGAATCGTCAAACCACGTTCTTAAAACTAAAACCTCACCACCAACTAAACACCAGTCATTATTTTTTCCTACAAGTCCGGATGTTGGATCATTTTCAAATTGAAAAATGCCAAACTCTTCTTTTGTTATTTTATTAATACAATACGAATTTTCAAAAATATGTCCCAGTAGCATAACAGTATTTTCAAAAAGTTTCTTGAAGTCTGGATTGTCTTTTATATATCCTTTATGAGATCGCATTTTTCAAATGTAATAAAAACCTAATGAAATTTTGCTATCGCTGTTATTGATGCGTATTGTATACTACCATAGAAGTTCGAAGCGTGATCATTAGCCCTGAAAGGGCGGCAATAGCTTAGCGTAGGGCAACGCCCTACGAAACAAATATGATTTATAGTGCATCCAAAGCCCTGAAAGGGCACAATAACTATTAATGCTATTAATGCTATTACGCCCTTTCAGGGCTTTTTCATTCCTAAATTAACCTCTAACCCAGGGCTTACACCCTAGGCTAAGTTATTACCGCCCTTTCAGGGCTATGCAAATAACCTTTTTATTGTTTCGAACAACTATGGAGTTTCTTCCTTCACATATTTCATAACTAATTCCCGGTACACCAGGTACAGCATCGCTATTACGATTAAAAATTCGCCAATGCTGTGCTCCATTTTTACCGCAGGCAATACCGTAATATTCAGGTAAAACCCTGCCACCAAAAACAGAACCGGAATAAGGTAGAACCGCTTTATAAAAAGTGCTGTTAGCAGCAAGGGAAATAGAAATTGTACCCAGTGATAGGACATCCGGGCAACCGGTGTAAAAAATTCATACGTATTGTAAATCAGAAAGCCTAGTATAAATAATGGCATCAACGAAAAGGGTAAGCCCTTTTTGCGGATAAAATACAGCGGTAATAATAGGATGATACAAATGGTAAGGCCGGTAATGGTCATGGCCCGTACCGAAAGTTTGCGGCCGGTAAGAGTATTGTATAAAATAAAAAAATTACTGGTTTCTGCCCCCGCATTTACTGCTGAAACGGATTCCCGATTACCTTCTGTATCAAAATTAATTCCTTCAAATGAACGGATGGGCACCGGATTGTAAGACACAGGTGGTACTGGTGGCATTAACTGCTGGTGAACAGCAATTCCTGTTTGTACGCTTTTAAAATAGTCGATCCAGTTTCTTTTTTGTACCGGATTACTCAAAACAAATACAACATAAGCAAGCATGAGTATGGCAGCACTGCAAAACCATTTATAATAGTTTTTCAGATACAATAAGTGGGGCAGGAAAATGAGTATAGTAATAGGTCTTACCAGTACAAGGCTACAGGCAGCCACACCAAAAAGCAACAGGTGTAGCCCATTCGTTTTTTGTACCATGGCATAGTAACAAGCCATAGCCAGCAGGGGCACTACAATATAATTTTGCCCGGTGTGCACATGTATTCGCCAGCCAACTGTATATGTAAAAAGGATGGTAATGCCAGCCAACAAATAAATTATATTCCTGCTGCGTGGTGCAGGCATGGCCAGTATAGCCAGCAGCAAACAAGCTGTTATAAAAAAATACTCCAACACCATCCAGATGATGTTGAACTGGTATTGCGGCAAATCGGCTATCAAACTGTTTACATGATGGAAGAATGGTGTGGAAGTAGCAGCCGACATCACGGAATTCGGTGCGATATAAGTATCGTAATAGCGCACTGTATCTCCTTCTTTCCAGATCGAAAAATAAGGCGATCCGCCATCTTTCAGAATGCGGCTTCCGACAATCCGGTTACGCATATCGCCGGGCATGGCTGGTGTATTTTTTACATCTTTATATATACTTGCCAGCAAGGCCAGCGCCATGGTTACCAGCACCAGTGTTTTAGGTATTGTAAATCGTTTCAATAGGTTGTAAGGCTTGGTACCTGCGCTGCCAAATAGAGAAAGTAAATCAGTACACAGCTTTTGAAATCCATTTAACTTTTTAAACCCGGCAACTAACTCCTTTCAACAGTTACTGCTGTGCCGTAAGCCAGCACTTCCGTTACGCCCTGCATTACTTCATTGGCATCGTACCGCATATTAATAATGGCATTGGCGCCCCGCTCCTGTGCGTGGCCAATCATCTGTTGGAAAGCTTCTTCCCTTGTTTTTTCGCACAGCTCCTGGTAAATGGAAATTTTACCACCCAGCAGTGTCTGAAAACCGCCGGCAATATTACCGAACAGGCTACGGCTGCGTACCGTAATTCCGCGTACCACACCCAGATGTTTTGTAATGCGGTAACCTTCCAGTTGGTTGGAAGTAGTAATCAGGCTTGTGTCCATAAGAATTATATTTAAAGAAGATATGAGAGATAAGATATGAATGATAAGTTATCTTGATAATAAGGCCGGACTTTATTTAAAACTATTTTCTATGTGTTGCGATGATATGATGAGATATTACGGTTTTCATTCACGATTGACGATTCACGATGAGACTGCCTGCATACACAGTACCGGTAAATGTGCGCTAAAAGCCATTTGCCGGGTATGACTGGCGGCAAACAACCCTTCCAGCCAGCTATGTTTTTTTGGTATGGCAATCAGCATATCAATCTGGTTGGCTAATACATAATGGTTAATCGCTTCTTTCAGATCCTTTTCTTCCAACAGTGCAAATGTTACTTCCGTTCCGGCAAACCATTCCTGTATCTGTTGCCGGCTGGCAGCAAGTACTTCAGCACTTTGTTTATGATCCGGGTCGTTATGTACAATGTGCAATTGAGCACCGGTAGCCTGTAGCACCGGTTTTATATTCCACACCGGTGTGGTTTTACTCAGGTTTTTGTAATCGCATGCCCAGGCAATATTTTTAACCGGCTGCCATTTTGCACCAGGTGGCACCAGCAGTACAGGCGTATGCGTATGATGCACTACGTGTATGGCACTGCTGCCGGCCAGCACTTCTTCCAGCGCACCAATATCTTCCATGCCCATGATAATCAGATCGGCACCAACCTTTTGAACAGCCTCATTTATTTGTTGCTCCAAAAAGCCATAGTCGCTAAGCGTTTCCACCTGTATCTCCGGCGGGCAAAGACTCATTGCCAGTGCCTTGCCTTTTTGCAGTTCTTCTTCGCTAAGTTTTCTAAAGCTATCTGTTTCTATAAACGAAAAAGACATGTCGGTAGCCGTACTGCCGGTAGGGGAAGGTACCGGCATTGCATACGTATTATACAATACCAGTTTGTTAGCTTTCAAATGTGTAGCCAATGCTACAGCATACCGGATGGCGTCCGCCGCACTCTCAGAAAAATCAGTTGGAATCAATATTGTTTTCATTTAAATTAGTTGTTAGTTATTAGCTGTCAGAAATCAGCTATCGGTTAGAGGCAAATACAATTAATGAAAGCCAACTAATGGCTAATTTCTGACAGATGATTGCTGATAGCAAAATTGCCTGTTATTTTTCTTTAATCAATAGCTTTTTAAACGCTGTACTATCGCCGTTAAATGCATTAAAGTCCACAAAGCTTTCAATACCATTTACATGCCCCGCCATATTGTGTTGCCAGATGATCCAGGCCCGGTTGATACGTGGCTGATGCAACTGCTGGTAATGCGCTACCCACAACGGATAATCATTAAAAGCATCACCCAAATACTTTGCATAAAAATCTACGCCGGTATAAATAATCGGTTGTACGCCGTAATACGCTTCTATCGTATCCAGCCATTCCAACGCATTTTTTTGAAGTTCGGCTACATTGCTGCCGCTCATGGTTTCTATATCCAATACGGGGGGCAAATCGCCGGGACTTAATGTAACGGTATTGATAAAGTTTTGGGCCTGTTCTTTTCCACTTTTGTAACCGATAAAATAATGATAAGCCCCACGTATCATGCCTGCCTGCTTGCTTTTTCGCCAGTTGCGGGCAAACTGGTCATCCACAAAACTCAGGCCCTCCGTTGCTTTTATAAAACTAAATCCCAGGCGTATTTTTTCCACCTTCATTTGCTGTACCAGTTTCCAGTTAATGCTTTTATTATGGTGGCTTACATCAATGCCGTGTATGGTGTATTCGGCCGGTATAGAAATACCAAATGCCGGGTAACGGACAAAGGTTACGTCGGCATCTTCGTCAAATAAATTGGTAGTTCGGGTAAAGCGGTACGCAAACAGGACGATAGCGGCTGCCGCCGGAATGAGCAACAGGTAAGCAAGTGTACGGTTGGCTTTAGCGGTACGGCCAGGCATGGATGGTTACTCCTCTTTGTTCAGTTGCGCCGTTAGTTGTTCCCAGCTAATTAAATTTTGCCAGTATGCTTCATTTGTCAGATCGCCTATTTCGGACACCGTAGCTGAAAGCCTCGCCTTCTCATCCTGTATTACGTTTTCATCAAAGGAATGAAAAGTCATCTCCCACAGGCAGTGCGCAATTATTTCCGCTTCGGGGAAATACTGAAGTGTTTTGAAAGTAACGGGCATGGCCAGCCATTCGGCCCAGGGTGTAAAGTCCAGTGCATAACCAATGGCTAAACCGGCATCGGCAATATGAGGCGTTTGCTTTTTACCAACCACATCCACATAACTTCCCGTATTGTTATCCTCTTCTGTTTGCCGGATTTGCTGTAAAACAATCTGCAAATCGGTTTCTGTTTCGGACATTAGCAATAGCTGATGATAAACAGCTTCGTAGGCATCCCTGTTTTTTTGTTCAGCCGGGTATTCATTCCATAAAGCTGCTTCTATATTCAACCAGCCGTGGCGGCTTATCAGTTGTTTTAGGGTCATAGGGGGGTAGCTTTTATCAAAAGTAAAAACTAGTTCTTAATTTTTTAGCAATGTGTAACAATTGGTGGATAAGTAGTACATAGCCGGCAGTCAGGCAGTCGGCAGTCAATAGCAGGAAGTCGACCGTTGGCAGTTGCTGATTTGCAGGTCAGGCCAAAAGTGTTTGCTCCTGTTACAGGATATTTATGAATGGCCTACATTGTACGCATTTAAAAAGATGGTATGACACCCTCATCAACATTACTTATGAAATCCGGTGCGTTGGAAACAAAATCGCATTACGCTATCCTGGATGGCCTGCGTGGCGTGGCGGCGCTAATGGTCGTTGCCTTTCACCTTTGCGAGGCCCATGCAACCAGCTACCTGGATCAGGTGATTAACCATGGCTACCTGGCTGTAGACTTTTTCTTTTTGCTTTCGGGTTTTGTAATCGGCTATGCGTATGATGACCGCTGGAGCAGGTTAACGACCGGAGGCTTTATCAAACGCCGTTTAATCAGGCTTCAGCCAATGGTGATCATGGGTATGATGGTAGGGGCAGTTTGTTTTTACTTTCAGGATTCCACCTTGTGGCCCATGATAAAGGATGTACCTTATTGGAAGATGCTGCTGATTATGCTCATTGGTTTCACGGTAATTCCTGTACCACCGGCAATGGACATTCGGGGATGGAATGAGATGCATCCGCTGGATGGGCCGGCCTGGACGCTCTTCTTTGAATATATTGTCAATCTGTTGTACGCCATTGGGGTCAGAAAGTTTTCAAAGACGCTGCTCTCTATTCTTGTACTGCTTGCAGCCATTGCATTGGTACACCTTACTGTAACAAGTCCGGCGGGTGATGTGGTGGGTGGCTGGTCGCTTGAACCGGCACAATTGCATATCGGTTTTGCCCGTGTGATGTATCCGTTCTTTGCCGGATTGTTGCTGTTTCGCATGGTAAAACCAACACATATTAAAAATGCGTTCCTGTGGTGCAGCCTGTTGATCATTACCATTCTTGCCATCCCCAGAATAGGCGGCAGTGAACACTTATGGATGAATGGGCTTTACGAGTCCCTGAGTATTATTTTCATTTTTCCGTTGATCGTATATATGGGAGCAAGTGGGGAAGTAACTGGTAAATACGCAAAACGGATTTGTAAATTCCTGGGCGACATCTCCTTTCCTATTTACATTACTCATTACCCCTTCATCTACATATACACTGGTTGGGTATACCATCATAAAGTTTCATTGCAACACGGACTTCCCATTGCACTGCTTGTTTTCCTTTCCTGTATCATTTTGGCATACGCCGCCCTGAAATTATATGATGAACCCATCCGGCGATGGTTAGCCAAAAAAGTACTGCCCTCACCCCCGGCCCCTCTCCACGCCAAAGGCATGTAGAGGTTTTAAAACCGCACTCCCCACTGCCCAACTGAGCCCTCACCCCCTGCCCCTCTCCACAAGTGGAGAGGGGTGCCTCTACCACACTTTTAAACCAGTTATTAGCAGCAACGGTAGTCAAAATGAGCGTTTAAAAGATCAAAACAGCGACTCCCCTCTCCAACCTGTGGTTGGAGAGGGGCCGGGGGTGAGGGCTCAGTTGAACAGCAACCAAACCCCTACAAGATTAGCTCCACACCAAAGGCATGTAGAGGGGTGCCTCTGTGCAACTTTAAAAGCAGTTTGAAGGAGCGGGTTCCTGCTGTATTTATTTTTAAAACATTTTCTTACTTCAAAGCTGTTAACTATTTTAACAGGCAGTAAAAAAACAGAAGTAAATATGGAATAATTACGGTTTTATAATGAGCCTGTTTAGTATTTAACGATCAATCATAACTTGTTCCGGATCGCAACCGGCGTAGCATATAGGTTTAGGAATACAATGTAACCACATAGACACATCCGCCCAGGCGGACACGGTAGGCACATAAGAATACAGGTGTGGAATTTAAAGCATACATGAGGTAACAAAAGCATTGGATTTGAACACTTATTCTTGCAATTATTTGTATTCCTGTATTCTTATGTGCCTATGTGCCTATGTGTCTATGTGGTTCAAAAATGTATTTGTATTTCTTTGTACTGATGTGCCTATGTAATTTATTATTGCTATTAACGGCTTCTACTTGTTAAATTACTAAATAACCTCAATGTGTGTCTGTTAAAATACTAAAAATGCTCTCTTTTTTACATGCAGCAATTTGTAATACCGGCCATAAAAGCTGAACGAATAATTTCTACTGAAAAACAGTAATAACCTCACTGCATTTCAACCTGCTGTCGTAACAGCGATGGTTATTGACTGCTGGCTATCAACTTCCTGACTTTCCGTCTTCCCGTCTTACGGACTTTGAATTATCTTGCGTCTCCTAAGAATGTATTTCAATTTCAACGATACCCGCAACCTGGCTGGCAAACTTACGGTCCGCCGCCTGTGGAATGGCGCCAAAGTGTGGAGCAGCTATCAATTAAGTAAATTGCTGAAAAGGCCCATCCAGTGGGGCTTGCCGGTATCCATCTCTTTTGAGCCAACCACCAGTTGCAACCTGCGCTGTCCTGAATGCCCCAGCGGTCTGCGGGCTTTTACCCGGCCTACCGGCATGCTGCAGAAAGACTTTTTCAGCCAGACCATTGATGAAGTGTACAAAGAATTAATGTACCTGGTATTTTACTTCCAGGGCGAGCCATTTTTGAACCCGTCCTTTTTGGATATGGTAAAATATGCGCATGACAAAGGCATTTACACCGCCACCAGCACCAATGCCCACTACCTGACCGATGCAAGGGCCAAAGCTACCGTTGAAAGCGGGCTTGACCGGTTAATTATTTCCATTGACGGCACTACGCAGGATGTGTACCAAAGCTACCGGGTGGGTGGCAAATTGGATAAAGTGCTGGAAGGCGCCCGGAATATTGTAAAATGGAAGAAGGAATTAGGAAGCAAAACACCGTTTGTATTTTTTCAGTTTTTGGTGGTAAAGCCAAACCAGCACCAGATTGCCGATATTAAAACGCTGGCAAAAGAAATTGGGGTGGACCAGGTGCGTTTTAAAACGGCGCAGGTATATGATTATGATACAGACCCGAATGGATTAATTCCTACACTGGATAAATACAGCCGCTACCGTAAGGATAAGAATGGGCAGATGAAAATAAAGAGTGGCATGCAAAACCATTGCTGGCGGCTGTGGAGTGCCAATGTAATTACCTGGGATGGCCTGGTGGTGCCCTGCTGTTTTGACAAAGATGCGATGCACCGGCTGGGCAATTTAAAAACACAATCTTTTAAAGAAACCTGGCACAACGAAAACTACAAACAGTTCCGGCGGGAGCTGATGACCAGCCGCAAAAACATTGACATCTGCGCCAATTGCAGCGAAGGGCTGAAAGTGTGGGAGGAATGAGTATCGTGAATGGTGAATGGTCAATTGTGAATAATTCCTGCGAATCCGGCGTTACTCATATAACATTGCGGGGGCTTTGTTTGGTATTTATGCACTTTGTGATATAAGTACCAAATTCTTTTGCCTGAGTGCTGCTAATGCTAAAATGCGGTCAGGCTACTTTAATTTACAAACTACATCCCTATTCTTTAGGCAAGTTTTCGTATTATCTTTTTGCATAAGATAGCTATATTTATCGTTCCAAATGCTTACGGATGGCTACTACCATACAATCTTCTTTATGCCGGCACAGAGATAAGAACATTATTGCCGTACAATTTGAGAACAACAAAGAATTAATAAGGCGTTTCCGGCAACTACCGGGTGCTACCTGGAGCAGTACCCTGAAAAGCTGGTAGGTGCCGGATACAGATGAATACAGGAGGCGGTTTGGGCTGGAAGAACAACCAACTGTGCCTGTAACCATTGCAGTTAAAAACAACAAAAGGATATTACAGCAACCACCTGCACCGCCATTGCCTTTGGTGAAGGATACAAAGCTTGTTATTTTAAATGCCGGCATACAAAGCTGTAACAGCAGCGTATTGCCTCAGATGCAACAGCACCTGATATTGAAGAGCTATAGTGAGAGCACCCGGCGCACTTACCTGAATGAGATGGCACAATTATTAAAAATCCTCGGGAAAGTACCTGCAGAAAAACTTACTGTAGCAGATGTAAAGCGGTACCTGGCTTATTGTCACGAGCAGCTTAAGTTAAGCGAAAACACCTTACACAGCCGCATTAACGCACTAAAGTTTTATTACGAGCAGCTACTGAAAAGAGAAAAATTCTTTTGGGAAATACCACGGCCAAAGCGGCCGTTCCTGTTACCCAGGCTGCTCAACCAAACGGAATTATCCGGGCTGTTTAATGCACTTACCAATAAAAAACATAAGGCCATGTTATTTACTGCCTATAGTGCAGGCCTGCGGGTAAGCGAAATTGTCAATTTAAAAATAAGCCATATTGATAGCGGGCGTATGCAGATACTGGTAAGCTGTGCCAAAGGGAAAAAAGATCGTTACGTAAATCTTAGCCCTATATTACTGGATATTTTACGGGCATACATTAGCAACAGTAAACCCCGCCCAACCGTGTACCTGTTTGAATCGGAGCAAACAGGCACAGCTTACCCAACCCGTACCGTACAGCAAATTTTTAGCAATGCAAAAAGCAGGGCTGGTATTAAAAAGGAAGTAGGGATGCATAGCTTACGCCATAGCTTTGCCACTCACCTGCTGGAGAAAGGTACAGACATACGGTATATTAAAGACTTATTAGGTCATTTTGACATAAAGACTACCGAACGCTACCTGCACGTAAGTAAAAAGAGCCTTGTAAATATTGTGAGCCCGCTGGACGATTTGTGGAAAGAAGGGAATATAGAGTGGTAGCGGATACAGTTGAATGGTAAAGACAGTAAATTAAATCTTTGCCGGGAACAAATACCAATCGAAATGTAACGTAGTGGATCATTCCCGGCCCCTGCTGAAAAGCGATTTCGGAAACATTTGAAATTGAAAATTAATTATTTCAGCTATGCGTGGTATTAACAAAGTGATATTGGTAGGTAATCTGGGCAAAGATCCCGAACTGAAAACCCTGACGGATGGAACGCCGGTGGTTTAAAAATGACACTTGCTACTACCGAAACGTACTGGGATAAAAACGGGCAAAGCCAGAGCCGGACCCAATGGCACACTATAATAGCCTGGAGATCATTGGCTACGCTGGCAGCCACCTACCTGCACAAAGGGAGCCTGGTATATATAGAGGGAAAGCTAAACAACCGGCAATACGATGATAAAAGTGGTGACAGAAAGTGGGTAACGGAGTCGTTTTTGTTCAGGAATTGCTGATGCTGGATAAAAAGGTCAAAACGGTAGAAACGCAAGAGCAAATGGACGAAAATCTTCCATTTTGAAAAAACGTATTGTACTAACTACAATACGAAATGTATAACGTTAAGTGGTTGAAAATCAGTGTTAATTTTTTTTTTGGAAGTACGTCTAATAACATCAATATTTTTGTTGGTAGCAATGCAATGACAGTCCTAAACGACATAACGAAACTGAAGGACGTGAGGGATATGCAACTACGAAGATGAAGACATCTTTGACGTAGTTCTAAAACTTGAAAAGTCATTTGGCTTAAAGCTTGAAAAAGATGCTTTCTACAACATCCAAACATTTGGTGACTTGTGCGACATTTTTACAAACAACCTTCAAGGAGACAATTCTGACTACTGCACAACCCAACAAGCATTTTATCAAGTTCGTAATGCAATTGCAACGACACAACTCATAGAAGCAAAGTCAATAACCTTAGACACTAAACTGCAAGACCTCTTTCCACGATATAATCGCAGACAAAAAATCAAAGAACTACAAGACGAATTAAATATAGCCCTTAACATTTTGGACATCAAATCATGGTTGGGTTGGACAATATTTATTGGCATTGTGGCTTCACTGATTACATTTTTATTTAAGTGGCAGTTTGCTATAACAGGGTTGCTTTCTTTTATTGCTATTGGTTGGACTTCATATAAATTCTTTTCAAAAGAGTTTAAACTTACTACAGTAAGAAAGTTGACAGAAAAGCTTGCAACAGAAAATTACGTAGACGTCAGACGAATAAAAGGAACAATTAACAGACAGGAAATTTTAAAAGTTATCATTGACACTTTTAGCAATGACCTTGACATAGACAAAGCATATTTGACAAGAAATGATAAGTTTAGTTGGACGACATAGAAGCACTGCTACCAACATGGGGTTTGCTGCTATGCTGGCAGACGAATAAATCCTCATCTTTTTGTTCGCTATCAGCAGCGGTTCGTTCAGACGTAATTCTATTTGGCTTTTGTATTTAATTTCATCATCATTAATTCTATTGGGCTTTAGTTCCAGGCTGGACGTTATAAATTCCAGCACAGCAGCAAGCCCTGAACGTTAGCGGCAAGCATTTTTGACACACTCTAAATGTTGAACATAGACAAATGATATTTCAAAAACACATACCAAAATTTCCGCTGGACAGCTATGTTGATTGTATTGTGTATGTGGAAGGAAACAATAAAGGTGTTGGGTTTCCTAAAACAGCAATGAGCTTGGTTTTTAACCTCAATGACAGTTTTAAATTATTTACAGCCTGTAAGTTTACAAATTTTACGGACTTCAAAAAATATTGGGTTGCAGGACTTCAAACCCAACCAACATATGTAGAAAGTTATGGAGAAAGTAAAATGGTTGTAATACAGTTTAAAACATTAGGAGCATATGCCTTTTTAAATCAACCTTTGCGATACTTCACTAATAATTATACCAATCTTGATTGTATTTTTAAAAAAGAAGCAGATGAAATTTGGGAACAATTACAGTAAGCAAAAACTATTAATGAAAAAGTTTTACTGACAGAAAATTTCCTATACAGAAAACTTTTAACTACAAAAATTCCAAACGAAAAATTAATATCTGCAATTGAACTTCTATTGAAAAGCAGGGAAAATAATTCTATACACGAAATTTGCCAACAGCATAATATTTCAAGGAAACATCTTAATTTTTTATTTCAGGAATATTTAGGCATTTCGCCAAAAATGCTTTCTTCTTTAAATCGTTTTCAATCAATACTTCAAACAATTAGTAACGCTAAGCCGGACAAACTAACCACAATTGCTTACGAATTAAACTTCTTTGACCAAGCTCACTTCAATAATAATTTTAAGCGATTTACAGGCATAAAACCAAATGAGTATATTAAAAATGTTGAATTAATGCCAACACTTAAAATAATTCCTCATTTTTTACCAGTTGCCTAAGGTTACATTTTTACAATTTTGCTTAATAAGCTAACCATATTTTTGTATCCTAAATTTTAAAACAAAAAACATGAGATTAACAACAATTATTTGCCTGCTGACATTCTGTGTTAGTTGTGCAACCACAAAAAAAACTTCTATGAGTTCAAATATTCTTAATGGTAGTTGGACACCTGTAAAGCAAGAAATTGGGGGTAACCAATTACCAGCAATAGTTTTTCAAAAACAAAAACTAATTGTACTTGATACGACTTATACGTTCACTGCAGAAAGTGTGGACAAAGGCACTTTACAATATCAGAATGGGCAAATGGACATTTATGGAAAGGAAGGTATAAATAATGGTAAGCATTATACAGCAATCTATAAACTTGAGAATGACCAGCTAACAATTTGCTACAACTTAGCAGGCGATAGCTATCCTATTGCTTTTGAAACAAAATCAAAGCCAACACTTTTTCTTTCGGTATTTACCAAAGACCTAAATAAATAAACAATGGCAAAAAATAAAACGGCAGAAACATCCATTAGCGTTGCTGATTTTATTAACGCTGTGAAGGATGAAACAAAACGAAAAGACAGTTTTAGTCTTATTGATATTACAAAAAAACTAACAGGACTTGAACCCAAAATGTGGGGACCAAGCATTGTTGGTTTTGGCAGTTACCATTACAAGTATGATAGTGGACACGAAGGTGACAGCCCACTTTTAGGGTTTTCACCCAGGGCATCTGCAATAACCTTATATTTTTCAGGCGACTTTGAAGAACGAGAGCAGTTGCTTGAAAAATTTGGAAAGCATACGACAGGTAAAGGCTGCATTTATGTAAAGAAACTTAATGACATTAACATTGAGACACTGCAAAAAATGATAGCAAAGCAAATCAAGCATATTCAGGAACTCTATCCCACTAAATAGTAACTCTCTTCAACAACGGTATGCCAGCCGCTAACATTGGTATTGCTGCAAGTGGGGCTGGACGTTGAAACTTCGGCTGTTTGCATCGCTGTACTTTTGTTCGGGCAGACGAATATCTATTTGGCTTTTTGTTGTTAACTTCAACTTTATATTTTCAATTGGGCAGCGGTTCCGGGCTGGACTTTATAAAATATCCCACCTGCAGCAATACCTGTCCGTTGGCAGCCATTACCAATGTCGACACTTTTACTGTTGACCGGTTTTGTTTTCATTTTGATTTTTTTAGTGACTGGGCGGTCACAACCCCGACGGCTATAGGCATCTTCCCACATAGACACTTTATTTTTTTCACTCATGACTGTAATAGAAAAGATTAAAAATGAAATAATTGAGGTTTTAATTGAAAACGAAAATTGTGTTTTGACAGGATTTAAGTCTTTTGACAAGTTCAGTACACTTTCAACCGGCCAACGAGAATGGACAGTGATTACTCCGGATGGGCAGAATACAAACATCATTTTACTGACAGACGTTAACAGTGAGTGTATTGAAGCTTTTAATGACTTAAAGAGTAGCAAGATTATCAAATTTGAAAAGTGTAGTTCTTTACTTGCGCAGACAGAGGGTGCCGATTACGACCTGCCTGTAGCGACTTCTTTTAGAAAGTATAAAAACCTAAGATGGCTACCAACTTTAGTCTGTCGTGGTGACAAGTGGCAGGAACGTTGACGTTTTACTTAGTCCCTAATTAAATCAAACGGCTGCCAACACCGCATTGCCGCTACGGCAGACCCAACTCGCCATCCCATCATTGCTTATGTGCCGCAGCAGCAATGCCTGGGCCGTTGCCTGCAAGCTTGACAGACCAGTTACTACAATGAGACAAATTATATCAATTTCAATCTGCTTAATTTTTGTTGCTACTTCAAAAGGACAGAGTGGTTCATCCAGCGACACAGCATATGACCCTGTTGTCGTTGTAATTCCTGTAAAACCCAAACCTGTAAAACCGAAACCAAATATCCCACCAGTAATTGTACCTGATAAAATCAAAATGCTTTCTTTGAAAAAATACAATCCAAGTGAATTTAGAAACTCAAAATCAATACTGTTTTGCAATATGGTTGTTGATGAAATTGACAACATAATGAGCCGCAATGACAAAATTATCAGCATCAATATTAAGGGTTATGCAGACGGCTTAGTTAATCCAGGGTTGACTTTTTCTAATGAAAATCTTTGCAACGAATGTTCCAAGTATATTGACTTATCAAAAAAAATAGATGACGAACATTTAGCCATTCTAAGAGCTTGCGAAATTGAAGGGCAGTTGCGAGGCTTACTCGCTAACAAGTCTTATTTTATCTATGTTAGTTTGACAAATTCCTATTTTGATATCCCCGATGGCGGGCTTTCAGGAAATGAGTATAGAAAAGTAGAAGTACAAATTACATACTTAAACAGAAAATAAAATTATGACGGAGAATAAACCATCTTGGAGAAAAGAACTAAGAGTTCCAATCATCCTCACCTTGTTTGCTGGTTTAGTAAGTGTTGGCGTTGGCTACACATGGGAATATTTTAAGTTTAAAAGGCAAACAGTTTTTGAAAAAAGAATTGATTTAATTCTTGACAGCCGAAAGCAAGTTCAAGAAATCTATATTGAATACGATAGGCTAATTAGACAAGTTCGTTCGTATGAAAAAGAGTACAAGAGGCTAAACATGTGTGACCCACAAAACTTATCAAGCCAAGTTGAAGAAGTAAAACTTTTAGGTTTAAGGGTTAAATATATTCAGGAATTTAGCAAAGGTATTATTAGTAACCCAGAGCTAAAATCAAATATTGAAACATTTAATATTGAAAATCTCAAATATATTGGTTGCTTAGCTTCAAACTCAAATTGCGAAATATGTACGGACAAATATCCAGACTTGCTCAAGTATTTAAACAAGATTATTGAACTACATACAGCCGAGATTAATTCGCAGATACAGTAGAAAGCCTGCAGGCAACATGGGGTTTGCTGCAAGTGTGGCTGGACGTTGTTAGCATCAGCGACAGTTCGCTATTGTGCTTCAGTCCGGGCTTGACAGAATGTTATTGGCTTTTGGTTTTTAACTTGTACTTTTAGTTCATGAATCAGCAGCGGCTCCGGGGGCGGACGGAATACTAATGCCACACCTGCAGCAAGCCCTGTTCGTTGAACCAACACCGCCTGTAAGGGCGGTGAGTTTTACGTTGCCGATCTTGTGGTTATCTTTCCCATCTAAATATTACAAGATCATGGAAAAAAAACAGTAAGCCCGCAAGCCATTGCGGCATTGGAAAAAGTAAACCAGTATTTATCTGTGGGCCATTACAGCCCCAACACCGTCCGTAATTATTTAAGCGAACTTCGCTACCTTTTCACTTACTATGATGAGGTAAACCCGCACGACATTACAGAAGACCAGATATTGGAGTACCTGGTCTACCTCACTAAAACACTGGGTTGTAGCCGCGTAAAATGCAAGATGGCTGCCCAAAGCATTGCCTTCTTTTGCCGTCATGTGCTCAAGCGCCCTTACCTCATTCCTTCCGTAGTCTATCCCCGCACCGCTACTACCCTGCCACCTGTTATGTCTCCACAAGAGATCAAGGCACTCATCGATACGGTAAGCAATAGTAAGCACCGGGCTATCATCATGCTGCTTTACAGCAGCGGCATGCGGGTAAGCGAAATAGCTAATCTGAAGATTACCGATATTGACAGCCCCAACATGCGCATTAAAGTTGTACAGGGCAAAGGCGCCAAAGACCGCTATACCATTCTCTCCCAACAGGTGCTATTGGAACTCAGAGCTTACTACCTCATCTATAAGCCAAAACAATACCTGTTCAATGGCCAGGGTGCAGGCAAGCCCGTCAGCGTACGCAATATCCAGCACCTGGTGCAAAAGGCACTCATCAAACTGGGTCTTGACAGTAAGCACTATACGGTGCATACCATCCGCCATAGTTTTGCAACTCATTTAGTAGATAATGGTACCGACCTGCACACCGTAAAGGAACTGCTGGGGCATACTTGTTTGCAAACCACAATGCGTTACCTGCACCTGACCACCAGCCGCACCGATGGTATAATCAATCCTTATGATACGTTGCCATTGAGCACGCCCCTAACAACATCAAAAAAGCAAACCCCTAAATGATGTTGCGATGCTGGCTTATACAACCCCGAAAGCTACCGTGCAGCAGGTACTACAGCAACACTATGAGCCGCAGGCAGCCACCAACCGGCATGTGCAAAAAGTGATGCAGCGCTTGATGGTTTGCCGCACTGCTGCCCTTGGCTATCATGCTTATCAATGCGGTGATGAAGCTTGCGCTCATATTAAGTATCAGTATCATAGCTGCCGTGACCGCCACTGCCCCAATTGTGGAGCAATGAAGAAACAGGAATGGATAGAAGCACGGATGCAGGAACTACTGCCGGTGAAGTATTATCATGTCGTATTCACTTTGCCACATGAGCTTAACAGCCTCATACTTGGTCACCGTCAGCTACTGTTTAAGCTACTGTTCGATGCCTCTTCTCAAACGCTGCTCACTTTTGCCCGTGACCCGCAGTACCTGGATGCCGTACCCGGTATTATCAGCGTGCTACATAGTTGGGGACAGCAACTAAGCTTTCATCCCCATATCCATTGCATTGTTAGTGGAGGTGGCATCACCAATGACAACACCTGGAAAGAAGCCAGGAAAAACAGTTATCGTTTTCTCTTCCCCGTAAAGGCCATGAACATCGTCTACCGGGCCAAGTTCCTGCAAGGGTTGCAGCAGTTGATCAGTAAGGGGGAAGTGGTGATGGCGGATGGCACGGATGGCAAATGGCTGATCAATCTGCTCTATCAGAAAGAGTGGGTGGTATATGCCAAAGCACCGTTTGGCGGGCCACAGGCCGTGATCGAATACCTGGGCAGATACACGCACAAAGTAGCTATCAGCAATCATCGGATAAGCAGTCTCAATGAAGAAGCGGGTACGGTGACCTTTGATTACAAGGATTATGCAGATGCCAGTAAGCAAAAGCAGATGAGCTTATCGGGCAGTGAGTTTATCCGGCGTTTTGAGCAGCACATACTACCGAAGGGCTTTACCAAAATACGGACATATGGCTACCTGGCAAACCGCAACCGGCACACCAGGATTAATGAAGTGCTCAAAAGCATGCAGTTGCCGGTGCACAAGGGGTTGGTAAAAGTGTCATTGGAGGTGCGGCTCAAAGAGCAGTATGGCATAGAGGTGGCGGAGTGCCCGGTATGCAAAAACAAAACGCTGCGGCTGATAGCGGTGTACAACCCGTGGAAGAAAAGTGATGACGGGTGAGCAGGTAAGGGAGTGCACTGTTTGAGGGGAAGTGGAAAGGCAACGCCTGAAGGACGTGCTGGCAGGGATATGGCCGGCATTAAAAAAAGAAGGTATTAAAAGATACAAACATGCAACAAATAGCTACTTTAGCCAGCCTTATGCTGGCTGCCGGGCCACAGCAAGGCAAAAACAACTATTTGAAAACCAAAACCGATGATAAAAAACCAACAAATGCAAGAGTGTAGTCCGATACTTTCCTCCTAATGGTAACATTACGGCCGTGTCGGTCAACTTAAAAGTATACCGCAAAGCCCCGCAATACCTAAACATGCGGGGCTTCTTCAGGGGGCCTTGCGGATACTTTTCTTTTTGTTGTGCGATATTTAACAGACACTACCAATGACAATGAACGACAATATTAATAGAACAAGAAATTTTTTGAACCAAGTTCAAAGACATTCTTCACGTCTTGACAAACTCATTGAAAACAATGCGGATAAAATAGATTACAATAGCACTCAAAGAAAACAAGTTGAAAGTATTTTAGGAGAAGAATTATCTTTAAACTATTTGTATTATTCAGAGCCAAGTTCCAATGATTTCAGAAGTGTATGTAATGACATTTCTATCTCAAATACCCAGTGTTTGATTGATGCAGGTATCTTTTTACTCACTAATGCACAAATAAGTAAGAAAGTTGCTATTTATATTATTTCTTCAACAAACATAATTGGTTTTCTTTTCGATAGACATACATTTAGTTATTATGTTAATCAAGATAACCTTAAAAGATTTGTTGATTTGTTATATGAAATTAATGAGGATAGGGAAAATAGAAAACATAACCTTTTTCATAATCCATTATACTTATACAAAATACTGTACGAGACAAATTTGGAAGTAGAACGACTAATTGAAACAGACAGTTATGAATTTAAAGAGTATTCCAACATTTTGCCTTTACTTCCTGAAATCAGAAGGAAAACACGAAAGAGATATTGTGAAAGTATTATTAATTACTACAATTCAATTGAAGCCGATGAATTGTTAGGCAACAATGAACCAGTATATAGTTCAATTAATGACTATGAAATTAATGCACGAAAAGTATATCATTCTTTACCAAATAATTCCCAAAAAAATATCGGTGGTTTTGTTTGCCTGTATGACACCAACCTTGAATTTCAAAAATTACAGCTAAAAACTGACAATGTTAAAGTGAGACAAATTAGTGAACTTAATTTTGAAAAAGTATTGGACGAGAATTCATTAATCAATCTTGCACTAAATGATGAAGTTTCTATCATAAGCATAAAAATCATTAGCTAAATGTCTTGGAAAACAGAAATATCACTTAAAAATAATTCTGACAGGGAATTCAAAATTAAAATTCCCAAAGGGCAGATATTTGAAAATAAAACCATTGGAACAGGTAAACAAAATGTTGCTTCTCTAAAAGACTATGAGTTTATTTTGCCACCAAAAAGTACATTAAAAGTTGAAATAGATGTACTTTGTATAAACCAAAAGCTATCGAGCCCATCAGGTTTGTACAACATAACACAATTTAAAATTAATAAGGAATTTGAAAATCAGGACCATTTATGGAGCTTGATGAAACCATAAAATTTAATAAGTATGGAATTAGAGAATTTAGAAATTTATTTGTCTTACGAAAAGCTAAAGGCAAAGGATTTAGCATACTTGCTAAACAATTTTAGTTTCATATCCGACAAAATAAGTGAAGATTACCAAAATCGTTTTGGGAGTGACGATGAGCAAATTAACTCATTAGACATTTTAACAATTACCACAGGTAATTCTGTAAAATTTGCATTGACCGAAGGTTGGATACCAAAAGTTTCATCTGATGCAGAAAATGATATTGTTATTGGAATTCCCAAAAAACTTGGAATTCCAGTTGCTCTTGGCTATTTATTGGTAAGTGGTGCAAGCCAATACCAAGAACTAAGAAATAAGCATTTAGACAATCAAATTAAAGAAATTGAACTTCAGCTTAAACAAACAGAACTTCATAAAGCAATTTCAGTTAACCAAAATGACGACAATCAAAATGAAAATAGACCGATTAATTATAAAAACTATTTAGACGATAAAGTGCCAGAAGTAAAAGCAAAAGTGTTAGACACTCTAAAATTTATTTACAAAAATCCAGATTTAAACATTGTAAGAATAAACAACGTAGAAATAAAATCGGCTGACAAATAAACATCGCACAACATTGCATTGGCATTATAGGGGCTGACGAATATAGGCTGAACATTTTTAATTCTATTTATTTTGGGTGCAAGCATTGAGCTGACGTTCCCTGATTTCCCCTACAACGCCAATGCTTCAACGTTGTACACCATTGTAAAAAACGAAACGTCTTCGTAAATTTATAGTTTTTTGCTCGGTGGACTTAACTAAGGCAACAGTTTTTCGGCATCGACAACCGGACTTACTTTTTTTGCGGTAAACTTGCTCAATAATAAAAGATAATTAAACGGACAGTGAAATACAAATTACCAGCTTTTGGGTAAACGCAAAGTCCCTTTCAGGAGATTTTGCGGAGAAGCCGCTCCGAAATTAAGTACACTTTGCGAATGAAGGCTAATTCTTTTAATGATATACCACATTAGTAGGTCACTATAGAGTTTTACAAATGCCATATTAAATTTTAATAACATCAGTTTGAAGCGGGAAGATTTTCTTAAGCGCTAATTTCAAGCTTATATCCTTTGCCGCGTATAACAACAATCTTGATGTTCGGATCAAATTCCAGTTTTTTTCTAAGTTTTGAAATGAACATATCCAGGCTGCGGCCTACTATAACACCTTCATCTTCCCATATCTCTTTTTGTAGCCGGCTTCGCTCTATAGCCTCATTAGGCGACAACGCGAAAATGCGTAATACACGGGTTTCAGTTTTGGTCAAGTCTATGGTCTTTCCATTTATCATGAGCTTACGGGTCTCCGCGTCGAACGACATTGATCCTAAAGTGAATAAACCAGTATGCTGACTGTCAGGTAAGGCCTTCCGCGGCTTAACAGATCTTAAAAAAATAGATCCAACAAATGCTAAAACTGTCAGGCTGCCCAGAAGATATCCATTCTTTGCTGTAATTACTCCTGCCGGTTTGAATTTAATATTAATCATGTAACACGCTATGGGTTGCCTTCTTCCTATACAGGCTACAATATCATCTTTCTTATTTTTTGATATAGCATATCCATAGGCTACACTGGCATTGGCACAGTTCAGTACGTTAACAACATAATCACTTGCAAGCGGGTCTTTGGCTAACAAACGCTGAGTAGTATTCACCAGGGATTCGGGTTGAAAAGTAAAAGCGTTCTCAAAACTGATCTGGTATTCATTTCCCGTGATTTTTTTTACCGGAAGTACCCGTGATGTACTGTCGCCCGACTGAAGGAGTATTTCATGTCCTATCCGGCGAAGCAAAATTTCCCTTCTGGCAAAGTCAAAGTCATCATTGCCGGTCATACTGAAAGCCCCGCAGATTACCGAGATAAACAATAGTATTAATAATCCGCCCATGTGTTTACGTTTTAGGGGCATGAAATTTCTTTTAAAAAGCATAATGTCAAGATATTATTTACAAAGTTTACACGCTTATTTACGATCCAAGTCCCTTAGGCTGAAATAAATCAAAGTATTTTTGTTGCACCAACTTTAAAAGGATACGAAAAATAAAAGAAATACCTTAAACAGACCTGATTTATCAGGAGATAGATTTATCTTAATTAAACCAACAAAAAATATGAAAAAAGTTATTTATGCGCTGATCTTACCGCTGGTTGTGGTAAGCGTACTAGTATTTGCCAATCGTGAAATCAAAAATGAAACTTCTAAAAAATCAACCCCAAAGCTACTCTCTGCTGCTGAAATGAAAGCCGAAAGGGAAAAATGGGAGGCTACGCCTGATGGTATAAATTTCAAAAAATGGGAAGCGTCTTCCGCAGGTAAAAAAGTGTATGCCGCTGAAGCTAAAATAAGGAAGCATATAAGTGCCTCTACCAATATGGAGGCTGTTGTAACTTCTCTTTCTCTTCCGCCAGGCTCAAGATTAGGTTTCGGAGTGATGGCCAGGATTAATGGTGACGATTATATTGTAAAATTTGAGCCGGAAAAGTCTCAACTTGAGCAATTGCATAGCCTGAAAGTTAACGATAAAATAATTATAAAAGGCCATGCCGTATCGCACGCACCTAAGTATTCATATCCAATAGTATGGGGCGACTATGTAGAACGAGATAGTAAAATAATTTATAAACGTGCCCCTCGCAAAGGCGGCTGCTGAGTAAAGTTATGATGGAAAGACCTTTACTGAATTTAAAGGTAAAGAGAGTCAGAAATAACTTTTTTAGCCGGCACTTTTAAGATGGACTTATGCTTCAGGCAGTACATTTTTCGGCATCGACAAGCGGTCGGCATTTTTACTCGGTGAACTTTTCATTTTAGATTGTAAACGTAAAATATATCAAAACAGATTAACAGTAAGTTAGTGCTGACAAAAGAGGAACAGCGGCGTGCAACATGGGGTTTGCTGCTATGCAGGCAGACGAATAAATCCTCATCTTTTTGTTCGCTATCAGTAGTAGTTTCGGCAGACGTAATTCTATTTGGTTTTTGTTCTTACCTTCATTATCAGTAATTTTATTGGGCAGCGGTTTCGGGCTTGACGTTATAAAATATCCCACCTGCAGCAATACCTGTTCGTTAGCGGTCATTGTAGCAATACGTCACAAACAAAAAATACCATCCTCGACAGACAGCATTTTTTGATAACTTTCGGGATAGTTACAACAAACCGCCCGCCACATTAATTCTTTCGCCTGTTACCCAACCGGCATCGTCCGAAGCAAGGAAAACCGCAACTTTTGCAATATCTTCTGGCTGACCTATGCGATTGCCCAATGGCGTAATAGCTATCATATGTTTTTCCATATCGCTGCCAATCATACCAGCACTATGTGTTCCTTCTGTTTCCGTAAGACCTGGTGCAATCGTGTTTATCCGGATTTTCTTTCTTCCCAATTCTTTTGATAATAGCGTTGTCATATTATCAATAGCAGCTTTTGCTGCAGAATATACAACCAAACCGGGAGTTGGATTTTGGCTTCTCGTGGAACTAATATTTATAATACTTCCACCACCATTACCAAACAGCTTAACCGCATATTGTGTAGATAATAAATTGCCCAACACATTCATATTGAATAGTGCATGAAAGCTATCCTCTGTAACTGACTCTAAAGGCTCGAATTTGAAAATACCGGCATTGTTTACCAGAATATCCAGCCTGCCGAAAGCATTTTCTGTTTCCTCAAATAGCCTTTTTACATCCGCCGACTTTGTAACATCACCATGAACAGCAATGGCAACACCTCCATTTTTTGTAATCTCACCCACAACTTTTTCTGCGCCTTCTTTACTCGACGCATAATTGACAACCACTTTAGCACCCGCATTGGCAAATGCTTTTGCAATTCCTGCCCCGATTCCTTTTGATGCACCTGTGACCACAGCTACTTTGTCTTTTAATTTTAAGTTCATTTTTATTTCTTTAATGAACTGCAACACTAACCTGTTTGTATACTTCTGACAAGTATGTACTTATTTGTATCTTATAGACTAAAAAGTATGTAAGATTGATTATCAATGATATACTATAAAATAAAAATGAAAAATAAATCAAAAACTTCTGAGATAACACAAATGTGCGGGGTTGATTATGCTTTTAAACGCATCGGCGGAAAATATAAAGGGCGTATTTTGTGGCATTTGAATTCGAAGACGGTACTGCGTTATGGCGAGTTGAGCAGGGCATTACCTGATATTACTACTAAAATGCTTACCCAAACTTTACGGGAATTGGAAGCGTATAACTTAATAACCCGAAAAATGTTTCACGAAGTACCACCCAAAGTAGAATACTCGTTAAGCGGCACCGGGCAGGAATTAATTTTGTTTATAGAGCATTTAAACAATTGGGGCAAGAAACAAATGGAAAATGAATTATTGCGTTAGCGGTCATTGTAAAAAACTTCGACAGAATAATAGACTAATTAACGACACTTAAAAATATCAATGACAGATTTCATTCAATTCTGTAATCAATTCTCTCCACTTGATAAGACTGCGAGTGAACAGCTATTGGAAAATTTGAAAACAAAAACCGTTCAAAAGGGTATGTATTTATTGAAACCCGGCGAGGTTTGCAGAAACCTGTTTTTTATAAATAAAGGGCTCACAAAAATATCTTTCAATAAGGAAGACAAAGAATTTATCATGCGCTTCTTTTCTGAAAATATCTTGTTCACTGTTTTTGAAAGTTACCTCACACAAACACCTTCCAATTATATGATAAGTGCTTTAGAGACAACAACAGTAACACAAATTAGCCATGATACAATGGAAGAGCTTTGTAAAAAACAACATTGTATGGAAACCTTTTTCAGAAAATTAGTTTCCATTGCAGCGGTAAAAATGAGTAAGCGGATAAGTGAAATGTTGGAAGAAAATGCTACTAACCGATATAATCTATTCATAAAAGAAAATAATCCAATTCTTCATCGGATTAATCTTGGCGACTTAGCAAAATATCTTGGCATTACACAACAATCATTAAGCAGGATAAGAAACCAGAAATAGCGTTTACCATTTGGTAAAAAATAGTCCGTTTACTGTTTATAGCTTTGTCTAAATTAATAATCATGACAGAAAAAGCAAAATCAAATTGGACCATTGACCCTAATCATTCTGAGATTCAGTTTAAAGTGAAACACTTAGCTATATCAAATGTTTCCGGCACATTTAAGGTATTTAGCGGAGTTGTTAAGAGTGGTAGCGAAGATTTTAATAATGCTGAAATCAATTTTGAAATTGATACGAATAGCATTGATACAAACAATACCGGGAGAGACAACCATCTTAAATCACCTACATTCTTTGATGCACAAAAGTTCCCCAAAATCTTATTTAATGGCTTTATACAAAAACAAGATGATGATTATAAACTTGAAGGGGATTTAACGATACTTGAAACTAGCAAAAGTTTTAAGATGAACGTTGAATTTACGGGTATAGGAACAGGTAGATTTGGTGATATTAGGGCTGGATTTGAGGTAAGTGGAAAAATTAATCGTAAGGATTTCGGACTTAGTTTT
The DNA here is from genome assembly GCA_965246935.1 of Chitinophagaceae bacterium. Classification (GTDB taxonomy): domain Bacteria; phylum Bacteroidota; class Bacteroidia; order Chitinophagales; family Chitinophagaceae; genus JAZKFT01. Next base: position 95,561 of record CBDFGC010000003.1, on the reverse strand, counting down.
GGTTTACTAACCGAAGCAGGAAGCCTTGTTATGGGTGAAGAAGTAAAACTTCATGGTGATATACAAATTATAAAACAAACAGCCTAATTTGAACAAAGAACAACGAACCGCTAACAAAAGTATTGCCAATAGCTGGGCTTGACATTGGAGCAATCAACAGTTGTAATTCTATTGTACTGCGGTTCGGGGTTTGGCGAATAAAGGCCAACTTTAATCCTTAATATTTATCTTTATCAAAAGCCAGGCAGCGGTTCCGGGCGGACAAATATAAAATTCCCCACCATCGGCAATACTTATTCGTTAGCTGCAACCGTAGTGCGACACCCTAAACAAATAAAGCCTAACTATAAAATGTCTGACAGTTTATTTCAGGAAATTTCAAAAACAATTCAGTTAGACATAAATGATAAAACACTATGCAAGCAATTTTTCGAAACTATCAGTGTACACAGGAATACAGTTATTGAAGAACAAGAAAAAATACCAGTATTCCTATATTTTATTGATAGAGGATTTATGCGACTGTTTTATTACGATGAAAACGGAGACGAAATAACTACTTACCTATGCCCACCAAATGGCTTTATTGCATCTTTCCTGAATCTCATCAACCAAAAACCTGCAACAGAAAATGTTGAATGTATTACGGATTGTCAATTATTAAGAATTTCAAGACAAAACCTAATAACGCTGATTGACAAAAGTGAAAACTTTAAAAAGTTCAGCTTAGTCATTTTTGAAAAAGTTATGGCATTATCACAAATAAGGGCAAACGACTTAGCCACGCTTACAGCCGAACTTCGGTACAAAAAAATGATAACGGAACAACCTCATCTTTTACAAAATATCCCGATTCAATACATTGCTTCGTTTTTGGGCATAAAGCCACAAAGCCTTTCCAGAATAAGGCGACAAATAATTTTGTAACAAATGTTAAGTGTAAATAAAATTGTGTTTTAGACCTTTGTAGCTAACACAATAAGTATTGGCTACAATAAAAAAACAAGAATCTTATCTTTTTTTACATTTCTATTTTCATTCAGCATTTCTCAAAAAGCCTTTTCACAAAACAACTTATTGGGTAAATGGATGGACAAAGAACACAAAGAAAAAAGGATAGATATGTATTCAGGTAGTGATAAAAAATATATGGTAAAAGTAAAAACGGTATTATTGTTTTCAAATCTTTGGTATTTGATTCTAAAGCAAAAACCTATAGTGGTATTTTAATAGACCGTAATAATAATGCAGCGTTTAGTATCGAAATAAAACAACCGGCAGCAGACAGTTTTACTTTTTCGGTCAAGAAATTTATTTTTTCAAAAAAAATCACTTTCCTAAGAGGCTGTCTACATTTATTTGATACTTTAATATGTAGTTGATTTTGGAGCGAAACAAGGCGGATTTTGCAGCCATAGCTGGCGTTCTAAGGCGAAAAATCCAACGCAGTTGCAGCCAAAAAGCAGCACAGATTATTTATTAAAATAATTTTAGACAGCCTCTAAGGCCGTTATAAATGAAAATAGCAATCACAACAGTAGGAACAAGGGGCGACTTACAACCATATATTGCTCTTGGACTTGGATTAAAAAATTCAGGCTACAAAGTATTAATTATTTCTGCAAAGAACGAAGAAACTTTTGTACGAAACTATGGACTTGATTTTTATGCCCTTGATGTGGACATTCAAAAAATTATGGAAGGTGGAGAAGTGCAAGAAATGGCAAAGGGTAGCAACCCTTTTAAATTTATAGTAAGCCATTTAAAAGGTTCAAAATCTTTGAAGTCATTAATGGTAAAAGCACAAGGCGAAATTTGGAACGCTTGTCAAAGTGCCGACCTGATAATTTTTCATCCAGGAATGCCGTTAGCGTTTTTCTTGGCAAATGAGAAAAATAAAAAAGCAATTTTAGCAACACCTTTTCCTGTTGTTGCAACAAAAGACTATCCTTCAATTTTATTTTATGCTTTACCAAAATTGGGCAGCTATTACAACTTGCTTACTCATTTCATTTTTGACAAAGTATTTTGGATATTGGCAAAGTCGCCTATAAAAGAATTTTGGGACAAAAACATTAAAAGTAAAACTAACTTTAGCATTTCGCCATTAAAGCAACAAATAAAAAGTAGACAGTTAGTGTTGAATGGGTACAGTGAACTTTTATTTTCACACTCAAAAGAATGGGCAAATAATATTCACACAACAGGAAGCTGGATAATAGAAACAGAGCCAAATTTTTTACCACCAATAGCGCTTGATAATTTCATCAATAGTGGCGAAGCACCTATCTACATTGGTTTTGGTAGTATGAAAGACCTTGACAGTTTTAACAAGACACTTTCTATAATTATTGAGGCTTTAGGAATAACAAAGCAAAAAGCAGTAGTTGGACTTGGTTGGACAAAAAACGACTACAAAGAAAAATTGCCTGACAATATATATTTAGTAGAGAGTATTCCTCATAGTTGGTTGTTCCCTAAAATGAAAATGGTAATACATCACGGTGGAGCAGGAACTACTGTTACAGGATTAAGAGTAGGAAAACCGACCGTTATAATTCCTCACAATGCGGACCAACCAGCTTGGGGACAGAGAGTATTTGAGTTAGGTGTGGGTTCAAAGCCTATAAAAAAATCTAAACTAACGGCAGACAAATTAGTAAATGCGATTTTGTACTCATTGACACCTGACATTATTGACAATGCTCAACAACTTGGACAACAACTAAGGCACGAAAATGGTGTACAAAAAGCTATACAAATAATTGATAGACTTATAAGCGAAGAAAACGGTAGCAGCCAGTAGAGTAAGCAAGGGGGATCGCACCCCCTGCTCCTCACAGAACCGTATCCCGATACGCTCTGCTATCGGGACAGGCTGTGAACCTCCCGATTCATCCGGCTCTTCAAGATGCTTCAACCAATGGGCAGGTTTGCACCTACTATTGTTGGTTAAACAGTTTCATCATCCCTTTCAGTTGTTGTATGTTTACCAGTTTTTGCATCTTGTGTATCCCTTCGCTACTGCCAGCTTTCGGAGGCTATCCTTACTACTACGGGTGTATCCGCCCCTGTGCCGGTTTGTGAAGCGCTGTTACATCTTGCGGGTGCTCCGCTTAATGCCTTGCGCTCTGCAACTGTTCGTACGCCCTGTCGCACCTGCAGGCGGCTTTACCTATTTAGCCACATTCAACACGCACAGGTTCTCCGGTTCCGCCTTTGCGCCTGCCTGTAAGTTCCGGTGGCTTTATGCCGGGTACAATCGGTTCTTACAGACACGCCTGTTACATCGTTCACCACCTTACCCTTTAGAACAACGCAGCATGTAACCGGTTTGATGGTGAAGGTTGCTCGCTTCTCCCACCGGGAGACCTTCTCTCCTCACAAAGACAGCTTACCTGGACACACACAAGTATTTGCAAAAGTTGGGCATACGGAAGCCGTGTTTCATCTTTTTTTGCGTTGTGCAGCAGTGGTTCGGCCTTGACAAGTTATCTTCCGCATCATATCTAATCTTCCTCATTTTTTTCTAACTTCAACTTCGGTTGGCCAGGGCGGACACAGCAACAATTCCCAGCCTTCAGTAATACCCGTTCGTTAGCGGTCACTCTGTTGACCACCGTGCAAACATCAACAGACGAACAAAAAATAAGTAAAGTAAGTTTTAGATGAACATACAAGAACAAATCAAAGCATATATTGACAGCCAAGATGAACCTAAACGTGCTGATATGGAAGTCTTGCATCAGCACATTCTTCAAGTGTTACCCAAAGGTAAATTATGGTTTTTAGACGGCAAAGACGAAACGGGCAAAGTGATAACAAATCCCAATATCGGGTATGGACAATTTATCATATGTTATAAAGGCGGCTCAACTAAAGAATTTTATCAAATTGGCATAAGTGGCAATACAAAAGGTATCTCAGTCTATATTATGGGACTTGAAGATAAAAAATACTTACCCGATGCCTTTGGAACAACAATAAGCAAGGCAAGTTTAACAGGTTATTGCATTAAATTCAAAACACTGAAAGATATAAATATTGACATTCTTAAAGAGGCGATGCAATATGGGATTGAGCAAACAAACAAACGCTAACATAACTGGCCGAAAAAAAAGGCGAACCGCTAACAAAAGTATTGCTACAAATGGAGCTTGACGGAAAATTAATCGGCTGCAAATTGCTACTGTACTGCATCCCGGCCTGACGGAACTCTGCTCAACATTTAGTTGTTAACTTGTACTTTTATTTCATTATTTGGCAGCGGTTATGGGCAGACAAAGCTACAGTTCCGGCCTGCAGGCAATACCTGATCGCTGGTGGCAATTAAGCGTTCTGATGAAACAAGAACCTTTAAAACTAATTTATATGATAACTAAAATCAAATTCTTCCCGCTAATCTTTGCCACTATAGGTTTGATAAGTTGCAAAACCAGTCAGCTGATACACTCATCCACCCCGGAAACCGGAATGTTTAAGGTAGCAATACTCTATCCGAATGGCGAAGATAAAACCTTTGATATGGACTATTATGAAAGAAAACACATGCCTATGGTAGCAGGATTTTTAGGAAAAAATTTAAAATTTTATGAAATTGATAAAGGCATAGCAGGCAGAACGGCAAATGATAAAGTCCCTTTTGTGGCCGTAGGTTATTTTTACATTGTTGATGTTACTGAATATAATAAAGCGATAGCACAAAACAGAGATGCAGTTATCAGTGACTTTAAAAATTACACTAATATTCAGCCTGTTGTACAGATCAGTGAAATTAAACACGTAGGGCACAATGGCATAAAATAAAGAGCTGAATCAGCATATCGACTCATTGGAAGGTTTAAAAGACAGTATAATAACAAACTGCCATCAACAAACAAGGGTTTTGCACTACCGGGGCGGACGTAAGCCGTGGTTCAACAATTACAGCATCATTGGGCAGTTGTTCGGGCTTGATAAGCAATTTCGGACTAAGTACAGATCATCAACTTTTATTTCTATTTTCATCATCAGTTAGCCGGGCTTGATGGAAGTAATATTCCCCCAGCAACACAAAACCCTGTTTATTTTGCGAAATGATACTGCTACTATGGCCTATGGATTACATCTTTGCGTACGCATTTGAAAAGATAATCAGCTAAACCAGATGACGAAAGAAATTAACCTGCAAAGATTTGTGAATGCACAGGAAACAGATTACGCAATTGCATTATCCGAAGTACAGCATGGGAGAAAAAGGAGTCATTGGATTTGGTATATTTTTCCGCAGATACAGGGATTAGGTTTTAGCAGCACTTCAAAATATTACGCCATAAAAGATATACCCGAAGCAGAAGCATTTTTACAGCATTCCATGTTAGGCAGCAGGCTCATCGAAATTTGCCATGCGTTGCTCCGGCTACCAGGCAACAATGCCAACAACATATTTGGCAGTCCCGACGATGTAAAGCTAAAATCGTCCATGACCTTGTTTTCCCTATTGCCAAACGCCAACCCGGTTTTCCGGGCCGTTTTAGATAAATTTTTTAATGGAAAACAGGATGATAAAACGTTGCAGATAATAGGCGGGATGTAGTAACTATGCTTATGAAAAAGAACATTTGCTTTATTGCCATTTTACTTCTCCAATTACTGGTCAACACAGCCTCTGCAAAAGAAAAAAGCCGGGAGTTTTACCAGATTACTGTGTATCATTTTGCTGCCGGTGTACAGGAAACGGCGTTGGATAGCTATTTAAAAGAGATGTACCTCCCCGCCTTACATAGAATGGGTAATACTAACATTGGGGTATTCAAACCCATTGCCAATGATACGGCTATTGATAAGCTCATCTATATTATCATCCCCTTTAAAAAAGCTGATCAGTTGTTTACCTTATCCTCCAGGCTGCTAAAGGATGATCAATTCATTGCGGCATCGCAATCCTTTGATACCAGTTATCAAAACCCTGCATCCATGCGTATGGAGAATATTGTGTTGCAGGCTTTTCCACTGGCGCCGGTGATGAACCTTCCCAGGCTAAAGGGACCAAGAGCGGATAGGGTGTACGAACTGCGCAGTTATGAAAGCCCTACGGAAAAATTGTACCATAATAAAGTACAGATGTTTAATGAAGGCGGTGAGATCGACATCTTCGGCAAATTAAACTTCAACCCGGTTTTTTATGCAGAAGTAATTGCCGGCAGCCGGATGCCCAACCTGATGTATATGACCAGCTTTGAGAATAAAGCAGACCGGGATGCACACTGGAAATCTTTTTCTGCTGATCCTGCATGGAAACAACTTTCTGCATTGCCGCAGTACCAGCACAACGTGTCAAAATCCGACATCCGGTTTTTACGTGCCACGGATTATTCAGATTATTAATAGGTGCCGGCAGCTTAAAATAGCAATGGCCAATTGGCAATAAGCAAATCAGGATTGAACATCTGACTTGAAGTTTACAACCCAATTTGATCTGGTACTATGCTCTATTAGAACAGGCTGCGGAAAATAGTCGCACAAATTCGCCTATTGCTAATTGCCCGTTGCTTATTTGAATTTTGTATTTCTATATTATTGTCCTTGCGCCAGGCTGTACCCCTTTTTATCTCCCCACATATTCAGCAATTCCAGCGAGCAAATTTTAAAGTCGCCACTCAGACTTACGTACAAGCCAATGATATCCTGTTGGTTCAGCGGTTCGCCGTCCAGGCTTTCAAAACGGGCATTGTACTGATTTACCAGGTTGGTGAACCTGCTGCCCGTAGGCCATACCTGTGTACCACGGTTGCTGATATTTATTAATTTGAATTTTACCCCGGCATGGCGCAGGCATTTTTTGGCAATAGCTTCCGGCTGCACATTACTTTCTAAAAACATATCTACGCCAACAATCTTTTCCTGCACGCCTTCTACACTTTCCATCATCGCATTTTTATCCATGTGATAGACCGTGCATACTGTTGGGTGGTCTTCACTTTCCGGCCTGGGGCTATGCTCCGGTTTTTTACCAAAGTTCTGAATAATGGCATCGGCAAACTGCGTGGTATTTACCGAAGAGGTACTACGGTCGCCAAAATCGCCTGTATGCACACCGCTCTCCAACGTATACAGCAGTGCATTTTCAATAACGGCTGCACTTTCAGTAAGGCCCAGGTGCCGCAGCATGGCAAAGCCACTCAGCAGCAAGGCTGTGGGGTTAGCAATATTTTTACCCGTAATATCCGGGGCGGTACCATGTACGGCTTCAAATATGGAAATATGGTCGCCGATGTTAGCAGAAGGTGCGAAGCCCAGGCCACCTACCAAACCGGCACAAAGGTCGCTTACAATATCGCCCTGCAAATTGGTAAGCACCACTACATCAAACAAGTCGGGGCGGGTTACCAGTTTCATGCACAGGTCATCTACAATTACATCATCGGCTTTCAGGTCGGGATATTCTTTAGCCACTTCGTAAAAACATTCCAAAAAAAGACCATCCGTTAATTTCATAATGTTGGCCTTGTGCCCACAGGTAATGCGGCGGGTCCCTTTTTTTCGGGCCATGTCAAATGCATAGCGGATTACCTGCAGGCTGCCGGGCCGGGTAATAAAACGGCGGCTCAGGGCTACGTCATGCGTAATCATGTGCTCAATGCCGCCATAGGTATCTTCAATATTTTCCCGGACAATGGTAATGTCTATAGGGATGCCTGCTTTGCTGAATACGGTATCAACGCCATGCAGGGTTTGAAACGTGCGGTGGTTGGCATACGTATTCCAGGTTTTGCGGGCTGTAACATTAATGCTTTTTACCCCTTTGCCTTTGGGTGTTTCCATCGGACCTTTAAACAGGATGCTTAATTCTTCAATCGTTGCCTTTGCTTCGTCCGTCATGCCATTATTAAATCCTTTGTCGAACACCCATTTGCCCATATCCACAAACACATACTCCAGTGGCACACCGGCTGCTTTAAAAATGTTTAAGGTAGCTTCCATTATTTCAGGACCTATTCCATCGCCTTTGGCTACTGCTATTTTCATGTGTACGATTTTAAATTTTACAAATTGGCTTTGCGCTTCAAAAATAACCGGAAGCAGGGTACTGTGAGCAGGCAATTTTGATGCGGGGATTTGTGGTAATGGCAAATTAGCTTTAACCCATCATCTGTATTGAGCAGACCATCAAAACAAGAATATAATCTCTGCGGCAGATACCATTGCTATGCTGTTCCTATTCAACTGCCGTTCTTAAAAGAGGTTGAAGAAAAAATATTAGCTATTACCAATGTAGCATTGTAATATCCGAATGGGTTAATTTTACTGCATGAGTAATGCCATAACCTCAGGAATAGAAATAACAGTGGAAACATTTTACCAGCCGGAATATAGTAATCCGGTACAACGGGAGTTTATGTTTGCCTACCGTATTTCCATCGAAAATCATAATGCATTTACGGTGCAGTTGCTTAGCCGGCACTGGTACATTTTTGACAGCCATGGCGAATTCCGGGAAGTAGAAGGCGATGGCGTAATTGGCCAGCAACCAGTACTAACACAAGGTGAAACTTTCCAATACGTAAGCGGCTGCCAGCTTCGCAGCGAAATGGGTACCATGCATGGTATATACGAAATGGCTAACCTGGCCAACCATAAAAAATTTACGGTAGAAATACCCCGGTTTCAATTGGTGAGCCCGGTTAAAAACAATTAGGCAATTGACAATCATTCCAATTAAACAATTTCACAAAACGATCAGAACGCAATAGCCAGCCTTAAACTAATACCGGACAGAGGGGTGCCCTCCCGGTTAGCGGTCATATATCTAAGCGTAGCATCCAGTAAGCCATATTTAAAACCTACGCCGGGAGCAATTAAAACCGAGCCATCAAGTTCCCGATACTCGTCCTGATGTACACTAAACCCGACCTGACCGGAAGCAAAAAAATGCTTGTTGAAATAATAACGCACCCCCAACAGCGCTGCTAACTGATCGGTTGCAACGCCGGAATATACAGGCCTGTTTTTTGGAAAGTAATGAATATAGCACAGGCCAAGCGTAATTCCTGCCGGTTGCGAAGTCTTCACTTCCAGCAAAGCACTGCCACCAAGTCCAAAATTGGATTCCCGGCTAAAATACCAGACAGGTAAGGCTAACTCGGGGCCAATGCTAAAATAGACTGTCTTATTTTTTTTGCCTTCTTTCTGAGCGAAACTGTTTGTGACCATCACTACAATTGTCAACATCAGGAAAATGTACCTTATCAAAACAGTTAAAAGGGGAAATAAACCGGATACCATATCAGTAAAGTTTGGCTAAGCGGAAGATATTTACGCTCATTGTAAATATAGCCGGGTAGAATGATGATGTTGAAAACAAAGAAAACCATTTAATACTTTCACCATTAGCCTGCGCCACTGCTACATGGCATAGTTTTCCTGTTACTATCTTGTGCAAAAGGAATGGCAGCAATCATTACAATAGCCGTTGCCAAACACTACCTTTCATTAAAAGATGATTTTAAAAATTTGTTTCCGGAAAAAAATATGCAGATATAAAATTGATAATCGAATGGAACAGGAATAAAGATTTGCTTGTAAAAAATACTTAATCATCTTGCAGGTATTAAAGTGAAAACATTATGCATAAATTTTACCTGGTTATTATAAGTGTCCTATTTGTTATTCCAGCATCGGCACAAAAGGTGGCCGTAAAAAAAATGACTGCCGGGCAAAAAGCAACAGAAGAAAAAGTAAAGAAAATAAAAAAGGCTTTTTTTGACATCAATGCCTCAAAACTACAAAGCAAGGCATTCAGTTACACCAATAAATGCGGGGTACAAAAAGCGACCATTACCCTGTACTATAAAGGGACAGACGTGGTGAAGCTAACCGACTTAGGTACGGGTGACGGGGATAAGGCAGCTTTGAAATGGAGCTATCAATATTATTATGAAAAGGGCAAACTGATTTTTGCTTACCAGCAAATAACGAACGGCAGGAATGAGCAACCTACGGAAACCAGGCGCTACTATTTGGGAAATAAAATTGTCCGGAAAATGGTAAACAGCCAGGTAACGGATAACCCCAATGAAAGCATCAACGGTAAAGACGTAACGTACCAGTTAAGAACCATAAAAACAGAGGCGGATATTGATAAAATTTACAAGTGCCCGTGAACTGTTTGAAAATGTTACCGGAACTAGTTGCAACATTTTTGGCGCAACCATATTACAAGCGCTCAAAATTCCATTTTCATTACAGGCAATACCATTCGGATAAGCGGAAGTTATTTACAAGTAGATAACCGCTTCTTGTAGCTGTATCTGTGTGCACACATTACCCCTATAGTTTTCTTTTTTTGAATTTTGGTTTGAATATCTATCTCCTGCTGTTTTCTACTTTGCGGAAACCCATTGCTTTTTGTGCGTATTGTGGCGTATTGAGACGCTTACGTATTTCGTATTTGCCACAACTTTTGTCGGCACAGCGGGATTTGTATATTTGCGGCATGTCAAAAATTTTGGTAACGGGTGGCTGTGGCTATATTGGCGCACACACCCTTGTTGATCTGATTGAAAACGGCTATGAGGTTATTTGTATGGATGACAATAGCCGCAGCAGTCCTTTTTTATTAACCGGTATTGAAGAAATCACTGGCAAGAAAGTAAAGAATTACAAGGTCAATATTTGTGACTACGACGATACGTTAGCCGTGTTTACGGAAAATCCTGACATCGAGGGCATTATTCATTTTGCTGCCTACAAAGCAGTAGGCGAATCGGTAGAAAAACCGCTGCTGTATTTTGAAAATAATTTGTTTTCGCTGGTCAACCTGCTGAAGTGTACGCAGGAATTTAAGATCCCTTATTTCGTTTTCTCCAGCTCCTGTACGGTGTATGGAAATCCCGATGCTATCCCGGTTACCGAGGAATCGCCGGTAAAGCCTGCCGAAAGTCCCTATGGGTTAACCAAGCAAATTGGCGAGCAACTGATACAGGAAGCGGCAAAGCTTGGTGATACCAAATTTATTCTTTTACGTTACTTCAACCCGGTTGGTGCACACCCTTCTGTCCATATTGGCGAATTGCCCATTGGCCGGCCTGCTAACCTGGTGCCTGCCATTACACAAACCGCTATTGGCAAGCTGCCGCAAATGACGGTCCATGGGGATGATTATCCTACCCGTGACGGTAGTTGTGTACGCGATTATATACACGTATGCGATATTAGCCATGCGCATACACTGGCCCTGCAATTTCTATCCGAAGGGAAAAATAAAACTGCCTGTGACATCCTAAACCTGGGCAGCGGCAACGGGGTAACCGTGCTGGAAGCTATCAAGGCGTTTGAAAAGGTGAGCGGCGTAAAACTAAACTATGTAATTGGCCCCCGCCGCCCCGGCGATGTGGTAGCCATTTTTGCCAACAACGAAAAAGCAGTCCGGGAATTAGGCTGGACACTACAATATGATCTTGACACAATGATGAAAACGGCCTGGGAATGGGAACTAAAGATTAAGAACGATGCAGCCCTGTTTGCCAGGCAGAATGTAAAGTTGAATTAACTGCTTTTTCCTGTTCGTGACGACACTACAACTGTTCGGAAGAAATTCCATTATCGTTTTTTACGCCGGTGACGTAACCTATCTGTAGAAGTGGGGATACATTACAATTAGGCATTGCCCTGGATAGGGCAACCCTGCAATGGGTATAAATCAGCAATATGTAAGGGCTGCTCCAGCCGGAGCAGAAAGCCTTGACAAACAGGATATGTATGTTGCTACAGATAGGTTACGGCGCTGGCGTAAAGAACCGTAGCTGTTTTAAAATGCAAAGCAAATTTTTTCTGAATAGTTGTGGCGACGACACCAACCAGGGCAAGCCGGTTGAGTACCCATCAGTTACAAGGATGCTCATCAGTTAATCGCAACTGAACTTTCCTATGGCATTAATATTTTTAGGTCAATCAACATGTGCTCTTTGTGGCGAACTTCTTATGCCTGGTGAGGAATTGAAAGGTTTACCTGCAATATCCAACACGAGCCATCCTCTATACGAATATTTTGACTGCGGCTTTCATTTGCAATGCTTTGAGAATTGGGATAAAAAGGAAGAGGTATTAAATCTTCTAAAGGAAGAGAAGCGAAAGTTTAAAAACTCAGAATATTACAAAGAGATGGCTGCGAAATATGGAATACCTAAATGGCTTGAAGAAGAGGATTAAAGTCTTAGAGCAAACGCTGATGATTACAATGTCTTTGTATCCGCTTCTGCCAGTTCTTTTATTTTAGGGATGGCGCCTGCCCAGCCATTCACCGTACTGTTATAGCGCTTTTCACCTTCGGCTACTTTGGTAAAATCTTTTTGGGTAATGGTTAGTTCGCTTTCATTACCCTTTGCGGTAATGGTGTAACTAACGGTCAGGTAATTTTCAGGGATATCTTCTATCAGCGAACTGGTTGCCGGAAAGATGGTATGCTCCAGATAAAAAGGCGGCTCTACTTTTACGACTTCTCCTTTTACCATCAGCACGGGCTGCCCATCCCGCTCCATAGTATACTCCACCGGGTGGCCTTCTTCCCAGGGCCGCTCCATACGGCAGCCATACATGTATTGTTCAATTTTATCAGGATTAGTTAGTACCATCCAAATGGTGTCGGGCAGTGCTGCAATGTGGACGGATTGGGTGAAAACGGGTTGCATAATTTTACGTTTGTTTAAAGCAATTGTTGTTATTGGTTTCGAGCTACATTTAATCTTGAAATCAAGGAAACAGTAAACTTAATCTTCAAGATATGCCAATACCGGATTATCAATCATTAATGCTGCCATTATTAAAGCTAACATCAGATAATCAGGAACATAAAATTGGTGACTTAGTTGAGGCTCTTGCTATACAATTTAAGTTAACTGATGATCAAAGAAAAGAATTACTGCCTAGCGGGCAAACTTTTGTTTTTGGAAGCCGGGTAGGATGGGCAAGAACCTATTTAAAAAAAGCAGGGCTTCTCGATAGTCAAAAGAGAGCTACTGTTCAGATCACAAAACGTGGGGTTTCAATTTTAAAAGACAACCCATCTAAAATTGACGTTAAACTATTACGGCAGTTTCCTGAGTTTTTGGAATTTCAAAATGCTAAAAAAGATGATGAGATTATAACGAATACATCTTCTGATTTAACGAACACGCAAACCCCTGAAGAGACCTTGGAAAGTGCTTATCAAAGTATTCGTGTCTCACTTGCTCAAGAATTAAGAAAAAAAATTATCGGATTGTCTCCCGCTTTTTTTGAACAACTAGTTGTTGAACTTCTTGTAAAAATGGGATATGGCGGATCACTGAAGGATGCCGGCAGGGCTACTAGGCTTACAAAAGATGAAGGAATAGATGGTATAATAAAAGAAGATAAACTTGGACTTGATTTCATTTACATACAAGCCAAACGGTGGGATAACCAAGCTGTGGGACGGCCGGATATTTAATCTTTTGTAGGTGCATTAGATGGACAAAGAGCTAACAAAGGAATTTTTATAACAACTTCCCGTTTTGCAGAAAGCGCTAAAGAATATGTAAAAACAATTACAAAAAAAGTAATTTTAATTGATGGCGATCAACTGGCAGAGTTTATGATCGACTACGGATTAGGCGTATCAACTTCAACAGTTTATGAAGTAAAAAAAATTGACAACGATTATTTTGGCGAATAAAAATTATGGAAAAGAAAACAGAAAGAAAAAACCTTATCAGCATATTTGGTAACGTCATAATTGACGAGTCTCTCAATAAATATGATGGCGTTGTGCTGTTCCCGGAAAAGTTAGAAAAGGCTAATGAAGATTTGAAAAAGCATGGTCTTCCAAAAAAGATAACTGAAAGGCAGAAAACTGAACTGGTTAACAACCAAAGTACCGTTGAAATCTATTGAACTTATCTATCTGACATCAACGAATTAGATTTAAACCCGGTGCTTATTAAAATTGATTGCCAGATCGAACATTTCAAACGCTGGATTTGTAAGCAACTAATCGTAAAAATAATAATCTGCTCCACAGAGGCACCCTTCTCCACCTGTGGAGAAGGGCCGGGGATGAGGTCACAAATCCACCCATTTCACTCTAATCCAAACATCTCTGTTGCGGCCCTTATCATCTGTGCAACTAATTTTTACCGGGCCTTCCTGCGGCAGAAAAAATTGCTTCTCCCTAGGATTGCATGACTTATAGAATTGATTGTTGATATACCAGAATACTTTGTTCGCATCGGTTGCTGCCTGGCAGGTAAGTGCCAGCGGTTCGGGGGCCTCTTTACTAATCAGGTATTCGCTGCCATTCACCGGCGCCGTAATTCGTGGCCCGCTGCCATTGGCAGTGGTAGCACAATCCGGATGCAGTGGCGGTATTTTTTCGTAACTGATGCCGTTTTCTTCATAATACTGTTGCACTTCCGGTGCTACCTGCTTAAATAGTTTCTTTTTATACCCGGTTGTAGGCGCACAATCTTTCGCATAACTCCATTTTTCATCGGCGCTTACCAGTACTTCTTTTACATGGTTGCAGGTGGTATTATCAGAAACCAATGGAATAAAATAATCATTGACCAGGCTGGTGCAAAATTCACCTGGTGGCAGGCCGGTTTCATTGCACACCATCCGCTGCTCCAAACCGGGGGGTGGGCTATACCACTCCCGGCCCGCATCATAATCAATGGTATTAAAAATTTTAAACAGCAATGGCGTGGCCACATTGGCGCCACTTAGGTCGGGCACACCGGCCCCGCTGAAATTGCCAAGCCATACGCCTACCGTATACTTTTTATTGTAGCCAATGCTCCAGGCATCGCGGCGGCCATAGCTGGTACCGGTTTTCCAGGCCAGTTTGGGCAGGTGCGTCGTGCTGCTCCAGTTCACCGGGAAATCGGGCCGGTTCACCTTGCTTAAAATCTCCGTAATCATATAAGCTGCAGAACGGCTGAGGATTCGTTCGCCTCTTCCGGTTCGTGAGGACACAAACCGGTGCGAACCGTTATTTTCTTTTGCTGGCTGTTGTTCCTTCCCCTGTTGGAGAATTGTATAAATGGGGGCCACAAACTCACCTTCATTCGCAAAGGCACTGAACAGGCCAACCAGTTCTTCCAGCGTGCAGCCACAGCCGCCGAGTATCATACTCAGGCCCAACTTACCCTGGTCTTTTTTAATTTGTTTGAAATTGCATTTGGCCAGGGCCTGGATTAAGTTTTCCTTTCCTAATGCTTTCAGGCTTTTTACGGCAGGGATGTTCAGCGAATGTTCCAACGCATATTCCATACTTACCAGCCCATTAAACCGGCGGTCGTAATTTTCGGGCACATAGCCTGCATAATTAACAGCTACATCGCTAATAATTGTCTTAGGTGTAAGCAAGCCTGCATCCATGCAAAGCCCGTACAGCAAAGGTTTTAACGTACTACCCGGCTGGCGGATAGCAGCAGCGCCGTTTACCTGTCCACCATCCAGGGGGTTCTTAAAATCGGCACTGCCTACATAGGTAATTACCTGGTGCGTTTCATTATCCAGAATAATGACTGATGCATTACGAATACCCTGAAAAGATAATGTTTGCACATAATCCTTTACCAGTTGTTCGGTTTTTAACTGTGTATTCATGTGCAGGCAACTATGGCTGACGGGCTGACTGCGGCTTAGCTGGTAACTCAGATGCTGGGCTAATTGCGGGGCGGCACTCCGGCTAATGAGCAGGGGTTCTTTCAGTGCATTTTCAATTTCCTTTTGGGTAAATAATTTTTCGGCAGCAAAGCGTTGCAGCCATTTATTCCGTTGCTGCACTACGGCTTCATTGTGTTCGCCCATCCGCAACGTATTGGGCCGGTTAGGGACGATGCTTAAGGCCACAATTTCGGCCAGCGATAAGTGATCCGGATTTTTTTTAAAGTATAAAACAGATGCACTTTTTACGCCTTCAATATTGCCACCGTATGGCGCCAGGTTCAGGTACAGTTGCAGTATTTCCTCCTTACTGTATTTCCACTCTAACTGTAAGGCCCGGAAGCTCTCTCTTATTTTATTAAAAAACGTTCGGGGTTTTGGTTCCAGCAACCGGGCCACCTGCATGGTAATGGTGCTGGCGCCACTGGTTCGCCTGCCGGTAAATACATTATAAAATAAGGCCCGGCCAATAGCAAAAGGATTAATACCCGGATGGTAATAAAACCATTTGTCTTCTTTGGCAATAATGGTTTGGCGCAGCAGCGGTGTAATTTCCGTGGCTTCTAATTTCATCCGCCATTTTTCGTCACGGGTTAAATAGGCATGGATCACTTCGCCACTGTCGTCGGTTACAATCGGGGAGTAACGAATATTGTCAGGCAGCGGAAACAGCCAGTTCAGCAAAAAGAAAAGAAGGATCAACACAGCGATGGTGTAGCCCAGTTTTTTTAGCCGGTTCAGCCATTTTCTTTTCATGCCATTCAAAATAAAAGTAAAAACGAAACGGTGGTGTTTTTATTTGAAAGCCTCATCTACTGCCCTCACCCCCTTCCCCTCTCCACAGGTGGAGAGGGGTGCCGCTGTGTAGCTTTATAAATAAACATTAGCAATTGGTTCATGATATCGGGGTATAAATTAGCTCTAAAGACTACTTATGGTAAAGTTGCTGGTGCAATTAATGAAGTAATTGAGTAAAGGCACCCCTTCTCCACCTGTGGAAAGGGGCAGGGGGTTGAGGGTGAGGTATTTAAATTTTTAACCCGCAATCGTTGGCATGTCGGGTATTCCGTTGTAATTGTTCCTGTTATCCATACATTCGGTTTATCATTTCAAAACCAAACTGCAAAATTTATGAGGCAATGTATTGTTCTGTGCCTGCTAATGGTAATATGCATCGGTGCCTATTCGCAAAAAACCATTTCGGGCAAGGTAACCACTACGAACGACGCACCAGTGCCGTTTGCATCTGTTTCCTTTGATAACCGTACCGGCGGAACTACGACTGCAGAGGGTACTTACTCTTTTACCATTAGTGCTACGTCGGGTAAGCACAGCCTGGTTATTTCTGCCGTAGGTTTTAAATCGTACAGCCGCACCATTACTATTACCGGCGATGCAAATTACACGGCAGATGCAGTATTAGGCCAGGATGCCTTAAACCTGGATGAAGTAGTAGTAACGGGTACATCGGCAGGCACTACCCGCCGGCAATTAGGCAGCTACATCAGCACCGTAAAAGCCGATGAGCTAAACCGGGCAGGCGCCGGCAACGTACTGCAGGCATTGCAGGGCAAAACGGCCGGAGCACAAATCATACAAAATAATGGCGACCCCGGTGGCGGTTTATCGGTGCGGCTGCGGGGCGTAAGCAGCGTAAACAGCAGCAGCGATCCCCTGTACATTGTGGATGGTGTAATTGTAAATAATGCAACCAACCGCGTAACCAATACCAGCAGTAATTATGACGGCGGCACGTTTGTAGGCGCTATCGGGCAAAACCGCATGGCCGATATTAACCCTGCTGATATTGAACGCATAGAAGTGCTGAACGGCGCCGCTGCAGCAGCCATTTATGGCTCACGGGCCAATGCCGGTGTAGTGCAGATTTTTACCAAAAGAGGCAGCAGTGGTGCGCCACAGGTAAGTGTAAGTACCAGCTTTATGGTAAGTAAGCTTCGCAAGCGCATTGAGATGAATGATGCACCCATTAAATTCGGAGGTTCGGTAGATGCGCAAACCCAGGATATTTTAACGCCCACGCTTACAACCACTACGCCCGTTACCCGCTATGATTACCAGGATGCCATTTTTCGCACTGCCCTTGGTACAGATAACAATGTTTCGGTAAGCGGCGGACGGGACAAAACAAAATATTATGCTTCGGCTTCCTATTTTAAAAACCAGGGCATCATCAAAAACACCGACTTCCAGCGGTATAGCTTCCGGTTCAATTTAGACCAGGCGCTCACGGATAAACTCAGCTTTACGTCGGGCATTAATTACATCAATAGTTCAGGCAATGAAAAGCCGGACGGCAATTCGTTTTTTTCACCCATGAATTCAGTGACCATCATTGGTAATTTTCATGATATTTATACGAGGGATGCTACCGGTAATTTAAAAGCTGTAGGCGAAAGAGGACGCGTAAATCCTTTATCGGTAATTGAGGATATAAAGCAGCAACAGGAAACAAGCCGCATACTGGCAAATGCCGGGTTAAAGTTTAAACCGCTGAAAGGCCTGACCCTGGATTACACCCTCGGTATTGATAACTATGCACAGACCGGTAATACGTTTATTCCGCCATTTGCTTATAACGTTAGTACCGGCTTTTATGGTGGCGGCCCCACTTTGGATGCTACGCTGAACGGATATGCCAGCACAGCCAGCAATCATTTTTACCAGATTAATAATGAAATCAATGCAACCTATACAGCCAACATCAGTAGGGATTGGGGCAGCACCACACAGGTAGGCTACTCATTGCAATACGAAAAAAATGCATATAAATTACTGCAGGGCCGTGGTCTGGCGCCCTTTGTATCCACCGTTACCAGTGCGGCTTCGGCACTGCCCGGCAGCGACGACCGCAGCGAAATATCTATTTCCGGTGCGTATGTACAACAGAATTTTAAATACAAAAATCAATTATTTGTTACCGGTGCTATCCGCCTGGATGGCTCATCGGTTTTTGGCGAAAACCAACGCAATCAAAAATATGTAAAGGCAAGCGGCAGTTATGTACTGTCTGAGGCCAAATTCTGGAAAAGCATGCCCGTTAGCACCTGGTGGAATACCCTGAAATTACGGGCAGCCTACGGCGAAAGCGGCAACCTGACCGGCATTGGTGCTTACAGCCGCTTTAATTCGTACACGCCGTTTCCATTGGCAGGCCGGGTAAGCTTTGGCAGCAGCAATACACTGGCCAATGAAGATATAAAACCCGAACGCCAGCGGGAACTGGAAATAGGAACAGATTTATCGTTTGTAGCCGGCCGGGTTGGGCTGCAATTCAACTGGTACAATAAAAAAGTAACCGACCTGCTCATCAGCCGTTTTATTGCACCCACTACCGGCTATTCCGCTTTTTTAAATAATATTGGCAGCCTGCGTAATAAAGGGATTGAAATAGTGCTGACCGGCACGCCTGTTCAAAATAAAAACCTCCGCTGGGATATTACCGGCATCTTTAACCGCAACCGGAATCAGGCCATTGATATCGGACAGTCGCTAATTTTATTCAGTACCAATCCGGGTGCACCGGTTGCCATTTTGCAGGGGCAGCCTATTGGTGTTTTTTACGGAACTTTTTTTGCCCGTGATGGGGCTGGCAACCAGGTAAAAAACACTACCGGCATACCGCAACAGGAACGGGGTACGCAACTTACGCCCACTACTTATACCACCAGCCGGGATGCTACCACCGGCCTGCCAACCGGTACGCCGTTGCGCAAAGTGCTGGGCGATCCCAATCCGGATTATACTACCTCACTTACCAACGAAGTAACTTATAAAAAACTGGCATTACGGGTGCAGTTGGATGCCGTGCAGGGCGTAGATGTATGGAATGCCGACTGGCGTACCCGGCAGGGCGTAGGCAACGGGAAAGTAGCTGAACAGGAGGACAAAGGCCAACTACCACGTGGTTACGTGGCAGGGGTTTATGCCATTGAAGAATGGCGGATAGATAACGGTTCGTTTACCAAACTGCGGGAAGTATCGCTCAGCTACAATTTCGGTAAAATAAAAGGGTTCAGCAACCTGACAATTAACCTGAGTGGCCGCAACCTTATTTCGTGGGATCATTATAAAGGTTACGACCCTGAAGTAAATGCAGCCGGGCAAAGCACCATCCTGCGTGGTATTGATTTTGGCAGCGTTCCGGTGCCGCGTACATTTAATGTGGGATTGAATGCGAAATTTTAATTTTTCTTTTGTAGAGACGCCATGCTGGCGTCTCCACACCCGGCATGACGTTTCTCACACATCATCAGAGACGCCATGCTGGCGTCTCTGATTGAACGATAGTTAGACGCCAGCATGGCGTCTCTACATAAAAACATTTAAAAATTCATACATGAAACTTCATCATAAATTCCTTTTCCTCCTTGCTACGGCTGGCATTTTCAGCAGCAGTTGCACAAAAAATTATGTAAGCCCATCCTCGGTGCCGTCGGAAATTGCCCTCAATGATGCCCGTACCCTGGCAGGTATTGTGGTGGGTATGCAACGGCGTTATTCCACTTCCCGTGCAGGCTCATTGTTCAATGCCGTTACGGCCAATGGCTTTGTAACCCGTGAATTAATTTTATTGAATGCCGGTAATATTCCGGAGCTGCAATTAAGTACCGGCGGCAGTACGGTTGATGGGACGAATACTATTCTGGAAGGGCTTTGGATTAACTCGAACAAATTAATTTATGACGCCAACACTGTAATAGAGGGCGCCAACAAATTAAGCGATAAAAACTATGCCAGTGGCCTGATTGCCTATGCAGATATCTTCAAGGCATTGTCCCTGGGCAATCTGGCAGAATTCTGGGAAAAAGTACCTTCCGGCATCGGACAAAATGTAACGTTCATTGACCGGATAGAAGGCTACAAAATGGCGATTACGACAATTGATGAAGCGTTGACTACGATCAGTGCAAACCCAATATCAGCTACGTTTACCGCCAATGTACCTGCCGGTATTGATATTGTAAATACGCTGAATGCCCTGAAAGCCCGTTACGCATTATTCAGCGGTAATTACGCCCTGGCTTTGTCCGCAGCCAATGCGGTTGACCTTACCAAACGCTCCACTTTTGTGTACGACAATGCCAACCTGAATCCCATTTTCGAAACGGCTACTTCCACCAATAATGTGTATCAGCCGGTAGATAGCACGTTCGGCTTGCCGGTAGGTTTGCAGCCCGATGCAGCCGATAAGCGGGTGCCTTTTTATACGGTTATCAATACCAGCATTGCACCCCGTTTCCGCATCAATGGTTTTGGTGCTGCTGCTACCGCACCATGGCCCATTTACCTGCCCGGCGAAATGACTTTAATTAAAGCCGAAGCGTATGCCCGCCAGGCCACGCCCGATCTGACAAATTCCTTAAACGAATTGAATAAAGTCGTTACCAAAACGGCTGCTACGGATGCTTTTGGCGTAGGGGCTGGCTTGCCTGCTATTATAGGTCCACAAACCAGTGCACAACTGCTGGATTTAATTTACAAGCACCGCAGTATCGAATTATTTATGAGTGGCCTGCGGCTGGAAGACATGCGTCGTTTTGCCCGCCCGCTTACCGAACGCAAACGCAACTTTTTCCCCTATCCTTTTCGGGAAAGAGATAACAATACCAATACCCCGGCAGATCCGGTTTTCTGACAGGGATATTGTCCTGAACTGGGATGAGTGGGATGAGTGGGATGAGTGGGATGAGTGGGATAATACATGGGATGAATACAATGTTGTTTTGAAATTGCTGCGTTAATTATCACGGGTAGCATTATTTGTAGTTGTTTTTATGGGCCAGGCAATTATGCAGGAAAGGAACAGCAGTGGCGTTGGCACCGTTCAGCAGTAGTAATTCTATTAAACAAATCTGCATTGTGACGCCTCACCCCGGCCTCCCGACTTATCAGTACGGGACCGGCTTTCTTCCCGATAGCGAAGCGTATCGGGAAGAAGGGAATGAGGGTGAGGCCTCGGGGTGAGGTTAAAAAAATATTTTCGCCACTTATATGAAATTCAACGCTTTACCGTTTCTTTAGTGTTCGCATCCGAACCACCTTTTAACCGCCCCATATGAACCGCCCCTTCAACTACCTGGCAGCCCTGGCTGTTGTAGTATTCTGCGCCTGCAACAGTAAGCAGGCCCAATTGGATTATACCAATGCAAACGGCGAAGTAGCACCGCTGACCAACCTGGAATTCCGATTCAATAAATCCCTGCGGCCCGATTCGCTGTTGCAGCAGCAATGGGATAGCACGGAGTACATCACGTTTAGCCCCGATATTCCCGGAAGGTTCCGGTGGGAGTACGGCGATAAACTGGTATTTAGCCCGGCCCGGCCATTGCAGCCCGCCACTACGTACACGGCCAGGCTAAATAAAGAATTACTAAGAGAACACAGATTATGGTTCCTTTGAAAAAACGGATATTCAGTTTCACACACCTGCGTTGCAACTGGAAAATAGTAATGTGATGTGGGCTACCAACGGGCCTGATGCAAAAACTGCACAACCGCAAATTGACCTGGATTTTAATTACCCGGTTGACCCGGCTATGCTGAAAGATCACCTGCAGATAAACATGCAGAATCAAACGCAAAACTATTCCATCACCACGCTGAATAATGACAACCGGGTAAGTATCAAACTCCTGAATTTTAAATCGGAGGATAAAGATTATACAGGTATCATCACCGTATCAAAAGGGATGGTGCCACAGGGCGGAAAAAACCCGACGGAAGAAAATCTGAAGGAAGAATTATTTGTGGCATCACCCTACAAATTATTGGTGAACGATGCCCAAACCGACCATGATGGTAATTCCGGTAATATTCATATTAAAACCAGCCAGGAACTGGTACCGGCAACCATTACCGGCGCTGTTACTATTTCACCGGCCGTAGCATTCACTACGGCAGTAACGGATGATGGCTTCGATATTCACAGCGATGCTTTTGACGTGGCGCAGAGTTATGATATTACCATTAATAAAAACCTGAGAGGTAAAATTGGAGGCGTGTTGCCGGATGTTTATAACAGTAATGTGGGCTTCGGAAAACTGGAAGCACAAATCAGTTTCATCAATACAAAAGGCGTGTACCTGAGCAGCAAAGGCGCTAAAAATATTGAGGTGCGGCTGACCGGTTTGGACAAAGTAAAACTAGTGGTGAGCCGCATTTACGAGAATAATTTATTAGCTGCAGAAAAGTATGGTTACCGTCCAACGGAAAAAGGCGATGCCAATAGTGAAGAAGAAAGTAGCGATTATGAAAGTGAAAGCCAAAGCGATTATTACCAGGAATCGTATCGCAACAATATGGAATTAGGCGATGTAGTTATGGAAAAAGAAATTAATACAAATACGCTGCCCCGGATTGGTAACAACCGCATTTTGCATTTTGACATTGAAGACAAGCTGCCTGCATTCAAAGGAATTTATCATGTAAAAATCCGGAGCTTGCAGGATTACTGGGTGGCCGACAGCCGCTTTGTAAGCCTGAGTGATATTGGCCTCATTGCCCGTGAGGGAAAAGACAAAGTGCTGGTATTTGCCAATTCCATTAAAACTGCACAGCCGCAGGAAGGCGTAACCATGACGGTGTATGGAAACAACAACCAGTTACTGGGCACGGGCACTACCGATGGCAAAGGCGTGGCCGAGGTTGCTATTACCCGGAATGATCTGGCGGGCTTTAAACCTGCTTTAATTATTGCTAAATCAAGCGACGATTTTAATTACCTGCCTTTTGCAACCACAAAGGTGGGTACCAGCCGCTTTGATGTGGGTGGCCGCCATAGCAACAGTACCGGCCTGGATGCTTTCGTATATGGCGAAAGAGATATGTATCGCCCTGGTGAAACAATGCATACGGCCATCATTGTCCGGGATAAACAGTGGCAGGCGGTAGCTGATGTACCGGTGAAAATGAAGTTCCTGTTGCCCAATGGCAAAGAGCTGACAACGGTACGCAAAACCCTGAATGCACAAGGCGCTGCCGAAGCAGCCGTACCGCTTTCCGCTGCCGCCATTACCGGTAGTTATAGCCTGGAAATTTATACGGGTAACGATGTATTGCTCGGCAGCAAGAATTTAATGGTAGAAGAGTTTTTACCGGATCGTATTAAGGTAAATGCTAAATTAGATAAGCCGTTTTTATTACCCGGTCAAAGTGCTATACTGAACATTAATGCCACTAATTTCTTTGGCCCGCCTGCAGCTAATCGCAAGTACGAAACAGAAATTCAGGTGGCACAGAAAATGTTCTACCCGGCTAATTATCCGAAGTACAATTTCGACCTCGCTAATCAGAATACTTTTTTTGATAAAGTACAACGGCAGGGTACAACGGATGCTACCGGCAGCGCCGTTGAAACCTATAATGTACCGGACATGTATCGTAACCTGGGTATTTTACAGGCTAAGTTTTTCACCACCGTTTTTGACGAAACCGGCCGGCCTGTAAACCGGGCACAAAGCCTGGATATTTATACGCAGGACTGGTTTGCCGGCATTGCCGATGATGGTTATGGATATTATGCCTTAAACCAACCTATCAGATTTCCGATGATTGCGTTGAATAAAGATGGCAACGTGGTGAATGGTGCTGTTGCATTGGTAAAAATCATCAAGCATGAATACCGTACCGTGCTTACCCGTAGCGGCGATTATTTCCGGTACGAAAGCCAGAAGGAAGATAAGGAAATGGGCAGCTACAGTGTTACACTCAGCGGTACTAATTCATCTTTTCCGTTTACCCCTACAAGGCCCGGCGATTATGAAATCCGCATCTACAAACAGGGTGCAGCTAATTATGTAAGTAAATCGTTTTATAGTTATGGATTTTATGGCGGTAACAGCAATGCTTCCTTCCAGGTAAATACGGAAGGCCATATTGATATTGAAGCAGACAAAGCCTCCTACAAAAGCGGTGATGTAGCGAAGGTGCTTTTCAAAACACCTTTCAACGGAAGGCTGCTGGTAACTACGGAAACAGACAAAGTTATCAGCCATCAATACTTAGATGCTACCAACCGCACCGCAAGCATGGAGTTGAAACTAAGTAGTGAATATTTACCGAATATGTACATTACTGCTACGCTGATTAAGCCACATGAGGCGAGCAATATGCCGCTTACGGTAGCCAATGGTTTTAAGAACCTGATGGTAGAAGAACCGGAGCGAAAAATAGCGGTTCAGATAACGGCACAAAAGGCGGTTCGCAGCCATACACACCAGCGGGTAACGGTAAAAGCGGCACCCGGCGCTATGGTTACATTAGCTGCGGTGGATAATGGCGTATTACAGGTAAGTGATTACAAAACCCCGCAGCCCTACGATTTCTTTTACCAGAAAAGAGCATTGGAAGTAAATAGTTACAACATTTACCCATTATTATTTCCGGAAATACGTGGTAAGATGAGTAGCACCGGCGGCGATGGCTACGACCTGGAACGCAGGGTAAATCCCATCCGCAACAACCGGGTAAAATTAGTGAGTTACTGGAGTGGAATAAAAGAAGCGGATGGCAGCGGTAATACGAACTTTGAATTTGATATACCACAGTTCAGCGGCGAAATACGGCTGATGGCAGTTGCAGCAAAGGGCGAAAAATTAGGTGGCTCCGATGCTACGATGACGGTGGCCGACCCGATTGTATTAAGCACGGCTTTGCCCCGCTTTATTACACCGGGTGATACCGTAAGCGTACCGGTTACCATTACGAATACAACCGCAAAAACCGGCACAGCTACTGCACAATTAACGCTTGCTGCGCCTTTACAGGTAGTTGGCAGTGCTTCGCAAAATATTACGCTGGCACCGAATGCGGAAGCACAGGCCATGTTCAAAATTTTTGCGGGTGCCGCATTACAGCCTTCCAAAATAACCGTTACCGTCAACGGCATGGGCGAAAAGTTTACCGATGAAACGGAGATCACCGTTCGCCCTGCAGCATCGCTGACCAAGCAAAGCGGTGCAGGCTTTGTGCAAAGTGGTGCAACGCAAAATATTAGCTTAGGAAATAATGCTTTTTTTCCCGGTTCCACCCGTTATTCATTGGTGGTAAGTGCATCACCTGCACTCGAATTTGGTAAGCAACTACAGGCCTTGATTGAGTATCCATACGGCTGCACGGAGCAGGCGGTATCCTCTGCTTTTCCGCAAATTTATTTTGCCGATCTCAGCGAACAAATGAACCTGCATAAAGCCTCGGCCGCATCGGCCAACTACAACGTAATGGAAGCGATTAAGAAAATTAAAATGCGGCAGTTATACAACGGAGCCGTTACGCTATGGGACCAGGAAGGCACGGAAAACTGGTGGGCTACAATATATGCCATGCACTTTTTATACGAAGCACAACGGGCCGGTTTTGATGTAGACAACAGCCTGCTGCAAACCATTAGTGGCTATGCCATCAACCGCCTTAAAAACCGGCAAACCATTCCCTATTATTACAATGGCAATTTGAATAAAGCCATTGCACCCAAAGAAGTGGCGTACAGCCTGTATGTGCTGGCACTGATGAATAAACCACAGGCCGGTGTCATGAATTATTACAAGCAAAATATTCAACTGCTAAGCCTGGATAGCCGTTATATGCTGAGCGCTGCCTACGCATTGGCCGGTGATAAAACCAGCTTTAAACAATTGCTGCCAAATTCATTTTCCGGTGAGGTAAGTGTACCGGTTACAGGCGGTAGCTTTTACAGCGATCTTCGGGACGAAGCCATAGCCCTGAACTGCCTGATAGATGTGGAGCCAAACAATGCCCAAATACCCATCATGGCAAAACATGTAGGCGAGAAATTAAAAAACCGCTATTACCTCAGCACCCAGGAAAACGCATTCGGATTTCTCGCCATGGGTAAATTAGCAAAAGGAGCTAACAACAGCAACATCACCGGTAGCGTAAAACTAAACGGCAAAGAGATTGGTTCCATGACCGGCAGGCCCTTGAAATTAACCGCCAATCAGTTAACCGGCAGTACCGTACAGGTTTCTGCCAACGGTAGCGGCAGGCTCTATTATTACTGGACGGCAGAAGGAATTGGCAATGGCACCGGCGTAAAGGAAGAAGACAATTATTTAAAAGTTCGTAAACGCTTTTATGACCGTAATGGCAGGCCGGTTGCCGGCACCAGCTTTAAGCAAAACGACATGGTAATTGTAGCCATCACCTTAGAAAATGCCTACAGTACGCCCATTGAAAACATTGTCATCACCGACCTGTTGCCGGCCGGTTTTGAAATTGAAAATCCACGTACCAAAGAAATCCCCGGCATGGACTGGATTAAAGACGCCACCACGCCGCAGGCCCTCGATGTTCGGGACGACCGCATTAATTTCTTTACCAGTTTAGGCACGGCTAAACAAACATTCTATTACGCCGTACGGGCCGTAAGCCCCGGCCAATATAAGATGGGGCCGGTGAGTGCCGATGCGATGTATAACGGGGAGTACCATAGTTATAGCGGGGCTGGGGTAGTGAAAGTGGTGCAGTAGTAGGTTGCTAAGATATCTGTAAATGAATCTTCTACTCCATCAGTACCTTACTCCACCCTGCTCACCTTAGCCAACAGTTAATTAACTATGAAATTGCTTCGATCTTATTTTTTAATTCTTTGTGTTAGGATAGTTTGTTTGCTTTGGGTATACAATGGTTACAGACTTAGTATTAAAGAAGATCTTGTTAAAAGAAAACAATTTTATAACGGTAGAGTTATAGAAGCTTACGTACCAGAAACAACTAAATTCTTAGTTATTACATTATCTAATGGAATAATTGATACACTTCCATTTTTTTGATTTAAGATATGTAGTGGAGGTTGGAGACTCAATAAAGAAAGAAACGGATTCGTATAAATACATTATATATAAAAGGGGTAATCGTAACGATACGATTGTTTATAGTGGTACGAAGACATACCTTAACAAATAGGCA
This sequence comes from Chitinophagaceae bacterium, assembly GCA_965246935.1. Taxonomy (GTDB): domain Bacteria; phylum Bacteroidota; class Bacteroidia; order Chitinophagales; family Chitinophagaceae; genus JAZKFT01. The sequence goes on along the minus strand of CBDFGC010000003.1, from coordinate 67,949 downwards.
TGCAATAGAATTGTTTTCTTACGAAACTATGGTTCTATCCGTTACTTATCTCAGTACTACTCTAACTCTACTTTCTACTGTAAAACTCCGTCCTTACGAATCATTTACACAACTTTATGAGTTTTGATGAAAAGTAACGGTTAGGCACAGGACGGAGTCCTGCGCCTGAAACAACAGTGCTGCTTTTTTACACGAATTTATTAATGAAGCGAGTATTTATCTTAGTGCTTCCTACATAGGCGCAGGACTCCGTCCTGTGTCTATACGTTACTTTTCTTAGTTGTGCAACCATCTCCGCATATCCACAGTGAACGATTGATTTTTCATGACTGCTAAATACCTGCGTGAACTTCAATCAAAAGTAATGGTAGGGCACAGGACGGAGTTCATAACTAACATAGGCGCAGGACTCTGTCCTGTGTCTATACGTTACTTATCTCAGCATTAAAAAAAAAACCGATTTTCTATTGTAAGAATCCGGTCTTATGAATTGCTTATATGGCTTTACGAATTTTAATGAAAAGTAACAGTAGGACACAGGACGGAGTCCTGCGCCTACTATATCCTTCGCCTAATATGCTAATAGTTTTATTAGCTGTAACTCAATAAAATAATCGATTATCTTAGGCGGGTAATAATGATAACTGATGAGTTCAAAATATAAATTTATTGATAACAAAGGCGTGTATTTTACAACCTCTACATTGGTGGGTTGGATTGACCTTTTTACAAGGGATGTGTACCGGAATATTGTGCTGAATAGCTTGCGGTATTGCCAACAACATCAAGGCTTACAAATCCATGCCTGGGTGATGATGACTAACCATATTCATCTAATCTGTTCTGCTAAAGAAGGCAATGAACCTGGGCAGGTACTGCGGAATTTTAAAAGCTTTATAGCTATGAAATTAATTGACGCCATTGTAAATAACCCAAAAGAAAGCCGCAAGGAATGGATACTGAATGTGATGGAAAAGTATGGCAAACAAAGTATCAGTAATCATCGTTTCCAATGTTGGCAACATGAGAACCAACCTTTCCTTTTAGATTCAACATTGCTTTATATGCAGCGGTTAAACTATACGCATTATAATCCGGTTACCGCAGGTTTTGTTACAGAGCCATCGCATTGGCATTACTCGAGTGCCGATGAATATTTTAATGGAATAGGAGGCCCTTTACCGTTGATAATTCTGGAGTAAATCTGTAAACGCTACTATCAAAGAAAAATAACGAATAGACACAGGACAGAGTCATGCGCCTGCATATAGATGTGCAGGTATAATGTGCGTAGGCACCATTAGCAAACTGATTGGCATTTTGAGAGATGTAAAAACCTGCGCCAATAATTTTATATTTCACCAGCAAGATGAATGTAACAATTTTACCTTGCCGGTTTAATAATTTACGAATCGGTCAAACTATATTTTCGGTATGAAAATTTCCCGGCTTACAGGTATTATAGGTATTTTGATTGCCGCTTCCTGCAGGCCGGATGCGGGAAAAGATTACACCGGTTGGGAAGTGTATGGTGGTAATAAAGAGAACAATCATTATTCTTCTTTAACACAAATAGATACGGCCAATGTTAGTCAGTTGCAGGTAGCATGGGAATACCATACGCATGATATGGATAAGGGATCCCAGATACAGGTAAACTCTATCATTGTAAATGGCATCTTATATGGCGTTTCGCCCAGGCTGAAGCTGTTTGCTATTGATGCCGCTACAGGCCGGGAAATATGGACGTTCAATGAAAACTATGATGCAGGAAAAACCGGTATCAATGCCTGCCGTGGCGTTACGTATTATAAAGGAAGCAAAGATGACCAGCGCATCTTTTATGGAACTGGTGCCATGCTACATTGTGTGGATGCAAAAACCGGTAAACCAATTGATTCATTTGGGGAGCATGGAAAAATTGATTTGCATAATGATCTTGGCCGTGATGCAAAAGACCTGTACGTTGTATTGAATACACCGGGCATCATTTATCAGGATGTAATTATTGTTGGTACAAGGGTGGCAGAGGAGGCCGCTGCAGCACCGGGCCATATAAGGGCGTATGATGTGCACACCGGTAAATTGCGCTGGATATTTCATACCATACCCTACCCCGGAGAACCAGGTTACGAAACATGGGATAATAAGGAAGCCTATCAGCATATTGGCGGCGCCAACCCCTGGGCGGGTTTTAGTATGGATGTGGAAAAAGGTATTGTGTTTTGTCCGGTAGGTTCTGCTTCTTATGATTTTTATGGCGGCAAGAGGACCGGCGCTAATTTATATGCCAATTGTGTACTGGCACTGGATGCGGCTACCGGTAAAAGAATATGGCACTATCAAACGGTGCATCATGATATCTGGGACCGTGATCCACCCACCGCACCTGTGCTGGTTACCGTAACAAAAGACGGAAAACAAGTAGAGGCAGTTGCCCAACCCACCAAAACGGGCTTCATTTTTCTGCTTGACCGGAAGACGGGCCAGCCTGTTTACCCGGTGGTTGAAACGCCGGTACCCCAAAGCAGCGAATTGATAGGAGAAAAAACAGTGCCTACGCAACCCTACCCCAGTTTTCCGGTGCCCTTTGCCAGGCAGGTTTTGTATGAAAAAGATCTCAACCGTATAGTGCCTGATTCTTCTTATCAGGATATAAAAAACAAGCTGGCAGTTTATAAAACAGGCAATATATTTAACCCTCCCTCCAAAGCAGGTACCGTTATTTTTCCGGGTACGGATGGTGGTGCGGAATGGGGTGGCCCGGGGTATGATCCTACAACTGGTATCCTCTATATAAATGCCAATGAAATACCCTGGGTATTAACCATGGTAGCTGTAAAAAACGAAGCGTTACCCACTGAAACGAACCTGGCTGCCGGCAGGCGTTTATATACCAATACCTGCATGGGCTGCCACGGCGCAAACAGGCAGGGCGCTGGTAACTATCCATCGTTGACAGATGTAAATAAAAAGTATAATGAAAATCAGTTTTTAGAATTGCTATCGTCCGGAAGACGTATGATGCCTGCATTTAAGCAATTGGCAGCAGCCGAAAAGAAAGCCATTGCCTCTTTTATTCTTGATAATAAAAAAGAACAATCAACAAAATACAGCGGGCCGCTAAGACCACAGAACGAATGGCTGAACCTACCCTATTCCGCTACCGGATACAATAAGTTTTTAACCAAAGAACATTACCCTGCTGTGGCTCCGCCCTGGGGCACTTTAAATGCCATCAATCTAAACACCGGCAAGCTGGTTTGGAAAGATACCTTGGGGGATTATCCTGAACTACAAGCAAAAGGTATACATACAGGTACAGAAAATTATGGGGGACCTGTAGTAACGGCAGGTGGCATTTTATTTATTGCAGCAACAAGCGATGCAAAAATGCGGGCATTTAATAAACGTACGGGGAAACTATTATGGGAGACTGACTTACCTGCCTGCGGCTATGCTACACCATCCGTATATGCGGTAAATGGCAAACAGTTTTTAGTGATCGCCTGCGGCGGTGGTAAGCTGGGAAAACCATCCGGGGATTCTTATGTTGCTTTTGCTTTGCCAGCTAATAGGTAATATTTGAGAAATAAAATGGTATGTTGTGAAAGCTTTGAATCATATATTATCAAAAAATCATAAAGTAGCATACACAGTACCTGCTGATTATTATACAATTTCAATTTAGCTGTATCTATCCGCATAGGGTTATCCGGAGTTCAGCCGGGTAGTAAGGGATAGCCTGAGATTAAATAAACGCCGGACAACAGGCGAATAATTATTGTATTGAATTGTTATCTATCTCTTCTTTTCGGAAATGATAATAGGGTCGAATTTGAAAATAGCACAAAAATGTCCTTACAACCTGGTTTGTGTTTTATATTTCTTTCACCCGCCGATATGGGTATTGCGCATCAACATCGTACAACGTTTTAGTGTGCCTGCTATTTGTAATATGTATTCATTGCCGGTAAAGAATACCAGCAATGGCTGCGGGATAGTGATTCCTAATGAAAAGAATTCTTATTTTAGAACCGCATGAAATACTCCTTGCTATTCCTTATCATCATCACCAGCCTTACCACTACTGCTCAAAAGAAATGGAAACTCACCAGGGAGCAAGAGGGGATAAAAATTTTTACCGCTGCTGATACCGCTACCAAGTTCAAAAGTGTGCGGGTACAATGCGTTTTCGAAGGTACCATTAGTAAGTTGATGGGTATTTTGAGAGATGTAAAAGCTTACGACAGATGGATCTATAAAACAAAACAGGCTTACATTTTAAAGCAAGCAAATACTTCAGATTTTGTGTATTACCTGGAAACCAATATGCCCTGGCCGGTAAAAAACCGGGATGGCATTTATCACCTGAAAATGAACTACGATTCAGCAAATGGGAAACTGGATGTAAGTGGTGCCAGCGAACCAACCCTTAGTCCGGCAAAAGAAAACCTGATACGCATATCCGCTATACAAACAGGCTGGCATGTAACAGAAACAAATAAACATATTGCCATTGATTATTTCTTTGAAGTAGACCCCGGTGGTAGTTTACCTGCCTGGGTAGCAAACATGTTTGCCGACAAAGGCCCTTTTGAAACCTTTAAACAATTGGCTGTCTTACTAAAAAAGTAGTTCTCTAAGTAGGCTCCGCATACTCTACACTAGTGTAGGTTTCCTGACATGTACTGACCTGTTAATGACGATACATACAGCATGAGCATACACATGGTAGCCTTTTTTCTCAAAGTATTAAAGGGTAGATAGATAATAGATGAGACAATCAGGTTCTCAATGTCCATCTCGTCCGACACTCTACAGGTAATTGTTGTCATATTCATGCCTTCCTTCACAGGTAAACTGGTGGTTAGCGTATTCTTCAATGCTTATCCATTTTCCTTAGGCTGTCATCATAGCCTTATCTGAAAATTTTTCTCAACGGCAGTTCAAGTCCAATTAATGGCAGCGGTATTATTTCTTCGCTGTTGCTATAAGCCTCAGCTTCCCATTGTCCCTCTTCATCCCTGGAATGCACAGTTATATAAGTCCTCACAGGGTCAATAATGAGATAATACTTTAACGATGGAATTTTGATGTACTCAATATATTTATCAACTGTGTCATGGGTACGGGAAGTTTTGGAAATTATTTCAACAAGAAGTTCCGGTTTATAAACGACGTACTCACTACCATTATCTTCAGGCTCATTCGTAACTACCAAGTCAGGATAATAGTATTTATCTTCATTTGGAATAGCCACTTTAACGTCGTGGTTATAAACGATATACCCTTTATCTTCCAACAGCGTTAATAGGTAAGCCGAAAGAAAAGCTGCAATTTTATTATTAAGTTTTTTCTCTCCCGGCATTTCAAATAGTTGTCCGCTGATGTATTCGTGGCGTAATTCGGAGGTAGTTTCAAATTGAATATACTCCTCCAACGTCATCTGCTTTTCCGGAATGGCTGTCATGGCATTTTATTTTTAAAACACTATCTGTAAATCTTTAACAGAGGCAATTCAAGCCCAAGCAGCGGTAATTGGATGGTTTCTTCCCGGTTGCTATATGCTTCTGCTTCCCATTGACCATTTTTGTCTTTTGAATAAACAGTAATAAATGTCCTGTCGGGATCAATGATAAGATAGTATTTTAGCGAAGGAATTTTAATATAGTCCAGGTATTTATTTACCGTATCATGAATGCGAGAAGTTTTAGAAATTACTTCAATAATTAGTTCGGGCTCATACTGAATATAACGGTTGTTTTCAGCCAGCAGCTCCTTTGTAATAAACCAATCCGGATAATAATACCTGCCTCCTCCGGGTATAGCAACCTTTACCACATTGCTACAAATTCTGTATTCCTTCTCGGTTAAAAATGTAGCAAAATAAGCAGTCAAAAGATTAGTGATAACACTGTTAATGACTTGTTCTCCCGGCATTTCAAATAGTTGTCCATTAATGTATTCGTGGCGTAATTCGGAGGTAGTTTCAAATTGAATATATTCTTCTACCGTCATCATTCTCTCCAGCGTTGCAGCCATAGCATCTTAATTTTCTTCTTTCAAATATACTTCTGTTTCTTCCTAATCCAGCACCGGCCGCAACCATCTTTCTGCTTCTTCCAACGGCATGCCTTTGCGGCGGGCATAGCTTTCCAACTGGTCGGGCTGTATTTTGCCCACGCCAAAATAGCGGCTCTCCGGGTGGCTAAAATACCAGCCGCATACAGACGATGCCGGGTACATGGCCAGGCTTTCGGTAAGGGTAATGCCGGTAGCTGCTGTTACATCCAGTATCTCGAACAGCTTGTATTTTTCGGTATGGTCGGGGCAGGCGGGGTAGCCTGGCGCCGGCCGGATGCCCTGATACTTCTCACTGATGAGTTCCTCATTGGTCAGGTGCTCTTCCGTTACGTAGCCCCAGTATTCTTTACGGACTTTTTCGTGCAAGTATTCGGCAAAGGCTTCCGCAAAACGGTCGGCCAGGGCCTGCAGCATAATTTTATTATAATCATCATGCGCCACTTCAAAAGCTTTTATGTGCTCTTCAATGCCGTGAATAGTAACGGCGAAGGCACCGAGGAAATCAGAAGCCCCGGCCCCCTCTAAATCTCCAGCCCCCACCAAACCTCCCCCAACGGGGGAGGCTTTAGAACCGTGGTCCTTTAAAATTTGTTTACTTGTCTCCCGTAAATCTTCTATTCGATCCTCCTGGTTTCCTCCCCCGTTGGGGGAGATAGAGGGGGCTGGAGGGACTGGCTGTTTTGGCTTTATAAAATCTGCCAGCGAAATATTAGGTTGACCTGCCGCTTTTTTGCTTTGCTGGCGAAGGTGGCTCAGGTGCACTTTTTCACCATTCGGTGCTATCGCTTCAATATCATCCGCACCATCAGAAGCCGCTTCATAAAAGCCAATTACGCCTTTGGGTTGCAGCCATTTTTCTACAATCATTTGGTCGAGCAAAGTATTTGCATCGTTGTACAACTTGGTGGCTTCCACGCCTACAATTTCATCGGTAAGAATAGCCGGAAAGTTGCCGTGCATTTCCCAGGCGATGAAAAAGGGTTTCCAGTCGATGTAAGGCCGCAGTATATTCAGGTCAGTAGCCGTGAAAGCCTTATTTCCTAAGAAAGCCGGCCTGACAGGCTGGTAGCTGTCCCAATCAATTTTTACTTTATTCTGAACAGCTTCTGCATAAGGCAGGTAATTTTTTACAACATTTTTCTTCCCGAAGTTTTCTTTTAGCTTACGGTATTCTTCCTGCACGTTTATCAGAAAATCACCTTTTAAGTCTTTATTCAGTAAGCTTCCGGCAACCGTTACACTGCGGCTGGCATCCAGTACGTGCACCACACCCAGGTCATATTCAGGGGCAATTTTTACTGCTGTGTGCATGCGACTGGTGGTAGCTCCGCCAATCAGCAGCGGTTGCTTCATTCCCCGGCGTTTCATTTCCCTGGCAATATGCACCATCTCATCCAGCGACGGCGTAATCAAGCCGCTAAGGCCGATAATGTCGGCTCCGGAGGCAATTGCTTCATCCAGAATTTTATCGGCAGGCACCATTACACCCATATCTTTTATATCGTACCCATTGCAGCCCAACACTACCCCAACAATGTTTTTTCCAATATCGTGTACATCGCCTTTTACCGTAGCCAGCAAAATTTTGGCAGCGCCGGCCTGCTCCTTATTTTCCGTACCGGCTAATGCATGGGCCTGCTTGCGATCTTCCTTTTCCTGTTCAATGTAAGGAGTTAGTACAGCAACCGATTTTTTCATGACCCTGGCACTTTTTACTACCTGTGGCAAAAACATTTTGCCGGCGCCAAATAAATCGCCTACTACGTTCATGCCATTCATCAGCGGGCCTTCAATTACATCCAGCGGCTTGGGATATTTCTGCCGGGCTTCTTCCGTATCGGCATCAATATAATCGGTAATACCGTTTACCAGCGAATGTTTCAGGCGTTCTTCCACCGTATTGTTTCGCCATTCTTCATTCTTTACTTCCACCTTACCCTTGGCTTTTACCGTTTCGGCAAAATTGATGAGGGCTTCCGTGGCTTCGTTATTATCGTTGTTGCGGTTCAGCAGCACATCTTCACACAACTGACGAAGGTGCGGTTCTATGCCATCGTACACCACCAACTGTCCGGCGTTTACAATACCCATATCCATCCCGGCCCTGATGGCATAGTACAGAAATACGGAGTGAATAGCTTCCCGTACATGGTCGTTTCCCCGAAAAGAAAAGGATACGTTGCTTACGCCGCCACTCACTTTTGCCAGCGGCATCAGGCGTTTAATTTCACGGGTACCTTCAATAAAATCAACCGCATAGTTGTTATGTTCTTCAATGCCGGTAGCTACCGCAAAAATGTTGGGATCGAAAATGATGTCCTGCGGAAGAAAGCCAATTTGTTCCGTTAATATTTTATAAGCCCGGTGGCATATTTCAATTTTCCGTTCTCTGGTATCTGCCTGGCCTGTCTCATCAAAAGCCATTACAATTACCGCTGCTCCATAAGCCTGGCAGGTAATGGCCTGTTCAATAAACTTAGCCTCGCCTTCCTTCATACTGATGGAGTTGACGATGCATTTGCCCTGTACGCATTTTAGTCCGGCCTCTATGATCTCGAACTTGCTGCTATCTATCATAATCGGGATGCGGGCAATGTCCGGTTCACTCTGCAGCATATTCAGGAAAGTAGTCATCGCCTGCACACCATCCAGCAGGGCATCATCCATATTCACATCCAGTATTTGTGCCCCGCTTTCTACCTGCTGGCGGGCTACGCTCAGGGCTTCTTCATACTTATTGTCCCGGATGAGGCGGGCAAATTTTTTAGATCCGGTTACGTTGGTGCGTTCGCCTACGTTTACAAAATTTGTTTCAGGCCTTACCACCAATGGTTCCAGGCCACTGAGGCGTAAATAAGGTTTTATTGCGGTCGTATTCATAGTCTTTTATGCGGAATCTTCATTCGTTATTATGTGTCCCGTAACGAAAGCCAATTAGGTTGATGAAGCAATGAATAATGATAAGCGGGTTACTTGTAGGCCGTAAGTGTAACAACCAGATTTAAAACAGCCTTCCATTACGCTATGGATGCAGGCTGCTTTAGTTTGGTCAGAAAATTTTGCAGAATTTCGTTGAATGCATCCGGTGTTTCCATCATGGGTGCGTGGCCGCATTTATCAATAAAATGCAGCTCGCTGTTCGGTATCAGCTTATTGAATTCATGTGCCACAAAAGGCGGTGTTACAATATCATTATTACCCCAAATCAGCAATGTGGGATGTTTGATCTGGTTTAGTTCCTGGCCCAGGTTATTCCGGATGGCACTTTTGGCCAATGCAATAATTTTGATGACTTTAATCCGGTTATTGGTTATTTCAAACACTTCATCTACCAACTCCTTGGTTGCCATTTTCGGGTCGTAAAAAGTAACTTCCGATTTCTTTTTAATGTATTCATAATCGCCACGTTTGGGGTAGGTATCGCCCATACCGCTTTCAAATAAGCCACTGCTGCCCGTAAGGATCAGCGACTTAATCCGTTCCGGATGCTTCAGTGTATGTACCAATGCAATATGGCCACCTAAGCTGTTTCCCAGCACATTAATATTGCGGTAATCCATCATTTCCACAAAGCGGTGAACATAACGCTCCAGCCCACCTACAGAAGTGTGAAAAATATCCAGTTCAAAAAGCGGAAGTATAGGAACCACAACCTTATTTGTATGCCGGAAGTGTTCGATCAACGGACCAAAATTGCTGAGTGCACCAAACAAACCATGCAGTAGCAGCAGGGGTTCGCCCTGCCCTACTTCTATGTAGCGGAATTTATCGGTCTGAATGATTTCGTATTGCATGGGTTAATTAAATGTACGTACCACCTGCGGTAAAAGTAGTGTTCTGTTTAGTCTGTTGTGCTAAAATAAGCGTTTCTGCAGAATGGTGATGCAGGACTATTGATTTCGTAACATGCTTTTAATGGTATAAACACGAAAAAGAAAAGTTGGTAATTACAGCCACAATCATACTAAGTAGCTGCTTTTTTGGCAATACCATCAAAGAAATCTTCTAATTGCCCAAACATATCTTTAAACAGCGGAATTACTTTGCCAATATTATTCATCACCTTAGGGCCCCAGGGTTGTACATAGGGATAGGTTACAGATGCAGTTACCGTTTCCGGTTTTACCAATCCGATTTTTTCGGCGTAAAACAGCAGTACACTAAATAACAGCGTGTAAATAACTACATATAGTACAATTCCGCCTAAGCTATCCAACCAGCCCAGCATGGCTACATCAAAGGTTTTATCAATCAGCCGTGCCAGCAGGTTGATGAGCACAAGTGCTACCAGAAAAACCAACGCAAAAGAAATAACAGGCAGCCACGGGCCGGGTACGGAGGTGCCCTGTTGTAATTTTTGCGCCACCACGGCACTCAGTTTTAATGCGGCTGCCAGCCCTACAATAAATGCCAGTATAGAAAATATGCCTACAATAAGTCCGCGGCTAATGCCTTTGATAATGGCAAGAACAATTAGAATAAGAAATAGAATATCGATGATCACGGACGAAGTTTAAAGTTTAAGGTTCATCCGCCGCGGCGGATAAAGTTCTGAATGTTGGATAGTGTTGTGTAATTATTAGATTTTTTAGTTACAGTTTACTCATTTGCTGTTGGTTGTTTTTTTCGTACACCATTAAATTCTGTTTTTTGCAGATAGCTTATCAGGTTTTGAATCAAGCCGCTTATAAACAAAACTTCCTGATGTAATGCTCCCTTTCTAAATCATCTATATAACCCCGATCAAATGCCCGGTATAACTGTGAACGTAATTCGCCACATGAGCCTTTAGCATATCCTAAAAATTGAATAAATTCCGCTCTTGTACCTCGCTCAAAACCTTCAGCAATATTATCCATAATAGAACCGGAAGATCCTTCGATCTGATGTATAAGACGATAACTTTTCTGAAAATTTCCTTTGTTAATCAATTCACCAAGTTTACTACATATATGCCTTGCTTTTATCCGGCAATTCATTTCTTCGAAAGTTCTGATTGTGGCCACAAGTGGATATTTATGCGATTATAAAATTTTAAAGTCAAAACTTAATATTATCATGCACACAAACAAGAAAGAAGGTCAACAGTCAGAACTTTGAACCGCCGTGGCGGATGAACTTTAAACTCTTTGCCCAGCAACTCCTTCACAACAGCACTAATTGCTTTACCATCGGCCTGTCCGGCCAGTTGTTTGGTAGCAGCACCCATTACTTTACCCATATCAGCCGGTGAACTGGCGCCGGTGTCGCTGATTATTTTTTGTATCGCTTCTCTTAGTGTTGATTCGTCCATCTGTTTGGGCAGAAAAGCTTCGATAATGGTAATTTCTTCCTGTTCTTTTTGGGCCAGGTCGGGCCGGGCCTGTTTGGTAAAAATTTCCAATGAATCCTTCCGTTGCTTCACCAGCTTTTGCAATAATTTGGTTTCATCTTCTTCTTTCAGTTCGCCGTGTGCCCCTTCGGCAGTTTTGGCTACAATAATAGCTGCTTTTATAGCCCGCAGGCTACGCAATGCTGCTTCGTCTTTTGCTTTCATGGCGTCCTTCATGCGGGCCATTACTTCAGTTTCTAAAGCCATATTTTATTTGTGGTTTATGAATTTTGATTTATGAATTTTTTGCGTTCATAGGATATTGCCTTTATGTTTCATAGGGCGTTGCCCTATGCTGGTATATTGCCGCCCTCCCGTACGAACGGGACTTCGCTTCAGGGCTTTACTTTAGCGGATTGTATTTCATTTGTATTCATTTGCAGATTTGCTAATTGTCACATTTGCCCATTTCCCTATTTGCCTTTTGTTTCCTGCTGCTGTAAGTTCCTGAAATTTTTTATAAAATGACTGGGCAAAATTTTTCATTTCGCCTACCAGCGCCGTTTGGCCCGTGCTACGCTGAAAGCTGTCGGCCATACCCATCATCGTCTGAAAATAAAAGTCAGCCATTTCATCCACCATCATTTCCTTCGTCCATAAATCAATACGTAAGGCTGCTTTATCGGCGCCGTCCCAAAAGTTCAGCATCATGGCTTTTGATTTTTGAGGCTCATCGGCACTGCTTTCTGTAGCCGACCATTTAATGCCCTGCGGCACCCTGGCATCATCAAGCGTTACCTCTACTGTTATTTTCGAGTTTATCATATTCCCGGTTCATTTTCGGTCGGTAAATGTAGGCGGATTTTTGTGGCAGCCGTATCTATACAGTTCCAGAGCTTTTGTGCGGCAGCATCGCCATTCACAAATGGCAACTGTAAGATTGCGTTGGCTACCAGTTGCTTTCGCAGGTTTTCATCGGTATATACCCGTTTCATTTGTTCGGCCAGGCTATCCGGTATTGCAGAAGCATACAAACCGGCCACCCCGGCCACCTCTTTGGTAGCATGGGCACTATCCAATCCTATAACCGGCACGCCACATTGCAGCGCAGCCGCAACCGGAAAAGCGGTTAACTTTTTTTCGTCTAAAAAAATAACCGCATAAGCAGCAGTGGTAAGGGTTGCCATGGTTTGCTGGTCAGCGTTTTCATACAACTTTACATCGGACCGGTATTTATAAGTTTGGAGTTTTTCTGATACTTCTTTGCCTGCTGTAAAAGCGCCGGCTACAATTAACTGCATACTGCTAAGCTGGCGTTTTTTAAAAGGGAAAATGCTTTTAGCAATAGCAGGAAACGATCTTCAGCAAAAGAACCGGTGTATAAAAAATAGTCGCAACCACCTGCATGATTTTCCAAAATCGTTTCTTTTTGCTCCCAACTTGCCGGCATAAAAAGGGGAGGAACGGCATAGCCAACCACTGTTACCCGGCCTGATACGGTTTTAAAATGCTTTTCGATAGCCATTTGTTGCAGCCGGGTAAATGTAGCAATCGCATTGGCTTTAGCTATTTGCCGCACCAGGTATTTTTTATAAAAAAGAGATAAAAGCGGAGGGGCAACAGGTACGGTTATCGCATCCGGCGAACTCATAAGAATAATTTGCGGAATGGTGGTCGCTGCAATTGCGCTGTTGATGCCAATGTATACATCAGCGTTGATTTGATTGAGTATTGCCGGAAGCGTTTTACGATACCAGCGGCGCAACGAAAAATAATTTTTAGCAGTAGGTTCAGTAATGTATTCTGTGGTATCCGGAAGCGCCGGTAGTACACCGGATTCCAACGTAATAATCGTAAAATGATGCGACCGGCAGGATTGTATTAGTTTATAGAGCAACGCCAGGGTATACTGTTCTTCTTCTGTAACTGCGGTTTTACGAGAGCGGACATCCACTGCAATGTGCATAGCTGCAAAGATATTAGCAGATGGCAGAAAGGAATCAACAGTCAAATACAGTTTAGTCGGCAGTCAACAGTCAGCAGAAATACAGAAAGCAGATAGTAATGAACAGAAGTAATATAGCCTTATCCTGACAGTTGCTTACTGTTTTCTGTATTTTTCTACTTACTACTTTCTCTTCTCTGCTATCTCTGTATTCCTGCCTACTGTTGACTGCCGACTAAACTCTATTTGTATTTGACTGTTAATTGATTATTGCTGACACTTTCTGTCTTCCTGCCTGCCGTTTTCTACCTTTTGTTACCTTGTTAACATGGAAAACTTGCTTTTGCCAACCCTACATCGTATTATTGCAATCTGCTTTACCGAAAGCGGCACAAAATTTAATATTTACAGATAGCTTTTTTCAGCCTGCGTACTCAATATTTACTAACCCTGGCAGCCTTGCAAAATAGATTTACAAACGGCAGCCATTGCAGGATTTGAATTTGCTTTAATTATTTTCATGGAATACAACGCAACAAGAGAACTGCTGACCATGCGGGAATATGGCCGCCATGTGCAGAAGATGGTGGATTACGTACTGACCGTAGAAAACCGGGAAGAACGTCAGCGCAATGCAGAAGCCATTATTGAACTGATGGGATTTCTAAATCCGCAGTTAAAGGCAATGGAAGATTACCAGCAAAAATTATGGGATCATCTTTTTGTGATTTCCGACTTTAAACTGGATGTAGACAGCCCTTATGGCAAACCGGAAAAGGAAACCTACCATAGTGCCCCTGCACCGTTGGGATACCCCAAGCGCAAACCTAAGTACAACCACCTGGGTAAAAACCTGGAGCTGGTTGTAAATAAAGCAATGGCCGAGGAAAATCCGGAAAAGAAAAGTGGCTTTGCCCATATTATTGCCTATTACATGAAGCTGGCTTACAGCAACTGGCATAAGGAACTGGTGCATGACGATGCCATCCGGCAGGAACTAAATACCATTACCAACGGGGAACTGGAATTTAGTAATACACCATTTGTACGCCACCGGGCTAATAATTTCAGAGAAGAAGATAGCTACGGCTACCCCAAGCGTACCAATAACCGCAACAACCGGAACTTCCGTAATCCCGGAGGCAACAACCGTAGCGGCGCCGCCGGAGGAGCGGTACAAGGGCCTAATAATTTCAGGGATACCCGCAACAATGGTAGTGGTGGCAGTGGCGGACAAAACCCTGCCGGCAATGCGGGACGGAATAATTTTAAAAAGAAAAAACGGTTTTAAGAAACTAATAACCTGTCTAACATATCATTAGAACCCCGTTATCAACAGATAATGGGGATTTTTATGTGCGCCATGCATGCCATTGTTGTTGAAGGTTAAAGTCCTTTACAGGCCAACTAACGGGAACTGTTAATCCAAAGCAAGGGTGTCCATCGTGAGGTGGAATCTGAAGGAAGCGGCGGATAAAGCTGTGAGTTGACGAACAGAAACAGGATAGAAGGCTTACTCATTGGGCAAGCTGGCATTAGACAGCAAAGCCCGACAGTTAGACGTAAACATGAGGTAGTAAATCCTGCAACTTACAACGGAGGAACAATGAGCTTACCATGGGAGCTTTGGGTTTTTTTTTTCTCAGAGGCAGAGGCAGGAGTGACTGTTAAAGCAAAGGAGAAAATCCAGAAGTCAGCAGCGGCCATAGTAGTGAAGAAGTCTTTGTAATGAAGATGGAGCGAAGGGCCAAATCTTTAAAGCAGGGCAGTTTAATTTGAAGTAGTAAAAGCCAACCGTTTGAAGAAACAAAAGGATAAGAAAGTGTTGATGCCCCGGATGGACCCGCCTGTAGCGGAAGAACGAGGGCAAAGCAACCACCTGTTCGTGGAGGCTATACCCGTATGGTACAGCCAAAACGGAAAGGTAAATCCGGCGTGGCTTTCTGCATGCAAAGAAGAACGAGCCCTGACGAGCCATTTAATGGAACGCATTGCCGATCCATTGAATATAACCCAGGCTTGCCAGCGAGTGGTAAGCAATGGGGGCAGCAGCGGCATAGATGGTATGGAAGCAGGGGAACTCAAAGGATGGTTAGGCAAGAACCTAACCCACCTGCGGGAACAACTATTGAGTGGCACCTACCAGCCGCAGGCAGTCAAAGGAGTGAACATACCGAAGCCCGATGGCGGCAAGCGCCAGTTAGGCATACCAACGGTAATAGACCGGTTGGTACAGCAGTCTATCCACCAGGTACTTAGTGTAAGTTATGAGAGCATATTCTCAGAGAACAGCTACGGCTTCCGTGCTGGTAAGAATGCCCATCAGGCATTGAAGCAGGCGGCAGCCTACGTTGCAGCAGGCAAAACGGTTGTCATAGACCTGGACTTAGAAAAGTTCTTTGATGAGGTAAACCACCACCGCCTGCTGTGGCTGTTAAGCACACGGATAGGCGACAAGCGTGTACTACAGTTGACACAGCGATACCTGAAAGCAGGCATGATGCAGGGTGGATTAGTGGAGCAGCGCATCAAAGGCACTCCACAAGGCAGTCCGTTAAGCCCGTTACTATCCAACATCGTATTAGACGAGTTGGACAAAGAGTTGGAATGGCGGGGGCATTGCTACGTACGGTATGCCGATGATGTGAAAATCTTTGTAGGCAGCAGGCAAAGAGCCGAAGAAGTGAAAGCAAGTGTTACCCGCTACATTACACAAAAGCTCAAACTAAAGGTAAACGAGGGCAAAAGCAAAGTATGCAAAGGGTATGAGCTAAACTTTTTAGGTCACAGCATCTTAAGCAAAGGGCAGGTAGGACTAAGCAAACACAGTGAGCAAAGGCTGAAAGCTAAAATTAAAGAAGTAACAAAAAGAAGCAAAGGAATAAGCCTGGAAGCAATGCTGGGTCAATTGCGTATAAAACTACAGGGATGGCTACACTATTTTCGCTATGCAAAGATGAGCAGTAAGATGGAAGCGATAGATGGCTGGCTACGCCGCAGACTTAAATGCTTTAGGCTAAAGCAATGCAAGGGCCGCATGGGCATCGTCAGATGGCTGCGCAAGTTAGGGGTGGAAGAAACGCTAAGCTGGCGCACAGCATTGAGTGGCAAGGGATGGTGGCGATTGAGCAATAGCCCGTCGTTAAACATCGGTATGAACAAAATGTGGTTTGCACAGCAAGGCTACTATAGCCTAAGTGAAAACTACAAATCCTTACATCGTACATCACTTTAAAGAAACCGCCGTACACGCAAGTACATACGGTGGTGTGAGAGGGCGGCAAAGGATAACTCCTTTGCCCCCTACTTTAATTTGCCATCCTTCTTTATAACTGAAAGTAACACGAAGAATTTTCAAAAAGTGACGGGTTAATGAAATGCTTCAACAGCTTTACATTAATTTTCAATCGGAAAATATACCTGTCCTGTTATATGATTTTAGCCCTTGATGTTCACTATAAAGAAACGTATGCAAAAAGTGTTGGTGTTCTTTTTAACTGGCAGGATAGTTCTCCTGCAAAAATCATTACTGCCATTATTGACGATGTGTCAGCATACATTCCGGGCCAGTTTTATAAAAGAGAACTGCCATGCCTGCTACCGGTAATAAACCAGGTAGATAAAGATATAATTGAAGCTATTATTACCGATAGTTATGTATATATTGACAATAACAAAAACTTTGGTTTAGGTGGGTATTTATGGAAAGTGCTGGATGAAAAAATTGCAGTGATAGGCGTGGGTAAAACAGCTTTTCATACCAACCGGCAAACGGTTATGGAAGTCTTCCGGGGAGTCAGTAAAAATCCATTGTATGTTTCGGCAATTGGGATAGATAATAATGAAGCTGCACAGCTTGTAAAAAATATGCACGGAGAATACCGCATGCCAAGCCTCCTAAAAACACTGGATCAGATTACAAAACAAATTTAAACAGGTAATTATTTTACCGGATAAATCAGAAAAAATGGCAATTGATACGATGCAAACCCTATCAGTAATTGAAGTAATGGAAAACTTTATTGCCCGAACAAGGCCGCCGGAACATATACGACCACAGTTAGACATCAACTATAGAATAGAGGAACAAAGTGTAATTATTTTTGAAATAAGACCGGTATGGACCAAACCCGAAGAATTAATGGAAATTGATTTTGCTAAAACAACCTTTGTAAAAGCAAATAATCACTGGAAAGTTTTCTGGAAAAGAAGCAATGGGCAATGGTATCCGCTTACACCTCAGCCAACTGTAAAAAACATAAAAGATTTTACCCGTTTGGTTGAAAAAGATAAATATGGTTGTTTCAAGGGGTAAAAGCTTTTTACAAGTACAACTTCATTAAGAGTTGATGACACTCTTTTTATTTTTTGCCTTGGTAAACTACTTACCCCATTCTCCTCTTCTCTTTACTTTGCAGCCCTCAAACCATCTATATATTTCATGGCCCATTTTGAAGTAACCGGCGGAAATAAACTATCCGGAATTATTGTACCGCAGGGGGCTAAAAACGAAGCATTGCAAATACTGAGCGCTGTACTGCTAACCCCGGAAAAAATAACCATCCATAACATACCCGATATTGTAGATGTAAACCTGCAGATAGAACTGCTGCAGGAGATGGGTGTAAAAACGGAAAAATTGAAAACCGGTAGCTATTGTTTTCAGGCGGATGACGTAAATTTTGAATACTTGGGTAGCCCGGCTTTTCTAACTAAAAGCGGACGCCTGCGTGGTTCTGTAATGATGGCAGGTGCCCTGTTGGGCCGCTTCAAAAAAGCATACATGCCCAAGCCTGGTGGTGATAAAATTGGCCGGCGGCGGTTAGATACGCACGTTATTGCTTTTGAAAAACTGGGGGCTACTTTTCAGTACAAACCGGAAGATGGTTTTTTTTACCTGGAGGGCGGGCAGATGAAAGGGGGATACCTGTTGCTGGATGAACCCAGCGTAACCGGTACCGCAAATATTGTAATGGCCGCCGTGCTTACCGATGGGAAAACTACGATTTACAATGCTGCCTGTGAGCCCTACCTGCAGCAGCTTTGTAAAATGCTTTGCCGCATGGGTGCTCGTATTACCGGCATTGGCAGCAACCTGCTCGTTATTGAAGGGGTGGAAAAACTAAATGGTACGGAGCATACCATTTTGCCGGATATGATAGAGGTAGGTTCCTTTATTGGCCTGGCCGCCATGACGCAAAGCAGCATTACTATACAGAATTGCGGTATAAAGGATTTGGGAATGATACCTGATAAATTCCGGCAATTAGGTATTCAGTTCACCATTGATGGAGATGATATACGGGTACCGGAGCAGGACGTATATGAGATACAGTCGTTTATGGATGGTGGTACCCTTACTATTTACGACCATCCCTGGCCCGGTTTTACACCCGACTTATTAAGCATTGTATTGGTAGTGGCGACGCAGGCCCGTGGCACCGTGCTCATTCACCAGAAAATGTTCGAAAGCCGCCTGTTTTTTACGGATAAATTAATTGATATGGGCGCCCATATTATTTTGTGCGACCCCCACCGGGCTGCTGTAGTTGGACTGGCACGTGAACATCCCTTGCGGGGTATTACGATGAGTAGCCCGGACATCCGTGCTGGTGTAGCGCTGCTGATTGCGGCCCTTAGTGCTGAAGGAAAAAGTATCATTCAAAACATAGATCAGATAGACCGCGGCTATCAGCACATTGATGAACGATTGCAAAATCTGGGCGCACAAATAAAACGGGTTTCCTAAGTAGTTCACCTGTTTGTATGTTCACTTGTTCACCCGTTACTTTTTATCCCGATCCCTAAAACACAGCGTTCCTTTAAAAAACACATAACAAGTGAACAGAATAACAAGTGAACTTTTTAATGGTATTCCCTTAGTTTTGCCGCCCCGCTACAATAATCCCGGATGTGGTGAAATTGGTAGACACGTCAGACTTAGGATCTGATGCCGCGAGGTATGGGGGTTCGAGTCCCTCCATCCGGACACACTGAAGATAAATCAGTTAAAAAGGCTGCACCCTGTGCGGCCTTTTTTATTACAACAATTTGGCAGGGAAGGCTTATACCCCAATATCGCAAGCATAAAAAAAAATAAGCCTCGCATTTCCCCAGTGGGATTTTCGTATTTCTCCGGCAAGGTTTTGCAGAAGCGAACTGGCCGGGGCCGGATCCGACTTTCTAAATCATAGAGGTATCGTGTTCAATAACCATCGTTCCGATAAGTGGGGATACTTAATGGGGCGGAGTAGAGAACTTTGTAACCTTAAACCATATATTTGGCTGTCAAACATTTTATGACCATCTTAAAAGCTACCTGGTCGCTATAGGTTTAAAAGTAGTTCTGGGTGATCTTATCGGATTTTCCGGTTCAACTGGTGCTGTTACAACCTGACCTTCATTTTGAGATATATTATTTTGGCACGGCTGTCAACCCAAAGAAATACCTGTCTGTGCTAATTAATTATCTGACCGTGTAGCAACGAAAAAGCATTTGCAATTGCATGACAATAACAAACTGCCAGTCATGCTATTGCAGAGGCACTTGTTAGCAGCAGCTTTTAACGCGTTTGCTGATGTTTAACTATAAGACACTACTTTGTGCGTTTTGAGTGTAATCTGTTTAATTTAGCAACAAACTTTTCGTATCTATTGCCCTCCATTTTGCAAAGGTCGTTTTCGCAAAACTTCGTTTAAACTGTGTATGTTGGCAGCAGAATGTGCTAAGATTTTTTCCTGAAAAGGGATACAAAAACTGCAACAAGCACTACAATGCCATTCAAGAAGAAAAATACATCAATCATTGCACCTAAGATTCTTTGTACAGAAGTAGGGAGATTGTTTAATATTAGCAGCGGAATGCCTACAATGCCTATTAGGCTAAGCGGTATAATAAGAATATAACCTGCAATAACACAATAACTCCATAATTTTTGTATCGTATTAGGTACACCTGCCGCCCGTAGTTCTTTTGGTGTAGGACAGCCTTTATGAGCATATCTAGCATAAAAAGGATGACCTTCCGGTGATTGAGGAAGTCTACTTTCACAATTTTCCGAACACACATTTGCCAGCAGTGGCAATACAAATGTTTCAACCTTTAATGAAGTCCATAATTGATTTATTTGGTCGTAAGTCACCTCCTTGCCGCAAACGCTGCATTTTAAGCTGTTGCCAAAATATCTCACAGGATTGTGCTGTAATCTTGGAAATGCTATCGGTTTCTTCGTGTTACCATACAAGGCTCGATAAGTTACTCTGCTAGCTTTAAGATTTTTGCAACGGGTGATTTCGTAAGGAAACCAATGCAGGTCAAGTGAATTATAAGTGTCAAAATATTCGAGTGCTTCCATTTCACCTATTTCTGGTGGAATGCGTTTTAACTTGCTTCCATACAACAAAACTTTCTTTACATTTTTGAGTTTTGAAATACTTCCTGGCAGAGTATGGATTTTAGCATATAGCTTGGGGCCAAGTTCTTTTAAGGGGTCAAATTCTTCGATCTTCTCTGATGCAACCTTGTTCACATATTCACACAGCCTTTTCCAGGCAACAGAGTTTCGGCCCTGCACATCATTTTTAATTTTAGGAATTCTTAAACTCATCGTCCTGCTTTAATCGAGTATTTAAATAGATCTATCCCTTTGCATTTATCCGTGTTAATTATTTGATTGGGGGATTGATAATGTTTAATACTGTACATATGTACTATAGTTCACATGTATTATACTTGCAAGTTTGCACCCACATTGCCAAAGTTGATGTTAGCGACATAATTTTTCTTTTCCATATAAGCGCCCTTCGGAACACTTAAACGAACGGGGTAAATCGGATCATCATACCGGTAGTTATCATTACATTAGTTTATTTCACTTGAAATTTAAGCTTCATAACGTTTCGGCCGATATACTTTCACTTTGCGCTTTATCGCCTATGGCTGGCACCACCATTTCAGCATTTATGATGTAGCCACCGCAGTTTTGTTATCCATGACCTTTTTTACCAATTCACAGAGCTTGGAAGGCGCCGAATGTTCTACAAACTCTAATACGAGTTCGGTGACAAATGACCCATCTAATTGGATTGTAACGATAGCGCTACCGGCACGATGTTGTGACCTGGCAAATAGGTCTAGTTCACATGATATAATTTCATTCGGGTGGAAAAGTCCAAAATTCTTTTCACTATCGTAAGCTGCAATACTTTTAAAGTCCTTGTTGATTGAGATGTAGCATTTAACCCACATTTCACAATCCATATGCACGGGTTCAATCCCATGTCTCTCCAATTCTAAAATGAAATCGTTTTTAAACTTTTCCTTATTCTTGTCCCATACAGAAAACTCCCAGTAAAAATAAAGTATGATGTAAACAGTCATAATGGCCATGGTTTGCCACGTTGATAGCGTAAACGAAAATTGAGTAGCTACTGATAGAGTTAAAAAGAGGATCAAACGGAGTAAATGGCCCAGCTTAAACATTACAATAGTTTTAATTATTGGAAGTCATTATAATATTGTATACCTGAATCGATTTAACTGGAAAGTTATGTCTCGCAGTCGCCTACGAACAGCACATCACAGGCTTAAAGTTGCCCCAGGTGATCTAATCGGCTTTTCCGGGTCAACCGGTGCAGTCACAGGCCCTCACCTTCATTTTGAGGTATATTATTTTGGTAAGGTTGTCAATCCGGAGAAATATCTGTCTGTGCTAATCAATTGCCTATCCCGGTAGCAATTTTTACATGCCGGTTAATACAAAAAATATCCTGCTAACAGTTGGTTGTGTCCAACACGCTTGCTTACAACGGAAAGGGGGTTATGCAGCTTGCAAACAGCTTCAGCCCTACTTTAGGTTAGAAACTGTTAAACAATAACCTCTAATTTAATAAGAATTGACGTTAAACAGAGCAATAAATGTTAATCGTGTAACCAGTATTTTTCTCCATTTGCATTAATAACTTTTTCAACAAAGCTATTCAAAGATCCAGGTATGATTTTCCATTCATCCGGTGATAATTCGTGAAAACAGTCTAAGATTTCATAACCTCCATTTTCATGCATATTAAATCCCAAGTAATTACCTTCTCCAAGTATTTGACAAAAAATAATTATTTTTCATTCCAGTCTTCTTCGTAAGCTTCTCTGTTTAAATTATTGTAGTACAACATATTTTCAGTACCTAAAAAGTTATATCCATCGATATTATCAAAGTTGTACAGGCAGCAACCATTTGTAAACGATAATAAATCTCTATATTCACTAGGTAATTGCTGCCCTAAACTCGCCTCAAGATGTTCTATTTCCTGTTCGGATGCACCTTTACTATAAGAAAAGCTGCTCTGCACCTTTTGATCTTGAATCAAGGTTTTACTTTTTTCGAATAGCGTTTTTAATTTCTCAATCATAAATTACGTTTATTGTTTTGGATAATTTCTCCACCAACTAGTAAATTTTAAGTGTTCTGGTGTTATTAGTGGTACCAGGTTTTCAAAAGTATTCGTTCCTCCATGTGCCAAAGGCTTGATATGATGAATTTCAACACTACCAGCCGGCCAGGGCCTATTCTTTGATTGCCACCACGATTTAAAATCCGTTTTGAATTTAGGTGTAAATTCGGTTCCCCTAGTTAAGGTGTTATTAGGTGTAAACGGTCCTTCAGGAAAGGGAACTTCACCATAACCTTCAACATTCACTTTAGGATATGAAATACCTTTAGTGTTAGTAATATCTCCTTTTTCTTCTTTTCCCACCTTGTTCTCTTCATCTTGGTTAGTAGCCTCTTTTTTTTCTTCAATTTCCTCATTTTTTGCTAAACTTTCAGGCTTATCCCCATTTGCTATTCCTTCGAACCACCACACTTCTTTGTTTTCCTGAGTAGCGGCTTCATTAGCATTCCCTCCCCTTATCTTGGCTGGTTTATAACCAAGCTCTAAAGCAAGGGTGGCACTCATTCCTTTTACAATAGCGTTCCCGCTTATATACTGTGTTCCTTCTTGCTCAACTGTTAACTCATAAGTCGATGTTGCACCTTCTAACGAGACGCTGACTCTATTGTTACCTGCTACTTTTATTGTAACCATTCGTCCCTCCTTGTCAATATCAGGCTTTCCAAAAGTACCAATGTGGGCGGAACACTTATAGGTGCCACTTATGATTTTGGCAAGATCTGTTTGTGCCTGTAGATGATAAATTGGGTAACATCCCAAAATAAAGATTAATAAAAGCGTTTTCATATAGTTTAATTTGATAGCAAGTTATGATAGCCATCAAAGTTTTATTCCACTTAACACTAAAATTATAATCTTCACCAAATATTTCTTATATACAAAAAATTTTATTTTTTTATTTTTTGTAAAATTGATAGTGAACTCTGCTGGCTTTTTACTAAAATTGAAAAATTTTATAAAATTTTTATGGAAAGCCTAACAATACGCTGTTCGGAGTTTGAGTTGATTTACAACAGAATGGTAGAGAACCTGCGCCAGAGCTATGAATTAGGGGGCTTAGCAGATCAGTTTTCTGAAAATATAACCGATGTTACAGGATATCAGGTTAATGATGACAGAAGTTCCTTACCCAACCTTACCAGTGATATTACTAATCACCCGGGTGTCGTAACGTATTTACGCTCGTTTGATAAGAAAATCAACAAATCAAAACGATCAGTTTCATCTAATAGAATCTATGAATTTGCCTCAAAAGTAAATCGAAGGAGCTACGGGGAAGGTGAAACAATCGTTCTTCCAGGTATCTACAGCAAAGTTTTTTTTATTTACCTTGGCATTGAGAGTTATGATAAATTTAAACAGGATACTCACAAAGAGGGAGAATTTACAGCTTATTACTATTCGTTAAAACGAAGAACAGTTGAAGACTTTGAAGTAAAATTAGCTGTTGTCAATCACAAAGTTTTTGTCTATCTGCACGGTTTCCACGACTTTGATAAGGTTACCCAGTTAGAAGGAGAAATGTTTCAATTCAGTCAATGTTGGTTAGGAAGATTGAAATCTAATGACTTTATAATTTATTTAGAACTACATATTAGCGATCTCGGAAGATCGTCTTCAAAATTATTTGAAGTAAATCAGCTTTTTGGCTTGGTCAGCGGTATCGGGTCAGAGCAAAATTTATTATCTGCAGAGTGCGTCCTTTTAAGAAAAGGAACAGACAGTAATATAACTGATATAAAAAGGTTTATCAATCTAAGAAGGAACCATTATGGCATTAAGATAACCCAGGACAATCTTTTGCAAGAGAAAAATCTGATGTTTGACTTTTTAGATGTTGATAAATTAGAACATCTTTCTGGAAAAACGTTCCGCTTGCTGACCATACGTCCTGACAGCTCAATTATCCAGTCGAAGCTAATCATTTCCAATGACTACTCTTCCCAACTTTGCGTACCAGAAAGAAAAGACGCGTTATCCTGTAAATTCCTAACTGATAATTTTACTAATGGCACACTGTTGATGTGTACTTATACATGGAAGAATACTATTTACTCGATGGTAGCAATCGATCTTCGTCGGATTGGTAAAAAAAATCCGATGTATAAAGGAGCATTTACTGTAGCCGCAGCCGACAATGGCGGTTATCCTTTTGGTAACAGGATGGTAATGCTGGAAGATGTTACCAAGTTTGACCAGTTAATAGTATCCCAGTCAGAATGGCCTGAAGTGTTCAACACGCCAACTTTAACGATGCTCCTTAACGAATTACTTACATTTTCGGGCCGAACATAGCATACTTCGGTTTAGGATTTTTCCCGGATTTGCTTAATCGGCCATTATAATTTAAAAGGAAAGACACTGGTGCCAAAAATGTTTTCAAACTGAAATCAATTTAGATCCTAACTGAAAATAAAACTTCAGGTGTGAAAGTTGCAAATGTCTACTGGATAGAAGTTATATGAATCTGGTTTCAAAAATACGTTTCTGCTATTAGTCCAAAAGTAATCAACAGGTTCTCCCGGTTGGTCAGATTAAGTTTGTTGTAGGTAACAGTCGTTGCAATGCTCAGCCATTTACGCATTTTTACGGATAAAGTATTGGATAATTTGATAATGTAATCATATTGGTCTTTCAGTGAATTCTGGAGGAAATTTGTTCCGTCCAGTATAACTGTACTGTTAATAACAAACCGGTAGCGTACCCGTAAAGAATTCCGAAAGGTTTGATATATATCTTTAGAACCGTCCGTCTTTTTCAGATCACTTTTTTCGAAAAGAATGCCCTCGCTGATATTAAAGAAACGGGTGCTGTTATCAATAAAATTATACGCCAGCCCAATGCCGGTTTGTATTCTTCCGTTTAGCTTCAGGGAAAGGCTTTTATCATAATTCAGCAAGCCCCAATAATAAATTTTAGCTGAATCTTTTGGAAACAGGTTAACGTCGAGTGCAGCAGAAAAATCGTTGTTGGTAGTTGCTTTGTTTTGTTGGCCAAATACATGGCTGCCGTTAAAATTCAAAGATTTATTTTGCCTTCTGAGATTGTAACGCAGCGCATTACTTAACAGGTAGCTACGGGTATCATCTGTTTTGTTAATGATGCCTGTAACGGCGTAGCGGATGTAATGGTGAATGGAATCGTTGAACTGGGCTTGTGCAGAAAGAGAAGTGCCGCCTGTAATCAGTAAAAAAATAAACCAATTCTTCATACTTAAAAGTGTAAAAACAGATGTAAGGATTGATAAAACGATGCTTCCGTGAAGATATTACTATGATGGGATTTGGGAAGACCGTCCTCAAATTTGATGTTTTCTCACATAAATAATTGCTCTATATCCTGTATAACTTTCATTAAATGCTAAAAAAGTAAACGTTGCGTCATCAATACCCGCTCTACCTGCCCGTTTTCTTACTTTTGCAGTTCGAATCTCTATCTATCTCATGCAATTATATTGTGAATCCCTGACCCGTTACCAGCGCCTTACCACCCGTGAAGTAAAAGTAGGCAACCTGCTGCTTGGCAATCATCACCCTATCCGCCTGCAAACCATGACTACCACGGATACCATGAACACGCAGGCTACAGTGGAGCAGAGCATCCGCTGTATTGAAGCCGGAGCTGAACTGGTACGCATTACCGCACCCTCAAAAAAAGAAGCAGAAAACCTGTTGAATATCAGAAATGACTTGCACCGCCGTGGTTACTTTACCCCGCTGGTGGCCGATATTCATTTTACCCCCAATGCCGCCGAAATTGCTGCCCGTATTGTAGAAAAAGTACGGGTCAATCCTGGAAATTATGTTGATAAAAAGCGGTTTGAACAAATAGAATACACGGATGCCGAATACTTAGAGGAAATTGACCGCATCCGGGAGCGGTTTACCCCATTAGTAAAAATTTGTAAAGAATATGGTACTGCTATGCGGATAGGCACCAACCATGGCAGCCTGAGCGACCGGATTATGAGCCGCTATGGCGATACGGCCATTGGTATGGTGGAAAGTGCTATGGAATTTCTGCGCATTGCCCGTGCAGAAAGCTACCACAATATAGTGCTGAGCATGAAGAGCAGCAATCCGCAGGTAATGGTACAGGCTTACCGGTTGCTCCTTCACCAGATGGATGGGGAATTTAATGAATGTTACCCACTGCACCTGGGCGTAACGGAAGCCGGTGACGGCGAAGATGGCCGGGTAAAAAGTGCTGCCGGCATTGGCACTTTACTGGAAGATGGAATTGGAGATACCATCCGGGTAAGCCTTACCGAAGATCCGGAACTGGAAATACCGGTATGCAGGGATCTGGTTAAGAGATACAAAGCCTCCCCAACCCCTCCAAAGGAGGGGCTCCTTTATGCGGAAGCACAAATGAATAGCAGTCAGTCAGTAAGCCAATCATTGCAACCAACCAATGATACAACCATTCAAGATAGCGAAGCAGCTAAGCCCGGTTTGAGCCCCTCCTTTGGAGGGGTTGGGGAGGCTGGTAGGGGAATTGAGGGGGCTGTTGTGAAGGCGTCTTCCTTTCACTACCACACGGCTGATCCTATGTTGTATGATATTTTAAAGAATTTTGTAAAAGCGCAGCGAAGCCAGCCAACTGAAGCAGAGAATGCATTGTGGCAGATGCTAAGAGGGAAGAACCTACAGGGTTATAAATTCCGGCGTCAACATATTATAGGACCATTCATAACAGATTTTATTTGTCTGGCTAAAAAATTAGTAATTGAAGTTGATGGTTTAATTCATCAGCTTCCGGACAATTTAATAAGTGATGCTGAAAGAACAGTGTGGCTAAATAAACAGGGTTTCAAAGTAATTAGATTTAAGAATGAGGAAGTATTAGGGAATTCAGATGAAGTATTAAAATCTATTCTGCGGAAAGTTATTGATACACAACAACCAATTTCATTAACCAACAATTTAATACACGAAGTTGGGAGTTACCTAATCCCCCCTTTGGGGGGTGGGGGGGCTTTATTTTCTCCCTTCGAATATAAACGCCGGGAAACGTTTGAGGTAACGAATATCGGGGCCAAACACGTACCCGTCGTAATTGCTGATCTGAGTAAGTTGAAACAGATTACACCTCAATCCTTGCAGTCTGTTGGGTACACTTACAATAAAGTAACAGATAAGTGGAAGATTAGTGATGGGGCTACTGATTATATTTTTACCGGCTCCGCCGAACTGGATTTTGCCTTACCCGGCACGTTAAAAGTAATTACCTGGCCCAACCATTGGCAGGCTGCTACCGATCAGCAAAAATATTTCCCCATATACGATGCCGGCGGTTATGTGCAGGCAGTGGTTAAAAGCCCGGTACTGAATTTTGTAATGCTGGATTGCTTCAGTGATGCTACGCCGGTAAACGATTTTACCTTTTTGGATGAACTGGCCAATGACCCGTCCGTTGTGCTTTGCCTTTCATCCAAACATTCACAGGCAATGATGGCCGTACGCCGCATGTGTGTTGAACTGCTGTACCGAAATATTAAAAACCCGATTGTTTTAATTTGCGACAGTTATTGGCAAACACCAGACGAACACCTCATTCATTTTGCAACAGAAACCGGCGCTTTATTATTGGATGGTTTTGGGGATGGCATTTGTCTGGGAATGACGCAGGAAGCATATCAGACAACGGACAACAGACAACGGACGACAGACGACAGTTATCAGATAATGGTTGTGAAAGAGATTGTCTCGGCTCAACTAATGACAGAACTTTCATCAACAACATTGTCGGATGATTATTCCGGGTCCTCAATAGCTGTTGAGCCTGTTGTGCAAAACCGATCTGCCATTCCTGCTCAATCCTCCTCCAACACCAGTGGCCGCAACTATACCATTAATCAAAGTGTCGAACAATTTTTAAATACCACTGCCTTTAGCATATTACAGGCTACCCGTACCCGCATCAGCAAAACGGAATATATCAGTTGCCCAAGCTGTGGCCGCACCCTGTTCGACCTGCAGGAAACAACCGCCAAAATCCGCAGTGTAACCAGTCATTTGAAAGGGTTGAAGATTGCGATTATGGGCTGTATTGTAAATGGCCCCGGCGAAATGGCGGATGCCGATTTTGGGTATGTGGGAAGCGGCCCCGGCAAAATAACCTTGTATAAAGGAAAAGAAGTGATTAAGCGAAATGTGCCGGATGAGGTAGCAGTGGAGGAATTGATTCAGTTACTAAAAGAGAATGAGGCATGGATAGAACCGGTGCAATAATACCAAATACAAATAGGCAATGGACAACAAGCAACAGGCAAAATCAGGTATAGACGGTTAAAATGAAGTCTGCAACTAAATTGAATTTGGTATAACTTGTAGTCGTGTTCCATTTCAAGCTTTTTCGGTCATGATGGGAAGTAACATTCCTGTGCCTGCAATATTTCATAAACAACTATCCCTGCAAATCAAGTCGTGTGCTTTGAATTTGCAGGGATACTTGTTTGTATGTCCATTAAAAGGATTCAAGCTAATAACGTCGTGCGCCTTTTAAAAGAAATATTTGGTATTGCATTACCTGGATCTGAACAAGTTGAAAAAATTAAAAAACATTGTATCCAAAGCTGATATAATACAGGCCGCCTACATAAGGATTTCCGAATGCGCTGCGATAATACTTATTAAGCAGATTAGTGGCCCCCAATTTTATTAAGCTTTTTATTTTAGGAACCGTATAGGAAATGTGCGCATCCAGCGAACCAAAAGATGGTATTTGAGCACTGCCAAAAGTTCCTTCCCAATTTACTTTATCCTGCCAGCGGTATACTGCATTAAAGCCGAAATGCTTATACACGTCAGGATTAGAAAATCCAACATTATAACGCACTTTGGGTGCATTAAAGAAAGTCACAAAACCAGTTGGCACATCATGTAGCTGGTCGCCGGATACGTTAGCAGATGCTATATACCCTTTTTGTAGCTGATACTCGAATCCGATTCCCCATCCATTCGCT
Organism: Chitinophagaceae bacterium; assembly: GCA_965246935.1. Taxonomy (GTDB): domain Bacteria; phylum Bacteroidota; class Bacteroidia; order Chitinophagales; family Chitinophagaceae; genus JAZKFT01. The sequence continues at coordinate 38,189 of CBDFGC010000003.1, read as the reverse complement.
TTGATTGTTTGGCTGCTGTTTATCGGAAAAGAAAAATTAGATGTGGTAAAAGGGCTTGCAATTTCTGTATTTCTATTTGCATCTAACCCGCTTTGGCCACGGCCTACTGCTACCCTGCCAATAAAGTTTTTATAACGGCTCATATAAGCATAAGCATCTACCAGTAGCCTTTTGGTAAGCAGGCCCCGATAGCCGATTTCGTAAGAATTAACAGTTTCAGGCTTTACGGCAACAAATGGGGATGCTTGTAATAAACCCGGATTAGGCGTACCGGCAAATGAGTTCCGGTAAGCGGTTATAGATTCAGCTGTGTATGCCGGGTTGATGTTAAATTTATAGAACGTATTAAAATCGGACAAACCGCCAAGGAGTCTGGCCGATGGTGTTTGCAGATTGATATATTGATCCTGAGTAGACGGGAAACGGTAGGCCACCTGGTAAGACAACCGGATATTATTATCCTTCGCTACTCTAATAAGTGCAGAAAACCGCGGTGTAAAACGGCCTTTAAAGTTTTCATTTTTATCATAACGTCCGGAGGCTGTTAACTTAAGTACATCATCAAAAACCCTCTTTTGTAGCTGTAGGTAAGCGCCATACTCAGTAATATTGATTGGCCCGGCGGTATCGGCAAAAATGGTTCCGCCGGAATTAAGATGATACACCCGGTAACTGGCGCCGGCAAGCACTTCTGCAAATTTTACCAGGCTGGTGAAGTTGTATTGCCCTTCGGCATGGTACAGGTTTGTTTTATCAGTAAATTTTGCGCCGCCCTGGCTAATAGGCGTGCTGATAGCCTTATTAAAGGCATCCTGGTACTGTTGGGTGCCAGGCAGAAAACGTCCGGTTTCAGCAGCCGAACGGGCTGCCTGGTGCGCCTGTGCATCCGGTATGCCGGTTGCAGGAAGTCCTGCACCTAAGCCAAGGCGTGCTGCACCATAGGTGCCGGTATATTGCTGAAACCAGGTAGCATTTGGCTTCCAGGCAGCATTTACAGCAACGGCTGCTGTAGTTGCTGTGTAGGAATCGCCACTGTTTTCCTGCGTAGTATAAGCACGGAAGAACCAATTGGCGCTTCTCAATTCAAATTTATACTGGCCCACCTGTAAGTTTTTTAACGAGTACCTGTCGGAACCGGTATAAACCGTAGTACCCCGGCCAAAGTAGCCTTGCAGGGAAGCTTCTATATTATTGTTGATTTTGTAAAAAAGCCCGCCGGTTACTTTAAAATTGTACATATTGTAATCCACCAGGTCTTTTTCTTTATACCCCATCCTGCTTACCAACTGGCTGCCATAAATACCAGCATACGGATTGTTGGCTACGGTAGCAGTAGGTATCAGAAAAGGCAGATACGTGGACAGGGGTGCTAATGAGGGATTTGCTGCAAACTGCCCGGCTATTTGCTGAGGGGTAAGGCCTGCACCAATGTATGAATTAATAGCTCCGTTTACTGCTCCGAAAGTAGGTGCCCCAAGTGTAGCGCCTACTGTTGCCCGAACTGCCTGTGCAAATGCCTGCATACTGGCCGAGGCTTCATCTCCAAATATATTTACGCCATCATAATTCGGGTCGCTGCCACGGTTGCCGGCTTTTATGCCACTAAATATGTTGTTGCGTAGCAGGTTGGTGGAGTCATCTGCCTGCCAGTCATCTGCACTAAAATATTTGCCGGACAGTTTAAAGGCAAATTTATTTTTGTAAGCTTTTGCAAACCGGATTTCACCATCAAATACCGGCGCCGAACTGTGCCTGTAATCTTTTACATGGTTAATACCTTGCTTGTATTGTACACTGAGGCCCTGGTATTTGAAAGGATTTTTGCCGGTCATCAGCATCGTTCCGTTCATACCGCCTGATCCGTATAGCGCAGAAGATGCCCCGGGTAATAGCTCTACATTATCTACATCTAACTCCGTAAGCCCGATAATATTGCCAACCGAAAAGCTAAGCCCGGGTGCCTGGTTATCCATTCCATCAATCAACTGATTGAAACGCAGGTTACCGCTTCCATTAAAACCACGGGTGCTTACTGTACGAAAAGCCAGGCTGGAGGTAGTAAGATCAACACCTTTCAGATTAGAAACGGCATCGTAATAGTTAGGAGCCGATGCATTACGTATAGCTGCTGTGCCCATCCGTTCGATGGAAACCGGCGATTCCAGAATACGTTGCGGGGTGCGGGTTGCCGAAACGACTACTTCCTGGCCTAAGCCCGATGTAGGTTTAAAACTTACTGCAATGGCCTGCCCGGCACTGCTTACCGGCACGTCCTGCGCCTCAAAACCAATGGCAGTAATGGAAAGGGTTAAAGGCAAACTTTTTTGAGTAGTAATGTAAAAATTGCCTTTCTCATCTGTAAAGGTAGCTTCCTGCGTTCCTTTAATAGTAACAGTAACAGAAGGAACGGACTGATTATTTTCCGAGCTTTTTACATTTCCTTTTATAACAATATTTGTCGTTTGGCTATTGGCCGGTGAGCAACATAAAAAAATAAGGAATAGCATCCCATAAGTACGCAGTAGTTTCATAAACGCAAGTTTTAAGGTAATAAATCGTGAAGCCAAAGTAAGGCTTTAGCAATACTTTTTTATTTTTTTTTGAATCAGGGAAAACAGGAGGCAATTTTTAGAGAAATGGCAGACGCTAAAGACACAGCACTACACTATGGAACCTGTTTTACACGTAAGCTGAAACAGGTCTTTATCGGCTGAAAATACCTGGCCTGACGTAGTCATAGCATAAAGCAACTACTGTCATGTAGTAGGTTATTGTTCTGTGGTATCAGAACATAAGATGGCAGGGTTGCTTCAAAAATCAAATATCAGTTCTCACCGGCTATTGCCTGTTATATCCCCTAAAAAACATTATATCCGAAGCTTATATAATACAATGCCCCTATATAAGGATTACCAAAAGCACTGCGGTAATAATTGTTGAATATATTGCTGCCACCCAGTTTTATCAGGGTTTTTACTTTAGGCATCAGGTACGAAATCTGTGCATCCATAGTGCCGTAAGATGGAACCGGGCCACTGCCAAAAACGCCTTCCCAGTTTATTTTATCCTGCCAGCGGTACACCACACTAAAACCAAAGGATTTGGCCTCTGCCGGTGTTGAAAGACCAATATTGTAGCGGATTTTTGGTGCGTTAAAAAAAGTAACAAATCCATTGGGCACCTGCTGCAGCCGGTCGCCGGAAATATTAAAAGTGGCGGTTAGCTTTTTTTGCACCTGGTATTCAAGTCCCACGCCCCAACCATTGGCTTTTATAGTTTCGGTGCTGTTTACGGCAAACGTATAATAAGTAGTTGTAGACGAACTGAGCAGTTCCAGAGCCTTTTTGGTATCATCGGCACTTATGCCGCGGCCTACCGATTGCCTGCCAATGAAACTTTTATACCGGCTCATATAACCATAGGCATCTATCAATAATTGTTTGGTAATGCGGCCCCGGTAGCCAATTTCATACGAGTGAACTATTTCCGGTTTAATGGGGGTAAATGGTACTTTTACCAGACTGTCCAAAATCTTAGTCGAACGATAAATATCAATAGATTCTGCTGTATAAACCGGGGCTGTATCAAAATGATAAAGGGTATTAAATTGAGGAAGTCCGCCGATCAACTTCGCCTTAGGTGTTTGCAGATTCAGATATTGATCCTGGGTAGAAGGAAAACGGTAACCTGTCTGGTAGGACAGGCGGACATAATTGTCTTTTGCTACTTTTACAAGTGCCGAAAACCGGGGTGTGAAACGGCCTTTAAAGTTTTCATTTTTATCGAAGCGGCCCGAAGCGGTTAGTTTTAGTACACTATCCAATAGTGTTTTCTGTAACTGCACGTAAGCACCATATTCATAAATATTAATGGGGCCATCCGTATCGGCAAAAATGGTTCCGCCGGAGTTAAGATGGTAGATACGATAGCTTGCACCTGCTAATACCTCTGCTACTTTTGCGATGCTGCTCAGGTTATACTGACCTTCAAAATTATACAGGCTGGTTTTATCCGTAAACTTTGCCCCGCCCTGGCTGATGGGTGTGCTAACTGCCTTATTGAAAGCATCCTGAAATGCTTGGGTGCCAGGCAGAAAACGTCCTGTTTCAGCCTTTATACGGGCTGCCTGCTGTGGCTGCGAATAGGATGGTGTAGTAAGATAAGTACCAAAATAATCCCCAAACCATGGCATATCTTTCTTCCATGCCCGGTTAATAAAAATTGCTGCTCCGGTAGCTATGTAAGAGTCGCCACTATTTTCCTGAGTGGTATATGCCCGCAGAAACCAGTTGGGATTTTTCAATTCAAATTTATATTGGCCTACCTGCAGATTTTTAAGGGCATACCTGTCGGATGCAGTATAAACCGTAGTGCCCCGGCCAAAATAGCCCTGTACCGATGCTTCTACATTCTTGTTTAATTTGTAATACAATCCGCCGGTAATCTTCATATTATAAGCGTTATAATCAACAAGATATTTTTCCTCATAACCCTGGCGGCTTACTGTCAGGTTGCCAACAGAAGCCGAAGCCTCATCGCCAAATACATTTACGCCGTCATAATTGGGATCCGTTTTGCGGTTACCGGGTTTGATGGTACTGTATAGCACATTGCTGCGAAGTATGTTAGTGGAGTCGTCGGCATGCCAGTCTTCGGCCCTAAAATATTTGGCAGCAATCTTAATGGCAAATTTATCCTGGTGTGCTTTATTTTGGAAAACCCAGGCATAGCGAAATTCGCCGTCGAATACCGGGGCTGCAGGATGCCGGGGATCGCTCAGGTGATTAAAACCCTGCTTATACTGAACACTTAATCCCTGGTATTTAAAGGGATCTTTACTTGTGATCAGCAGTGTGCCATTTGTGCCGCCGGAACCATATAAGGCCGAAGATGTGCCCTGTAATATTTCGATATTGTCCACATCTAATTCAGTAAGGCCAATAATACTTCCTACCGAAAAACTGAGGCCTGGAGCCTGGTTATCCATTCCATCTGTAAACTGGTTAAAGCGCAGGTTGCCGCTGCCATTGAATCCCCGGGTACTAATCGTTGAGAAGCCAATGCTGGATGGGGTAATATCTACACCTTTAAGGTTGGCTATATGGCTGTAATAATCAAGCGTCGCCGCCATGCGGATGTCTGCGTTACTCATCCTCTCAACAGACCTAGGGGATAACAGATAGCGTTCTTTAAAACGGGAACTACCGAATACAAAAACTTCTCCTGTGTCGGATGTTGGTTTTAATACGATGTTGATTGCTTCATCTACGCTTTCTACGCTTATTTTCTGATTGAAAAAACCAATGTTGCTGATGCTCAGAGTTAGTGGCAGGGAGTGATTGACAATGAACGAAAACTGACCACTGCTATCTGCGGTAACGCCCTTTTTTAAACCTTTTATTCTAATGGTTGCCCAGGGTAAGGGCCGGTTAGCATCATCTGTGATGATTCCTTTTATCGTTACAGGGGTGGTTTGGCTAATTGCCTGCCGGCAACATACAACCATCAGGATAAGTATCCCATAGGTACAGAGAATTTTCATAAAAGCGGATTAAGGGTTTGAATATAAAGCCACATTACTGCTTTATTATTCGGGTTTTATTTGAATGAAAGGATTGTGTTCGGTGTTTAAGAATACAGTTATAAAGTGTAAAGAAATGCAGTTAAACGGTTCAACTCCTATTTTTGATTACTAATTTATTATCGGTCATGACATTTCAATTTAATAATCAGACAGGGTTTTATGCGGGAAAGGTAAGGGATGTTTATTATATTAGTGAAAATCTGTTGGTGATGGTGGCCAGCAACCGTATTTCAGCTTTTGATGTAATACTGCCCCGGCCTATTCCGTACAAAGGACAGGTATTGAACCAGATAGCTGCCTACATGCTACAAGCTACTGCTGGTATTTGCCCGAACTGGTTGCTGCAGACACCTGCCCCAAATGTAGCCATCGGAAAAAGATGCGAACCTTTTAAGGTAGAAATGGTGGTACGGGGAAGCCTGGCCGGCCATGCCTGGCGTACCTATGCAAGCGGACAGCGGGTATTATGCGGGGCACAAATGCCGGATGGGCTGAAAGAGAATGATTACTTCCCGGAACCGATTATTACACCTAGTACCAAAGCAGCCGCAGGCCACGACGAAGACATAAGCCGGGATGAAATCATCAGGCAGGGAATTGTACCGGAGCATGATTATGCCATCCTTGAAAAATATACCCTGGCCTTATTTGAAAAGGGCCGGGAATTGGCTGCACAACGGGGCCTGATACTGGTGGATACCAAATATGAATTTGGAAAAATAGGTGACACCATTTACCTGATGGATGAAATACATACCCCGGATAGCAGCCGCTACTTTTATGCCGATGGCTTCGAAGAAAGGCAAAGCCGCGGTGAAAAGCAACAGCAGCTAAGCAAAGAGTTTGTACGGGAATGGCTGATTGCGAACAACTTTATGGGAAAAGGAGGGCAAACGGTACCGCACATGAGTGATGAGTGGGTAACTACCATTTCGCAACGCTATATCGAATTATACGAAAAAGTAATCGGTGAAAAATTTGTGCCGGAGGATTGGAGCGATGAGGCAACAGAGGCGGCAATTAAAGCAGCAATTGGCAACAGGCAATAGGCAAAAGCAACCAGCAATTAGCAACAAACAATTTGGCAAATGGCTAATTAGCAGTAGTTCATATTACAATAGCACCTTTTTTCATTTGCAGATTTGCTTATTATCGGATTTGCCCGTTGCCTGTTGCCTGTTGCTTATTCCTCCTCTTGCCTTATTAAAAATTTTTGCATCGTTGCTTCTTCCTTTACGCAGTTCGGCCTGTTCCTCCGCAGGCAGATGATATTCCGCCATACAGGCATTACTACAGCAACCATCGTACTCAGTAGCACAGGCTTCGCATTGGATAAAAAGCAAGTGGCAGCCATCATTCTTACAGTTGGTATGCGTATCGGCAGGCTGGCCGCACTGGTGGCACACGGCAATTACATCTTCGGTAATGCGTTCGCCCAGCCGGTTGTCGAACACAAAGTTTTTACCAACGAATTGCTGTTCCAGCCCCTGTTCCTTTACTTCATTAACATAATTGATAATGCCACCCTCTACATGAAACACATTTTTAAAACCATGGTGCAACATGTAAGCGCTGGCCTTTTCGCAGCGGATGCCGCCGGTGCAATACATAATAATGTTTTGATTTTCTTTTCCCTTCATCATATCAACCGCCATTGGTAACTGTTCTCTGAACGTATCGCTTGGGATGGGGATGGCATTTTTGAAATGGCCCACTTCGTACTCGTAGTGATTGCGCATATCAATCACCACGGTGCCGGGCTGCTGGCTCAGCGTATTAAATGTTGCTGCATTTACATAATGCCCGCCTTTGCTCATATTAAAAGAAGCATCTGTAATGCCATCGGCTACAATTTTATCCCTGATTTTTATTTTTAATACCCAAAAGCTCCGGCCATCATCATCAATTGCTACATTTAGCCGGATGCCATTCAGAAAAGGATAGCTGTATAAAAATGTTTTGAATGCTTCAAACCGGGAAGCCGGAATGCTCACCTGTGCGTTGATCCCTTCGGATGCAATATAAATGCGGCCAAATACTTTCAGCGGGTTCAGGCCGGTCCACAACTCATCCCTAAACTCCTGGGTATTGGCAATAAAGTGATAGCAGTAAAAGCTGACGGTGGTACGTGGTTCTGTCTCCTGCAACATTTGTTGCTTCAACTCCGCATTGCTGATGCGGTTATGCAATTGAGCCATAAATATCAAAATTTCGGAGCTACAAAATTAGTCAACAACTATTAGTCGGCAGTCAGTTAGTCGGCAGTCAACAGCCATTAGTCAACAGCCATTAGTCAACAGCCATTAGTCAGCAGTCAACAGCCATTAGTCAGCAGTTACATAGTATTGGATAAGAAATTTATTTACAAATAACAAAATTGCTATAACGCCAACTGATGACCAATGATTTCTGACTGCCGGCTATTTGTTAGTGAAACAAAAATTATGGGACTGTTGACTGCTGACTCACAGACTGCAGACTAATTCCAACTGATGACCAATGATTTCTGACTGCCGGCTATTTGTTAGTGAAACAAAAATTATGGGACTGTTGACTGCTGACTCACAGACTGCAGACTAATTCCAACTGATGACCAATGATTTCTGATTGCCGGCTATTTGTTAGTGGAACAAAAATTATCACACTGTTGACTGCTGACTAACAGACTGCCGACTAATTCCGCTATCTTTCCCGTTAAATTCAGCCGTTTTGATTTTATGAGGGAAGCGATGTTTATCAAGAAAAATGCTGAGAAGTGGCAGGACTACCAGCACCACCCTACCGATGATCCTGATGAACAGGCCGGGCGGTTTATTAGCCTGCTGGACGACCTGGCTTACAGCAAAACCTTTTACCCGCAAAGCAAGGTTACCAAATGGATCAATGGTATTGCTTCGGGCATTTACCAAAGCATTTACCAGAATAAAAAGGAAAAATATACCCGCCTCAGCCGGTTCTGGAAAAAGGACCTGCCGCTTACCATGTTCCGCTACCGGAAGGTGCTGCTGTTTACGTTTTGTTTATTTGCCCTGTTCATTACCATTGCCGTATGGTCGTCTATTCAAAACCCCCAGTTTGTACGCGGTTTTTTGGGCGATAATTATGTAGATATGACGGAAGACAATATTGCAAACGGCGACCCGTTTGGGGTGTACAAGGACAATGACAAGTTCACCATGTTTGCCCGTATTATGTATAACAACGTATTCGTTTCGTTTATTTCATATGTAGGCGGTTTGGTATTTGGGCTGGTTACTTTTTGGCGTATTATGAATGATGGCCTGCTGATCGGTACTTTTGAATACCTGTTTTTTTCCAAAGGCCTGGGTATTAAAAGTATATTGGTGATCTGGATACATGGTACCATTGAAATGAGCTGCATGGTGCTGGCTTCTACTGCCGGTTTCATTATTGCCAAAGGGTTGGTTTTCCCTGAAACTTACAGCCGTAAAGAATCGTTCAAGCTGCATTTAAGGGATTCGCTAAAAGTAATTTTAGCCCTCATTCCCTTGCTGGTAATCGCCGCTTTTTTTGAAAGTTACCTTACTTACCTGATGAGTAATTCCTTTGACAGAACAGCCAATAACGCCATGCCGGTTTGGGTAAGTGCACTTATATTGGCCGGCTCCTTTAGCTTTATGGTTTGGTATTTTGTAATTTACCCGGTAAAAGTGAACAAACGACAAATACTGGCTGTACCTGAAAAGATGCCGTACCTGACAACGGTTTAAAAGACAAGTCCGGAAGCAGAAAACAGACGACAGACCACGGACGACAGACAGCAAGGCAATTTTACGATTGACAAATTTACGGTTCTCATTCAAGATTGACGATTCACGAAGATCATTCACGATTCACGACCAACGATGGCGAAACCCTTCACCCACTTTTTACTGGCTCCCTTACTTACCGTAGCGCTGTTATTGCCAGCCTTTTTTTGCCCCGCCCAAAATAACGATGATACTGCATACACCAATGTTGATACGGTAACAGCAGCCTATAAGGATAACGATTATATCCCTTCAACTAAAGATGAAAAAGAACCGGACAGCAGTATTGAAATCCTGCCTGTTATCCGAACAATAGCTGAGGATACAATAACGGCCATCAAACATCAGCCGGATTTTTTGTATATGACCTATATGGACAGCCTGCTGCGGGCCCGGCAAAGGGAAAAAGAAAATATGCCGGAGCAAGAAGTTGACGATAGCAGCCCTACAATCTGGGATCTGGGTATTGTAAAATTCATTTGCTGGGCTGCAGCCATTGGCCTGGTGGGTTTTGTACTATACCGGCTTTTCCTGGGGGGTGGCTTTTTTTTCCGTAATAAAAAACAGGAATTGCCGGCGGTGGAATTAGAAGATGCACCGGACGAAAGTGATCTGGAGAAAGGTTTGCAGCAGGCTATCGCAAAACAAGATTACCGGATGGCATCCCGGTACCTGTTTTTAATAACGCTGGGCCGCTTGGGCGAAAAAGGGGCACTTAACCTGTCAACCGAAAAAACGAATTACCAATATACTGCTGAACTGGCCGGTAAGCCATACGCCAACCGCTTTGCAAAACTCAGCCTGCAATACGAATATGTTTGGTTTGGAGGCTTTCCGATTAACCAGGCACAGTTTACCATGTTGCAGCAGCAACACCAACAATTTTTAAAGGAAATATGAACCAGCGGTTTTTACCATACCTGACGGTGGCTTTCATGCTGCTGACCGGCTGCCGGCAAAAAGCGGTGCTGCAGGATTTGCCATCCAACCTGAAACCCACCTTTTCCAATACGGATAAAAACCCGATGGGAACGTACGTTGCCTATCATGGTTTACAGACAGCTTTTACCTCATATGATATAGAAGTAAACAAAAAATCATTTGAGGAGTATTTTAAAAGCTATACGGAGTACGACTATACCCGAAAGGGAAATGTGTTTTGCATATTTGCCAGGCAGTTTTATCCGAATGAGAAGGATATAGAATCAATGACCGATTTTGTATCCAACGGCAATACATTGCTGGTAGCAAGCAACCAGTTTAATGAGAACTTTCTGAATAAATTTCACCTGCGCACTAACAGTACTTTTTCGTTGCAGTCATTAATGCGATATGATGCAGATATGGTGGAGAGCGGCCTTTCCATGAAGGACAGTGCCCGGTTTGGTGGCGACTGGTATCGTTATTTTTTTTATGAGTTAGCCGGCCGTATTTACAGAGAAGAAAGTTACCCGGCATTGCCGGTAGTAAAAGGAGCCGATACCATACCGGGGGCTGTCGTTTTTAGCTACGGTAGTGGCCGCATCATAGCAGTAGCCAACGCTACGGCTTTTACGAATTATTTTTTGCTCACTAAAAACAATTACCGCTACCTGGAGCAGGTACTGAGTTACCTGCCGGAAAATGTGACCAGCCTAACCTGGGATACCTATTACAATAAACAGGAAAGAGAACGTGGAAACAGTGATAATTTTTCGGCATTTGGAGAATTAATGAAGCACCCACCTATGAAATGGGCTTTTTGGTTAACGTTGCTGCTGGCCGCCACCTGGATTATTAACGGCGCTATCCGCCGCCAGCGGGTAATTGAGGTGGTGAAGCCAGGAGCCAATACCAGCGTGGAATTTGCCGAAACCATTGGTCGCCTGTACCTGCTGAAACGGGATAATAAGAACATAGCCACCAAGATGATCACCTACTTTTTAGAATATGTACGCAGCCGTTTTTACATAAGTACCGGTACGCTGGATAACGAGTTTGCAGCACTGCTGACGGCTAAAAGCGGGCAGCCGGCGGCCAAAGCAGCGGAACTGCTTCGCACAATAGAAAGGATAAATCTCAGGGATCACATCAGCGATACGGAACTGCTGGAACTAAATACACTGATACAGGGATTTAAACAGGGATGATTGTCTTAAACTGGGATAAGATGGGATGATTGGGATAATACATGGGATAAATACAATTTCGTAGAGACACTATGCTGGCGTCTCAATCCGGAATAGAATGAGATGATACAAAAACAACACATGGTAATTGTATAAATACAACATCAAAGATTAAATAATTAACCACGCCGCAGCAATAAAGCAACTGTTGGCGAACATAAAACAAAGCTTCACATGGGCACCCCCTCTCCATCCGCCGCGGCGGATGGAGAGGGGGCCGGGGGGTGAGGTAAAACATTATGGAAGAACAAATAATAAAAGAAGAACAACTGTTTGAACAGCGTACCGACCTGAGCCACCTCAGCAGTGCTATCGCCAGTATGCGCAGCAACATCGGTAAAATTGTAGTAGGCCAGCAAAAAATGGTAGACCTGATTATTACCGGCCTGCTGAGCGACGGTCATATTTTAATTGAAGGCGTACCGGGGGTGGCTAAAACGCTTACGGCTAAATTGCTGGCCAAAAGCATTTCGGTGCATTTCAGCCGTATCCAGTTTACGCCCGACCTGATGCCGAGTGACGTGTTAGGTACTTCCGTTTTTAACCCGAAAGAAGCCAGCTTTCAGTTTAGAAGCGGCCCAGTATTTTCCAACATTGTGCTGATTGATGAGATTAACCGGGCGCCTGCCAAAACGCAATCAGCCCTGTTTGAAATCATGGAGGAACGGCAGGTAACCATTGATGGAGTTACGTATCCGTTGCCGCCACCCTTTATTGTGCTGGCTACCCAAAACCCTATTGAGCAGGAAGGTACGTATCGCCTGCCCGAAGCCCAACTGGACCGGTTTTTATTTAAAATAGACATTGGCTACCCAACTCTACAGGATGAAGTGCAGATACTGCACATGCAGCAGCACGAAACTGCCGCCGAATTGCTACAAGGTATACAACCGGTATTGCATGCACAGGATCTGGAAAGCTACCGGGCTATCGTAAAAAAACTAACGGTAGAGCCAAAGCTGATTGAATACATCGCCAAACTGGTAAATGCCACCCGTAACAATGCTTCCCTGTATCTGGGTGCATCGCCACGGGCATCGCTGGCCATCCTCAAATCTTCCAAAGCCATGGCGGCCATCCGCGGCCGTGATTTTGTGATACCCGAAGATATCCTGGAAGTAGCCCCGCATGTACTGCGCCACCGCATTATCCTGACCCCCGAAAAAGAAATGGAAGGCACTACGCCGGATGAACTGGTGCAACGGTTAATTCAGGGAATTGAGGTGCCGAGATAGCTAATGGTGAATGGTTGATAGTGAATAAAGGTGCGGAGGTTGATGTAACAAGGAACCCTATCCTGAGTGCAATTAAATACCATATTCAGGAATTTAAATGTAAAATATGAAGCATGTATCCCGCCGTTCATTTTTAAGGAATGTAAGTATGGGTATTGGCACTGCTACTGCTGCTGCCGCATTGCCTTCTTTTATCAGTATTCCAAAATCAGGCGCTGAAAATCAGGATGGTAAAAAGCTGAATATTGCACTATGCGGTCTGGGGCGTTATGCAGGCTATTTAGCTGAGGGTTTAGCGGATTCACAATATTGCAAACTGGCAGGTATTATTACCGGCACCCCCGCTAAAGCAGTTGATTGGAAAAAACGATATGATATTCCTGAAAAAAATATTTACAACTACCAGAATTTTGATGACATCAAACATAACAAAGACATTGATCTGGTGTACGTGGTGCTACCAAATGCTATGCACAAGGAATATACCATCAGGGCAGCAAAGGCGGGCAAACACGTTATTGTTGAAAAACCAATGGCTATTACCGCAAAGGATTGTGCTGAAATGATGAAAGCCTGTAAAGATGCCGGTGTGCAGTTAGCGGTTGGTTACCGGCTGCACTATGAGCCTTATAACATGGAAATTAAAAGATTGGGACAGGAAAAAGTGTTTGGGCAGGTTCGTTTAATTGAAGCATCATTGGGTTATAAAAGCGGCGACCCATCCGAATGGCGTTTAAAAAAAGCATTGGCAGGCGGTGGCCCGCTCATGAACCTGGGAGTTTACTGTGTGCAATGCAGCCGCTATGTATTGGGCGAAGAACCCATTTCCGTAACGGCACAATTTGGCCCGGTTACCAATAAACAATTATTTTCGGAGGTAGAGGAATCTATCACCTGGCAGTTAACTTTTCCAAGCGGGGCTGTTGGTACATCTACCAGTACCTATAATTGTGGTATCGACCGGTTTTTTGCTTCGGCAGCGGATGGCTTTTTTGAGCTAAGCCCTGCTATCAGTTATGGCCCTTTTAAAGGAAGAACCAGTAAGGGGGAAATGAATTTTCCAACCACTAACCAGCAGGCAGTGCAGTGTGACGAAATAGCGAAAGTACTATTGGAAAACAAGCAATTGCCCAGTCATATTACCGGTGAAGAAGGATTAAAAGATATGCGTGTATTAGAAGCCATTTATGAAGCAGCCAGAACTGGCAAAAAGGTTTCAATTGCAGCGTAGTTGGAATTAATTTTCTCAATAATTTGTATAAGCAAGGTATTCATCCGCCTCAAAAAAAGCAAATGATAGCTTGCATAAATAAATAAGCGCCGAAAATTTATTTCCGCTACAGACTAATTGCTTTTATCTCTTCCGTCAATAGCTTCCCGCCAATCCGAAAGCTCTTTCTGTGCCACTCACACAGCCCATGTGTTGCAATGGCTTTGCGGTGGTACGGCGTACCATAACCTTTATTCTTATCCCAGCCATAATGTGAATATTGCAAGTGCAGTTGTTGTAAAAAATCGTCCCGGTAGGTTTTGGCTAATACGCTTGCTGCGGCAATGCTGGCATAGGTGCCGTCGCCTTTTACAAAACACTGATGCGGTATAGAAGGATATGCATTAAACCGGTTGCCATCTACCAGTAATAATTCAGGAATAATGGGTAAGGCTTCTACTGCCAGGTGCATGGCTTTCAGTGATGCCTGTAATATATTGATCCGGTCAATTTCCTGGTTGCTTACCTGCGCTATTGCAAAACCGATGGCTTCGTTTTCGATGATAGGCCGTAGCAGGTATCGTTGTCCCTCCGTTAGTTGTTTACTATCGTTCAGCAGTGGATGGTGAAACCGTTTGGGCAAAACAACCGCAGCCGCAAATACCGGCCCGGCATAGCAGCCCCTGCCTGCCTCGTCGAGGCCGGCTTCTATTAATTGCGGATGATGATAAGGGAGAAGCATTTTTTAGTCGTTTAGTTGTCGGTAGGTTAGTCGGCAGTCAGCAGCAGGTCTGTTGCGGCGGCTGACCAGTTGTCTGTTGTCTGTGGTCGTTTTTATCAAAAATAACAGGATGCCTGCAGTGGCAGTACCTTTGCCATTATGAAAATAGTGCAGTTGCGCAACAATAAATCTTTCATCAATTATACCTGGTTTGTAGCAGTTTTTGTATTTGTAGTAATAGCTGCCGGCGGCATTGTACGTACCACACAAAGCGGTATGGGCTGCCCGGACTGGCCTACCTGCTTTGGCCGCTGGATTCCGCCGACCAGTGCTGCCGACTTACCACCCGATTTTGAAAAGTATTTGCGCCAGCAGGATATCGATCACACTTTTAATGTGTACCATACCTGGGTGGAATACCTGAACCGGTTGCTGGGTGCTGTCCTGGGTATTTTTTTGTTGGCACACACGGCATGGGCATTCCGGAAATTTTTTAAAAACAATCGCCGGATTTTTTGGTGGAGTACAGCAGTGTTGGTACTTACGGGCGTGCAAGGCTGGCTGGGTAAGAAAGTGGTGGATGCTAATCTTGCTGCGCTAAAAGTAACGGCACACATGCTGATAGCACTGACTATTGCTGCCATACCGTTATACATTATTTACCTGCTCCGGCAAAAGCCATTGGTACAAAATAAAACCCTGAAGTATTTGCTGACAGCCGCCTTACTGGCTGTATTAGTTCAAATTATAATGGGCACACAGGTAAGGGAGCAAGTGGACGAAGTTTCCCGGAGTCTATCTTATCAACAGCGCAATGTTTGGATTGAAAGATTGGGTATGATCTTCATTGTGCACCGCAGTTTTTCATGGATTGTGTTGCTGTTATCCGGATTCGTTTTCGTAAAAGGATATAAGCTACCCGGTTTGCAAACAGGAAGCCGGTTGGTGCTGATTTTAGCCGGATCTTCTGTTGCATTAGGATTAGTAATGGCTTTTTATCATATTCCTGCCTGGGCACAGCCACTGCATTTACTTACCGGTACATTACTGGTGCTTACGCTCTTTCATTTACGGCTACGGGTCAAATAGGCAGCGGCCTGCTTCCGGCACTATTTTTAATAGCAAACAACCAATAAAAATTCCCTCATGGAAAATACAAATCAAAATCAACAACAGGAAGATACTTCCAAAAAAGACCAACAGCAATCGCAGCAGGCTGGTGAAAAATTTAATACGGATGGCGGTCTGAAAAAATCGGATACGCCAGATATACCAGATAGTAGCAATGAATCTACCGGTGTTATGGGCAGCGGCCAGCGGCAGGATTCAAATTAAGATAAAAGGTTGCCAACGCTCCCAAGGTTGGCAACCTTGCAGTTAGGAGAGCGATACCTAATAAAATCTGAACTTAACAATCCTCAAATCATTTTCGTTATTATCTTGCTTAAAATTTTAAAACTATGGCACTTTTTAAATCCGGTAACCCGGTTCTTTCAGACAAAACATTTGATAACGTACTTACCAAAACGGGTGATGCCAGCGGACTGATGACCGTTCGGGGCACCCTTAATAAATTCGGTTTTACAGCACTTATGCTTGTTGCAGGTGCTTTATTTTCCTGGAAATCATTTTATGATCAGGCTCCGTACGCACAGCCACTAATGTGGGTGGGGCTGATAGGTGGTTTTATATTAGCATTGGTGATTACCTTTAAAGCAAACTGGGCGCCTATGCTTGTACCTGCTTATGGTGTGCTGGAAGGGTTGTTTCTGGGCGCTATTTCTGCTATGTTCAGCTATGCATTTGAAGACAAGATGCCGAATATCGTTACGAATGCAGTTGGCCTTACCCTTGGGACAGTTGTAGCCATGTATCTGTTATATAAGTTTAAAGTAATCCAAGCTACACAACGTTTTAAAGCCATTGTATTCACCGCTACTGCCGGTATTGCTGTTTTTTACCTGATAGTAATGGTGATCCGGATGTTTGGTGTACAGATTCCTTTTATGCATGATTCATCACCATTAGGTATTGGCATTTCATTATTTATTGTAGCCATTGCTGCTATGAACCTGATTATTGATTTCGACAGGATTGAGCAAGGTGCTGCACAGGGTGCTCCCAAATATATGGAATGGTATGGCGCTTTTGGCCTGATGGTTACCATTGTTTGGTTGTACCTGGAAATTCTGCGCCTGCTGAGCCGTTTTGCCAGTAGAAATTAAGATAGCAATATTATAGAAACGCCATGTTGGCGTCTCAAATGTTTGCGCCTCTATAGAAAAAGCAATAAAGGACCCTGCCCTAACCGGCGGGGTCTTTATCTTTCCGCAGGATTGAATACAATGCATCCGGACGCCAACATGGAGACGCCAGCATGGCGTCTCTACAAGAAATTATAATATGCGGCTACCATCATCTTCAAAAATCATCATTATTACCGCACCTTCCGGTGCCGGAAAAACCAGTATTACCCGCCACCTATTGCAACAAATTCCTGCCTTACAGTTTTCGACATCGGCCACTACCCGCCAACCCCGCGGCACCGAACAAAATGGCATTGATTATCATTTTATGCCGGTGGCAGATTTCCAGGCAAGCATACAAAATGATGAATTTGTAGAATGGGAAATGGTGTACGAAGGCAAATATTACGGCACCTTAAAATGGGAACTGGAACGAATCTGGAAAGCAGGTAAAGTACCGCTGCTGGACATTGATGTAAAAGGAGCTATTCACGTACAGAAGCAATTTCCCAAACAGTCACTTTCTATTTTTATACAGGCGCCCTCGGTGGAGGAACTAAAACGCAGACTGGAAGGCCGTGGTACCGAAACACCGGAAAGTCTGCAAACCCGTATCAGCAAAGCCGGTTATGAAATGAGCTTTAAAGATAATTTTGATGTGATCATTGTAAACGACGACCTGGAGCAGGCAAAGGAGCAAACAATAGCAGTAGTGCAAAAATTTTTAACAGCTAAAATGTAAAAGGCATATCAATTAATTGAATATGAAAACTACCTTTTGCTGGTGCTATGGCTTCGAATTTTTCATTAGTTAACACAAAGCCTTCGCAACGTTTTGATGTGGGGTTAATCATCCAATATTCTTTCACACCTGCTTTTTCGTAGACGTCTTTTTTTGTGCTACGATCGTAGGTGGAAGTGCTACCGGATATAATTTCGATCACTAAATCAGGAGCACCCATACATCCCTTCCGTTCGATGATGTTTCTCCGTTCTTCCGATACAAAAATAATATCAGGCTGAAATACATTCCTGTTGTCTAAATAAACATCAAAGGGAGCAAGCAGCACTTCCCCCAAACGGTGAGCGAGTGTTTTTCGATGAATAGCAAATGCAATATCACGGCTTAAAGACTGATGTTCATATATAGGTGCAGGCGACATTACTAAAGTCTCATTAATGAGTTGGCAATAAGTTCCTTCCGGCAGCATTTCAAAAGCCTGCAGGCCTGTCCGGGGCGGATGAATTATTGTTTCCATAATAATAAAATATTAAATTAAAAAGGAACTATTCAGCAGTTCCTTAAAAAAATCAGAATCTGAAAGGAAGGTCGATTATTTGAATGTGGAAGCTGCCTTTTGTTGGCTCAATGGTTTCAAATTTACCCCCCTTCAAAAAGAAACCTTCGCAACGTTTTGATTTCGGATGAATCAACCAGTATTCCATTACCCCGGCTTGTTCATACACCCGTTTCTTAGCGCCCCTGTCATAGTTGGCATTGCCGCCGGATAAAATTTCAATCACTAAATCAGGAGCACCTATAATTCCCTTCCTATCAATAATATGTTTTCTTTCTTCAGAAATGAAAAGTATGTCGGGTTGAAAAACGTTTTTATTATTTAAGTATACATCCATTGGTGCAAAATACACTTCGCCCAATTTATTGATTAATACTTTGCGATCAACAGCCCTAAAGATATCCCGGCATAATGACTGATGGTCAAAGAGTGGTGCAGGCGACATAACAATCGTATCATTAATGAGTTGACAATAGGTTCCTTCCGGCATCATTTTAAAAACGTCCATACCTGTCCGGGGCGGATGAATCATTGTTTCCATAACACTAAAGTAAGCAATTCTTTTAGTTGCTATTTTCAAAGTTGTTGTAATCTTACCACCTGCATTACCAATCATGCACAGGTTGAATTAACAATTTCATTCTGCTAACCGTTACTCAATAAATCGTTGCTATGCCTTTTCAAAACAAAACCATATTTATAACCGGTGCTACCCGTGGCATTGGTAAAGCCATTGCGCTAAAACTAGCTACAGCAGGCGCCAACATTGTGATTGCTGCCAAAAGCGTGGAGGAGAATCCTAAATTAGGTGGAACGATTTACTCCGCCGCCGATGAAATAATAGCTGCCGGTGGTAAGGCGCTGCCCATACAATGCGATATTCGTTTTGAGGAACAAATTCAGGCTGCTGTAGCGCAGGCTGTCGCTGCTTTTGACGGCATCGATGTGTTAATCAACAATGCTTCTGCCATTAATCTTACGGCTGCGGAACAAATTGCTCCCAAGAGTTACGACCTGATGCAGGACATCAACGTGAGGGGCACTTTCATGGTAAGCCAGGCCTGCATTCCGCACCTGCGCAAAGCGGTTAATCCGCACATTCTTACGCTGTCGCCTCCGCTGAACATGGTGGAAAAATGGTTTGCCAAACACACGGCTTATACCCTTAGCAAATATGGCATGAGCATGGTGGCATTTGGCCTGGCAGCCGAGCTAAAAAAGGATAAGATAGCAAGCAACAGCTTATGGCCTAAAACGACCATTGCCACAGCTGCCGTACAAAACTTATTAGGCGGTGATATGCTCATGAAAATGAGCCGCAAGCCCGAAATTATGGCCGATGCAGCATACCTGATTTTACAAAAAACATCCGCAGAAACCACCGGCCATTTTTTTATTGATGAAGAAGTATTAACCGGCGAAGGGGTTACCAATTTTGACGAATATGCCGTTACGCCAGGTGGACGGTTGTATCCTGATTTATTTTTGTGAGTTGCAGAAGGTGCATGGTATAGATGGGTTTGCAATAATCATCAAAAACCAATGTACATAACGGTTTTCTGTAGGAATGCGCCGGTGTATTCCAAAATAATACATTGAAGAATTTATTAATCACCTACGGGATACACTGTTTGCTTCAAAACAACCTAAATCAGGGGCAGCGCCTTTAAATGGAAAGCCAATCTTTTCCCCTTTATCAATTAACCCACTGGATGGCTTCAATCTTAAAAAACCAGTATTAGGCAAGCTGCCGTCCGGCTGACGGGGTGCTTCTAAAAGCGCAAGATCCAGACTCATAAAATCA
Organism: Chitinophagaceae bacterium; assembly: GCA_965246935.1. GTDB lineage: Bacteria > Bacteroidota > Bacteroidia > Chitinophagales > Chitinophagaceae > JAZKFT01. The sequence goes on along the minus strand of CBDFGC010000003.1, from coordinate 18,153 downwards.
TTAGCAGTAACCGTTACGGGAAGATTAAAATAATTATTGCCAACGTCGGATTTTGATGAATCGATATTTGTGTATTCTGCACTACGGGCTGCATAACCCAGGTTATTCCGCATTTTATGATGGTACCCCGGCACATCGGCCGTGTTATCTGTTAAGCGATTGAGCATGTTATAATTGATGCCATTCCCATATGCCGTATTATTATACCAGTCGCTTCCTTCCCGGTGATGATTGGCATAAAATCCACTTGACTTATTTTTAACCGACAGGCAAAATTTTACCGTGTTGCGGGGAATAGGATTGGGCACCTCTGCCGCCGGGCGATAGGCATAGCCGCCGGCTTTAAAACCATTACCGTCTCCCACACTTTTAAATGCCGTGGTGTAGCCATTGTAAAATGCCCAGCAATTTTCAAATACGGTAGCTTCCGAAGCATTGATGCAGTCGTACCCATCATCGCTGTTAAACCAGGCACGGCAACCCCGATATATGTTATTAACCGAACCTTTTGTTGGATGATTTCCAAAGCCATCTGTATTGCCACCTTTGCCGCCTTCTGAGGTAGAATCATAGTTCCGGTAGGCATCACAATTTACAATTAGGTTATTGGAACCCGAACGCAGGAAAAATCCGATTGCCTGGCCATCGTGCATGCTTAGCTGTTCGTAAATATTATTACTTCCCTCGTTTTGTGAAAAACACTCAGATTGTGTATGTGTTTTAATCGTCACTTGTACACCTGTTACCAGCCATTTTATACGACCGTGATGGTTAGACAACGAACTGATCAAGCCCACCCACCGCCCTACATTTTTTGCCAAATGACAAATATCAAACAGACAACGATTTCTAACTTTGCAAAATGGAAAAATTTATTGAATATGTTTTACAGTTTGGCAATTTGAACAAGCAACAAATCGACCTTATTAAAAACAAGGCGACAGAAATAGAACTTCACAAAGACGACTATTATTGGGAACCAGGAAAAACAGTTAAACAAATTGGCTTTCTTACTGACGGTGTTCTTCGTGTTTATTATTACAACAACAAGGGCGAAGAAATTACCCGTTACTTTATTGACGAAAACCATTTGATTTTATCGGGAAATACGATTGACGAAATTTATACGCCTTCTGAATATCTGTCAGCCATTACGGATTGCAAACTGGTTGTTTTTTCAAAACAAGACTGGAAAGAAATCTCCGAAATCATTATTGGTTGGGACAATATTCTTCAAAAAATAGTTTCGAAATATCACAGCGAAAAAATTGCACGAAGAAGCGAATTAATTTCGCAAGACGGAACGGAACGCTATCTTGATTTTATTCAAAAATTCCCGACATTGGTAAACCGTGTGCCTTTGTCATTCATCGCTTCTTATTTGGGAATTACACAATCTTCTTTAAGCAGAATAAGAAAAAATATCCGCTAAAATCACTTTTTGCCAAATGGCAAATGCTTTCATTTTTTATTGAACAACCTTTGCGGTGTCAAATTTAAAATCAAGAAAAATGAACACAAGAAAATTAGGAAAAAGTGGATGGGAAGTATCTGCATTGGGCTTTGGTTGTATGGGGTTAAGTTTCCCAAACGCACCAACAAAAGAAGAAAGCATAAAGTTAATTCGTTCGGCAGTTGAACACGGAATTACTTTCTTTGACACGGCACAAGGTTATGGCGAAAACGAACTTTTAGTTGGCGAAGCACTTGAACCATTGCGTAAAGAAGTTGTAGTTGCTACAAAGTTCGGTTTCAAAGACGGCAATGTGAGATTCGGTTTAGATAGTCGCCCTGAAAACATAAAAGCTGTTGCCGAAGCATCTTTGAAAAGATTGAGAGCAGACGTAATTGATTTGTTTTATCAACACAGACCCGACCCGAATGTACCTATTGAAGACGTTGCAGGAACAGTAAAAGATTTGATACAACAAGGAAAAGTAAAACATTTCGGACTTTCAGAAGCCAATGCAGAAACCATTCGCAAGGCACACGCTGTTTTACCAGTAACGGCTTTGCAAAGTGAATACTCTATGTTTTATCGTGAGCCTGAAAACGAAATCATTCCGACATTGGAAGAATTAGGAATTGGTTTTGTTCCTTTCAGTCCGTTGGGCAAAGGGTTTTTGACAGGAACAATCAACGCAGACGTGGAGTTGAATAAAGATGATACAAGAAATATGTTGCCACGTTTCAGTAAAGAAAACCGAGAAGCAAACCAAGCGTTGGTGGACTTAGTTGTTTCCATTGCGACAGACAAAAAAGCAACACCTGCACAAATTGCGTTAGCTTGGTTGTTGGCTCAAAAACCTTTTATTGTTCCAATTCCGGGGACATCAAAATTACATCGCTTACAAGAAAACATTGGTGCGACAAACGTTTCATTAACAAATGACGAATTGAACAAAATAAATTCAGCATTGGCGACAATCAAAATTGTAGGAGAACGCTATCCTGCACACTTACGGGACATCGCAGAAAGAAAATAGCAACAGCATAACGACTAAAAAACGGCTGGTAACATTGCATTGGCAATATGGCGGGGCGACGAATATATTCTCATCTTTTTGTTCGCTACTCAGCTTCGGTTCAGGCAGACGAATAACGCCGAGCAGCAGAATAGACAGTGAACTTTTGTATCTTTAATCAGCAGCGACTCCGGGCAGACGGAACAAGGAATACCGCCACATCGCCAATGCTTTAACGTTACCTGTAGCCCTTTGAAGTGTATCCAGGAAGCGGACACCGCAAAAGCCGAAATGCGTTTGTTAGCCGGTTTCACATTTGTAAAATCAAAAACGGGCTTCTCGCCGGGGTACGCCCAATAGTTAATCCGCTTACCCGGCATTCCGCTTTTGGTAATATGCGTAACGTAGGCCCATATCCCTTCGCTGGTGGAAATCCCTGATTCATTCATGGAGTAAGTGCCACCCCGTACATACACCGTATCGCTGGCTGCTACTGCCTCCTGCGCTTTCTGAATGGTTAAAAAAGGACTGCTTTTTGTGCCGGAAGCCGCATCGTTTCCCGCAGGCGACATGTAATAAACATTTGCAAATGCCGGTAAAGAAATGACTGCCAGGTATACCGCAACAACCATTATTTTTTTAATCATCGTAATTTGTTTTTAAGTATCGGGCAATTGTGCAACAGCGAGTGTCATGTAAGTTTCGGTATACGAATTTCCGGGCATCATTTATTTCTAACATATTTTATAAGTGCCACCACCGAAACTAATGTCCAGGTGCCTTCCAGTATAATAAACGGGATAAAATGAATGCGTACGCTGGATGCACACGCCAAAGCTGCACCCATGATATTAAACAAAATATAAGGCAGGCTTTCTTGCTTCCATTTTTTAGCCAGGTTCATTCCAAAAGCCACCAGCAGTAAAGTAACACCTGTCGAACCAAGAATCTCCCCTGTGGTAAAGTGCATTTTAAAAAGATAATAGTGAGTCTATTCATTAGCTTGCCCCAATTCCGGAACTAATTATACTGTCAACTAAATTTTTTGAAACTCTACATTCTGGTCTGAGGACACAAGCCGGGGTGACTTTTACATTTATTTAGTTGACATTGTACTAATGCCATTGTTTGTACACTATTCCATCTTTCATTACAAACACTACTCTGCCAAATGCCTGTGGATCTTTCAGCGGATCACCATCTGTCGCAACAATATCCGCCAGTTTCCCGGCTTCAATTGTCCCCACTTTATCCTGCATACCCAACAGCGTGGCAGCACTAATGGTAGCCGCTTTGATGGCATCCATCGGTTTCATACCAGCAGCTATCATATAGGTAAATTCCAGCCAGTTTTGGCCGTGGCGGTAAACGCCTGCATCTGTACCAAAAGCTATTTTTACACCCGCTTTGTAAGCCATCGCAAACGTGGTTTGCAATTTCGGTCCTATCTCCAATGCTTTTCCGGCAACCACCGGCGGGTAGTAGCCATCCATTTTTGCACTGTCCGATACTGATTTACCGGCGGTAATAGTTGGCACATACCAGGCTCCTGATTTTTTAAACAAGAGTATACATTCGTTATCCATCAGGGTGCCATGCTCAATGGAAATAACACCGGCCTGTAATGCCCGTTTAATGCCCTCCGGTCCGTGGGCATGGGCCATTACTTTAAGGCCATAATCGGCTGCCGTTTGTACAATCGATTTCATTTCGTCCAGACTATATTGGGCACCGCTGCCGTTAGTAGAAACATCCAGCACACCGCCGGTAGCCATTATTTTAATAATGTCCGAACCTTCTTTGTAACGCTGCCGTACCGCCTTCCGGCATTCATCTACGCCATTTGCAACGCCCATCTTTGGGCCGGGGTCGCCCATTAAATCGCTGCGGTAGCCATTGGTAGGATCACTGTGGGAACCGGTAGAACCAATAGGCGTACCGGCAGCAACAATGCGTGGCCCGGGTATCAGTCCCTGGTTAATTGCTTTTTTAAGTGAAATAATTATTCCACCACCTGCATCCCGTACGGTAGTAAACCCCGACAGCAAAGTGATTTTTGCAAAGCCTACACTGCGGTAAGCATAGTCCACATCATTCAATTGAAACTCTTCCAAATAGTTGTTGCGGCTTGTCTGGCTGCTGAGGTGCACATGGGTATCAATCCAGCCGGGGGTTACCGTTTTGTTCGTCAGGTCTATAATAGTGTCGTTTGCCGTTGCGTTTGCAAAACCCTTTTGTACCGAAATGATTTTGTTTTTTTCTACTACAATCGTCATCAGGGGCCGGGCATCGTTGCTGATGCCATCAATTAAGCGGCCGCATTGGATGAAGGTTTTTTGGGCACGTAACAGCAATACGGAAAGAAGACAGACGGTTATGAAGAATATTTTTTGCATAAGGAGGTGTTATAAAGGAGAATGATAATTGTCAACTACAAGTATACTACACTCATTACGAAAGCCGGATTGTTTTTACATATTGGCACAAGCGTTTAATAATGGTGCTTTGATTCTATGACCATTAATTGGTAAAAAAATGTGATAAGTAATTATAAAATGGCTTACTAACGGTGAAGAAGCGGCATCATCAAAATGAAGGACGGCATCCTTAACGCATTCAAGGCTATATTCAAAATACTTGTTGCCGGATCTGTTGTAACACTTTTTCACTTTCCTCAACCTGACGATGCGTAAATACTTTCATTTTTTTACCGGATTCCATGATTACCATTACCCTATATTCATAGTACCCTCTTCCGTTCTTAGGCTGTATATGTTGTGCTTTTAGTACTACATCCTTTATATCGTTGAACCGCCAGGTGTCTGTGGTATTTCGAAGCCAGGTTTTTACCTGCCGGGTAAATGTTTTAATAGTACGGTTGAACGTGTATGTATAAATTCCTCCCATATAAATTAAAATGAATCCGATGACCAACTCAATGCCGGGAAACAGGTACCCCGCTACTGGTGTATTTACTGCTCGTACTAATAATACCAGTACTCCTAACCCAATTGCTACAAGGAAAATCCCTAATGTTCTAAGTGCTTTGGTGTTTTGCAGGAGTATGATGGTATCGCCGCTTTGTTCAAAGGCGTTTGGTTGCATAGGTGAAGTTTGAGGCAGAGATAAGAAAGCTAAAGCACTACTGCCGCAGCAATTGATGAATGGCGGGATTAAATATACAAATGGAGGCTGATGGAAAAAGTAAGATTATGAGATATAGATTCTTCGGAATGGTGAATGTCATAATACCGATTAGAAAAACGGAAATCCTACGGGAAGAAAAAGAGCTGCATCCAACAGTATGTAGTCCTTTATAGCATTATTAAACAATCACATCCTCATTAAATTTATTGTTTTTAATCCATCGATGTTAGCAAAATTTTTTCATTTGAGCATCAATCAGTGTCTTGATGTCAATTACAAATCTCTTTCCCATTCGTTGCGGCTTTGAGTTATGTCTGCTTGCATTTTCTCGCCCTCCTCGGGGCTAAGTGTTCCAAAAAAATGGGATGGTTTTTTTGTTGGTAATATAGAAGCAGTAGTTTGTTTCACTTCTTCATCAACATAAAAAAGCACATGCACTTCCTTACCTATATAATCAGCCGGTAAAGAAACTTGCATGTCGAAGTTTGCTTTTTGTGGTCGGACGGTTGTTTGTATCATGGGAATATTATGATTTGAGATTACAAGTTTTTAAAATCGTCTTCTACTCCCTGTATATCTGCTAAAAACAAGGGATCACTGATTGCCTTCTTTAAGTTGTAGCAACTTTTCAGAACGGGTGCCAGTTACTTCATCAATTGTTATTAATATTTTTTTAGTGTTCTTAAAATTGTTAGGTAAATTGATGGTGAGTTGATGGTCTTTAATTTCGTAAACATGGCGTATGGTCATGGTAGTGAAAAGTTTAAATGAAGATACAAAAAACCTGAATTGATGAGCAGTTAAAGCGAGTTGTAAATCTCAAACAAGTGTTTTTGATTTACCATCTGATAGATACTGGAAAAGTATCTATGAAAGGTTCTATTTCCATCTCAATCTTGTTCTTTTCATATTTTCTTATATGGCTCTCCACCTGCTTTCTTAATCTGGAATATGCATTGCATGGATTGTCCCAGATTGCATAAGCCAAATCTCGTTTTAAAGAGTTTGTATCTGCAGAATAGTCACGTGAGTATTCATAAGGGATAAAAGGTTTCCTATTCAGAATAGAATCAATGAGGGCTGAAGTTTGATCATTCTTGTAAATGCCTAAAGTTTTAATGAAATAACCAGCGTTAGAACTTGTTGCGTTTTCTAATATCAAACGATAAAAACGGGTTCTGTAATATTTACTGAGTACTTCAAGATAAGTGTCGTTTGGATATTCTCTCATCAGCCAAAAAGAAGTAGATCCTATTTTCCATAAATTACTCATTAATTCCTCTTTAATGAAGATAATGTCATCTGATTTTTTATACTTGGCTAATGCAAGTAACGCATACTCCGTGTCCGGAAACCAACCTTTCTTCAGTTCTGCCATTTGCTTTATAGATGCATAGTATTTTTCTTTCGGTTCAATATAAGGAAGTATTTTATAACTGTAGGCGGACCTTAAATAATTGTGGCTGATGATAACCGAATCAATTGTCATTTGCCTTTCGCTTGAATCTTTCCATACAGCTGCTTCAATCATGTCATCAGATACGGTTGTGTGTGCAGTGCCCCACTCACCTGCATCTATTTCCACCATTGCGGTATCATTCAGATGCGACATGATGATGTCAAAATGATTAAAGCCAGGTCTCCGCATGATTTCCCGGAAGGCAACAGCTCTTAGCATTGGAATTTCGGATTGGCTAAGTTTCATCAATTCATCATCTGTAGCATTTTTCTGAACTGACCATGATGATTCATTTCCGACAATATTGTTTGTAACAGTCTTTACTAAATAGGGTTGAAGTTCTTCCCTAAAATCCCTAACGGCATAGGTTCTTTTTTCATTGCTTGTACACGCTGCAAAAGCAATGAAAACAAATAGCATTAGATTGATTTTCATAGCAGGAAAAGGGTTGAGACAAACGTTGTTAGTATAGAAACCCACACCAGTAATCAAGGTTAGTGTACTGCTACTTACTTCACCTTCATTTGGGCATAGTTCGGATGGTCAGGATGTACAATCAATTCGCCTCTTTTAGAATCAATTAATACGTCCATGTCTTCCAAAGGAATAGAACCCATTAAAGGTTCGCTGCTGCCGGGCAATACCAATGCATTACAAACCGTTCTCCGATTTTTAAAAATTAAATTAACAGGCCCAACCAAATTAAATGCTCCAATGCTACCGTCTGCCATTTCAGCTTTCCGTTTTTCGATAAAAGGCAGATCAAGTTGTTGTTGAATGCTTTCGTTGATACACAGGTTGTAAGCACCGCTATCTACCAGCATATTTACCGTCATTCGTTTTACTTCTTCCGGTTTGATATAATTGCGGCGAGCTAACTCAAAATCACCTGTATTTATCAATTCAATATCTGCATATACGTATCCCATAGTCGAACTTTTTATAAATGTAACTTTATTTCAGGCCTTACTTCTTTTCTTATTCCCAGGCCGTTTTTAATAAACCGGGCATTGCTTATAAACTCTTGCAGGGATCGAGAACCCTCCAAGAGTTACGGACATTATAAACTAGGCATCGCTTACAAACTTTTGAAGGGTTTGAGAACCCTCCAAAAGTTACGAACATCGCATATCACAAATCCTAATTCACAAATCCTAAATCTCTACTCTATCTCCATCTTCAAAAATTTCGCTGTGTGGCTCTTTTTATTTTTAATCATTTCCTCCGGCGTTCCTTCAAATAAAATAGCGCCGCCGCCATCGCCGCCTTCCAGGCCTACATCAATAATATGGTCGGCCATTTTGATGACGTCCAGATTGTGTTCGATAACTAATACGGTGTTGCCACGGTCGGCCAGTTTGGTAATTACTTCCAGCAGGTGCTGAATATCCTGAAAGTGCAGGCCGGTAGTAGGCTCGTCTAATATATAAAAAGTTTTACCTGTATCTTTTTTGCCTAATTCGGTGCTCAACTTTACCCGCTGTGCTTCGCCACCACTAAGGGTTACGGCGCTTTGGCCCAGGGTAATGTAGCCCAGGCCCACATCCTGCAGCACTTTTATTTTTCGGTATAGCCACGGCACCGGCTGAAAGAATTCAACGGCATCATCTACCGTCATGTCCAGCACATCGGCAATGCTTTTCCCTTTATAGCGAATCTCTAATGTTTCCCGGTTGTAGCGTTTGCCACGGCATTTTTCGCAGCGTACATACACATCCGGTAAAAAGTTCATTTCTATCACCCGCATACCACCGCCTTCGCATACTTCGCAACGGCCGCTTTTTACATTAAATGAAAACCGGCCCGGCAAATAACCCCTGATTTTTGCTTCCGGTACCATGCTGAACAACTGGCGGATTTCGGTAAAAAAACCGCAATAGGTAGCCGGGTTGCTGCGGGGTGTACGGCCGATAGGGCTTTGGTCTATTTCAATTACTTTATCAATATGCTCCAGGCCTTTAATGCTTTTGTACGGCATGGGTAGCATCTTACTATCGTAGCAGTGCTTGCTTAATATCGGGTACAGCGTTTCGTTGATGAGTGTGCTTTTGCCACTACCACTTACACCGGTTACCAATATCAGTTCTCCCAGTGGAAAACGAACACTTACATTCTTCAGGTTGTTACCAGTAGCACCTTTCAGTTCTAAAAATTTGCCATTCCCTTTTCGGCGTTCGGCAGGGATGGCAATCTTCTTTTCGCCATTCAAATATTGGGCGGTTTCGCTATGGGTAAGTAGCACTTCGGCAGGTGTGCCCTGGCTTACGATGGTGCCGCCATTTTTACCGGCTTTCGGGCCAATATCAATAAGGTAGTCGCTGGCCAGCATAATGTCTTTATCATGCTCCACCACCAGTACGCTGTTGCCAATATCCCGCAGGTTTTGCAAGGCAGTAATGAGGCGGTGGTTGTCCCGCTGATGCAGGCCAATACTCGGCTCGTCCAAAACATACGTGATGCCCTGCAACTGGGAACCAATTTGCGTAGCCAGCCGGATTCGCTGGCTTTCGCCGCCGCTAAGGGTTTTGCTGGGGCGACCCAGGCTAAGGTAAGTAAGGCCTACATCCAGCAAAAATTGAAGGCGTTCGTTTATTTCTTTGAGTACTTCCCTGCCAATTGCCAATTGCTTATTACTTAATTTGTTTTCAACACCGTTCATCCAGTCCATCAGTTTGTCCAGGTTCATATCACTTAATTCAGCAATATTTTTCTCCCCTATTTTAAACCACAGACTTTCTTTTTTCAGCCGGGTGCCTTTGCAGTTAGGGCAATCCTGGAGGGTCATAAAACCTTCGGCCCAATCCCGGATGGCATCGCTGCTGCTGGTACTGAACCAGCGGCGAATCATGGGGACGACACCTTCAAAAACGGTTTCGTAGTAATTGGCATTGCCACTTGCCAGGCTTTCGTCAACCATGTCCATCTCGGCATCATTATCGGCTTCCTCTTTTCCGTACAGCACTAAATTCAGGTGCTCCGGCGCCAGTTCCTTAATGGGTTTGGTAAGGCTGAATCTATTTTTTTTTGCCAGGCCTTCTACCTGTTTAAAAATCCAGGCATCCCGTTTTTCGCCGAGTGGTGCAATACCGCCTTCGTTGATGTTAAGGTCTTTATTGGGCAACACGGCTTCCATACTAATACGGTATACCGAGCCCATGCCTTTGCAGGTAGGGCAGGCACCGTAAGGACTGTTAAAGGAAAATGTATTGGGCGAAGGTTCCTCGTAGCTCAGGCCGGTTTCGGTGCACATCAGGAGACGGGAATAAGAAGCCTCAGCCTCCCCAACCCCTCCAAAGGAGGGGCTCAAACCGGACTGTGTAGCTTCGCTATTCGAAATATCCGATTTCTTGGTTTTCTGTTTGGATAGTAAGGGTTGTGGGTGGGAAGCCCCTCCTTCGGAGGGGTGCGGGGAGGCTTTCATCATATCTTTTCCCAGTTTCAGAGCCTGCTGTACGCTCTGGCTCAGGCGAACTTTCATCTCCTCATTTACCGGCAGGCGATCTACTACTAATTCAATGTCATGAATCTTGTACCGGTCTACCTGCATTTTAGGCGCCAAGTCCTTTATTTCGCCATCTACCCGAACCTTTAAATATCCTTTTTTGCGGAGTTCCTCAAACAGTTCCCGGTAGTGTCCTTTGCGGCCCCGGATAATGGGCGATAAGATGGAAATGCGTTCGCCGTTAAACCGCTGAAAGATATTGGACACAATTTCTTCCTCGCTCCACTTTACCATTTTTTTGCCGGTGTTGTAGCTGTAAGCTTCACCGGCACGGGCAAACAGCAACCGCATGAAATCATAGATTTCCGTAATAGTTCCTACCGTACTGCGGGGATTTTTATTGGTCGTCTTTTGCTCAATGGAAATAACAGGGGAAAGGCCGGTAATCTTGTCCACATCGGGCCGCTCCATATCGCCAATAAACTGGCGGGCATAAGCGCTGAAGCTTTCCATATAGCGGCGCTGGCCTTCGTTGTAAATAGTATCGAATGCCAGGCTGGATTTACCACTGCCACTTACACCCGTAAAAACCACCAACTGGTTTTTAGGTATGCTAATGCTGATATTCTTAAGATTGTGTTCACGGGCACCGTACACTTCGATGAACTCCGTGGGCCCGGCCCCCTCCAAAGGAGGAGCTTTTGAAGCCGCTCCTTTTAGTAATCCATTTCCATTTTCGGGCAGTGGATCAGCCTTCTTCTTTTTTTCAGTAGTCGTTGAGGCCTGATGATTTTCCGGGTCTGCCTTTTTTAAAGAAGTTTTCTTTTTGGGAGCCAAAGTGCCTTCCTTTTCTTTCGCCATGTATAATGAATAATTACGCTGAAAATATGATTTGAATAGAGACAAAGCCGGCAACAATTTGTTTTGTTACAATTGCTGTGGCGTTATAAAATAGCTGCCTGTAAAAATAAGGTGATTGAAATAACGGTGCTAAAATTATTAGTTACACCTCATCCCCAGCCCTTCTCCACCTCATGGAGAAGGGTGCCTCTGTGAAGCAAACGTGCTTGTCTGTAACAGCGGGTTCAAGCTGTTTGAACTTTATGTATTACTTTCTAAATGCGGTTCTACGTTGCTTGAACTTACCGAATTGTCTTGCAAGTTTGATTTTAATGAACCCGCTGCTGTATTTTATAATGAATGCTATATAGAGGCACCCCTCTCCAATTTATTGGAGAGGGGACAGGGGTGAGGTAGTGAATTTACAGCTTTATACCCCTGCCTTTGTAAAATTCCAGCACTTTCATCCGGAACACATAATCGTATTGGGATGAGGCTACATCAATTTTAGCCCGTTGCAGGTTGGTGGAGAGGATTAATAAATCGAACGTAGGCAGCAGGCCAATGTCGAAGCGTTTTTTACCTAAATCATAAGCGTATTGCGATGCATCAACTGCTTTTTGCCGGCTTTGATAGGTTTGGAAAGCGCTGACCGCACCTACATACGCCTGGTAAATATTTTGTTTCAGGGCAAGGCTGTCAGCAATGGTTTGCAGCGCTATGTTTTCCCGGTCAAGCTTAGCCCGGTCCCAACTGCTGCGGGCCTGCCTGCCATTTAAGATGGGTATTTGTAAACTAAGGCCGATAGACTGCCGGAAATTATCACCGAACTGGTTAAAAAATCCTACGGTATTAAAGCTGTTATACTTTACGGAGGGTGAATTAATAAAGTAAGACGATCCGTTTACATTAATATAAGAAGCACCAGGATTGAAGGTAACGACCGGGGTACCATAGGGAATTTTATTAGCGCTGGAAAAGCTGCTTTGCACACTGCCAAATGCACTGATGGTAGGGTACATGCTTCCACGGGCCGCTGCTATATTTTTATCGGCTGCTTTTAGTTTTAAATCGTTCGCTATTAGCTGAGGTTGTATCTGTACAGCCATCCGGTATACCAGATCAGGCTGTAGTTCAGCAAACGATTCTACCGGAATGCTTTCCACAGGAGGGGCGTCAATATCAAACGGAGCAGCAGGATCTAAGTACAATAAGGCTTTTAACTGCAGTAAATTTAACTGCCGGGTATTTTGAGCGGTGACAAGGGTAGCACTATCTGTTGCCAGTTGGGCTACTAATTGTACAGCGTTCAGTTCGGGTAAGGCGCCGGCATTTACCCGTTTGCGGGTATCGTTTAATTGCTGCTTGGTTTGAGCAACAGTTGCTTCCGCTATTTTTATCTGTTCGCCGCTAAGCAGTGCGGTTAAATACGCATTCGCTACATTCAGGCTAATGTCGTCCTTTAATTTTTCCGTTACCTGCCGGTTGGCATCTGCCGTAAGGCGGGCTGCTGCGGTTGTATTTTTAATGGTAAACCAGTTGAACAAGGTAATACCACCCTGCAATTGGGTACTGATAAAGCCGATTTGCTGATTGGTAAACTGGTTGGTTACCGGGTCAATGCTGCGGCCCAACTGAAAGCCACCATTATTCCCGGAATTAAGGGTAGGCAAGGCGGCAGCTTTACTTAGCAAATACTGTATTTCGCTAAGGCGCTGCTGCACCTGCGATTGTTTGATGGAGATATTATTGGCTACTGCATAAGCTACGCTTTTTCGCAGATCCCATTTTTCCTGGCCGTAGCCCGTAAAAAAGGCAACACAACCACAGAGCAGCAACAGTACCGGTAAAAACTTTCTCATACCGCAAATGTAGAAAAAAGACGACGGACGACAGACCATGGACAACGGATGCGTGAATAGGTCGGCATCGCTTGTTTTGAAAAATTTAATGAATGACTGACATAGCGCTGCCGTCCTTTGAAAGGAGACAGCCTGCGATTTTTTGGAAAACAACTTCGGATGGATGATAGATGCATGGAATTAGAAACGCCGGGAATAGCCCCATAGTAGTACAGCCCGTCAACGGTGCCAACGCCTCCGCTGCTTCTTTCCTGTACAATTGGTTGGCTCAAAAAAAACTTTTTATATAATGCTACCCGTGATGTAACAGTTTTGAAAATGGATAATCAGCCTGTCGTCCGTGGTTCGTCGGCTATATTTATTTACTAATTTGAAAGCCGTTTTAACTATTTGTTTTACGGGCTGCCTTTACCTTTAGCCGCTTCTAATAATTACAGAAACTGATATGATGAAACTTGCACTGGCTATTGTGGCATTGGGTTTTGCAACAGCGCTAACTGCCCAAACCGACAGCACCGCCAGAACTACCAAAATGGATAACAAACAACTGCTGCAGGAATTAAGCAACCGCTCCAGTGACCATTTTCTGATACAATACGGACTTGATGGCTGGGCTAATAAAACCGACAGTACCCCTACCAAAGGTTTTAGCAGGCATTTCAATATGTACATTATGACGGACAAGCCTTTTAAAACCAACCCTCATTATAGCCTGGCTTTTGGCGTAGGCATTGGCAGCAGCAATATTTTTTTAGATAATACAACCGCAGATGTTGCCGGTAAAACCAACAGCAACCGGCTTACTTTTAAAGATGTGCGTGCCGCCCCCCGTTACAAAAAATACAAGCTGGTAAATGTATGGGCTGAAATACCAATTGAACTTCGCTACCTGACAGACCCGCTTACTCCAAATAAAAGCTGGAAGTTTGTAATAGGTGGTAAAGTTGGTACCATGATTAATGCCCATACAAAAGGAAAAACACCGACCGATGCTTCGGGCAATACGCTGGCCGGCCAGGATAAAACCATTGAAAAAGTAAACAACCGTAAGTTCTTCAACGGTACCCGTTTGGCAGGTACAGTACGTGTTGGTTACGGCGTTATCTCCTTATATGGTGCATACCAGGTAAATTCTTTGGTGAAAGAAGGATTAGGACCGCAGTTACACCCTTACAGTATTGGTATTTGTTTAGGCGGATTATAAACCAACCAGATTTATACAAAGTGGCTGTTTCCAAAAGTAACAGCCTTTTTTATGTACCAGTGTTTGGGAATTGAAACCCTTTTTGGGCGAAGATGGTATCGAAACGGTTATGTGCTTCCGCTATGGCAATTACCTCTTAAGCTACCAGGCTAAATGCTCTTTTAAATAGCAACTTCTTTAGCAGCAAGCGGTGAGGGCAAACCATCCAGACTGATCCTGTTCTTTTCCTGCATATATTTTTCCAACCCTTCGGAGCCCTTTGTTTCCGCCCATTGATCGGCGTGGTCTCTTTCACCGGTGTACTCATAATAAGGCACACTAAAGCCACAGGAGGTCTGCACTTTGTGAATATCGGCAACAATAATCTGCCGTGTGGCAAGCCGCAATTCAAAATGCTGCGATAGCGCCGGCCATTCTTCATCTGTTGGCAATACCGTTTGTCCTTTGCCATACAGGCGAAGGATGTTTGGCGGCCCGTCGAACGCACAAAACATAAAAGTAATACGGCCATTTTCCAGCAGATGTGCGGAGGTTTCGTTACCGCTACCTACAATATCCATGTAGGCCACCAGGTTAGGAGATAATACCCGGAAGCTATCTAACCCTTTTGGTGAAAGGTTAATATGGCCCTCTGCACCTAATGGCGCCGAACCTGTAAAGAATATTTTTTGCTTTTCGATAAATGTTTTGTGCGAATGCTGAATGCTGCCGGAAAACTTTCCCATAACGATGGATAGTTGAGAATAGATAAAACTCA
Source organism: Chitinophagaceae bacterium (assembly GCA_965246935.1). Taxonomy (GTDB): domain Bacteria; phylum Bacteroidota; class Bacteroidia; order Chitinophagales; family Chitinophagaceae; genus JAZKFT01. The sequence continues at coordinate 2,977 of CBDFGC010000003.1, read as the reverse complement.
AAGCTAAAGTTTTCATAGTACTATTTCGTTATAGCCGGTAAATCCACTATTTTAGCGCATCAACACCTTCAGCATGAAACAAGCCCTTGTACTGTTTTGTATTTGCGCCGTCGTTACTTTTTTTACGTATTGCAGCGGATCTAAAAAAGCACAGGTAACGCCTATGCCGGCAAAGACTACTTTCGAAGCAGACGTGTTACCGGTAATAAATTCCAAGTGTAGCCCCTGCCATATACCTGGCCAGGGAAATAAGACCCCTACGTAACCGCAGCGGCAGTTCAAAAAGATATTGATGATATTATCCATCGGGTAGGTATGCAGCCCGGCGATAGAGGTTTTATGCCAATGAAACACCCCCGGCTTTCAGATTCTACTATTAATGTGTTTGTTCAATGGAAAGCCGATGGCATGTTGGAAAAATGACGTTACGGTAAGAAGAGATGAGTTATAAGAGATGAGAGATGAGTTGTAGCTGAAAATTCATAGTCGCTTCTTTTTCTGCACCAATGGCTCCTAATTTATAACTCATCTCTCATAACTCATCTCTCATAACTTAGCCGGAAAGAATACGCCATATGTTTACCGTTGAGCAACAATCAGATGCCGGCTATGAAGTAATTGTGATGCAATCTGCCGGCAACCGTATCGAAATCCTGCCTTCCTGCGGCGCCATCATTAATGCCTGGTATGTAAAAACAGCCGGCGGCCAAACCATTAACATTATTGAGGGATATGATAGTGCACCGGATTTTGAGCAGCATTGTGAAGACAAAGGTTTTCGCAGTTGCAAAATGAACCCTTTTGTTGGCCGTATTGATAAGGCAGGATATGAATTTGCGGAAATACAATATAAGCCGGAAAAATTTGCACTGAAAGGCCTGCCTATCCACGGATTGGTGTACAATATAGCATACGATGTAGTGCATGTACATGCTGATGACAATGGAGTGGTGGTGCAACTGGAAACCTGCTACCCGGGCACGGATCCCGGGTTTCCTTTTCAATACACCATTATGGTAGAATACCTGCTGTTACCTGACAGGTTTATCATAAACACCATGGTGCTAAACCAGCATGATGATATTATACCCATGGCGGATGGATGGCACCCTTATTTTAATCTGGGAAATACCATTGACGAATGCACCCTGGGAATGGCATCGGACACCCTGCTGGAATTTAATGAGAACCAGGTACCTACCGGAGAAGTGTTGCCCTACGAAAAATTTCAGCACCATGAATTAATCGGCAATACGGAGTGGGACAACAGCTTTGTGTTGCAGCATCCGTTGCCCGGCCCGGCCTGTTCCTTTTCCAACCCTGCGAACGGGCTAAAGCTACAAGTGTGGCCCGATGCTTCCTATCCCATTTTACATTTTTATACCCCGGACCACCGCCGCAGCCTGGCCATTGAAAATACCAGTGCCGCTCCCAATGCTTTCAATAACCGCATCGGCCTTATTTATATTGAACCCGGTGATAGCCAGACTTTTTCTACCACTTTCAAAATCATTGCGCAGTAAAAGCCTCACCTCCCGGCCTTCCCGACTAAAGTACGCGATAAACTCTCTCCAAAAGAGAGAGGTGCCCCTGCGGTAGTTTGATGATTTCCCCTTTTCAGGCTTTCAGCATTGCTACACACATGTGAAAAATTCTTAACTTTTAAATGCGTAAAAGCAGCGTCTGAATAATACCCGGTTTTTAAAAAAAACATTAATAACGCCAGAATATTTATATTATGAACAATACGATTGCCGAAAAAGTAAAAACTGCTTTTCATGACAGATATGGCGGCGAGCCAACGATCATTTATTCACCGGGCCGCATCAACTTTATCGGCGAGCATATTGATTATAACGATGGCTTTGTAATGCCTGCTGCTATTGACAAGGGAATCTTTTTTGCCGTCGCCAAAAACAACAGTACCCGGTTCAACTTTTATAGCATTGATTATGAAGAAGCCATCAGTGTGGAACTGTCGGATGTGGCAAAACAGGATACCTGGAAGAACTATGTACTCAGTGTAATTAACCAGTATAAGCTGGCCGGTAAAACCATAGGTGGTATCGATTGTGTATTTGGCGGCGATGTGCCGCTTGGCGCTGGTCTTTCTTCATCTGCTGCTTTGGAAGGCGGCGTATCGTTTGCACTGAATGAATTCTTTCATGCTGGTTTTAACCGGAAAGAATTAGCACTGATCGGGCAACATGCGGAATGGGATTACCCCGGTGTAAATTGCGGTATCATGGATCAGTATGCCAATATGAATGGCAAAAAAGACCAGGTAATTCTGCTGGACTGCCGTACAGTGGAACATAAATATTTTCCGTTAAAATTGTCCGGTTACCATATCATTCTTATTAATTGCATGGTGCATCACGAATTGTCGTCATCGGAATATAATGTACGCAGGCAGGAGTGTGAAGCCGGACTGAAAATATTAAAAAAAGAACGAGGTGTACAATCCTTCCGGGATGCAAAGCTTGAAGATGTAATAGCTGTAAAAGATAAGATGAGCGAAAAGGAATATATGCGTTGCACATTTGTAGTGGAAGAAATTGGCCGTACGCTACAGGCTGCCACCTTACTGGAAAAGAATGATTTGGCAGGCTTCGGACAGCTCATGTATCAAACACATAAAGGCCTTAGCAAACTGTACGAAGTAAGCGTTCCCGAACTGGATTTCCTGACCGATCTGGCACAAAAAAGCGGTGCCGTTATTGGCGCAAGGGTAATGGGTGGGGGTTTTGGCGGCTGCACCATTAACCTGGTAAAGCGTGACCGGCGTACTGATTTTGTAGATACCGCATTACAGGCTTATCAACAACAATTTGGCATAGAAGCGCAGGTGTACGAAGTGCACACAGAGGATGGAACCAAAATACTGAATTAGCAAATGTGCAAATAAGACAATTAGCAAATGGATTTTACAATTATTTACTTACTAATGCGAATCAAGGGTTAAAAAAGTTAAAAG
>CBDFGC010000002.1:0-305177 GCA_965246935.1 Chitinophagaceae bacterium | reverse complement strand
TTGGCCCGGAGCCAACGGCAATTGATATCATAAATAGCTTAATTGCCTTCACTTAATGACATTGCTATGGAGAGGGGCAGAGGCAGGGCTTTTGCATTCGGGGCTGGACTCTATCCAGTGCCGAAATGCTGCTTATCTCACCATGTTTTAAGGAGTTATGGGGTGTGAACTTCACCTGTTTTTTGCCACTTTATTGCTTTTTGAAGATAAGTAGCCGGTATGCACCGCACAGAGTTCGGCGCAAGCGTGAGTCCAGCGCCAGAATGCAACAGGCCTGGGGGCCGGGGGCGAGCATAACTATTTTAAAAATCACCATAGTTCACCTGTAAACAAGGCAAGCCTAAATCCAATCGCCAAAGATTAACCACCTGGTTGCGGTCGTCCAGCACAAACTGTACAAAATAGTTGTTTTTAATATGTTCATCGTATAGTTCTTTTTTTATAATAGCATCTTTTCGAAAATCTTTTTCTTTACGCATGTACAAATGATGAAAAGAAATATGATATTGCTGTAACCAATTAATTGTTAACTCTCTGGAATGATCCTCTCTGCCGGATACCAGGATAACAATTATGCCTGCCTCGTAGTAGGTTCGTACAATTTCAGCAATGGGTTCGTTTACCAGATCTGTTGCACATTCCATGGCGTTGAACGGGTTGCGGGTCAGGATGGCCAGTGTGCCGTCCAGGTCGCATAAAATAGCTTTGGGCAGAGTGGTATCCTGCGGCTGGTAGTGCGGGCCACGTTCATTATGCAGCACATGCTGGCGGAACATTCTTTCAATAACGGCATCCCCTACCCTTTTTTCCCTTTGCCTGTCCCGTTCCAGGCATTCATCCATCGTAGCCTCCATTTCCTTCATTTCTATTTTCACTTCATCGCCGGTTTCTTTACAATATTGCTGCACCACATTTTCAATTCTTGCAACTGGTCGCCCCGATAAATTGGTATCATCAATAATTACATGTTTGCCTTCTTTCAGTGCTTCAACCATCATCATATCCCGTACCCGCTCTGTAAATTTTTCATTAGCCGGTGTGTGATGATTATTGGTAAGCATCATCCGCAGTTCGTCTTTGTTCAGCCGCTTCCATTTTCCTTTTTCCTCGTCCAGTAGTTTTTTGGCATACGTAGTTTTACCGCTGGCCGGTAGTCCTTTTAAAATTAATACTGTTTTCATAGCTTGTTGCTGGCTTTGGGTAGATGGGGTTGATTTTGCTTTGAATGTGTCGTGACATGAATTGGTTTAGAGGTCGCCCCGGCTTGTGTCCTCACATGCCGGAATTCGGGAGTTCAAGTTATTTAAGTTACAGTATGCTAAGTGCTTTGTTTACAATGGACTTATTTATGCTGCTTGTCACTTTCTTTTTCTTGAAAAAGTAGAGTAGGCCCGGGCATTACAGCCCGAGCCGCTCACGGAACCGTACGTGATAGTCTCCCATCATACGGCTCTTGTTATCTAATCTTGTTAACGATTTTGTCTTTTCTTTCTCCATCATTCCATTGTTTTACAACGGTTGTTTTAAAATAATAAGACCAGATAACCGGAACCCTTCGCTCCATGCCCGTTACAGGCACTTCCTCACTACTACGATTCCGTCCGACGCTTGCTGCTGCATCTTCTGCCTGCGGCAAAATTGAGTTGCGGTATGGGCTTTATGTGTTCTGACATATCGCCTCCCGATAATAATCGGGATTCCGCAAAGCACATCGGCACATCAGCAGCAAACCTCTCCTGTTCCCAATGAAAGCCTGTGTAGTATTCCTGCCGTCTTTATGCCGGCTGACCTGTAACCAGTAAGCAGCTATCCGTTACAGTTGGTTCTGTCAGACTTTCTTCCCCAACAGTTTTGTCAGCATCTTATGCTTTTCGACACATTACGTAAACGGTTCACTCTCGTTCAGCTTCACTACACCCACCTGATGCCTTTCGACACCTTTTAGCCCAAACGTTCAGTACCGTACCTTTTGAACACAGCACCTTTGGGTGGTTTGCACACCTCATCTGCATAACGTGTGCGGCAGGCCGGCTGCCATCTCTCATTCAGCATTGATTAATGATTTTACTCATTTCTCATTCAGGACACACAAAAAGTAACAAAAAAATCAAGGCCGGGTTAAGGCGCATCCCGACATCGTAAGTATGATTCATTTTTTAGTTCGTGCTGATGTCGGGACCGCAGTTGCCATTTGTATGGCAGGTCCGCCACGGCGGATCCAGCCCGTCGCTACAGTTTATAAAATGCCAATTGCTTGTTACCTGTTGCTTTTTAAGGGCTGGAAAACACCTGCCAAACAGCCCACTGCTTGTGCTGTAGGTCAGCCATTCCTCTGTGTAACTTTGTTTCTCTTAGTGTTTAATTTTACGTTACTTTTTTGGAAATGTATTGTGCTTGCTTTGCTATTTTTTGTTCGCTATTCGTTGTTCATTCTTCTGGTGTATTTGTGAATGGTTTTTCAAAAGTGGGCCGTATCATTCTCCAGATAATATGGTCGTAAGGTTTTTCGTCCATCATCTTAAATAAAACAGGCGGGTATTTACAGGTAAAATAATATGCTGCAGTTGCTTTACGGGTATCCAGTATTTTAAAATCAGCTTTTGCAGTACCCTCTATTTCTAGATACTGTTGCTGCAACAATTGAATGGTATTTTTTACCCATTCGTAAAATTCATCCGGCACTTTATCCAGCAAAGCTTCAAACGACAGATGGTCTTTCAAATGCTCCCAGATGACAACATTAGATACCTGTGTTACAATCCGGTGTATCCGCAGGTATTCATCAAACTTTATTTTAAGCCGCAGCCCGGTTTCAAATTTAATGACAAAGCCTTCCTTATTGGCTTCTTCCAATGCTTTTAGTTCGTCCATATCCGAAATGCCATCATACGCCTTTACCAGTGGAAATCCCAGGTGAGCATAGGTTGTCAGATGTTCCAGCTCCGTTCCGGTTTGGGTATCAACGACGGCTAATAAGTACAAATTTTCTTCCTTCCCGTAGTCAACAACAATCCGGTTTTCCGGGTAAATGATTTCAAACAAATAGGTTTTGGTTTTATCCAGCAGCGGAATGGAGGCAGCATAATGCTGATGCAGGATGTTGGTAGCAACAAGTGCCTGGCTGCTGGTAAATGAACCACGGGTAGCTATAAAAGGCCGGCCTTCTGCCCAATACAAAATACCCAATGAGCCGTCCATTTTTTCATATACTTCAAACGGAGTGGCAGGCAGTTCCTGGTCCGGTAATTCGCCCCAGTTGAAAAACTTTTGAAACGGCCGTGCAATGATGTGATATTCATCGTCGAGTATTAACCCCCTGCAGGCAAGGGTAATTTCATTCCAAACTTTTTCGTACTGGGCTTTGGGTGTATAGTTGTAGATGAATAAATCATACTGCGGATGCTTTTGCACTTTTACATAGCCGTCGGCAAGGGCTTGCTGGAGGAGGAGTATGTTTATGGGAAGGGGCATAACAATACTTTACAATTCTTAGGCTTTTATGCAAAATTTCTACCGTAACCGAACTAAATATTAAGGGTTGAAGAATACTGCCCTATCTAGTTGTCTGTATAAAAAAGAAATTAAACTAAGTATATCCAAACAATCTTGCTTATCGATAGGCCATGCTAAAGCAGGCTCATGTGCAGTTGGATTTCTGATTGCACTCATTAATCCACTTGATATAAATTTGATGCCATCTTGAAAGTCTTTGTCAGTTTGACTTTGACAACTTGTTACCTTAAGAACACCATTACTACATCCCCAGACACTCAGCATTAAAGGCTGGCCATCCTTATCACTCTGAGCTTTTATTTTAACGTCTTTATTATAAGCCTTGGCACTTTCAAACACTGCGTGAAAAAAATTGCCCTGCATAAATAGTTTTTGAGAGTGTTTAATTATTTCTGAGTGAAAATTTCGCTTCAAGAATTCATCAAGGCTGTTTTTATAAAGTAGGTTATAAGGAAATCCAGTCTTTTCCAAAAGTTCAATCATCTGGTTTTTTTGTTCTTGAGGTGTTAACTCCAAAGAAAATGCAATCAGTCTCTTGTTTCTTTCAGTACTGTCTAAAGGTGTTTTTGCAAGTGAAAGTATCCAGTCATAGAGTAGCTGGGCAACTTTGGACGTGATCGATCCGTTCGGAAAATTTTCCTTATTGACCATCAAAATTGATTGACCGAATCGATTGACTTCATTCGTTGAAGAGTAATATTTTAAAATATCTCCAACTTGTATAGCTATGTGACGAAAGTTTATTTCCTGCACTACTTTATTGTTTATTATTGAGTAAATAGCAAAACATCCTAGCAATACTAATCCCATATGTTAGCACCACTCAACATGACACAAAAAAATGGTGCTATATCAAGTGATGCTAAAGTAAAATTTAATCCACCAACAACTGCGTAACAGCGGCTGTATTGCGGCCCCATTCGGCGGTGTACACTTCATCGGCATTGGCAGTGGTTAGCAATTGTAAACCCTGTGCTTCGGCTTTCACTTGCAGCAACTGGCCAATAGTTAGTTTGCTTTTCAGTTTGGCCAATATAGCCGTAATGTTTTGCACATCCAGGTTTTGTACTACCTGTCCGCTAAATGGCATTTCCAGCCAGATGATTTCGCTGCTTTGTACATCCAGCACACCAAACACCAATCCTTTCGCCAGGCTATTGGTAATTCGAACCTGGTGCTGCACACAGGATGGGTCATAAGCCACGCCGGTACGCTCTGAAATTTTCATCGGGTAGTGGCTATTCATCCAACCTACTACCATGTTGGGCGTAATGCTACCATTGCTATACGCATTACAGGTAAAAGTAACATATTGTGCACCTGCTTTTTGTAATTCCGGCAGGCTCAGCTCAATGTATTCTGCCGTACCAATTTTGTGTGGTATGCTCCGGATGTCGCCACTGTGCTTACAACCCGTAGTGGATAGCTGTGAATAGCTGCAAAAATCTGTTTTATAAGTATATGCTACCTGGCAGCTTAAGTCCATATCCAGGTGCTGTGCAGGCAAGCCGGCACCCCATTGCATAAACAGCCGGACGCTATTGCCTTCTACCGGGAAACGGGCGCCCATCAACGCCGATGGCAAATCCTGCACATTATCACTACGGTCGCCAATAGCTACCGGCATTTTATATAGTGCCGGATCAATATACATACTGGTAGCAGTGGTTGCCGGTAATGCTGCAAACCGAATTTTCATTGTATCCAGGCACAACTGAGCAACAGCAGCTTGCATGGCTTCCAACTGTTTGTCATCATATAAATCTACCAATGGGTTAGCTGGTATCCGTTTGTTAACACCACCTAGTGGTTTCACCGAACGGTTTGCCTTTTTATCAAAATAGTTTGCAGCATACATATTCAATGTAAACAGCAATCGTGCAGGTACTTTGTTAGCTACTTCTGCAAAAGCGGTTACCGTATCATTGGCGCCAAACCAAAGCATATTGGAAAACAGGGAACGGGCAAACAAACCCGGCCGTTGCTTCAGCATACCAAAGGTGTTTTCTGCATCCAGCCGCAACCGATAAAAATCCACCCGGCCCTGCCATACTTCGTACAACTGGTTATAGAATATATCCAGCACTGCTGCCAGTTTTTCAAAGCCTTTTCGTCTGCTGTATTCAGCCAGTCGCAATGCCCGTATAAACCGAACCCACATGCTGCGTTTCGGGTGCATCATTTCGCAGATTTTCTCTGCATCGGGTGGCAAATTATTCATCCACGTAGCCACCATCAGGCATTGTTTCCGATTGTATTTCAATTTTAATTTGGCTTTGGTCAGCATTGTAGCAGCAATGCTGGTATCCAATGTGCGGCGAATGTGTTGGTTGTTTTTCGTCTGCCGTTTGATAATTGTTTTAGGTTCTATGATTTGCAGGAAACCGGTTTGCTTATACCACAGGTAACGCATAATATCCGTTGGCGAAGTAAATAGTGTCTGTGCCTTTTCCGGCTGCCCATTTCCAATACAAGTATCAACCGCTACCATTAATGTTTCCTTCATCGCAATGGTTACATTGGGCAATGGCAGTTCTGCCAGCAATAGTTGAAGGCTGTTTATTTGAGTCGCATCTAATGCTGTTTTGGAAAGGAGCAAATCTTTGAAAAATTGCTGTACATCTTCCATGGTCCATAATTCCAGCATTTTAATATGGCTGCCTTGCTTGTAATGTTCAATGGCGCCAAACTGGAAAGGTGTACCGCAGAAAGGACAACCATTATAACGCTCTAACGGAAAAGTATTAGCCGGAATAATATGGCCGCAGGGCAGTGCTGTTCCTTTACCCCGAAATACATTGGTAAAAAAAGTAATGATATGATCAGTAACCGTTTCGTTTGTCGGCACATCCCAGCCTTTTACCAGCGGTGTCCAGTTTTTATGTACACCGGTTACATCCCGTAAATTATCCAAAACGCCTTTTTGAAAAGGAACGGAACTTTGGTTCAGCATTCGCAGCAGCGGCTCCGTTACGCCAAAACCTAATTTGGAAAGATTGGCTACTAACAAGGCAGTAGTTGGCATTAGCTTCTTTTCGGCAGCAACAATAGCTGTTTCGGGAATAAAGATGGCGCCTTGGCGGAGGCTTACTTTTAATAATGTTTTCATGGTAATGTGTTTTAAAAAATGGTAATGGCAATACTGTTTTTTTCCAGTAAAAATTGAAGTAAGTATTACTTGACCGTATTTGTTCCGTTTCTTGAAGACACGAACCGGGGCAAATAATTTTGTAAAGCAGGTGGGATTCGAACCCACGACCCATAAATCAATTCGGAAGTAAGCCTTTCCTGACCTTTTTCAGATAATTGAAAAGCTCCTTTTATTGCTCTAACCAACTGAGCTACTGCTTTATATCAAAGGCGGTAATGGAGCAGGTAGTTTTCGTGACAGGAAATGTTGAAGTAACCCGGGCTTAACCGCCGTATTGATAAATCAAATATGAATGTAGTGGTGCGCAGTGCATTTGCGTAGCAGAAAACCATTATCATATATTTAATGAAACACACTACCAATAAAGCTTTCAGGCAGAAAATATTTTTTTAAAAACTTTTAAATCAGGCAACTACGCAGTTCTATTGCGCAGTATATTGCAATGGCCTCGTCTCCGGCCCTTCTTCCCGAAAAATCGGGACAGGCTCTTCCGGAGAAGGATGCCCCTTTGGAATATTCAAAATGAAATTTGAAGGCGGGTTCTAACTGAGCAATCTTCAAAAATATTAGTACGATACAACAGCTTGAACCTGCTGATAGAAAATTAAAAACAAAGTTGCTGAGGGGCACTCCCTCTCCGGAAGGAAAGGGAGACGGAGGGTGAGGCGCCTAAAAAATCTTTTTATGTCTGTAAATAAACTGGCACTGATACGCTACAAAGCCATTGATGATTGCCTGCGTAACCGCCGCCGCAAATGGACACTGGATGATTTGATTGAGAAAGTAGCAACCGTATTGTACGATGTAGAAGGCATTAGTACCGGTGTGAGCCGCCGCACCGTCCAGGCCGATATTCAACTGTTGCGGAGCGATAAGTTAGGGTACAATGCACCCATCGTCATCCGGGACAAAAAGTATTATGCGTATAGCGATGCGGACTACAGCATCACCAAAGCACCCATTAACGATGCCGATGTTGAAACGATGAAAGAAGTGTTGGGGATTCTAAAGCACATGAACGGTTTCAGCTACTTCGAGGAAATAAGCGACATGATTGCCCGGCTGGACAATAGCTTATATAAGTCGGCTAAAGCAGGCAACAATTGTATCCAGTTAGAAAACAATCAATTGCTGCGGGGCCTGGAACACATCACCCCATTGTACCAGGCCATTCGCAACCGCATGCCATTGCTCATTGAGTATCAGTCGTTCAAAGCTGCCAAACCACAGCAAGCCATTTACTTTCCGTACCTGTTAAAAGAATACCGCAATCGCTGGTTCCTGATCACGAAACCGAAGAAAAGCCCGGCACTCGTAACCCTTGCTTTAGACAGAATTGTAGCCTTTCAGGAATTGGTGAAAGAATCTTTTCAGGAACATACCGTTACTGACTTTGATCGGTATTTCAATAATGTACTTGGTGTAACCAAATCGGAGAATGACCGGCCGCAACGGGTGGTTTTGCAGATAGATGCTTCAAATGCGCCATATGTACTGACTAAGCCGATTCACACTTCTCAAAACCTGCTGAAGCAGGATTCAACCGGCATTATCATTTCGCTGGAACTCGTACTGAACTTTGAACTGGAAAGAGAAATTCTTGGTTTTGGCGAGTGCATGAAAGTACTATCGCCAAGGTTGCTGGCTTCCCGTATTAAACGCCGGATTGAAAAAACCCTGGGCCAGTATATGCAGCCGAAGGCCGAACAAGAATCATCTCAACGAAAGCGGTAGCACCAGATTCAAATAAGCAATGAACAATTGGCAATAAGCAAATCAGTTTGGACATCTGAAATGAAGTCCACAACCCAATTTAATCTGGTATAACACCGGCATAAAAGCAGCATCTTTGAAAAGATTTACTAACAGACCAACACGATGCAAAAACTTTGGAAATGGCTGGAATACTGGGACCAAACACTTTTTCTTCGCATTAACCGGGATTGCAGTAATTCTTTTTTTGATGCTACCCTCCCCTGGCTGCGGCAACCCCCGGTTTGGCTGCCGCTGTATCTTTTCGTAGTCATTTTTATCCTGTACAATTTTGGCTGGCGTGGTCTTATCTGGATATTAGGTTTTATACTTACGGTGGCCTTATCTGATACTGTTAGCAGTAAATGGATCAAGTATGCAGTTGGCCGCCTGCGCCCCTGCCAGGATCCCTTTTTTTCGCCTTACATCCGGATGCTGGCGCCTTATTGCCCGGGTAATCCCAGCTTTACTTCATCGCATGCCGCTAATCATTTTTCGATTGCCACTTTCGCTGCTACATCCGGTAAAGAAATTTTTGGCAAATGGCGGCGCTGGTTTTTTGTATGGGCAGGCATGATCTCTTTGTCGCAGGTATATGTCGGTGTTCATTACCCGCTGGATATTCTATGCGGTACTTTGGTGGGTATGCTGATTGGGTATATGGTTGCAAATGTATATAAACGCCATTTTTCTTTACTCAATCCACAACACCTGCCTGATAAAACAATGTAAGAAAAAGGTATGAATAGAGAGAAATTTCAAACATGGCAAATGAGGGTACGGAAAAGTTGATGACACTTATCGGGTAAGCCTCCTTTCCTCCTTTTCTCTGTGCGAAACCTGTATTCCCACCCCAAACACTTCGGCAAAATGCTGCAACAGCACTTTCTTCACATGTGCCATCGGTACTTCATAGCCTAGTTCTTTTTTAATAGAAGTGACCTGTTTATTTTGAATGCCACAGGGAACGATGTAATTGAAATATTGCAGGTCGGTATTTACATTTAAGGCCCAGCCATGCATCGTAATCCAGCGGCTGCAACGAATGCCCATGGCACAGATTTTCCGCTCCCGGCCGGGTTTATCGGCATCCAGCCATACGCCGGTTTCGCCGGTGCTGCGACTACCTTTTATTCCAAAATGGGCAATGGTACGGATGATCACTTCCTCCAGCCGCCGCAGGTATTTGCCAATGTCCGTATCAAATTTTTCGAGGTCAATAATCGGATAGCCTACCAGTTGGCCCGGTCCGTGAAAAGTAATATCGCCGCCCCGGTTAATGCGGAAATACTCAATACCTTTTTCCTGCATGGTGGCTGCATCAATCAGTATATGTTCCTCTTTACCGCTTTTGCCTAACGTGTACACCGGGTAATGCTCGGTTAATAATAAATGATGTTGCGTTTCTTCCATCTCAGCATCCATACCTGCAGGCTGTGTATATCGGGCTGTTTTAATCTGCACATTTTCCTGTAACAATTTTTCCTGGTAATCCCATACGGGCTGGTAGCGGGTAAGGCCTAAATCCTGCAGGGTTATGGTTTGTAGGTTCATGTTGTAAGGGTAAAAAGAATAAGTAGCTATGCCATTTTAAGAGAATATTGAATCAATAATTTTGGCTTTAATTATTTTAAAAGCATCCATTCTTACAGATCCGAATACATTCAAAACTCATCAGGCCGATAGCTTTGAATCAGATGGCATTTTGCAAAACAACGTTTTTCATCGGCTTAGTTACCATAGCATCTGTCAACTCAATTGCATACTCCATATTTGCGATGCTTGAAGAAACAAGAACCGTATATATAATTTCTTCTGCATCAAGGATGTCCGGACCGGAGATTACGGTAGCCGGATGCTCTTTTAATCTGCCATCAGGTAGTTCAAAGCAAACTTCTACTATATCACGCTGATTAATCTTCATTCAATAAATGTTTTGCAATGGCCGGATTTTTTCTGTGGATCATATTTTCTTTTACTTCTTCTTCCATTTCATCATCTTTGTAGTCATCGTCCTGCCAATGAGATACGGGCAGTATTTCTTCTACAAAATCTATCTCTCTTAAAAAGCCTGCGAGCACTTCAGCTTTTATAGGATCATTTATTCTTAAAAGATATGTTTTCATATTATAAAGCTAACAGAATTAGCCGTATTAGGTTGCAGATTCGTTAACAAGGACGGCATCGCTTGTAATAAACATTGAATTTGACCAACGCTACAGCGATGCCGTTCTTCGAAGTTACTTGGGCCGTTGCACCATAGCAGATGAATAAAGAACCGGATGTAGAAATGAGTCCCGCAATACGCAGGATAAATTGTACAACTATGTTTAAGTGGTACAACAGCTACACTCAAAAAGTGCATGCAATAGGTATTTCTTAAAACTTATTCGGGTATAGGTCAAATGCTTTCAGCATTAATTTTAAGGGTGTGTAACTTTGCACCCATGAATGAACACTCTATTCCGGCAGATGACCTGAATACCGAAGAAGGCGAAATCCTCTACCAGCGTAATGTATTTACCATTGATAAAGGGCAGGCACCGTTGCGGATTGACAAGTTTATCATGAACCGGTTGGAGGGTGCTACCCGCAACAAAATACAGCAGAGCATTGAGGCAGGTATGATTACTGTAAACGGCAAACCAGTGAAGAATAATCATAAAATAAAGCCGCTGGATGAGATCATTATTTTTACAGATCATGAGCCGGACAGTACCGATATAGTGCCCGAGCCAATGGAATTAAACATCGTGTTTGAAGATGCAGATATCATGGTGGTAAACAAACCGGCAGGTATGGTGGTACACCCCGGCAGCGGTAACTATACCGGCACATTGGTGAATGGCGTAGCCTATTATTTACAACAGCAAAACCCGGCACTGACGGATAAGATGCTGCCCCGTTTTGGGCTGGTACACCGCATTGATAAAAATACCAGCGGCCTGTTGCTGATGGCCAAGACCGACCGGGCATTAAAGCACCTGGCAAAACAGTTTTTTGAACATACCATCGATCGTAAATACCTGGCCTTAGTGTGGGGAAATATGGAAGAAGATACCGGAACCATTAAAGCACATGTAGGCCGTAATACCCGCTACCGTAAACTATTTGAGGCGTATCCTGATGGCGAACATGGCAAAGAAGCCATTACACACTACCGGGTACTGGAACGTTTTCATTATGTTACGCTGGTGGAGTGTATTTTGGAAACGGGCCGTACGCACCAGATACGGGTACACATGAAGCACATCGGACATACCCTGTTTGCTGACGATACCTACGGCGGTGACCACATTTTAAAAGGAACGATTTATACCAAGTATAAGCAATTTGTAGAGAACTGCCTGACCCTTTGTCCCCGGCAGGCGCTTCATGCCCAACGCCTGGGATTCCGGCACCCCGCCAACGGTGAATTTATGCTGTTCGAAAGCCCGCTACCAGATGATATGGCAGCCATAATTGATAAGTGGCGAAAGTATTTTGAGGTAAAAGGAAAGTTGTAAAAAAGGTTTTCGCACAGAGGGCACAGAGAAAAGGAGGAATACAAACTTTCAAAATCACATATCCGCAATTTCTGTAATAACGAGTAAGACACACAAAGGGCTACTTGTTGAGTATATAAGTGTATTTCTCCTTATCTCCTTTTCTCTGTGCGAAAATTACTTCACTATCATCATCCGGTAATCCGTTTTTGTTTTCCCTTTTGAGATATCCATCAGTTTGCCTTTGAGCAGGCGGCGTTTTAGCGGAGTTAAGTAATCAATAAAAAGTTTCCCTTCCAGGTGGTCATATTCATGGAGGATTATCCGTGCCGTAATGCCGTTGAAAACCCGCTCATGCGGCATAAAGTTTTCATCCTGAAAGGCAATGGTAACCGTTTCGTGGCGCAACACATCCTCCCGTATTTTAGGAATGCTCAGGCAACCTTCGTTGTAAGCCCATTCAACCCCACCCATGCTTATTACTTTTGGGTTGATAAATACACCTTTGTAACCTGGTCCGTCGGGATATTTACCTTCATCTTCCTTATCCATATTTTCAAAAATCTGCACACTGTCCATTACAAACAACCGGATTTCTTTATTCACCTGTGGGGCAGCCAATCCCACGCCATTGCTGGAGTACATTGTTTCCCACATATCGGCGATCAACTTTTCCAGCCCGGCATAACCAGGCGAAATTTCTTTGGCTACATTTCGTAAAATACCTGCTCCGTAAGCTACTACCGGTAAAATCATGCTCACAAAATTAATTGATAATTGATAATGAATAATTGATAATTACAGGTGATGATTGGAAATAAAAACATTATTAATTATCAATTATAAATTGTTAATTATGTGCCATGTATTCCTGTAGCATAATCGTAGCTGCTATTTCATCTACCAGTTTTTTATTGCGGCGGTCTTTTTTTCGCATGCCGCTGTCAATCATACTTTGTTTGGCCTGGCGGCTGGTATAGCGTTCGTCCACCATTTCTACCGGTATAGCCGGAAAATCCTGCCGGAACTTTTTTACAAACCGGCGGACCGGTTCGCTGCTATGGGTATCCGTATCATTTAGGTTCAGCGGTTCGCCTACCAATACCTTTTCAACCGGCTCGGCAGCAAAATAGGTTGTAAGGAATGTCCAGATGCCGGGTGTATCCACGGTAAGCAGACCTGTGGCAATAATCTGCAGCGGATCGGTAACGGCGATGCCACAACGTTTGCCACCCCAGTCGATACACATAATTCGGGGCATGAGAAGAAGGTTTAAGGTTCAAAGTTTAAGGTTTAAAGTTCTCGAATGCAGGTTTTGCTTACAAAATCTGATGGGTAAAAAAGGTGAGTTATCCAACCATTTATCAGAAGAACTGAATTTAATACACAAATTTTGAAATGCAGAACTTTATCCGCCGGGGCGGATGAACCTTAAACTTTAAACTTCAAAGAAACAAATCTGCAATTACAAACACAGCAAACACAACTGAAGCTATCCCGTTTGCGGTCATAAAAGCGATATTTACACGGCGCAGATCATTTGGTTTCACAATACTATGCTGATAAATAAGCATCCCGCAAAACAGGGTGAAGCCAATCCAGTATAGCCAGCCGAACATCATCGTTTTACCCGCCCAGAAAACCATCCCGGCACTCAGCAAATGCAGTATTTCAGATAATCGCAACGCCTTGGTTTTACCTAAGTATACCGGCATAGAATACAATTTGTTTGAACGATCAAACTCTTCATCCTGCAAGGCATAAATAATATCGAAACCGCTTACCCAAAATAATACGGCAAAAGAAAACAGAACAGGTAATAAAGCAAATGCACTCGTTACAGCAATGTAAGCACCGATGGGTGCTAATGCCAACCCAATACCTAATATTAAATGGCACAATGCAGTAAACCGTTTGGTGTAGCTATAACCTAAAACCACTAATAATGCTACCGGGCTTAAATAAAAGCATAGCCGGTTAATAAAAAAAGTAGCGGTAATAAACAGCAGGCAATTGATTATTACAAAAGCAAAAGCACTTTTTGATGTGATGATGCCTTTTGGAATTTCACGGATAGCCGTGCGGGGGTTTTGTGCATCCCAATGTGCATCGGCCCAACGATTGAAAGCCATGGCAGCGCTTCGGGCGAAGACCATGCAGAGGAGGACAAGGAAAAATTTCAGGATTAAATTATAACTGGAAATAGCGTTCATACTACTCCAACCAATGCTCTTATTTATATTCCATTGAGAATTGCTAACGATAAGTGATTGTTTCATACCCAGCACAAACCCAATCATGGCAAAGGGCATGGCAAAAATGGTATGGCTGAACTTTACGAGAGACAGGTATTTTTTAACAGTAGTGATCATTTGTTTTCTGAAGAGGCATCACCCTCATTTCCCCTGCTTTCGGAGAAGGATACCCCTGTTCAATTTTGTGATTAATAGCAGCTAAAGGGTGGTTGCTGCCTAATGTTCAGGATAAATAATTAAATCGTGGCTGGCCGGGTTCAAAACAGGATTCTACCTGTTAATAAATCATTTCAACAGCCACTGTTTTTTGCAAAAATAACCCACAATGCCTGTAATAACATTTACTGCACTATTTGGTTGCGAAATACGTTCTTTGATTGACAATCAATTGACCGGTTTTGTTATTGTTTTGGCTTAACGCATGCCGACCATAAAATGGGCCATTAAATGAATTAAATATCCATGTGGGAAACCTACAAAAAAGGCTTTAAAGCCTGGTTGCAATTAGAGAAATCACTATCCGACCATTCGGTAGAAGCCTACCTGCATGATGTGGAGCGGTTTACACAGTACCTGCTGGCTACCAACCAGCCCAAAACACCGGCGGAGATTGAATTAAAACACCTGCAACAGTTTTTGCAATGGATTGCCGAGTTGGGCATGACACCCGGTAGCCAGGCCCGCATCATCAGTGGCATTCGCAGCTTTTATAAATATTGCATCACCGAACAAATTACAACCGCCAACCCTACTGCCCTGCTGGAAGCACCAAAATTAAAACGGGCTTTACCGGAAACCCTTTCTTTTGCTGAAATAGAATTGCTGATTGCGGCCATCGACCTGAGTCGCCCCGATGGCGCCCGCAACAAAGCCATCCTGGAAACCTTGTATAGCTGTGGCCTGCGGGTGAGCGAACTCACGAGCCTGCGCATCAGTTGGCTGTACCTCGACATTGGTTTTATCCGCATTATCGGCAAGGGCAATAAAGAACGGCTGGTGCCGGTTGGAAGCCATGCCGTCAAATACATCAACATTTACAAAGACGAAGTGCGCCGCCATACCCCACCCCAAAAAGGCGAAGAGGACATTTTGTTTTTGAACCGCCGCGGCCAAGGCCTTAGCCGGGTCATGATTTTTTTGATCATTAAAGAATTGGCTGTTAAGGCTGGTATCAAGAAAAGCATTTCTCCTCATACGTTCCGCCATTCTTTTGCTACCCATTTGGTAGAAGGCGGGGCTGACCTGCGTGCTGTGCAGGAAATGCTGGGCCATGAAAGCATTACCACCACCGAAATTTATACCCACCTGGATCGTTCCTTTCTGCGTAAAACACTGGATCAGTTTCACCCGGCGTTTAAGAAGTGAGGTAGTCAGCAGTCAGCAGTCAGCAGTCAGCAGTCAGCAGTCAGCAGTCAGCAGTCAGCAGTCAGCAGTCAAGTCAGTAAGAACGATTTAAGGATGACGAATTATGCTGCGTGGTATTTTCAAATATTGTCTTCTTTAAAAAAATAATATTTGAATGGACTGATTAATCTTCTGCCGCAGCAAAGTTGCACAGAGGAACGGACGGGCTACAGCACAAGCATAGCCATATTTGGCACGGCGTTCGGCGGCCCATGGCATAGCAAGAATTTATGAGAGACATCAGCATATAAGAATAGGAGCAAATGGGCCGGCGAACAGGCCTGCCAATTAAATGGCTATGCGGTGCCGACACAACACCATCTGCAACTGTCAACAAACGTTATGTCGGCATGTGCCTTAGCCCGTCCTTGAATTTTCTTTGCTTCTTTCTTTTTTTCAAGAAAAAGAAAGAAGAAGCTAAAATAGCAAGTTGCTAAGGGTACAGTTGCAAATCCAGTAGATGCAACTATTCTATTTGCAAAAAGTAATACCCATTCAGTTGGTGCCATACATTTTGAATGATGGTTCCCTTTACCTTCAATTCATCATTTTCAGAAAAGAAATCAACGCTATGCTTCCTACTTCCATCATCATCCTCATTGTTGTTGCCGTTGTAGCTCTGCTTCTCGGCTGGTTGATCGGCTGGCTGCTTACCCGCAGCCGGTACAGCAACCGCACTACAGCATTGCAAACCAGCCTCGATCATCAGTCGGAACAGGCTGATAAATTACTGGCAGCCCAGGCGGAAATGAAAATAAACCTGGAAGCTTTGAGGCTACAGGCCGGCGAAAGTAGCAACGAAAAAATACGACTGCAGGCAACGCTGGAAGAACAGCTAAAAAGGTTTAAAGAATTAATGACAGAAAGGGATGATTTAAAAGCGTTGATTGATGATATCGCTCACGAACGCAGTGATGCCAAAGAGTTGGCTGCCGCACTCAAAAGCCAGCGGGACGAAACGCAACGTCAGGCCATTGAGCAACGCAACGATTACCTGCGCCTGAAAGCACAAAGCGAACAATGGCAGCAGGAACGGGAAAAATTGCAACAGGAAATTGCAACGTTAAAAGCTACTTACGAGCAACACGCCAAAGGCTGTAAGGAAACCAATATCGAAAAAGAAAGACTGGCAGAGGAAAACCGTAAACACTGCGAAACCATTGCCCGGCTAACCGGCGATTACAATAATGTGCAGGCAAAATATGAAGAAGCCATCAAAGCGGTAGCTGAACAAAAAGAATTTGTGCAAACGGCCAATGCAGCGCTGAAAGACGCATTTGCCAGCCTGAGCAGCGAAGCCTTAAAAGCAAACAATAATTCATTTTTGGAACTGGCGAAAACACAATTGGACAACCACGTAACCGAAGCCAAAGGTGATTTGGAATTACGCCGCCAGTCTATTGACAATATGGTGAAACCATTGAGCGAATCGCTGAAAAACATGGACGAAAAAATTAATACCATGGAAGCCCGGCGGGAAGGGGCTTATGAAAAAGTAAATAACTACCTGGACCTGATGCGGCTTACGGCAGCCAGCCTGCAAAAAGAAACACATAACCTGGTATCGGCATTAAAGACCAGCCACAGCCGCGGCCGCTACGGCGAAATAGCCCTGCGCCGCCTCGTAGAATTTGCCGGCATGTTAGAGCACTGCGATTTTGAAGAACAGGTAAGCACCAGTAGTGAAAACGGCAAGCTGCGGCCTGATATGATTGTGCGACTACCCGGCGAACGCTGCATGGTAGTAGATAGCAAAGTACCGCTGACTGCTTACCTGCAAATATTTGAAACAGACGACCATACGCAGCAGCAAACACATTTGGGTAGCCATGTGATTGCCATTAAGACACATATCCGCCAACTAAGTGATAAAGCCTACTGGAACCAGTTTAGCGATGCACCGGATTTTGTAGTGCTGTTTATGCAGATTGAAAGCAGCTACAGTGCTGCCTTACAGGCCTGGCCGGGTCTAATCGAAGAAGCATTGAACAATAAAATTATCATTGCTACGCCTACTACCCTCATTACCATTTTACGCAGCATTGGCTACGGCTGGAACCAGCTAAAAACCATGACCCATATTGAAAGCATCCGGGAAGCCGCTGTAGAACTATACGAACGCAGTGCCACGCTGGCGGAACATTTTAGCAACGTTGGTAAATCCATTACCAGCACTGTAAACCACTACAATAATGCCGTTGGCAGTTTGGAACGCAACTTTATGCCGCAGGCCCGTAAGATTGGTACCAACAGCGAAGCATATATTAAAAAAGTGTTGCCTGATTTACCACCGGTTGAAGTGAGTGTAAGGCCGATTACAGTGGTGTTTCCAAAAGAGACGAGGAAGTTGGAGGATGCGGAGTAATTAAAATTAGTATGAGTACAATTAGCTTTAACTGCATATATGTTATACAGTCATTACCAAATAATGAAACACAGACTGGTACTAATTTACATGACGACATTATTAAAAGACGTACTTATAATATCGAGCATTTAAGCTCTACTCAATTGAATATTGAAACAAAAGAAGAGTTTCTAAAGAATCTAATTATTTTAGAAAAAGACTTTTTACAAAAAGGAATCGTTCCATACCTCCATTTCGAAATACATGGTTGTAAAAAAGGGCTCGTCTTAAAAAATAAAGAATTAGTAATCTGGGAAGAGATGGAGCCTTTGTTTGTTAGAATTAACAGCAAGATTAAAAATAATTTATTTGTTTCCTTAGCTACTTGCTTCGGTTCTTACATATTCAATGCGGTAAGTGTCATATCGAGGAGTCCTTTTTTTGCATTTATTGGTCCTTTCATGGAAATCAAGGAGGAAGCAATCATTGCAGATTGGGAAAGTTATTTTGATACCTTACTTTTTACGAAAGACTTTGATAAAGTAATAGATGCTTTAAATAATTCAAACTTTCACGAACGATCTCCATATACATTTTATACATCAGAGAAGATTTTCGATACAGTCAGCAAGGGATATCTTAAAATGTATTCGGAGAGGTCAGCTAAAAGGGAAAATTTAAAGAAAAGGATAAAAGAGGCAAAGAAAGACTCTGAAATAAAAAGAAAATTTTCCGACACTCAGCTTAAAGATTTTTTAAAAGCATCCATTTCGAATCAGCCAAGACATATTGAGCAACTGAGAAACTATTTTTTATTTAAAACTGACGTGCCATTTATTTTATAGTTAGGATGCTATTTATTTTTCCGTCTAAGTAAATAATTCAACCTTTTATGTCGCCCTTTCAGGGCTTACCAAACTACCGTTTAATCTTTTTCATAGGGCTTCACCCTATGCTGGGTTACACCGCCCTTTTAGGGCTTTTAAAATCTACCTTGCATTATAAATGCTAAATACTTTTGTGCAAATTGTATTAATAACAATCATTTCCATTGCATTATATTAAAATATCTTTAGCCCTGAAAGGGCGGCATAACCTAGCGTAGGGTGCAGCCCTATGAGGCTGAACAATATTCCAACCACAAAGCCCTGAAAGGGCGTAATAGCTTCCACCATATGGGCCAATCTATTGCAAAAAATACCTACATATTATATTCAGCACTAAGCACCGACAGCCATTTATACAACCACCCTATGAATTAGAATTATATCAATACCTCGGCGGCGTATGCAATACAATGGATTGTACGCCGATACAAATCGGCGGCTACACCGATCACGTTCATATCCTTTGCCTGCTGTCTAAAAAGGTAGCATTGATAAAATTGTTAGAGGAAATAAAATCGCATTCCTCTAAATGGATGAAAACAAAAGACGAATCATTAAGCAACTTCTATTGGCAGGATGGCTATGGCGCTTTCTCCGTCAATCCTTCAGAAACAGATAAGGTAATTGCCTATATTGTAAATCAACACAAACATCACCGGAAATTGAGTTTTCAGGACGAGTACCGGGCATTCCTCAAAAAATACAAGATTGAGTATGATGAGCGGTATGTATGGGATTGATTTTTCAAAAACGTTGTTGAGTTATTACGCCCTTACAGGGCTTACTAACTATATTAATTGTACTTTCTTTCGTAGGGCTGCACCCTACGCCAAGTTATGCCGCCCTTTCAGGGCTATAAGTAAGAGGTGCATATATCATAATCTATATTCACTACCCCTTCTGCACTTAATATTCTTGCAAATAACAGTGCTGATTTATCCGCAAGTAGCTGTCCTACGTTTCCAAGTCAAAACAAACCAATTACCAATTATCAAATAATACCATTTCTAATCACACTAACACGCTACCTCCCAGGTTAAATTGCTCATATCTTAAATCAATACGAACATCATCCGAAAATAAATTTTTGGAATGATTATTAAGTACTGATCAAAAAATGCAAGATTGCGTATGATTTGCACCATTCCAGAGCACTTGCAACAGATTCAAAAAAGTTACCATCCAAAATACTCCTTTGCATTGTTGTAGCATATATCCTGTATAATCTTTCCGATCCAGGGCACGTCATTGGGCAGTTCTCCATTCTCTACTTCTTCGCCAAATAAATTGCAGAGCAGCCTGCGGAAATACTCATGCCGGGGATAGGATAAGAAACTTCTGGAATCGGTAAGCATGCCTACAAATTTACTCAGCAAGCCCATATTGCTCAGGGCATTGATCTGTTTAGTCATACCATCCTTTTGGTCTAAAAACCACCAGGCCGAACCAAACTGCACTTTACCCGCAACAGAACCATCGTTGAAGTTGCCTGTCATGGTAGCCAGCAGTTCATTGTCGGCAGGATTCAGGTTATAAATAATTGTTTTTGCCAGCCGGTTCTCCGTGTCCAGCCCATTCAAAAATTTAGATAACGTACGTGCCTGGCTAAAATCGCCAATCGAATCCCAGCCGGTATCGGGGCCAAGCTGTGCCAGCATACGGCGGTTATTGTTTCGCAACGCACCCAAATGGTATTGTTGTACCCAGCCTTTTTCCCAATCCCAGATGGCAAACTCCACCAATAGTGACGATTTCAGTTTTACGTTTTCGTCAGGATTCAATTCCTGCCCGCTACGGATTTTATCGAAAGCATTTGCCACTTCTTCAGGCGTATAATCTGCTGCATAAATCTGTTCCAGGCCATGGTCGCTTACGCTGCAACCTACGGATGCAAAAAAGTCGTGGCGCTTCTTTAAAGCTGCCAGGTAATCGGTATAGGAGCCAACGTGTACATCTGCTGATTCTTCCACTTTCTGAACGTAGGCATTAAAGGCAGCGGCGTTGTCAACGTTCATCGCTTTATCGGGCCGGTAAGCGGGTAATACTTTTATTTCAAAACTATCGGCTGTTATTTTTTGGTGATGCTCCAGTGAATCTGTCGGGTCGTCGGTAGTACACACCACTTTTACATTCATTTTCCGCAGCAGGTTGCGTACACTGTATTCCGGCGTTTGCAGTTTAGCGGTACAGGCGTCATAAATGGTTTTAGCGGAGCTACTGTCTAACAACTCATGCACCTCAAAATAACGTTGTAGTTCCAGGTGTGTCCAATGGTACAGCGGGTTGCGTAAGGTGTAGGGTACGGTAGCTGCCCATTGCATAAATTTTTCCTCGTCCGTTGCATCGCCGGTAACAAAGCGCTCGTTGATTCCATTGGCCCGCAATGCACGCCATTTGTAATGGTCACCAGCCAACCATATCTGCGTCAGGTTTTCGAACCGGTGGTCATCTGCTATCTGGTTGGGCAATTGGTGGGAATGGTAATCAATCACCGGCATGGGCTTCGCAAAATCATGGTATAATTGTTCCGCTGTTTTATTATTTAGCAGGAAATTTTCATCCAGAAACTGTTTCATATTGTCAGCTTTATCGGATAAGGTTTAATTAGGGGCATACATCACCATCTGCTTTTTTTGGGAATAGCTGCTGTGCTTCATAAATAAACGGTACATATAGAAGCCAATGGCACCACCCATTACATTTAAAAGAATATCATCCACATCAAAAAAACCACAGATGGTTATTAACTGGAACACCTCAAAGAAACTGCTAAGCAGGAAACATCCGCCAATCGTTTTTAATATTTTTGACGGCGCATTAAAATACATTGGCAAAAAGATTCCCAAGGGGATAAACAGCAAGATATTACCACCAATATTTACCAGTGCCGTCATAAAATGAAAGTCGACGAAGAGTAAGCGCCATATTGTTCTGAGCGGACGGTAATTAGCATACAAGCCAATGTACTGCGTATAGCGATGGTAAAATAAGGTATCCTCTATGCGGTTCAGGAAATTCATGGGCCATTTTATCAGGATGATTTCTACAAGTATAATTAGATATACAAAAAAAAGCATCCATGTCAAACCATTTTTTTTACTTCTTTCCATCAATGTTTATTTTAGCGGTGTGGGTGGCATCGGCAATCGTGTAAACCTAATTGGCATAATAGGTTATAATAAAATATTCTTATAAGATCCTCTTGTAGAGACGTTGCAATGCAATATCCCTATAGGCTAACCCCTCTTTTCCAGGGTATAAAATCATCTTGACCATGGCGTACGGCACTCACCTGAATATCCCCGCTGGCCACTTGTATTACATAATCTAAAATGCGTTCCCCGGCCTGTTCAATGGTTTCTTCGCCTTCGATGATAGTACCGGTATTAATGTCAATAATGTCACTCATGCGTTTGTACAAAGCCGTGTTGCTGCTTAGTTTCACCACCGGTGCTATCGGGTTGCCGGTGGGTGTACCCAGTCCGGTAGTAAATAATACGACATTAGCACCACTCGCCACTTCGGCGGTGGTACTTTCCACGTCATTACCTGGTGTGCACAACAAATTCAATCCGGGTTTGGTCACTTTCTCCGGATAATCCAATACTTCTACCACCGGCGAAGTGCCACCCTTTTTTGCAGCACCGGCACTTTTAATCGCATCCGTAATAAGTCCGTCCTTAATGTTGCCCGGCGATGGATTCATATCAAAACCGGAACCAACAGCCACCGCCCGTTCATTATAGGTACGCATCAGGTGGCTAAACTTTTCGGCGGTTGCCACTTCCACACAACGATTACTGATTTCCTGCTCTACCCCGCAAAGCTCCGGGAACTCCGCTAAAATAACGGAGCCGCCCAGCGCTACTAATAAATCGGAAGTATAGCCAATCGCAGGATTTGCCGAGATGCCACTGAATCCATCACTACCACCGCATTCCAGTCCAATACACAACTTGCTCACCGGCGCCGGTTGACGGGTACTTTTGTTTGCTTCAATCAACCCGGCAAATGTTTGCTTAATGGCTTCGCTGAGCAGTTCGCTTTCTTTCCCTATTTTTTGCTGCTCCAGAATATACAATGGCTTATCAAAAGCAGGATTTCGTTTTTTGATCTCATCGGTTAGCATAGGCACCTGTGCATTCTGGCAGCCTAAACTCAATACGGTAGCGCCGGCCACATTTGGGTGGGTGATGTACCCGGCCAATAAGCCACATAGGGCCTGCGCATCCTGCCGGATACCGCCGCAGCCGCCATCATGCGTTAAAAACTTGATGCCGTCCACATTTGGAAAAAGCTTTTGGGATAGGTATCTGGAATAATCAGGCTGTAGGTCGGCCTGCAGAATTTCCTGGGTATCCTTTCCGGCTTTGTATAAGTCTATTAGTTGCTGTGCCTGTATTTTGTACGATTGATTACGTCCATAACCCAAATCTTCTACCAGCGCCTGCTGTAATACTTCCAGGTTGCGGTTTTCGCAAAACACCATGGGTATTACCAGCCAATAATTAGCCGTGCCAACGCTGCCATCACTACGGTGGTAGCCCATAAACGTACGCTTACTAAACTTTGAAACACCCGGTTCGTGCCAGGCGGTATTGCGTTCGCCTATGCCAAAAGCGTTGACTGCATGTTTTACGTTGGAAGTATTGATCCAACTCCCTTTAGCAATGAATTCCTGCGCTTTGCCAACCAGTACGCCATACATATAAATAGGCTCACCGGGCTGTAAATCGTGCGTAAGGAATTTGTGTTTTACCTGTACATCGGTACTTAATAAAAAATCCTCGCCTTTGTACGTAACCGTTTCCCCTTTCGATAGGTTGGTAAGGGCTACCAGCACATTATCATCCGGGTGAACTTTTAAAACTTTTTGCATCTTATAAAAGTAAAAAATCAAAATTAAAAAGTAAAAAACGAAAGTCAGGAAGATCGAAAGACGTTTTAGTTTATAGACTTCAAAAATCGTGAACAGTGCTTGAAAATTCTCTGTCACTACACATACAAGGTGCTTGCTGACATGCTTCACAATATTGTTCATCAATAGTATCTGAAGTAGAATATGATGTATAAGTTCTAAAATTTGCTAAATTTTTTCTTTTTGCCCCCTTATTTTCCTTTATAAAGTTTAGCGCAGTTTCGTTTGCATACTCTAAAGTTTCAAAAACTAAGGGGTAAGGTTTACACCAAGTTTCATAATCAAGTATAGTTGAATTAATAATCAGTTGATGCAGCACCCGTAAAGCTTCAATTTCGATGTTCAAATAAGCACTTTTTTTTGTTCAAAACTTTATTATCTTCTTCTAAATTTAGATTTACACTTCTGAAGTAGTCATCAAGTTTAACTAAATCTGATGCAAGTTTTTGTCTTGTATCTTCATTCATTTTATATGTATTAATAATTTTAAGTAGTGATGTACAATTACATTAGATTAATCTTCCAGTCATTGCGAGATTGGGTTCTTGTCCAACGAAGCAATCTCCTTGCTATTCAGGGGGATTGCCACGGGCAAGAACCCTCGCAATGACTCATAGTTAATCTCATCAGAAATTGATTAACTTATAATCATCCGTACACTGCTTTCGTTCATCGCTTCCAGCTTTCCGGTTACTGCTTCGGCAAAGCCATCCAACGCAGCTAAGTTAGTACTCCACAGCGATTCGTTTTGCAACACATTTGTTACAAGTTGTGCCGGTGAACTATTTTGCCATTGTTCATACAAATACGCTGCGCTTTCATCGTTAATTACATATTCATCACCATTAAATGAACCATATACTTTTCCGCCTTCCTGCCTGCTGCCTTTCATGAATAACAGGTAAGCGGCAAAACCGGTGGCTATATGGTCCGGCACGTTGCCAAAGCGTTGGTACCAGGTTTGCAGCACCGGTACCACCCGCATCTTCAGTTTAGAGGTATAATTCATGGTGATGCTATGCCATAAATGTTCGATGTGTGGATTGCGGAACCGGTCCAGCACTTTCAGGCCAAAGTCTTTTGCGGTATCCGCCTTCACCTCAATCGGGATGGCTTTGGCAAGTTCGGCCAGCATGACTGCTTCGATATATGCGGAAACAGCACTATCATCCATTGCATTTTTAACCGTTTTACAACCGCTGAGGTAAGCCACTGCACAGCTTAGGGTATGCGTACCATTCAGCATCCGTATTTTTAATTCCCGGAACAATTCAATATCGGGAGTAATGACTACTCCTTCATCTGCGGGTGCAAATGACAGTATTGCTTTTACTTTTTCATCCCCCTCTATCGCCCAAAGCCGGTAAGCTTCAGCCATGATGATCAATTCGTCGGTAAAACCATTTTCTGTTTGCAGCCGCTCACGGATTTCCGGTGATGGCTTGCCCGGCACAATGCGGTCGACCAGTGAATTGCAGAAATAATTTTGGGTGGTTAGCCATTGCATAAAAGCAGCATCCAGTTTGTTCAATTCAGCTAATTGCAGCACAATTTCTTTTAGCTTATCGCCGTTGTTGGTAATTAGTTCAGTAGGAACGATTACCATTCCGCTTTGCAAACTTCCGCCGAATACTTTGTATCGCTCATATAAAAATGCCAGCAGCTTTCCGGGAAATGAAGACGGCGGCGCTGCATCCACTTTATCTTCCGCTACTAACTGAATCCCGACTTCTGTGGTATTTGAAATGACGATTTGCATTTCGGGATTATGAGCGCAGGCTACTATATCAGCCCATTGGCTCTTTGCACTCAATACCCGGCTGATGGAACTGTTGATGTAATTTTCTTCCACCTTTTGGCCATCCTGCAACCCCCTTACGCAAATAGTGTAAAGCCCGTTTTGCTGGTCGAAAGCTTCACTGCCGCCGCTATCGGTTGATTTTACCACCACCACACGGCCATTGAAAATGCCCTGCTGATTGGCTTTGTCGATAAAATAATCCGGCAGGCCACGTAGCAACACGCCGGTGCCAAATTGCAGCACTTTTTCTCGTAATGTAAAAATGGCCTCTTGCGGCATTTGGATGCCATTGGCTGAAATGTCTGAAAGATTATGTTGAGATAGCTGCATTGTAATTTATGATTTAGGATTCATGAATTGTGATTTCTACAAATCCGGGTTTGCTAAGTTAGTCATCACGGGTAGCATTATTTTTACCTATTATTTTGAGCCGGGCAACAATGCAGGAAAGTAACATCAGTGGCGTTGGCACCATTCAAATAACTACTACTATCAGGCTATTTGCGACGTTCGTACCAAGATTGCCAACTTTCGAAGTTGCCCCGGTTTGTGTCCTCACAAACCGGAATCAGGAAGTTAAAAATATTTACTTTATAGTTTAGTTAGTATTAGTTTTTGAACAATCATTTCATAGGGTTCCAACGTTTTCCGAAAACCCAATCTGGTGTAATGATTTTTGCTTCCGGTGAATTTTCCGCTGTAATAAGATTGTCTTTGAACCATGTATAATCTCCGTCGGTGCGGTGACAATTATCATAATAAATCCGTTCGCCCCATTGGATCACATTCGTTGTTGGTACCCGGTAAATGGGCTTATCGGCCATGTTTTTAGTGAATGTGCAATTGATGAGATAGAACTGTGCATCTTTATGGTAGCGGCCTAATTTGAATCCTTCATAGCCATCAAATTTGCAATTTACTAAAACGGTTTTCTGGTCTTTGTTTCCGGAACCATCATGCCAGATGGCAGCATCGCTGTGGTTGGCAAAAAACGTACAATTGTCAGCATACGCCCAGCCACGGGGACAATAAAAATCCACGCCGCCTTCCATATAACAATCCCTGAAATAGAACATACCGGCAGCGGTATTCCAGGGACTAACTGTATCGCCGCTAAATGATTTAAAACTGCAATTAATAACGCTGAGCCGGGTAGTGGCAAAACTGCGCAAAGCCATCTGATGACCACGGGGTGAAATGATTTTCTTACCGGTAGAATCGCCTTTGCAATCGATCGTACTATCTTTTGTATGATGATAGCCATACCCGTTCATGATCGTCAGATTTTCCAGAAGAATATCACTGCCAGAAAGGCTGAGCGTTGCCACACCCCAATCATCCGGATGATCGCAACGCCAGGCATCACGGGCTATATCGTATATAATAATGGTTTTATCCCGGCTCTCTCCTACCAGTGCAATATGATGTTTGGCAATAAAGATCTTTTCGCTGTAGGTTCCGTTTTTAATGAAGATAATTCTATCAGTTACGGCACTATCAGGCAGGCTGTTGATGGCTTGCTGAATGGTATGGAAATCAGCTTTGCCGGTTTGCGAAACAGTGATGGCTTTGGCACTTGCCATGAATGACAAGATGAGAAATGGTGCAAGCAGACCGAACTGCTGCGTGAGGGATGGGAACGGCAGCCCCCGCCCGGTTTTTGGCGGGGCTACAGTGGACAGCCCGGCCCCTTGCGTAGCTTGGGGACACGCCATTATATTTCTTCTTGCTTCGTTCATTTTTAGCTTCTTCTTTCTTTTTCTTGAAAAAAAGAAAAAAGCAAAGAAAATTCAAGGCCGTCCGCCGCGGCGGAGCATGCTGCCCGGTGGTTAGCTAATACTTGATGCTCGTGTTGGGCGGCACCGCAGTCGCCATTTGAATGGCAGGAACATTCCCCAGCCCATTATAAAGTTTTGCCCTTTGCTTATTGTTTGTTGCCCATTCATTTTAAGGGGCTGGAAAACACCTGCCAATCATGGCGCTGCATTGCTCCGCCATGGCGGACCAGCCATTGGAACTGTGTTAATTTCTTTTGTGTAACTTCCATTATAAACTTTTTGAATGTCTGAAAACTTTTTAAAAGCCGTATTACACTTTTTTGTTATTCTTTTTGTTTGTTTTTACTTCGTTTGTTCAATCAGCCATTTCACCCAATCATTGGCGCCGACAAAATTTTCGTAAGCCAGCGGCAGCTTGCGGCCATCGCAATACTCATTATAAATCCATGGGTCGCCAAGGGCAAATACGGTGCCTTTGCCATATTTCGCCACTGCCATCATATTAAACCCGTCCTTACTTTTCAGCACTGTTTTGGCTGGTAGTATTACATTCAATGAGCTGTATTCTTTAATATAAATTTGCTTGGCATTTTTAAAAATCTCATTGCCGGCACCGGGTTCTACTGCACCATCGGGGTAATTGTCCCGCAGTACCCTTGCCCGGCTATCCTTATTAAACTGGATGCCAAAAGGCTTTGCCAGCGTATTAAAATGATCGAACTCGGCATTGCCGGTATCATTGCTCATTAACACTAATACGCCACCACCTTTCACCCATTCGGCAATACTTTTTACATGTGCATCTGTTACATAATTCGGTTGCGGGTTTTCCTTCGGAATATCGGGATCGACAATCAGGTAAATAGAAGCAGTTTTTAAGTTAGCAGCAGCAGGACTTGTTGAAAGGGTAGTGGTAGCAACACCATAACTGCTAAAAATGCCGCCTAAGAAAGAGTAACCGCTATTGGCCTGGTCGTCCCATGTGTAATGAAAAGGAACCATACTGCCCATGGCATCCGCCTTCATTTCATGGTTAAAGTAGTTATCCAGTAAAACAGTTTTGCCTTTACCGATTTTCTGCCAAGGCGCTATTTCGATTTCAGCAGCCGCCTGCAGAAATGCACCAATGCCTTTTGGATCATCGGTAATGATGGGCTCATGAACATAATATTCAAAAGAGCCATCCCGGTATGGATCGCCGCCTAAACCGGCAACCTGGCAAACCCGGTTGAGGTGTGTTAACCCGGCATCATCGGTGCTGATAAATGTTTTCAACATTCCGTCATATCCTTTCTGCGCAGCGGCACTGAAAGTCGCTGGTAAATAGCCTTTCCGGACGCCTTTGGCCAATGCGTACACAAACATACTGCTGGCCGAAGCTTCCAGGTAATTGCCTTCTTTGCTACCCATATTCAACACCTGCCACCAAACCCCGCTGTTTTTGTCCTGCACTTTCACAATAGCCGTTGCAAGCCGGTTGTAAATAGCAATCAGGGCCGTTCTTTTCGGATGGTTTTTTGGTAAATCATCCAGCACATCAGCCAAAGCCATGGCATACCAACCCATTGCCCGGCCCCAAAAATTAGGTGATTGCCCGGTCGTTTTATTAGCCCATTTCTGCTCTTTACTTTCGTCCCAGGCATGGTAAAGCAACCCGGATGTAGCATCCCGGCTATGTTTCTCCATCCAGATAAACTGATTGGCGATGTCGTTGAAAGCCGTATCCTCATTGAACATTTTAGCCCAGGTAGCGTAAAATGGTTCGCCCATGTACAAGCCATCCAGCCACATTTGATAAGGGTAACGCTTCTTATGCCAGAAGCCGCCTTCATTCGTACGCGGCTGGCTTTTCAGTTGTTCCCGCAACGTGCTGGCTGCTTTGAAATACTGGGGCTTGCCGGTAACTGCATTCAGCAGTAATAACTGGCGGCCACATAGTACATTATCAATGTTGTAATCGGTTTGCTTATAGGTACGGATGGTACCATCTGCGTCTACAAAGTGATCCATGTTTTTTTGAATGAACTGAAAATATTTCGGATCGCCGGTTAGCCGCCATACATCTTCAATGCCTTTCAATATTACCCCGTTGTCATAAGTCCAGCTACGGCTTAGGCTATCCTTCCATTTGGTCATAATAGTGGCAGCAATTTTTTGCGACATCGGTATAGTTTGCGCAATTAATTGTAACCAGGAAATGGATACCAAGGCAAGAACAAGTGTTATTTTCTTCATCAGGATTTGCTTTTGATCATTTGCAAAAATGAATGTTTCATAGGGCGTTGCACGTATGTTTCGTCGTTTCATAGGGCGTTGCCCTATGCTGGAATATTGCCGCCCTTTCAGGGCTAATTGTATTAAGTTTGATTAGAAATTTTTACTGAAAAGTTACATTACTTTCGTTAGCACCGAACTCATAACTCACTTTCTGTTTTGCATTGCGGGTATCGGTATTTGTTACAACAATACGGCTGCTGCGGTCGCCACCCACCCGCAGTAATAATGGAGCCTCGCTGTTATACATCAGCTTGTCCACCATTATATTTTTACTGTTCAGCACATCTGCTACCGGGTTGCTATCCTTTGTTACCAAATGAATATTTTTAAAAACAATATTTTCTGCTTCGCTGCAATCAATACCTTTATCTGCCTTAATCGTTATGTTTTCCAGGGAAATATTTTTAATGCTCATTTCCGGTAAACCCCTTACAAAAATGGCTGTTGACGCACCGTTGCATACAATGTTTTTGATGCTGAAATTTTTAAATTGCGGTGTGGTTTCATTCACTTCCTGAAATTCAACTTTTGGTGCTTCCCGTTTTTCCCCGGCCAATACCACCGGGTCTTTTGCCATATAATACATATCAAATAAAATGGCTTCGGCTGCAATATCCTTCATGGCAATATTGCTGACAAAAATGTTCTCTACAATACCGCCACGGCCACGGGTAGTTTTAAAGCGAAGGCCAATATCGGTTCCTATAAAGGAACAATCAGACACATAAATATTCCTGGCTCCACCGCTCATTTCGCTGCCAATTACAAATCCGCCATGTGCATGATATACCACGCATTTACGGATGGTTACATTTTCGGTAGGTTTACCCCGTTTCCGGCCCTCCTCGTCCCGTCCGCTTTTTATGCACAGGCCATCGTCGCCTACGTCAAACGTGCTGTTTTCAATCAGTACATTTTTGCAGCTCTCCACATCAATGCCGTCGCCGTTTTGAGCGTACCAGGGGTTTTTTACAGATATATTTCTGACGGTCAGGTTTTCGCACAGAAGCGGATGCAAACACCAGGCTGCCGAATTTTGAAACGTAGGGCCATCCAGCAATACATTTTTGCAAGCTGTAAATACTACTAAATTAGGCCGCAGAAACGTTTTAATATCCTGGTAATCGGCCAATGTTTTCCCATCCAGCAATACGCCGGCATTTTTTGTTTCCGAGCCTTTTCTGGATTCTTCGGTCGGGTACCAGGTTTTTTTATCGCTGCTGACTAACCCGCCCGACTCCGTTAGTTTTTTCCACTGGGTTTCGGTAAGCTTATCTTTCTTGACCATCCGCCAGGCATCGCCGTTTCCATCAATGATCCCGGTGCCGGTTACCGCTATATTGGTAGCGTTTGTAGCATTCAGCGGACTTTGATTGCGGGCAGCAGGCTGGCCTTCCCAATTGCTGGCTACCATGGGATATTGGCTGTAATCCGTCGTAAACAGTAACATGGCATCCCGCTGAATACATAGGTTTACGTTGCTTTTGAGGGTGATGGGGCCGGTAAGCCATAAGCCCTGCGGCACCAGCACTACGCCGCCCCCTTTTTTAGTACAGGCATCAATGGCTGCTGTAATACTTTGAGTATTCAGGGTAAGGCCATCGGCTACAGCGCCATATTTTTTAATGTTAAAAGTATCGGCCCTGAATATTGGTACAGGAACGGAGGCTAATGGGGCAGCCTGCACCATGGAGGAAAATAACATGCCTGCAGCAATCGTTAGTGGCAATCGTTTCATCATACTGATATGCTTGGTCAATTAATCGATGGCTACAAAGTAACTAAACAATTAATAGTTTGCACCATAGTAGTACCTGCCGGACCGTTGTTTTTATGCAAACGTTGCCAATAGAAAATGTAATGCGCACATCAGTTGTCTTTCTACCAATCTTTAGTAACTAATGCAAACAGAAGAATCTCATTCAATTAATTCGATTAACGCCGGCGTGTTGTGGTAAGCAGGGGGCTAGCAAATGCTACTAAACCATAATAAACAAGACCGGATTATTGCCCGATTTCATCTTCGTAGAATGGCCTTTATAGATATGTCAATACGGTTATTTGCCTGTTTATTGGACTATTTGCTACTCAGGTTTAATAAGCCTGAGTGACCCGATAGATAACCTTCGCAGAAAAGTGGAATGAACAGTATTCGCTGCCTTTCACTTAAAAAATATTCGTTGGATTGTCCAATACAGGGCTATTGAGGCAATGAGGATAGATAATGGATAAACAACATATTTACGGTACCATGGCTTTTTACCAAATGGAAATACAAGGAGCAGAAATACGGTAAGGATGATTGTTACCTGGCCCAGTTCCACACCGGCATTAAAGGTTAAGATGGACAGTGCAAATTTATTCCGGGGCAGGCCAATTTCATTCAGCGCACTGGCGAATCCCATGCCGTGGATCAATCCAAACATGAAAACCAGCAGTATGCGCCAGGCGTTCAGTTTTGTGACTAGTAAATTTTCAACTGCCACAAATAAAATAGATAAGGCAATGATTGGCTCTACTACTGCACTGGGTGCAATAATAATGCTCTTCATACTCAGTGCCAGGGTAATGGAATGCGCAACTGTAAAAGCGGTAGCCTGCCAAAGGATGGTACTGATTTTTGTGCTTAAAAAACAAAGGCCGGTTACAAATAAAATATGATCAAAGCCTTCGGGTATAATGTGGTTAAACCCAAGCTTCAGGTAAAACCAGGCGACCTCACCGGTCGGTGCCTTTTCAAGCACATAATTCACCGTATGTGCAGCAGCCTGCGACTGGTGCAGCAGTAACGCAGCCAGCAAACAAACAATACCGGGTAAAGCCCGCCTTTTTTTGATCACAATAAATTAGTTGAGGGTTAACAGTAGTTATAAATTCGGAGTAATACTGCCGGCCTCATTTCTCAACGCATAACCGATATAGGGATTCTCAGCTGGTGTTTCGGCCAGCAATGTTTTTGCCATGGCTTTATCGCCCGCTTTATAATAAATTAATGCAGCCCGGTTCAGCAATACCGGATTTTTCGATTTTGTTTTCAGGGCTGTTTTTATATATGGCAGGGCCTTCGCATATTCTCCTTTGTTATAATACACCCAGGCCACTGCTTCATTTACATCTATGTTTTCGGGGCGGCGGTTGTATTCCAGCAGCGCATGTTCTAATGCTTTATCTTTTTCATTTATTTTCAGGTAAGCATAAGCCATTTCCTTATCGGCATAATGTCCCATTGCCTGGTCGTCATTTCCTGCTTTTGCCTTCTGCAGCATGTCCTCAATTGAATTCTTTATTATTTCATCTGCTTTATCCTTTTGCCCGGCCATTTCGTAAGCATCTGATAGTTCATCTTTAATGGTATAGTCATTAATGAGTGAATCAGCCCGTTGATAATATTGAATCGCTTTGTTATAGTCCTTATTTGCATAAGCAATCCTTCCAAGGCCGGCAAGGGCAAACGGATAATTTGGCCTGAAGATTAATGAATTCTGATAAATGGTATCTGCTGTTTTAAAATTACCGGTTTTCTCAAAAAGCTGTGCCAGTTGCACCCGGCTCCACTCTGTATATTCATCGCCCGGGCCGCCTGCCATTACTGCCTGTTTCATGGCATCGATAGCTGCCGGGTAATTGCCGTTTATTTCACGCAGATAAGATACACGGGAATACGAGGTAAGATCAGGCCGGATGGACACCATTTTATCCGCATTTGCTACGGCAGAATCATAGTTGCCCATTTCTACATTCCCATCTACCATCAGCCCATATATATAGGCATTATACGGGTTTATTTTTTGTGCCTGCCTGGCAATTGCTAACCCTTCGGCGAAATGGTGTTGGGAATAAAACACCAATGCTTTGAAAACCAGGGCTTCAAAATTATTGGGATCTATTGCCAGTACGTCATTGATGGTTTTCAAAGCGGCCATGTCGTAGTAGGCGTTGTTGCCCGTAATACGTGCTTCCTGAATAAAAACGGTAGCCAGCTTTAACGCAGATTTTGTATCGTATGGATCAGCCACTACAATACCGGATAAGCTATCGCATTTATGCTTCATCATTTGCCATTCCTTTGAATTGGCTTCTGCCCCCTTGCGTTCCAACAGGGTATAGGTTTTTTGAGCTTCTTCTTTTTCTGAAACCCTGTATTTGAAAATGACAGCGGTAACTGCCGCAATAAATACAAGGATAAAAGCAATATAGATGTACTTCTTTTTCATTAAGTAGATTTAGAATATTAAAAGGTAACGGTATGTCTTCTCATGAGTATTGTTAAATCACACAAACCATTGGTTTTCAGGACATGATTGGTTTTGATAGAATTTGTTTCGTACAATCCGCAATATTACGTTGTTATAGGTATAGATATACAATCATATGGTAATTGTCTGCTACACTTCACCTGTTTGGGATTCCGATTAACTGATAGTAAATCCTGATCGTTACAATAATACATAAGATGAAATCGCAAAAAGTCCTCAGACATACGAATTAGCAGGGTAAAAAGATTATTGCATACAGCTCGTTTTTATAAATAACCGTAAAAATTAAATATCTGTACCCTGCTAAAAAAACTGCCCCACCATACGGCAGGGCAGTTTATCGCAAGTATCAGTTTAAATAATTACAGTTTCAAGGCTTTGAAGCTGAGTTTTTTACCTGAGATAGTTACAATTTCAACCAGGTATACACCACTGTTCCAGTTTGCGGTGTTTACGTGTGTGGTTCCTTTTGAAGCAGTAGCCGACACAGCCATTACTTTTCCGGAAAGTGAGGAAACCTGTATGTTAGCTTTTTCTTCACCAGCATAGCGAATTTGCAAATCACTGGTAAATGGATTGGCTACAATACCGGCAATGTCTGTTTTAACCGGCGCCTGCCTGTTTGGCCCGGCACAGTTCTGAACTTCATAACTACCTAAGTCAACAGTTCCACATGCAATACGTGGGAGGTTGTTGATATCAGTAGCACCTGGTGCAAGTGAATTGTCACCCATGTTTAACAAGGGACTCAACTTGGCAATCTGCAATCCATCGTCAGTCGTGAACCAGATACCATCTGCACCAACAGGGCTTGCCTGGTTGGTAAACTGCGGGTTCACACCACCTCTGATATTGCCTTTAATGGTTGTTCCATTGTCTGGTGATACCACTGTATTCGCCTGCAATGAGCTGTTTTTTACATCATATGCGGTTGATGATATGTTCAGTATATCCGAACCAGCAGTGTTATCTACACCATTAGCAGTATTCCTGTACATAATTGAGTTCCACAAATGGACGTAGCAATTATCGAAACCGAGGATGATTGCACCGCCGCTTCTGGCCGCATTGTTATAATAAGTACCGTTCAGTATAAGCGAATTGCTCCGGCTATGCTGATACATGGCGCCCCCTGCTTCTGCAGCAGTATTGTTGCTGAAAACGACATTGTAATATTCCATATCTACTCGGTTTTGATAAATTGCGCCGCCATACACCGCACTGTTTCCATTGAATGCGCAACTTGCAATTCTGGTTAAACCGTAATTGCCGTAGCAGGCACCACCTGAATTACTTGCTGTGTTTCCGGCAAATACACAACCATAGAATATCTGTATGGTAGATTGGAAACTAAATGTTGCACCACCTATTGCGGCACTGTTGTTAAGGAATCGGCATGAATCGAACCGGATTGGGGAATTATCCATGTTAACAGCTCCGCCTGCGTTGCTGGCAAAATTGTTACGGAAAATAGAACGGGTGATATAGATAGGTGTAGATGAAGTGTTGTATGCAGCCTGTATAGCTGATCCATTTTCACCATAACCATTTGAGAATGTGAAACCGTCGATCACCAACTGGCTTGCATTGTTGGGCACACCGTAAATAATCAACAGGTTACGGGTATTGTCCGTATTGGCAGGCGTGCCAATAGCACCACTGATAATCGTTGTGTTTACAGCAGGGTTAGCCTGGGAT
This sequence comes from Chitinophagaceae bacterium, assembly GCA_965246935.1. GTDB lineage: Bacteria > Bacteroidota > Bacteroidia > Chitinophagales > Chitinophagaceae > JAZKFT01. The sequence goes on along the minus strand of CBDFGC010000002.1, from coordinate 269,655 downwards.
GCTACTGTTTCAGTTCCGTTAAACCCACCTAAAATCCGCAGGTCGGCACGGGAAATCACCATCGACGCATTCCGGTCTGTTCCATTTGTATACGTTCCTTTAGCTACCCAAATTGATTTGATTGCCGGATTGTTATTCGCAATAGCAATTGCTTCAGAAACATTTTTCAAACCGCATTGCCAGCTACTACCGGTGCCACTTGCAGCCACCGAAGAGTCAACATACAAACGATCTGTTGCAGGTCCGCAGGAGGTAGGGCCGGCATATTGTGCACCTGTAAAACCTCTCCAGGGGCCTTGCACATACGGGAAGCAGTCCGGGAGAGTAGTATCATTTTTGGTAACCCCGGCATTAAAGCCTAATACGTTACCCAATTGATTAGTTACAGGATTGGCACCAGGGGTACTAACATTGTAGTCATCATACCATAAACCAATGGCTGCCAGTACCACACCGCTTACTGCCTGCAACTCAATGGTGGTAACATCATCTTCCAGCCGGCGGCCATTCGGGAAACCATCCATGTTCGGAATGTTCTGCAATGAAGCATTGGCATTGAACCTTGAATCCGTCAAGCCTAAAACAGCAGCCTGAACAAGTCCTAATGTGCTAAAATCAGGGTTGGGTGTTCCGTTCGACAATTTTCTTGGCGTTACCGGAACAGCCATATTCAACCGCAACATATCACCATAAATAAGTAGAAAGTTATTTATAAATGGTTTACCGGCTGATAGTGGGCTTCCCTGTGGTTTACCGGTTGCCAACTGATAAGGAGGCAGGTTTGGAACCCCGGTGTTAAAAATAGGCAGCAAATCCACAGACCGTGGGCTATGGTTGTCAGGCAACAGTACATCACCAAGACCACCCATCGAATTCGGCGCTAATGCCGTTCCGTTTAAAGCAGCATTGCCTTTCAACTTGTATAAACCAATGCTGTCGTTTCTAAAATCAAAGCCTTTCGGATCTGATGCGGTGGCCAGCGATTTTGTTTGGATGCGCAATTTGCTCAAACCAGGAACGGCGGGGCCAAAACGGGAATTATCCATGTATAAACCCAATTCCGGGTTTACAAAGTTTTTCGTAAATGCATTTTCGCCACCAGAATATGGGTTGGTAGCATTCCACTTGTCTTTATCAGCAATCGGGTTAATAACTTCATTGGTAAGTGGCATACCCAGGCGGGAAACCTGTACCCAAGCCCCCGAAGTGGTCAGGGAATCAGTTCCGGTATTAACACCTGTCTGAGTTGTTACAGCCTGACGGCTGGCACTGGCCCATACACCAATTACATAATTGCTGTTTAGAATACCGGTAGCAGCTGTCACCGGCAATCCATCCTTTTGCACCGTAGCAATCGGAACTTCAATACAAATGGAATGTACGTTCATTTTGGCAAGGCCATCTCTGCCGGTTAACCGGAAATTGCCCAGGTCGAAAGCGCCGCCCAGATCAACAAAGAATGGATCGTCGGAAGGGCCGGCAAATACTCTTTCTCCACCGCCACCGGTTGCATTGGCAAATGTGCTCATCCGTACAGAATCGTAGCCGGCTGTGGCGCCTAAGCCTACGCCACTTTCAATACTGCGAGGGCCTATATTATTGGCAGGTACCTTACCATTGGCAACGATAGTTGTAGCAGTGGGAACGCCAAAGTTACTATACGTTATCTTTTCAAGGATATACGTAGTTTTTTGATTTTCCTTACCCAGTCTGATGTTGAAAAAGGTAGTCGGATCCTGGTTTACCTGCGAAAAAGTAAAGCGGTATGTGATGTCATCTGTAAGCGTGGTAGTCTTATTTTTAATGTGGATCTCATAACGGATACCAGTGCCGAAATGATACCAGTTAGGCCCGCCGGCAGGATGCTGGAAAGGGATATAGTTAGCAATCAGTACCACTTTTGAGCTATCGCAGGGGCTGCGGAAAGCATAAACATCGGTATTATCCGCTTGCGGATCGTAGGCTATTAACGGCGCCTCTCTATGGGAGGATGCCTGCAAATTGGTTTGCCAAAGGAACAAACAAACCAAAATGGGTAAGTTTTTTAAAACTCGTTTCATATAAAAATTAATTTTGATTTGTTAGAACCTTGGTTTCTGTGTGAAATCAAATCCTCTCCATGGTGTTTGCACATACGGGAAGGCAGTTTTGAATGTTGTGTCGTTTTTGGTTGGTCCGGAAGTGAATGAAAGCACTCTTACTAAATTGTTAGTTACTGGTGAGGCACTGGCATTTGGTACATAATCATCGTACCAAAGGCCGATTGCGGCTAATGCCACGCCACTTACGGCTTGCAATTCAATAGTTGTTACATCATCTTCCAGGCGGCGGCCGTTGGGGAAACCATCCATATTCGGGATCATTTCAAGATTGGAATTACCATTGAAACGGCTGTCGGTTAGTCCTAATACAGCAGCCTGTACAATACCCAGCGAACTGAAATCCGCAGAGGTACGTGAGGTTGGCGGTACGGCCATATTTAACCGGAGCATATCGCCCAGCGTAGGCAGGAAATTATTGATAAAAGGCTTACCGGCAGCTAACGGGTTTCCGTTTTTGCCGGTAGCTAACTGGTAAGGACGAAGGTTAGGTACGCCGGTATAAAAAATGGGCAAAATATCTACAGCACGGGGGCTCGCATTATCAGGCAATAATATATCGCCAAAGCCGCCGGCCGAGTTGGGAGCTAATGCTGTACCATTTAGTGCTGAACTGCCTTTTAAAACATATAAACCTGGTTTACCATTACCGAAATTAAAAGTACCCAACGATTTTTTCTGGATACGCAGTGCATTTAGTGAGGGCACAGCTGGTCCAAACAAGGAATCATCCATGTACAATGCCAGTTCGGGATTTTTAAAATACTGTGCAAACTGTAAATCATCGCCACCATAAGGCGAAGTACCATTCCATTTATTTTTCATACCAATAGGAATCACTGCTTCATTGGTCAGCGGCATACCTAATCTTGAAATCTGTACCCAGGGGCCGCTTACAGTAGATGTACCGGACATATCTGTTGCCAAAGTTTTCACCTGCATGCGGCTGGAAGAGGCCCAAACGCCAATTACATAATCAGGATCAAGAATACCGTTTGAAACGGCAGCTGTTTTTCCGTCTTTTTGTAAAAAAGAAATAGGAATTTTTAAAGCAATAGTATGGCAGTTGTGGCGGGTAAGCCCGTCTTTTGTAGGGTTCACCGCATTGCCTTCGGGACGGAAATTTCCGACGTCAAAAGCACCTGCAAGATCCACGAAAAAAGGGTCATCAATAGGGCCGGCAAATATTTTTTCACCACCTGTTCCTGTTGCGGTGGCAATGGCATTCGTCATAATCGTATTATAGGGCATTCCCTTGCCGATTCCTGCGGAATCAATAGAACGTGGGCCGATATTGTAAGGCGGTACCACACCGTTGTTTACAATGGCAAGACTATCAAGTGTAGTTCCGTCATTGTTATACCTGATCCGTACGCAGGTATAAGTTGTTTTTAAATTTTCATTTCCCAGGCGGATATTGAAAAAGGTAGCAGGATCCTGATTTACGCTTGAGAATAGAAAGCGGTACAGGATGTCGTCTTTAGGACTGGTCGACTTGTTTTTAATGTGAATTTCATAGCGGATATTGCTACCGAAATTGTAGAAGTTAGGCCCGCCGTCCGGCAACTGAAAGGGAATCCAGTTACAGACGAGGGTCACTGTTGTCGGGTCGTCCGGGCTCCGAAAGGCATACACATCGGTGTTGTCAGCCTGCGGGTCGTTCGCAATCAAAGGAGCCTCCCGGTGTGAGGAGGCCCGGGCCCCAACTATTGAAGTTGAGAGGGCTACGGCAAGGCATAGCTTGGCGAGACCGAATCGCTTTAAATTTCGATTCATAGGGTTAAACGTTTTTGAAATTATTGAAAAAATATACAGGAGAGACGAGTTAGCAAGCATATACGGCGAAAAATCTTAACCGGATTTTAAGAATTTTACCATGCAAATTTGAAGCCGTATACATGGAAAAAGACTGTTTAATTAAAAACAAACCTTTTATAATTTATTAAATTTCAATTAGCTAAAGCAGAAGTTTGATACCAGCAACACGGTTTTCATAATATTGTTCTGTGGTTGTTACAGTTCTTTTTTGTTTCCGTACTAACAATGTACGACGGGGTTTTCCAAGAAAGGCTTTTCTTAAACTTATTGGCCTTCTTTAATAGAAGGATTTTCTAATATAATAAACTTAGACGTAGAACCGGTGTTTAAAAATATGCGACATTACCAGTTTATTACTTTTCCATCTGTAAAATGGCGACACTGTAGCACATACAATATAATCCCAAATTGGCAATACAGAAATACCGGAACCAAACTGTAACAGGAATCTGAAAAAATCCTGAATTAATCAACACTAAGTTATCATACGACAGGCAATACTACGTCTTTTTATTTTTGATTTTGCTTCTTTTCTTACGGCAACAAAATAGCTGGTTCACATTCTTTTCCTTTGCAATGATCACAGGCGCCTGCCACGTCATTCCACTTGCCACCGCAGTTTTTACAAACCTGTGTGTCTGTCGTTTGTTGGCGGCTACGCATTTCCTGATCCCATCCGGGAATAATTGTCAGCCCGGGAATTTCTTTTTCGTTTTCTAACATAGAGAAATCACCGCTTGCCTCCATATATAAGCGTTTTACCTGCCCTAAATGCCGGATGTCCCTGGCACGCAGTTCAGCATACAGACGCTCTTTGGTAATCCGTATATTCAACATGCGGTTAAGGTTCAATACACCATCTTTTATCAGCGTAGCATCGTGACCCTGGAAAGCTTTCTCAAATTTGCGGTTCTTAAAGGCAAGTTGTGCCAGCCACCGGCCCACTACCACTATCACCGTTATAATAACAATCGCACTTAAAATGCCACGGGAAGGTCTTTGAATCGTAAGACCAACGGCTGCAGCCAATGACACTCTTGCCACGCGTTCTGTACGGCTTACTTCTGCAGTCATCCGTTTGCCAAACAGGCGCATGGCAATTTGGATAAGCAGGTAAATAATAGCTACCCTCACTACTACTTCCAACAAATAAAGTGGCGGCGTTTCGCCAAATAATATACGCTGCCAGTCGCCAAACTTTATGTCTTCTTTGTTCATGATTTTTAGTTTACTGCCTGTATCCAATTAGTCTGTCCACATGACGGGCATGCAGATTCCGTTTTATTTTTAATAGTGCATCCACAGATGGCACATGCCTGTACACCGCCAGCTTTTTCCTGACTGTCGATAATGTCAGTATCATCAGGTGGGTAAACAGGTAAACCAGGCGGGGAATCGCCAGCTACCTTATAAATACTGAACCCGCCGCCTGCTTCCAGGTACAAGCGCTCTACTTTACCAAGATGATAAATGTTTTTTCCGCGAAGCGTCGCAAAAATTTGCTGGGGCGTTATCCTGTTATCTTTCATTTTATCCAACTGTAGCACCCCATCTTTAATCAGCATGGCTATTTTGCCCTGGCTTAGTTCTTCCAGCTTTTTGCTTTTTATCGTTAGCAGGCTAAATCCTTTTTCGAAAAGAAAAGCACAGCTAAGTACCACAAAACCGAGTAGTACGCCCCCTTCGGGCACCTGTATAGCCACTGCAACTGAAGAACCAAGCGTTACCATCAGCACCATTTCGGTGATGGTTAGTTCGCCGGCCATTCGCTTGCCAAGCAGCCGCATAATAAACAGCATAAAAAGATACAGGATCAACCCTCTTGCAAAAACTTCTGCCAGAAACCAGGGAGGTGCATCGCCAAACAACATTCGCTGCAGGTCAAATGGTTTTATTTCTTTATTCATAAAAAAAATTTTCCAGGTAGTAAATGAGTTCACATGGGATTTTAAGACATTGAAAAGCCTGCTTTCTAAAAACCAGGCTGGAATGAAGTGAAGTAGAAAATAGTTACGGATTTTTTGTAAAGGATTATCTAAGGAATTGGCTAAACCGGAATGAGCAAATTACGGCAGTGTTTTATTCCCGGGCGATCGCTGGTATTCGTCGAAAGTTCCAAAAATATTACAGGATTTTTTTACATCCGGAAGTCCAATAGAATTAATTACCCAAAACACAGCGCTTTTAATGGAAAAGTACGCAAGCTCAACAACGAATAAATACGTTCAACTTTTTGTACTTCGTAAATGCGAACTTCCATCTTTATATGAATAATGATACTAATCCTTTTTTTACGATTGGCATATTATAGGTAATTCTTTGAAGCTGTATCATTGCGTTTATACACCCATTTACCATTTACCAGGGTACCATATAATGCTGCACTATCGGCGGTGTACACAATAGCAGGTAGCAGATGTTGCCATCCTGCCTGCGCCAGCAGAGGATTTGCCATGTCATAAACGGCTGCATCCAATGGCTCACCAACGGCAAAATAATCCGTTATTGACGTACCCATTGCTTTGCGGCCCGCTGTAACTGTTTTTTCAATCAACGTTTTTCCGCCATCATTAAATGTATTGCGCCGATGCGTTGCCAGCCGTTGTGTATAATCTAACCAGCGAAGGTCTTCCAGCGGGTTCAGGCTGATGTGGCTATCAGTGCCCAGGCTCCAGTTTCCGCCTTGCCCTACAAAATCGACCAGCCGAAAAATACCATCGCCCAAATTAGCTTCTGTGCCGGGACACAGCACCACGTTAGCGCCGGATGCTGCCAGCCGCTGCATTTCAGTATCATTCATATGGGTACAGTGCACTATATGAAAACGATCATTCAAGGGCAGGTTTTCTAATAGCCATTCAACCGGGCGTTTACCGGAATGCTTGACACAATCGGTAACCTCTTTTAGTTGTTCAGCCGCATGAAGGTGAAAAGGCAGATCTGCAGGGCCCGCATCAAATGTAGTAATTATATCAGCTGCATTAACGGCCCGCAACGAATGAACGCCGAAGCCCAGCGATGCATCTTGATAGGAGGCAACTGCTTGCCTGCTGCTTTCCAGTAATAAAAAATAATCATCAACAGTGTCTGAGATAAATCTTTGCTGGCGTGGCAGTGGCGCCTTTCCAAAATTTCCTTTCTGGTAAAAGATAGGAACCAGGGTAATTTTGATGCCAGCCGTTTTTGCAGCTGCTACCAGCCGCTCTCCCATTTCAGCCGGGTTGGTGTAAGGCGTCCCGTTTTTATCATGATGCAGGTAATGAAACTCGGCAACCTGTGTGTAACCATTCCGTAACAGGTGCCGGTACAGGTTTATTGCTACAGCTTCCAGTTGTTGCGGACTATAGCTAAGCGCACATTCATACATGGCTTCCCGCCAGCTCCAGAAATCATCCTGCGTTCCGGGGACGTGTTGCTCGGCCATGCCCGCCATGCCATACTGAAATGCATGCGAATGCGCATTTTGAAAGCCCGGCAATGCAACACCGTTTACTATTTCTATACTGGCAGCTTCCGGTTTTTCCGTAGACAGATATTGAATAATGCCAGCTGCGTCCACACCAACATAGGCCGGGCGTAACCAGCCTTGCTGTTGCAATAAAGCATGAAAGTGGAAATAATACATAAGGCGGCAAATGTGAAAATCAGCAAATATGCAAATGAGTTCACAGAATCAAACAAACAAATGGTTCAAAAGAATATTAATACAAAGGAATGGCAGCTATTTTGCAGCTTATAGTAAGCAGAAATTAATGGTGAATAATAACAGTTAACATGTATCGTATATTTATAGGTAATCACAGCAATGTTCTATTTCGCATTTAAAAAATCATTTATTTGTTGCCCAATCTCATTAATGGTTAGCAATACTGCCTCGTTCTGAATACGGGTTGCTGCTTCATCATTACTTAGTTCCCCTTTATTTTTTTGTGATAACCGGTCCATGGTAACAATAGTTGTAAACGGGATTAACCCGGTTCGTACATCCAGTATCATTAATTGCGTAGTAGCAAAAGCTTTTATGTCCGGCTTCGAAAAAAACTTATATTTCGCATACAGGTCACTGGTAATGGAATACACCACCACAGCATCTGCCTCCAATCGTACGGCAGCTTCCCGGATATTAGTGAACGATGGAGTTTTAGAAATGAGCAGATCGGGGATTACGGCCATTTTTACTACCCTTGACGATTGCTTTAGTTTTTGGGCAAACAAATCCAGGTATGACTGTTGTGTTTTCAGGTAGTCCTCGTCATTCCGGTAATACCAATACTGCCGCCGCTGCTGTGGGTTTTCGAGCCGCATAATGGCAACTTTCAATTGCTGGGGTAATTTTTGCGTTATCCCACCCAATATCCGCTGTATGTTTTCCTCGGATATGGTAGCAGCTTTGTCGTTAAAAAGAGATTGAGTAATTAAAGAATCACTGCCGGGATTGTTAGGATTCGGGATTTCGCCAAACTGCCTGACGCCACCGCAAGATGTAATAAATAAACTGCCTGTAATGATAAAAGTAAGTAGCCGCATAAATAATAATTTACAGTTGTTGAGTTGAAAGCGTCAAATTGTAAATGAAAGTTGTATAATATAAAAAAGTGGTTAAACAAGCTGGCTGCGTCCACTCAAGATTAATAATAGAACTGGTTCCGTACAATACCGAAGGATGTAGCTAAAGGATTTGATATTTTCCTCTTTTACACATAAACGGCTTATATTGAAATAGCCTGGATAGCTTTTATATTATAACGCCAATATCTCATCCCAGATTATTTTTAATACCGGGATACCCTCCTGCTGGTTTTTTACTCTCGTTTCTAATACTCTTTCGCCCGGGTAGGTAATTTTCGTCTCTTCATTTTGGGGAATGGATTGATGATAATCGGCAATGATGTTTTCAATTACCTGTGAAACCAGGGAAGCATTTACCAGTTTAGAAATATCAATAGCAATAAATACCTGCGAGCAATACTCTATTCCTTTCTGCGTAATCTGCTGCGTAGATAAACCACCGGATAAAACCGTTGCCAGCAAATCCAGTAACAGTGATAACCCGGCGCCCTTCCAGTAACCAATGGGTAGCGGCCTCAGGGTTTTTAGAATAGCACCCGGGTCGGTTGTAAAATTTTCTTTTTCATCATAGCCACCATTTACAGCCAGCTTCTCCCCTTTCATTTTTGTAAGCTCCATGGCGCCAAATGAATACTGGCTCATGGCCATATCCAGCACAATTGCTTCCTCCCGGAATGGCAAAGCGAACACCAGGGGATTGTTACCCAACTTTGCATCCATGGCGCCCCAGGCGGGCATATTACCAATAGTGTTTGTCCAGGCAATACATGCAAAGCCTTTTGTGGCTGCCCGCCAGCCGTAGGTGCCTCCCCGGTGCCAATGATTGGTGTTTCCTAATGTAACAAGACCTATTCCATTTTCGGTAGCCAATTGCATGGCCCGGTCTGTTGCATGTAAGGCATTCAGTATGCCTGGCCCAAAGTTGCCATCCCATTGCTCCATGCTGCCAAATTTATTTTGCAAATTGGATTCCGCATCAACAACAATGTATCCTTTTTTTACATAATTTATAAATTTGGCAAAACGGTTTACACCGTGTGTGTAAATACCATCTACACTGTTTTCAGTAAAGATTTCGGCACAGATACCAGCCTTACTTTCTGTAAATCCAAAGCGACATAAAATCGTTTTGAAAGAATCTTGCATGTCTGCTGAAGGAATGTAGCGCAAATCGGTTTTCATTGGTATAATTAAATTAAAAAGCTATTTTTTATGAGTCACTTATTTACCTGATTACAGGTTGCTGTTCTTTCCTTTTTTTTAACTGTTTCGGCTCATTACATGCAGATCGGCAGAAAGAAATAAACGCTTTTTTTTGCGGATGTACCTTCCTTATCAATAACGGTGGCAATCTCTATGCCTTTACACAAATGACTATTATACAAATATGATTAATGTTGTATCCGCTACGACTTTTCTATATTTTTTTCTACCTTAAATATTTTACATAACAGTTCATACAACTCCGGGTGCTTTTGCTGAAACTGTGTTGGCTTTTCAAAAAAATATTCTGATGCTACCGCAAAAAACTCTGCTTCGTTGGTAGCACCGTACACATCTATATCAGACTGATTGTTTTTAATCAGTGCTATCTCTTTACGCATCCACTGTAGCCAGGGTTTGGCACTGTCTTGTGGCAGCAGATATTCCGGTAGGCCGTCTGTAGCACCATCACTTTTATCCAGCAGGTGTACAAACTCATGAATGGCAGTGTTGGTAGGATCGTTACGATTGGCAAAGCCCTGCCGCAATGCCATCTGTGATAATACCATCACGTTTTGCAGCGGCCCCTCGCCTACCATTCCCAGCACATTGCCATCTTTACCGTTTCGTTCAAATTCTTTTGAAAACGCATTTGGATACACCAGTACTTCATGCAGGTTGCGGTACTGCCAATCCTCAAACCGGAAAATAGGAATAATGGCCCCGGCCGCTACCAACAGGTTATCATGACGGGTCAATTCAGTTTCCACGCCGGTAATGCGTACCGTGGAAAGAAAATCAAGTACTTTTTCTTCAAACTTCTTTTTCGCTGACTCATCCAGGTTTTGATAAAAGGGAACAGCAGTTTGAAGAAATGTAAGGTCGCTCTGTTCAATCCTGACCTGCTCCGGCGGCACGCTTTTTTTCTTTTTCTGAACAAAGTAATAAATAACCAGCCCTAATATCATGAAACCTACAATCGCAGGAATATATTGCATACATATAATTTAGCGTAGGACTTAGCAAAATAGCAGCCATAAAACGGGTACAGCGATCCCGGATATTTTTCCGGTTTTCTGATCACCCGCAATGTTTGGCGAGATAACTTCCAACATTTATAAATGAGCAGCAAAATATAGCATCTGTTATTGAAGTTATTTTTTGTGTCGAAACTTTTCAATTACAACTACTAAGATAATACCCAATGTATACGCCAATATATCTGTCCATTCAAAGGAACTCCCTAATATCGTTGTTGCCAGTTTTGAATCCTGTAAATGGAGCCAATTGGTAATTTTAAAATATTGCAGCATTTCTATGAAATACGCAAAGATCAACACGGAAATGGCAAGCCATGTAACCGGAAATGGCCTGAAAGTTCTGCAAAAGCAGTAGATTAAAATGACAACCAAAAAATCACCAAAATAGGGCCTGATAAACCGGTCATGAAGAAAGAGAGCGATCAAAACTTCTGTGAAAAGAAGAAAGACTGTGAGCAGAAAATAGCCTTTGTGAAAGCGGAGCATGCATGTAGGATGGATGAGGCGTTGAATGTCGGTATTAAAAGTAATGTGGAATAAGATTTTTAAGTTTGTGTAACTTTCAGTTAAACGGTTTTTGCAAATGGCACTACCGATATATTTAGGCCAACGAAAGAGAAACATTCAAAACTAAACTGAATCGTATACAAGTGCGCAGATCAACTATTCCTTCCCTTTTATTATTGGTTGCGCTATTTATAACTACTGATTGCAGTGCTCAAAAAACCATAGTATACTATGATCATTTTAAGAAGAAATGCGAAAAAGCGAAAGCCACTTACTTCTCTATCACAGAAAAAACAGACAGTGGCTATTATCGTCAGGACTATTTTGTAAACGGCGGCAAAGTCCAGATGATAGCCCTATTTGAAGATAGCGCCTGTAAAATTTATCATGGTGATGCCGCCTTTTATTATGCGAATGGATATCCGGAACGAAAAGTAAGGATGAACCATAATAAGCCGGAAGGACAGGATTTGAGATATCATAACAATGGCGTGATGTCTGATTCCGGTAACTACCATAACGGCAAGCCGGTCGGAACCATTTTTAGCTGGCATAATAATGCATATATAGCCGATTCAGTCGCTTATGTAAATGATTCGTCCGCTGTACACATTTCCTGGTTCGATGACGGCACACCAGCTGCTGCAGGAAGAGAAATAAATGAAAAAAAGCAAGGCACCTGGATCTTTTACCATCATAACGGTAATAAAGCTTCAACTGAAGTATATGAAAAGGGCAAACGCATTAGCTGCAGACATTTTGATGATGGAGGCAACGAAATTGCGGTAGATTCAAATCGTCACGAGCATCGTGCTGAATTTAAAGGAGGGATTGAGAAATGGCAATCTTACCTTGAGAAGGCTTTGGCCTGGCCGTATGGTTACCATTTCGAAAACACAAACATTGTGGCAATACGGGTTGAAATGATAATAGATGAACAGGGCAAGATTGGCAACGTGTATATTATTAATCCTTTTCACCCGGCATTTGATAAAATTGCTTATGATATCATCAGTAAAAGCCCGAATTGGATACCGGCAATACAGCACAACCGGACCGTGAAATATCGATTTGTACAAACGGTATCGTTTCAGCAGCAATAATGTGTCTAACCGGTATTAGAACATAAAATTGTAAGTAATTTCAATAAATAGTATTGCGGAGCTTATTAGAATGCTCTTATTATTATAAATTACAGGCTTTGCTTTTTTAGAGCTCTTAGGTTGCAAACCCAACAATTATACAGTGTCCCATATCTACATCATTAAACGGGTTAATGCCATTTTTAGGGCAACTAATTTTAACCGTTACGAACCCGGCTGTTCCTCCAGGTACATTATGGCGGAATCTTCAATATATTTCTGCGGATTGAACGTGGTATTAAAACTGCTTTTTACGGCGGATAATAAGGTGCTTAGCTTCCGTACATTGCTGGTAAATGCTGCCGGAAATTTTTGAGAATCAGAGTAAGCCGATACCAATTCTTCGTATCGGCTGATGTTGGAAAACATGCGGGCTGTAAGCTGGCCGAAACGTAACCGCAGGGATTGAACTTTAAACATATACGTTTCTACCTGCGGCAACCATTTCCGGTTCACGCCTTTCGTTGTGTCCAATGCAATCAGTTTTTCGGTAATTACCCGGCGGCAGGCATTTTTATAATTATCTCTTTTACTATCCAGTGTTTCCTCCAGAAACTGCCTTTTGTAATCGTTCGTATCCAGGCCATAATACAGCAATTGTTCTTTTACCAGTTTACCATTTTCCAGTTGCAACTGTTTCAGTTCGGTATTAATCTGTTTCCACTCATGATCAATTAAAGATTTTTGTGATTCGAACTGGCTGATCAGATTCAGTAAGGTCAGCATCTGCGGCGTTTTATCCGTGAGTGCTGCATTTTTTTTACCGAAGCCGGTAACGATGGTACTGATACCCGACACAGCCGTTTGAACAACAGATCCGTATAGCGGCACTTTGTTGCTTACATCTGTAATGAGGGTAAGCGACTTGTTGATAAAATCCAGCATTTTATCCGTGCCTTTTTGTCTTGCATACCACTTGTCGTACTCCGTTTTCCAGGCCGTAAAATCGCTATAACTCTGCAGGTTGCTAACGGTACCCAACTGCGTAAAAAAGTTTTCAGAGGCGATAAACAAATCAGCCGGTTGCACATCCCGTTGTATGCTCAACAGTTCGGTAAAAGCCAGTTGCCCATTCCAGCGGACACGGGTTTTGGGAGAACTTTCCAGAATTTTGAGCCTGGTATCCAGTGCAGTCTGCAAATCCTGCACGGCATTCAGTTTCTCTTTTGTTTTTTTCTCGTCAATACCGGCAAGAGTAGCCGTCAGCCGCTTTACTTCGTCTTCATTCCTGCTTAGTTTATTGCTGAGTTCCTGTAGCTGATTGTCCCGGTCATTTTTTATCTGGTTAGATACGGATTTGGCACTATCATCCTGGGCTGTGGCGGAACTTAGGAGAACGAATAAGATAATAAAAAGGAAAAAAGACTTGATTAGCATGTATGATCTCGTTATAAAAATAATTGTAGGACCGGGTGTATGGGTAGCTTGCCAGAATAGGTGATGATGGCAATACTACAAAAATACACACACATTGAAGCAGCGTCTACACAGATTGAAACAATTCAACTGCTTTTTGATACATAGGGACAATTATTTAGCACGCTGTTTTAAAATTGTCGTTCGTATAATTTCATCTCTCAGATTATTGTAACCTTCTTTTAACGGTCGCAAGCCCGTTTGTAGTAGTGCCTATTGTACTGCCTGTTTTTCGACGGCAGGAGCTGTTTTCTCTTCAAACAATTGTTCATAGTTTGGGCTTTCGGTACCTTTCCATTTGTCCCAAAATGTAAAATACAAGCCATAGTTATATTTGAACTGCTTATGGTGCAGGGAATGATGCGTAGCACCAATAAACCAACGGCCAATCACATTTTTGGCAAAGCCTTTCGGGTACACTTCAATATCCAAATGATTAATTACCGAACTAAAGGTCATGAGGGTTAACTGGATAAGAACCACGTACAAATGCATGGGTATAAACAATAATAATAAAGGTAAAAACAACGCCTGTAAAATCCCTTCCAGCGGATGAAATGAAAAAGCTGTCCACGGCGAGGTGATACTACTGTTGTGGTGAACTTTGTGTACGATGCGAAAAATACGGGGATGGTGCATCCACCGGTGCAGCCAGTAATAATAGGTTTCGTGCAGCAGCAGGGCCAGCAGCAGGCTTACCGGCAACCACCACCAGGGATAATCAGCCGCTTTCAGATAAACCCGGGTATATCCTTTTTGCCACAAGACGAGTGTGCAGGCGCCGGCCAGGGCAAACAGCAAAGCAGTGAGAGTGCTCCATTTTACTTCCTTTTTAAACTGGCCGGTTTTGTATCCCCGGTTATTGATTTTGCGCTGTTGCCATTTTTGGGGAAACCACCAATAGAATACGCTATAAAAAAGGCCGGCAATGAGCAGGTACCGGCCAATGATCACCACAAACATGGCGAATACTGCCAATGTAAACGACAGCGGCTGGCTAAAATCAGGTAAATCCATGCAGATATCTTTCGTAACAGCGTTAACAAGGTACGGTATTGCAAGTTGGCTGCCATTTTATTAAAACAAGTGCTTCTGAAATTTACTTTGGCCTATCTGCGTAAGTTCCCCGCCTTTGCTGATACACCCAATAATTATAAAAATCAAAGAAAAGACAGATGAGATTGTTCGGATTGTGTTTAACCTGTTCCATGATCCCTCGAAGTTTACGCGGCATACATGAATAGCCGCTGTCGAGGCATTTGATACCTGAAACCTGTCCAGGCTATTATTCAGCGGTATATTGCCAAGGACTGTCACGCAAAAAACACCGGCAACATATAAGATACCAGCAATTACAAATAGCCAGAATTGGGTGGTAGCCGGGTGAGAATAATGGAACCAGGCATTTACCGGCAAGAGTAGCAATGTTCCAAAAAAAGCCAGGAAAAATACCGGGTTTTGAATTGCTTTATTAATCGCCTGCATGCTTTCAATAAATTGTAAGTCTGTCAGTGTCTTTAGTCCCAACATTACCGAACAGGAATAGGAATAAAAGAGACCGGCCATCAATGCTGCGCAGAAGATAGTGGTTCCTAATAAAATATTTGAAAACGGCATGTTGGAACCCTTATATTTTTAGCAAAAATGAATAGAAAATTACTAATCATTTAATCCCTTTCCATCAAGAATTTGCTGTACACATTTTTCAACCCTTGACTCCCGTGTTTTGGATTGTTTGGGTGCGGAAAAATACAGCATATATGCTCTTTGCCGTCCCGGCGTTAATGCCTCGAAAGCAGCTTTCAGGGTAGCTCCGCCTTTAGCAGATAATTTTTTTTGGAATTCTTCAGAAATGGTAAACTCGGTAGTCTTTTTAAAATTCACTTCCAGACCTGCTTTTTCCACTTCCATGGCTTCATAAATATAGGCTTTCAGGGTGGCTTCCTTTTCAACTATTTCCTGAACATTGGTGAACCGGATTTGGCGTGCCGCCTGCACATTCTTCGTTTGTTGGATTAGTATATCATTGGTATCCTTTAATAAGGCGCCTTTGAAAAACAACAGCGCACAATATTCCTTGAACACATGTATTAAAACAATATTTCGTTCCCGAAACGTGTAACAAGGAACACCCCACTTCAATTCTTCAGTCAGCTCACAGTCAAGCGTGATCATTCTTAATTTCTCAATTTCTTCCTGCCACTTTTTGGCTTTACTAAAATAAAAATCAACCTTAGGATTCATCGTACTCTTCGTCATAGTATATTATTTTGATTTGTTTACTATGTTTTGTCATCGGTTGTACGCCAAGTTGGGCGGAGCAGTCGTCTATCCTTGCGGATTAGGTATTTGCAATGTGACGGCAATAGTATTTCGTCAGCCAAATTTAGTACAAAACGTCAATAGTGACACACAGCTAAGCATGTAACTTCAAACCACCTTATTTCCTTGTTAGGCTATCATCTTTATTGGCCGCTAAACATATTCAACATGGTATTCAACGCATCTTCCGAGTGCATCCGTTCACTATTTTCAAGGGATTCCTGGGCTGCCATTGCTGCTCTCTTACGCATATTTATTTCGTAAAAAGAAATGGCCTCCTGCAAAGTATTGTATGTAGAAGACGTCAGGCATTCACTTAATTCCAAAGCATCAAGCATCGCCATGTTTGCGCCTTCTCCTGCAAAGGGCGGCATTACATGTGCAGCATCGCCAAGCATTGTTACGTTGGGCAAGGCTTCCCAGGTTTGGTTTAACGGCATACAATATATCGGACGTGGAATAAAAGGCGTTGCAGCATTTTCAAACAGTTCGTACCAAATACTACTCCATTCGGAATAGGCTGTTTTAAACCATGATAATAATTGTGTTTTATCAGCATAATTCAAACCATTATTTACTGCCCAGGCCTCATCTGTTTTAACGCTTGCATAGAAACCTATCTCACCATTGCCTTTTTGCCCCATTAATATATTCTTCCCATTTCCAAAAGCCATTATTTTTCCACCATTGAGTAATGCATAAATACGTGGTGTCGCTTTCTCTGCATCATAAACATTGCCCTCAAGCATCGTTACGCCCGAATAAAAAGCTTTGACGTTTGTGATGTAGGGGCGGATTTTAGAATTGGCGCCATCAGCAGCAATTACCATATCTGCCGGGGCGGATGAACCGTTTTTAAAATGTAACGACCAACTCTCATTTTGTTTTTCCATTGAAATAAAATGACTGTCCCATACCACCGTTTCCGGGTGTAAGGATTCCAGTAACATTTTTCTTAACGGGCCACGATCTATTTCAGGACGAAAATGATCACTGCCAAATTCTTCATCACTTTTGGTCTCGTGGTCGCTGAAGAATATTTCTGCCCGTTCATTTACAATAACCATTTTATCCGCACCGGGACGAAAATTCTTTTTAAACTCGTCTGATAAATTTGCTTTGCGTAAAGCTGCTAATCCCGATTCTTTATGCAAATCAAGGGGTGAGCCTATCAGCCGGGCATTTTTATTGAAATCTCTTTCGTACACTTTTACGTTTGCCCCTGCAAGTTGCAAAAGCCTTGCTAACGTTAGTCCGCCCGGACCACCGCCAACGATTGCGATTGATTTATTTTCTATCAGCATTTTAAATGTAGTTTTACGAATGCAAAACTATTGCTGCTTCAGGACTGATAATAGTACAAATCGGTCGTTTTTGTTTTTGGATAATTCTTTCGGTACTACGCCTGAAAATTTTTTAATTTCTTTTATGAAATGGGTTTGGTCTGTAAAGTTTAGCTCAGGAAAAAGTTTTCCTTTTGCTATATGCTCTAATGATGTTCTGAAACGTAAAATAGTACAATATGCTTTTAATGAAAGCCCGAATTGGTGATTGAAGTAACGATTGATTTGCCTGCTGCTCCAAAACACTTTTTCTGAAAGCTCTTTTACACTCATTTCGCCGTTTGATGAATAAATTAATTCGAAAAGTTTGCGTTTTCTTTTATCAATTACTACAGGTAAAAGTTCCTTTATTTTTTGGGATGCTTTGTTATAAAACACATCAAAATCTTTCAAATCAATGGCATTAAAATTCCAAAAATTATTCGGAATATCTTTTGCACTATTTAATAAATCAGCAATAGAAGTATGTAAAAGATATTCAATGGCAAGCGGCTTAAAATTAATATCAAAAAAAAGTGTTTTTGGCGGAATGCTTCTTTGTTTAGGCTCCGTTTCTAATCCGGTGAGTATAATATGAAAATTCGTTGAGACAGATTGCAAAAAAAACAAATCAATTCTCCCGTCGGGCAATACAACAACTTCTTTTGCTTCATCCGACTGATTATGAAACATCCCAAAACTTTCGACAAAGTCAGTAAGCGACTTGTGTGGTTTGATGAATTTGTAATAAAAGTCATTGTCCATTGTTCTCTGTTCATTAGCAGTTTGTCGCATTGAAATGACGCCAAACGGTGAAGCATTGGCATTGAGCGGCAAGTTAGGAATGTTCAGCCTCCTGCAAAGTGTCTGCCGCCTAATGCCAATGCAATGTAAGCGGTAGTTATGTCACAGGTTGCCTGATTCCCAGTTTGTCCAATGATTGTTTGGTTTTAGTTTGGGTCTCCAAAGAGTTGTGTCTTTTGTTGTCAAAATCTTGGCAATCAACTGATATGTTTCTTGGCTGCTTGGTGAATCGTCTCTACTATAATAACTAACAAAATGAAACTTGTCAAGCGTCATAAGTTTCGGGATATCTATAGGAAGATGCTCTTTGATTTCTTCCTCTGTTGCACTGACTAATTCAGGTTCTGTGTCGCTAAAGAACCTAATTATATCAGCGTAGCCAATCAAGTTATTCGGATTCTTGTAATCGCTTGGTTTGATTCCTAATGCTAAATATTTTTTTATATCATGCTCAATCTTTGCCTTTTGTCCATGAATCAGCAATTCAGTTGCGGTCGGGCTGATTAACTCAAAGTCTGCTATACCTTTTTCCTCTTTATTTCTGACCCTCTCATACTCGTCATAAGTTACTAAAACAATATTTTTTGAATTTGTTATGTAAGTTGTTCCCTCAAATTCGTGAGTTGGATAATTGATACAATTCCCAACGTAGTCAAGTTCTATCTCAGCTCTTAGACCTCGGTTGTCATATCCACATTTTTCAAAAACAACTGCCCATCTTGTTGAGTCAGCATATAAATGGATTTTGTTTCCGGCCGTTTCAAAATAGCCATGTTCCAAATCTAGGAAAGAGTTATACCTAGTGGCACCTTTACCGCCAATTGGAAAGTCCCCGTCAGGTTGTCCTTCAAATGCTAAGTCAAATTTATAAAGAATCTCTTCTTCTGTAAAGTTCATAATAGTATGGGTATGTTTGATGTCGTCCTGTTGAAAAGAACAAGATGTCAATAGAAATAGGGTTAAGATGAAAAGCCGCATATAATTACCGCTAACGGGCAGGGCTTTGTGCAGGCAGGGCATTGTTGATTGTCCAGCCCGGAACTAAAGTCAAATAAAGAAATAAAAGTACAAGATAACAACTAAAAGCCCAATAGAATTCCGTCCAGCCCGAACCAAAGTACAGCGATGCAAATAGCCGAAGTTTGAACGTCAAGCCCTGCTTGCACAAAACCCCATGTTAGCTGTTCGTTGTTCTTATCCATCGTCTTGTTGCGTCATATGATTTGATTGACTGCATTAAATTTTCTTACAAAGTTTACTATTGTCCAACTGGCTGTAAGTGTAACAAAAAATACAATCAGAAATTTTATAAGAACAGGCAATGAAACATTTAAAAAAGCAAACTGCAACCAAGTTATAAAAATATAATGGAGTAAATAAATGCCAAAGGCATTTGCTGAAAGATTTGTCCAAAGACTGCTTTCCTTTTGAATGTTTTGTTTGAAAATGGAAATGAAAGCAAAGCTGCTAGAAATACAGGAAGCAACAAAAACTAAGTCAAAAACTAACCATGCTGAATTTACACCTAACTTTCCCTCTCTTACAATATTCCAAACATTGTAATTAAATAGCTCAACTAATAAGTAAGAAAATAAGCATATAGTTAACCAAAACTGCCACGATTTATTTAGGAATTTGTTGTTTGTAAAAAAGATATTTTCCCAGTTACTGCTGCCGATGGAAGTGCCAAAAATAAAAAAGATGAAATAAAGAAAGACCCGATTTACCTGAAAGTCAAAAGGACCGAAACCCGTCCATTTATATTGTCCAACCCAAAGGCTGATTGGTATAAACGCCAATGAAGCAACTACAAAAAAAATAATAAAAAACCTTAATGGGTTTTTAGCAAGTTGAGTGATAGATTTTGAAAGAGAAACATAAAATTTTGATGGAATGATTACTGCAACTGCATTAAAAAATAGTAAAACCCAAATAAACCAAGGTGGACCGACTGGAAATTGTTGGTTTATAAGATAGTCGTTTATAAAAAGCGAAATATTAAAGGAGCTATTGCTTAAATGAAAGGAAGGTAGATAAGCAATAGGAATTATAATTGAAACGCCCACAATAAATGGAATTCCTAACCTTTTAAATCTTTCAGCGAAAAACGTTTGACTACCTTTTTTTACAATTCCACGATAAACAAAAAGTCCGCTAATAAAAAACATTAGCGGCATAAAGAAAATATCATTAAAGTTTTCAAAAATGTCCATACCAATCCAACGGGAATTATCAACTATTGGATTGGTTGAATTGATGTAAGTTTTGTTGTCAAAATAAGCAAAGGTTGTGTAAGCAAGCGATGAGTGATGTGCCACTACTAAAACTGTCAAAAAAGAACGTAAATAATCAATCCAAAGGTTTCTGTTGGGAGGGGCGCCTGTCGTCGATTTGCGTAATTCCATTTTGTTCTTTTGTCGTCTGGATTATGATGTTTCATTACTCAATGCTGTATCAAGATAAGTAGTTATTTCTTCAAGTGTTTCGTCTTTAAATCTAAAAACGTCACAATAGGTCTGGTTATAAGGCTTTCCACTTCTTGTTGTCCCTTTCCCTGCGGCTTCAATAACTACATAGTCGCCTTCAGCCACTACGTTCTTTATTGTGATAACAGGATAACTTTGAAGCTGTGACATTTTTGAGACTTCAAGCACTTGCTCTTTTCCTAAAATTGAATTTTCGCCAAGTACATTCCACTTTATATCATCAGCCAAATGTGCTTTTGTAAATTCAAGATTTCCTTTGGCGAATTCTTCGCTAATTTTTTTTAAGAGTTGATTACTTAATGTTTTCATTTTTTATTAATTTTTTGTGATAAAAAATATAAGAGCCTGCAAATAAAATTAGTCCAATTACCGCCGGTGCAATACCACTTATAGGGTCTTTAACTGCTATTCCAGAATACAAAGCACCGCACAAATCAAAAAACAAACCAGCATAAGCCCATTCTTTAATTCTTGGAAAGCCTGGAACTAATACTGCCACAACTCCCAAAACTTTGGCTATTCCAATAAAAGGAAGAAGGTATGTAGGATAACCTAAGTGTTTGAACGTGGTAATTGCTTCGGGAACAATTAGTATATCAGGAATAGATGCCATCAGCATAAAAGCCGAAAATAATCCTGTAAAAATCCAGTAAGTAATTTTTATTCTTTTTGTCATAGTAATCTATTTAGTTACAACAAAAGTAAATCAGTAAACAAATTTTATTGCGGTGTGATTATGGCATTGTTAGGGTGATTTACGACATTTTATGGTCTTGCTCCTGTTAGTTCTGATTATTTTAGGGTGTCACTCTACAATGACCGCTAACGGTTTAGGGCTTTGTGTTGTGGTGGGAATCAAGGAACGTCAGCCCAATCCATAACTAAAAGCCCAATTGAAAAACTAAAGATAAGCCTTTGTTCGTCAGCCCACCATAACACAAAACCCATGGGTGCATAACATTTTTAGGCGGCTTTGTTAGGGTGGTATTGTTTGGTGATGGTTTGGCAGACTTTCTCCCACTGTCCGTTCATCTTAATGGTTCTCAGCGTAAGCATATGAGCAGCGCCCGCATTGCTCCACCGTTGCCCGGAACGTTTCATTCTGCACTGTATCACGGTTCGATGAGAAGACTCCATGGCCCCCGAACCGATCAGCCCTTTTCCAATCGTTACATAATAAGCATAATCCATTCTGCCGATGTTTTCCGTGTAATAGCTGATCAGTTTGGCAGCCGATGGCATTTCCTTATCCTGTTGCAGGCATTTTACCGCTTCTATCACCTGCTGTGTGCAACTCTTTAACAATAGCGTTTCCATGGCTGCTATCCAGTTTCTGCGCATTTCCTCGGCTTCAAAATAGTCTTTGGCTACAGCACACAAGTATTCTTTGGCATGATAAAAATCCAGGATCGATATGGCTTCGGGGTAGGCATCCGCTATCCAGTTGCGCATCCACACCGCCCCATCCGTAATAAAAATTAACCGCTTTTTCAATGAACCATACCCTTCCAGCACACGTTCCATCTGGGCCGTAAAGGCTTTGCTATCTCCGAAGTGTGATACATATTGGGATTGGATAATCTTCCCCTGCTTATCCCCCAAACGCAGGCAATCCTGCCCACGGAACAGCCTGCCTAACTTCACTTCTTTATATTGTTCTGTGCGGGTTAGGATCATGGAGCCATCCAGCATCGCATAAAGCACATCCTCCTGCTTTTCTAAAGGATGAAGGCTTGTATTGTTCTGCAATACCTCCTGCAGGGCTTGGCCATAATGATCGGTAAGGCGATACAATTGCATCTCATTTATTTGCAGGTTCAGGTATTTGGATAACAGATCTTTGCTAATGCTATAGGGGCTTTCGGCGCAGGTAGCCAGTATCAACTCCTGTAGATAGGGGCTGATTTTGAACCCATTGCCCGGTTGGCTGTAAGGATGAGTGGTGGCTATTTGGAGGGTGCCGTAGCGGGCTTCAATTTTTTTTTATAAACCGGCTGTTTCACTTCTTCTGTTAAACGGTGCTCCAGCATCTGGCGACCAAAGGCATCGTGTAAGTTCACAAACTGCTTCTCGAATTCGTAAAAATCCAGTTGGGTGGATAAGTTCTTTACGTTTGCTATATAGCTGTCAAATAATTCCTGGGGCGTTTGCATAGACTGTAATTTTTAAACAAATCTATGGTTTCCTAAAAAATGTTATGCACCCAAACCCATGTTACCAGCAGCTTTGTCAGGCGTGTTTGGTAAATATGAAATCTTGTCCAACAATGTATGAACCTCTAATTATTAATATTTTTAGTGTATCACCGCTAAAGTTACTTTTTCCGTCTGAATAGGATGGCGTATAGCCACCAATCACTGAAGTCTTTATTCCGTAGCGATTCAAACATTCAGCATATTTCGTCAATAGTTTTTTTGACCCTTTCCCTAATGAACCGTTTGAACTATTGAGCAATGTATAAAGTTGTCCACTGGAATTTTGATATTTTCCGAACAGTTCAAAGTCTATTTGATTAAGTTCTGAAATCACAATTGCAACGTCTTTACTTGACCCATTAAAATACAATTCGCTTTGAACGTCTGAAAACTGCCATAGAAAAGGATGGTCGTCTGTTAATAAGATTGCTGTGTCAGATATGATAGAAGCAAATGAAAGCTCGCTTGCTCTGTGTCCAACAACTTCAAGTGTCCAGTTTAGAGATGAATCATTTAAGTGATACGAAGTCAAACTTAAATTTGGGTTGTCTCCAGAATAGTCAGCTTTGGTAATAACTAAAATGCTATCGTCTGCTTCATAATTATCTAATAAATCTTTGATTTCTGTCGGTAACAAACTATTAAATTTTTAAAGGGTTGTCAATAAAGTTGCTGGTAACGGACAGGTATTTGCGAAGGCTGGGGAATAGACTTCCGTCCGCCCGGCAACCTGAAGCTAAATTTATAAATAAAAGTTGATGATTTGCAGATAGCTGAATTAATAACGTCAAGCTGGATATGAAGCCAAATTGAAAAACAAAAGCTGAACCACGGCTTCCGTCTGCCCAGCTTTTGCAAATACCCATGTTGTGCGTTCGTGCCTTTTTGAATTATGTGTCTATTCTGTTTTGAAAAGCAAACTCCAATTTAATTTATTCTGATATAATAAAAGATTGCTGTATTTTTTGGTCTTGATTCTTCACCGCCAGAAGCCTGTGTCGTTTGTGGTGGTTCAGTTCCATAAATCAGTTGTACTAAACCTCCAGGCCCTTTAAGACTAAGTTCTTGGTAATGTCCTGGCGTTGTATGAGAATGACTTTTATTTTCGTCAGCCTGAAAACTTCCTCTTGTACGATTGTCAGGGTCTTTTTTACTGGGGTCAACTTGCGAAGTCTGTTCACCATCAAATTGGTTTAAGCCACGTAAAAATTGTCCTCGTAAATCGGGTACATTAGTTACCGCAGCAACTTTTTGAAAACCTGAATTTGGCACTTCTCGTCCGTCTGCTGGTGCCCATTTTGAATATCTTGAAGTCCATATATTACTACCACCCGGACTTTTAAGATTATTTTTTGATGCTGCTTGAAATTGAGTCCAATTTAGATATGAGCAAATTATTGTTCCAACAGGAAAATCTTTGTTAAATCCTGATGGTTCGGCTGGTACAAAATATGTTGCAACTCCTCTATCAGTTTCCATAATTAATGTCAAATCTTTCTCAGGGTCTCTATCTGCGGTAATTGAAGTTTCTGTATTAATGTTATCTCCAATTTTGAAAGATTTTGAGATGTTGCCAGCACCTTTTAATTCGAACCTTATTATTTTAGGCATACCGTCCTTTTCGTTTGGACTTTTGAAGTAACTTATAACAAAAAATACATCCTTTTCTCCAATTTTGGGTGTTACTTTGAAACCAAATCTTTTTTCGTTGACACAATCGGAATACACTTTTGCTAATTCAACATCAGGTATTGAAATTGAAGAGTAGTCATAAAAATTTTGAGTTACTTTTAATTCTTTTGAGCTTGAAATCTTTTGCTGAAATTCTGCTAAATCTTTATCAGAGGAGTTTGCTCCTAATTCAATTGGAACGCCATCGTATACAACTGCAATTTTACCTCCCCAACTTCCTTCATGATAATCTTTTTTAAAAGTTTCACTACTGAAATATTCTTTCAAATCTTTATTGAAGCTACTTGTTCTTACAATTTTATACTGTTTATAAAGCCCTTCTTGTAATATTAGTTGGCATGCTTTGCTATCATCCTGAGCTTTCAATAAGCTGGGTACTAAAATTGTCAAAGCAATTAATAGCGCCTTTACTGTTGTAATTTTTTTCATAATTATATTTTTGATTGTTTAAAAAATATTTCGATTGTAAAAATGATTTTTCTACTTAATTTAATTAACCGTCTTTTTCCTGTAATTTATCGGGTGATTTCCCCCTTTTTTGGAGACTGTCCGATGGCATGACGCACAACAAAAAGAAAAGTATCCGCAAGGCCCCCTGAAGAAGCCCCGCATGTTTAGGTATTGCGGGGCTTTGCGGTATACTTTTAAGTTGACCGACACGGCCGTAATGTTACCATTAGGAGGAAAGTATCGGACTACACTCTTGCATTTGTTGGTTTTTTATCATCGGTTTTGGTTTTCAAATAGTTGTTTTTGCCTTGCTGTGGCCCGGCAGCCAGCCAAAGGCTGGCTAAAGTAGCTATTTGTTGCATGTTTGTATCTTTTAATACCTTCTTTTTTTAATGCCGGGCATATCCCTGCCAGCACGTCCTTCAGGCGTTGCCTTTCCACTTCCCCTCAAACAGTGCACCTACCTACCTACCTACCTGCCTGCTCACCCGTCATCACTTTTCTTCCAGGGGTTGTACACCGCTATCAGCCGCAGCGTTTTGTTTTTGCATACCGGGCACTCCGCCACCGCTATGCCATACTGTTCTTTCAGCCGCAGTTCCAGCGGCACTTTTACCAACCCCTTGTGCAATGGTAGCTGCATGCTTTTGAGCACTTCATTAATCCTGGTGTGCCGGTTGCGGTTAGCCAGGTAGCCGTACGTCCGTATTTTGGTAAAGCCCTTCGGTAGTATGTGCTGCTCAAAGCGACGGATAAATTCACTGCCCGATAAGCTCATCTGCTTTTGCTTACTGTCATCTGCATAGTCTTTGTAATCAAAGCTCACCGTACCCGCTTCTTCATTGAGGCTGCCTATTCTATGATTGCTGATAGCTACTTTGTGCGTGTATCTGCCCAGGTATTCGATCACGGCCTGTGGCCCGCCAAACGGTGCTTTGGCATATACCACCCACTCTTTCTGATAGAGCAGATTGATCAGCCATTTGCCATCCGTGCCATCCGCCATCACCACTTCCCCCTTACTGATCAACTGCTGCAATCCTTGCAGGAACTTGGCCCGGTAGACGATGTTCATGGCCTTTACCGGGAAGAGAAAACAGCCCCCACCTGACCTCCCCCAATGAGGGGAGGAACGTTTAGCCTCTTTCCAGGTGTTCTCAGCAGTGATGCCACCTCCACTAACAATACAATGGATATGGGGATGAAAGCTTAGTTGCTGTCCCCAGGTATGTAGCACGCTGATAATACCGGGTACGGCATCCAGGTACTGCGGGTCTTTAGCAAAGGTGAGCAGCGTTTGAGAGGAAGCATCGAACAACAACTTGAACAGTAGCTGCCGGTGACCAAGTATGAGGCTGTTAAGCTCATGTGGCAAGGTGAATACGACGTGATAATACTTCACCGGCAGTAACTCCTGCATCCGTGCTTCTATCCATTCCCCCTTCTTCATTGCTCCACAATTGGGGCAGTGGCGGTCACGGCAGCTATGATACTGATACTTAATATGAGCGCAAGCTTCATCACCGCATTGATAAGCATGATAGCCTAAAGCAGCCGTGCGGCAAACCATCAGGCGCTGCATCACTTTTTGCACATGCCGGTTGGTGGCTGCCTGCGGCTCATAGTGTTGCTGTAGTACCTGCTGCACGGTAGCTTTCGGGGTTGTATAAGCCAGCATCGCAACATCATTTAGGGGTTTGCTTTTTTGATGTTGTTAGGGGCGTGCTCAATGGCAACGTATCATAAGGATTGATAATACCATCGGTGCGGCTGGTGGTCAGGTGCAGGTAACGCATTGTGGTTTGCAGACAAGTATGTCCCAGCAGTTCCTTTACGGTGTGCAGGTCGGTACCATTATCTACTAAATGGGTGGCAAAACTATGTCGGATGGTATGCACTGTATAGTGCTTGCTGTCCAGGCCCAGTTTGATGAGTGCCTTTTGTACGAGGTGCTGAATGTTGCGTACGCTGATGGGCTTAGCTGTACCCTGGCCATTGAACAGGTATTGTTTTGGCTTATAGATGAGGTAGTAAGCTCTGAGTTCCAGCAGCACCTGTTGGGAGAGAATGGTATAGCGGTCTTTGGCACCTTTGCCCTGTACAACTTTAATGCGCATGTTGGGGCTGTCAATATCGGTAATCCTCAGATTGGCTATTTCGCTTACCCGCATGCCGCTGCTGTAAAGCAGCATGATGATAGCCCGGTGCTTACTATTGCTTACCGTATCGATGAGTGCCTTGATCTCTTGTGGAGACATAACAGGTGGCAGGGTAGTAGCGGTGCGGGGATAGACTACGGAAGGAATGAGGTAAGGGCGCTTGAGCACATGACGGCAAAAGAAGGCAATACTTTGAGCAGCCATCTTGCATTTTACGCGGCTACACCCCAATGTTTTGGTCAGGTACACCAGGTACTCCAGGATCTGGTCTTCTGTAATCTCCTGTGGGCTTACCTCATCATAGTAGCAGAACAGATAGCGAAGTTCGCTTAAATAATTACGGATGGTGTTGGGGCTGTAATGGCCCACGGAGAGATACTGGTTTACTTTTTCCAATGCCGCAATGGCTGGCGGGCTTACTGTTTTTTTTCCATGATCTTGTAATATTTAGATGGGAAAGATAACCACAAGATCTTCAACGTAAAACTCACCGCCCTTACAGGCGGTGTTGGTTCAACTCGTTAAAACACGCAATATTATGATACAATTCATTGGAAAACAAGGGTATACATTCTGCTTCATTATTTACAGCAAAAGGTACGATCTCGTTAAATGCTGTCTTTACGCGGAAAACTATTTTGTGCCTTTGCCTGCAAAAGTAAAAGGCAGTACTCTTGGCTGGTACATCCGGCGCAAATTTGTAAGCTATCAACAATTAAAGAAAGCTATTCAACAGGTTGCCGCTTAATAGATTAGTGCACAACTTTACAATATCACATAGATGCCTTGTTTGCAATGCCCTGACTCCAACATCAACTGCTACTTTCCGTGAAAAACCCTTGAAGCGTTTGAGAACGCTTCAAGGGTTGCGGTCATTTACTAAAATACATTATCCACCGCAGGCCGGCTATACTGCTCTTTGGTATTTGTTGTTTTAGGCAAGCCAAAATAGAAGTACAACGTACGGCGGATGGGGCCGTTAATTTTAGTGGGTTCGCTTTGCGGGCCGAGGACGGCCGTATTATAGCTAATGTTGAGCGCCAGCTTGGTTCCGATGGCTGGGATTGCATCTAAAAAGGAAATATTGCCTGGTGGTAATTCCGGTGCAGGGCGGGCACCACTCAAGCCATAAAAATCAAACAAACGGATGTTAAGGCCGCTATCCTTGCTGGCTACGTAAAACTTTCCCTCTACCGTATTAAACTCCATCCAGGTAATATCCCCATAATAGCCTTTAAACTCCGGATATACAATAGGTGAGTAACTTGTTTGCGTATTGTTATATAAGTTTTGCCATACATTAATGGGTGTACCTGCCGTACGGTTTTTCCACTGTCGGTACGGGCCTTTGCCTAACCATTTAGCGCCCAGCATAAAGTTTTCGGGGTAGCTAAAACTAATACCGGCAAAAGGAAAGCTGCCGTTCAGCGTATACTCATATTCCAGGCTTACCCAGCCGCTGCCCATCATGGTCCACTTAACTGAACGCAACGGGCCATCATATCCAAATTCCATACTTTTATTGTTCCCGGCCTGGTCTGCTTTCATCGTAGATACAGTAGGGCTATTGCCGCCTGGTACCAATATGGGGCCACGGGTAAAAGACAGGTTATCGTTTGTTATGTTGCGGGTGCCTTGCAACAACCCGGTTTTTTTATTCAGGATAATAGATATGCCACCACCCTGTAATGTACTGGTGGTATCTGTTTCAGCAGAAGCAGTAGTGGCCGTATCGCTATCCACCATGATGCCGGCCAGCAATTGGTCATTCGTTTTAACCTTCCAGGTCCATTTATAAATTTCCTTTTTATCGGTACCGGTAGCAACCAACACCAGCGCATCATAATTTTTAAAATTAGCAGGCAGCGCCAGTTGTAAAAATCCGCTGTCTAACGGTGCCAAATTAGGGGCAGTGGCAGCGCCTTGTTGCATCACTGTATAACCGGCAAAACTTTCACCGGGTCTATGGTAATTTACGAGTGCCCACTGGAATTTTATTTTGTTCAGGTTGGTAAAATGAAAGCGGTTTTCCACCGGAATGCTGCCATTAAAGTTGGGTGGCAATGCTTTCAACACAATATGCACCGGCGAAAAAATTTCCCGCAGGGCAAAGAAGCTTCCCTCTTTTTCCCGGTGTGGCCCCATGATGCCATCGTTGGCATTCAGGCCATTGGCATCAATTACATTATTAAAATCGGTACGCATAATGCCTTCATCTATCAGTGCCCAGATGAAGCCGCCGCCGCTACGTTTGGCATGCCAGTGCAGTTCCCAAAAGTCAGCCATGGCACTGCCTGCACCGCCATCGTCCTCCGAGTGCAAAAATTCGGTTGGCATATAAATGAGCGAATCGGCTAATATGGTGCGGGTACTGTAATAATCTTCATAGTGGTTGCAATCAATACCGTTAAATGCATTGCCGGGCCGGTGGTGTGGATGAATCACCGGACGTTGCGAGAAGTCCCATTTCACAAAATCATCATCTAATTCCTTGTTCGTACCGCCTTCGTTTCCATTATCCCAAAAAATAATAGATGGATGGTTCAGATCCCGGATCACCATTTCTTTTACTAATGGTTCACCGGCTTTGGTGCTATAAAATTTCTGCCAGCCGGCCAGTTCATCCAGCACATACAAACCCATTGAATCGCACAATTCCAGAAACCTTTTATCCGGTGGATAATGCGAACAGCGGACGGCGTTCATATTCATTTCTTTCATCAGGTTAAAGTCCAGCAATTGCAGGCTGTCGTTCAGCGTACGGCCCGTTTCCGGCCAAAAGCTATGACGGTTGGCGCCTTTCATTTTTATCTGCACCCCGTTCAGGTAAATGCCATCGCCATGTCGTATTTCAATAGTGCGGAAACCAAATGTCGAGGTGGTCTGGTAAATGGTTCCGGCAGCGCTTTTAATGGACACTATTGCTTTGTACAGGTTGGGTGTTTCAGCCGTCCAGGGTAAGGCATTATTCACCGTAGTGCTCAGGGTAACAATAGAATCATTCCCATTTTTATTTGAACCTGCTGTTGCTACTTTCGCTCCTTTTGCATCTACAATATCAGCTGTAATTTTATGGCCAGTCTGCAAATGCTGCGTATGTACCTGCACCGCAAAATGACCATCTGCTTTTGCATCAATGCCCATATATTCAATATGTTCCTTGGGTACTGCTTCCAAATATACCGGACGGAAAATACCGCCAAACACCCAGTAATCAGCCAGGCGTTCGGCATTGTTTACACTGGCATCGGCACTCATTTTACTTACGGTTGCCTCCAGCACATTGGGCTTTCCAAATAATAGCTTATCAGTAATATTATATTTGAATTCGTAAAAAGCACCCTGGTGAACGGGACCGGCACTTTTGCCATTAATCTTCACTTCGGTATCCGTCATGCTGGCCTCAAATACAATAAAGATCTCCTTGCCCTTCCAGGCGGCTGGCACATTAAACTGGTATTTGTACATCCCCTTTTCATCAAAAAAACGGGCATTGCGGCCATAGGTTTTATAGTCACGGCCATAATTATAATTACCGAATCCCTGTTGTTCCCAGCAGCTGGGTACACCAATTTTTGTCCAGTAACCGCTTTGCCGACCGCCGGTGCAGTAAAAATCCCAGGCAACGGTACTGTTGCTGCCCCGGCCGCTGAGATATTGAATTTGTTTGGTTTGGGAAAAGGAATTTTGCAGTATGAAGATTACCAATATTAGTACTGAAAAATTTTTCATATATTTAAAGAAATTATTTTTGTTTGTGACGGCGATACTCCATAGCAGAAGTATTTATCTTTAGTAAGCTATTTTATCTGTTCTCATAGCATCCTCGCTATGAACTATTGTATAAGGCCCATTTTCAGAATGCCTCATCCCGGCCCTTCTCAGCCTCATCCGCCTTCGGCACCTTCTCCAAAAGGAGAAGGGAATTTGATGCAACTATGTTTGAGAAGGGTGCCTCTTTTCAATTTAATTGTATAACCTAAGAGCGGATTTATAAGAATCAATCTTCAAAATTAATTGTAAGTTTTCGACGTTTGAAATCCCCAATCAACAGCTATGAGCAAAGCTAAGCAGGGGCATCCCTCTCCCATTCAATTGCATCCATTCCACTTTTCCTAATGGAGAAGGTGCCGAAGGCGGATGAGGCTGAGAGCGAATGAGGGTGAGGCATCACTTTAAATTGATAAATACCGGCTCATTTCTGTCGCAGGTTATTTCACCATTCACATATTTTAATTCTGCTAATTGTATCAGGCTGCGTTTATCATCCGGACTATTTCTGGCAGCTGGCTTATCCTTCCGGCGGCCAGGGTGGGTAAAGTAAAACAAATATGCCTTGCCATTATTAACCACTACATCGCAGTGGCCACCCATGGCCTGATCATCTGTACCGGTACCGGGTTCTTCCACAATACGGCTGGCTTGCTTTTTCCAGGTTAGCAGGTCATCCGAACTGAATACCTCCATGCCTTTCCAGGCGTCGATAATCATAAAATACTTTTCCTGCCAATAAAAAACCTTAGGCCCTTCGCCACGTGCAGCAACCGCCTTACCCTTGTCCTGCCAGGTATATAAATCTTTGCTATCAGCGTAGTAAATAGATTTTCCATCCCGTTCATTATTATACCACAACCGCCAGGTACCATCCGGCAGTTTAAAAATGCTGGGATCAATTACCTTCTCATTTACCAACGGCAGTGTGCTTTCATATTTCCAATCCTGCAGATTTTTGCTGGTCAGGTGTATAACTGTTCTCGGATGATTCCAATCGGTAAAAATACCGGGCACATAGGTAAGAAACATGTGATACGTTCCTTTATCATTGATAATATCCGGTGCCCAAAATGTGTAGCCGCTATCGGGTCGGTAATTGATATTTGCCGTATCCACATATTTCCAATTACTTCCATCGTTGGATTGGGCAATACCAATACGGGTGCCGTGTACCCAGGCGACGCCGGTACTGTCTTTCATATTGGCTCTGCGGTTCGTATAAAACATCCACCACATTTTTTTTTGCTTATTGTACACAACAACCGGGTCGGCAGCGCCATCATATACCGGATCACGGAACAGTGGCTTTGGTGCCGGCTTTTGTGCACAGATAGTTACCGTACAAAATATGTGGATTATCAAAAGCATCCATATCAGCTTATAATATTTTCTAATGTTTGTAATTTTCATTTAAAAACTTACTTTTATAAATTCACTTCACTCAGGCCCCTCTCTACCTCATCTCTTGCTCTTGCCCTTCTCCACCTCACCCCCGGCCCCTCTCCAGCCTCATCCGCCCTCTGGGCACCTTCTTCAAAAGGAGAAGGGCAAAGGATGTAATTGCGGTTGGAGAGGGGTGCCTCTATGAAGCATTCATCACAAAATGCAACTGCGGATTCAAAAGAATCATTTTTTCAAAACAGTTCACCAGGCCTAAGCAGCATTAACCCTGCCCGAAAGTAATTAGCACAGTGCCAACAGCGTGAACCCGCTAATCGATAATAATATTGAAAGCCCCTTAGAGGCACCCTTCTCCACCCCGTGGAGAAGGGCCGGGGATGAGGTTTACGTTGCTGGCTTTACAGCCTGCCGGGCAATCAGTTTCCATTGCTTACCGGTTTTTTGCCAAACCAACAACACAGCTATGTTGGCCGTGCCGGGTTTGCCGCTATCGTTGGTAGTGGCATTCAGCTTGTGCCGCACCACAGCCGTTTTGCCAAATACGGTAATTGTTTGATCGGTAACATCAATGGTTACGAAATCCGATTTGCCGGTTTTAAAATTGTCCAGAAATTGTGCTTTGTCCTGTATCAGTCCGCCGGAGTGCCCATAGCTTAATTTCTCATCCGTCCATTTTTTCAGCGACGGTATGTTACTACTGATTAAGGCTGCCGTAAGAGAATCGACCGCCATTGAAACCGCCTTTTCATCTTTAGATTGGGCCAAAACGATCTGGCTGAAAGCGAAGCAGGTAATAGCTAGAAGAATTGTTTTCATGCTGTAAATTAGGTACAAGGATTTAATTACAGCGCAATAATACCAAATCCGGTTGTTTTAGATGAAGAAGACTGTATGGCAATCGTATGTTGTATGGAAAGCAATATCTTTTTTCGTTGGACAATATAATCGCTGTAATGGTAAAAATACTTTATGGTTAGAATCATTCATCCTGTACTGTGCAGGTAATTTTACACCTGGAAAAAATTTTTTCTTTTCTTAGGGAAAGCGTCAAAATAACTTGTACATTTCTTTATACGGCCTTGGTTGCCCCTAACCCCTTTATGGCAATGTCATATAGTTAAGCCCCATCGGGGTTTTCTGTTTGTAGCAAACAAAGAGGCAAAGGCAATCATTGCCACGTAGTGGCTACCCCTCTTCTCTGATCAGGTAGCCACTACGTGGCATGCACCAACATCAAGGATGGCTGTTTTCTACAAACAGGTTGCACCTACGGCGCATAGCTGCTACTATAATCCTTAACCTAATGACATTGCCCTAAAGGGGGCTTTAGGACACCATCGTACTTCAAAGGAAATTCAAACTGCTCGTCGTTACTGTTCATTTTAAATCTAAAAACGAGTTCCCCTTTAGGGGTTAGGGGTAACCAAGGCCAGGCAAAATGTTGTTTCATTTGTACAAGTTTTTTTGACAGCTTTTCTTATCATCCAATAGAAGTTCATAAGTCTGGAACCATTATTAATTTTTTAAATAAATTGGATAAAAAGACAAATAGCTTTCAGCTAAATGATCATGTAATCCACTCGTGAGAAAGCAGGATGGCACAGGATGCTTTATGTATGACTTACATCTAAAATTGTTTTTTGATTCACCACATAAATAACGATTGCCATGAAAAAACATCTACCCCCGGTAGCTCCTTACGCTATTAAAAAGTTGGGACTTCTTTTTTGCTTACTGATAGCAAAATTTTCTTTTAGCCAGTCAGACGGCGACTATCGCACAAAATCCAATAATGCCGGCTTTGGTAATGCGGGAACATTTGAGGTTTATTCAGCTGCTACCGGCGCCTGGACTACGGCAACTGTTGTTCCAGGTGCAACCAACAATGTAACTATTCGCGATGGTGTTACCCAAACATCTAACGTGAGTGGCGCTGCGGTATTGAATTTAACAATTGGTGAAGGAAATGCCGCAGTGCTTACCTCTACCATTAATGCAGCAGGCGAGGTTACAGGTATTAATATAGTAAATCCCGGTAAACTAAGCTTTCTGAGCTCTGGTGTTACTATTGTGGGCCAGGCCACTACCAGTGCTACAGCTGCCATAGCAACTACTTTTGTTTCCGGAGCGTCCCTCACAAATCCGGGTTCGGGCTACACTACCGCTACTGTTGCATTTACTCCAGCTCCTTCAGGTGGCACAACCGCTACTGGAACTGCTGTAATTGACGGTGGTAAAATAACCGGCATAACGGTAACAAATCCAGGTTCAGGTTACAATACAACGGTACCCGCTATTACGATAACCGGTGATGGTACCGGTGCTGTTTTTACATCCCTGATGGGCCTCCAGTCTATCAGCATTACCACTCCCGGTTCCGGCTATACAGCGGCTCCCCAGGTTTACGTTGGCACTATCTTTTTTGTAGGTAATGCAACCACTGCAAGAACGTTGACTGTAAATGGTGATATGACTTTTAGAGCCGGAGCAACCATACTGCAAGGGGCTGGCAGTACAAGTATTACGCAAACATTAAATATCGTAGGAAATTTAAATATTGCTACGCCTGTTAGCTTTATCACTTCAACCACTGCTTCTACTACAGCTACAACTTCTTCTACTACCGTAAACTTTATGCCTACCGCTGCCAGCTCTACCATAACAGGTCCCGGATCTGCTGCTTTTCGTGCCTTAAGTATTGCAGCAGGTAAAACGCTTGTTGTCAGTAACACCGTAAATCTTGCTGCAGCTACTCCTGTAACTATCAATACAACCGGAGTGGTTGATGCAACAAATGGAAGTATTGGTTTTGTAACCTACCAGGGAGGCGCCGTAGCTCAAACGGTAGCAAACAATACCTTCCTTAATGGTGCTGTGAGAGATGTAACAGTTAACAATACGGCTGGTGTTACCTTAAACCAAAATCTAACGGTTTCTAATCAGCTTTCCGTGCTGAATGGTTTATTAAATATTCCTGCTACTCCTGTAACACTTACCATTTCTTCTGCTAATAATGTTGCCGGACCTTTTACCGGAACAAATTATATTAATACCGCTTCAGATGTAGCTACAGGTTTGATAGGAATTGTTCAAATTACCAACATTCCGGCCAACGCTATCAGAACATTGCCTTTAGGTAATAGCGGTAACTATCTGCCGGTTACCCTTAAACCATCAACCATTTCGTCCTTTTCAACAAGCGTGTTCACGCCGGCTACAGACAATGGAACACCAAACGGTATGGCTACAACCAATAATAATATTGTTAATGCTGTTTATGTTGTTAACAGAACTTCCGGAACCGGAGCAGCTCAGTTAAGTGTAGGCTTCCCTGCCGGCCTGAAAGGTAGCGGCCTTACCGGTATTCAAAATAACCAACTCGGTATTTCCCGTTATAACGGTACAACCTGGGATCCCTCAACTGGATCCGGAGATAATACGCTAAATACAGCTACAGCTACTTTCACTACATTTAGTCCATTCAGAGCTCAATTCAATTCGACGCCATTGCCCATTAAGCTTAGTGATATTACCGGCTCCAAAGTGAATGATAGAGCAGTATTAACCTGGAAAGTTTCTACAGAAGTAAATGCAAGCAAATATGTAGTAGAAAAATCTGTAAATGGTGTATTCTCGCCAATTGGCAGCGTTAGTGCAACCGGCCTTTCTTCTTACAGCTTTACTGATAATACTCCTTCAATCGGTAGCAACCTTTACAGGCTGAAATTAGTAGACAAGGACAATGCTTTTAGCTACAGCAAAATTGTTTTGGTTGACTTTAGCAAACTTACTGCTTCTGTAAGTATTTCGCCAAACCCAATCAGCAATGGTTATTTTACGGTAAAATTTAATGAGATGAAAGCTGGTAAGGTAACGGTAAAAATGTATAGTAGTATTGGTCAGTTAGTATTGCTTCAAACAATTGACTATACCGGCAGTAGGGATCGCCAATTAATCAATCTTGCTTCAAATATTACAAAGGGTAATTACCAGTTGCTGATTACTGATGGTAACAATAGTCAAAAAGCTTCCGTAATTGTACAATAGGCTACACTTGCTGAAATAAAGAAAGATTTAAAGCGGCTGATCTTTATGGATCAGCCGCTTTTGCTTTTAAGTATGTAGAAACAATTGCATTAGATTAATCTTTGTGTCATTGCGAGGTTGGGTTTCCCGGACGAACGGGACAGGCTGTGCCCAACCTGCCTACCGGCAGGCAGGCTCCCCGGTTTAATTGGGGATTGCCACGGGCATCCGCCTCGGCGGACGCAATGACAAAGCAATTAACCCCAACCAATTAGTGCTTGCTGAAAAAGCAGGTAAATGAAGCTGGTATTATCTTTCAGCATATAAAATTCCTTTCAGGTGCATACTTACTCAATAAGGGGCCTCTATATCTTTGCATCTGCTTAGCCGGTTTTAAACCTTAGTAGCACTACAGCCTTTCTTGATCCCTCAAACCTTATTACCTTATTGAACACATGATGGCATAAAATAAGGTAATAAGGTTTAAACGAAGTATAGATGATGGTTTTCTACTAAGGTTTGGAACTATGCCTGCTCACATAGCAGGCTTTTTCTTACACAAAAAAATATCCTGAGTTGTTGAACAAGCCCTAATTATGTCTGCTTACTTATGAACTTAAAATTGGTCTTTATATATTTCTACAATTTCTTTTAAATAATTATAAAAGGGCCTGGCAAACTCTTTCCGGCGCAAAGCAAACTCCACATTGGTTTTAAGGAAGTCGAGTTTGTTACCAATATCGTATCGCTTGCCTTCAATAGTATGGGCATACATGCTTTCGCTTTTTAATAGGTTCACCAACGCATCGGTTAATTGTACCTCATTGTTTTTACCAGGCGGCGTTTTTTCCAGTGCTGCATAAATCTCCGGTGTTAATATGTAACGGCCTGCAATAGCCAGGTTAGACGGAGCGGTTTCTATTGATGGTTTTTCAATTAATTGATCCAGGCTCATCAGGGTGGCCGAAAGCATGGACCCACCTACAATTCCATACCGGGAAACCTTATCATGCGGAACTGTTTCAACAGCAATAACGGTACTTTGGTACTGATCATAGATGTCAATCAGTTGCTGAGTTACCGGAATAACGGAATTAATAATTGTATCGCCCAGCAGTACGGCAAATGGTTCGTTGCCTGTATGGTAGCGGGCATACATAATGGCATCGCCGAGTCCGATAATTTCCTTTTGACGGATAAAGTGAATATGTGCCATGTCCGACAAATGCATAATCTCGTCGTACATTTTATCTTCCTTTTCCAGCAGGCGTTCTTCCAGTTCCGGGTGGCGGTCGAAATGGTCTTCGATGGAACGTTTTCCTTTCCCCGAAATAATCAGAATATCTTCAATGCCGGAATCAACCGCTT
The DNA here is from genome assembly GCA_965246935.1 of Chitinophagaceae bacterium. Taxonomy (GTDB): domain Bacteria; phylum Bacteroidota; class Bacteroidia; order Chitinophagales; family Chitinophagaceae; genus JAZKFT01. The sequence continues at coordinate 231,862 of CBDFGC010000002.1, read as the reverse complement.
CCTGAACTACGTACTGAATGGTAGGTGTATCTACCACAGGAAGCATTTCCTTAGGAGATGCTTTTGTAGCAGGCAAAAAACGGGTTCCCAATCCAGCTGCCGGTATCACTGCCTTTTTTACCATGTTTTTATAAGATGTAAGGTTTAATAACTCTTGCGTTTATTTTTTTCAGGTTATACACCAGCCGTTTTAGTATTTCATCATCATCATAAATACCAATGATGGCACCCCCTGATCCGGTAAATGAGGCCGACGCCCCACAGTTGCGGGCAGTATTAATCATTTCCATATTGCTGGGGCCGATGGTCATAATTTTAGCCCGGTTATCGAAATTGGCATTAATCAGTTGTCCCAGTAGCTTGTAGTCCCTGGCTTCAATTGCTTCCCTGCCTTCATCAGCGAGGCTGGCAATGGTTTTCAACGTATTGATGGTGTGCTCATCACCCTTGTCATATTTACTGCGGATTTCATTTAATACTTTGCCCGATACTTTTCCCAGGTTCGTTTTATACGCCATGTATAGTTGCGGAAGATTGGAAGGATCAATGGGCGTATAAACCCCATACCCATATTTTTCCAACTGGGCCTTATTGAAGTCCATATGTACGCAACCTTCATAGCATTGAATTACCCGGTCCTGCAGGCCGGCATTAATGCCCATTTCCTGTGTTTCTGCTTCCAGGGCAATATTGGGCAATAATGGCATGGGAATTTCCACTTCGTAAAACTGCATCAGTGCCTTTAGCGTGGCGATAATAATGGCACTGGAACCAGCCAATCCTACCTGCCGGGGAATGGTTGTCTGGTATCGGATGGTAAAATTTTTATTGGCCAGCCGGATACCTGTTTTAGTGCAGTACTCACAAAACTTTTTGATGGCAGCTTTGATAATAGGAATGCCACCATTGTAGCCAATCAGGCTAACAGTATCATACAAATGATGAATATTCCGGAACGAATTGCAATCCGCTTCCTGCGGCTCAATCACCAGTTCAGGCGACTGGTACAATAAGATGTGGGCGCCAAAATTTTTAATGCTTACACTAAGGGTTTTCCCAAAATAGCCATCGCTTGGGTTGCCCAGCAAACCGGCTCTTGCGTAGGCCCGGGTGTCAATAATCATAGATGAATATAGGGTTATCTATTGAATAGCCTGCAACATCACATTTCCTTCGAGTCCTGATTTGCGGGGTGTCCATTTAGCCGCACTGAAGAGGCCATCCTCTCCCCTGTTTTGCCCCATCCTTGCCGGGAAGTTCGTATTATAAAATTTTCGCCATTTAACATTCCGCTTATCCAGGTCGATAATGCGGTTGGCCATGCTGTTAGCTACTTTTATTTCCAACAGATTGTCTGCTTTTAAATCGGCAGCATTAATAACGGTTGAAAAATCAGGTCCTAAGAGCGTCGTTATTTTTTTTCCGTTCACAAATATGTCAGCACTTTCATATACTTTTTCCAGTTGTAGCAGCCATTGTTTAGCAGTACCCGCAGGCTTCCTGAAATGAATACTGTACGTACCGATACCGCTAAAATAATTCAACGAATCGTTTTCCATGGCTGTCCAGGGTTTCAGTTCCGTCATTGTTTTATCGGCCGGTAAATAAGGCCCTCCCTTTTCAAAATGCAGTATCCAGTTACCTGTAATCGCAACCGGCTCACCTGTTGTATTGATGTATGGATAAGGCTTTCCAGTCAAAACCGTTGCAGATGTTTGAATGATATAACTATCAGCCGGACCCATCGGTGCTTTTATTTGCATGTTGCCATCAACAGCGTGTAGTTGTGCCACGCCGGATTCGCCGGTCATCGGGTTATACAAAACGGCTGATTTTATATTGCCATTTAAAGTAATCCATTCATCCTGTTTTTCCGTTTTTGTATTGGCAATAAAATAAATATTTCCGGTGGCATTTTTGCGGCGGGTAAAGTTAATGCCTTCCGCAAAATTTTCATGCCGGATGCCTGCCTGTTCAAGCATCTTCTGCACCTCGCCGGAAATCAGCCATTTGCCTTTACCCGAAACCGCTTGTTTCATACCGCGGCCATCGGTAGCTTCGTCGAAATGTAATTTGTCGGTCAATGCCTTAAAAGCCGCATCCTTCTGCGCCAGCATCCCGTAACCGGGCACACCACCCGGCATTTTATCATATACCAAAACGGTTGCACCTGCTTTTACCAGTTGATCTAATTTCTGCAAGGTTTCCAGTGGCAGGTATTGTACACCGGGTAATAAAATGGTTTGGTAGCTGCCACCGCCGGTAAGCAATTTGCCGCCTGCCATCGTTACGCCCTGCAACTGACGGTCGCTTATAAAATCGAAGCCATAACCATGTGCCTGCAGCCATTCTGCATTGTCTTCAAATTTGGTTTTGGTAAACTCGGGCCGCATTCCGTCAAAGTGTTGCAACAAGGCCCGTTCCCGCTGCATGTATTTATCATAAATGGGATAATACACTAATACATCATTATCCGGTTTGCCGCTTTGTAAAAAGCTCTGGCAGCGGGCTACGTATTGGTTCAGCTTACCGAAATGATCCCAGAACGGATTGGCTTGTGTAAAGTGTACGGCGGCATAAAACAAACGGCCCGGCCAGGGTTCTGAAGGCGGTGAATACACGGTACCATGATAAAAAATGTGGTTGACACCGGCAGCCAGGTACACATCCAGTGCCTTTTTAACATCAGCAAGGGTAGAAACGAAATGTTCATTCAGCCAGGTAGCCGATTCGGAAGAAATCAACGGCTTGCCACTAACATGCCCGGCTGAAGTAGCAAATTTCATCCGCAGTATTTCCGTTCCTTCCGTTTCCGGAATATCAACCGCACTATACAAATCAAGGGTATTAGCCGGTGAGCCATGGCTTTGATTACGTACAATTTTGCCTTTCCCTTTAGCCCAGGAAGCCCACTGCTTTGTAAATTTTTCTAATATTAGTTCGTCTATAGTTGCCCGGTAATCAAACAGTACCCGGCTGTTTTTATCATCCGTATCTTTTCCAAACAGCGCAGGCAATTCGTTTCTCAAATCATACCCACGGCGCTTTTTAAATTCGTCAAACATCAGCGGGGTATAATCACTTTGGCCACGGGCATCATCCACTTCATACGAATCATTAAAAAATCCCCGCAGGCCGGTTAAGCTTTTACCGGCAAATGCCTGGTCGAAACGCTGCAGATAATGCTGCAAAGCCGCCGCCGAAAAGTGGTCAATAACATTGCCTTCGCCGCCGGGTGCAGCCCGTTCTACCTGCTTTCCATGCAGACCCATAAATATGGCATACAGGTTCCATTTCCCGGCGGGTGCTTTCCAGTTCAAGGTTCCGTCGGCAGTTACATTTTTCGTAATATCAACCGGTACACCACTGGCCGGGTAAGCCATCAGCGTTACTAATGGCAATGCTTTTGGATAACGTACCTGGTCAAAGGAAAGCGATTGCAAATCGGCATTGGCCGTAACGGGTTCTTTGATATCAGCGAACGTTAGATTCTTTCCGTTAGCCGTACGCAGGATGCCTTCCTGCTGGTAGGTAATCTTATCGTTTAGGGTTTCGCCTTCATTGATCGTATAGGTTTTATAAGCCATGTATTTGCAGGCATCAGCTTCGGTAACCCAGGGGCCGCCAAATGGCCAGCCGGTTGCATTTGCCAGGTCTATTCCCAAATCAAGCCGCTTACCTTCGGTTAAGGTATGTTCAAAAGCATTCATCCAACCTGTGGTTAAAAATGGCAAAAACTGATCTTCCTCTCCATGTACGCCGTAAATGGGTGTTATTTCCAGCCCACCCAAGTCTGCTTGTTGATATTGCTGCATTACTGTCGTGAGGTCTTTATTATTTACTTCACTACCCAGCCACCACCAACGGGTCCAGGGTTTGGTTTGCTGCGTAATGGCCGGCCAGGCTACCTGGGCAGTTGCCTGAAAAGTAATTACGAGACTGAGGGTAAGGAAGCAACCTATTGTCATCCCTTTTTTAAAATAGCCTTTCATATTTTATTACATGTATTTGCAAAAGCAAGTGATTAAAACAATGTTGTAACGGGTACTTTTTTATGTAAACAACTCCTTAATTTTTAGTTTCATTTTTGCCGGTATTTTTATCTGCTCCGGCGTTTTCATTTCAATAACTTTTTAGCAGTAATAGACGATGCAAATAATTCTTTATAGCCTATGGCATTTTTTCGACCAGTAAATGAGCAGAGTGAGTTTGGCATGACCTTCAGGTGCATTAATTTCATACGTTGCACGGAGGGGTAAAATACCGTCTTTTTTTACTACTATTCAAAATTTAATTGTCTGCATTCTTACGGATATTTAACGCCAATCGTTTGTTCTACACTGCGCTGTAGAAATATTCATTTTTATCCGTTTGCTGCTATTTACGAACTCTGATGAAGTTACCAAAATGCAGAGGCCGCTTGTTTTCTTTAAATAATTCGTACCGTCTAATACATCTATAATACCTAAAAGATCCCCTACAGGTACTTAAACAATTATTGCATTACTGTTATCTTACGTCATGAAAAAAAATTACCTTCCTTTTTACTGCTTATTGCTGATCATTTTTTCATTCCATTTTACAAATCAGGCCAATGCATCAGTAATAATTAATCCACCGTTCACCGACCACATGGTATTGCAACGGAATATGCGGGCGCCAATTTGGGGAACTGCGGATGCCGGCGAACAGGTAATAGTAACCTTTAACGGGCAAACGAAAATGGTGCAGGCAGGCACAAATGGCAAATGGAGAGTGGTGCTGGAGCCTATGAAAGAAGGCGGCCCTTTTACGATGACTGTTACCGGTACGAATACAATAATGCTATCTGATATTTATACGGGCGAAGTATGGCAATGTGCAGGCCAGTCTAACATGGATTTAACGCTGGGTAATACCAGCCAGTTTGGTAACCGCTTTGCTGATACCATCAAAAATGCTGATTTACCCATGATGCGTTTTTTGAATATGCGGCCTTCCCATGGCGCTGCACCTGCATGGCAGATTATCTCCCCCGCTACTGCCGGGGGATGTTCTGCAACTGGTTTTTTCTTTGGAAAAGAAATTCTTAGTACTACAAATTGTGCGGTGGGCCTGCTGGTAACTGCAGTAGGCGGCACCTTAATAGAAACCTGGTTCGACAGTGCAACGGTAGCGGCAGACCCTGGTATGAAAACAACAAAGAACATCGTTGCCGGTAGTAATTACAACAAATATGTAGCGCCTGTAACCACGTTTGGCATTCGCGGTACCGTATGGATACAGGGCGAACAAAATACATACGATACGGTTTTTACGCCGCAATATGGTGCACAGTTTACGTTATTAATTAATGGGTGGCGCAAAGCCTGGGGGCAGGGCAATTTTCCATTTTATTTCGGGCAGTTGTCCAGCGAACGGAAAAACAAACCTGTTGTGCTGGATACGCTTGCCTTTATACCGATGGTTCGTGAGGGGCAGCGGCAGGCACTGGCATTGCCAAACACGGCCATGAGTGTGAATTTTGACCTTCGTGCCGGTGGCTGGCACTATCCGCAAAAATACGATGCCGGTTACCGCCTTTCGCTTCCCGCAAAAGCACTTTTATATGGGCAAAAAAACCTGGAGTATTCCGGGCCGGCGTACAAATCGGCAAAGGTGAAAGGAAATAAAGTAATGATTGATTTTTCCCATACCGGTAGCGGCATGATGGCGAAAGATAGTAGTGTGCTCACAGGTTTTGTAATTGCCGGTGCTGATAATAACTGGAAAGTAGCAAACGCCATCATTAAAGGCAAACAGATTGAAGTATCATGTCCTGAAATCGCACAGCCAACACAGGTACGCTATGGCTGGGCCGACCGGCCTGTTGGGAATTTGTATAACCGGAAAGGTTTGCCGGCATCGCCGTTCAGGATAGATCATTTAAAATAAACTAATATATTAAAATAAATAATTGCACAGAATTACGTTAAATTAATGCTCAGCCGTTGCGATGGGGTTATTGCTTCCGTACGGGATTGCCGCGGCAATATCCATGGCAATCCCCAACATAACCGGGGAGATTGCTTCATCATGTAAGAACCTTCCTGTGAATGCCGGGGAGATTGACGCTGGCTAATTTGCATTGTTCCTTTTATTTTTTAGTTATAAACTATTTTTCGCTGATCTTTAGTAATACCGAAGCATGTGGATTGATACTTTGTTTATATTGAGTACTGAATAAACCCAAGTCCGTTTTTTTCCACAGGTCCCGTACAGCCACTTTGCCATTCATACCCAGTGCTGCAAAATCAACCGTTATCTCATGCGTTGCATCGCCAATATTAAACAGCCCGACATACAGGTCTTTACTACCCTGCACTCCGGATACCCAAACCATGCTTCCATCCGCTTTATACAATTGCCTTGGGTTTTCGCCTTTTTGGTTTACGGCCAGCACTTCGGCATTGGTAAATAATCTTTTTTCCAGTTCCCTGTTTTCGGGGAGGTTGCCGCCAAGCATTAATGGTGAACGGAAGATACACCAGAAATTCAGGTGCGTATATAATTCATCTTCGGTAAATCGGCTGTAGCGTTCGGGGCCAACCGGGCCACGTTTGGACAATTTTCCGATTTGTATCATATCGCAGTCGGGCCAATGGCCGGGGCCACCCTGCCCTTCCCAGCTTTTGGCATAATCAAACATTTTTAATACTTCTTTCCAGTTATCCCAGAAATCATCGGCCATCCGCCACATAGTAGCATGTTGCTTTACATGACTGGCAGCCGGGAGTGCTGTTTCACCCGGTGAAATACTTAGTGGGATAGGCCTGCCGCAAGCTGCTATCGCCTTTTCATACCCTTCTATTTCAGCCGAATGGTAAGGGCGGGCAATGTCATCTACTTTTATAAAATCTACGCCCCATGATGCATATAATTTCAATAAAGAATTCAGGTACTCCTGTGCACCGGGTTTGCTCATATCCAGGCCATACATGTGGTTCATCCATTTGCAGGTAGATGAGGTATCAGCAATCATATCAGCCGTAATACCATTCGTGCCCATCACCGGGCTTTTTGACCATACGGCCTGTCGGGGAATACCCCGCATGACATGAATACCAAACTTTAACCCCAAGGCATGTACATAATCGCTTAGCGGCTTAAACCCTTTGCCACCAAAGGCTGAGGGGAACTTGTGCTCATGTGGTACCAGCCTTCCATATTCATCCATCGTTAGCCAGGGCACATAGGAACCATCCTGTAGCTGCTTCTGGTAAGGATTGCCAATCAGGCTTCCCGGCGGATTATCGTACGACCACAGGAAATCTACCACGATATATTGCCAGCCAAACTGCTTTAAATTTTTTGCCATATAATCGGCATTGGCTTTCACTTCATCTTCGTGTACTGCCGACCCGAAACAATTATAGCTGTTCCAGCCCATAGGTGGCGTTTGTGCTACCTGGCCGTAAGTCCCTTGCCCCATAAGCTGAACCAACAGAAGAGGAGCTAACAATTTATACCTTTTCATAAGATGTATAATTTTACAGTTGGCGGATTTTACTCCATTTCTTCCCTCCTAAACAGCAGCTTTGACGGGTTCACCGTTGGCCAGCCGTCTTCATCCATATATAAAGGTTTGATATTAAGTAACGATGCACCATTGGCACTTCTGGTATAGGCATGATATACAATAAATGTGGTGTCGTGTTCCGTAAAAAAACCGTTGTGCCCACGCCCAGGTTCCGCGGAATCGCCGGCCAACAGGAGTGAATATTTATTATCAACCCAGCTTTCGCCGTTTTTATTCAGGTATGGGCCTTTTACATTTTTGGAGCGGCCCATTACCATCTGGTACGTGCTTTCGATGCCTGCGCAGCACTTGCCCCTGGATGCAAAAATGTAGTAATATTTCGGGCCTTTGATAATAAAACTGCCTTCGCCCAATGCCGTGGTAATCGTAATAATATCCGGCGGGTCTTTCATTAACTTACCTGTTTTGTAATCCAGTTCCACCAGCCTAAGCCCGGCTTTGTACGAGCCATACACTAAATATTTTTTTCTGTCTTTATCAATAAAAATATTAGGGTCAATAACGTTTACGCCGGCGCCGCCATTCCTGAAACTGATGACCTGCCCTTCGTCTACCCATTTATAGGCCGGGTTAGCCTTATCAAGGGTGGTGTTGGTTGCATACCCGATGCTGGAATTAAAATTCATCCAGGCGGATACGGAGTAGTATAAATGATATTTTCCATTACTATAATGTATATCCGGAGCCCATAAGCCAATCTTGTCTGGTATGTCGTTATTCCACCAGCTGAATTTAATACTATCCCTGCCAAATACACTACCGGCATTCGTCCAGTTAATCCGGTCTGTGGATGTTTTGATAGCCATACCTGTAGAAAAAATGTAATAGGTGTTTCCCTGTTTTATCATGACCGGGTCGTGCACGTTCAGGTTGCCCTTCAATCCGTTATTTTCAATAATGCGGTTAGCCTGCGGTGGCTGTGCGGCAATGCTTGTCGTTACCATCAGTAACAGCAGCAAGGTTGAATAATTTATTTTCATGATGGCCAGGTTGAATAATATATCAATTAAAGATTCTGGTTCTATGCTGTTTAGGATAAGTACAATCTAAATCAAGTTAGGCTCATCAGTATCTGCATCCTCCCTGATCCTCGTTTCTTTTCTTTCTTTTTCTTGAAAAAAGTAGAGTAGGCCCGGGCATTACAGCCCGAGCCGCTCACGGAACCGTACGTGATAGTCTCCCATCATACGGCTCTTGTTATCTAATCTTGTTAACGATTTTGTCTTTTCTTTCTCCATCATTCCATTGTTTTACAACGGTTGTTTTAAAATAGTAAGACCAGATAACCGAAGCCCTTCGCTCCATGCCCGTTACAGGCACTTCCTCACTACTATGGCTTCGTCCGACGCTTGCTGCTGCATCTTCTGCCTGTGGCAAAATTGAGTTGCAGTATGGGCTTTATGTGTTCTGACATATCGCCTCCCGATAATAATCGGGATTCCGCAAAGCACATCGGCACATCAGCAGCAAACCTCTCCTGTTCCCAATGAAAGCCTGTGTAGTATTCCTGCCGTCTTTATGCCGGTTGGCCTGTAACCAGTAAGCAGCTATCCGTTACAGTCTGTCCTGCCAGCCTTTCTTTGCCGGCAGTTTTGCCAACATCTAATGTTTTTCGACACATTACGTAGACGGTTCACTCTCGTTCAGCTTTACTACACCCACCTGATGCCTTTCGACACCTTTTAGCCCAAACGCTCAATACCTTACCTTTTGAATAAAGCACCTTTGGGTGGTTTGCACACCTCATCTGCATAACGTGTGCGGCAGGCCGGCTGCCATCTCTCATTCAGCATTGATTAATGATTTTACTCATTTCTCATTCAGGACACACAGAAAGAAACAAAGAAAATTCAATCCGCCGCGGCGGATAAACGCAAAGGAACTCGCTTCGCACTTCGTGTGAAGGCAAGTTACGACGGGCTCAAACAGCCTTTGCGTTCTTAACGGCTCAACTCCTGATTTTCTTAACGCTTTTCGGGTGCCAAATACAGAATACACGTTTGATATGCTATCGGCAAGCTCTATGTTTGAACATCTACAACACTAACCGTCATAGAATCAAATTTTTTATCATAAAGCAATCACGTCATACTGTTTTCCTTTTACAGATTCGAAGGAAAGCACGTAACCAATGGTAGATTTTGTACTTTTAACAGCGGTGTTTTTTACGGCAATAGGCCAACTGGTTCGTACCTGGCAGTGCCCGCCGATATTTGAAAGAATGACAGCGCTGATTAATTTTCCATTTCCCCAATTGATATCAACCTTAAAATTGCCTCGGGCTACCAACCCTTTTACATTTCCATTTTTCCAGACATCAGGTAAGGCTGGCAATAAGTGAATCTCGTGGTTCTGGCTTTGCAGCAGCATTTCTGCCACACCCGCCGTGCCTGCGAAATTGCCGTCGATCTGGAAGGGCGGATGTGCATCGAACAGGTTAGGATATGCGCCGCCGCCTGCACCATACTGTTCACTGTTTTCTTTAGTAAGCCGGAGCAAATTCCGGAATAAAATATAAGCATGATTACCATCCAGCAACCTTGCCCACATATTTACTTTCCAGGCAAGACTCCATCCCGTTCCGTCATCTCCCCGCAGTTCCAGGGTTTTGCGGGCCGCATTGGCCAACACCGGTGTTATAAGCGGCGATATTTCCTTTGCAGGATGCAGTGCATATAAATGGGAGGTATGGCGATGGTGCGGATCAACATCTTCAAAATCCTTGTACCATTCCTGCAGGTTCCCTTTACTGCCCACCTGGAATGGGTATAAATTATTCAGCCTGCTTTTCAGGGTATTCCTAAATGACGGATCAATCTGCAACACATCGGATGCCTCTGCCAGGTTATTGAACAGATCCCGGATGATGCCCATATCCATGGTGCTTGCAATGGTGATAGATGCTTTTTTTATACCATCTATAAAATCGTTTTCCGGCGAAGTGGAAGGCGCTGTTACCCAATGGCCACTGCTGTCGGGCACAAGCCAATCCAGTACGAATTCTGCAGCACCTTTCATTAATGGGTAAGCTGTATTTCGCAAAAAATTTTTATCGCCGGTAAACAAGTAGTGCTCCCATAAATCACGGGTTAGCCAGTTGGCGCCCATTGCCCAGTTGGCCCATTTGGGGTCGCCCCTGCCGGTATCTCCTACTGCGTTGCTCAAAGCCCATATATCGGAGTTATGGTGCACTACCCAGCCATGATTGATATTGTAAAATTCTTTGGCTGTTATTTTCCCGGTAACGGAAAGTTCTTTTATTAAATTGAATAGCGGCTGGTGGAGTTCAGAGAGGTTGGTGCTTTCCACAGGCCAGTAATTCATCTGCACATTAATATTAGTGGTATAATTACTGCTCCACGGGGGACGCATTTCCTTATTCCAGATGCCCTGCAGGTTAGCCGGTGCGCCGGGCGTACGGGAAGATGAAATGAGCAGGTAGCGGCCATACTGAAAGTACAAGGCTTCCAACCCTGCATCGGCACTGCCGGTACGGTAAGTTTCCAGCCTTTTATCTGTAGGTATGGCCGATTTGTCTTCTTCCTGATTCAGGTTAAGCGATACACGGGTGAAGTATTGATGATAATCCTGTAAATGGTTTTTCAACAGTGTTGGATAATCTTTGGCAATGGCTTTTGAAAGATACGCTGCTGCCAGTTGCTGCTCATCTTTCCCTTCCTTATCCGGGCATTTATCATAGCCGTTGAAACTGGTAGCAGCCGTCAGGTATAAAACAATTTCCGATGCATTGTTAATATGAATTCCGCCGGTGTCGGTTGTTTGTTTCCCATCTTTAATGACTGCTTTCAGTAATATTTCAAAACGCATTCCGTTGCAACCCGTTGTATCATCGTACACAATTAAAGGCCTGGCAGGCCGGTAATAACTCGGCTCCACATGCGATGGTGCTTTTCCTTTTACCACCAATATGTCTTTATTGGCAGTAAGCTGATAACGAAGTTGGCTGGATGCAGCAATATCCACGTTCAACTGGGCGGGCTTATCGGCTGAAAGCCTTACTACTATTATCTTATCCGGATGGGAAGCAAATACCTGCCGGGTAAACTGAATGCCGTTGACAGAAAATTTTGTAGTGGCAATAGCGTCCTCTATATTCAGATCCCGGTAATAACTTCCGGGTGCGTTGCCACCAAATGATTGCCGGATCTTTACATCCCCCAGCGGCATATAACTTTCAGAATATAAACCCTGCATTTTTTGGGCAAGCTTGTTTGCCGTGCCATACTCTCTTTTAAACAAAGCATCCCGAAGCGGTTGTAAATACTGCGGTGAAGTTGGATTGATACCATGTTTTAACGGGCCACCGCTCCATAAAGTAGCTTCATTTAGTTGTAATAGTTCATCTTCCACACCGCCAAACACCATAGCGCCGAATGTACCATTGCCGACAGGCAGGGCTTCCGTCCAGGCAGATGCCGGTTTGTTATAAGTAAGCTTCAGATCTTTAACCGCTTGTGCGGAAGCAGTTTGATATAGCGTAAACAAAATAAGAATAACGTTTACAACGCTGCCTTTGCAATACCTTGTATCCATGTTTTTTGGAAAGACTAATTTACACATGAGTAAATTGTTTATTTCATTACAAGTGTAAATATAATCTGCACAAATCAAAAACGCATTGTTTCAAATACAGGATTATATATTAATAAGAAAGGGCATCCGATGCGTACACCGAATGCCCTTTTTAACCTTAGTTTTATTTAGGGGCTTGTATTTGTTGATGTTTTGTAAACAAACAATTCTATAATTTAAAGGGCAGGTACCAATTTGCTTTGTTCATTAACCTGGCACGGGTGGCTGCAGCATCCGGTACACCGTCTTTCAGCAGCTTAAAGTAAATCTTATCAGCCAAAAAGGCCGGATCATTTCTGCGTAAAGCAACCCGTACCAAATCGGGCCAGCGGGTACCTTCAAACCCGTTTTCCAAACCCGTTTCCTGAATCAGGCCATCTTCAATCTGTATGACACTATCTGCAGGCGTTACGGCAGTCATCGCATAAGGCAGCAGGTTGGCACGGTTACGAATTCCTAAATGCCGGTACCAGTCTGATCTGTAATAGGGTGCATTACCATTACGGGCATCAAAATCAAAAGGGTAAGAATCAGCCCAAACCGATTGGGCATGGGTACCCTGGTAATTGGTTACATCTGTAGTTGTGGAAGGTTTTGGGAACGCTGCACTAATACCACTACTGAAAAGCCCATAAGCCAACCTGCTCCGTCCTAACCGGTTTGCTGCTTCGGCAAACCGTAAATGCAATTGCGTTTGCCGGAATAGAAACCATTTACCATTTTTCACTAATGGATTTATCGGCAGGTTGGTAGTATTCTGAATATAGTTATATAAATATTTCATAATCGTTGGCTGGCCACCTAAATTTTTCCAGCTAAGCTGGCCACGGGCATCGTAAGGTAAGCCAGGCCCTGTACCACTACCAGCTTTTTGCGTTTGGCTGCTCCACATATCCAACGCCTGTTGGGAGGGCTTCAGTAAGTAGTTACCGCCGATAGGAGAAAATAATTTGATAAATGGATTATCCGGCTTAAAGCGGTTGTCAAAAGGGATGACCCAAATCCATTCCCAGTCAAAACCAACATCCTGTGGTCTTTCGAACATATAACGCCACTGTGTTTCTGTAACCAGACTTGTAGCATCATTTACACGGGAGTAAACTATCCAGTGATCATTTGAACCAGCACTTAATCCTGCCACCCTGTATTTGGTATAATAGGCTTCGCCGGTTGCAAGACTACTGGCAGTTTCCATTACCTGCCGGTAATAAGTAGCAGCCTTAAGGTAATTACCTTTCCACAAATTCAAATCCCCTAAAATTATTTTCTTCGGAATAAAAAACTTGTTTGTGGTATACCCATCAACAGAAGTGTTCAAAGAGCCTGTGGGGTAATCGTCTTTAAAAGTAATTCTTTCATTAACAGAAATCAGTGTATCTAACAGCGTATTAAACGGAAGCCGGGGGAAATTTGCTGTGTTTTTAATATCGTCCAGCGAAACAAGCGGATTGGTAATATAAGGTACTTCGCCATAATGAATACCCAATTGCAGATAAACAAAAGAGCGAAGGCTAACGATATCAGAATAACGCTGGTCATATTCGGCTACTTTTAACCGGTTAGTCCGCTTCATGATGTCAAAATTTTTCAATACATCATTACAGTTCAGAATAAATTCATAAAAAAGTCTTGGGCTGGCATACGGATTATCAGGGGAAACAAAATGGGTACTTAACTGCCGCAGGTTTTCATCTGCATTAGCAGTGTAGTCCACCATATCGGCCCGCAATTCGTTCAGCAAAATATAACGCTCTGCTAACCCCTGAAACTTTCCATATAACCCAATTACTGCTGCATCAGCATCCGCAACAGTCAGGTATACCTGGGTTTGATCCAATTCGTCAATTGGCTTCAGGTCAAATGTTTTTTTACAGGAGGAAAGGAGTATTAAAATTGACGAGCAGTATAATAAATATTTTTTTTTCATGTAAGGCATTTCAATTGATAGTTCTAAGAGATCAGTTGTCAGCTATTATTGGTGAGGTATAAACTTAGCAGACATACATAAATCACATTTCATAAATTATTAATTCCTTATGTGTGAGGCAGATCCTTTCAGGACTTGAATGCAAGGGTGTGTTAAAGTCCTATGCGTACCCCTGCCATTACGTTCCGGTAAATTGGGTCAAGGCCGGTATCAATGCCTTGTGCAAATATGCTTGGATTAGCACTAAACTCCGGATCGTAACCCAGGTATTTTGTAACAGTAAACAGGTTGTTTCCATTTACATAAATAGTGGCACTTTTTAGAAAACCGCCGTCTCTGATGGGAACATTATACGACAATGAAATATTACGCAGGCGTAAGTACGAGCCATCTTCTATCCAACGGTCGCTGAAACGGCTATTGCCCATCGGGTCACCGAAAGTAGCTTTAGGTGTATTGGTTACCTGGCCATTAAAACGCCAGCGGTTATTTACACTCAATAATTGGTTTTCTGTAGTACTAACAGCTTCCAGCCGGTTGCGGAGGTAATTATATACATCATTGCCCTTGCTAAAAGTAAAGAGTACATTTAACGAAAACCTTTTATACGTAAACCGGTTGCTGAAACCACCTGTTAAGTCCGGATTTGGATCACCAATTACCTGGCGGTCTGCATCGTTAATTATTTTATCCCCGTTTACATCAATAAACCGGACATCACCACCTTTAAACATCGATATTGACCCATCCGCATTCTTTTTTCCTAAACCAGCAGCCGCAGCCTCAGCATCGGATGCAAATACACCGTTTGTTTTGTATCCGTAAAAAAGATTAGCTGCTTCGCCTTTCTTTGTAAGGAAAGTGGCGCCTGCAAAGTCGGTAGTGAATGTGTTGCCAGGGATTTCACCAATTTCGTTTTTATACGTGCCGGCATTTATTCCTGCATCCCATTTAAAATTTCTGCCATTAATGATACGGGCATTTAATTGCACATCAATTCCCCTGGTTTGCATAGAGCCACTATTCGTAATCACCGTAGTAAAACCGGTAGTGGAAGGAAGTGTTTCGTACACCAGCATATTGCTTGTATTATTCCGGTAAGCATCTACGCTCAGGCTCAGCCTTTCATTGAAGATGCTCAAATCGAGGCCGAGATTCATTTTTTTAACTGTTTCCCATTGAAGGGCTGTATTGGCAATACCACCGCGTACCAATCCCTGAACCCCTAACAGGTTTTGAGATATGTATGTTTGTCGGGCCGTGTAATTACCAATATCATCATTGCCGGTAATGCTATAAGTAGCACGCAACTTCAGCAGATCAATGTGGCTATTCGCCATAAAATTTTCAGATGAAATGAGCCAGGCAGCACCAATGGATGGCATTATCGCAAAACGATTACCATTAATTCCCAGCCCTCCTTTGCCCTGCTTACCAAAACGGGACGAACCATCAACTGCCATGTTAAATGATAAAAACAGTTTATTCATATAACCGTAGTCCGTATTAAAATAGCCATTCATCCAGTTCCATTCGCCGGTATTACCGCCCACTTGCCGGAGGCCTGTTACCCCATTCTGTACGCTTACTAACTCGTCCGTTGCCGAATTAAATCCCAGGGTAAAATCCTGCTCTGCATCATTTTTCTGATACCGAAGGCCAAGATTTGCAGACAGCTTATGAATGCGGCTAAATGTATGATTATAGGAAAGCCGGGTATCATTATACACGGTGAATAAACGCTTGACCTGCGAACCAAGGCGGCTGTCGGCAACCGCATTCGACAGTGTATCATCCGCTACACCTTTTCGGGGAACAAATACATTTTCCCGGACTTTATCGAAAGTGATGCCGACAATGGTACTTGCTGTGAAATTTCTGGAGATGTCGTACCGTAATCCAAAAGATCCAAAAAAACGATAATACTTATTATATGCCTGCATGGTATTGATAATCACGGAAGGATTACTAATGCCCAGGGTATCCTTGTCGCTAAGGTTGGGAGATTCAATCCCTTTATCATTTACATCTTTATCGTTTAAAAAAGGAGCTTTTGTTAAAGCCAGATACAATGGATTTGTTTTAGGAGATATACCCTGGTCCTTTAAATTCTGCTCCGCATAGGAAAATGATAGATTAGCTGTACCGGTTAGCTTTCTGGAAAAATTAAATTCTGCATTAAACCGGGTATTATAGCGGGTAAGATCTGTTTGATTAATAATCCCTTCATCTTTTAATACCCCTACCGTCAAACCATAAGTCGCAATATTATCACCACCAGTAACCTTCAGATATATATTTCGACTCATACTATTATCCATTACTTTTCGCTGCCAGTCTGTATTGTAATGGTACCGTGCATAATTGGGATTAGCCGGATCATCATTCATGTAGGGCTGTGCTGCAATTTGCTGACTGGACAGCCCTTTGCTTTGTAATATTTCTGACAAATACGTACGGTAATCACCGGCGCCCATTACAGGCAGGCGCTGAGGCGCAAAATTGTATCCCTGGTATACACCAACATCAATTTTAGTAGCCTGTTGCTGGGCACGGGTGGTTGTAATAAGAATGGCGCCGTTTGCACCCTTTGTTCCGTAAATGGAAGAAGCATCTTTTACAACCGTTACATTATCAATATCTTTTACATCAATCAGCGTTAATGGGTCTGTATAGTTATTAGCGATGATCGATTTACCATAATCATTGGCATCAAACAAAACGCCATCTACTATTACCAATGGTTTGTTAGTAGCGAACAAGGAAGTAAAACCACGTAGAAACAAATTAGCGCCGGCGCCGGGTGTACCCGAACGGCGCACCGCATTCAGCCCGGCAATACGCCCCTGCAAAGAGGCGTCGGTAATTTGCATGGGTTGGTTCCAGGCAGAATTATACTCATACTTACTGATAGCAGCTGTTGTATTTTTCCTGGAAACGCTTCCAAGTGGTGTAACCAACGGCTCTGAAAGTGATGTAAGGCTTTGGTCGTTTAGCGCCAATGTAATCTTAGTACGGCCTTTCAGCGCAATTTCACGGGTTTGGTATCCTTCGCCGCTTACCAGGAGTGTAGCATTGTATGACGGAACTTTTACTGTAAAATTTCCATTGTCATCTGTAATGGCAGCAGAAAAACCAGTAACTGCAACAGTAATACCCGTTGCGCCTTTTTTGGTAACAATATCAGTAATGGTACCGGTTACTGCCTTGTTTGTTTGAGAATTATCGGTACGGGCAGCAAGGCTATCCGTTCCTGTTACCTGTGCCTGGCTAACCGCCACCATACCGCTTAAAATGCAGGCGCCGGTTACTAATAAAAAATACTTTTTTATACGAAGGGTCATAATCAGTTATTAAGGACTTCAGTTTAGGGTGATGGTACCAGCCGGATATAATCGCATACAATTGGGTTGGCAGCTGCGGTTGTGCTGTTAGCGCCGGTCAGGTATAAGTTAAGCGTTGGTTTATATCTGGGAAGGGTAAACTCTCCAATAAATGTTTCCGCAGCACTATGTATAGGAACGGTTGTATATGGAATATTACTGGTAGCAAGGGTTGCAGTAGTAGGAATAGAATCTATTAATAACCGTTGGGTATGTGTAACCGTAGCAAAATCATTGTAAGCAACCCAATAAGCTTTATATTTTACGGAACTTGCACCACTTACCTGGTAATTTGCATAAAACAACGCGGTACCATGATTGTAAAATAACACGTCCCGGAAAGGCCTTCCGGTTGTTGAGTCAATGCGATCCCGGAAATAAGTGTTGCCACGCTTGTCAACACTGGTGAAGCGGTAATTTTCTCCTTCTATTACAAACGACCTCAATCTGTTAAAGGGCGCCACAGTTAGTGAACTCATAATATGGATAATGCCATTACTTGTTTTAATACTTTGGGTAATAGCTGCTTTATTTACCGGAAGCTTTATTCCAAATTTGGAAACTACGGTGTCAGGCATGGTAGCTGCCGTATAATAACCTTCTACAGCAAAATCTTTTACTATTTCGTAGCTGGTTAAATTAGTAGTGCTATCTACCGTACCTGTAGCAAAATATGGTTTCAGATTATTTATTTCTGCATCCCAGGCAGCATCGGCCAATACGAACAATGTATACTGTTTGCTTTCGTTACGCAAATCATAAACGTTTCTCCAGAAAATATTGGTACGTATGCTATCTGTACCTGGCTGGTAAATAGGCTGCCCCGTAAGTGGATTTACACCGGTTTGTACCGCATTTGTAACATCAAATACGTTTTGAAAAAGTGATAACAAATAAGCCCTTTCCTTTGCAGGAATACCAGTACCTGTTTCCAGCGTTTGCCAGGTAGTAGGTAGTGCAGGAACGGCTTTATCAAGGATATGCAGTATCCCATTTTTTGTATATCTATTGGCTTCGGTAATGTTAGCATCTTCAAACTTGGTACCTATCATATTATTAAACTTACCGTTGAGCATGGCAATACGGGTGAGCATCACTGTCATACCGGTGCTGTACATCTGCGTAGCCACATGATTGCCCACAAATAACCGCAGTTTAGCAGTGTCTGCTACTATAGCCGGGTCAAGGGTGGCAAGGGCTGCATTGGTTGGCGCCCATACGGTAAATGTCTGGGATGAACTAACTACTTTATCGTAACCGCTTTTCACAAGCAGCTCAGCAAACTTACTCAGATTGCTGTTTTCATTGATCTGTTGCAACAGGTCTTTGGTGAGAGATGCATCCGTTACCGCATTGTGATCATCCCATTTAGTACAGGAATTGATGCCTATTACCAAGCATAGATAAATAAGCAATCGTTTTAGTTTCAACATTATTCTGCTAAGGTGTTGGAGCATCATGCTCCGGTTAAAATTTCTTATCTGTTTTACATTTCTTACTGCATCAGTGTATCACCACTTGGCTTAAAGCGTGGCAGAACCTGAAGTTGCCCAACCGGAATGAAATGGACCATATCCAAGTAGTTTTCATCCTGTGTACCACTGACATTCGCTAACCGTAAGGTATGCCGTTCCGTGGTTAGGATATCAACGATACCTACTAACCTGCCTGCCCAGGAGGTACTTGTATTTTCTGTGTAACGCTTATAGTTGATTGATTCCAAATCAGCATCGTTACCACTTGGCCTGTTGGTTACAAAATTCATGGTACGCTGCATCTGTACGCCATCAATGTATACACTGGTTTGGCTTTGTGAGGAAGAAGATTGTGCTCTTGCACGGTAGCATATCCACACTTTATACTTTCCTTTAATAATAACAGGTGTTTTCATATCATAATAGATCGGCCTGTTTGGTAAACCAAGCGGCATCCTGTTACAGTCGGTTTTATAGGCATAGTTTGATAACGAGCTAACTTTATCAAAGAAGTATTGTACAAAACTTGTACTTGCAAGAGCAGGCAATGGCCAGGTAATGTCTTTAATCGGGTTGTCTGCTGCAGTAGGTTTACTGAATGTATAACTCTGCTTTTGATAGTAACCAGTCAGTTTCCTGATTTCAGGAAAATCTGATACGTCCCAATAAACGGCAGTGGGACTGCGGAATTTTACGGTAAAATGGGCGGACGCATTATGCAATACACCGTTTGTGGTTTGTATATCGCTGGTGGATCTGTTTAACACAACACCACGTTCAACAACACCATTAAAAACATCCTCATTAATAACTACCCGCAACGCACTATCTACCTTTGAACTGATAACTTCCTGTGGTGCAAGGGTGGAATGTGATTGTGAAATAATAATATCGGCTAAGAAATTAATACCATATAAAATGTGGTAGGCAACATACATATTTAACCTGTTCGTATCAGAAGTCAGGTTTGCATTTTGTGCGTATTTCGCTTTCAGTGCCGCATAGCTGGTAATATTGGAATCCGCCAGTACCTGGTTGGTTTCAGCTAATACCGTCAGAAAACGCTTATTTACATCTAAGTTATTGTTGGTATTCAGCAAATCATAATACCCTGTTTCTTTTACTGCCTGCAGGAATATAGAATAATTAGGGTTTCCTTCTAATTGCTTAGCCAGTGTAAGTGTAGCCGGCCGTAGTACATTGTCAATTACATGAATGATCCCGTTCCCTGTTTTGATATTCGGCTGTAATACAAAACCCTGCTTGTTAATCAGGTAACTGGATACACCATATTTTTGTGTAACGCTGGTAGTAAGGTATTGTCCGTACATGGTTATAACGGGTAATTTACCATCGGTAAAAGAAGCCGTTGTAATGGTATCTTCCAGCAGGTGCAGCTTTACCATTCCCTTTAGCGTATTTAAATCTGCTGCCTCTACGGATGCAGCACCTATACTTGTCAGGTAAGTTTGCACACCACTGTTGGTAACTGCAAAACAGGTATAAGCCCCATAAGCATTCAGATAGGCAGATGTTTCGGTACGTTCAAGTATTTGCCGGAAAAGTGAAAACGAATCAGCATGCTTATCCAGGTAGCCGACAATATTTACATCGCTGGTTGTGCTAATAGCAAGTTCCGTTTTTTTACAACCACTCATGTACACTGTTACCATACATATACTGATAGCTCCTAACAGTATAGTTGAAATACGTGTTTTCATATGCTGAATTTGTTGTTTATTTATAAAAAGGGTTTTGAACTAATGCTTTATTGGTCTGGATTTCATAGAAATAAATAGGGAAATAATGACTGTTGAAATCACGGTATTTATTTTGAGCACTCTGCAGCCTGTCTGCAGGAACACTATATTGAAGGGCATTTAATAAAATATCCAGCCGCTGGTAATTATTCCGCTTTGCATTTCGCAACAGATCATACCAGCGTTTGCCTTCGAACATAAACTCACGTGACCTTTCCTGTAATATAAAGTCTCCAATCCCGGATTTACTGGTAGTGTCAGCATTTACGATGGTTGCCGGCAGTGCATTTGCTCTGGTTCTTATTTTTCGAACTTCAGCCATTGCCTCGGACCCGCGGTTCAACTGATTCAATGCTTCTGCTCTCATCATCAGCACATCAGCATACCGGTAAATAAAATAGTGCGCAAAAGACTGGGTGGATGCACGTAAGGAATTATAGTCTGAAGCAACATACTTCCAGATTGTATAATCTGATCCGCGTACCGAAGCCCCATCGGCACGAATGTCTTTATTCTGATCGTTTAACGGATCCAGGGTATAAATATCATCTACCACGCGGGGATTGGCACTCCAGCGGCGTGCAGAGGTGGCAAACATGAAGTAAAAAGAATTTAAACGCTGCGCATCGAACTGAAACTCAAAAATGCTTTCCACACTATTTCCTTCTACGTATAAGTTATTGAACCAGGCAGCGTTGTTGGCTAACAAACCAAATTTTCCGGAATTGATTATTTTATCGCATTCAGTCACACATTCCGCGTATTTTTCCATCCACAAATACACATCAGCCAATATTGCATTAATTGTGTACCTGGTAACCCTTCCTTTATCAGATGCCCGGTTGCCAAACGTAGTAACAGCGCCAGGTTCAGCCCTTTTAAGATCTGCTACAATCTGAGCTAAAACAGTATCGCCACCCGATTTTGCCAGCGGCGTAATAATATCCTGATCACTAACGGTAGCATCTAATTTTAAGGGTACATCCCGAAAACTACGAACGAGATAAAAATACATCAGTGCCCGAACAGCCAGCGCTTCACTAACTGCCCCGTCTAACTGTGCCTGGGTAAACGTTTGATCTTTTGACAATACGCCCGGCGCCAGTTGAATAATCGTATTGCAATAGTTAATCGTACGGTATAGCGAGCGCCAGTTGGTAATATTATTAGTAGGTAAAATATTTGCATTCACCAGTTCCAGCTCGTCCGGCGTTACCTGGGTAGCAGGTGTGGCCATGTCCCCACGGCCTTCGCCCCATAGCCAAAGCGTTTCGGCCAGATAGCGGTCAGTATAATTGCCGGTAGTGCCGTTAATAACATTACTGCCACCAATAAGGGAAGCATACATGCCGGTAACCGCACTTTGAACCTGTTCCTTGGTTTGCCAGAACTCCTGCCGGATAATTCCGTCCTGTGGTTTTAACTCCAGCCACTTACTGCAGGAGGACATACCTGTAGCAATAAGCAATACAAAAAGGGTAATTATCTTATGATTTCTCAGCATCGTTAATAATATATTTATCAATTATCGGGCTATTATTATTTTCTAAAACCCTGCTACAATTCCTAAAGTAATTGTTCTTGAAGGCGGTGTCATTGAATTATCTGCAGCTACACGGAAGGGGTCGGCACCACGGGTACTTACTTCAGGATCCTGGCCGGTATATTTCGTAAAGGTGACAATGTTATCACAGGTTACGTAGGCACTCAGGTTCTTCATTTTTAGTTTGGCCAGGGTCTTATTGTCAAAGGTGTAGCGAACGGTAGCCGTTCTGAAACGCAGGTAAGAAGCATCTTCTACATAACGATCACTTCCCAGCCAGTTATAACCACCGTTAATGATCGCCCTTGGTATATCTGTTATATCGCCTTCTTTACGCCAGCGGCGCAATACAGCCGTACTCTGATTATCGAACCGGTACATATTGGTGGTATTCATCTTTGTACCATTCACTACATCATAACCGTAGCGGAAGCTAAAAAAGGTAGAAAGTTTCCAACGGTTCTTCCAGATAACAGAGGGGCCAAAACCACCGGATAATTTCGGATTGCTGTTACCGAGATAAACAACGTCTTTGTAATCAATGTTTCCGTCATTGTTAATATCCTCATACTTGGCATCTCCTGGTTGAAATACATAATCGACACTCGGATAATTAAAACGCATATAAATAATCTGCCCGTTGGGTCCTGTAATTGGTTTCCCATTTGCGCCGGTCGCTTGTGTAGCGGCTTTATCTGCATAAACACCTTTGAACCGGTAACCATAAATAGAACCGAAAGGATTATTTATTTGCAGTAAAGCCAGGTACTCTCCATTATTAGCAACATTTCCTTTTGAAGCCGGGTAAAACGGGGAAATCTCCCGAATAATGTTTTCATTTTTGGAGAAATTAAGATCAAATCCGATCGTTAAGTCTTTGGTTTTATAAGGCTGTGTAAAAATAGCTACTTCATAACCCTGGTTATCCATCGTACCTACATTCAGGTTCACGTTATTGTAACCCGTGTATGAAGCTATTTGAAGGCCTGGGAAATACAAATCTTTGGTACGGTTCCGATAAATATCTACATCTGCCCGTATACGGCTCTTAAAGAAAGACAAGTTAGTACCAACGTTGGTCCCAATAACCGTTTCCCATTTCAGGTTACGTAGTTCCATGGAAGAAGGATACACACCTGCCTGACCTAAATAACTATAATCATAGGTAGTATACTGATTATAAAATAAATAATTCTTATTTGGCGTATTACCCACCTGCCCGTAGCTGGCCCGGAAACTAAATTCGTCCAGCTTTTTAAATTTCTTCAGGAATGGTTCATCAGAAATTCTCCAGCGCAGCGAAACAGAGGGAAACAATCCATACCGGTATTCAGGACCAAATTTGGAATCGCCATCGCCACGTATGGAAGCATTGATAATATACCTGTCCAAAAAGCTGTACTGTGCAATAAAGGAGGCGCTGACACTACGGGCCTGTCCGATTCCGGAAACAGCTTGTAATTCGGAGTTCTGTGTACGGGACGGAGCGGACGGATCGACCAACAGCGATGATGCGGTATTCGATGTCATCACTTCCTGGTTTACTGACTTGGAATCATTAGTGAAAATGGTCAGGTAGCCCTGGATATTGTGTTTCCTGTTTTTTAAGGTAGGCGTATAGGAAAGGTTGGTTTTGGTAGTAACGGTAAATACATCAATATCGCCATCGTAAGCACGGTTAACAACGGTTTCGGTATTTGGCCGGCCGGTAGCTATCTGCGGTAGGAAGCTACTGTTCTTCGTATTATTAATATCGAACTGAATATCAAAAGTGGCGTTCAATACCTTCTTAATAATTTCGTACCCTACCTGAAAACGGGGAATAACCCGCTCACCCAATACACCATATTGTGCTTTCGCTGCCAAAGCTACCGGGTTATAAATTCTTGGATACTGCCCCTGAACATTGGAAGCCGGTGAAAAGTAGTTAGGTGACACGTTCCCCAACTCATCATATTCAAAAATACTCATGTTCGGCATTTTTGTGTAGGCAACACCGCGAATGGCGCCGTCCAGATTGCTGGTGGTGCTTAAATAATTTCTGTTTTGATCAGTATGTGTATAAGCGATACTGGTAAATATTTTTATTTTGTCAGAAATATTATAATCCAGGTTAATACGGGCGTTCAGTCGTTTAAGATCTGTACCTAACGTAGTGCCCTGCTGATCTGTGTAACCCACAGATGCAAAGTAGCGGGCCTTTTCACCACCGCCACTCATACTGAGGGTATGGTCCTGCAAGTAGCCGGATCTGGAAATGGCATCCACCCAGTTTGTATTGTTGCTATAATTGTAATACCAATAAGGATCGTTAGGGTCGTAATTAAACTCCCGAACCTGCTGGGAGTTCAGCGTAGCACCAATACGGTTGATGAATGCTTCGGGTATTAAGGTAGAATATTGATCGCCATTCAGCATTGGTAATGCAGTTGGCTTTTGAAAATAAGATCCTTTAAAAGTGTAAGTGATTACCGGTTTGCCGATGCGGCCACGTTTGGTGGTAATCACCAATACACCACTGGCAGCCCGGCTACCCCAAACAGCTGTAGCTGCTGCATCTTTTAATACGGTGATATCCTGAATATCGGCCGGTGAAATATTTAGCAACTGAGCATAGCCTTGTTCATCAGCCGTACCGAAATTAAAATCACTGGGGATCGCTGTTTCATAAGGCATACCATCCACTACAATCAGCGGGTTACCGGCTGAGTTAATAGAGGAAGTACCCCTGATACGGATGTTCATAGCAGCACCAGGGATCGCCGCTGGTTGCTGTAATATCCACACCTGCCAGGCGCCCCTGTAATTGCTGGTCAATAGACGTAGCAGCCATTTCCTCCATGTCTTTTGCATTAATCCTGGCAACTGCTGTCGTATTATCACGGTCGGCAATTTGTGTAAGGCCATTGCCTGTTTTGCGGGTGGCTACCACAGCCACCCCGTTTAATTCACTATTCTCATCTTCTATTTGAAAGTTAATGGCGTTGCGGCCGGCAATACTTTGAACAATGGTTTTAAAACCAATGAAAGAAACAGATAGCTTATTTTTTGGATTGGATACACGTAATACAAAGTTTCCTTCAATGTCCGTAGTAGATCCTTTGATAATACGACCATCAGCATCCACTTCCGAAACGGATACACCGGCAACAGGCCGCTTTGTGCGTTTATCGGTAATTTTTCCCCGTACAACATTATCCGGCGCCTGTGCTAAGGCAACACCCAACAACCAGGCCATTGCAAACAAACAGCAAATAGCAACCTTTATAATTTTCTTCATATAATGATACAGTTTAGCAGTTATTTTAAGGAGCTTTATAAACGGATTATTGATACCGCAGATAATTATCTATAGAATGAATAACGGCCCTGTTTGACAGATAATCGCCGTTAGCAGGTGCGGAAATACGGGTGTTTGCTATACGATTGACAGCATCTGTTAAGCGGAGC
The DNA here is from genome assembly GCA_965246935.1 of Chitinophagaceae bacterium. Taxonomy (GTDB): domain Bacteria; phylum Bacteroidota; class Bacteroidia; order Chitinophagales; family Chitinophagaceae; genus JAZKFT01. Next base: position 206,173 of record CBDFGC010000002.1, on the reverse strand, counting down.
GTTCCGACAGTTAATCCATTAACAAAAATCTGAACAGGTCCTATATTATTTACGTACAAAGTTGGTACATTTCCCTGTGCATTACCATCTGTACCAAGTGCCGTTTTGTCAACAATATGATACTGAATAAACTTGGCAACTAAATCCTGTTCCAGAAGCAAGGTTGGAGTATAATTAGGAACACCAACACCTGCAACGACTGTACCCGGTAGAAATCCATCCACTACCGCCTTTTTGATGGAATTGCTGTCCGGAATAAACACTGTATAAAAAGCGCCGGCATTCAGCCCGGTAATATCGCCGGTAGTAGCATTATAAATACTTGAAGATTTTAAATATTGTGTAAAATGCCAATATTGAGAGCGGGTAGTACCGGTTGTAAACTGTAATTTCTCAATGTGCTTTCCAATGCTACTTTCACTGAAAGTAATCAGGCGGTTGGTATAATAAACCCGGCCGTTGCTGGAAGTTTTAAAACTATCAATACTCACAACGTTATTTGAATCCACATTTCCGGCACCCTGTACTTTATTGGCGTTCCATTTAATAAAATCACCACCATAGGTTTGGGCTACCCCCGAACCTGAAAGATTGTCTAATGCGTTAGTGGGCGTATATACTACATGCATATTCAGCAGGCGAAGCAAACGCTGATAGGCAGAGGCTCCGGATATGGCTACCACTGTGGTCCCCGGTAATCTGTATTCCCATTGAAGGGTAAGGTCGGCACTTAATAACGGATTTTGGGAGTAACCCGCTGCTGCAATAGCAGCATTGCTCATCATAAACAAAGTATAGCGCAGGTTGGGATTGGTAATTACCTGCCTTATTTCCGACGCCATTAATTGTTGCATAATGGTGTACTTCGGATCCAGATAGGGCCTGCCGTAAACAGTTGTAAAAACGTTGGCCTGTTGTACTTTATTGGTGCCGTAAAACATGCCGTTACTCAACACTTTTTTATCTACAACATCCGTTGCCGAATTAAAGCGGGCAGGTTCACCCTGCACGTTCAGCGTGTTGCCAAATTTAGTAGGCCATACCGTACTTGTCCATAAGTGCGCATTCACAAAATCATAAATAACACCGATGGGCATGGCATCAAGGCTACTGTAATTTTCAAGTAAGACTGTATTAATATAATTGGTTAACGCAGCATTGGTAGGTACAAAAATGGAGTACCCGCTTGTTTGCCCGTCATTATCCTGAAATTTCAGATAATTTTCGTTGTTGGGAGAAAAGCCAATAGCGGAGTTGAACACTTTCGTAAATACCTGTCCGGAATTACCCTGGTTGTTATACCGCAGGGTTACTGACTGGTTCAACACATATTGAACCAGGTACTTATCAAATAATTTTTTAAATTCACTGTACTCCGGTTTAGAAGTCAGGTATTCATCGATACTAGGTAATGAAGTAATTACGCGGCTTACTTCGTGTATGATACCATTTTCTGCCGGTACATCTTTATTAATCACCCGTGCATCGGCCACATTAAAACCGGTAAAGGGTGTATTCGGATAGAAATAATTATAATCGGCTGCAGTTATACCGGCACCTCTAAAAAATGTATCCGTATAGATAGGAATGTATTTATTATTCTGGTCGGCTTCTATAAAGGGGAAAGTTGAACCATTTCTGTTAGATGCGATTGCTTTTATGGGTGCACCACTCTGGTTAACAGTGCTGTAGATTCCGGAATAATTAGCAGTCCTTCTTCTGAAAGCATTATTCGGCACCCATCCCAGGGTACTTTGAAAATCATCAATCCGGTCTTTTCTGAACGCGTTATATACCAGGCAATAGGTAACAATTTGCCGGCAGGTATTAGAATCAAGCTGTTCAATGCCGCCAATGCCCTTTTCCTTGAAATAAACAGTAAAAGCAGAATCGTTTGGCGCAAAAAAGGTCCAGTAACCGGCAGCCGACAAAGTTTGCTTATACCCGGATTTATCAATGGTTGCCAGCAGACTTTTGAAATTACCCCGAGCTGTCAGCGATTGGTAAATAGGTGGTTCCAACGACGCAGGACGGCCATAATATTCATCAAATGCCTTTTTTCTACATCCGGTAAAGGCCATTACAACAACGATAAAAAAGAAAAGGGTTCTGGTCTTATGATTCATATTAGTCAACAAATAATTTAAAAGCTCAAATTATTACCGCAAAGAAATATTCTTGTTAAGCCATTTAAAACAGCTTATGCAATTTTTAAAAAGCACACAGTGATTTAAAAAATGTTGAAAACAAGATTTCACAGGTACGGCAAGCAGTTTAGTGAGTAAATGACAATCGTTAAAATTCCTTTTAACCGGATAAGTAGCTATTTAGCGCTCCAACCTGCAACAAAAAGTGAATTTGCGATAAAATTACACTGTTTTAAACAGTAACTATCCTGTTGTATCCTGAGAATGTCAGGACATTACCTAAGCCTGAAAAGCTGCTTATCAGCAAAACTTTTAGAACCCGGGAAATCAATGTTATGGCAGTAAAAGCTCATAGGATTGCCCCTGCTGCGTAGCAAATGACAGTATACCTTTCCGGCGGGTGATTGTTGGGAGCGATGCTTTTATAGAAAGTGGTTTAATAACAGGTTGTTCTTTCATGAATAACCTACAGACACCGCCTGCTTTTGCGGTGATAAACGCTTTTACAAGTTTACCATTTTCCCACCATATCTTAACTTCAAAATTTCCCCTGGTAATCAACCCTTTAATGTGGTCATTGCGCCAGGCAGCAGGCAGGGCCGGAAGCAGTTAAATATACCCAGATAACGTTGCAACAACATTTCTGCAATACCGGCTGTTGCACCAAAGTTGCCGTCAATCTGAAGTGGCGGATGTGTATCGAACAAGTTGTTAAGCGTAGATGTTTTTAGCAACTCCTAATACCTTTTGTAAACATGGTCGCCGTCTAACAGGCGTTCCCAGAAATTAATCTTCCACACTTTACTCCAGCCGGTACCGCCATCACCCCGTATTTCCAGGGTTCTGCGGCAGGCATTGGCGTATGTCGTGTCCAATAGCGGCGAAATTTTCCTGCCGGGGTGCAGGGCAAACAAGTGCGATACATGACGGTGCTGCGGATCCTCATCTTTCCAATCAGCAAACCCCCGGTTTTCCGAAATCATCTCTTGAAAAGTTTAGGGATTTGCCAAAAGTGACACGCCTTACGCTTCAGCCGTATGCGGCAGCGAATAAAATTTCAGGTCAATTAAATCGCCGGGTATCGGGTGCTCATTCCAGTGCGGATGAATGGCCAGTGCAGCACCTACTGCCGTGGCCTGGGCTACAGATGCAGCATATACTTCCAGTTGCGGGAAAGCGGCTGCCAACAGGTTCATGTAAATAGCATTATGACTAAAGCCACCATCCACAAAAATGCGTTTTACCGGTGTATGCTGCAGCACCCGGCTCGTAGCAATTTCCTGCTCCGCCATGATATCAATAATTAGTTGGTGATAGGCTTCTTCGTAACTTCTGTAATTTGCTAAATCCCGGTGGCGGAAAACGGATTCCTGCAAGCCTTCTGTCTTTTCGGGCTGGAAAGGCGGGGCGGTTTGTAGCCGTTGCGCAAGCGCAAGGTTGAAGTGGATTTTTTTGTACTGATCAACCGGCACCGGAAAATGTTTTGCCAGCCGGCGGGTTTGTTGCTCATGTTCGTTGCCCGCAAACAGCCTGGATGCCTTTACCGGTTTACCATGGTAGCCCATATAGCAAAGGCAATCGGCTTGTAGTTCTTCCGTTGTAAGTGGTTCGTTATTGAATGGGTTTAAAGTAATGCACCAGGTGCCGGTGGATATTAAAATGAATGGTTCATTGAAGCAGGTAAGGTATGGAATCAAAGCAGCGGAGCTATCGTGCAATCCGGTGCCTGCAAACACCATTTTATCATCCTGCTCAAAAGGAATTACCTCGTCACAAGGAAATATTGGTGGCAGTAATTGATGAATATTTTCTGCCGTAACCCAGCGATGGTATTGGTTTTTGTCAAAATCCCATAATTGGGTATGGCAGCCAATACTGGTAATATCGCTGTACGGCTGTTTGGTAACCAGGTAGCTAAGAAACTGTGGCAGGTGCAAGGCATATTTTATTTGCTGAAACAGTTCCGGCTTTTGGTATTTGATGCGGTACAATTGCAAGCCGGAATTAAGGCTGCCCAAAACTGGGGAAGCGGTTTCAGTTGCCATCGTTAGTTCATCGCCATATTGCCCGTAAAATTGTTCGGTTAGTGCTGCCGGAAAAATTTTCAGGTAGTTATACAAGGGTGCAACTGGCTTTCCTTTTTCATCTACGTACACAAAGCTGGCGCCGTACGCTGAAAAGTTAATGGCTTTGACCTCAAATTTCCTGAGCCGGAAAATATCGGCGAGGGTTTGCTGCACCCAATTTTCTAATTGCATTACATCATCACATGCAAATCCATCTTCATCTATTGTTTCGGTAAACTGTTCCGTACGCTCCAGTACAATCTGGTATTTTTGATTGAAAAGGAAAAACTTTTTATTGGTTTTGCCGACGTCGAAAATAGCGATGACAGGAATCATACAGAGATGTTTGTCTTAAACTGGGATTTTTGGGATAAGTGGGATAGGAATGGGATGAATACAGGGTTATACTGCTCCATTATCACTCTATTAAGTCTTCGATTTTGTAGCTTTATGTTCTTTACCGTTTCAGATGCTATATGGTCGGGGCAGCTTTTGATTTCCGGTTTATTATTCGTACATAATTAACATGACTTTGTTAGTGTCTATTGTGCTAACTTCCTCACCGAGATAACGTTTAGTCAAACGGCTTGGAACCCGCCAGCTTGCCTCAAATGTTATCATGTCTTCAATTTCATTATCATCCATACCATTCTCTTTCATCTCCTCGATTTCATCGTCTTCAAACATCTTCTCCGATAAAACTTGTTTTTCCTCAGGTAACAGGTCACCCATGTCATGATAAATTTCGCCATCTGATCCATCTTTCATACGAATTCTTTGTCCATGATCAATAATCGCATAACTGAAAAGCCCAACTGTACTATTTTCAACAAGTGCTGCAATCTCGCTATCGGGAAATGTATCTATAAATATTTTTTCTGTTTCACTTTGTGTATCATTAAAAAAGTGAAACGCTAAGTCTTGATGTACAATCAACAAATTATTGTTATAAAACCCCGTGAACAATGTTTGAGGTTTACTAGAATAATCTAACGGAACTTCCTTTACCGGCTTGTAATGTTCTAAATCCAATTTAGAGAGTATTACATTGATGTCTTTTAGTTTAGGTGACTTAACAAAGATGTAATATTTATTCCACGCCATATTTTAGTATGATGTCCGGTTTGATTGATAGTGAAATACTGCGCCGGATGGCTGTAGCACGTTAAAAAAATGTCGGTGGAGAACCCACTTATAACGTATACTCCATATTGTCTTCGTATGAATCAGATGCTTCCAACATAAACCAAAAGGGTGTAATTATAATCCCGTTGCTACTGTTTTCAAGCCTCTTTCCTTTACCAGGTTTTGCCTTACGCTTAACTGCCGGTACAAGGACAACGGATTCAGTGCACCGCCTGCCTGCATACGTGCCTGTGCTACCAAGGGGCGTACATCGGTACGATAGGCTTGTTGCAAAATTTCTTGTGCAATGGCTACATCACTGGTTTCCTGAACGGCCTGCAATGCTTTGGTATTCACCAACAAGGCTTGTGCATATGCAATCATAATGGCCTCTACTGATTGGATCAAATCTTCCAACGGGTCTTTTACATTGTGGCTGGCATCAATCATCCAGCCCAGGTCAGTAGCATGATTCATGCGGCGTGCATCCATGCCTTCCACCAGTTCATTAAAAATAAGGAATAGCTGATAGGGATTAATACTGCCAACAGTCAGGTCGTCGTCGCCGTATTTGCTGTCATTAAAGTGAAAACCGGCCAGCTTGCCTTCGTTCATTAACAGGGCAACAATCTGTTCAATATTGGCATTGGGTAAATGGTGGCCTAAATCAACCAGGGTATAAGCCTGCGGGCCCAGCTTGCTGGCATATAAATAACTTTGGCCCCAGTCGCCTACGCTCATGCTGTAGAAGTTGGGTTCAAACGCTTTGTACTCTACAAACATTTTCCAGTTGGCGGGCAAAGCAGCGTAAATTTCTTTCAGGCTTTCCAGCGTACGGTCAAAGGCATTCCGAAAATTTAATTGCCCGGGAAAGCTGGAACCATCGGCCAGCCAAACGGTTAGTGCTTCGGAGCCTAATTCAACCCCGTGTTTGATGACGTCAATATTATGATCAATGGCCTGTTGCCGAACGGCTTTATCCACATGGTTTAGCGAACCGAATTTATAGCTATGCTCCTGGCCTGGCTGATCCTGAAAAGTATTAGAATTAACGGCATCGAAGCGAAGTCCGTGCTGGGCCGCCTGTGCTTTTATGGCAGCGTAATTTTCCGGAATGTCCCAGGGAATATGCAGCGAAATAGCACCACTGCTTTGGTTTAGGGCATGGAGCAGACCTACATCATCCAGTTTTTCTTCCAGGCTCCGGGGTTCGCCGCTACCGGCAAAGCGGCCAAAGCGGGTACCACCTGTGCCAAGTGCCCAACTGGGTATGGCCACCTGAAAATCGGTTAGCTTTTGTAGGATATCCTGCAGATTTGAAACATCAGCAGCCACGTATTCAAAACTACGGTTGTGCTTGTCCAGCAACTCCTGGTTGTGCTGCTGTATTTTGTATTTTTCTATGAGCATAGTGCAAATCGTTACCTCACCCCCGGCCCCTCTCCTGCCTCATCCGCCTTCGGCACCTTCTCCAACAGGAGAAGGGAAGTGGATGCAATTGCGTTTGTAGAGGGGTGCCTCTGTGAAGCTGGTTAATTAAATTTATTTACGGGTTCAAAATTATCGATTGGGCAAACAAATTTTGAGATGTAAAAATTCAGTCTTTTTACTTTTTTATGGTAAATAAAAAACCTCTTTTAAACTCACACTTACCGGTGAATTATCCGGGTTGCTTTCCATAATATCGCCCATATAGGCCCACCATTTTTGCATTACGGGGTATGATGGCAACTCGTCTAATTTCACCGTGTCTTCTATTTTCAATACACCAAACAGGCTCAGCGTTTCCTCATCCAGAAAAATGCTGTAATCCTGTATCCCATTGTCTTTCAGCAAGGCGGAAAGTTCCGGCCATATTTCATCATGCCGCTTTTTGTATTCGGCTTCCCGGCCGGGAAATAGTTTCATTTTAAATGCAATTCGTTGCATACCTTAACCCCCGGCCCCTTCTCCACAGGTGGAGAAGGGGTGCCTATATAGGATGTTGTTTACTTTTTTAAATGTCCATTACCGATTCTGTGCCCGCTAAGTTTGTGCTGCTACTTGTTTGCTCTTTTGATTCTAATATCATACTTATCTGACACAATACAATGTGCTCAAATAAATATGAGGAGTTATATATGTCAATTGAATTAATCTTATATTCCTATCTATTGAAACTCATTGTTAATTTTAAAGTTCGATCTAAGTTCCCCCTTTGGGGACAGGGGGCTTTATCGGTAAAATCCCATCGACACACCGCCATCAACGTTGAGTGCATTTCCGGTTGATTTATTCAACAATCCACCTACAAACGCATAGCAGGCATTGGCGATATCGTCCGGTAAAATGATTTCGTTGAGCAACGTACGTTTGGCATAATAAGCAGGTAATTCTTCAACTGTTATACCGTACGCTTTTGCCCGGCCTTCGGCCCAGCCACCGGCCCAGATGTTGGAATCAGAAATTACAGCATCCGGATTTACGGTGTTCACCCGTATTTTATCGGGCCCCAGTTCAGCCGCCATCAGCCGGGTAAGATGGGCCTGTGCTGCCTTGGCGCTGCCATAACCCGGGTTGTTGGGCCCCGCCACTACCGCATTTTTAGAAACAATGTTCACAATATCACCACCAAATCCCTGTTTCCGCATTACTTCAATCCCGGCTTTTGATACGATGAATTGGCCTTTTACCAATATATCATACAACTTATCCCATTCTTCCAGCGAATGTTCGGCAATGGATTTTGAGATGCTGATACCCGCATTGTTAATGACAATATCCACACCACCAAATGCCAGGCAGGCATTATCAAACGCCTGTTTGGTAGATTCTGTGTTGGTCACGTTTAACGTAGTGGAAGCAACTGCATCCCGGCCAAACATCTTTTTAAAATCCTCTGTAGTACCAGTCAGTCTTTCTTCATTAATATCATTAATAATTACACAGGCGCCTTCTTCTGCAAATTTTTTGGCAATTGCTTTACCAATACCACCGGCACTTCCTGTAATTAAAGCAATACGACCACTCAGCGCTTTGGGCTTAGGCATACGCTGTAATTTAGCTTCCTCCAGCAGCCAATATTCTATATTGAATGCTTCCTGCCGGGGCAAGGATGTGTACTGCGATACTGCCTCAGCGCCCTTCATTACATTAATGGCATTGATATAAAACTCAGCAGCTACACGTGCAGTTTGCTTGTCTTTACTAAACGTAAACATACCAACACCGGGATACAGAATTACGACCGGGTTATTGTCACGGATAGCCGGGCTATTAGGGTGTCTTGCCGTTTCATAATAATCATTGTACATCTGCCGGTAAGCTTCAAAAGCAGGTTTCAGCCTTGTTTTTATGGCCGCTACATCTGCCAAATCTTCACCAGGGGTAAGTTCCAGTACCAACGGGCTGATTTTAGTACGCAAAAAATGGTCGGGGCAACTGGTACCCATGGGGGCCAGTCTTTCTAAATCATTTGAATTAATATATTCCAGCACCCGGTCATCGTCGGTAAAATGGCCAATCATTTTTTGATTGCTGCTACAAAAGCCACGGAGTACTGGTGCTAAAGAAGCCGCTTGTTTTAGCCGCTGGTCTTTGGATAAGGCGTCTATTTTTTTACCGCCGAACACCTCACCGTTTTTAGCTATCGCATCTTCCAGGTATTGGGCACAACGCTCTACTACCTCCAGCGTGTTTATATAGCTCTCGTAAGCCGTATCACCCCAGGTAAACAAGCCGTGCGATCCCAGCATAATACCCCGGATACCGGGATTTTCGTCGAGGCAAGCCTTTAACTGAAGGCCCAAATCGAAACCTGGTTTTTGCCAGGGTACCCAGCCAATAGTACCGTTAAACAGTTCCTGCGTAATTTTTTCACCATCTTTTGCCGCCGCAATGGCAATGGCGGCATCCGGGTGCAGATGGTCTATATGTTTAAAAGGTAAAAACCCATGTAAGGGTGTATCAATGGAAGGCGCTTTTGAATTGAGATCGTAAATGCAATGATTGAATAATTCTACCATTTCATCCTCCTGCTCAATACCACGATAAATATTTTTAAGGCTGCGCAGGCGATCAACGTACAATGCTGCCAGGCCGCTTTTTTTAAGCGTACCAATATCACCGCCGCTGCCTTTTACCCACATCACTTCGGTTTCCCTGCCCGTAAGCGGGTCTTTGGCCATGGCCTTGCAACTGGTGTTGCCGCCACCATAATTGGTAAGGCGCAGGTCGGCGCCTAGTAAATTGGACCTGTAAATTAATAAAGCAACTTCATCGCCTTCCATCGATGCCGCCTTTGCATCGTCCCACAAATAACTTACATGCTTGAACTGAGTGGATGTTGTAACAGCCATAAAACACTATTTTTTAATGGTAATGTATGATTCTAAATTGATCCGTATATATAAAGGGGGCTGCTGCTCAAGACTCCCCTATTCCCGGAAAGCCTGCTGGCAACGATTATTTGTGTTCCTGTTCTTTTAAAGTAACCATTTCACCCTGTGTCCAGGTTCCATCAATATTATACTTCAAAATGTATGCACTTTTCGAAAATTGGTGTGTGTCAACTGTCAATGTTTCCCCTGTTAGTGCTGAATGATAAACCACACTATTTGTTTCGGGATCAATTAACTGCACGTCTTTTACATGGGAGGGGTTTGAAAACTTAATAGCCAATGAAGTGCTGGCAGCATTGAAGGTTGTCGCAGGTGTCGATTTATTATTATTACCCCAACCTACCAGCAGTACGGATGCAATGATAACAGCAATACCTACCACAACTGTCGTAAATGTTTTTCGGGAAACCCCTTTCCATTCTTTTAAAACCAAGCCCCACATATTGGCAACCAGGATAATGAAAGACATGTGTAAAATCCAGGAGCTGGCCCCATTACCCATTTTGCTTTCGCCCATACCGTAAAAGAAAAACTGTAAAAACCAGGTGGTACCGGCAATGGCACAAAACAGGTAATTGCGTAGTAACGGTGTTTTTTTGTCCGTGTAATTATGAAAAGTTTTATTGCGGGCATTGAGGATCATGCACCAGATAAAATTAGTAGTAAGCCCCCCCCATAAAATAACCACATAAATTACATTATTCTGAAAAAGAAAATTACCGGTTTCCGTTGGATGAGCAGCTTTCCATAATGCATTGGCAGCCTCTGCCATAGGCTTGCCAGCTTCAATACCAAAATTAAAACAAGCGCTCAAAACACCCGAAACGATGGCCACAAACAGCCCGAGGCCAAACTTAAATTCTGTTTTTACTTCCATACCGTGTGGATCGGTAACGGTACCTTGTAACTCTTTTTCCTTCATGGTACCCGCCTTTCCACAAATAACAATTCCGATGACACAAACCACCAGGCCGGCAACCACTGTACGCCCCCAACTGGTAGCAGTAAACATGTTGAAGGCATCTTTGCCCACCTGCGGAAAAAAACTGTAATAGAGCGGTGGTATCAGCGACCCGAATACCATACATAAACCAAGAATAATGCTGCTACCCAGCGATACGCCCAGGTACCTGACACCCAGCCCGTAGGTAAGGCCGCCAATGCCCCACAGTACACCAAATAAATAGGTAATACCAAGTACACGGCCATTTTGTGAAGCGATAATTTCAGTAAAATTTGGTATCGTCAGATAAGCCGCCAATGGTGGCACAATCAACCATGAAAAAATGCCACCGATGATCCAGAAGCTTTCCCATGACCAGCCTTTTACTTTTTTATAAGGAATGTAAAAACTACCGGAAGCAAAGCCCCCGATAAAATGGTAGAAAACACCGGCAATAACACCCATGAATGATTTTTTTTCTTATGCAAGCAGCAATGCGGTAAAGATAACAGGCTGTCAATAATTCCTATCATGTACTGTCATGTATTTATATTCAGGGGTAATCGTTCTGTGAAGTTCATTTTTTGTACGTTTGAAACTTCAACCAACCCCAAACATTCTGCCACATGAAGAAGCCCGTGATATACCAGTACCTGCTGATTGACTATTATTCAGCAACCCCCAAATACCTGCAACTGGCCAACTGCATTATTAAAGCGGTAAATGAGAAAGTAGTGAAAGAAAACGATGTATTGCCTTCTATCAATGAATTAAGCTTTGAATTTGAGATTTCGAGGGATACAGCGGAAAAAGGGTACAAGTACCTGAAAAAAATCGGAGTATTGGGTTCCGTACCGGGGAAGGGCTATTTTGTAAAAAACACTTCCCCCGATCAGCGCCTTAAAATATTTTTGCTGTTCAATAAGCTCAGTACCCATAAAAAAATTATTTATGACGCTTTTGTAGCAGCCCTGGGTGATAAAGCAGCCATCGATTTTTACATTTATAATAATGATTTCCTGCTTTTTAAAAAATTACTGACCAACCGGAAAGACGACTATACGCACTACGTAGTGATACCACACTTTTTAGTGGACTGTGAGGATGGATGCGACATTATCAATACTATACCCAAGGACAAACTCATTTTACTGGATAAGCTGGTACCAGGCGTCAACGGCAACTATGCGGCGGTGTACGAAAATTTTGAAAAAGATATTTATAATGCCCTGACGGAAGCCAACCCGCATTTAAGTAAATACCACACCTTAAAAATTGTCTTTCCCGAGTACACCTATCATCCGCAGGAAATCCTGCATGGCTTCAACCGCTTTTGCCAGGAGTATGCTTTTAATTACAAAGTGGTGCACGATATTAATGTGGAACCGATTGAGGAAGGTGAAGTATACATTAGCCTGATGGAAAACGACCTGGTGATTTTGATTGAACGGATTCTAACAATGCCATTGCAGGTTGGAAAAGATGTAGGTGTTATTTCTTACAATGAAACCTCTCTAAAAAAAATAATTCTGAACGGCATTACAACCATATCAACCGATTTTGAGATGATGGGGCAAAAAGCAGCTCAAATGATTCTGGAATCAGCAACGGAGCATGTGGAAATACCATTTGCGTTAACGTTACGGGCATCGCTATGATGGTCGTGAATCGTCAATCGTGAATGGGTTCAAGATTGTTGAGCTGCGTTTCGCTATAAGAATTAACTTAAATTGAATGGCATGAAAACAGTGGCGGAACAAAATAACAGCAATATGCCTGTAGTGGTTATCAACTCATCGCTAAATAAGTATAAGGACAAAACGCTGTTTCTTAAAAAGCTTGCTTTGGCAAATGAACAGCTAAAAGGTGTTAGACTTCCGCCGAAAAAACAACACAGCTAATATGGTATTACCAAAATGTTTGCTGACAAACTTCAGCTAACAGAAAAGGGCTTGGCGAAGGCAGGGCATTTAGGCAGCGCAGCTTGTTACCCGCGCCAATGTTGGTTAAAGATATATAGACGAAATCATATTCTTCAGTCCTGCTTTGGCAAAGTGGATGTTAGCGGCTTTTCACGCCGTTGTTGGTATTTTTGTTTAAAATCGCTAACACCTATATTTACTCACCAACAACGGCGTGAAAAGGTTTACAATATGCCCGAGCGGCTGATCTTTATCAAATATCGTATTTACCCTTACAGGCATATCTTTGTTTACTTATTTTCTGGCTGTACAGTTGCCGCTTCTGAAAGGACAACATGGAAGAACGGGAAGAAATACGCTGCAGCCATGAGTAAATAATTCACTAACCTTAAATTAAATTGTATGCCGAAAAAGACAGCTGAACCTAGAAAGAATAAGCCTACTCAAAAGAAAAGCTCAGCACAGAAGAAAGCGGATCCAAAGAAAAAAGCACGGTAAGGTCAAAACGAAGAGAGCCCGGTTCACAGCGCCGGGCTTCTTTCTTCCCATGCAAATCTGCCGCAACGGACTCGCGGTTGTGGTTCAAGTGTACATACCTTCCCAATCCAGCACCGCTTCATAGCGTGTTGTGTCCTAGCAACCCTAGTCCCCACGAAGATAAAACTGCGCAGAGGAATACGGATATGCTGCTGCACCGGCTGCCAGGTTCCACTTACCGCTAACAAGATTTTGATGAATATAGCTCAGCTTTTGCAGCAAAAACTTCTCCGTGCGACACGGCTTTACATCAAAGCCAGTGGGTTGGCAATGTTTGATTTAATAAAAACTGCGACATATAGCACTTCCGACTGTCCTTGCTTTTTAGTAAAAGTTGATAAAGTAATTGATATAGTGTCTTTCTGCGCAACTGCAAAAAGAGATAAAAGAGAATTTAAAGGAATAAGAATTGCTTTTATAAAGTTGTTGGTAAGCCGCTAACGGTAAAGCATTGCTGACGGCGGCACATAATGAAAGTTCAACTGGCGTAATGTGTCCGCCGCTGGCAGCAATGCAGTGTTGCAAGCGGTTTTTTCTGCTTTAATCTTTTATTTAATCAGTTGGAAATCGTGATGACGGGTCTAACTGCATTAAATATAATTCTTGAGCTTTTGCTCTTATCTCAAGATTTAAATTTGAAGTCTCTATATCTGCTGCTTGATGATTTTTGACAAAATCAATTGTCGGTAAACCGACATTTATCAATTGTTCTTTTACTTCATTTAATAAGTTTATTAACGATTCTTCACTATCGTAGTACCATTTAATTGATTCTGAGTAATTGTCAATTTCTGACAATTGTTTATCTGTAAAACCTGCCATTAAATTGCTTTTCTCTGTCCAACTTAGTTTGTCAAGAAAAAAAGGGCCGTAGAAAACTGGAAAGGATTCTTTCGTTAGTCTAAATAATGGAATTGAATAATTAATTTTTTGGTCTAAAAACTCTACTTCTAAATATACAGAAAGGTTTTTGGGTCTATCAGTAAGGCTATTCCAACTTGACCTAGGAAGGTTAAATGAAAATTCCAAAAAACCTTGACTTAGTATAAATCTACAGGGCTTTCTTATAAAAAAGCAGTAGCGTTTGAATAACAAATATTTTTGAGTTTCTGAGGAACAAAAAAGATGTTATGGAGACGCTACTGCCGGTGCAAAGTAATACATTATATGAAGCACTAAAAAACTGTGAGCAAGTGGATTTGCGGGATAATCGTGGAAAAGTGCATTGTGTGGGCTTAGTGCTGATGGGGGTTATCATCGGCTTGTATCGTAACCGCGACGGGGTTTTGTCCGGCATTCACCGCTCTCTTACAAATACCCATGCCCCTTTGTGCCACTATTTAGGTATAGAAAACACTACGCCCATTTCAAGAGCACAACTGCCTATTCTACTAAAAAAGATAGATCCGCACCTTTTTGCTAAGCTACTCTTTAATTTTGCAGGAATGGTGTTAAGTGAGCAGGAAAAACAGTGGTTTGCTGCCGATGGTAAAGAGTTGAGGGGCACGATTGCCAAAGGTGAAAAGCGGGGTGAGGCAGTCGTGCAAGCTGTTAACCATGCCAGCCGACAGGTGTATGGGCAAGCTTTTTACAACGGCCAGAAAGAAAGTGAGCGCCCCTGTATCCAACAAGTATTGGAGGTAGGATTAGGCAATCAAAAAATAACGCTGGATGCCCTGCATTTTATTCCTGAAACCATCAAACAAATAGCTGGCAGCCAGGGCATCTACCTGATAGGGCTAAAGGAGAATCAAAAGGAACTGTACGATGATATGGTTAAGGTAAGCCAAAATTACCGGCCGCTCAGTGAAGGCCAAACGCTTGAAAAAGGGCATGGGCGAATAGACAAGAGAACGTATAAAAGCTATGATATTAAGGATGAATTTTTTGATGAAAGATGGGCGGGTGCTAACTTTCAGACGTTAGTGGAGGTGAAAAGGGAAACCATGCAATGCAAAACAAAAGTGGAAAGTAAAGAGGTATCTTACTACGTGTCAAATGAGGTGGTAAGACAGGGCAATTCGAAGGAGCTTTTCGGGGCAGTACGTGGGCATTGGGCTGTTGAAACCAATAACCATATAAGGGACGTTACTTTCAAAGAAGATGATTTAAAAACAAAAGAACCCGTCATTTCTAAAGTTATGGCTTGTTGCAGGACGCTGGCATTGACGTTTTTAAATAAATTGAAACTCAAAAATATCAAGGCAAAACTCGAAGATTTTGCAGATAATTTTGACCTCCTTATTAAGTGGATGGCTAGTATTAATTTTTTATAAGAAAGCCGTGTATAAATCTATTTCCTTTTTTGCTATAACCGAGAGGTTTTAGAACTTGTCCTAAGACGGTAGATAAATTTTTTGAATAGTTGAAATTGTCTGGAATAATTTAAGTTTTAAAGTTTTTAAAATTGAGGTGTCCTACAAAATTGCTTGCAACAAAATATTATAGGAACCACAGCCTATTTCCAAATATTTCATTATCAGCACTAATGTATTTCGCTTTTTATATTGTAGTTGCGGCAATACAACTTTTCAATTGTTTTTGTATAAGCTATGCAGAACACTCTATAAGGCGCGTTCCTACTACAAAAAAACCTGCACCAAATATTTTTTGGGCAGGCTTTTGCTACGGTTAAATGTCTTTAAAAAATATACTTCGTACTCAAAAAATGGGAACGCTGCTCACTCAGAATATCATTTAGCATGTGCTTGTTCTCATCGTTCAGTTTGGTGGCTACCAGCGAACGGATGGAAAAAGAACGCAATGCGTCTACTACGCTGAGTGTGCCTTCTGCACTGTCTTTTCTGCCGGTAAAAGGAAATACATCCGGCCCACGCTGACACTGGCAATTGATATTTACCCGGCTTACCTGGTTTACAAGGGGATCAATTAAATCAGCTACCTCATCCGCATCTTTGCTAAAAATACTTACCTGTTGGCCATGTGGCGAAGCGATCAGGTATTCGATCGGTTCTTCAATACTTTCAAAAGGCAACACCGGAATGATGGGGCCAAATTGTTCTTCCCGGTATAGTTTCATCTTTTCATTTACCGGGTATATAATAGCCGGGTAAAAAAACGATTCAACCATCGTACCGCCATTTTCGTTGATGATTTTGGCGCCGTTGTTTTGTGCATCTGTAATGCATTCCTGCAAATAAGCAGGTTTGCCAGGTTCCGGCAAAGGTGTAAGTGCAACCTTATCTTCCCAGGGCATACCAAATTTCAGCTTACTAACTTCTGCACTTAGTTTTTGCAAAAACGCATCTGCCATGCTCTGGTGTACAAAAATAATTTTAAGTGCCGTACAGCGTTGCCCGTTAAATGAAAGAGAACCGAGCACTGTTTCTTTTACGGCCAGGTCAATATCGGCATTGGACGTAATAATGGCGGCATTTTTTGCATCTAATCCTAAAATTGCACGTAGTCTGTTCAGCTTTGGATGCTCTTTTTTTAACTGGCTGGCCACCCGGCTGCTGCCAATTAAGGTAAGTACATCAATTTTACCGGTTTGCATCAGCGGCGTTACTATCACATTTCCTCTGCCATAAATCGTATTCACCACTCCTTTCGGAAAGCACTCCATAAAGGCATTCAGCAGCGGGTAGTGCAATAAGGTGCCGTGTTTGGGCGGTTTAAATAACAGCGTATTACCCATAATCAGGGCTGGGATCAGTGTAGTAAAAGTTTCATTTAACGGATAATTAAATGGCCCCATGCAAAGCACTACACCCAGCGGACTGCGTCGTACCTGCGCTACAATTCCCTGCTCCATTTCAAAGCGGCTGCTTTCCCGGTCAATGTCCTTTAGTGCATTAATTGTAGCATAAATATATTCTACAGTACGGTCAAACTCTTTGATAGAATCGGCCCATGATTTTCCGATTTCCCACATAATCAGCTTAACGACGATATCCTTCTGCTCAATCATCTTTACTGTAAACTTTTCTACACAGGTAATCCGGTCGGCTACACTCATAGTTGGCCATTCGCCCCGGCCATGGTTGTAAGCAGCAATAGCGGCATCCAATGCTTCCATGGCTTCAGTAACGGTACAAACCGGGTATTTACCAATTACTTTTCGTTGTAATCCGTCCGGTGTTACTACGCAAACCGGCGAAACAACGGTATGCATATCGCCATTCCATTGCCGCATTTCGCCATTTACAAGGTATTCGTGCTGGTCAATTTCGGCCGGCAGTATATAAGCTGCGGGTATTTTGTCTTCTGCTATAAATTTTGAGGTGATTTCTTCCTGAAAGGTCATTTAGTGAATGGTCAATGGTGAATGGTAAATAATAAAATATCCTGTTTAATTAAGTGTTTCCGGGGGTGTATTTCCTAAATTAATGGGTTTCATCCGGGGTACCATAATGTGCATGATTAACCAGGCCAATAAATAAGCACCTGCGCAAATGGCGAACATAATATAATAAGCTGTTTCTATCTGGTTAATGCTGCGATAATATACAAACATCTGCTTTTGAACAAATAAGCTAAGGGCTATGCCGCCTAACCCGCCGGCCATACCGCCGATGCCGGTAACCGAAGCAGTTGAATTTTTTGGAAACATATCGCTTACGGTGGTAAATATATTGGCACTCCAGGCCTGGTGTGCGGCCGCTGCAATACCAATCACACTTACTGCCAACCAAATATTAATTCTTCCCAATACCAGTGCAAAAAAAATAGGCAATACACAAAACGCATATAGCAGCATGGATGTTTTGCGGGCTTTGAAAACCGGCCAGCCTTTTCTGATTAGGGACAATGGCAGCCAACCGCCGCCCACACTTCCGGCAGTTGAAATAATGTACACAATTGCTACCGGCCAACTTGCGGCCTGCAGTTTTATATGATAAACACTTTCGAAAAAGTCGGGCAACCAGAAAAGATAAAACCACCATATTGGATCGGTAAGAAATTTACCAATTACAAAAGCCCAGGTTTGCCGATAGCCCAATAATTTAAACCAGGAGGCTTTAGGTGTCGTAATAATGCTTTCTGCCACAGGCTCTGCTTTACCCTCATCGCTGTTGATATATTCCAGTTCCGCTTGGGAAACTTTTTTATTCTTTGCAGGAGCAGTGTAAAAAAGGAACCAGAAAATTACCCACACAAATCCCAGCAGGCCGGTAATGATAAACGCCCATTGCCAGGGGTAATGCGTTATAACATATGGAACAGCTATCGGTGTAACAATTGCACCAATATTAGCACCCGAATTAAAAATGCCGGTGGCAAGTGCTCTTTCTTTTTTGGGAAACCATTCGGCCGTTGCTTTAATAGCTGCTGGAAAATTGCCCGCTTCTGTGAGGCCAAGGAAACTACGTACAACGCCAAAACCAAATACAGAGCTTACGAACGCCGTACAAACACCGGCCAAACTCCACAAAAAAGTGTATACGCCATACCCCATTTTTGTGCCCAGCTTATCAATGATGCGACCGGCACCCAGCATACCAATAGAGTAAAATAATTTAAAAGCAATCTCAACATTCGAGTAATCAGCATCCGTCCAGTTATACTTTTCTGTAAAGGTTGACTTCATATAGCTAATTACATTGCGGTCAATGTAATTAATGGTAGTAGCAAAAAATACCAGCCCGCAAATCGTCCAGCGGTATCTGCCTATTTTTTCGTTTACTGCCGCAAATGTTGAAGTTGGCTGCATCATTTTTTTACAGAGTTTATAATGTCAATAGCCTGTTTGGTTAGTTCCTCAATTTTAGCATAATCCTTATTTTCCAGCAGCGGCTTACTGATGAGCTTACTGCCCATGCCTACCGCACATACGCCTGCCTTGAACCAGCCGGCAATATTATCCTTATCCAGATCCACACCGCCGGTTGGCATAAACAGCAGGTTAGGAAACAGCTCTTTAATAGCAGAAAGAAATGCCGTACCTAAAATATTCCCCGGAAAAAGCTTTACCAGCTTCGCTCCCAAATTTTCCGCACGGATAATTTCTGTAGGCGTCATACAACCCGGTACCCACAGCATATCATTGTCATCGGCTACTTTTGCGGCCTCTTCCACCAGTCCGGGGCTAATGATATAATGGGCACCCGCATCAATAAATGCTTTAGCCTGGTCGGCATTTTTAATAGTACCTACGCCAAGGTACATACCTTGCAGTTCCGTATCGCAAAGCTGGCGCATTGCCTTAAAATTTGCTAATGCGGCTTCTCCGCGGTTAGTATACTCTACTGTTTTTATACCGGCATTATACAGTGTTCGCAATACCTGAAGGCTCACCTCCGTGTCTTTGTAAAAAAACAGTGGCAGCATACCCTGCTGCTGAATCAAATCTAAGATTTCGGATTTCTTATTCATATGGGTTTATTATAAATGAAGCAATGTTGTGGCATGTATATGCGGCGGCGAAAGATACAAAGTGGATACAAATGAATGGCGAATAAAAAAATCAGCGGCAAAATTTAGTGCAATCGTTGCCGTAAATTTTACCTGAAAAATTCATATTTCCATTTGGATGATCTTCTTTTTTATTGATATTTGACCGCCATTCCTGTATTTGCTTGCCTCTGAAAGGGCAATCCTTTTTCAACTTATTAATCAAACAATCATTATGTCTAAGAAAGTTGTAACCCTCGGCGAAATCATGCTACGGTTATCTACCCCCAATTTTGGAAGATTTGTACAAAGCGACAGCTTTGATGTAACCTACGGCGGCGGCGAAGCCAATGTAGCTGCAGCGCTATGCAACTATGGTCTTGATGGAACCTTTGTTTCTAAAGTGCCGGATCATGCCATCGGGCAAGCGGCCATTAACCACCTTCGCCGCTATGGGGTTGATACGCAATATGTAGCTCGTGGCGGCCAGCGCCTAGGCATTTATTTTTTGGAAACCGGTGCCAGTATGCGTGCCTCGCAGGTAATTTACGACCGGGCCGGCGCTTCTATTGCCGATGTGGATATTGCAGAATTTGATGTTGATAAAATTCTGGAAGGCGCCGATTGGTTTCATACAACAGGTATAACGCCGGCGTTAAGCGATAAAGCGGCAGCCCTGACGGAGGCCATTTTAAAGGCAGCAAAAGAAAGAGGCGTAATGACGAGCATTGACCTGAACTACCGTAAAAAATTGTGGAGTAAAGAAAAAGCCCGTGAAGTTATGAGCCGGTTATGCCAGTATGTGGATGTGTGCATTGGCAACGAAGAAGATGCTGATACGACGTTGGGTTTTAAAGCGGAAGGCACCGACATTACCAAAGGCGAACTGAACCTGGAAGGCTACAAAAGCGTGTTCAAACAAATGAAAGATAAGTTTGGCTTTAAATACATTGCCAGCACTTTGCGGGAAAGCCATAGTGCCAGCGATAATGGCTGGAGTGCCCTGGTGTACGATGGTAACGAATTTTACCACAGCAAGCAATACGAGGTACGCATTGTGGACCGGGTAGGCAGCGGCGACTCATTCGCCAGCGGTTTCATCTACGGATTGGTAACCGGCAAAAGCCTGGCCGATGCGGCTGAATTTGGCGTAGCTGCTTCTGCCTTAAAACACACCATACCCGGCGACCTGAACCATGCTACCCTTAAAGAAGTGGAAGACCTGATGAAAGGTGATGCCAGCGGAAGGGTACAGCGGTAAGCAGCCTCCCCAACCCCTCCAAAGGAGGGGCTCAAGAACCGTAAAATTTTATTTTTATAACCTTTAATATATCCTCCCGTTTGTCTTCGCATAAGCCCCTCCTTTGGAGGGGTTGGGGAGGCCCTTTCCTATGATCATAGACGAATTATTAAACTCAGACAAGTATGCGACCCTGCATCCGGGATTGGCAAAGGGTTTCGAGTACCTGAAGTCCCGGGCATTGAATTCATTAGCTGTTGGCAAATATCCGGTTGACGGCGATAACGTTCATGCAACTGTTTCGGAAAAGGCCGGCTATACAAAAGCCGAAGCTAAATTTGAAGCACATAATAAATATGCCGATATACAAGTATGCCTGACTGATGGTGAAACCTTTGGCTGGAAACCCCGTAAGAATTGTCAGCAACCAAAAGGGGATTTCAATGAAGAGAAAGATGTAATTTTTTATGAGGATAAACCGGATACGTATTTTACTTTAAAAGCGGGACAGTTTGCTATCTTTTATCCGGAAGATGTACATGCACCGATGATTGGCGAGGGAACGATCAGGAAGGTGGTGGTAAAGGTGAAGTTGTGAGAATGATAAATACAAACACAAATTTCAGATTTTACTCATTCCTTGCTATTCCTAAAATACGTAATAATCTTGCAGCTTGAAATCTACCCGATAGAAATAAATCCAAATCATATTATTTATGAATTTGTGAGTGAAGGCCCACATGGAAAAATAAATAAGCGTGTAGAATTTACCACCTTATCAAATGATTCGGATGTTTATAATATTGGTTTTGGAGATTGGTCTGTGAATGGAGATTTAGATGATCTATCTGTAACAGATAATTCTGATACTGGAAAAGTTCTTGCAACAGTAGCAATTTGTGTAGTTTATTTTCTCAAATTTTATCCTCATGCCACTGTCTTTGCTACTGGCAACACCCTTAGCCGGAACCGTCTTTATAGAATGGCTATATCTAAATACTTAAGCCAACTTGAATTTCAATTTGAAATATTTGGTTACAAGAATGATGATTGGGAAACATTTGGCAAAGGGATTGACTATAAAGCTTTTTTGCTCAAAAGAAAAAATCATTAAATTTACTTTATGAAAAAGAAGACTATCGAAGATATTTTTCCGGAAAAAGACAGATATCCTGTTACCATAAATCATAATCTTAAGCCATTAAGTGAAGATGAATCTCCTTTTCTAAAAAGAAAAATGGACCAGGCCCGGGCTTTCCTTGACAAACATGGTTTGCCGGAAGGTTTTGGAGAATGGAAAAAAACGGGGAACACTAAATAAATCATTACGGTTGAAGAACCTTTAACAAAGCATCCGTCTTAATATCATAAGCACATTTGAAATGCCCTTCGGGGCATTTTTTATATCCGTGCAATCCGCAGGGGCGGCAGTATAACGGGTAAGCAATTTCAACAATTTTTCCTTTTGTACCGGACGGGCCGTACCCAAAGCGGGGTACCGTACTGCAAAATACAGCAGTAACCGGTGCGTTCATAGCCGAAGCAATATGTAGCGGCGCTGAATCATTTACGTAATTCATAACCGCATCCTGCATCAGGGCGGCAGATTGCAGCAGCGTTAACTTTCCGCAAAGCGATTGTATCTTTTTCAGAGAAACTGTTCTACTAATTTCATCGCAAAGAGTAGCATCTGTTGGAGCACCTAATAAAAAAATGTTGAGATGATACGGCAATGCATTAATCAGTTCAACCCATTTCTCTATAGGGTACTGCTTCGTAAACCAAACACTTGCGGGGGCAATGGTAACGTAGGGTAATAATTTGTAATGTTGAGTTATCTGCCAGTCATTCCGGGATGGGTAAAGCTTAGGAAGTTGGTAGCTTTCATCTGTAAGTGATGCTATACACAACAGGTTGCGTTGCACCTCATGCAAAACCGGCTCACCTTCTTCAGAAAAACGATGAGGAATTTTTTGATGAAACAAAAAAGAAAGTGGATTTTTATCAAAACCAATGGTTTGCCTGCCACCTGAAAAGGCAGTGATAATACCAGACGAAAAAAAACGCTGCAGATTAATAACATACTCATATTTCGTTTTGCGAAAACGCAGGATCAGTTTCCATACATTCTTCCATTTGCCATTCTTTTTGTCCCAGATAATTAACGCTCTAAGCAACGGATGATCTATCAGTAAGCCTTCATTGCCTTTCCGCAGCAGGAAATCTATGTGTGCATCCGGATAAAACCGGTGCAGTTTTTCGATTAGCGGCGTGGCCAGTACCACATCGCCTAAAAAGGCAGTTTGAATAAGAAGGAATTGCATGAAGCGGTGAAGGTAACAGCTTCAACTTTTATTGCAGATAGCTGCCTACCGTAAAAGTTATAGATACCGCTATTCCCAAATACTCATTCATCGCTGCATAATGCTAAATGCCTTTCCTGTTGTCGCTATCCGCCAATAGTTTTGGTCCTATAAATTAATTGAATGAAATTATCCGGCATCGCTTTTTTACTTACTTCAATTGTTTTACCCGGCATAATTGCCTCATTTTGGCAAAGCAGTGAAGAAGTTACATCACTTACCATTCAGCTTTTGCCATCCGTCAGCATAACCGGCCGCACCACAAAGTTTAGCAGCACCATACCGGTTGGCAAATCTTTGAATGGCAGAAAAACTACTGAAACGGCTGTTAGTATATGCCCGCGTCAAAAATTGCCACTACTCTTTTGATCTAATAAAATCTTTCAGAAAAGAAAGTAACAAATGGTATATCATCTGCGTAAACCTATCCTACTTATCCTGATGGTAAAACGTTCCGATTTTCAGATTGCCTTTTCAAGGTTATTTTCTTTTAAAGTATAGGCAAGTCGCACCAGTTTACGCTGGTAAAGAGTGGCCAGGAAGTTTTGTTGAAAAATAGTCGGACTAATAAGAGGAAACCAGACAACTGTTCCGTTCATCCGGGTACAAGTGTACCAATACATACTCTCACTCCAGCCACGGAAAAGAGAAGGATCAAAACTCACACGTTTATGCGATTTACAAATTTTTGTGGTATATTATTTTTGCCTCTGTAACCGGGTAATAGAAGATAGTAATCAAATGCTACCCCGGTTTCCGCCTACAACTGATGATTATGAAAAAGTACATTTTTGTTTTACTGTTCGTGTTTGGCTGTTCTGCCTTTGCATGGTGCTTTAATTATTGTGGTATCCATACCTATAGCAAACCAAAAGCACAGAAAATAACACCGGAAACTCCGTATGTAACTGTTTCAGATATGGTTATGTTTCACGTATAAGTGGTTAAAGCTGTTTTACCCACCCTGTCTCCAATTATTCCTGGTATTTCCCGTTCGGCATTGGCAGGCAGGATTTTTTTACGGCTACACCGGGCTGGTTTCAGACACGGTAGCAAAGGGCGTTAATGTTCATACCAGCCCCTACCGATGCAAACATTACCACATCACCAGCCTGTAAATCGTGACCGTCCAACTGACGGCGTAAAACCATATCGTACAAGGTAGGAATGGTAGCTACGGAACTATTTCCAAGCTTATGGATGTTCATTGGCATTACCCCCTCCGGCACTTGCTTTACTCCGTATAAACCATACAGAATTTTTAAAAATCCCTGATCCATTTTTTCATTAGCCTGGTGCAAAAAGAATTTTTTAATGTGTGTTATGTCAAGCCCTGCCTTTTCAATACAATCTTTCATGGCAGCAGGTACATAGCGCATAGCATACTCATATACTTTCCGGCCCTTCATCTTCAGGTACTTTACCGGCGAATCACTATCGGGCAAGTAGGTTTTCCCCATGTATAAATAATCCAGTTCCGCCTGGCTATGTGCCTGTACGCTGTGCGACAAAACCCCGCTTTCTGTTTCGTTGCCATTTCTTTTTTCAACAATTACTGCCCCTGCCCCATCACTAAAAATCATACTGTCCCGGTCATGCGGATCAATTACCCGGCTCAGCGTTTCGGTACCAATTACCAGGCATGTATTCGCTAAACCCGATTTTATATAAGCATCTGCCTGTATCAGGCCTTGTATCCAGCCGGGGCATCCAAAAATTAAATCATAAGCAATACAATTCGGGTTTCTGATGGTAAGCCCGTGCTTTACACGGCTTGCCAATGCCGGTAAAAAATCGGCCTGGCAGATGCCGGGTTCCACATCGCCACTGGTATGTGCCACAATAATCTGGTCAATTGTTTCCGCATCAATGTTTGCAGCTTCTATGGCAAGCCGGGCAGCGGCAATCCCTAAACCGGAAGCGGTAAGATGTGCCGGAGCATAACGGCGTTCCTCAATACCTGTAATATCCCTGAACTTTTCTACAATGGTTTGCGGATGATGATGGATGCGATTGAAACTTTCGTCGTAAAATGTATTATTTACAAAATCACCGTTTGTTTTTACAATTTCGGGTATATAAGATCCGGTTCCGGTTATCACAGTTCGGGTAAAAGCCATTTGCAGGTAAACAAGTTAGATGAGCCGGTAAAGGTAAATGTGAATCGTCAAATCACACCCTTGTAGTTCATGCTGGAAGCAGCTAACCCAAACTTAGAAGATATGAGAGATGAGTTATAAGATGTCGTAGCGCTTGCTTTGCTTAGTTAGTCATCACGGGTAACTTTGTTTGACCTGTTTTTCTGAGCCAGAGGCTATTGCTGTCGTTGAGCTTTAGTAGCAGCCTGTCCCGATTTTTTCGGGATTAGCACCATTCAAGTGAAGAATATCAATTAAGCTATTTGGCGGTGTCAATGCCGAAATCCGGTTTATGTTAATTTTTTGTCTTGGGTTTGAGCCAGATCCTTCCAGGATAAAATACAAGGGTGTGCGGCATTTACTTACGTTTGCGTAATGAAGGATATGCAAACCGACCTTCGGCGGCAGCAGGCACTCGAATACCATGCAAAAGGCCGTCCCGGTAAGATAGAAGTAATACCTACCAAAGAAGCCAAAACCCAACGGGATTTAAGCCTTGCTTACAGCCCTGGTGTAGCCTGGCCCTGCAAAGAAATTGCTGTTGATCCGGATGCCGCCTACAAGTACACTGCAAAAGGAAATCTGGTGGGCGTTATCAGCAATGGCACAGCTGTGTTAGGCCTGGGCGATATAGGTGCTATCGCCGGCAAACCAGTAATGGAGGGTAAAGGAGTGTTATTTAAAATTTTTGCCGACATCGATGTATTTGACATTGAGATCAATGAAAAAGATCCGGAAAAATTTGTGCAGATCGTAAAAGCACTGGAACCCACGTTTGGCGGCATTAACCTGGAAGATATTAAGGCACCGGAATGTTTTTATATTGAGCGGCGGCTAAAGGAAGAAATGAGCATTCCGCTAATGCACGATGACCAGCACGGCACAGCTATCATCAGCAGTGCGGCGCTGCTAAATGCGCTGTTGATTCAAAAGAAAAAAATCGACCGTATCAAAATTGTAGTAAGCGGTGCAGGTGCTGCTGCGGTAGCCTGTGTAAAATTATATACCGCTTTAGGTGCAAAGCCGGAAAACTTTATCCTGTTTGATATTAACGGCGTACTTCACCGACAACGCCCCGACCTGGATGACACCAAAATGCGGTATGCCATTGACGCTAACAAAAAAGAGCTGTCACTGGCGGATGCGATGCAGCATGCAGATATGTTCCTGGGACTAAGCGTTGGGAATGTGGTAACCGGTGATATGATCAAAAGCATGGCAAAAAACCCGATTGTTTTTGCCATGGCCAATCCCGATCCTGAAATTACATATGATGTAGCAACAGCCGTGCGTAAAGATATCATTATGGCTACCGGGCGCAGCGATTTCCCGAACATGGTAAACAATGTGCTTGGCTTTCCCTATATTTTCAGGGGAGCGCTGGACGTACGTGCCACACAAATAAATGAAGCCATGAAGCTGGCGGCCGTACATGCACTGGCAGAATTGGCTAAAACACCAGTACCCGAAATAGTAAACCTGGCGTATAATGAAAAAACAATCGTATTCGGGCCTACCTATATTATTCCCAAGCCCCTGGATCCGCGGCTGCTGGCAACCGTAGCACCTGCCGTAGCAAAAGCAGCAATGGACAGCGGTGTGGCCCGTATTACTATTACCAACTGGGAAGACTATCAGTTGAGCCTGAACAAAAGATTGGGACTGGACAACCAGTTGTTGCGGGTAATAGGCAGCAAAGCCCGCCGGGATCCGCAGCAGGTAATTTTCCCTGAAGGTGATAACCCTAAAATTTTAAAAGCTGCGCAAATTTGCCTGGACGAAGGCATGTGCTACCCTATTTTATTAGGTGTTGAAAAGGACATAAAAGCAGTGGCAAGTGCCAATGGCCTTGACCTGAACGGCATGAAAATCATTAATCCACGGTCGCCTGAAAATGCTGCTAAACGTTTGGAATTTGGTGAACAGTTTTTCAAAAAGAGGGGCCGTAAAGGCTACAACCATTACGAAGCACTGAAAGCCATGAACGACCATATGTTCTATGGATGTATGATGCTGGAAAATGGTGAAGGCGATACTTTATTGGGCGGTCCCAGTAAAGATTATGCCTCGCTGATACGGCCTGCGCTCAAGATCATCGGCACGGAAGAAGGCGTGGATAAGATTGCCGGCATGTACATCCTTATTACGAAGCGGGGTCCGCTTTTTCTGGCCGATACAACAGTAAATTTCAATCCAAATGCGGAAGAACTCACAGATATAACCATGTTGATAGCCCGTGAGGTAAGGCAGTTTAATATACGTCCACGGGTAGCATTGCTTAGCTATTCCAATTTTGGCAGCAGTGACAGTCCGGAAGCGAAACTAATGGCTGAAGTACGCCGGCGGGTAAAGGAACGGGATCCGAATATGATTATTGATGGTGAAATACAGGGCAATATTGCGTTCAATAACGAGTTGTTAAAGGAAAACTACCCCTTCAGTGAACTGATTGACCAGGAAGTGAATACGCTGATTTTTCCGAACCTGGCTGCCGGCAATATTGCCTATAACCTGTTTAGAGAAATTGGCGGAGCGGATGCCATTGGCCCTATTTTGTTGGGTATGCGAAAACCGGTACATGTATTGCAACTGGGCAGCAGCGTTCGGAATATAGTGAACATGATCATGATTTCTGTGTTAGATGCACAGGGACAGAAAAAGAATAAATGAGAAAATTGCTCAATTAGCAAATGTGCAAATGAAAAAAGGATTGAGGTTCGTGGCTCTGGCAAATTAACCATTCCAAAATGAACGGTATTTGCAATTCATTAGATAGTATTATCGCAGACGCATTGGTTAATTTGCATATTGGCTAATTTGTTAATTGGTTTACTGCTACTTTCGCCCTATCAGTATTCTGAAACCCTAAAATCGTATTGAGTCAACTCCCAAATGAATTTTTTTACCCACTTAGGCAAATATGTTCTTACACTCAAAGGGATATTCTCACGTCCTGAAAACGGGAGGATGTATTGGAAAGAATTGGTATCGCAATGCGTAGATATCGGTATTGGATCATTACCGATTGTAATCATCATATCCGTTTTTTTAGGGGCGGTAACTACCGTACAAACAGCCTACCAGCTCGTAAGTCCCCTTGTGCCCAAAAGTACCATTGCCCTTGTAGTAAGGGACAGTGTGATACTTGAACTTTCTCCAACCGTTATTTGCCTGGTACTGGCTGGCGTAGTAGGCAGTAAAATTGCCTCGGAATTAGGTAATATGCGTATCAGTGAGCAAATTGATGCCATTGAAATAATGGGTATTAACACGAAAGCCTACCTGATTGGTCCGAAAATTCTAGCATCCATTATTGTAGTTCCGTGCCTCATTGTACTTTCTATTTTTCTGGCAATTTTAGGTGGCCGCATTGCTGCCAGTGCCAGTGGCCTGGTACCTACTTCCATTTTTGATGAAGGACTTCGGACCGACTTTGAACCCTTCAACCTGGTATTTTCCATGATAAAAGCGTACACATTTTCTTTTATCATCAGCAGTATTCCGGCTTATTACGGCTATAATGTAAAGGGAGGCGCCCTGGAAATTGGCCAGGCAAGTACCACAGCGGTAGTAGTAAGTTGTATTTTAATATTATTATCCGATTACTTGCTGGCAGCACTTATCCTGTAGCAGCATTTCTTGTAGCTGCTTTCATTAATTTGTTTCTTTTGTAAGCTGCTGCCATGGCTATAAGAAAGGCTATAACTGCCGCACCTATACAGGCTTGTGCCGTGGTAATATCCCTGTTTTTAAGTGCTACCCATATTCCAATAAATGCCCATACAATTACCAGCGGCAACACAAAATCTTTGTAGTAGGTGCTCAGCGATTGTGTGATCAGCAACACAATAGCCAGCATAATCACCACCCAGGTCGAAGTTTCCATTTGCGCATGGTTCCAGTTAATATCAACAAATAAGATGGACAGGTTGGCAACCGTAGCTACGGAAATCCACCCCAGGTATAACGAGAAGGGCACTGTAAACCAAAAATTGAAATTTCTTTTGTTGACTGTATAATGGGCCCTTGCAAACAAAATGGCTGCAGCTACCAGCATGAGTGAAATGATGATTGAACTTACGGCAATCATGTCATACCTGTAAGCTATTTGCCAGGCAATACCTGCAACAGCCAAAAACCGGACATATTTATTGAGCCTTTCATAGGCAAAGTGGTTGGTTTGGGAAGGCAATAATTGTACAATACAATAGGCAAGTAAGGCAAGATAAATTAATCCCCATATAGCAAACGTGTAACCGGCAGGGTTAAACAGGCTATCGTATTGAGCGGTAATTCCTACAATCGTATTTTCCCCAATGTGCAGCAAGTCAGCCAGGTAACTAAAAAATACGCTTATCAGTTGAAGGATCAATGTGAGCCAGCGCATTGTTCTAAAGGGCTTATTTTGCATATAGTGGTTTTAAAAGTTGATATAATCAGACCAGGATCTATCCGGAAGGATTATAGAAAAGGGCTACAAATTTGATGGAAAGGACGGACGCTTTAAAAGATTTTTTTAGCAACCGTGCCGAAACTAATTTCGGTGCCACTAAAACAGGCCCTACGCTGAGACTTACAACATGATAAAAGCTACACACATTAAAAAATCCTTCGGTGAAAAAGTGGTCTTGAACGATATAGATGCCACTTTTTTAACAGGTAAATGCAACCTGATCATTGGAACCAGCGGAAGTGGTAAAACGGTGCTGCAAAAAATTCTCGTAGGCTTAATGGAACCCGATACGGGCAGTATTTGCTATGATGATCAGGATATGACACAGGCGAATGACGAAGAACGTTCGCAGTTGCGCCGGCAGATCGGAATGTTATTCCAGGGTTCTGCCTTGTTTGATAGCATGAGCGTAGAGGAGAATGTACTGTTTCCGCTGGACATGTTTGGCGATTTGAAAGGAGGCGAGAAAAAAAAACGGGTGAATGAAGTGCTGGAACGGGTGAACCTGAAAGATGCTAATAAAAAATTCCCTTCCGAAATAAGTGGTGGGATGAAAAAAAGGGTAGGCATCGCCCGTGCCATTGTGCTGAATCCTAAATATTTATTTTGCGATGAACCGAACAGCGGCCTCGATCCGCAAACCTCTGCCGTAATTGATAAGCTGATACAGGATATTACTTATGAATTTAAAATGACGACCATCATTAATACCCATGACATGAATAGCGTAATGGAAATGGGTGATCATATTGTGTATATGCACCAGGGCGAAAAACATTGGGAGGGTACCAAGGAAGAAATTATACTCAGCAAAGATGAAATGCTGAATGATTTTATTTTTGCCTCCGAATTTTTGCAGGATGCCAAACAAATGCGGATGAAGGAACAAGAAGAAAAACAAAAACAGGTTAAATAACAGATTAATAAAAATTTGCTACTTTGCTGCGGCTAAAACCTGCTTACTGTGTCCTGCATTCCAAAAATAAACTGCTTTGTTGCAGCTTTTCTTTTCTGCCTTCTTACAGCAACGGCACAAATTACAATTACACCTAACAACAATGCACAAAGCCTTACCCAGCAATTGTTAGGTGGCGGGGTTAGTATCAGCAATTTTAGTTATACAGGCGCAAACGGGGCCGCCGGATTTTTTAAAGTAACGGCTGCTTCGCCACCGCTTGGGATTGACAGTGGTATTGTATTCAGCACCGGTTACGTGCAAACCCGGTTTTCGGGCACTAACATTGGTATTAATAATATTGCTAATGACGGCACATCAGGCGCCAACCGGGCCAGTTCCAATCTTAACCGGCCCGGCGATGCTAACCTGGCTACGATCATCCCCCAAAATTATGATGCTGCTGTGCTGGAATTCGACTTTGTACCTACCGGCGATTCGATTGTTTTCAGGTATGTTTTTGGTTCTGAAGAGTACCCGGAATACAACTGCTCCAAGTACAATGATGTGTTTGCTTTTTTTATTTCCGGACCGGGAATTACAGGCAATAAAAATATTGCGTTGGTTCCAAATACCAATATACCCGTAGCTATCAATTCAATTAATAACGGGATTGTGATCCCATCCGGTCCTATTGGTAATAATATTTCCTATTGCAATAATATGGGTCCCGGCTCTCCTTTTTTGCAGTATTATGTTGATAATACTACCAGCCGGTACATTGCATTTAATGGTTTTACCAAAGTGCTGGAAGCCGCTTCTGCCGTACAGCCTTGCCAAACCTACCATTTGAAAATAGCCATTGCCGACGGCTTTGACCGTATTTACGATAGCGGTGTTTTTCTGGAAGCCAAGAGCCTGCGTTCTTCAGGTTTAACCATTATCAACAGCAATCCGCTTAGTAATAGTGGCGACCCTTACCTGGCGGAGGGCTGTACTACCGGCGGCATTAAAATAAAGAGGAAACAGACCGGCAATTTTTCACAACAGGTGTCATTGGTGTATGGCGGCACGGCCACTAATGGCACCGACGTAACCTTGCTGCCCGCCGTTGCTACCATTGCGGCGAACGACTCTTTTGTTTATATACCGATTGTGCCTATTGCCGATCATTTACCGGAAGGAATAGAAAAACTGAAAATTTATGTATCAGGTGGGTGCATCAATAATATCAACGCCTTTTCCGACAGTATTGAAATTCAGATACGGGATTATGATACGCTTGGCATTACGCCAAAAGATTCCACGGGCATTTGCAAGGGTTCCTCCTTACAACTCAGTGCTTCAGCGGGCTATAGTAATTATACATGGCAACCAATTCAGTTGCTTTCCAACCCACTGATACACAACCCGGTTGCCGTCCCTATTACAGATGGCACCACCTTTATTTGCCAGGCCGTATTGGGTAGTTGTGAAGCAAAAGATTCCGTAAAGCTCAGTTTTAAAAAGTTGTTGCTGGTGTTAAAGCAGGATGTCGTCTGTAAAAATGCAGGAACCGGGCAGATAAAGGTGGCCACAGGTTGGCAATGGCAGAAGCCGTTAGAATTCTGGATAAATAATCGGCCACGGCAAACTGACAGCAGTTTCAGTAATCTGTCGATGGGTACTTACCAAGTAAAAGTACGGGATGCCAGCGGCTGTACGGATAGTATTGCGGTAACCATTAATCAGCTTTTCCCGGACCTTACCATTGACAGTACGGCAGTAACTTATGCTAATTGCACCGATACCGCTACAGGATTGATAACCATTTCGGCAGGTGGTGGCAAGCCGCCGTTTGTGTATTCGGCAGATGGCGGAGCTTTCCAACCGTTAAACATTTTTCAGGCCACTGTTGGGAGCCATTTTGTAGTGGTGAAAGATGCAAACACTTGTACGGATACTGCCTTGGTACTAATTACCTATAACAATGCAATACAGATAGATGCCGGCAGCGATACAACTATTTGTGAAGGTGATGTAGCACAACTACACGCCACCAGCAATGCTGCGAGTGTGCTATGGAGCCCGGTTGCTACTATTAGCAACCCGGTAATCGTAAACCCGGTGGTTAATCCGATCGTTACAACTGTTTACATTATTACTGCCTCCAATGCTAATTGCTTTAAAAAAGATTCCATAACTGTTCAGGTATATCCTGCCCCGGTGCCCAACGCCGGCAGGGATACGGCAGTATGTACGGGTGGTACGGTGCAACTTAACGGCAGCGGCGGTATAAGCTACCGTTGGTCGCCCCCTGTTTCTTTAAATAATGCTTTAATTGCTAATCCCATAGCTACCATTAACGGTAATATTACTTACAGCCTCAATGTTACCGATCAGTATAATTGTGCTTCTCTTCGGGCTGACGAGGTTTTTGTACGGGCGGTACCTTCAGTAAAAGTATTTGCCGGCAATGACACTGTTGCTGCCGTGGGCCAGCCGCTGCAATTGCTGGGCCGGCAACTAAACGATACTTCTGCAAAGCAATATACATGGACGCCTGCAACCGGGCTTAGCAACCCAGCCATTTTAAACCCCGTTGCCACGCTGTTTGCCAATCAAACCTATCGACTGCTACTCCGTACACCACAAGGTTGCCAGGGCTATGACGATATTACTATAAAAGTATATAATGGGCCGGAAATTTATGTGCCCGGCGGTTTTACGCCAAATGGCGATGGCCGGAACGACGTACTGCATGCCATTGCGGTAGGAATTAAAACATTTAAATATTTTAATATTTACAACCGCTGGGGACAACTCGTTTTCCGCACCACTATATCCGAACGAGGCTGGGACGGAAAAATAAATGGTATTCTTCAATCTAATCAATCCTTTGTGTGGATTGCTGAAGGTATTGGATATAATGACCTGCTGGTGAAGCGTCAGGGTTCGGTTGTGGTGATACCTTAAATAAGGCATTCTTAGAAATTCAATAACTCTTCATTCATCATTTTGAAAATATATACCGGGTTTTCCTTTCAGATATCACCCGTTTTCTTGAACCCTCACATACACATCCGGGTTGTATAATTCCATATACCGCTCCGGCTTTGCTACGGGCTGCCAGCCGAATTTTTTATATAGCTCATGAGCATCTGCCGTTAGCAAAATCCATCTGCGCAAACCCAGTAACTGCGGATGTTTCATGATTGTTTCCATCAGCCATTTGGATAAGCCCTTTCCCCGGTGCATTGGTACAATGAATACGTCGCCCAGGTAAGCAATTGTGGCATAATCGGTAATGACCCTTGCAAATCCTACCTGTTCATTATCATAAAATACTCCGAAACAAAGTGAATTTTCATTTGCTGTCCTGACGGTTTCAACAAGTATATTTTGGTTCCAGTGTGATTGGGTAGCTAAAAAATAATGGATAGCAATAAGGTCCATCTTTTTTTATCTGTTGCTATCAGGTAACCATCCCGTTCCGTTTGGATGGAATGACAATCATTAGTGGCAAATTGTCGAGATATGTAAAATAAGACTAACGTTGCAGGAAAAATGAAAAGGGCAGGAAAAAAGTTTACTTATACATTTTATCTTATTCAGGCAACGCATTCATTTCAGTATGGCTCTATACTCCCATAACCTTACAACATTATCAATTATGAGGACGTCTACCCGCCTGTTCTTCCTGCTTGCTGTCTTTCTGTTGCCGCTTTCGCTTTTGGCAAATGTGTATGTACACGGCACCGTAAAACGTGCAAATGGTGCAGCGGCTTCCAATTACGAAGTTCGAATCGAAACGGACTCTATGCCTAATACGCCGGCCGTATGTCGTACCGCACATACTACATTCACTAATTCAAACGGTTTTTATGTTGATACGCTTTTTTGTAATGCCAGCATCAGCCGTGTAATTGTTTCTGTAAAAGATTGCAATGGTGTGGTTATCAGGCATGAGCATAATCTTACCAGTGCCCTTCAATCTGCTGAAAGCAATTTTACGATTTGTGATCTTCCGATAGCCTGCCAGGCTTATTTTACCTGGGAAAGAATTGCAGGTACAAACCGGGTTCGTTTTAACAGTAGCACCAGCGCTACACCAGCACCAGATAGCATCATCAGCCGTAAGTGGAAGTTCGGCGATGGTGATTCACTTACCGGAAACGTAATTTTGCCGGAACATACGTATGCCCAACCCGGCACATATACCGCCTGCCTCGTCATTAAAACAGGCCATGGCTGCGAGAGTAGTGTTTGCAAAGTAGTAACCATACAGGCGGCAAATGTTACCTGCCATGCACTCTTTACCTTCCAGTTTTTAAATACTACTGCTACCGGATTCCCTGTTAAATTCAACAGCACTGCCAGCAATACTTCTCCAGGTGATTCTATTGTTGTCCGGCACTGGACTTTTGGGGACGGTACAAGTGGTCTGGGCGTAGATCCGACACACGTTTATGCCCTGCCAGGCACTTATACTGCCTGCTTACGGATCGAATCTGCTTTAGGTTGTGGAGATAGTACCTGTATAACCGTTCATGTTGTGGCACCACAAACACCTCATTGCGAAGCTGTGTTTACCCTTGAAAATTTAATTATACCGCCTGCGGGTAGTAATACAGCATTACATTACGTACGATTCAATAGTGCCAATAGTCACGGAGGTACACTTAGCGACAGCGTTGTGAGCCGTACCTGGAATTTTGGCGATGGCAGCAGTATTGCAACCGGTAATCAGGTAAACCCATTACATGGCTACGTACAAGGTGGTACCTATAATACATGCATGTATATAGTTACAGCATCCGGCTGCCGGGATACGGTTTGTCACACAGTTGTAATACCTGTGGCTACGCCGAATTGCGAACCAAGGTTTACTACTACTGCAACGGCCTTAAGCGTTGTTTTCAACAGTAGTAGTTCGTCTGTTCCCTCCGGCGATAGCATTGTAAGCCGCTCCTGGACCTTCGGTGACGGTACAGCTGCAGGAAACACAGTGACAGTTACACATCAATACGCCAATTTGGGAACTTATACAGCCTGCCTAACCACTCATTCCCGCCTGGGATGCATAAAAACCTGGTGTAAAACAGTAACAGTAATAAATGTAGCCGGAACCTGTGTGCCCTATTTCACAAAAGAACAAACCACAATCCCCAGAACCATCCGGTTTAATAGTATCGCCTCCTACTCTCAACTACCAAATGATAGTATCACAGGACGCAAATGGGAATTTGGAGATGGACAAATACTTACCGGAAATGTCATTAATCCGCTTCATACCTACGCTTTGGGCGGTACTTACAATGTATGTCTGACGATTTATACCCTGCATTGCGATAAACGCTGGTGCCAAACGGTTCAGGCGTTGCCGATTACAAATAGCAATCAAACGGATTCACTCAGCATTGTTAACCTATACCCGATACCCGTAAATACACAACTGAACGCTGTTATTTATAGTGGCCGGTTTAATGTAAATGCCGAACTGGCTATATACGATGTATATGGTGTACGTAAATGGTATCAAACGGCTGTATTGCCTTTTGGAAACAGCACGTATAATATTCCTACTTCTCAACTGGCAACCGGGCCTTACATCTTTAAGGTGACTACACAATATGGCGTACGAAGCCGTAATTTTTTCAAAGTAAATTAAGCTTGTTATTGTTTTTGCAGATATAACAAATCAAAAAGCCGTCTCTTTCAAACAGAGGCGGTTTTTTATTTGCCATCATTAACACAATAAAGCCGCCGGAAAATATTCGTTTCTTTTAATTTCACCCGAAAGATTATTGTATGAAATATGTTCTGCTGCTTGGTATATTACTGGCTGGCACTATGCCTGCGATGGCTCACGAATTCTGGCTCCTGCCGCAAACGTTCAACTACCAGGCCGGGCAAAAAGTATATCTGCGGTTTCAGGTTGGCGAAAATTTTACGGGTGACAACTGGCATGGCAACAGTGATAAAATGAACCTGTTAAGTGCTACTTCCAATAATTACCGGTTTGACTTAGCGCCTTTTATGGGAACTGTTCCCGGGGATTCGGTACGGTTAGATACGATTATTTATCCGGGTAATTATACGGTTACTTATTATGGAAAGAATGCATACCTGGAAATGGAAGCCACAAAATTTAATGCTTACTTAGACGAAGAAGGTTTGCTGGAGACCCTGCGTGCCCGACGTTTAATGCACCAGGATACAACGATGGGCCGTGAAAGCTACCAGCGTTGTGCCAAAACGCTCATCCGTATTAAAAGCCGTATGGCTAAAAGCGATTATTTAAAAACTTCTTTTTATATTTCTCAGTCCGGCTTGCCATTGGATATTGTCCCGGTGGATAACCCCTATAATTTAAAGCAACCCGGCACTATTTCCTTCAACATTTATTTTCAGAACCGTCTGTTGCACAGCGGTAAAGTAATGCTTTGGCAGCGACTGAATGGTCAGACAAAGCAAACCACTCTTGAGATTGAATCCGGCATAGCAAAAGCAACCATCGATCCGGCTGGTACCTGGATGATTAGTCTGGTAAGGATGATACAGGACCCGTTAAAGGGTACTGGCTACTGGCAAAGCTACTGGGGTAGCCTTACGTGGGGATATGAATGATCGTCAATCATTTTCGTGAGTCATCAATCGTGAATCGTCAATAAGAACCGTAGATGTACCATTATTCGTTATCAACAGATCGGTTATTATGATGTAAGCACGAGTAGTTAGGATTATTTATCCGCCGCGGCGGATAAACTGAAATGAGTGTGATAGAACCTAATACATTTCCCGAAGCAGCGGCAGGCTCATGCAGTGGGCGCCACCACGGGCACGGCTTAACTCGGCACTTGGCAGAAGGATAAGGGTATCTTTTACGTCGGCCACGTTTAGCTTGTTACTGTCTAATTGCTTAAATAACTCTGCTACTGTTACTACGCTGAAACCGGCATCTTTAAAAGCCTGTTCCGTTTTTTCGTTGCGGTCGTAGCCCACTACCACCCCATCTTTCAGGGCCAGTACGTTGCAGCTATCGGTCCACTGCTCCCGTTCGTCGTAGGGAAAAATATTGTTGCCGCTATAAATAATTTGCACCGCTTCCGGCGACACATCAAAATCTTCGTGGCTGATGCTGCGCAACAGGGATTCCAGGCCGGGCATTGTAATATCCTGGCGATAATTGGCAGCAGGATCGTAAAGTGTAGTTGCCGGTTTGTGAAAACGGAGTATTTCTACTTCCTGCCATGCCTGCCTGCGGCGCTTGCCATCGTCCAGACAGGAGCTATAGGAATATTGAATTTGATT
The DNA here is from genome assembly GCA_965246935.1 of Chitinophagaceae bacterium. GTDB lineage: Bacteria > Bacteroidota > Bacteroidia > Chitinophagales > Chitinophagaceae > JAZKFT01. The sequence goes on along the minus strand of CBDFGC010000002.1, from coordinate 168,318 downwards.
GTGCGGCTGCAGGGATTCCGAAAATTTTCCATATAATACCCAAGTATCTTTTCGCACGTGGGTGAAAACCGTATCGATGTGCATTTGCTCCCGGCCTTTCGGAATTTTAATGACAGATATTTTTTCAATGCCGGTTCCCGGATGCTGAAACACCGTATGGATAATTTCGTTGACACCGCTGGTAGTGGTTCGTTCACTACACCCCACCAATAAGTGGTTGCAGGCAATCATCATCACATCGCCACCTTCAATACATATCCTTCGTATATGCTGGTCTTCTTCACTCAGCAGAAAAAAATCGCTCCGGTCATCTACCTCTAACACTTTATTATTTTGTTGCTGCAACAGGCTGTGATAAACGATATATTTTATCAGCAGGCTTTCCCGGCTGCGGGCAGGAGTAGCGGCTTTACTTACTAATATGTAATCATTTAATACAATGGCAATATCACGGGTAAAAATAAGGTTAGGCAACGGCGGAAAAATAAACTGGTTTACATCCTCCTCCCGTTGGTTTTTAAGTATTACTACGCCACTGATGAGTATTTTGGCTAACTGGTGCGGATCTTCGATACCCAGCAACCCCTGCTGCGTTTTGTAACTGCACCCTTCAGAGGCGCATACGGCTACAATTATTTCCTTACGGAGTTCATTTTGCTCCAACAATTTAGCGAGCAGATACTGCACATCCAAGACTTTATTGCTGTTGTAAAAATTGGGCTTATCGGGTTTGTAGCAATCGATCTGTTCTTGGTTTTGCTTCTGTTGCTGTTCAGCGGCCAGTACAGCGGGTATTTTTTCAGGATCTAAAAAATAGAGCAGCAGCTTAATGTATTCGTTGTATTCCCGCCGCATGCGGTGCAGTGAAACGGTATCATCGTACAGCCATTCTTTAAATTTGCTGGGCACTATTTTACCGATACCACCATCGGGACTATGGATAATGATGCGTTTAAGCGTTCCGATTTCGGAAGTGACCTGAATGTCGTTTTGTACAGGCATACAACTATTTTGGTAAGCAGCGGCAAGGTAGCGGTTTCGGTTTGAGTGCTCACCACACCCATGTATTTTAATCCTGAGAGGATCTGATCCGCCCCTAATTATCTAACTGTACAAAAAATTGTAATTAAGATTTATAGAGTTCGACATTCAGGAAAATGAAATGTTCCATTGTGCACATTCAATTCTAAAAGCCCAACATTTATATCAAATTCTTCACATAAACCCTTGACAGTAGCGAAGATTATGGTTAAGTGGTTGGTGTCAATCGGCAACCATTTTATACTTGTCACCTTTATAGTTAAATATCCTTGTTTCACTCGACTGAAATAATCGAAAAAAATAAGAGCTCCGGCCTCGCATGCAAACTTTCATCTCAGATCTGCTTCATAAAGGAATTTAAGATTATGTTCTTTTCCAAGATCAACAGTTACATTAAAAACAACAGAAGCGTATACACCCCTGTTTCCTAGCTGTTGTCTCAGTGTATATTCACCCATTTTCTATTTTTTGATTTAAGTGTATTCGAATAATTGATTTATTATAATGAACACGCTTTTAAACGTCATTGCGAGGGTTCTTGCCCGCGGCAATCCCCAACAAAACCGGGGAGATTGCTTCGTTGGGCAAGAACCCAAACTCGCAATGACGACAGCTTTGCTTCAAAATAATTGCTTGGACTCACTTGAGGTATGTTGCAATAGCATTGCACACTACTACTTAACTACATATTTCACGGTTGCAGCAACCGGTTCTCCTTTATCCGTAATTCCTTCCAGGCTTACCAGTACGGTTGTTTTCGTATCGCCGTTATTAAAAGTAATCGTGGCTTTTCCATTGGCATCTGTTTTTACATCAGGCGCCCAAAAAATAGTACTACGCAGATCGGATTTGGTGGTATTTCCGGTAGTAGCGGCAAAGTTTGGAACATAGTACTGGCGGGCTTCATAGTAGCCGGTTATCTGCGTCATAATCTGCGACAGATCATCCACTTCAAAGGCATCGGGCCACAACGAAAGATGAACGACATATATCTTGCTGCCTGCACTGGTGATGACAGGTTCAATGTATATCTTCTTTACTTTCAGGATTGAAATATTATAGTAATCTATCCGTTCAAATGCACCTTCGTTGCCGCCTGTTTCAACATCTATTGAAAGTGGGCTGCCGGTACTAAACTTGTCTTCCTTCCCGTCAACTACCCAGCGGGGCAGTACTTTTTTTCCATCAGCATAAAAGAAAAAGCCGTCTGAATTGGCATCGGTATAAGCACCGGGATAGCGCTGCACAATAAAATAGCCCAGCGTTTCAAATTTTCTATCGGCACCGGTGATGGTAAATAAGGAATCGTCCCCGCCGAACTTCATACCACCTTCCTGTAATCTTTCCTTTTTAATTGCATCAGCCCGAACGGTTACATTTCCCAGGTCACCCTTGTCCATTTTTTCCTCTTCCCTCATCCTGTTTTTTCGTTGTACCGCATTACGGCGGAAGTTACCTAATACCACAGTCGTATCAAATATCACGTTGTCCATCGGCTGAACAGGCCAGGGCTTTGCCAGCACAGAATCCAGTAAAATAATTCCCTCCTTTTTGTTCTTGTTATTCCGGGTAACCAGCTTTACCGTTTGCAAGCCAGCCAGGGGTAGCCCGTCCAGAAAGTAACGGCCGGCAGAATCCGTTTTTGTCATAAACAGTTTATCGCCAGACGATTTTTCAGCATATAACGTAATATTCATATCAGAGATGCCTTTGCCGGAAAACGTTTTACGCACTTTGCCCGATAGTGTTATGCCTGGCTCGGGCAAATATTTAATTACCACGCTGGTATCCTTTAGCCGGCGCCATAAAAACGAACGCCACCCCTGCGTTTGCAGTAACAGGTCTAACTGCTCAAAACGTTTGGAATTGGCCGAATCAACATATTGCTGTGGGTTTTCTATCTGGCCCCGGATTTCCGACTCCAGTTGCAAATAAGAAACAATATTGCTGTTGCCCGGTTGAACCATTCCGGCATCGGTAGCTGCCACGGAAAAACGGGCCTGCACCGGTTGATTATCGGCATCGGTTACTGATACATTTACCACGGTTTGCTGGCGGGTATCGTAAGCTGGCTGACCTGTAGTAAGGGTGATGTGCAAAGGCTTTTGCGTTGCCACAAAAATCAGCCGTTCAGCCTGTGGACGTTGTAATTCATCATACAGCGTAATGGCATGTAAACCAGTTCTTAAACTATCTTTCGGGATGGCGATAGTAGCTGTTTTACCCGTCAGCGAAACGTTTTGGGAAAACCGGAGCTTGCCTGCAAAACGGACCGCTACCGCTACCGGCTTTCCACTAATAGAAGCGGCAGTTACATCATCTGCCCGTATCGTAGCTGTGTAGGCATTCCCATTATCCTGCACTGCTAATACAAATCCCTTTATTGATGCTTTGGGAAGTGGTTCACTCATTAATTCTCTGCCATCATACTTACCAGTGGCTGTATACGTAACACCGGGTAACGGTGTAAAAACAAAGCTACCCATCCCCGAATGGGTACTTTCAAATGCGGCAACGGAATCACCGGCAGCAGTGGTGATTTTACCTTTTACCGTAATACTTTTTCCGAAACCATCGGTTGCTTTAAAAGCCATGCGAATGGGCAAACCTGCTACTATGTTGCCACCTTCCGGAAAAAACTGAATATGGCCGGAACCCGGTTTAGCGATACCATTTACGGATGCCACAATTACCGGTAAGCCTTTTACAGTACCTGATTTCAGTGATTCATCTGCAGTTACTTCAATTTTCTTTTCAAAGAAAAACATATCCCCAAAATTCTTCATCCAATTGGTATAGGCCCGGATGCGATAGTTGCCGGCGGATGCATTGTCCGGTAAGTGAAAGTCACCGCCGGCAAGTCCGTTTACCAGGTGCAGCATTTCTTTATCTATCACTTTTGCATCGGGCGAAATTAGCTCCACATATAAATTAGCGGAGGTATTGATGCGGATTCCCGTTTGTGCATTTACCAGGTACGCTTTTAACCAGATGTCTTCACCGGCAGCATAATAATTCCGGTCGGTATGGAGGTAGGCTTTTTCGAAGAACAGGGAAAAGGAAGATTGGCTATAGCTATTGAAACTGGTAAGCAGGCAAATCATTGCAACAAGATGGCGGAGTGGCATGGTTCAAATGTAAGACATTGACAAAAGCTACGTGGTAAAAACGAACGGATAAATGCAAGGTAAAGATTTGAGCAATCATCGTTTGTTGCTCACTACGGCAACGTTGTTTGTATTTATTTAGTACTGGCATTTGTAAAACTTCAGTTTGCAGACAATGGTTGTTGAATAAGGATAAAAAGTTTAATTCATTTTCTTCAGCCAGCATTGAATAAACACACCGTTAGCTGCCGTCTGTCACTGTTCAGCCAGTTCAGCAACGAGTTTGTTATGTTGCTCCCGCCAGCTATTGTCTCTATCAGCTTCTTGTATTTCATACATTAAAAAAATCTTGTCAATTTTCTCCATTGCAGAGTTTGAAAAAACGTCTGCTTCATTTTTAGTACTACAAAAATGTGTATGAAACATTAAACCATATATTCCTAATGTCACTGTGTAAGGGGCAATGTTACCATCCTTTTCTATTGTCAAACGTGCTCCAGTAAGGTTTTCAAAATCAGTTATAATCTTTCCTCCTTCACTGCCACTTGTCCCTGTCAATTTTCCACTATCAAACTGTTTCCATTTCACATTTCTCAATTTTAAAGTCTCTTTTATACTTGGTTCAGTTTCATGTATAGGGGTTGGCACAGATGATCTACCTTGTATACTCAACAAGATGGGCGTTGTTTCTTTCTGTCTTTTACGTGTCAACAATTTTTTAAAGAAGTTCATGATGGCGGCTAACTACCATTTTATGCTAACATCCCTATGCTTTTCCCGCCATTTACCAGTGAAAGCAGCTATAAAGCAAAGGGTTCGAAGGAAATAAGAGAAACATTGGACTCATACGGCTTCCGCCAGATGACCAATATAGTTACAACCAGTTTTAAATTATCTGCGCTACGCAAATAGAATATGTTTTTCAAAATATAGTTAGTTGAAGGAATTCATAGAACAAGACCGGAAACAACAAGGAAATTTCACAGGAAAGACGGCTTACGTTTCTGGTGGAGGATGCGAATGATCCTTACTAAATTCTTCTGAATATGAAAACTAACCCGGTATTGATATTTTATAAAATAGTGATAGCTACCATCATTAGGTTGTTTGTATTTCTCAAGTCCATACCGTTCAGGATTTTCTGATAATTTATTAATCATCTGAGGAACAATCCTACCTACTTTTTCTGCATTTTGCTCTGAATCGTTTGATATATATTCTATTGCTTGCGAAAATTGTTTTTGAGCATTTTTATTCCATTCTATCCTCATTTTCTGAACATTTTCTCAAACATTTCGGATACTTCTTCATGAGTCAAAAATTCTCCTTTATCCATTTCTGCCTCTGCTTCTTCCATTTCTTTATTAAATTCATAAATGGTTTGCCCGCCAGTTCCGCTATTGGTATATGTACATTTTGTTCAAGAATTTCTTTTATATGGTTCAGAACCTGTTCGTCACCTTCATGCTCTATCATCCCGTGAAGGCTCGCCTTTAATTCAGTAGCTGATATATACCGGTTGTTTCTCCAAAAATAAAACTATTCAGCTTGCGTTTCAAAAGGTAGGGTGCAATTTAAATTTCCACAATTTACACTGGCGCAGGGCTCCTGCCCTGTGCCGATTTGTTACTTTTTTACAAACAGCATGAACACCGAGCATAAGGAATAGCAATGCACAGGTCAGGCGACCTGCGCAAGGAGTGGAGAAAATAATAAATATACATTATAATTAATTTTCCGCAACTTCAACTGTTATAAATTTTGTACACCAATCTTTAAAATCAGGAAAATTGTCAAGAATTAATACTGTGCCACCATTCATAACATTTTCTCTTAGTACCTGATAAACGTCTTCCATTCCTTGTGGGCTTATCCCTAAAAAATCTAAAATAATGTTTTTGTTATGTGATAAAACAGCGTAGAGGCTCAGCATTTTACGCTCAGTCCATTCTAAGGAATTGATCCCAGTTTTAGGGTGAATACCGTAATGGTTGTAAATATTTTCTGCAATTTTATTATTAGGGTTGCCATGCTTTTTTATGTATCCACCAACAGTAACCGGATAAAATAATCTTCTGTAGCTTCTTCCTTTAATAGGTTCCACAAAACCCAGCGGCTTGTAAATTGTCACATTTTCATTCTTTAATTTTCCTGTAAAAAAAGCTGCAAGTCCTATCATAAGTTCATAGAAATGGGCTCCACCATAGAGAAAACAAACAACAATTTCACTTTCATTTAAGGTAAAAGGTGGAAGATAGAATTTACCAATCTTCATTCCTTTGGATTCTATTATTATTTTTTTATCTGCATTTCCAGGCATGAGATTCACCATCGGTTTGCACTGGTTGTTTAGGTTAATGCTCTTTAAACTTCTGCATAAAATACTATTTTCACCATTACTTTTTTCGGCGTTATAAATTTCCTTACTGTTGACTGTTTGCCCGTTTCCGGTATAAAGGTTGGCATCGCCGGGAGTTTCGTTAAGGACAAAGTCCAAAATAAGCGGTGCCGACCTCTATAGCCATTAATTCCGCACCGGCTTTCCACCCTTCAATACACTTTGTAAACGCTCCAGTGTTTTGCGTTCGCCGCAAAGGCTTAAAAAGGCTTCCCGTTCCAGATCAAGCAGGTATTGTTCGGATACCAATGCACTTTCGCTCAGGTCGCCGCCGCACAGTACGTAAGCTAATTTTTTAGCAATCTTTTCGTCATGCTCGGTAATATAGCGGCCGCTTTTCATGCCGTTCAGCCCGGCGTACATGGCACCCAATGCACCACGGCCTAATACTTTTATATCCGTCCGTTGCACCGGCATGGTATAACCTTCGTCCCACATTTCCAATGCACTGCGTTTGGCGTCGGCCACCCGGCGGGCCACATTCATACTGATTTCGTCAATGCCTTTCCGCATAATGCCCAGCCCGTATGCTTCATGGGCACTGGTAGCTACTTTGGCCATCCCAATGGTGAAGAACCGGCGCTTTAAGGGTTCGATTTCAATTTCGCCGTCCGTGTATTCCTGAGCAGCCCGCAAAGCAAATTCCTTGGTGCCGCCACCACCGGGAATTACGCCCACGCCTAATTCAACCAGGCCGATATACGTTTCTGCCGCTGCCTGTATTTTATCAGCATGCAGGCTTATTTCGCAGCCACCCCCCAGCGCCATGCCATGCGGCGCCACCACCACCGGAATACCGGAATACCGTACCCGCATCATGGTATTCTGGAACATACGGATAGCCATATCCAGTTCTTCAAATTCCTGCTCAATAGCCAGCATAAAAATCAATCCTACATTGGCGCCTACACTAAAGTTGGGGCCTTCATTCGCGATCACCAATCCTTTAAAGTTTTCTTCTGCTTTAGCGATCGATTTTTGAATACCCTCCAGTACCTCGCCGCCCATGCTGTTCATCTTGGTATTCCATTGCAAGCCCAAAATATCATCTCCCAAATCGTAAGTCGTGCAGGCGCTGTTCTTCCAAACAATGTTTTGGGAGCGGTTGCTCATAATGATAATACCGCTGTCATCACCTTCCGTTTGCGGATAGTCACCGCCAGCAGTTTCGCCGGTTGCCGTAAATGCCGGTTTGTAACTAACCCGTTGCCCGTTCTGAATTTTGTAAAAAGACGGATTGCCGTTTGCCAGCATTTGTTCCACCCAAGGCGCTACGCTAAAACCGGCAGCTTTCATGGCTTCAGTGGTTTTGGCCACGCCTAATACATCCCAGCTTTCAAAAGCGCCTATTTCCCAACCAAAGCCGGCCATCATGGCATCGTCCACCCGGTAAATTTCATCACTGATTTCCGGTATACGATAGCTGATATAGGAAAAAAGATAATAGTGAAACTGCCGGTAAAATTCGCCGGCTTTATCCCCTCCTGCCTGTAATAGTTTAAGGCGGTTTTTCAGATCATCAACCGGTTTGGCAGCTTCGAGTGTAGCAAATTTTGGTTTTTGACGGGGCTCGTAATCAAAGCTTTGCAAGTTCAGCACATAAATTTCTTTATCCTTTGGTACCGGCTTGTCAACCGTAGTTGCTACTGCTTCTTTTTGTGGCGCCGAACGCAGTATTTCTTCAGTGCCTTCCAGCGGTGCAGAACTGTTGGACGGGCCTTTTACGGTAATGGCCGAGTCCACTGCCGGAGCATTCATCTTTTTGAAAAACCCCTGTCCTGTTTTATCGCCCAGCCATTTATTATCAACCAGCTTTTGCAGCCAGGCAGGTATGTCGAATATTGTTTTTGCTTCGTCCTGCGGACAATTGGCGGCAACGCCTTCTGCCACTTTTACCAGGGTATCAATGCCCACTACATCGGCCGTACGAAAGGTGGCCGATTTTGGCCGCCCGAACACAGGCCCGGTCAGGGCATCTATTTCATCTATCGTGAGGCCCAGCTTTTCCATGATATGAAAAATAGCCATGATACTGAACACACCAACCCGGTTGGCAATAAAGGCCGGTGTATCTTTTGCCAGCACCGTTGTTTTTCCTAAAAACAAATCGCCGTAGTGCATCAGGAAATCCACAATGGCCGGGTCAGTATCCGGCGTTGGAATTACTTCCAGCAGGCGCAGGTAACGGGGCGGATTAAAGAAGTGCGTACCACAGAAATGCTTTTTAAAATCCTCACCGCGGCCTTGACAAAGCAAATGAATGGGAATGCCGGAAGTATTCGTTGTGACCAGCGTTCCGGGTTTTCGGAATTGTTCTACCTGTTCGTACACCTGTTGTTTAATATCCAGCCGTTCCACCACCACTTCAATAATCCAGTCGGCAGTGGCTATGTCCTTCATGTTATCGGTAAAATTACCGGTGCGGATGCGCTTCACCACATCCTGCGTAAACACCGGTGAAGGATTGCTCTTGATCGCTGCGGCCAGCGCATCGTTTACAATTTTATTTGGGCCCCCTCCAGCTCTCCCAACGGGGGAGAGTAATACAGCTTTTGCATGTTCCTATCAGGCCCTCCACCGTTGGAAGGAGTTAGAGGGGGCCGGAGAGGGCGCTGCTATATCCAATAACAAAACCTGTACGCCAATGCCTGCAAAGTGGCAGGCAATGCGGCTACCCATTACACCACTACCTAATACGGCTACTTTTTTTGATCGAACGGTTCATACGGCTAACAATTATCATTTTTATCGCCTAAGAAAGGCTTTGCAAAGAAGGCAAATATTTGTTAGCTATGCAACTAATTTTTGAGGATCGCCTTCTCTGGAAATGTAATTTTTTTGATGGGATTGACGCAGGCGATGAACCTTTTCAAAAGTTACAATTTTGTAATTATGAAAATTTTACCTGCGTTCCATTCTGATAATCCTTGTCGATATTCCAGTACCCGGCATTCAAGTTCATAAGAAAACGGCTTTGCTGCCCGGCTTTTGCTGTAGCCATGATACGAACTTCAGCGTAGTATCTTTTGCAGGTTTGTAATTACGGTGGGCATACCATTCTACCTGGTGCAAATAGCCTTCAGTATTTACAAAAATGTATTCATCCGGTTTGAGCAGCTTCTGCAGCTATTAAGCTGACCTGTAGCTTTCATCCAGGCATATACTGCTCGCCATTGAAGCTTTTTGCAAAAGGTGGGTTGATAAAATGGTATAATAAAACGGAGGTTATTAGCGATGATGAATAAGCAGCAATGCTTTCTTTGCCAATTTTTTGAGAGAGTCTGCCAAGGCCAGCTAATGCAGCAACGATCATAAATGGTGACCATTTTAATACAGAGTAATCATGCTCGTTGGAAAAGCCCCTGAATACGAGGTAGTGCAACAGTGGGATAGCAGCCAGCAATACCAGGTTAGAATTTACTTTTTTACGAATTAAAATAATACCTAACAAGGCAGCTATACAAAGTGCTCCGTAACCAGTGACAAAATACTTTGTAAAATCAACAATAGAAAATTCAACATCTGTACCAGGTAAACTTCTCCGATGTAACTGTGCCACGATAAATCCTGAATACTCTTTCCAACCAACCAAAGAAATATATTGCCAGCATACGATAATTACCGGAATAAAAACAGCCAATAGATTAGTCAGTAAGAATGGAATCCGCTGTTTGAAATTTTTAAATGAAACTGCCTGTATGAAAATAATTGCCGCCGCCATCAAACCTAACCAATCAGTGTACACAGCTAATGTGGTACACAGGCCATACCATAAAAAGTATTTTGTATTCCATCGATAATCGTTTACCAGTATCGCAAAGGCCAAACGCAGCATTAGTAAATAAAATGGCATCACCATGCTTTCGTGGCTATAGGAATTTCCCATGAACCACATTACTACCGGGGCGGTTAAAAAAAGCAGGCATCCGGTAAATGCAAAATTTTTATACGCCGGAAATAATTGTGTTTTAATGAAAAGCAACAAGCCGTACAACAGGTAAACAGTAATCACTTCCAGCAGCAACATCCATAAGCGAAGTGACAGTGAAGAGGGCGCCAGATGAAACAATTTCATGACCAGCCAGGGAAGCAGGTAAGAGCCGGCACCCATTGATAAATAAGCCCCGCTATTATTCAGATTTTTAAAACTGCTTTTTGCATCGTAAAAAATATTGTACTTGCCCGGGAAATACTGAACCGGCGCCGCTTTTGAAGGAGCCGGTCCCTGCTCGTTCCACACCTGCAGGCATACGAGCACCGCAGCCGTATTGAGTTCGTGATGCTTACTGAGCGGCCGGATTAATTGCGGTACCCGAATAATGACTGTCAATATAAAAATAAAAAACAGCACCGTTTTTTGGGCGGTGCTGAATGATATTTTGTAGGCGCTTCCACATAGGCTCTTACCGCTTTTTATGATACACCTGCACCGGAATTAATGATTCCTTCCGGATTAATAAAATGCAATTTACCGCCTGCATCTTCCGCCATTAAAATCATTCCCTGGCTTTCGATGCCCCGCATTTTACGGGGTGCCAGGTTCGCTACTACGGTTACCTGTTTGCCTACAATTTCTTCCGGTGCAAAGTGGGCTGCAATACCGCTAACAATAGTTCGGATTTCAAAGCCTATGTCCACCGTTAACTTCAACAATTTGTCTGCCTTCTGCACCTTTTCGGCAGCGGTAATGGTGCCAATTTTCAGGTCTATTTTGGCGAAATCATCAAATATAATTTCAGGTTTAATCGTCCCAACGGCCCCCTCAACTTCCCGACGGGGGTCCGGGACAGGCACCCCAACGGGGAAGCTCAGATCTGGCTTCGTAGATTCGCTAATCGGAGTTGTTATATGCGTGGTTTGCTGCTGATTACCAGGTATCTGACTTTTACCCGAAAGGACGGTGTCTCCGGGAGCGACTCTGTCCTGCGTAGGCCCATTGTCCGTGGTCTGTTGTCCATGGTCTGTATTTGTATTCATTTTCCTGCTTTTTTCTTTTAATTTTTCCAATTGTATGGTTATTTCTGCGTCTTCTATTTTCCTGAACAAAAGCTGCGGTTCCCGAAGGTTGTAGCCAATGCTCAGCAGCTTCAGTTTGCCTGCATTCTCCCAATCCAGCATTTTATCTACCACCTTCATCATGTAGCACATTTTCTTTGCCGTATTGGGTAAGTATGGATTGACGAGAATAGCCAGGTTGGCACACAATTGCAAACAAATATGTATAGTATTATTTATAGATTGCTGTGCTTCGGTTACCGGTTTGCCATCTTCACCGATTTGCTTCACTACCATCCAAGGTTGTTTTTTTGTCAAATATCCATTGCCTTTTCTGGCCAGTTCTATAACTTCAGATAAGCCTTCCCTGAACTTATAAGTTTCCAGTAAGGTTTCAATTTTCTCTTTTGCCATCTGAAATTCTTCCATCATCATTTTATCATCTTCATTCAAAACTTCCAGGTGCAGTTTAGGTACTTTACTATTACATAATTTGTGCATCATCACAAAACTGCGGTTTACAAAATTTCCGAAAATATCCGACAATGTTTTATTGGCATCCTGAAATCCTTTCCAGGTAAACTCGCTATCCTTGGTTTCTGGTGAAATAGTGGTAAGATAATACCGCAATACATCCACCATCTGCGGCCCGCCGTTTTCCGGTTTTACCCAATCCGTAATGTATTCTTCCATTTCAATGCTCCATCCCCTGCTGGTGCTCATTTTATCACCTTCCAGGTTCATAAATTCATTGGCCGGCACATTTTCGGGCAAAATATTACCATGTAGCTGCAGCATTACCGGGAAAATGATGCAATGGAAAACGATATTGTCCTTGCCTACAAAATGAACCAGTTTCGTATCCTTACCCTGCCAATAGGGTTGCCAGTCACGGCCTGTATCCAATGCCCATTGTTTGGTAGCACTGATGTAACCGATGGGGGCATCGAACCAAACGTAAAGAACTTTAGCCCCCTCTAAATCTCCCCCAACGGGGGAGACTTTAAAACCGTGGTTCTTTAAGATTTGTTTACTCGTATCATGCAGATCTTTGCTCCGATCGTCAAAGTTTGCCTCCCCCGTTGGGGGAGGATAGGTGGGGGCTCTTGGCACTTTCACCCCCCAATCTAAATCCCTCGTTACGGCCCGGGGTTGCAGACCTGCATCCAGCCAGCTTTTACATTGGCCCAGTACGTTTGTTTTCCAGTCGCTTTTGTGTTCTTCTAAAATCCATTTCCGTAAAAAATCTTCGTGCCTGTCCAGCGGCAGGTACCAGTGTTTAGTAGCTTTTTTTATTGGAGCGTTGCCGCTTAGTGTACTGCGTGGATTAATTAGTTGTTCCGGGCTAAGCGTACTGCCGCAACGTTCGCACTGGTCGCCAAATGCATTTGGGTTTGCACAAACCGGGCAGGTACCGATAATGTAGCGGTCGGCTAAAAAAGTGTTGGCGGCTTCATCAAAATATTGTTCGGTTTCTTTTATTTCCAGGTCGCCTTTATTATTGAGGACGGTAAAAAATTCCTGTGCCGTTTGATGATGCAGCGGTGAAGTTGTACGGTGATAAATATCAAATGAAATATTCAGGTCAATAAAATTCTGCTTCAGTATTTCATGGTATTTATCAACAATCGCTTTAGGCGTAGTACCTTCCTTCATGGCCTGTATGGTAATAGCAGCACCATGCTCATCACTGCCGCATACAAATACCACATCCCTTTTTTGTGCCCGCAAATAGCGTACGTAAATATCAGCAGGTATATATGCCCCGGCCAGGTGGCCAATATGCTTTAGCCCGTTGGCATATGGCAGGGCTGAAGTAATTAAATATCGTTTGGGTTCTGTCATTTTTTGTGCACTCCATTGGCTTTAATGCTTTCATAGGTGGCCGTTGAAGGACCGCAAACTTACGGAATGGCGGGGTGAAGTAAAAAGGTGTAAGCAGAACATTCAAAAGCAACACTTTTCAGATACAGATCATCATTTAAGAGTACCCAGAACGCTTTGAAGTTCTTTTTTGAAAGCAGCAGGTTCAGTTGGCTGATAGTCCAAAGTAAGCAGCGGTGAGGTATTGTCGGTTGTAAAGGTTTTGAACGAAGCAACTGTTTGATTATTGATAACCCCTACACTTACCAATGTTACTTTTTCACCAGCGGGGATATTTCTGAAAGATGCCGCATCTTCCCAATAAGGACTCATGATAGAATTAATAGAATGAAAGAAAAGCCGGTGCACGAACAGTTGTTCTGAAGTATTATCCCTGTTAATAGTGTATAGAACTTTAGGCCGTGGATCATTTAAAAAACGATCACAGTTAATAAATCCGAGGTTGCTGACTTTAAAGCCATAATTATTTTTTATCTGTGCGGTTGCAGCTAAACGAATGCTGTCGTTTTTGTATTGTTTTAAATTTTCCTGAAACTGCTTCAACGATTCCTGCTCTTCCTGCGGAGTTATCAGTTTATATTTTTTTGCTTTAGCAAGTGTTAACATCTTTTTTAATCCGGTAGTAGCAGGCCTCCATTTTCTGAAAAGTTTAATCGGATGTTTCCATTCTCTCCTTACAATAATCTTGTCATATTCAGGAAAACGTTTTTTCAATTCTGTCTTTACTTCGTTGTTAGATAGTGGACTGTTATTATCAACGACAAATTTTGCCGCTACCTTATTGCTAAAAAAAATACCTGGTTCCCAATGTGGTGTTTCTGTCCAGTCAATCACATTTACCATCGGCACCGGCATACTGACCTGACTTTGCCCAAAGCCAACCCAGTCCAGCAATTCGAGCATTTGAAAAATGCTGTCTTTTTTATTATAGGCAGGTGGGCTATTTTTTACAGGCAAAAAAAGCTGCATGTTTTTATCCAGGTTTTTAGAGGGCATCTGAACATCAATAGAACCATTTTGCTTAATTGCTATCTCATTGCCAGATGCATCTTTTGCTGCCAGGTGCAGCATACCGCCGGTTACCAATGGCTGCCCGTTTGAGCCGGTAGAAAGCCGGTTACAAATCATACTGCCTTTGTCATAAAATTCTGTTACACTAAATACAACCGGTTCTGTTACCGGGTGGCCATTGCTGTGCACCCATGTATTTGCCTGTATGGCAATGATGGTTCCTTCCGGTAAATTTAAAACGGTATCCTGCTGCGGTTGAATCCTAAAAGTAACGGGCTGTTTAGCAATAGACTGGTAGAATGAGTCTAATAACGCTATACTGTTTGCTTCTGTTTTTGTGGTTGCATCGCTGGTCACCTCGTTATTGCCTGTCGTCTTTTTATCATGTAAATCCTTTTCCCTAACAGGTATGAACCTCCGTTTAGGATATTTTTTTACAACAGAGGAATGATAAACACAGTTACTGGTAACATAGGTCGTTTTTGTGTTGACAATGTTTTGCACTGTTGCAGGTTGCAGCGCCAACTTATCTTTTATTATAGCAGCAGGTTTTTGACTATCGGCCGGTATTGCGGGTACAGCTTGCTTTTTTGTTGGTAGTATAAATTGATAGGCAACAAGTAAGCAGGCGATCATGCAGGATGCAATAATGAACCATCCAAAGTGAAATGTTTTTTTGCCGGAGGAGGATGCCATAGCAGTCAATCAGGTTTGGTAAAGGGGAATGATTAATGAATATAGATGCAAACACTTATTGCATCCATAATCCTGCGTTAATTGTTACATAAATATGCCAGGCTTTTCTTAACTTTTTACCATCTTTTTTTAACCATAAATAACATTGGCAACGTTCTTGCTAAATCTTGTCCGCTTACCTTGCTGCCTCAAATTTAAAATTAAAACGCCATGAAAAAGATTCTTGTATTATGTGTATTTATGGTAAGTCTGTTTGCCATAAATGCCAACGCACAACCCGGCGGTCAGGGGGATACAACCGGCCGTGCCATGCGTATGCAGCAGATGAAGGAAAAGTCCAAGCCCGGACTAATGGAAGCTGCCAAACTTACAGATGCTGAAGCAAACCAGGTTTTGGATATCTATTATGCCAGCCGTGGTAACATGCGTGGTTTAAGAGACCTAAGTGATGAAGATCGCAAAAAAAAGATGGACGAAATGCAGGCTGATACAGACAAAAAATTTAAAGCTATTCCGCTAACGGATGAAAAAATCAAGCTGGTAAACGAATACATGGCTACGCAAATGCGTAACAACAGGGGCCAGGGAGGCCAGGGTATGCAACGTCCACCACAACAATAGGCAATGTTGTTTTTCCCCAAAAATATAACATATGCACTGCGGAGCGAAAGCTTCGCAGTTTTCATTTACAGGGATATTGTCTTAAACCGGGATTTTTGGGATGAATAGGATAATACAAGGGATGAATACAATTTGTAGAGACGCCATGCAGGCGTCTTTTTTATTTATTACCCCTGTTACCCATTATTCATAGGGATTTGCTATATACTGAGATTTTGCCACCCCACCTTTTTAAGGCTAGTAAAAATGCATCTTGCATTCATTTGTATTCAATTTGTATTCATTGCCTGTTGCCCGTTTATATTTTGTATTCATTGAGCAATTGAGCCATTGAGTAATTTTCACATTTTTCTTAAATCATTTCCTTTAGTTTCTCCACCACATAGTCTACTTCTTCCCTGGTATTTTGGTAGCAAAAAGAAAAACGGACGGCTACCTGATTGGGATTATTGTTCACAGCCCGGATTACATGGCTGCCGGCATCGGCGCCGCTGGTACAGGCACTGCCGCCACTGGCACATATATGGTTAATATCGAGGTTAAAGAGAATCATTTCACTTTTTTCCGTTTTCGGAAAAGAAGCATTTAGTACGGTGTATAAACTCTGGCCCAGCGGATCGCCATTAAAAATGGTTACGGGTATTTTTTCTGCTAATTGCTGCATCATATAGGTTTTTAACCCTTTGATGTAGGCGGCATTTTCTTCGTAATGGTCTGTGGCCATTTGCAATGCTCTCGCAAAACCTACAATACCATATAAGTTTTCCGTACCGGCACGCATGTTTCGCTCTTGCCCCCCGCCGTTAATAAATGGTTTGATGCGTACACTTTCATTTATATATAATAATCCCACTCCTTTTGGCCCATGAAACTTATGGGCAGCCGCCGTTATAAAATGCACTGGTGTATTACGAAGGTCGAACGGGTAATGACCAACCGTTTGTACCGTATCACTGTGAAAAATGGCGCTGTATTTTTTACACATCTCCCCTACGGCATGAATGTCGGTGATATTACCAATTTCATTATTGGCGTGCATTAGTGTTACCAACGTTTTCGATTTCGACTCCGCTAATAGTTTTTCCAAATCCGTCAGATCGATATGTCCATTAGGCAGCAGTTTCACATAGCTCAACGTAACCGAATCATTGCAATGCAGGCATTCCACGGTATGCAATGTAGCGTGGTGTTCAATGGAGGAAGTGATAATATGGCCACAACCTAAGTCCCGAACAGAAGCAGTGATGGCTGTATTGCTAGCCTCTGTACCGCCACTGGTAAAAAAGATTTCTGCAGGGTGTGCATTCAGGATTTTAGCTACAGTTTTACGGGCCGTTTCAATAGCAAGCCTGCTTTCCCTGCCATAGCTGTAAATAGAGGACGGATTGCCAAATTTTTCGGTCAGGTAAGGCATCATGGCTTCCAGCACCGCAGGATGCAGGGCAGTAGTGGCAGCGTTGTCGAAATAAATGCGGGCGGCCCCCTCAACTCCCCCAAAGGGGGAGCTCAAACCGGGCTGGGCAGCTTCGCTATTTTGAATGATTGTATGCATAGTTGGTTGAATGGTTGATTAGCAAACAGCTTGTTATTCATTTGTGCCTTCGCATAAAGGAGCCCCTCCTTTGGAGGGGTTGGGGAGGCCTTACATAAACTCCTTGATATCCTGCATCAGCCGCAACGCTATATTATTGGCCTTCGATTCAAAATCACTCTCACTATAAATGCGGATAACAGGCTCTGTATTGCTGGTACGCAGATGCACCCAATCAGTATCAAATTCTATTTTTAAGCCGTCTTCCGTATTAATAGGCTGGTTTTTATACTTACGTTGTAGTTCGGCAAACACTTTTGGAACATCCACGCTTCCCCCCAATTCTATTTTATTTTTACTGATAAAGTAATTAGGATAGCCGCTACGCAGGCCAGTCATACTTTTTTTGGTTTGAGCCAAATGGCTCAGAAACAAACCAATACCAATCAATGCATCACGGCCATAGTGAAAATCGGGCACAATAATACCGCCATTGCCTTCGCCGCCAATCACCGCATTTACCTCTTTCATTTTAGTTACCACATTTACTTCACCTACAGCACTCGGAAAGTACATACCCCCTTTTTTCAAGGTTAATTCTTTCAGGGCCTTGGTACTGCTCATATTGCTTACCGTATTGCCTGGCCTGTGAGAAAGTATATAATCGGCCACTGCCACCAGCGTGTATTCTTCACCAAACAGGCTGCCGTCCTCGCACACAAAACAAAGCCGGTCCACATCCGGATCCACGACAATGCCCAAATCGGCATCCTGTTTTTTTACCAACGCACAAATTTCGCTTAGGTGCTGCGGTAGTGGTTCGGGGTTATGGGCAAATTGCCCGTTTACTTCACCGTTTAGAACGGTTATATCTTTTACCCCCAATGCTTTTAGCAAGGAGGGAACATAGATAGCACCTGTGCTGTTGATACCATCTACGATTACTTTCAGCTTTCGCTTTTTAATGGCAGAAGCATCTACCAGCGGATAACTTAATACCGCATCAATATGTTTTTGCAGGTAGCTATCGTCTGGTGTGTGCGTTCCCAATTTATCCACGGATACAAAGTCAAACGTTTCACTTTCGGCAATTGCTAATAAGGCTTCCCCGTCTGTGGCACTGATGAATTCGCCTTTTTCATTCAGTAATTTTAATGCATTCCATTCTTTGGGATTGTGGCTGGCTGTAATAATAATACCGCCTGCTGCCCCTTCGTCCGTTACGGCGAATTCAACAGTTGGCGTAGTACTCAGGCCAAGGTCTACAACATTCAGCCCGCAGGCGTTGAGTGTATGGCATACCAGGCCAGACACCATAGCCCCGCTAATACGGCCATCCCGGCCAATCACCACTTTTTTATTATTAGGTTGGTAGCTTTTCAGCCAGGCTGCATAGGCAGCTGTAAATTTTACCACATCGCCAGGTGAAAGGGTGGTACCGGGTTTGCCGCCGATGGTGCCACGTATGCCGGAAATTGATTTGATGAGCGCCATTCTAAAAGGATCAGGGTTTTTTGAAGCAAAGCAGCGAAGATAAGCGGCTAAGAGAAAATTATTCAAAGGAACGATATTGAAAGAGGGTGTTTCCGGGAGTGAGGCCGTCCCTCCATTCCGCTACATTTGTGCCTAAATAGCCGCTATGGAAGCACCCTGGTTTAAAATTTGGTTCGATTCGGTTTATTACCACCTGTTGTATTTTCAGCGAAACGAAAAAGAAGCAGCTGATTTTATTGATACACTTGTTGCACATCTTCAGCCTCCGGGAAATGCTACGATGCTGGATATGGGTTGTGGCCGTGGCCGCCATGCACGTTACCTGGCCGGCAAAGGATTTGATGTAACCGGACTGGATTTATCGCCAAATGCGATTGAGGCGGCTAAAGAAATTGAGCAGGAACGGCTTCATTTTTTTGAGCACGATATGCGCCTGCCTTATTGTATTAATTATTTTGATTACTGTTTTAATTTCTTCACCAGTTTTGGCTATTTCGCTACCCAGCGGGAAAACGACAATTCGTTGCGTACCATGGTACAGTCCCTGAAACCTGGTGGTACATTCGTAATTGATTACCTGAATACGCCTTACTCCGAAGCACATTTTAAAGAAAAAGATGAGGTAGACATCGAAGGGGTACGTTTCAGTATCAGCAGGCGGATGGATGATGATTTCTTTTACAAACAAATTGAAATAACGGATGCCGGCCAAACCAAACCTTTGGTGTTTACCGAGCAGGTCCATAAGTTTTCGACAGCTGATTTTACAGAAATGCTGAGACGCCAACAAATGGAAGTAAAAGAGCTATTTGGCAGCTACGATTTACAGCCATATGAAAAAGCGACATCTAAGCGAATGATTATTATTGCTAAAAAGAAAAAACAATAAATGAATAGGTTACAACTGGTGCAGGTAATTGTGATTATTATGGCTATGGTACTGGGGTATCAGATGATTAGCAGTTTCATTTATTTTGCCAGCAGTGCCGTTAGTTATCTTACGGGATCTAACTTGTATTCTACTGCCTTTGCCGTTTATCAGGGCTTATCGTCTTTGCTGTTTGCCATTTCTTTATTTACTGTTATTAATCATACAACAAAAATTTCGGCCTGGGTTGTTGAGAAAGTACAGCCGGATGAAAACATACAATTAAGGTTTTCAGATACCAGCGTTTTATATGCCGTTTTGCTTTTTCTTACCCTGGGTACCCTCCTAAAAAATATACCAGCCATCCTATACGATATATTTGAATTATTTTCGGATACTGCAGGTGGCCGTAGTATAAAGCGGGGCTATTTGGCCGACGTTCCGGGTTTTAACTGGCCACGGCTTATTGAGTCAGTAATTGCATTCATCCTTTTGGTAAATATTAAACCGGTAGCAGCTTATTTCCACCAAAAAATAGACCCGCATGATCCGCATTTTATAAGTGACGATGCTGAACCAATTGTTGAAAACGAATAGTATTTTATCATCATCTCAAAAAATGATTGCTCATGTTTATTGCTACAACTCAAATACGCGTTCACTATGCCCTTACCGACCAGATGGGTGTGGTATATCATAGCCGCTATGCCGAGTTTTTTGAGATAGGCCGTGCCGAAGCTATACGCCAGTTGGGCTTTACCTATAAAAGTCTGGAAGAAATGGGCGTAATTATGCCGGTAACGGAACTGCACATAAAATACCTGAAACCGGTAAAATATGATGAGTTGATAACGGTGCGGATTACATTAAAAGAATTACCCACTAACCATAAAATCCTGTTTTTTTCCGAAGTGCTGAACGAAGCAGGAATCGTTTGTACAACCGGCGAAGTAACGCTTTATTTTATGGAAGCCGCCACCATGAAACGTTGCAACATGCCGCTGCCCCTGGCAGAAAAACTGTTTCCCTTTTTCGAAACGCTGGAATGATACAGGGATGGACCTTTGGGATAGGATGGAATGAATACAGAAACAATTATTTAGGCAACGACAAACTTTAAACCCTAAACTTTAAACTGTATTTCAACAGGCGAACTTGCGAACGGGTAAACGTGTAAAACAATCACAACCGATGCTCATCTGCCCGCCAGTTTTGTACAGCCGTTTTAATTTCTTTTGAAGAAAGATTTTCCTTGACTGCCCGCTGCACCAGAGATGGAAATTCAGCATCCGGTGCAAACCGTAGTGCAATGATCTGGCTTATGGTTAACTGCTGATCTAATGGTTTGCCGGTGAGCACATAATAACGGAAGTTTTCTTCGGCACGGATAATCCTGTCCTGTGCTATTAAAGGAAAAGAGCGTATGATATAAGCAAACAAAAAAAAGATAATACTAATAGCAACGATTAAATAAGGTTGCAGGCTATTGTCCCCCGCATGTATATGCCGGGTAAGGTTAACAATGGCAAACACAAGATAGGCAATCAGCGACAGGAGCAGCACGCCATGATACATGGGGGAAAGCTTAGCATGATTCTTATAATTCTGCATCGGGATGGTTTAAGCCTGTAAAGTAAGTATTGGCAGAATGATAAGGGAAGAAGAATTTCTACATGCAGTAATCACATCCTCTATTTGCAGGAAATACACATTACCTTCAAAGCTGATACTTACAACCACACATAAAAACAGCCCCGTTAAAAACGGAGCCGCTTTCTATACAAATAATGCTTTATTTTTTACAGATCATCGTTATCACCGTCACTGCTATTCATATTAATATCCATTTTTTCCAATGCTTTGTATTTTTCAGAGACTTCAGCGCTTTGCTCCTTCCCATTGATGTACAGGCGGCTGTTCTTCCATTCCAGTTTGACATCTTCTCCTTTTTTTATCAGGCCATCTTTTTGTAAATCCTGCAATAACGTTTTTAACCGGGTCATTTCGGTCTTAGCTTTTTCAATGTCTATTCTCGCTTTTGCCATATCATCCTTCATGCTTAGTTTAGCCTTCTCCATTTCCTGGCGGGCGTTTTCCAGTTCTTTTCTGATTTCCACCTGATTAATATTTTTAATTTCGGCCATGGCTGATTTCATTTCTTTCATGCCTTTTTGCAATTCTTCCTGCCAATGGCTGTTTTTAAGTTCCGCCATGGCTTTATCCATTTCGGCTTTCATTTTATCGGTATCTATACTTTTCATCGCCAGTTGTATCTGCTGCTGAATACTATCTGCATCTACCTGTTGCATCGCTAACTTTATCTGCTGCTGTATTTGCCCGGCATTCACAGACTTCATCGCATCCGCTACCGATTTTTCAATCGCTGTCATATCAATTGCCTTTAAGGCATCAGCAGCGCTTTTCATCACATTATCCAGGTTCAGATTCTGCAACTGGTTCATGCTTTTGTCAAGGTCAGCCATGGTTTTGTCCAAATCGCCACCTTTGATAATGATAGTTTTACTTTTTGCTTTTGAAGTATCATCCTGTTTTTCTTCTATCACTGTTTCTTTTTTTACTTTTTGTGCGCTGGACGAAAAGAAGGGAAACAGGATAGCAAAGCTGGAAACAACCACGATGGCTGCCAGGGGTAATACATTTTTGGTGATGGAAGTTGTACGCATAGGTTTTCGTTTTTGATTGATTACGATTATGTTCGTACAAACATACGATTACATTCGTAGATAGTTACATGGTAAACAAAAAATTTTGTTAAGAAGAACTTAGAGAACAGAAGGCAGTCAGCGGGGGATTTGAAAGGTCGGCATCGCTGGTTTATAAAATTGTTTCTTCTGTAACTCCCGGCGATGCCGTCCTTTATTATCAAACCTGCAATTCAGTAAATAAGGTTGTTGCAAACAATAACATATATACAACGCTATACCCAGATGATGTAATTAAAGCAGCTTTCCGAATAAAAGGGCGGCATCGCCCGGTGTTCATGAAATTTCGGAAATCTAAATAAGCGATGCCGTCCTACCTACTTTCCCGTTTTTACCCGAATTTTACCGCTTCAGAATACTCTACCTATGCAAGCAACTGCTACGGCCCATGCCATTGATTTTATTAGTGAATTTAAACAAATAACCGGCGACACTTATGTACTGATTGATGCCGAAAGCAGGCAGTATTACAGCCACGACGAAACCGAAAAACTCAGCTTCCTGCCCGATGTGGTCATAAAGCCACGCACTACGGAAGAAGTAAGTGCTATAATGGCTATTTGCAATGAGCATCGCATACACATAACACCCCGTGGCGCTGGTACCGGCCTTAGTGGTGGCGCCCTGCCACACAAGGGCGGCGTGTTGCTGAGCATGGAGCGTTTTAAAACCATTATTAACATTGACGAACGCAACCTGCAGGTAACCGTAGAGCCGGGTGTAATAACAGAGGAATTGCAGAATGCGGTAAAAGAAAAAGGTTTGTTTTACCCACCCGACCCCAGCAGCCGCGGCTCTTGCTTTATAGGTGGCAACGTGGCCGAAAACAGTGGTGGCCCCAAAGCTGTGAAATATGGTGTGGTAAAAGATTATGTGCTAAACCTGGAAGTAGTATTGCCTACCGGTGACATTATCTGGACAGGCGCTAACGTACTGAAGAATAGCACCGGTTATAACCTTACCCAACTAATGGTTGGCAGCGAAGGCACACTTGGGATTGTAACCAAAATTGTATTGAAACTTTTGCCCCACCCTATCTGCGATTTGCTGATGCTGGTGCCGTTTAATAAACTGGAGAAAGCCGGCGAAGCAGTGAGCGCTATTTTTAGGGCAGGCTTTACGCCTAGTGCACTGGAGCTGGTAGAAGTAGATGCTCTGAAAATAACCAGCGCCTTCGTAGGTGGAAGTAGTGTACCGGTTACAGATGAAGTAGAAGCCCACCTGATTATTGAGGTAGACGGCAATAACCCGGATGTACTGATGCAACAAATGGAAGCCATTGCCACACTAATGGAAGACTATGAAGCCGGTGAAATATACTTTGCGGATGATGCCCAGCAAAAAGCGGAATTATGGAAACTTCGCCGCCGGGCTGCTGAAGCCGTAAAGATTGCAGGCTATACCATTGAGGAAGACACAGTAGTTCCGAGGGCTGAATTACCCGCACTGATAAGGGGTGTAAAAGCATTAGGGAGGGAATATCATTTTAATGCTGTGTGTTATGGCCATGCCGGTGATGGCAACCTGCACATCCGCATTAATAAACCCGGTACCGTAAACAGTAGTGAAGACCCGGAAATACGCAAAGCCATCGCCGAGTTGTTCAAACTGGTGTACAGCTTAGGCGGTACCATTAGCGGCGAACACGGCATCGGGCTGATCCAAAAAGAATATATGCACATTGTGTTTAGTGAAGTGCAATTAGCATTAATGCGGGGCATTAAGAAAACCTTTGACCCCAATAACATCCTGAATGCCGGAAAGATTTTCGATTGATAATAGCTATCAGCTTTCCGTATGTAGCGACCAGCAGATGTTATAAATTTTTTACAATTATAATTTCTGATTACGCCTTGCTTACTGATTTCTTACAATTAATAGCTGACTACTGATAACTGACAACTCACAACAACATGAAATATTTTTCGACTTTATTGATAGCACTGCTCTTTACCTCAGCCGCCTTTTGCCAGGAAGAAGAAAAAAGCACAGAAAAACAAAATGGGTTTAAAAAAGAAAACCTGTTTTTTGGTGGTAACCTGAGCCTGCAGTTGGGGAGTTATACGCTTATTAATGTATCACCGCAGGTAGGCTATCACCTCAATAAAAATCTGGATGCCGGCCTTGGTGTGAATCTGCAATACATTAGTGAAAAAAGTTATTATTCCAATGGCCAGGAGTATTCAAAACAAAGCTTGTTTGTATACGGAGGCAATGTATTTGCCCGTGTGTTTCCGATACCACAAGCTTTTTTGCAGGTACAGCCGGAGTACAACTGGATTCATTCCAAAGTAAAATATTACGACCCTGGCAATATCAATTATTCTTACAATACCAAAGCCCCAAGCCTGTTGCTTGGCGTAGGCGCTAATCTAAATGGCCTGCTGATTTCGGTGATGTACGATGTAATCCAAAACATAAACTCCCCTTATAGCAGCAAGCCTTTTATTAATTTCGGATATGTGTTTTAGGAAGATGATTTTAAAACATATGTAAATCATAGGTAGAAATAATGTGTATTGTTAGGCATCGCCCAACCCTGTTGGTAGCAGGGAGGATATGGCAATGGTATTATTGGGCAGTGCCCAATCCCTCGGGTTGCAATCCGTTATTGAAGGCGTTGGGCGATGCGCAATAAATATCCTTGATGGGTTTACCGGGTGCTACCTACAGGGTTGGACCATACCCAATAAATACATCCACAAAGCCCATACAGAAAGAATACACTTTTTAATATTTTAAGTCATTAATTCACATTACCCCTTACAGTTTAGTTTACCGCTGTTTGACAGGTTAAGGGCTGCTTTCATCAAACTTTTCAGGGTAGCAATTATTTTCCCTTAAACGCCGTTGGTGTAATTCCAAACTTTGATTTGAACACGGTTGAGAAATAAGCCGGTGTGGAAAAACCGACTTTATAGGCAATTTCACCAATGGTCAGTTCTTCATTTTGCAACAGGTATTTTGCTTTTTGCAAACGGGTATTTACAATGTAATCATTCACATTTATATCCAACAGGGCTTTTACTTTTCGGTACAACTGCACCCTGGAAATACCCATGCTTTTGCAAATATCCTCCGCCGTAAATGCTTCGTTGTCAATATTGCTTTCTACCAGGCCCATGAATTCATGGATGAATTTGCGGTCGGGTTTATTGACGGTCTGACTTTTTAAATTTACGGGTAATTCACCCGTATAATGGTCTTTCAATTTTGCCCGGTTTGCCAGCAGGCTTTTAATGGTCTCTTCCAGGAAGCTTACATTAAAAGGCTTGGTAATA
Source organism: Chitinophagaceae bacterium (assembly GCA_965246935.1). Taxonomy (GTDB): domain Bacteria; phylum Bacteroidota; class Bacteroidia; order Chitinophagales; family Chitinophagaceae; genus JAZKFT01. The sequence continues at coordinate 142,668 of CBDFGC010000002.1, read as the reverse complement.
TACACATCGGCCTTGCTTTTCATGCCTTCAATTTGCTGGTCAATACCGGATTTGGCCGTTAGCAAAATAATAGGGATGTGCGATGTACGTACATCCGTTTTAAAAATGTTCGTTAGCTCCAGGCCGTCTTTACCGGGAATAACCCGGTCGCAAATAATTAAATCGGGAATAATGTCAAACCCTTGCTGCAAGGCAGTCTGGCTGTTGTCGGCTTCTGCTATTTCGTACTGTTTGCTTAACCGGGTAGCTAAAAAAGTACGCAGGTCAGGATAGTCTTCTACAATTAAGATGGTATGCTCATAACCGCCATTTTTTTCCGGCAATGCTTCCGCCAAGTGCTTTTCGGGTTCTACTTCTTCCAGGTATATTTTCTCATGTTCATAAAACAAGGGGGAAAGTTCTTCTTTTACCTGCATTTCTTCCGGTTTCAAATGGGCATTGCCAAGTGGAAGCCGCAACGTGAAAGTGGCTCCCTTGCCCTTTTCACTTTCCACTGCAATTTCGCCTTTGTGTATTTGCATCAGTTCTTTAGATAACGCAAGCCCGATACCGGAGCCTTTGTAATTTTCAAAATCGCCCTGGTAAAAAGGCTCGAATGTATGGCTCAATGCCTCCCTGCTAATCCCTACGCCGTTGTCCTGAACATTAATAATGGCCGCCTTTCCATCAGGACTTTTGCTGAGATATACATGCACCAATCCTTTGTCTTTGGTAAATTTAAAAGCGTTGCTGAGCAAATTAAAAACCACCTTATCCAGCATATTGGCATCAAACCAGGCCTTTAGCTGGCTTTCCCCGGTAATTAACCGCAGGTCAATTTCTCTTTTTTTGGCAATGCTTTTATACGAGTCAATTATTTCGGTAATGAAGTCAACCAGGTCGTTTTCCGTAGCCCGGAGTTTCATCTTTTCCACTTCTATCTTTCTGAAATCAATTAGTTGGTTAAACAGCCGCAACAGCCGGATGACGTTTTTCTGAATAAGTGTAAGGCTCTGCCTCGTTGCATAGGAATTCTTTTTGTCGGCCAGTAATTCTTCCAGCGGGCCTAATATTAAGGTAAGGGGCGTACGGAACTCATGCGAAATATTGGTAAAGAAATTTACCTTGGCTTCATTAGCTGCCTGCGCTTTAGCCGATACATCAATCAGTTCATTACGCTGGCTCAGGATTTCTTCTTTTTGCAGGTTCAGGCGACGGTTTATTTTACGGTTCGTTCTTAAATAATAATAGGTAACTGCCCCCAGTAGCAGCGCCAATACCAGCAAGGCAGAAACAGTATAAATTGTGATTGTCTGGCTGCGGGTAATAAGTAACTGCTTTTCAATTTTTTGCTGCCGGCGGTCAATATCCTTTTGCTGTGACTGCACCTTTTCGTTCTGCAGTTTTAATATTCTTACGTTAGTGGAATCAATGATGGTGGTAAAAAGCTGGTTTTCTTTTTTGTATGGTTTGTTTTCTACAATATTTACAGCGGTAATAATCGCCTCCTGCCCGCCGGTTGGGTACAACACAGTGGCAGCAAGCATTTTATTTTCCACCATATCCATACCTGCACCAGTTGTTGGCAGGCCATCTATCCCAATTATTTTAATCTTTTTCTGAAGTCCCAGCTTTTTACAAATTACATAAATATCCTTTGCGATGTAATCACTATGGGCAAATATCAGATCAATGTTTTTTTCTGAAAGCAGCGTATTTTCTATTTCCTTTATATAGTTGCCGGAATGGTCTTCAATTTTTTTAAGGTGCCTGATTCCGTTGTACCGGGATATAATGTTCATAAACCCATTGTGCCGGTCAATAAAAGGCGAGGCATCCGTTAAACCACCAATTTCAATCAGGTTGCCCCGGCCGTTTAACAGGGAAACTGCATAGTGTCCTGCATCCTGACCTACCTCAAAATTGGAAGCGCCAACGTAGGCGTTATAATTGGCTGCATCAGTCCGCCTGTCTACCAGTACAACAGGAATACCGGAATGATATACTTTTTTGATGATAGGGGAAAGTGGTGTCACTTCATTGGGAGACACAATAAGCAAATCAACTTTCTCCTTTACCAGTTCTTCAATCTGCCTTATTTGTTGCTGGCTGCTGCCCGCAGCATCTTTATACAAAAACACAATATTATCATGAAAGGAGAGTTCTCTTTTCATTTCATTCAACATTGTTTTCCGCCAGTCATCCCCACCCTGGCATTGGGAGAAACCAATCACATAATGCTTTGCTTCCTGCTGATGACAGGCCGGTAGCAACAAACCTAACAAGCCAATGATGATGCAATTGCAAATGCTGACCAGGCCCAAAGGTTTGGAAAAGCAATTAGGATAAGCAGGTAATAATTCCATTTTGTACTGGCAGGCTGACGGTGAAAAACTTCGTAATGGCTAATATACCCTTATTCCCTGTATAGCAGCGGCCAGGTTATTTCAGCAATGGTACAAAATTAGAAAAAGGCGGTACAAAATTTAAAATGCTTGTGTTTACCAACATAAAATTTAAAACCTTTCTGTTTGATTATCAATGGCTTATACAAAAAACGAACAAATTTTTTAAAAAGATTTTTTTGATACGATTTCAAAATGTATTCGGGGCTACCACAAGGCATATTGCATGAAATTGATCGCCCCATATGATTGCTGCTGAACCTGCCTACCCCATTGTTTGCTTTGGCGAAGTACTTTGGGTTATCTTACCCACCGGCGCCCAACCCGGTGGCGCCCCTATGAATGTAGCCTATCACCTGAAAAAACTGGGTACCACCCCGGCACTTATTACCAAAATAGGATTGGATGATTATGGCAAGCGGCTGGTGAACCTGCTCAGTGACAGGGAATTGGCAACAGAATATTTTCAGGTAGATTACGACCAGCCAACGGGCCTGGTATATGCTACACCCAATAAGCACAACGAGGTTATTTATGACATCGTATTTCCATCGGCCTGGGATTTCATTGAGTGGGAAAATGGTTTCACCCACCTGTTAAAGGAAGCCAGCTTTTTTGTTTTTGGAAGCCTTACTTCCCGCCACAAAACATCCCGGCAAACATTATACGACCTGCTTGACCTGGCGAAAACAAAAGTGCTGGACATTAACCTGCGGCCGCCCAACTACCACCGTACGGATGTGGAGTACCTACTCGGCAAAACAGACATCTTAAAAGTAAATATTGCCGAACTGGAATTAATTACCGGCTGGTTCAGCCAGTTTGAAAGTACAGAAGACCGTTCGAAAATCATACAGGACCGGTTTAAGCTGGAAACGGTTATTGTAACAATGGGCGGCTACGGTGCCCTGGTAAATCACAATGGAACAATGTACCGCCACAGCGGCATCCCGGTAATTGTTTCGGATACCATTGGCAGCGGCGATTCATTTCTTGCCGGATTTCTTCACCAGCTATTGCGTGGTCATACCATTGAAGAGGCACTCGGCTTTGCATCCGGTATCGGGGCATTTATTGCTACCCAGGCAGGTGCCTGCCCGCAGTACGAGGTAGCTCAGATAACGCAACTCATTAACAGTCATTCTCAACCATCATTTATAACTGTTTAAAAAATTAAAACAAAAGCGTATGCGAAAAATTGCCATTTTTCTTTCCTGTGTGCTGATGACGGCTACAGCCTGGGCACAACAGAGGGTTGTAAAAGGAACGATTACAGATACGGCTAATGCACCGGTTGCCGGAGCTAGTATTTCGGTTAAAGGAACAAAGCTCGGTACGCAGTCCGATGGGTCGGGAAACTTCAGTATTTCGGTGCCTGACGGAAAAAATACATTGGTTGTTTCCTATATCGGATCCGAGGTGCAGGAAATTTCAATAGCCGGTCAAAGTCAAATTACTATTTCTTTAAAAGGAACCAATGCCGCCACAGGTGATGTGGTGGTTGTTACCGGCTATACCAGCCAACGGAAGAAGGATTTGACCGGCGCCGTTGCCGTCGTGGATTTAACACCGGTAAAAAATAACAGTTCCGGCAATACCATGCAGGCACTGCAGGGCCGGGTAGCCGGGTTGTACATTGAAAAAGACGGTTCGCCGAACGGCTCCAATGGCAGAATATTAATACGGGGCGCCAACACGTTGGGCAATAATGACCCGCTTTATATTATAGATGGTATCCCAACGACAAGACCCGAGGTATTTCAAAATATGGACCCGGCAACCATCGCATCCGTTCAGGTATTGAAGGATGCGTCTGCCGAATCAATTTACGGCGCCCGTGCATCGAATGGCGTTGTAATCGTTACCACAAAAAATGGTGGTAATACGAATGGCAAAGTAAATTTTCAGTTTAATACCAGTGCATCCGCCCAATCGGAAAAATCATCAAGATTTACCATGCTGAATGCAGTGGACAGGGGCAGGGCTTTATGGCAGGCATCGGTAAATGATAAGCAGGATCCGGCAGCCGGATATGGTGACATTTACAATTTCGACTGGAACGGCGATTATAATAACCCGGTTTTACGAAGTGTAACGGTGAAGCCATTTGTGGGCGGCGACCCCAATACACCAGCCGGCAATACAGACTGGCAGGCGGTAATGTACAAAACCGGTATTGTAACCAACAATAGCTTAACGGCATCAGTTGGTAATAAAAACTCATCTGTAGAAATCAATCTCTCTCATTTTAAGAATACCGGTATGCTGCGGTACACCGGCTACGAACGCCTGAGCGGCAGTATAAATGCGTTAACCCGTTCTTTTGATAATAAGGTTTTATTAGGCGTTAATTTACGCATAGCCAATTCTGATGAACTCCTGACGGCAAGCGATTTGGGTGGCGCCGCCACTACCTTCCTTGCCGTTACGCTGGCGCCCACCATTCCGGTGTACCAAAAAGACGGGGTCAGTTTTGCCGGTGAGTCAGGAGGGGGTTATTCTGACAGGAATAATCCATTGAATATGCAGTACCTCGCAAGATGGAATAACTCGAACCGGCTTAGTACATTCGGAAATGTGTTCGTAGAAATTCAACCCATTAAAAATTTATTTTTTAAATCAACCGTTGGTGCAGACGATGCCCATTACTTGAATAAAACGATCTCCCCAACTTTTGTGGAAGGTGCATTACGGCGTACCACCAATAGTTTATTTTTTGACGAGAATCATTACCTGAGCCTTACGTTCTCCAACACATTACGCTACAACTGGGATCTAAACAGAAATAACAATTTTAAGTTCCTGGCAGGTACGGAATACATTAAATCAGACTTTAATTTTCAGACAACGAGAAAAGAAGGTTTCGCTATTCAAACAGAAGAATACTTCACCCTAAATGCAGGTACCGGTAACACAACGGTAACCGGCGGTTCTACCGGTAATCGTTTGTTTTCATTGTTCGGAAGAATGGATTATAATTTTTCTGATAAATATTTAGCATCGGTAACCGTACGCCGGGATGGCTCGTCCCGTTTTGGAGCCGATAACCGCTATGGTATTTTCCCATCCGCATCCGTAGGCTGGAGAATAGATAAAGAAGCATTTATGCTGAATAATAAAATATTCTCTGAATTGAAATTAAGGGCTGGTATTGGCCGGGTAGGCAATCAGCAAATTGGTGATTTATCCCGTTTTGGATTGTATGATACGAGGTATGGTACCACCCAGGCACAACTGAGTGGCGGCTTCTTTGAGCAATATTACAATGTAGGAACAGCATACTCTTTATCGGGTGGAAATACCGGTGTACTACCATCCGGTTTTGTACAAACGCAGGCAGCCAATTCCAGGCTTAAATGGGAAACCACAGATGAAATCAATGTAGGTGTAGATTATACCATTTTGAAAAACAAAATCTTTGGTTCATTCGATTATTTCACTCGCAAAACGACTGGTATTTTAATTACACCACCCGTTGCTTCGGCACTGGGAGAAGGGCAGAATAAAACGGTGAATGGTGCATCCAAATCGAATAAGGGCTGGGAGTTTGTGGTAGGTTACAGAGGTACTAAGAAAGGGGATTTTAATTACAATGTGCAGTTCAATGCTGCGCACTTCAGAGATAAGATTACGGAGTTGCCCGAAAATGTGCGTCCGGCTTATCCGGGCAACCTGGTAAACACCATCATCGGTCATTCCCAGTTTGATATTTTCGGCTTCAAAACGGCCGGGCTTTTTCAATCACAGAGCGAAGTAGATAAAGCGCCTACCCAAATTGGTGCAGGCCCCGGCAGGATCCGTTATGTAGATATTAACAATGATGGTAAAATAGATGACCTTGACAGAACCTGGATCGGTACCACCTTACCAAAACTGGAGTATGGCTTGCGGGTTGATCTGACGTACAAAAATTTTGATGCAACGTTATTTGGCTCAGGTGTGGCCGGCAGAACAGGCTTTGATGTGTACACCGTATTCAACAACCTGATGCGGAGCCGGGAGAATGTAGGGCCCGGCGTATTCAACGGCTGGACACCAACCAATACCAATACAAACGTGCCTGCTTTAACACTAAAAGATAATAATAACGAGGGCCGTACTTCCGATTATTTCTTTGTCAGTACCTCCTATTTCAAAATGCGTAATGTGCAATTAGGATATACGCTACAGAATAAAGCTGTTTTTTCACGGTTACGCATTTTTGCAATGGCTGAAAACCTGTTTTGGTTTAAAGATAAAAGTTATATCAGCCCCGACCCTGAAAGAATTGATATTAACCCCGTGCCCATTCCAACAACGTTCACCCTTGGTATCAACGCCTCTTTTTAATTAAAACAGCAACAGAAAATAACATGAAACATATTATTATAACGGCACTTATAACGTCAGGGCTCTTTTTTGTAAGCTCCTGTTCAAAACAATTAGACTATAAGCCAACAGGCGTATTGTCTTCAGAGGATTTGGCCAACCCTACGCCTGAACAGGTGGAAGGATTAGTAACGGCTGCTTATGCCGCTATTGGAAACGGTGATATGATAGGCCCTATTTATAGTAACTGGGTGTATGGAAGTGTGCGATCCGATGATGCTTACAAGGGAGGTGGCGGCACCGGCGACGTGGGCGAAATAGACGCTATCGAACATTATAACCTGGTAACACCCACGATGGGTTCATTTGTATCCCGTACCTGGCAAAATTTGTTTAAATCAATTGGCCGGGCAAATGTGGCATTGCGTGCAGTTAATTCACTTCCGGATGCCAATGCTAATAAAAAAATACGCATAGCGGAGTTACGGTTTTTAAGAGGGCATAGTTATTTCACCATGAAACTGCTGTATAAGAATATTCCCATTTTCGACGAGAACGCTTCCTCAGATGATATTCTGAAAGTTTCTAATGATTTGAGCAATGAAGATTCCTGGAATAAAATTGCTGCCGATTTCCAGTATGCCATTGATAATTTACCAACCACACAAAGCGAAATCGGGAGAGCGAATAAATATGCCGCCCAGGCCTACCTTGCTAAATTGAGGTTGTACCAGGCATATAAGCAGAGTGCTACACACCAGGTAACCGGTATTGATGCAGCAAGATTGCAGGAAGTAATTACCCTGACCCAGGCAGTTATTTCGTCCGGTAAATACGCTTTGAGCGCTGATATAGCCAATAATTTTTTACCGGAAACAGAGAATGGACCCGAATCTGTTTTTGCTATTCAGTTTACCATTAATGATGGCACTACTGCCGGCAGATTAAGCTATGAGGATGGATTAAATTATCCGCACGGCGCACCGCAGTATGGCTGTTGCGGATTTCATGCTGCCAGTCAGAATATGGTGAATGCATTTACGACCGATGTAAACGGGCTGCCGAACTTTACGACCTTCAATAATAGCATCGCCAATCTTACAACGGCTACCGTTGATCCACGCCTTGACCACACGGTTGGCATTGATGGTCACCCCTACAAATATGATAATACCAAACCCTTCAGCAACAGTTGGGTAAGAGATCCGGGTGTGTATGGAAATTTTCATACCATGCGTAATCAGCAACTGGCAACAAGTAGCTCTTATTTTAAGCTGGGGCCATTTATGGGCACTGCCAAAAATTACGATATTCTCAGATACGACGATATTTTACTCATGCAGGCCGAAGCCTATATCGAATTAAATCAGCCTGCGCTGGCGCTGCCACTTATTAATCAAATAAGGGCAAGAGCAGTAACAAGTACCGGCAAATTAAAGAAAGCCGATGGCACGTTTGCCTCTAATTATAATACCAGGCCCTACCCTGCCGCAGGATGGACACAATCCTATGCCCGTACTGCTTTGCAATGGGAGCGGCGCCTGGAATTCGCAACCGAAGGATCCCGTTTTTTTGACCTGGTGAGGTGGGGAATTACTGAGCCCACATTGAATGCGTATATCAATATTGAAAAAACACGTAGAACCTTTTTAGCAACAGCAAAGTTTACAGCCGGCAGAGACGAATATTTACCAATCCCGCAATCTGAAATTACGTTTACAAACGGGTTGTATAAACAGAATCCGGGATATTAATTTTCAGCGCAACGAATCAAAGGTTTCTGCAGGAACATGCGTAACCGTATGTTCAGTAAAGAAGCATGCTTCATGATGAAATACAAACAGTCTGCAAATTCAGACCTTGTGCATGATAACATAAATAAATGTAGAAGTTGCACTGGTTTGTGCCCTTGCTACAAGTGTTCGTAAGATATTTTATTACCTTTTTAAAACAGTTACGATTTTTTTTACCCTGGAAGGGCAACCTATCTGTAGCAGCATAATTGGCCTATTATTAAGGTTTTCTGCTCCGGCTGAAGTAGCCCTTACATATTGCCAAATCATAACCATTGAAGGGTTGCCCCAGCCGGAGCAGAAAACCTGTTTAAAGTCTGACCTTATGTTACTACAGATAGGTTGCCTCTTCCGAGGGCAAAAAATCGAAACTATTTCTATTTGAAACAAAACTTCCTCTCAACACTCCTGGTAAGGATACGAACCGGAATATTGAAATTAAACAAATGTAAGGTACAGTGTACTAAGGCATGTGCCCGCAGATAAAATGTATTCCTAAGGTCATCTATGTGGTTACGTTAACTTGTGATAGATTTGAAGATTGCTCACCCTATAAATCCTGCCAGGTTGAAAATAAACAGGCTCGCTTTTACAGTATCGTTTTGCCTGATGTTTTTTACATCCTCTTTCCTTACTGCACAAGCCGGGAAAATTCCGCCATTCCAGATGATGCAGGCAAATGGAAAAATTTTTAAAGCAGAAAACTTACCAACAGGAAAGCCTGTTATCCTGATTTATTTCTCACCGGATTGCAGTCATTGTCAGCAACTCATGGAAGATTTTTTTAAACAATATGCAAAATTTGAAAAGGCATCGGTTGCCATGATCACGTTTGTACCATTGGAACAGGTTTCAACATTTAGTAAGCAGTATGGTTTAGCTAAACATGCAAACCTGTTTGCGGGCACAGAAGGAAATACTTTTTTCGTAAAAAACTATTATCGTTTAATTGAAATGCCCTTTGTTGCTTTATATAACAAGAATGGTGATTTAATAGAATCGTATGTCAGGGAAATTGATTTAAAAGATGTGGCATCCAAACTTAACAAACTTCGGTAGCCAAGCTTGTTTGAAACCGTTTTATCATACGTTGTAAAAGAATTATATTTTTATATTCCCCTTTAAAATTCATCCATGTACATAGATACAAACAAGCCACCTGCTGCTTTAGAAACAATACGGTCGGCAGCCACTTCTTCCGGTTATGTGCTCCGTATTTCCCTGACCGCTGCATTAGCAGGGTTTATTTTCGGGTTTGATACGGTTGTTATCTCCGGCGCCAATTTGCCTATTAAAGAATTATGGCATACCGGTGAGTGGTTTCATGGTGTTTTTATTATGTCCATGGCATTGTGGGGTACGGTAGCGGGTGCTGTTTTTGGCGGCATACCTACCCAAAAATGGGGGCGTAAAAAAGTACTGGTTTGGATAGGGATTCTGTTCAGTGTATCTGCATTGGGTACAGCCTTTGCACCCGATCCTTATACCTTTTCATTTTTCCGCTTTATTGGTGGCCTTGGTATTGGCGTATCATCAGTAGCTGCACCAACTTATATTTCCGAAATTTCTACACCGGCTAACCGGGGAAAGCTGGGCGCTCTATACCAGTTCAATATCGTGTTTGGAATTTTGGTTGCATATTTATCCAATTACTTTTTAAAAGGAGTTGGAGGTGCCAACGATTGGCGTTGGATGCTGGGGGCATTAGCGATTCCATCGCTTATCTATTCTATGCTGGTGGTAGGTGTTCCTGAAAGCCCACGCTGGCTGGTTACTAATAAAAAAGATGACGGCACTGCAAAAAAAATATTGTCCAGATTAGGTATTGCCAACGTTGATGAAGAAGTTGCTGCTATTTTGAAGAACCATGAACAGCAAGCTTTATCATCCGGTACAACGGGCATGTTCAGTGCTAAATATAAAAAAATTCTCTGGTTAGCTTTTATGATTGCGTTTTTCAATCAATTGTCGGGTATTAATTTCATTTTATACTATGCTCCTGAAATTTTGGAACGGGCCGGACTGGCTTCCAAAGACTCTTTATTAAATTCAATTGCCCTGGGAGGAACTAATCTTATTTTTACATTTGTTGGTTTATATTTAATTGACCGCATTGGACGAAAAACCTTACTCATCATCGGTTCGCTGGGCTATATCCTTAGTCTGGCTATGGTGGCATGGGCATTCTATTCTCATGCCGGCGCTGCATTTTTAATGACGTTCCTGTTATTATTTATTGCATCCCATGCCATCGGGCAGGGCGCAGTTATATGGGTATTTATCTCAGAAATTTTTCCCAATAAAATAAGAGCGTTAGGCCAGTCGTTTGGGGCAAGTGTACATTGGGTATTTGCTGCGCTGATTACCTTATTAACGCCTGTGTTTTTAAATAAAGACAATGGTGTTTTTAAAAATAATCCCTGGCCCATTTTTGCCTTTTTTGCTTTTATGATGGTGCTGCAATTAATATGGGTGTTTACAAAAGTGCCGGAAACAAAAGGTGTATCGCTGGAAGACCTGGAAAAAAAATTAGTTATGTAGAGACACCATGCTGGCGTCTCAAACATATACCAGACGCTATGCTCGCAATATCTGCGCCTACATCTGCAATTTTAATTGAAACGCAAAGATTGCGTTTCATACCTGTCAATTCATCCCTCAATCGAGACGCAAACTTGCGTCTATACAATTATGCAACCCCACAACAAACAATCATGTATCGTTTAAAATATTTGTACCTGCTTCTTTTCATAGCCGCCTGCCGGAACGCAAAGAAAGCAGCCCCCGAACAAATAAATTACACCGAAGCCTACCGGCCGCAAATTCATTTTTCGCCACCCGCACATTGGATGAATGATCCGAACGGCATGGTGTATGTGAACGGTATTTATCATTTATTTTACCAATACTTTCCCGACAGCACTGTATGGGGCCCGATGCACTGGGGGCATGCTGTCAGCAAAGATTTGGTACATTGGGATCATCAGCCAATTGCATTGTATCCTGATAGCCTGGGCTATATTTTTTCCGGTAGTGCTGTAGTAGATACTAGTAATACGTCAGGATTTGGGGAAAACGGAAAGCCACCGCTGGTTGCCATCTTTACACAACACAATATAAAGGGAGAAAAAGCAGGCAGTACAACGTTTCAAAATGAGAGTATCGCTTACAGTTTGGATGAAGGAAAAACCTGGACGAAATATGCAGGTAACCCGGTATTAAAAAATCCGGGCATCCGTGATTTTCGGGACCCGAAAGTAAGCTGGTATGAACCCGATAAAAAGTGGATCATGACGCTGGCAACCAAGGATCGTATTACTTTTTATTCATCACCGGATTTTAAAAACTGGGCAAAAGAAAGTGAGTTTGGCGCAGGCATTGGCGCACATGGCGGCGTGTGGGAATGCCCTGATCTTTTTCCATTGGAATACAAGGGACAAAAGGTATGGGTATTATTAGTAAGCATTAACCCAGGTGGGCCAAACGGAGGTTCCGCCACACAGTATTTTACAGGGCAGTTTGATGGAAAAACATTTACGCCATCTCAAACAGATACCCGCTGGATTGATTATGGTACAGATAATTACGCCGGCGTTACCTGGAGCAATACCGGTAAACGAAAAATATTTTTAGGATGGATGAGCAATTGGCAATATGCAACCGTTGTGCCTACTCAAACCTGGAGAAGTGCTATGACGATTCCGAGGGAGTTGACCATTGAAAAAGTGAAAGACAAATTTATGCTGAAATCAATGCCGGTTAGGGAGTTAGATGCTATAGAAGGCGACTCAATTAATCTTGATAATATAGATGCCACTCATTATTTACTATCGGAAAAAGTGGGGAAAATAACAGGGCCGGTACAATTAAAGCTGACATCAAATAAATTAGAACGTTTTTCCATTGATTTTTTTAATGCGTCAGGTGAAAAAGTAATAGTTGGTTACGACAAGCAAACTAATACTTATTATATTGACCGCACAAAATCCGGCAAGATAAATTTTGAAAAAGGATTTGCCGGCCGGCATACAGCACCACGCCTATCAGAAAAACAAAACCTGGAATTGACGATCATTCTTGATAATGCTTCTATAGAAATATTTGCTGATGATGGGCTTACTATAATGACAGCTATATTCTTTCCGAATGAAATTCTGAGTGACATTCAATTGGAATCGCCGGAAAAAATGATGATGAAAACATTACAATTCAAGAGGCTAAAAAGTATATGGAGATAAGTATTGTGTTGATACAATATGAAATAAAGAATGATACTTGCACAGCGAAAAACTTGAATTTATGTAATACAAAGTTTTATAATTACTTAACCCAATAGAACCCGCTTGTAAACAAGCGATATGGAATGGTTGCGAAACTTTTCCAATGCTATAAAATATTACAATTCTCTTATCCAGATATTGCGAAAACTAACAGGGTTGTGGTGATCCTGCAGTAATAATGACTCCTTCGTTCCATGCATTTCGTACTTAGGCACACCAATAAATTGCATCGGGCCCCATAGTTCTACATTATTTTGTATCAGTACACCATTTTGCAACACCGTCATCCGTGCAGCCGATTTCAGGGTACTATCTTTATAAAATTGTGGAGCAGTGAAAATTATATCATACGATTGCCATTCACCCGGGGGTCTGCACACATTGGCCATGGGCATGTGCTGCTTATAAATACTGCCCGCCTGGCCATTGGAATAAGTAGTACTGTTGTAAGAGTCCAACACCTGCAACTCGTACCGACCCATTAAAAAAATGCCGCTGTTTCCTCGTCCCTGCCCTTCGCCCTGTACCTCTGCAGGTGTACGCCATTCAATATGCAACTGGCAATCGCCGAAGCCTTGCTTTGTACGCAAATCTCCTGCATAAGGCACCACCGAAAAGTAATCAGCTGCCGCTTTCCAGTTGAACGGCCTGCCATCTTTATTTACCCAGTTAACCGAATCCTTTGCACCCCGAAAAAGTACAACTGCATCCGAAGGGACATCGCCTGCTACTTTTCCGGGTGTAATGACGGGGGGTACCGGATGCCATATTTCTGTTAGTGTAGGATCACCGGCATGTTGCTGAGAAAATAACGGGCAGGTAAATAAAATCAGTACTATTGAAAAATAAATCTTTCTAATCATACCCATTACAATTTTCTGATTTTTATATTCCGGTAATACACTTCCGAATATTCTGATTGCAATAATATCCTTCCCTCTTTTACGCTTGCGTTTATTCCTTCATTTACAACCACCCCGTTTACAATATGTACACATTTGCCTCCGGTTGAAATAATTTCAACCGTATTCCACTCTCCGGCAGGTTTTTCTGCATCTTTCTTTTTCATCATCCGGGTATGGTTGGCAGGTACATTTTGCTGCCCATCAACCTGAATGGTACTAAAACCAAGCAACCAAAAATCGCCAACATCGCCTTCCTGTATCTGGCACTCAATGGATTGCGGCCAAATGGAATCCGGTTCGTTGATGGGTATATTGTAACAAATACCGGCATCTCTTTTTGCCGTATCCCGTGGCGGCCATCTTTTTTCACCCCATTTAAATTCCACTTTAAAATGGTAATCCGAAAAGCCCTGATCTGTCATCAGATAGCCTAAATCTTTCCCGATTACATGTATCATTCCATCTTCAATTCTAAAATTCTGATTAGGATCGGTATTCGTTCCAATACTCCGGAGAAAGCTATGCCAGCCATCCAGATTTTTACCGTTAAATAAGGATGTAAAGCTATCGGCAGGCAGAACGATATTGTTTTTTTCTGACACGTTGTACGTATTCTTACCGCCGGATTTAGCTCCCTTATTGCTTTTGCCGCTTGTTATCACTGGCTGTTGGGCATCAACGGTATTTACGGAAAACAGGAAAATAACAGAAAAGCAGGAAAAGGCTGTAATCGTTTTCATATGATAAATAATTTATTCAGCTAAATCCAAAAGCAGGAATGATGGCAGGGTAAATTCCCTGTGCTTAAAATTAAAAGCTTATTGGCGTATTTATTTGCCTTGTATTAGTAATTTTCAATGATAAATTTGCAGGATTAGCTAAAAAAGCGTATTGTCGTTGCTAATACACTTTCATTCTTTGGAGTCTGTTTAAAAGGGTACGCATTTATTATTTCAATTGCTGCTATATGAAACCAGTTCCTGCCATCATTGCACCCGGAAAAATTTTTTTTATACGAGAGGTAAATCAGCCATGCTTTTCAAGTGAGTTTCATTTTCATGATGAATGCCAGCTTGCTTATATCATTAAAGGTTCGGGTAAACGTATTATCGGCGATTGCGTCGATCATTTTAATGAGAATGAATTGGTGTTTATTGGTGCTAATGTTCCGCATGTATGGTACAACAGTGAATATAAAAACATGGAGCCTGTCCGGCATGAATCTTTATCGCTCTCTTTGTTTATTTCGCCTACTTTATTTTTAGAACATTTGGCTGCTTTTGGCGACGTACAGCGGATAGAACGCTTATTACTAAAAGCGCAACGGGGAATGCTGATTGCTGGTAAAACAAAAGTCAAACTGATTACACTGTTGAAAAGATCAACGAATGAACATGGTATTGAGCACATCATTACCCTGCTTAAAATCATACAAATACTCAGCACCAGTGAAGAGTACACATTATTAGCCAGCCATAATTATACTAACTATTTTCAATACCGGGAAAATGAAAGGATGGATAAAGTATATAAATTTTTAATGAAGAATTTCAAAAAAGAAATATCGCTGTCGGAAGTAGCCAGTGTTGCAGCTATGAATCCAAATGCGTTTTGCCGGTTTTTTAAATCACGTACTCAAAAAACACTTACCCATTTTATTAACGAGATACGTGTGGGCCATGCCTGCAAGCTATTAAATAAAAAAAATGAAAGCATTACACAAATAGCATTAGGGAGCGGCTTTAATAACGTATCAAACTTTAACCGGTTTTTTAAAATTGTAAAAAAAATCAGTCCCCGTGAATACAGAAAGAAAATTGATTTGAATTAGCAGAATTCAATATTTCATTTATAATAATAATAAAAGTTTACAGTTTTCTTCTATGAAAACGGCCTGCCCAGGAGAAAAAAAGTTATTAATGATATCCGGTAAGAATGGCAGGATTCCGGAATGCCACTATTGAATAATAAGAGAGATTTTATTTTTATAATCAAAAGCATTGCCTAATTTCTTGAATTTAGGCCTGCTACTGTGATGGATGATAAAGCTGAGGTCATTTGCCTAAAGACTTCCGCACATCTTTAACAAACTGTACCGGCACATTTGCTACATCGGCGGCCTGCTCATCGTTCAAACCTAATTTTCCAATGAGGTTTGCCACTACTTCAACGCTTTTTTTAGCCTCGCCTTTTTCAATTCCTTTTTCAATTCCTTTCGCTTCACCTCTGATAAAAAAAGGATCTCTTTCTTCCTTAAAAAATGTACTGATGGAATCTAACATATCATCTATTTTAAATGGCAAGTTACGTAATTGAGACAATACCCGCAACTGGTTGAAATATTTGCCAGCCGTTAAACTACCGCCGGTAACCTTCTGTATTTGCTGTATAATGATCTTTAGAACCTGGTCTTCTTTTTCATTTCCAAAATTGGCTAATAAGGCCAATATTTTTTCTTCAGGTTTGTCCGACTGTAAGAACAATTTGTAATCAACCTGCGACAAAGCAATGAGCCGGTACCGGTAAACAAAATCTTCCTGATCGATGCTAACTTGCATGGAAGGCCGTCCGCTACCTATAAAAAGCACGTATTGTTTTACCGGCAACCGGAACTTACGTAACAGCATGGCACGGTATTCAACCATGCGGTACACCATTTCTTTATCATTTTTTACCTGCCACTCTATGTGGAGAATGAACGTATGGTTATCGGTATCCGTTACCTTTTTGAGCACGTCAGGTTTCCTTTCCTGCGTTTGCTGCAGTGCTTCAGGCAATCCTTCGCTATGTACGATATGCAGGCCCAGCAAATGCTCAATCAGACCTGGCAGTGCCTGCTCCATGTTTTCTTTAAAAACCTTGTCGTATTCATTTCCTTGCGGATTGCGGGCCGTTAGTTTCTTCATATAGCTCGGTGTGTATCACTCAAACATACAAAATATTGATTACCACATTGGCCGACAAGAATGCTCTATAGCCGTAATATTGCTAACTATGACAATTTACTACCTTCAGTATAGCTATCAATATATTTTATTGAAATTAAATACACATAATCATTTTATTAAATACTATTGGAAGAATTTAACTAAGCAGATGATATTATTGCTACAGATGACCGAAAAATCATACCTGTTTAAACCCGACCAAAAACAAGTTTGCATAAAAAAGCCTGCTGTATTGTTCCTACAGGCAGGCTTACATTTAATTTAAAAATCAGAGGGTCATTTTTTCAAATCAATACCCTGGGTTTTGCGTGTACAAACCCGGAGCAGCATCTAATTGTGATTGTGGTATCGGGTAAATGATCTGATCTGCTGTTACCGGGTTTATCTTTTTTAATGTAGCATCTTCAACTGCTCTCCATGCATTCATAATTGTAATCAGGTTGCCGCTTCTCTGCAAATCAAACCAACGCAAGCCTTCGCCGGCAAATTCCCTGCGGCGTTCATCAAATAACTGGGATAGCGTAACGCCTGTTATGGCAGGCTGGCCCGCCCTTGCCCTCACCTGATTTACAATGGCATCCACATCGGCCTGCGTGCCGGGAGCACTATGTAAAATACATTCTGCTTTCAGCATTAAAATATCGGTAAACCTGATGGCTATGAAATTAATACCCCAGTCAAAACGGGAAGCCGGAATTTTTGTAGTGTCCAGATATTTACGAAAGAATGGCTTGGTTTCAGTAGTGCCGGTATAGGTGTAGGGAGTAATATGAAAAGTTGGCGCCCTGCGGGTATCTGTTGCAGCAAAATTATTGTACAGGTCGTTGGAAACCGAAGGCGTACCCAATGCTCCGTTTGATCCGGTATTGGGCGGATAGGCATTAAAATAGTTCTGCGGAACAAGCTGCCAGGGAAAGGTAGCGCCTAAAACAGGGGTTTGTCCGGTAAGATAAACAACATCAAATATGGCTTCTTTATTTGTGATGGGGCTTTGGTTGCTATACGAGAAAATGCCCGCTGCCGGAACGGGGAAAGTATATAAAGTCGGGTTAAATACAAAAACGCCGCTGCCGATGAGGTCCTGCAATAAAGGTAATGCAAGCGTCCATTCATTCAGTCCTAATCCAGGCCCCTCAATACCATAAGTGGGGCCCGAACGGGCCATATACACCTGGGCAAGCGTTGCTTCAGCAGCATATTTTGTGGGTCTGCCAACATCGGTTGCTCCATACAAAGGGTAAGCACCTCCATAATTGGTCGGTAGGTTTGTCATCGCAAACTGAAGGTCGGCTATCACCAATGCATATACATCCGCCACCGGACTCCGCTTAATTGACAGTGCGTCACTGGCTGAAACCGGATGATCAACGACCGGTAGTTTTCCATAATACCGGATTAAATCAAAATAATAAAAGGCACGAAGAAACCTGGCCTCTGCTGTTAATCTTGTTTTTAACGTGGCTGATCCGGCCTTGTCTCCATTTATGTTGAGCTGATCCAATACTGTATTAGCCCGAAATATACCATTGAAGTCAGTGCTCCAGGCTTCTTCCACATATGTGTTTGGAGCAATGCCTTTCGCAAAATTATTGATGGGATCTGGGTCACGGCCCACATCATTTGTTGGATAGATGTTATCGGACCGTACCTCAGAAAGAAACATTAGTCTATCGGGATAGCCCCTAAGCGGATTATAGGCAGCATTAATTCCTTGGATAAAGTCACTTTGTTGCTGATAAAAAGTAGCCGTGGTAGATGTTGAAATGGGTACCTGGTCCAACTGCTTGCTACAAGATGTTGCAAAAAATAAAATGGCTATGATGGAGATGAAAGATGTCTTTTTCATATTTTTAAATTTAGCTAATTAAAAGGTGATATTCAATCCTACTGTCATTGCTTTTGCCAGTGGCATACCACCATAATCTCCTGCCGCAGGGTAAGCACTATTGGAACTTGAGCTTGTGTTAACCGCCTCAGGATTTAATCCATCATAATACTTGTCATGTCCGAAAAAGTTTTCCAGTGTGAAGTACACCCGGGCGCCCTGCACAACCCTGGTTTTAAACAAGTTTTTCAAATTATATCCCAGGGTTATATCCCGCACCCGAACGTAGTCTGACGAGTACAACCAATCGGTAGCAGCAGTGATGGGGCTATAGTAGTTTGAATAAGCCTTGCCAAACCTGCCTGCTCCCTGATCTGTTGGTGACCGCCACCTGTTTACAAAAGATGCCGTATGATTGTCTGACTTTCCCTGACCCGGACGTGCAAGAGCTCTACCCAATTCCCAATAAACCGAACCTCCCCATTGCCCTTGAACCATCACATTTAAGTCGAAACCTTTGTACCGGAAAGTATTGGTTATTCCATAGGTGTAATCCGGATTCGGATGCCCTACGATTACTTTGTCAGCTTCGCTGATTACGCCGTCACCATTTGTATCCTGGTATTTAAGATCCCCTACCTGCTCGTTTCCGTAGCGGGCCACATTTTTATTCAGGTCGTCCTGAGATATAAAGCCTATCGTTTGTAAAACATAGATGCTGTTCAGTGCCTGGCCAACACGCAAAATTTGATCTGTCACCACATTACCCTGGGGTACAATGATCTGGGTTTGTCCGGGGGCAAGCGCCTCAATCTTGTTGGTATTATGCGTAAGATTTACAGACGTGGTCCATTGGAACTTACCGGTTAGATTACGGGAAGTTACTTCCAGTTCCTGGCCTATATTTCTAACAGAACCGATGTTGGTAAGATAGCTGGGAAAGCCCGTTACCGCAAGTGCCTGAACATTTAATAAAAGGTCCGTATTTAGTTTGTTGTAATAATCAACCGAGCCTACGATCCTGTTGTTCAGGATACCGAAGTCAATTCCAAAATCATATGTTTGCGATTTTTCCCATTTCAAATCCGGGTTCGCCAGAACGTTTGGTACCTGGCCAATTACTGATACTGACGTACCACCTAAAACATAGTTGGAAGAACCGATTGTTGCCAGGCTGGCATAATCGTTGGGTAAATTATTATTACCATTTACCCCATAGCTGGCCCTTAGTTTTAAATTGCTGATTTCCGATACCCCAGCCATGAATTTTTCCTTAGTAAGCACCCATGCGGCAGACGCTGATGGGAATATACCATATTGGTTGTTAATACCAAACCGGGAAGATCCGTCTCTGCGTATGCTGGCAGAAAACAAATATTTATCCTGAAAGCCATATTGTACACGGGCAAAAGCCGAAAGCAATACATTTTGTGTAGCATTGGTGTTGCCGGAAGAAGAGTTCAGCGCATTCAATGTTTGTATTACTGCATTGTTAAATCCCGGTGTGGTACCTGCGCCAACCGTTGCCCTGTCTAAGCGTTCAAAATTATAGGAGTAGCCACCCAGCAAATTGATGCTGTGTACATCCTTTAATACCGTATTATAGGTGAGTGTGTTTTCATTTACAAACGTTTGCCGCCTGTAGCTATTATAGGTGCCGGAAGAAGCACTTAATACATTATTGGTTCCGTTAAAAATTCTTGCTGCCTGTGCACCGGCAGTCAGGTAAGAGACAAAGGTGGTGGCAATATTATCGGTGTTGTCCAGATTTACAGAGCTCCTGAAACTCAGCCCTTTGAGAATCTGTACCTCGCCGTAAATAGAACCGATGGTGCGGTAACGTTTGGTAGTACCCTTATTGTAGGTGAGTTTACCAAGTGGCGAATTAGTAGTACTGCTGTATATATACTGACCGTTACTGCCGGTATTGGGGAAAAGACCCATTGTATCTTCCTGAACCGGTGCAAAGCTCAATGTCTGGTGAAAAATATTATTCTGACCATCTACGCCCGGATCTTCCGTAATGGAGAAAGTAGGTGCTATGTTCAAACCAAACTTTAATCTTTTAGACGCATTGATTTCCAGGTTTGCCCGAAGGGAATAGGCTTTATACCCAACTCCAATTACAAAGCCCTGCTGATCTGCGAAATTTCCCGACATAAAATATTTTACCGCATCGTTTCCGCCACTTACTGATACTTCATAATTCTGTAACCTGCCCTTTCGTTCTATAGCATCCTGCCAATCAATAAAAGCCAGGCCCGGGTGTCCGGGAATGGCCCAACGTGGGTCTAAAATTAAGTTCGCATCAAAAGCACCCGCGTTTCTTGCAAGACGGGTTGCTCTGTCGTCGTTTATACTTGCTGTGGGAAATTTTGTGAGGTATTGTGCATTGATTACTTCAGTAGCCTGCTCTATCCACTGGTCACCATTCATCATCGCTAATTGTTTAGCAGCCTGGTTATAACCGGCATAAGCATTCACATTGATTTTAGGGCTGCCGGATTTACCGCGTTTAGTGGTTATTAAAACCACACCGTTAGAAGCCCTTGATCCGTAAATAGCAGCCGCTGCAGCATCTTTTAAAACTTCTATACTTTCTATATCGTTTGGATTAATATTATCCAACGGGTTACCTGTTGAAAAACTGC
This sequence comes from Chitinophagaceae bacterium, assembly GCA_965246935.1. Lineage (GTDB taxonomy): Bacteria > Bacteroidota > Bacteroidia > Chitinophagales > Chitinophagaceae > JAZKFT01. The sequence goes on along the minus strand of CBDFGC010000002.1, from coordinate 121,574 downwards.
CATTACCTGTATTGCTGGAATTTACAGCTAATGGAAACCCATCTAAAACGTATAACGGCTCATTACCACCGCTGATAGAGCCTGAACCACGTACCTGGATACTGAAAGCTTTACCCGGCACACCGGTCGTTTGCCTTACTCTAACGCCGGCTAACTGACCAACCAATGCCTGGTCAACACGGGTGATTGCCCTTTCATCAAGGTTTTGATTCCGTAATGTACTTACAGCACCGGTGACACTAGACTTCTTTTGCGTACCATAGCCAATTACCACAACATCATCTAATTGCCTGGTATCTCTTTGTAATCGGATAGAAATGATGTTTCCTGAAACCGCTACTGTTTGGGAAGTAAAGTTGATGCTCGTTACATAAAGTGCTACATTTTTCAACCCATCGGGAACAGAGAGGGTAAAGTTGCCACTAGCATCCGTTTTAGTGGCAGTTGAGGTCCCTTTTATAATAACAGTAGCATCGGCTGCCGGTGTACCGGCATCATCCGTAATGTTTCCTTTAATTTGCCTGGACTGAGCGAACAGTAGCGCAGGGCCTAAAAATAGCAGACACAGGATTAGGGGCGTAAGTTTCTTCATACAGCAAGTTTTGGTTTATTAAATTTTCAACAGACAACCGATACTACAAATTTATTAAAAGAATATTTCCCATACCAATTAAAAATTAATAATTATAGATGATAATTTAGCATCTATTCAAACCAATGGGGTAAAAAATGCAAATCATGTATGAATGAAGTAATGCCAAGCCGCTGAATTCCGGTGGTGGCAATAGTGTTCCAAATCTGCAAATAACACTGTAGAAGCCTGGCTGTTCCTGATTTTTCGTTGTGCTTTTCTTTATCGTTGCGTTATGCTAAAAAAGCCTGGTACTATTTCGTTTTGAAAGCTGCCGGCTGAAAATACCCTGCAAACGGTATATAACCACAATTGTTGTCAGCTACATTTACGAATTAATTATACAGCATGGTAACCTTATTTTTTGTGATCGTCATTATTGTGTTGGCATCTGTAAAATTATATTACCGGAAAAAGGAAAGCATACTGCCTTTTGCAGCCTGGGTTGTGTGCGGATTGCTATATATGTGCAGCCTGGCAGTGGCATTTTATTACAGCTTTCTAATGAGTGCTACAGAAGGCCTGCGTGGCTATGGCTCGGTAAGCTGGCTATACATCATCGCTGCTTTATCAGGATTGGCTTTCGTGCTTTTTGGAAATCGCAATGATGGGCTGGTTGCACTCAGAATTTTTGGCTGGATTATATTAGTACCGGTACTGCTGTTCAGTTGTTTTATGGCGAACCATATTGATGATAAAGCTTCCCGGGTTTTTTACGAAGATGGTAAATACAGGATAGAGAAAAAAAATCTTGTTTCGCACTATACAACGTTGCCGCATGTAGTGGTTAAAAAAGGTATAACAGAAAAGTACTATCCAATCAGGAGTGATGTAAAGTTGGGGCAGGAATATATAATTAGGGCTACACTGAAAGAAATAACCCCGGATTCATTGCAGATTGTTTTTTACCATAATTACAATCCGGCAAAAGGTATCCCAAACCCACTGGTTACCGGTGTGAAAATTGAGCCATAAATACGATTGCGGTTACTGGCTTATTATTCTATCAATTGCCGTTGGCTTTAGCCCCATGTTATTAAGTGAAGGATTGATGTAGCAGCTATGCGCCGTAGATGCAACCTGTTTGTAGCAAACAGACATCAATGATGTTGGTACATGCCACGTAGTGGCTACCTGATCAGAGAACAGGGGTAGCCACTACGTGGCAATGATTCCCTTTGCCTCTTAGTTTTCTACAAACAGAAAGCCCCGCCGGGGTTTATCTTAATGACATTGGACTGAAGCCAACGGATACAAAAAGAAGTAACATTGTATCGGCTTTAGCCAAATATCCTGCTATAGATGTGGCTAAAGCCAACGACAATTGATAGGAGGATAAACCGACCTTATATCTGTCTGCTTCAATTTGTAAGAACAGGTAGCCCCGCCGGGGCATAATCACTTGCTCACATCTTATTCACTGCTACAAACACGTAGCCGCACAGGGGCAGAATACCTTCAGCAAAATTCTGAGATGCAATCTGCTAAAGATATAGAAACGTTTTTTACGGTTTACTTTTGCTGGTTCATGGCGGGTATTTACATTCATATTCCTTTTTGCAGGCAGGCCTGTACTTATTGCAATTTTCATTTTTCTGTTCACCTTAGCGGCATGGAGCCAATGGTGGCTGCTATTGAAAAAGAAATCAGGCAGGCCAGTGCCGATCAGTTTCCAAATACCGACGACGCATTAACAATCGACACCATTTATTTTGGCGGTGGCACACCAGGCCTGCTTTCGCCGCCTTTACTCAATCGTTTATTAGCGGCCATCTACCAGCGTTTTGTGGTACAATCCGGTGCAGAAATTACACTGGAAACCAACCCGGACGATCATTCCACCGAAAAACTATTGGCCTGGAAAAGGGCTGGCATCAACCGGCTCAGCATTGGCGTTCAGTCTTTTTACGAGGATGACCTGCGCTGGATGAACCGGGTACATAATGCCGGCCAAAGCCTGCTGGCCATACAGGCTGCACAAAGGGCCGGGTTTCATAACCTGACGATTGACCTGATTTACGGCACGCCCCAACTAACAGACGAACGCTGGCTGCACAACCTGCAACAGGCAACGGCGCTGGGAGTCCAGCACCTCTCTTGTTACGCCCTTACCGTGGAACCCAAAACTGCCTTAGCTGCACAAATACACAAAGGCACAACGCAAAATGTAAATGCAGACCAGCAGGCAAGCCAGTTTTTGCTGTTAACCGACTGGGCAGCCCAAAATGGGTTTGAGCATTACGAAATCAGCAACCTCGCAAAACCGGGCCACCGCAGCAGGCACAATAGCGCTTACTGGCAGGGTAAGCCGTATTGGGGTTTTGGGCCGTCGGCACACAGCTTTGATGGCTATACCCGCCGTTGGTGGAACATTGCTAACAACACCTTATACCAAAAATTGATTGAAAATAACCTGCCCCTGTATGAGGAAGAAATACTAACGCCTGCCCAGCAGCTAAATGAATATGTAATGACCGCATTGCGAACCGGGGAAGGGATACAGTTGAGGGATAGCAGGTGGATTTCCGCAGATCTTAATTTTCAAAAACAAGTATTAAAAGCCGCCGCAAAATGGCAGCAGCTGGAAAAGTTAATGGTGCATGAACATGCCATTCAGTTAACAACGCCGGGCAGGTTGTATGCCGATGGAATAGCGGCAGATTTGTTTGTGTAAGAAAAGCTGTCGAAATAACTTCCCTAATTTAGACAGCTTTTGCCCGGGGTTGGTTGCCACCAACCCCTAAAGGGCAATGTCATTAATTTAAGCCCCGTCGGGGCTTTCTGTTTGTAGCAAACAAAGAGGCAAAGGGGATCATTGCCACGTAGTGGCTACCCCTATTCTCTGATTAGGTAGCCACTACGTGGCATGCACCAACATCATTGATGTCTGTTTGCTACAAACAGATTGCACCTACGGCGCATAACTGCTACATCAATCCTTAACTTAATGACATTGCCCTAAAGGGGGAGCTTTGTTTGACCTTAAAAATAAATAGTGCGTCCGGGAATCAAGATACTCAAGTCCTGTTTAGAAGGTGTCTTAAAGCCCCCTTTAGGGAGTTTGGGGGCAACCAAAACCAAAGGAAGAAATGTTGAAGTTATTTTGACAATTATACTAAGGTAAAATCACGTCCACACTTCTGCCAGCAAACAAACATTTTTTCCGGTACAACCGCTAAAGAAAATAGCTTCGAGCCATTTACAACTATTCTTACCTGTTACTTTCATTATCCGGCGATACTATGCGTAAACCTGCTATTCTTTTTTCGATTTTTATTCTGTTGACCGCAACGGTTGCTTTTGCACAAAAGTCAGCACCAAAGACAATTTTCAAAGTAAATTATAAGAAATTTACGTTGCCCAACGGGCTTCAGGTAATTTTTCACATCGACCGGTCGGACCCGGTAGTAGCCGTGTCATTAACGGCCCATGTAGGTTCTGCCCGTGAAAAGCCAGGCCGTACGGGCTTTGCGCATTTGTTCGAACATCTCCTGTTTCTGGAATCGGAAAATCTGGGTAAAGGCGGGCTTGATAAATTGACGGCCAGAATTGGTGGCTCCGGCGCCAATGGATCTACCAATACCGACCGAACCAACTATTTACAAACCGTGCCGAACGATGCATTGGAAAAAATGCTCTGGGCCGAAGCCGATAAGCTGGGCTGGTTTATTAATACCGTTACCGATCCGGTTTTGGCCAAAGAAAAGCAGGTGGTAAAAAATGAAAAGCGCCAGAGTTATGATAACGTTCCTTATGGACATACGTCCTACGTGATAGATAAGCATTTATACCCGGAAGACCATCCCTATAGCTGGCAGGTAATTGGTTCTCTGGAGGATGTGCAAAATGCCACACTGCCTGATGTAAAAGAGTTTTTTAAAAGATGGTATGTGCCCAACAACGTAACATTGGTGGTAGCAGGCGATTTTGACACAGCACAGGCCCGCCGCTGGGTGGAGAAATATTTTAGTGAAATAAAAAGAGGCGAAGCTGCGCTACCCGCTGCAAAAAGGCCTGGGGTAGTAAACGAAACGGTAAAGCTTTTTCATGAAGACAATTTCGCAAGGTTGCCCGAGCTAACATTGGCCTGGCCCACAGTAGAAGAATATCATCCTGATTCTTACCCGCTGGCAGTTTTGGCAGAATACCTTTCTGATGGCAAAAAAGCGCCTTTGTACAAGGTTTTGGTGGAAGATAAGAAGCTAACATCGAACATTAATATGTACAATCAAACCGGAGAAACGGCCGGGCAGATGCAATTAACCGTAAGAGCATTTGCAGATACCGATTTGGATAAAGTGGCAAAAGCTATCAATGAGGCTTTCGACAAATTTGAGCGGGAAGGTATTTCGGATAAAGACCTGAGCCGCATCAAGGCAGGGCTGGAGACACAGTTTTATAATTCACTCTCCAGTGTGTTAGGTAAAGGGGCTCAACTGGCCCAGTCCAACATTTTCGCTGGTGATCCGGGTTATATTGAAAAGGATATTAATAACACACTTGCTGTTACAACGGCTGATGTGATGCGGGTGTACAATAAATACATTAAGAACAAAAATTATGTAGCAACCAGTTTTGTGCCCAAAGGAAAAGTTGCACTGGCACTCGAAGGTTCTACAAAAGCGGATGTGATAGAAGAAGCAATTGTACAGGGAGTCGAAGAGAAAATTGACCCTTCAGCGAAAGCAACGTACGAGCGGACGCCTTCCAGCTTTGATCGTAGTAAAGAGCCGCCGTATGGCAAAGCGCCGCAGGTGAAAATTCCGGTTATCTGGAGGGATAGCCTGGCGAACGGCTTGCGTATTTTCGGGATTGAAAACAACGAAGTGCCACTGGTGCAATTTGAATTGGTGATGGATGGAGGACTACTGTTGGAAGATTCCAATAAAGTAGGCGTATCGAACCTGATGGCCCGGATGATGACGCAGGGCACCCGTACAAAAACACCGGAGCAACTGGAAGAAGCAATAGCGCAATTAGGCGCCAGCATCAATGTAACTGCCGGTACTGAAGATATCCGCATCCGGGTAAATACGCTTGCCCGGAATTACGGAGCTACGCTGGCATTGCTGCGGGAGATTTTACTGGAGCCACGCTGGGATGCAAAAGAATTTGAGCTATTGAAACAAAGCACCATTAGCCAGATCCGCCAACAGGAAGCAAACCCGAATGCGATTGCACAAAATAATTACAACCAACTGATTTTTGGAAAAGAGAACATCCGTTCCCGGAATATTTTAGGCACTATTGAAAGCGTTACTGTCATTACACTTGACGACCTGAAATCTTTTTATAATAAAAGCATCTCCCCTTCTCTTGCCCGTATGCACGTGGTTGGTTCACTTGGCAAAACAGCCATTGCCACGCCGCTGGCCCCTCTTGCTACGGCCTGGAAAAGCAAACCGGTAACCATACCGTCTTACGTTACGCCAAAAGCGCCTGCAAAATCCCAGGTATACTTTTATGATGTGCCGGATGCGAAACAATCAGTGATCCGGTTTGGGTACCCTGCCTTAGCCGCTACTGATAAAGACTATTATACCGCCACGGTTATGAATTATATACTGGGGGGCGGTGGATTTGCTTCGCAGCTTACCCAGCAATTACGGGAAGGAAAGGGATATACGTATGGCATTAATTCCGGCTTTTCGGGAACCAATACCGCAGGTCCTTTTACCATTAGCAGCAGTGTACGAACGAACGTAACGTTAGAATCTGCACAATTAGTCAAAGAAATCCTGCAGAATTATGGTCAGCATTATTCTGAGCAGGATCTCGAAACAACAAAAAGCTTTTTAATAAAAAGTAATGCCAGGGCCTTTGAAACGGCAGGTTCAAAACTTGGACTGCTGGAGAACATTAGTAAGTATGGCTACCAACCCGGTTATATAAAAGAGCGGGAAGTAATCGTACAAAATATGAGTATAGCACAGATTCAGGATTTGTCGCAGAAATACCTGGATGCCAATAAAATGATCTGGCTGGTGGTGGGTGATGCCAAAACACAGTTACCAAGATTAAAAGACTTAGGATTTGGTGAACCGATATTGTTAAATAAGTAATATAAATGTAATATCACACATCACTGCAACATTTCAAGCGGAGCAAAGAACTTACGTGCCTGCCTAAGTTGCAGCAAGCATGATAACGGGCATTGGAGTGTACAAATGTTTTCGGTAATTACGCCAACTAATGCAGAAATATCGAATATACCCGTGCACATCTTCATGATTAAACAATAATATTGCTGTACCTAACTTTTCTGTTTAGTGGCATCAACGAACATTGCGGTATATAGTGCGCTTTTTGCCAATTTGGCTATAGCTGTAGTCAAGTTTATCGCAGCCGGCATTACCGGCAGTTCTGCTATGGTGTCAGAAGGCATACACTCCGTAGTAGACACTGGTAACGAAGTGCTGCTGTTACTGGGTATTCATAAAAGCAACCGGCCTGCTGATATCAACAGGCCGTTTGGCTATGGTAAGGATCTTTATTTTTGGTCGTTTATTGTGTCGTTGCTAATTTTTGGCGTAGGCGCTGGTGTTTCCTTTTATGAAGGCATCATGCACCTGCTGCATCCAACGGTTATAAAAAATCCCTTTTGGAATTATATTGTACTCAGTTTTGCGCTGGTGTTCGATGGTATATCATTTATTATAGCACTACGCCAATTCAATAAGGAGCGGGGAACAACTTCATTCTGGCAGGCCGTGCGTAAAAGCAAAGACCCAACAAACTTTGTAGTCTTTTTTGAAGATGCTGCAGATGTGTGTGGGCTTATGGTGGCTTTTGCAGGTGTATTCCTGGGGCATTATTTTCAAAACCCCTATTTCGATGGTGCTGCATCCATCACTATCGGTTGCATACTTACGGCGGTGTCTGTGGTGCTGGCCAGGGAAAGTTACAGCCTGCTAATGGGCGAAACAGCCTCGCCTGAAGTGCTCGAGCATGTTGTGCGACTTGCAACAGGCGATGAAAATATTGTACGTGTAGCGCAACCGCTCTCCATGTTCCTCGGGCCCGAAGAAATTGTACTTGTTTTGTATGCCGTTTTTCCGCCCCAGCTTACAACAGCAGATATTAATGCAACCATCGAAAGATTAAAGCAAAAGATCAACACGCAATATCCTTTTTTCAAAAGAATATTTATCACACCTTCCGCTGCTTAGTTTTTGGGAAACCGGTATAGCGCCTTTCTTCAACATCGTTGTTTTACTTTTCTCATTTCTTCTTATGCCGGCAGATTCTTTATTCAGCTTTTTCATTTGGTTCGGGGTTTCCACAGTAAGGCCATCTGTATAGGCATTAACAGGGCTATCATTTCGCTACGGGTAACCTGATATAGCTTTTATTGCTTCAGCTAATTTGTAAGGGAATAGCCACCGGCAACCGCATATTGTGTTGCACCGTTACCGGGTTGGAGAGACTATCCGGATCAGCCATTTTTTGCGCCTGTAAGTTTCCGGTAAGCAGCACAAAGGCGGGAATAGCAGGAAGTTTCATAAGATGGATAGTTAGCCACTAAAATAACAGAGAAAGTTTGTTTGAATAACCGGTATTTTTAAAACCTATGCTCTTATGTGTAAGCCGGAGCTCTTTGTTTTGTAGCGTTTACACCAGATGTTTTTAGCAGCGAAACAATCCTACAATTGATCAACAGATATAATATGATGCTTTCAGAAAAATTAAAAGAAGCTACGAAAACAGCTCATCAATCGGTAGAAAAGAAGCTAATGAGTAGTCAAAAGTTTTTACAAAAATGAACAGTGTAAAATGGAACCTTCTTTTGAAATGAATTCGACCAAAATAAATACCAGTATATGTTTGGCCATTTATTGGTTGAGCAAATAAGAGCTTCACTAAATATTATTTGTGAAAGAACTTTTGAACATTCAATTAGAAGCGAACGAATCATTAATCTATCACCTGTAAGCATGTAACTATGGCAGCACAATATTCCATACTGAAGTATGTGCCCAACCCAATTAGTGGGGAAGCCATTGCAGTGGATTTACTGGTAGTACAGACCAACACCAACTTTTTTTGCCACAGCAAGCAAAAACTAATATTATGCAGCCGCATAGCGCCGGAGTCTGTTTCTCTGTTTCGGCTGTATTCAAAGTCGTTCCATACACTCTTAGGCAACCAGCACTTTGCCAGGCCTAATCAGCTTTTTCAAATTGAGCCTATAATTACGGTTAGCAAGTTCACTAATTTTTCAAAGTATCATAGCGGGGTTGTTCAGTTTTCAGCACCTGCTTGCATACAAAAGACATTTGACAGACAGGATTTTGCGCAGTTTTATTTTAAAGTGATTGGTAGCTATCCGGAAGAAAAAGATCAAAAAATTGCTCATGCAGACCAGCCTGGTTTAGTTAGCAAAATGCACAAACATTTTAAACAGGTATTGAGTGAGAAAGCTGATATAGACTATACTATTCACAAAGGACAATTGCTTAACCTGTATTTTGATTTTAAGCTGGATGCTGCGGCCTATAATGGAAAGATGTATACTGCCAAAGCGGTTGATTTTAACCGGTATAAATCAGTTGAACCAATAAAAAGAATACTTGTAGAATATGAAGTGGTAGTACAACGCTTAGAGGATTTGTTCGAAAAAAACGGATTAGCCGATAAAGGAGCATAATGGCTGGTTGCTGATCCTTCTGAGGGAAGTTTGTCTGAACTGAAATCGGTTTATCAATCTATTGAAGGCGGTATTCCTGGTATTACAGTAATGCCTTCATCTGCTTTGGAAAATTTTTCAGCATCTATTATTTAATCCGGAGCAAAGCCGTTGTCTCAATTATTATCAGCACAATAGCATAAAAAACCTTGCACTTAGCAAGGCCATTACACTACAGTAAAGTTCACAGTTTACATCTCATTATTGTGTGGTTGATCAATGCAATAAAGCAAAATTTTCTTCCTCTTGTTTTCCGGAAAGCTCATTAGTTAGTTCAACCGCTAAGATCATAGTGCTATACCTCTTAGCGTTTGTCGGATATTGTCATATATTGTCTGATAACTCAACATAAAGTCGGATAATCCCGTATATTGTCGGATAACGATGAACTCAAAATAATATAAGATACCTAATGAACAACAGGAATTAGAAATAATAAAAAGAGTTATTAGAGAAGCAAACAAGGCACTGTTAATCTCAGAGATTCAAAAGCAAACCAACTGGATATTGAACCTAAAACGCTGCTGAGAAGGCTAACCAGATTAGTGAACGAAAAAATTATTGAAAAAACAGGACAAAAGCGGGGCGCAGTATATCAGTCAATTGTAAAGGGAAAGGAAATTGAACAATCTGCTGAATCAGCATTAATACCGCTAACCGGGGAGAGCAAGGACATGCTGGCTTTAATTAATCGGCCGCAAATAGGCCGTACGCCGGTGGGGTACGAGAGAGCATTTTTAGAACGATATCAACCAAATGTCACAAGCTACCTAACAGATGATGAAAAGAAAAAATTAGCTGATATGGTAAAACGGCAAGGCAAAACGAGACCGCCGGTACCTACGCAAAAGACATTTTACAAAGATTGTTGATTGGCCTTTCGAGGAATTCAAGCAGATTGGAAGGAAACACGTACTCCCTGCTTGATACGGAACGGCTTATTGCTATCGGAGAATTGGCAGATAACAAACCTGCTAAAGACACACAAATGATCCTTAATCACAAGGAAGCAATCGAGTTTATTGTTGCCAATTCTGAGGATATTGGTTTTAATCGCTACACCATCTTAAATACCCATGCTTTGCTATCCAACGACCTTTTGCCTGACCCGGCTGCATCCGGCAGATTAAGAATATTTGGTGTTGGTATTCAGCAATCTGTATACGCACCGCTTGGTATACCACAAGTAATGGAGGAAATGTTCAACGTGATGTTAGCAAAGGCAGCCCTGATTGAAGACCCGTTTGAGCAGGCATTTTTTATGATGATTCAACTCCCCTAATTAGTGTCTGTCCGAAAACGCAATCAAACTAAGGATCAGTTTGTAAAATAAAGTTTTTATGAGCAACTATATTTATCCAATTAACTGTTTGGCTATTGTACCTGCTTTTATTTCTTTTTTTTAGCGGATTTATTCAAGGTTTTTATAAGCTTTCCGCACACGTTGCCCTGCAAGCTTACACGTACCCCCGTTTTCTATGCTCTTTTTTTAGGCTGCCTGCTTTTTGTTGAGGTAGCGTATTTTGTCTGCTACACTTTTTTCCTCTTTTTGTTTTTGTTGCCGTATTAAATGATTGCCTATTATATGCAGGTTATAGGATAAAACACTTAACCCAACATTTCTTTTATAAGCTGCTAACCCTCTATCTACACAACGGTTTAGACCATGATGCTCCAGCATATTGATGTTGCTTTCAACAGCCGAATGTGCCCGCCGCAATTGCTTAAATGATTTTGAGCTTTCCCTTTCCTTGTCTTCTTTATTGGGCCTGCCTTTTTTAGGCAGCACGGCCTGCACTGTATAGGCCTGTTGCAAGCTATCGAGGTTCACCTGGCTGTAAAATCCTTTGTCAAAACTATGACTGCTAATTTTCTTGCCCGCATAGTTCTGTTGTATCCTTTTTGTAAGTGGCGCTATTTGCGCTGCATCTTTTTCTCCCTGCATTATTTTATAATCCACGATCAACTGGTGTTGATCGGTCGTCATCAGCAGTAAATGTCCCAACTCCACTTTTTTATTCAACTTGCCTTTTGTTATCCATTCGGTATGTTCCTCAAATATGGAATAGATCTTTTCGGATGCAGGGATGACTTCTTTTTTTATTAACCGGCGCTCTATCTGATCGGTAAACTTCTTTGCATAATCCCGATACGTCTGTAAGGCTACTATACACAACAGGATGCGTTTTACATTCGTGCCAACGGGTGGAGCAGCTATCAGTTCCTCAAAGCGCTCCTGTAACATGTTTGATTGCTGTAAATAAGTTTTAACTGCCCTTGTTTTTTGCTGCTCATTTTTACCATTGCTACGGAACACTTGTTGGGACGCCTGGCGGAAAAGGCTTTTCGTGCTGCTGTGTAGCTGTTTTATTTTCCGCCAGCCTTTCAGGCGCTTATCGGCGGCGCTTAGCTTCATCAGCTTTTCAACCACATCAAGCCCCTTGCGCAAACTATCCCACAGCAGGTTCAGATCGGTAGGGAAATGCACATTGGTTTCTAAAACGTAACTGTCGGTTTTAAGCTGAAGGCTTCTTTCTTCTTCTTTTTTTTTAAGCAGGTGATGCCCCTCTTCTACTACCATCAGGTTGATCTGGTGCAGCAGTTCCTCATCTATCAGTGATACGTTGTCAACAATGGTCTGGTAGGCAAACACGGTTTCTTCTATACCGAATTTTTCAACATGGATGCCTAACATTTTTCTAAGCAATGTATCATAATTGGCAATATGTTCGAGCCTGTCCCAGTTCGTATCAAGGGTATGTCTTACTACGGCCAGCACCAGTATATGCCACAGATCCATGCCTTTGCGGCCTGTTTTCTTTTTACCCCCTACCACTTTTGTTTCAAGTAAGGCAAACACCTTTTCGTTTAATACAGGCGTGAGGAAAATGTGCTGCAATGCTTTTAATACCGGTGGCAGTTCATCTCTGCTTCGTAGTGGAAATTTCACCTCGCTGATCGGGGTGATGCCTAAAGTGGTTTGCTGTTCAAAATGTTGCCGCATTTTTCACTGATTTTATAACCAATCAGCTCGCAATGATCGTCCCAAATTCAACCCCATTCACATACTGTGCATAATATTCAGTAGCTCTCTTATCTCCTAACCCTTTACTGCATTGAATTGTAGCGTTCTCCGACAAACACTATTTACAACCTTTTGAAGATGTGAATAAACGGGTATCACGGCTTGCTGCCAATATTTCTCTTACCAAAAAAAACCTGATTCCCATTTCTTTTATCGACGTTCCGGATTCGCTTTACATAAAAGGAATGCTCGCCATTTATGAACTAAACCGTGTTGAATTATTGAAAGATGTTTTTTTATGGGCCTATGAGCGATCATCTGCCCGGTATTCGGGATTAAGGCAATCGTTAGGTGAACCTGATCCTTTCCGGATAAAGTACAGAGATGCTATCCGTTCGCTGATAGCTGAAATTGTTCCGAAAGGACTGCCCTATAAAGAAGCCGCAGCTTTAATTGAAAGGAAGGTAGCAGAAATTGAAGAAAGCGATCAAAGCAGGTTTAAAGAAACGGTTGAAACAGAATTAATGAGTTTACACGAAAGAAATATTGCCCGTTATTATGTCAGACCATCAGAATTTCTTCAGTGGAAAAACATTTGGAGTAAAAAAATAACAATTATATAGGAAACCGGCACGAGTATGCAGGGTTAACAATACAGAGAACCTTATGGTCAATGACGTTCAACTATAAATAGCTACTGAATTTTAGCCCCTCAGAGGCAGGCCGATTTGATTTAACTATTAGAATTCTCATGGTCTATTTGTATTCATTGAGCAATTGAGCCATTGTCAAATTTGCACATTTGCTTATTATCACATTTGCTTATTGCCTATTGGTTCATCCATGCTTCCCGCTCCTGCGGATTAAATTTCCAGGGAGCCGCATTATTTTCAATGTTACCGAACATATTGTTCCATTCCTGCGGGCTGTTGCTTTCGTCCAGTATCAGGTAGCGGCGCAGTTTTAAAATAATATCCAGCGGCGAAATACTTACCGGGCAGGCTTCTACACAGGCATTGCAGGCGGTGCAGGCTCGTAGTTCTTCCGTGGTAATATAATCGTGTAGTAAGGTTTTATTGTCTTCCTCCCGTTTGCCGGAAGCATCCGTTTGTTTTCCGATTACTTCCATCCGGTCACGGGTTTTCATCATGATGGCCCGTGGGCTAAGGGCCTTGCCGGTTTGGGTAGCCGGGCAGGCACTGCTGCAGCGCCCACACTCCGTACAACTATACGCATCCAGCAGGTTTTTCCAGCTCAGGTCCGTTGCATCTTTTGCACCAAACTGCGCCGGCGCCGCTTCGGGTAAGGCCATCACTGCAGGGAAGGCCGATGCATCGCCACCCATTGCCAGTATCACTTCCTTTTGAATCTCCGGCATATTTTTCATTTTACCCTGTTGCGGCGGACGGGTGTAATACGCATTGGGGAAAGCCAGCAGTACATGCAAATGCTTGCTATAAGGTAAGTAATTTAAAAAAGCAAAAATGCCTGCTATATGCAGCCACCAGCAACTGCGTTCAATACCCATTAATACATCATTGTTTTGAATACCGGCAAACAGGGGCGCCAGTAAACTGCTGCCTATCCAGGGGCCTACGCTGTTTTCGTTGTAATGGCCAATGTTGCGGCTTTGCAGTACACTATCCGTAGCATTCATACTCAGGAAAAGCAACATCAAAATAATTTCTGTAATCAGGATAATATTGGCATCGCTGCGGGGCCATCCATCCAGATCACGGCTTAGAAAACGCCGGAGTTTAATAATATTGCGGCGACTTAGAAATGCGACACAAACAGCTATTACGCCAATGGCCAATATCTCAAAACTGTTAATCAAAAAATTATAAAAACCTTCGCCCAGTACCCCGGCAAACAAGCGGTGCTGCCCGGTGAGGCCGTCCAGCACAATTTCCAGCACTTCGGCATTTATAATAATAAAACCTGCATAAATAACAAGGTGCATAACAGCTACCAGCGGCTTCTTAAACATTTTTTTCTGGCCTAATCCCAGCAGCATTACGTTCCGCCAGCGGGCGGCAGTGTCCGTTTCTATCGTTTCGTCCCGACCCATTAAAATATTACGGCGGATACGGGCAATGTTACGGGCAAACAGCCAGACACTACCACCGGCCAGCACTGCAAAAAGTATTTGTTGAATCAATTGCATCAGGGAATTTAAAGTTTAAGGTTTAAAGTTCAAAGTTCTGAATTTTAATGTTGCTGATAAGGATTGATGTTCGCTTATTGCAAGTGTTATTAAGATAGCCATTAAACATTGCGTATTTGTTTGGACAGAAATGGTTCTCCGGTTCATTGAGTGGAATTGTAACTCATCAGGTTCACCCGTTCACTCGTTTACTTGTTCACCCGTTCGGTATTTTGAACTATAAAATAGAATTTTAATTAAAATTACTTTTGTATAGCCAAAAGCCAATTCCACATTGTTTACCGAAGAACCACAGAAATCAATACCAGTAAAGCTTTTGAACAAAACAAATCATGTATTTTACAACGGTTACATCCACCCTTACATTTTATGGTTTGAAAGTAACACATTTCTCCCTCCTGCTAAACCAGATTTTAACAGGTTCTAACGAACAAGCACAGGTAATTGAGTTCCTTACTTTACGAAATTGAACTTTGTTTTGAAGTTACCATCAAGAACTTTAAACTTTGGACTTTAAACCTTGAACTTACTTTGAAAAATTACATTTTAGATAAAGACCTGGCAACCCGGAAAATAGAGCGGATGGCATTGGAAATAGCAGAACGCAACACGGATACGGATCATATTCTGTTGGCTGGAATCCCTGAAAACGGCTGCATCATTGCTGCCAAGTTATTGCCATTGCTACAGCAGTCTTTTACCGGTACTATCAGCAGCGCAGCTATAATCCTCGATAAAAAGAATCCTGGTGAAATAACGGTAACACCGCCAACCGATTTTAATAATGCCGTTGTGATTATTGTAGACGACGTAGCCAGCAGCGGCAAAACGCTTACGTATGCACTCAAACCTTTTCTGCAGTTTCAGCCTAAAAAAATTCAAACCCTGGTGTTGGTGGAAAGAACGCATAAGGCATTCCCGGTACAGGCAGATTATGTAGGCCTTTCGGTAGCCACTACCTTGCAGGAGCATATTTATGTGGAGGTAGAAGGGGAGGAAGTAACCGGGGCCTGGATGGAGTAATCATTACCAAATTCAAACAGGCAATGAACAAATAGCAACAAGCAAATTAGTATAAGCCATCCAGGTATTTTCCGCAGCCTGTTTTAAGGTGGTATCGTTACTATCCGTTCAGGCATATGCTAAGGGCCTTCGAATTTATTTTCCTGCATATACAATCAGGTTCCATCCATTGTGCAATAACACAGCAGGCACAAGGCTCTTTCCTTTTTCTTTTACAAAACCTAATAGAAAGCCTAAGCCAAATGTCGTTAAAAAACGCTGTGAATTAAAAGAAGGTATCCAGTTGTTCGTAAACAGCCCGTGTGTATACCCAAACAATACAGAAGTAATAATAAGGCCCCAGCCAAAACGGGTCTTTAGAAATGTCCAACTTGGTATAAACACTTTATTGAGCAGTCCCAGCAAAATGCCTCTGAAAATGAATTCCTCAGAAAGGCCAGGTAGTGTGGCTTGGTATAAAAAGGTTTCAGTGTGGTAACTGCCCCTCCATCCCTGCGAAGCAACATGCATACCCAGCCGGAACATCAGGAAAGCAACAACAATGGTACAGGAGCTTTGTGGCTGTTGTACCTGCCCTGTAAAACCCATTTCTTTTTTGGTAAGATAGCGGGTAAAAAAAATAAAAAGCAACGCCAGTAATAAAGTTGCTGATTTACCAACCCAATTCCAGTTTTGCCCGGCAAACAGGCGTACATTCAGTGAAATGGTGATAACGGTATTGAGCAGAAAAATGATGCAAAAAACGACTGTGTATTTTTTGTTGCCTTTTTGAAACGAGCGCCGGCTAAACAGTAGTAACGGAATAAGGGCAGCTAATTGCAGTAATCCCTCATATATTGAACTCAATAAAAGCATTTGGCCGAAAGATAGCAGCGGTTTGATAGAAATTGGTTACTTCAAGAATACGTTGCGACGAATTGCACTAATAGGATATGCTAATACAACATTTTTTTTGCCAAGTAGTGCCGAACGTAATCGTTCACGCCTTTTTCCAGTGTATAAAAGGATTCCGTGTAGCCGGCCGCACGTAGTTTGTGCATATCGGCTTGGGTAAAATATTGATATGTATCCCGGATATCTTCCGGCATATCAATGAATACAATATGGGGCTCCATATCCAGGCCACGAAACGTAGCTACAGCTAAATCGTAAAAGCTTCGGGCCTCACCGGTGCCGAGGTTGTAGATAGCCGAAGGGATTTGTGATTTAGGATTTGTGATTTGTGATTTGGTTGCTGATTGATTCTCCGGCTTTTCTTCATCATCCGTTATTTGCCAATTGCGAATGGCCTCTTTAATGGACAATAGTCCCGTTTCTGGCTGTGGTCTGTGGTCTATAGTCTGTGGTCCACCGTCTTCCATCATTTGCGAATCTGCAATAGCTGCTTCAATGGATAACGCTGCGGTAGATGGCGCTGCATTATTTATTGACCATTCACCATTCACCATTGACGATTCCATCATCCAATACATCACTTTCAGTATATCTTTTACATATATAAAATCCCGGAGTTGCTGACCGTCTTCAAAATCGGGATGATGACTTTTAAAAAGTTTTACCTGGCCTGTCCTTTTTATCTGGTTAAAGGAATGCCAGATCACGGAAGCCATACGACCCTTATGCCCTTCATTTGGGCCATACACATTGAAGAATTTCAGCCCAGCCCAGAATGGAGGAGCAACCGTTTGTTGCAGCACCCATTTATCAATTTCATTTTTGCTAACGCCGTACGGATTTAGTGGGTGTAGTTCCGGAATCATATTTTCATCATCCTCGTATCCTAATTCTCCTGCACCATAAGTAGCAGCTGATGAGGCATATATCAGCGGGACATTGTTTTTTGTACACCAGCGCCACAGGTTTTCGGTAAAATCTACATTCAATTCCTGGTGAACGGCATAGTCGAATTCGGTGGTATCTGTACGGGCACCGAGGTGAAAAACAAAATCAATTTTTGAATCATGTGTTTCCAGCCAGTCGAATAAATTATAGCGTTCAATTATATGCTCAAATTGTTTGTTTTCCCAGTTGTGACGCTTTTCTTCTACGCCAAAATCATCGCATAAAAGCAGATTCGTGTAGCCCATTTCATTTAAAAACCCCACCAAGCAACTGCCAATGAAGCCTGCAGCACCGGTGATTAAGAGGCCCCCTCTCTCATTCTCTTCCCGACTAAAGTACCGGACAGGCTCCCCAACGGGGGAAAAATGCCCCTGTGCATTAGTGTTGTCAAAATCTATCGGCGGGTTCATGTAGTTTGGTTTTTAAAAGATTATCAGTAGATCTCTTTAGGGCTTAGGTGTGTTATCATCAAAAAAACGTTCCTGTAAAAAGAATCCGGCAAAAAGAAGAAAACAGTCTTCTTTTCTAACTTCTATGTTCCCCTCTAATTCGCTATAATTAGTGGCAGAAGTTTCTAAAATACAGTCAGTAATTCCAAAATTATAATGGACCCGACATATATCCTGTTCATCATAAATTCCGAAACAGTAGTAACCCCAAGTTGCTATTTTAAAAAGATTAAAATCAATTTCCGGTGCCTTTCTGCAGACCTCGTATTGATGCTTGTTTATAATAATCTTTAAGTAAGAATCCTTGTAAAAACCTTCTGTATGAGAATTGAATGTTTTTTCATAATTGCTAGGCATTAAATAGATTCTTACTACCTGTTTATCGTGATTATCTTTAATTGAGTATTCTGTTTTTTTGAAAAGGCCACCCTTTATTTCGATTTCAACAACCTGTTCCTGAAATTTAAAAAGTGCTTATTTCTTTGACGGAAGTAAATTCCCAATAATTTATCTTCCTCGTAGACATAATACAGATATACATTTCTATTTAACATTATTATCTGCAATATAAGAAGATAAGTAGCGCTTAGAAAAACCAAGATTCATAAAAGCTAATTTTCCAGCAAGCAACATGTCTAAATTACAAGAACCCGTCAACTATTATCCTTTCGCAAAGCACCACAGGGGCATCCCTCTCCGGGCGAGCCTGTCCCGATAGCGAAGCGTATCGGGAAGAAGGGAACGAGGGTGAGGCTTTACATCAATGTACTTTCATTTTCATGTTCTTTCAGCATCCTCTCAATAGCTGTGTCATATTTTTCTTTCCAATCATTCATCATTCCCCAGCTTTCAGTACCCACCATTATTTCACCGCCGGTTACTTCACCCGCTATTTCATACAAAGTGCCGGATGCCTGCAGTGCTTCCTCAACCATTTGCAGCATTTCTTTTTTTACCGAAACAACAATCCGGCTTTGAGCTTCGCCGAACAGGAAAGTATCTTTCCGAATAGTATTAATATAATTGATAGTGAATCCGGTACCATTCACAAAACTGCTTTCGCATAGTGTAACAAATAAGCCCCCTTCGCTGATGTCATTGGCACTTTGGATGAATTTGTTTTTGATTAACCGGGTAACCGCCTGCTGTACCGCTTGTTCTTCTGCTATTTCAAAATGCGGTGCCGGGCTATTCTCAATGCCAACAATTTTACGCAGGTACTCAGAAGAGTTAATATCGTTACGGCTCTTGCCTATTAAAATCAATACATCACCCGCTTCCTGAAAGCCCAGCGTCATTTTATCTTCCACATTTTCCAGCAAACCCACCATTCCAATCGTTGGTGTTGGGAAAACCGGTCCATCGGGACCCTGGTTATAGAAGCTCACATTACCGCCTGTAACCGGGGTATTTAGTTTGCGGCAGGCTTCCCCCATTCCTTTTATGGCCTGGGTAAATTGCCAATATACTTCAGGGTCGTAGGGGTTGCCAAAGTTGAGACAGTTGGTTACGCCCAGCGGTTCGGCGCCGCTGCAAACAATATTGCGGGCTGCTTCGCACACTGCAATCATGGCGCCTTTATACGGATCGGCATACGTGTAACGGCTGTTGCAATCTACACTCATGGCAATGCCTTTTGTAGTTCCTTTTACCAGGCTAATGGCCGCTGCCGATGGGTTATTGGTACCTGCTGTTCCGGTACCCACCATACTGTCGTACTGGTGATACACCCAACGTTTGCTGGCAATATTGGGCAATTGCACCAACGCTTCTGCAATGGCTTTAAGATTTGCAGGTTCAGGTATTTCATCAATAGAAAAAGATGGCTGCGATTGTAAATAAACCGGCTCCTTAAATGGCCGCTCGTACTGTGGGGCGCCGCCACCCAGCACCAGCACTTCGGCCGGGATAGATGCTTCCAGCTTTCCGTGCATATAAAAATTAAGTAATCCGTCGCCGGTTACTTCGCCTATTTGTTCGCAGGGTAAATCCCATTTATCAAACACTTTTAGTACGGCTGCTTCCTTTCCCTTCTCTACGCAAATCAGCATCCGCTCCTGGCTTTCGCTCAGCAGCAGTTCCCATGATTTCATGTTTGTTTGCCGGCTGGGTACTTTGTCTAAATCTATACGCATACCGCATTCACCTTTGGCGCTCATTTCGGCCGTGCTGCAAATAATGCCTGCCGCACCCATATCCTGCATACCTACCACGGCAGCCGTTTCTATTACTTCCAGGCAGGCTTCCAATAATTTCTTTTCCTGGAAAGGATCCCCCACCTGTACAGCCGGTAATTCCTGTGTGCTTTCGGCGGTAATTTCTGCGCTGGCAAAACTCGCCCCGCCAATGCCATCTTTTCCCGTAGCACTGCCCACAATAAATACCGGGTTGCCTATTCCTTTTGCTACAGCACTTACCGTTTTGCCGGCTTCCACAATACCTACGCTCATCGCATTTACCAGTGGATTGGTGTGATAGCATTCTTCAAAATAAATTTCACCACCTACCGTAGGTACACCAAAGCAATTGCCGTAGTGGCCAATGCCATGTACCACACCAGCCAACAAATGCTGTGTTTTAGCTTCATCCAATTTACCAAACCGCAGTGAATTCAATGCTGCAATAGGCCGGGCGCCCATGGTAAAAATATCCCGGTGGATACCACCTACACCGGTAGCTGCGCCCTGGAAAGGTTCAATGGCACTCGGGTGGTTGTGGCTTTCGATTTTAAAAACCACACCGAGGCCATCGCCAATATCCATCAGGCCGGCATTTTCTTCACCGGCGGCTACCAGCATCCGGCCACCTTCACGGGGCAGGGTCTTTAGCCACTTGATGGAGTTTTTGTAGCTGCAGTGTTCACTCCACATACCGCTAAAGGCACAGAGTTCTGTAAAATTGGGCGTACGCCCCATAGCTTGTTTAATCAATTCAAATTCATCTTCGGTCAGGCGAAGTTGTTTGGCAGTCTCGACGGTTACTTCCATGGAAGGCGGTTGAAATTTGCCGCAATATTAAAGCAAAAGGGGCGGAGGGTTATGCTTGAAAGCAGGATTATCCAATAACCGTTTTTAAAACAGCACCATTAGCGAATAGAGTAGGATCTTCATTTGAATCTGATGAGGATTTCCGGTAGTCTGAAAACTACAAATAACCATAGTACCCGGAAGTCTACAGACTTTCAAGAGCGGGGAGCTAAACCAGATAACGATTAAAGAATTGCTTTTGTTGCTCTTCTTTGTTACCCTTAATCTGATTCTATATTTCTTTCTGTATAAATAGTTGTAGTTGCTGGAACAGGAGTATCTGTAGAATATATAACCGTTATAGCTGAACTTGGTGTCAAGATTACTGGCCACCAAAAAGGAAGTCCTTTCCACCCCATCTCTTCGGTACCATTTTGCCGTAAAAGCATAAGTACTGGAATATCATTTATGAAAGGAAGCGCTAAATCTCTTTGCTGCTTAGTATCCGGAGCATTCGAGAAACGCCCTTCTTCACGATATCTTCTAACATTACGATCTTTGGCAGTAATTAATGCAACTTTATCTTTTAAATTTAGATTCTTAGTTGTATGAGAAAGATGCTCTAAAGCAACAATATGTGCTTCTCTATCATCATCTGAAGAATCATCAAATTCAAGATTTGAGTAAGATAGTTTGATAAGTTCTACGGCTTTTTCAACAGATATAAGTTTAGGTTCAGTATTTTTATTTATTATAGATTCAATTTCTGCATCTAATTCTTCTAATTTTTTTCTTCCGTTAGACTTAGATACAGTATTAAAGCCGGATAATACTAAGCGCTTGTCAGGTCTTATACTTACTACATCTGAAAAAAGAAGTTTGTTAGGCGAACAAGGAATGAGTTTTCTCGAATTATCTTTTTGAATGAAATATATTCCTTTATCGTGGGCGCCAGAAATAAATGCTTCCCTTAATGCACTATCAAATTCATGAATTCTCTTCATTATTTGATATACATGTTGAGGAGCATAAAACCTTGTTACAGAAAGATCAGCTCTTGAACGTGCACCATACATTCTCGAATGTTGAAGAACAGTATCCTGTTGAAAGCGATTTGGATTTCTTCCATAATAAAACGTAATTAAATTATTAATTGTTATTCCACGATCAAGAATTTGACCGCCAATAAACATATTAAACGGAGTACGTAATTTTAATTGTCCTGCATCATCAAGTAGATTTTTTATTTCTTTATCTGAATTGACTTTAGTAATCATTAGTTGCCCGTCATTTAAGGCTTCCATGACAGTCGTTTTTACACTTTCGAAATCAGGTAATTTCGTAGTTTCAAGTTCCAATGATCTTTTAAGATCTATATAAGCTGCCCGTAAAAGCTCATTAAATAAAGGGCTATCTATTTGTGCTTGATCTACTAATGCCTCCTTTATAGATAAAGTAACTTTTTCTTGCCAAGCATGTGAACTTCGAGACTGCTCAGTATGAAAAAGAAAGCTGTATTTGTTTGGCCTGCTACCCGAGTTTAATTGCTGTAACCTTCGAATGGCACCACCAACAAGAAAGGTAACTATAGCGTCCCTTAAAATCGCAACATTTTTTTCAGTTAGTATTTTTCCAATTTGTAACCTTCGGCGGTCTTCTTTCTTAAGTGCGTCTCTCTCGGGGATAGGAACTTCTTTATAAAAATAAAATGCTAGCGATTCTGGTTCAATACTTTTTTCAAAATATTCTTCTCCACCAACGTATTTATCGTGCACAGGTAAAATCACAGTAAAAGAAGGCCTTTTAGGTTTAAATAAGGAATTATTGACTACTAATTCATCTTCTGGCTGTAGATATAAGGCATAAGGTGTAGCCGTTACCTGTAAAAAAGCTAAGTTTGAAACAATATCTGTTAAGTGATCAATTTGTTGAGATATTATGCCGTTTGTATTGATACCATTTATTTTTCGAAAACTTACAGAAGCCAAATCAGCTTCATCATCAATTAATAAAACTGATTTACTTTTTAGCTGAGGGTAGTCATTTTCAAACAAATACAACAACCTTCGTAAATTGTCATCTTCTTTTTTTACAACAAAAACTAGTTTATGATTTAATTCAAATGGGGTAAGTTCTGGAACAGCCAAGATATCAAACACTTCCATTTGATCTGTTGTTATAAAATCTCGGTAATCCTCTTTAACGCGACTTAATGTTTGTTCAGCAAGAGATTTCGTTCCTTTTGTCATAATTATTGCTACATCAAAGCCCTTATCAAAAGCACGAGCGATAACTCCTAAAAAAGCCCTAGTTTTTCCACTTTGAACTCGCCCTAAAAGTATTCCAGGCCGTTTTGTTGATGTTTGCTGTTTAATAAGTAGTTCTACAACTTCTTCTACTTTATTTCTTAATATACTTTCATCCCCTCTCTTACTTGCAAGTTGTTCATAAAAAATTCCACTTTCAGATCCATCGATAGTTTGAACTTTTCGCTTAGCTAACCATAATTTGATTTGATTCTCGTCAAATACAGGTCCTGATTTAAGCTCGACGATTGGGGAAGGAAAATCATTAAATCTCTTTCTCCAGTTAGCGACAGCTGAAGGGCTAACACTTGCTATTTCAGCAATTTCAAATATTCCGATTATTGATAAATGATTCATTTCTGTGAATTTTGTTCACAACAAATGTGAGCTTTGTTTTCAAATGGTGAAACTCTATTGACATATTAACAATTTATTAACAAGCTATTAATTTGAAGAAGTTCTTTTCAAAAGATTTTTTAAGAAAGTCTATTCCTTTATTAGGTGGATAGGTATATTAAGCTTTGGAAAAATTAATTTGGTCTATAAAAGTTCGATATTCAGAACGTGAGCCGCCACTAATTTGGTCGCCAGCCCCAATGTATTTCGGCTATCTCAGTTCTTACCCTTCATCGCTTCAACCCATAAATCGAATTAAAGGGCGGACTTTAAAAAATAACTTTTATCTTGTTTTCGCTAAAGCTAACGATCATCTAACTTATTCCTTTACAAATGATTACACTCAACATCAATAAAAAACCGCATCAGGTAGATGCCAGTCCCGACATGCCGCTGCTGTGGATGCTCCGGGATTTGCTGGGCCTTACCGGAACCAAATTCGGATGTGGCGTAGCCCAATGTGGTGCCTGTACCGTTCACCTCAACGGGGAAGCGGTGCGGAGTTGCGTTACCAAAATAAGCAGGGCTATAGGTAAGGAAGTGGTAACTATTGAAGGACTATCCAAAAACAGCGATCACCCGCTGCAAAAGGCATGGCTCGAATTTGATGTACCGCAATGTGGTTATTGCCAGTCGGGCCAGCTTATGTCAGCCGCTGTTTTACTACGGGAAAATCCAACCCCAACCGACCAGGATATTGATGACGCTATGAGTGGGAATATCTGCCGTTGCGGCACGTACGTCCGCATCCGGGAAGCCATCCATTATGCAGCCAAATTACAACAGAAAGGAGGCAGCAATGGATAACCATCATTCCCAAATCAGCCGTCGTCATTTTTTAAAATCCGGCGCCATATTAGGTGGCGGTTTGCTCATTTCTTTTACATCTGAAAAAGCAGGCCTGCTGGCCCGGACACCAGGCCTGGCCAAGCCTTTTGTTCCCAATTCTTTTTTACATATTACGCCTGATAATAACATTACCATTATCCTTACCCACGTGGAAATGGGGCAGGGTATCTGGACCACTTTACCCATGCTTTTGGCAGAAGAACTGGATGCCGATTGGAAAAATATTAAAGTGGTTCATGGCCCGGCGGGCAAAGCCTATAACCATGCTGTTTTTGGCATCCAGATAACCGGTGGCTCCAGCAGTACCTGGTCGGAATTTGACCGCTACCGGCAGGCAGGTGCTACGGCCCGGATTTTACTGACGCAGGCCGCTGCCAAACGCTTTGGAACTACGCCGGATAATTGTAAAACAGCAAACGGATTGGTGCTGTTTAGCGGTAAGAAATTGAGCTATGGCCAACTGGCAAACGAAGCCGCTTTACTACCCGTTCCGGAGAAGGTGGAATTACGGCCACCAACTACCTGGAAATATATTGGTAAAGGAAAAAAAAGATTGGATGCACCTGCTAAAGTGAACGGCACGGCTGTGTTTGGAATGGATATTCAGTTTCCCGGATTACTAACGGCGGTAGTAGCCCATGCACCGGTATTTGGCGGGAAAGTAAAATCGTTCGACCCTGCCAACGCATTGGCTGTTCCCGGCGTACGGCAGGTAGTGGAAATACCCACCGGCGTGGCTATTATTGCCGACCATTACTGGGCTGCCACCCAGGGCCGTAAAGCATTACAGGTAAAGTGGGACGATGGCAAAGGGGCTGAACAAAGTACCGGCAAACAAATAGAAGCCTATAAAAAATTAGCCGCTACCGATGGATTACCGGCTTCGCAAAAAGGAAATGTAAAACAGGCTTTCAATACTACTATCAAAACGGTGGAGGCCGAGTATGTTTTCCCTTACCTGGCCCATTCGGCCATGGAACCCATCAACTGTACCGTAAAAATTACCGCCAATAAATGCGAAATATGGACGGGTACCCAAATGCCGGGAATTGACCAGGGTGCAGCAGCCACTATTTTGGGTTTCAAACCGGAGCAGGTAGAAATTAATACACCCTTTTTGGGTGGTGGTTTTGGCCGCCGGGCCACGCCCAATTCCGACTTTGTTTCCGAAGCGGTGCAAATAGCTAAAGCCAGTGGCAAGACCATTAAAATGGTTTGGAGCCGTGAGGATGACATGAAGGGTGGCTATTACCGGCCTGCCTATGTGCACAAAGCAAAAGTGGGGCTTGATAATGAAAACCGGATTATTGCCTGGCACCATAACATTGCCGGTCAGTCGATCCTGGATAGTAGCGGTGGGTTCTTTGCATCCATGATTAAAAATGGTATTGATGATTCCTCCGTGGAAGGTGTATCTGATTCGCCTTACCTCAGTTCCGTTCCCGATTATTTTGTGGGCCTGCACACCACCAGAGAAGCCGTGCCTGTATTGTGGTACCGCTCTGTTGGGCATACGCATACCGCTTACGTAATGGAAACCATGATGGATGAACTGGCACATGCAGCCGGGCAGGACCCGGTAGCTTTCCGCCGGACTTTACTAACAGATCATCCGCGGCACCTGCGGGTTTTGAACCTGGCAGCAGAAAAAGCTAAATGGAATACGCCGTTGCCACAAGGTCACTACAGGGGTGTGGCGGTGCATGAGTCGTTCCAGAGTTTTGTGGCCCATGTGGTAGAAATCAGCATGGTGAAAGGGCAGGTAAAAGTGCATAAAATAACCTGCGCTATTGACTGCGGCCTGGCTGTAAACCCTGATGGTGTAAAAGCACAGATGGAGAGCGGAATTATTTTCGGTATCACCATGGCATTATATGGCGAAATAACGGTGGATAAAGGGGTAATTCAGCAAAGTAATTTTTACGATTATAAAATAGTCCGCATGCATGAAGCGCCGGTGATAGAAGTATATATTGCGGATAGCACCGATAAAATGGGCGGCGCCGGCGAATGTGGTGTGCCGCCAACCGCACCGGCATTGGCCAATGCTATTTTTGCTGCTACCGGCAAACGCATTTATCAGCTACCTGTTATGAATAATAACCTTAATGCCATCTAAACACCTACCTTCCTGATGGAACAAACTGCTAAGAGCCGATTTACATTTCCCATAAAAACAATCATCGTTGTAAGCCTCATCCTGATTGTGGCAGGTATCAATCATTTTTGTTTTAGTAATGACGACCTTTTTATTACGTCATCTAATGCCAGTCCTTACAAGCCAAAGAATATGGATAGTATGGAGTCGGTAAAGGCATTTATGGGCGTTTATGAGGTGCTGATGAGCCCACGTTGCATGAACTGCCACCCCGCCGGTGAGGTGCCTTTGCAAGGCGATAACAGCCAGATACATACGATGCTTCCAAAGCGGGGAAAAGATGGCCATGGCTTATATGCCATGAAATGTACGAACTGCCACCAGGCCACCAATACGCCAGGTGTACATACCCCACCCGGCAATCCTAAATGGGCCTTACCTCCGGCAGATATGAAAATGGTATTTGAGAATAAAACACCCCATGAACTGGCATTACA
Source organism: Chitinophagaceae bacterium (assembly GCA_965246935.1). Classification (GTDB taxonomy): domain Bacteria; phylum Bacteroidota; class Bacteroidia; order Chitinophagales; family Chitinophagaceae; genus JAZKFT01. Next base: position 94,639 of record CBDFGC010000002.1, on the reverse strand, counting down.
GATTATGGACTATAACCGCAATGGTCATAAAAATAAAAAACAATTGATAGAACACGCCAGGGATACGTTGGTAAAAGCAGGTTGGGCGATGGGAGAAGGCCGTGTACCGCCACCATTGAAATATGAGGATTTTTTAAAAGTATGGGATACCTGGATTGAGAAAGGTGGGTATGCACCGAGATAACAGCTTTCCGTTTAGTATTGCCTGCTGCTGGATACGGTTGAGGTGATCGTACAGGTAAGTGCAAAACTTTGTTTTCAGCAATTAACGGATTTAGGAAAAGAGTAAGCCTATTTATTTTACCGGAATTTATATCGCTATGCCTTTAATGGGAAAGAAAAAGACCAAGACATCGACCAGGATGACTACGACTATGGTGAAAGAATCTATGACGCAAGGATTGGCAGGTGGACGAGTGTTGATAGGTTTGAAAATATTGGCTGGTCGGGGTATTCATATTGTGTAAATAGTCCCATTCGATATAAAGACGATGATGGTAATGTTCAAAAGGATGCAAAGGGAAACTTGATTTTTACCGAAGCAAAAATTTTGAATGTTGTGACTTTTGGATATGCAATTCGATTAGTTGACAATGGTCAAAACCATGCTACGTTACTGGTCCAGCGAGGATATATATGGACAAATGCTGGTACTCCGATACCTGTATACAAAGTTTATGGTCAGTTTATAAGTGAAAAAGGTGGTGATGATTTAGAAAACTATAAAGATGAAGATGGAGCAATGGCTGTTCGTAAAAAACCTATTCAAGAAACCCTTATTTATAAGTCGATAAATGAAGTTTCCTATTTAAAGGCAAATTGTTATGGAAATGCAATTTTAAATGATGAATATTATGTGCCTAATGACATTTTTATTAAGGAACTTGTTAATGATGACTACACTTTAATTAAAGGTGAAAATTCAAATAAAAAAATCGAATATAAAAAGAATGACATAGTTGTCTTTGGCGCTTTCGAACATATAGTTAAAGCCACCGGTCAAAAAAATTCAAAAGGAGAGATGATTTTTGAATCTCACTTTGCTTTGAATCAACAAGGTACAATTAAGGGCACACTTCAGGAAATACGTGACAATATAGATGCAAATGTAGAGGGGGTACTGATCACGAAACTTATAATTACAGGTCTTCTATGATTTATCGCTATAATGGTGATAGGACTTCTACATCAGGTAAGCCCGAAAAATCTAAGAAAGGGCAAAATTTAGAAACTGCTTTAAATAAGAAAGGGGATGAATAAAATTTTTATAATATTAATATGCCTTTGTAGTTGCAGAAGCAAAGAAACAGACATGCGGACTATTTCAAGAAGTGAAGTAAAGCGAGACTCAATTGTCTCAGAAATAAAAATATTTAATTCGTCATTTTATGACCGAACAATAAATTTTGACACTCAATGGGGCAGGTTGCTAACACGCAAAGATGAGTTAACTAAGTATATCATTGAAAACCACCAAAATATAACAATTGATAGGTTGGATTACATTAACAGAAAAAATCATCATCCAAAGTATTACACTAAAGATATAATAACAAGTAACTCTGATTATGGATTGCTTTATTTAGTCTGCGGACTTTATTACAAAGACTATTTTTTTGCTCTGTCAAGAAGATTATACGATAGTAGTCATTTTCATTCAGGTTATAATTATGGAATTGATCAAATTCCTAAACTTGATTACTCAGACTCTTTGGATATGCTTTGGAAAGTTTTAGAGAACTGGCAACAGAAAGGAATGAATGGCCGACCTTTTCAAGGAACCTCCTTTTTTTGGTTAGGAGAATCAGGTGGAAGTTTAAATAGCCATAATACCACAACTGCTACCTATCGCTAACTGTCCACCCACCTTGCCCCGGTAAATGTCCCCAGTTATCGGCTGTACGCACCGCTGGAAGGCAGTAAATAAAGTAACAAAGCCACCCCAAAAGAAGTGGCTTTGTTGTTTATAAGAAAATAGTTGTTTAGTTATAATGCCCTTTGGCGGAAAGCACCAATACGATTTGGCCTTCCTCATACACTTCGTACACCAGGCGGTGTTCGCCGTTAATCCTTCTTGACCACAGGCCTGAGAGCGCATACTTCAACGGTTCAGGTTTGCCGGTGCCGGTATAGGGATGCTCCGTCAGTTCATTGAACAGCACCAACATTTTGTTCAGCACTGCTTTGTTACCAGCTTTTTTGTGAAAGGCAATATCCTGATCTGCCTTGCTGCTAATCTCTATATGATAGCTCATGGCAGGCTTAGGTATTGTTCAAAATCCTTTTTATCCAAACGGGTCACTTTGCCTTCTTTAGCTTGTTGGCGGCTTTCATTTATTTTGGCCACAAACTCAGGGTTATAAGGCTGTTCTTCCACCTTTTCCTCAAAAGCGATTTTGAGTGCCTTCATTACAGCCTTTAGCACTTTTGCCTGCTCACCGGTACCGGGATGAGCAATAATGGTCGTTGTCATAGTGCAGCAATATTTTAATATTTTACAGATTTAATAAAGCCATCCAGAACATGCATGATATGGCTTTTGTCTTTGTTGCCCATCTTATCCAGTTCGCTCAAGCAGGTCAGCATGGCCGGGTCTTTAAACAGGTCGGCCTTTTCTGTTTCTCCTGGCAGGTAGCCCACGGTCGTGTTTAGAAAGCCGGCAATCTTTTTAGCCACTTCCACCGAAGGGGTCATCTCATCCCGCTCATAGCGGCCTACCACTGAGATAGAAGTTACCAGGAGTTTTGCCGGTTCTTCTACGTCATTATGCGCTATTTACGCTAAGCGGTGATCCTTTTACCAAAACTCTCCATTTTTTAAACCTTAAAAGCGTTAATAGAACCGGGTTTGCAACTAATAATGCAAATATAAAAACCGTTTGGCACTAAAAAAGTTGTTTTCGTTTTACTGTTTAATCCCGATAGAACAACTTCGAACTGTAAACGGTCTACAAGCTATTTTTTGGTGGAGCTAACAGAGATCAAAGCTCAGCTAATACTGGCCACTGTCTTAAACTACTACGGCCTAATGCCGGATAAGAACATGGGGCTGTATTGCTCGTTCAATTGATTGTCAATATCAGCCAGGGGTTGTTTAATCATTGCTCTTTTGTACTTCGCTGCCCAGTTCGTTGCAGGCGCATCAGTATGCTTTTCCCTGCGCACCCGTATTAGTTGTAATAGTTCAAGGTCATGCAAAAGCCGCACGGCCTTGCTATTAATGATGTCGATGGTTAATGTTTGCATAGCTTGTTTTCAAACACATTTATATACAACAGCAATTACAGTTTTGATTTAGCGAAGAAAGCATCTATGATACAAAGATGTGGGACTTATATTATCATGATTCAATGATGAAAGGTGAAACCGCCTGTTAAAAAAAGTACAGATGTAAGTATGGAAAACAGATTGTCGCTTTTATACAATCCAGACCCGTTTCCCAATAATAGTTTTGCAGTATCAAATAAAAAAAACACCCTTTATTTAAAAAAGAGTTATGAAAAAAATGAATGTATTCAAGACGGTTCTTACCTTGTGTTTGTCAGGTATTGTTCTCACAAGTTCCAGTTGTAAGAAAAATACAAAAACCTCTGATGATCAAGGAGGCAATCCGCCAAGTGCTCAAAATCCACACCAGATGAATGATTCCAGGATTGTTGGCGAGTGGAAAAATGTCAGCGTATCGGATTTTAACTGGGAAACAGATTATGGGGTAAATGCAGGCCCTCAAAACGGTTCCTATATTGACTATAAGATCAATGCAGATGGTTCCGGGACTTGCGTAAAATATGTTGCGACCACAGAACAGGGAAGCACCTATACCATCTTCCAGCGATCATCCGGTTTTTTTAAGGCGAATAAAAATGGCGGAAGCGAAGGCTATTATGAATTCACCTACTGCCCTACCAGTGGCATTGTAGAGATTACAAAAAATGGTGCTACTACCAAAACGAACATGACGGGTAACCAACTCTACCAGGAAAATGATCCGCACAGTGCCAGGGATTTCTTTCCTTCTTACAATATTGTACAACCTTCATCCGGCAGCTATACTGATCCGCACCATTATATGTACTATACCTACACCGATAAAAATGGCAACCTGGTTACCAATGCCAATGGCAACGCTAAAGTTACCAGCATGGTGGATGTGCTGTAGTTAAAAAACAAATAACTATTTTTTTTATTACCCCGGTTACCCTGAAAAAACGAACCGGTTTTTTTTGTACGGCACTTATTCATGCTGATAACAGCATCCTGAAATTTTTATGCAGGAGTTGGCTTCTGTATTATTTGTACGTTTCAAAGATAGGCTCACGTAACTTTTAAGTTCATAAAATAATGTGTCTAACTAAATACACCGTAACGTAAATAAGTTTACTTCCCAAGTTCTTCCCGGCTAAGCAGGGATGACGACACAAGCCGGGGCAGCTGCTAAAATAATTTAAGTTACCGTGTACTAAAAGGGCTGCATTTTTCTTTATAGAATTGTATACTTAAAATTTTTCTAAAGATGTGTATAAACTTTAGGTGAAAGCACGCACCAGGACAGAGAAATGTGGTGGTAAGGTGCTTATGTAAGGCAGTATAAAGGTGGAAAATAAGTAATAGGTAGTTACATAGCAGTAACCATAAGTGTTCGAAAATTAATGCCAGCGATGATGCTACTTATTTCTGAAAAGTTATTCGTTGTTTATGGGCGTAATCCAACACTGTTGGTAGTACCCGGTAAAACCATTTCCAGGCATTTGTTAGGTAGCGCCAGGCTCATTGAAATAGCTGGAATCGCTAATCGGATTGGGCGCTGCCCGGTAATGCCTCTCAACGGCAACCTTAAATGCACATTGATAATTAATTCCTTCGCCTGAATACAAAGCTCAGTTTCAGGTTAAAAGTAAAATACGAATCATTGTCTTTTGAATCGCCGCGGATGTCGCCGGCAACGGGCTGGTAGGCGGGATTTAATTCATAATGCCGGTCGCATAATTGGGTGGCTAAGGCTGCATTGGCAGGCGAAAGATAGGTTGAAAATAAAGCCGGATCAATGTAGTTGCCCTGGCTGGCATCGTCCAGGTAATCAGTGCTGGTAAAATGTTGTACCACTTCAAAGCGGGCAAAAAACAGACTGCTGATTTCATACCGCAGGCCAATGCCGATGGGGTAGCTGGTTGCATTGAGGCGATACAGGGGCCGGTCTTTATATTCTTTAAATCCCTGGCCTTCTGTGCGCAGGGGTTGCAGGTCCACCCACTGGCCACCAAAATACGTTTGCGGGTTAAAGCTGAATTTACCAATACCAGCCAGCAGGTAAGGCGATAAGTGCGGAAAAGTGCCATCGCCATAATCTTTTAAGAGCAGCGGGTGTATTTCACCGGTTAGTGCCACTTCCGAAATGGTACTTCTAAAACTAAGGTTACGAAAATAGCGGGTGCTGGTAGCGGGATCATCTTTGTATTTACTTAAAATACTGTCGTAGGCCTGCACACTGCCAAACGTACCTTGTACCTGTACACTAAAAGCATCGTTAATAATTGCACCGATGAACAGGTTGGTGCACCGTTGGGTGTTTTTCCAGTTAATGTCTTTCAGAAACTTTTTACCGATACCCTTGTTGCCGCCCAGGTCCGTAAGGCAATTGATGCCGCCGATTCCACCACCTAACTCTATTACCACAGGACTGTAAGCGTATTGTTTACTTTCGGAATAATAGCGTTGGCAAACTGCCTGCTTACTACCGAAGAGTAAATAAAAAGTAACAACGAATTTCAGTAGCCTACAGACCTTTTCGGTCGCCATATATCTTATTTTGAATATTAGAACAGAACCGGCATCAAACGATCGGGTTAGCAGTGAACGTTAAAACTACGGCACAGCCCTATAAAAAGTTGTTTACAATTTTTGCTTTTGTACAGCCCTATAAAAATTACAGACAGGCCGCAGGCCACACTGCTCGCATTTAGGATTGCGGGCCGTACAGATGTAGCGGCCATGCAATATTAACCAGTGATGAGCGATATACACCAAGTCTCTTGGTAAGTATTTCACTAATTGCTTTTCCGTAGCCAGGGGTGTGGTAGCTTTAATGGTAAGGCCGATGCGGGCACTTACCCTAAACACATGCGTATCAACCGCCATATTAGGTTGGTTATCTACTACCGATGTAATAACGTTTGCTGTTTTACGGCCCACGCCGGGCAACTGAATCAGTTCTTCTACTGTTAGTGGTACCTGTCCGTTAAATTTTTCAGTAAGCAGGCGGGCTGTGCCCATCAGGTGGCGGGTTTTGTTATTGGGATAGCTAATACTTTTAATATAGGGATGCAGCTCATCAAAGCTGACCTTCGCCATTGCCTGAGCATCGGGGTACGCTTCAAATAGTGGCGGGGTGGTAATGTTTACCCGCTTATCCGTACACTGGGCTGAAAGAATAACAGCCACGAGTAACTGAAAGGGATTATCGTACAGCAGTTCGGTTTCGGCATTGGGGTTGTGCTGCTGAAAGTAGGCAATAACGAATGCAAATTTTTCTTTACGGGTCAAAATAAAACGGTCTCGGCTTTTATTTACGCCGCATGAAGTTCAAAGGACGGCATCGCCATGAGCTGATCAAGATATCAAAAAAGCGATGCCGACCTGTTTGCGGCTGTTAAAAAAAACAGCCACCGGTAAAGATGGCTGTAAAAAGGTATGTACTGCTACACAGTGGCTGTAGCCGTTTGGCGGGCGGCATAATCCAGTATGTACTGCACCGCTTCGGGCCGGGGCGGAACAAGGGATTTATCCAGCCGTGTGGCGGCCTGGCAAATCACCTCGTATTTCTGTTGAAGGGCCCAGTCGGTTTGCAGCGCATCGGCAATAAGGAATGACTTTTCGGATGAAGTTTCCTGGTAATGATATTCCAGTAAATCTTCGGGGGTAAAAAGGCTCATAGGCAAGCGTAATGAATAGTTTTAGGATAAACAACATTCTCAAAACGCAGGCTAAATAGCTTTATTGTGTGGAAGAAAAAAGACATAGCCGGCAGTCCGGGAGTCAGCAGCCAGCAGGAATACAGTAGTCATTAGGGAATACAGGAAATCAGCAGCCGGCAGGAATACAGAAGGCAATCAGCAGTGAATGGTTGGCAAAACACAGGATAAGTAAAGCCGGTTGCAGGGCTTTCAGGAACTGGTAAGAACGATTCAGGATGCTGCTTTTTGTGGTTCTGCCGTTGATAATTGGTGCTCACATCGGCTACTCTTTACGGTAGTATTATCAACCGGGGGCCAGGTTCAAATGTAAACAACCTCCATCAATCAACCAGTTTATACCACTTTCCTCGTTTTTAAGCGTCCTGTTTACAGTAATATATCGGGGGGAGCAATGACGGCAGATTGTTACCACGAAGGCACAAAGACACGAAGAGAGATAAGAAGTTTCAGTGCGTTAGTACATGGCTATTGAGTTCTGAAACGTTTTTCATGATGGCTTCAAAATACACGACTGTTTTTATTTGCTGACCTGTATTTTCCTTGTGCCTTTGTGCCTTCGTGGTAAAAATCCGGTAATGGTGTAAACCGGGTATTGGATTATCGCTGTCGATAGCTTGTATGAGGTAAAAAAAATAAACTGTGAACCCGGTTTGTATCATTACCCTCTTTGATATAAACTGCCTTTATCGTTTTGCCCATCAGGGCGGGCAAAGAACTTTTTTCGGAAAATGGATAACCCTTACTTTGAAAGCAGAAAAGCGAAAGTATATGCCGAGGGTTACATACCGGGTTTATGTGGTAGAACTATCGAAAAAGGTGTTTACGGAGAACCGGAAGTTCAGGGATGCCAACCCGCAGTTTAACGGCGCACTGGAATGTTTATATGTAGGCATGACGAGCAAGACACCGGCAGAACGATTTAAACAGCATAAGACGGGATACATCAACAGTAAAGGCCATAAGCTTTCAGCCAGCGTGGTAGAGCAGTATGGTATCTATCTTCGGCCCAGCCTGTACGAACACCTGAATGTAAAATCCATGAACCGCGAACAGGCTTTAGCAATGGAGGAAAAGCTTGCGTGGGATTTACGAAGACAAGGCTATGCGGTTTGGTTTAATTAAAGATACAACCGTATCAAAACGGTTTACATGACTAGTTATTTTATTGGTGGCGCCTTAGGCTCGTGGGTTTTTATCCCATTGTACAACGCCGATAACTGGGGCTAGTCTACCTCGTTCATGTTGGTGATGGCAGTACTCATCGAACTAAACGTAGTTACGTTGTCAGTATCACTATATACTTGATTTGTCTTTATACAAGTTATAAGCCTCTAATAATAAATTCCTATGCTCTTTAATTTTAATCTCTTCGATAAAAAAGTCGTAAAACTTATCAAACATATAAAAGTTAAAAAGAGAAAAAGCCCCTTGATGAACGTAAGCCTTCAGAAATTTTCTGAACTTGTCATTTAATAAATTGAAAAGAATATCTTTTGAATGTTCGATTCCATTGTTATAGTTAGTCTGAAAAGTTATTAATGCCTCCTTTATATCGCTCAAATTTTCATCACGGATTTGCTTTCTTACAAAAATTAGATCAACTCTTTTTAATCCGTAACATTCTATTGACTTATTTCCTTCTGTAGTATCACTTTCAATAGTTCCATCGGGATTAAAAGAAAAATGCTTTTCTACTTTATCCAATTCCGGGTGTAATAACAATCTTTTTTCGTCAGCGAGTGGGCTGATAGTTGGATTTTTTAATTTTTCAATATTTACATCTACATTAGTTTCATCAACCCTTATAGAACCAGCTTCTAAAGGAAATTGGTTAGATTTAAATCCGTTACAAAGCTGACAGCTTTGTAATAAATTACTCCATTCATAAGCTAACCAGTAGTATCCTTTATGCAGAATATCTTTTATATTTTTTTTTGGACGGTAGTGATCAACTCTGAAAGTTGATGTTGCTATGGGAGAAGCTTCGCAATAAATACATTTAATTCCAAAATATTTCCTAAGCAGGCTTCTTACATCTTTATGATTATATTCATCAGTCACTTTGTAACCCGCCGGATCATCTAATATTTCATCAATTTTCTCCTTACAACGTTCCGATGTTAAGTTTTCCGGCACTTCTTCATACCGGCTATCTCTCCTATCAATAAAGTTTCTCATTTATTAATATTCTTCTTTCCAGAATTATATAAATTCAACAACTCTTTGTCTAGTTCATCATTTTTTTGCACATCCTGCCACGAATTTTCCGTTCTTAATTTACTTGTATCGATAAGGTTATCACTTACAATCGAAGAAAATCCGAAAATTGGACTTGTAAATAGGATATTAGGATTAAGAGATTCTATAGTGTCTATCGTTACTTTTTCAATTGTGATCTGCCTTTCGGGATCTCTATTCACTTTCAAAATAATAGAATGTGGAGGAGCTCCTAATAAAGGAATAGGGCTATGTACAGAGGTAATAAATTGTATTTTCGGAAAAGTACTTGATAGTAAACCTGGTAGTTTCTTTTGAAAAATTGGGTGCAAGTGATTTTCTAGTTCATCAATCACTATTATTCCTTCGTAATTGTGATATTCTAAGGTTGGAAATTCTTTTGAAAAACGTATGATAATATCACCAACTAAGTTTATCAAGCTTTGAAACCCAGTAGCAAGATGCTCCAACCGGTTTACTCCGATAATATTTTTATCAGCATCAGCTTCGTAATATTTTACTTCTCCTTCTTTGTCAAATGATATATCAACTATTCTCTTATCTAAGACTTTAATTATAGCATTACACAAATTACCGTAGTCATAATTATTTTTTAAGCGGCTTATCTTAAGAAGATAATTAATGTTTTTTAAAAGCCCATCTTTATTGAAAAGATTGTAAATATTACTGGAGTTTCTGCTCTCTTGGTTCTCAGAAGATGATGCTTGCGAGTTAAGTCTAATGGGGCCATAACCAATAAAGTTCTTATTTAAAGATTTGAATTCCTTACTTGTAGAAAAAGCAGAAGAGTTAACAATTATATCAGTTCCTTTTTTATAGCGAATATCAATTTTTGTGTTCTCCTTTAGATATTCTCTATTTTCATCGTAGTTAGTTAAACCCAAAGCAATAGCCTGCAACACACTTGTTTTACCAAACCCATTCTCGCCTGTTAAAAAAATCCACGGTGCCTCAGATGATAATTCTTCTTCTAAACCTGTTTTTTCAATGCCTTGAAACTTTTCAATAGATATTGAATCAATTGTAATAGGTAAGTCTTTCTGTTCCGGTGATCTAACTCCAGCATTTGATTCTGCCTTGGTTTTTCTTGATTCTACCCTGCTTCTAAGCTTGTAAAATTGCTGTTCATCAATAAATCCAAATCTGGAAGAAAATTCGTCTTCTAAAAGTTTGGTTTCTAAAGCATCTCCACTTTCTAAAGAGGACAACAAAAAGTTATCTATAATTGTTTTGTCAGTTTTTATAAATTCTGAGATGACCTTAAAAAGATTATTGTCGACAGATTTAGCAAGTTGCTTTTTCCAGAGACTTTTATCTTTGTTAGAAGTATAGCCATTCAGATAATGCACTAATTTCTCAAAATACATTTTTTTGTTATCGGAATCTCTAGCGACCAAACAGGCATCAATCCCACCTCTGAAAGTAACTGCTATATATATATTCGGTGTCTTACTAAGTGCATCACCCCCTTGCCAAAATGAGATAGCAAGATAATTTTCATCCCCAAGAAACCAGTAACCCTTATTAAATCTTTCATCCTCTCTTGTTCGAATATAAAAAAATCTGTTTTCGGATGATGATGACGGGATACTATCCGACCATTCAGAAAGAAAGTCAAACACTTGATTATGGAGTACCAAAATATTTGCAATTGGTTTTTTATTTTCACGGAATATTTTGAGAGAATTTTCCCAATCTTTTGAATCATAAGTGGTGACAAGTAATTTAAATCCATTTTCAAGTGAATATCCTCTAGTAGGATCTGAAGATGAAGCATTCGGATTTCTACTACTATTGATGACCAAATTATTTAATAGCAGCAAACTCAAATGTTTTCTTCGAATGTCATCGTAGGAACCAGGTGATATATTCTCCTCGTAATTATCATTGATAAATTTAATAATTTCTCTCGTCGTTAAATTTCTTCCTTCTTCTAAATTTTTTGCTTCCGTCCATAAATTTTTTATACCTGCTACAGCAAGGAAACTCATTGCCATGCTTTGCAGAGCTCTTTCAGTTTTAGATTCAAAAGGAATTCCTACAGCTTGAAGAATTTCTAAAGCTTCCTCAATTAACTTTTGAACTTTAAAGCTTTTCGTGCTATTAATAATAAATTTTTTCATAGCTATGTAAGTACCATTTCTTCTTTTTTTAACTTCTGTTCCTTTATCTTTTCCCGGGATAACTGGACTGAATTATAAGTTTGCTTTAAACATTCCGCTAGTTGAAATGATAGTAAAGGTGGAACCGCATTTCCAATTTGATAGAATTGACTTGTTTCATTACCAGAAAATTCAAACCAATCAGGAAAGCTTTGTAAACGTGCTGCCTCTCGAACAGTTAAGCGTCTTCTTCTGCCATCTTGGAGTCTTATACGCTGCATATCTCCTGTTGCTGCGGCAAGATTTCTACAAGTTAAAGTTCTGGATGGTTTATTAGGGTTTAAGTCCCTTGGATTAATACAAAAAGATGCTTTTTCATATTTAGCGATGTATTTATCTTGAGCAGGTGTAAGGAACTTTGTTTCATCATTTATTCCATGTATTAAATCCCCAATAGCCTCCTGAACTATAACTTTTTGGCTAAATCTTGGTGGAAAAGTAAATGTAGATTTGTGCCCTATTACAACCAATCGTTCTCGATTTTGAGGAATCCCGAAGTTTACAGCATTTAGCAATTGATATTCGATTAAGTAGCCTAGAGACTCTAATTCTTGTAAAATCATATCGAAATACCATTTGTTAGAGTATAGCAACCCTCTTACATTTTCAAACATAAAAACACGTGGCTCTACCTTTTTCACAGCATCAATAAAAACAGGAAATCCATCTCTTTCGTCTTTTATTCCTTTTTGATGTCCTCCGACACTAAATGGTTGACATGGCGGGCCACCAATAATTATATTAGCCTTAGGATACTCAAAATCTACATTAAGTTTTACTTTATAGCAATTATTACTTAAGTTTCTTTTATAGGTCTCCACTGCTTGTGCATCCATTTCAAATCCAACTGTTTCAAATCCAACTGCTTCAAAGCCTAATGCTAATCCGCCACATCCGGAAAATAAATCCAGAACTACTTCATTTTCAGTAATCTTAGGTGAAAGAATATTATTTATAAGGTCAATGTAAGCCATAGAGCAAAATAACAATAAAAACTTTATGAGCCACTCTAATGCTTTCCCCAAATGTTTGTAATTTCCTCTGATAAAAAAATTATTAAAAAGCTACTTGAACCCTTTGTATTGTACCGAAGCAACTCCAACCGCCAAAGTGAGTGAAAGAAAAATGTTTAACAGAAACTGTACTACCTGTTACAAATAAAAGCTGCTGAAGTAGCCGTCATTAATCTTTACTTTAATTATTGACAAGCAAACGGGCTAGTTAAATTCCTATATGCATTAGTTTGTTGTTACAGCGTAGCTGTTACCTGTTTGGTCGTGGTAATAGTATCAGCACCTGTAAGAAAACGTAGTGGCAACTGGCCCACATTTGCTACTGTTATCAGCGCCTTCGCCAGCGTTGCCGGGTCGCCGGATTGTTGACTGTTTGCATCTTTCCGGAATTGCTCTGCTGTTTTCTTCGTTTATTATAATCCACTATAGCGTTGCCAGCATAGTTTATTGACTGCCCGATAAGCAACGCTGTCTGGAAGAAAGCCAGGATTAACAATGGTTGCTTAAATACGGAGCAGAACGAGACTGTATCAATCCCGTACAACTGCTGTACGAAATCGCCCACAATCAAAATGAATATCATACATAATGATTTAATTATCAAAGGATAACAGAACGGCACAACCTTCCTTTGTGCATAAGCAATAGCATAACTTTTACCAGTCAGGATGCTTACAAATCTTCAGGTCTGTTTTCAGCAGCACATGAAGATTTTTGCGTCCATCACGAATAGTCGTTACAAGCGCAAGACAGGTCGCTATGATGCATTAAATCAAACCCGCTTATGTTTAGGAATTTCTTCAAGACAGCCATTCGCAATCTTTCCAAAAATAAATTCTTTACGATTTTAAACGTAATTGGGCTCGCCTTAGGGATGTCGCTCAGTTTATTATTCATTGCCCTGCTTGCCTTCCTTTCCAGGTTCGACGATTTTCATCCCAATAAGGATCGGATATACCGGGTAACAACACAACTATATGATAAGCAGCAAAACCCACGGCTGGCATCAGCACCGGCCGGCCTTGCCCAACAACTGCAACATTTTACCGGCGTAGAACAAGTAGTCAGGATACACCGGTCGCTGTATGGAAATGCGGTGTATGGGCAACAGAAAATTCAACTATCCGGCTACTTTGCCGATCCCGGCTTTTTTGAACTGTTCAATTACCCGTTGCTCAGAGGAAGTAAGGCAACGGCACTTACGAATCCCAATAGCATTGTGCTCGCCGAAACGGAAGCAACAAAAATCTTCGGCGCCAAAGAGCCAATCGGAGAAATAATCGATATAGAGGGCTATGGCCCTTTTTTGATTACCGGTATTTGTAAAGACCTGCCGCTGAATACCCATATGCAGTTTGGGGCCATCGCATCCTATTCCTCTTTACTGTCTAATCAAAAAGCTGGTATCCCAAATAGTGCAGCGGAGTGGACATCCTTCGAGGGGTCGTTTGTTTACATGCTTCTTTCAAAAGACGCCGACCCCGGCAACATTAACCTGTTTCTGGATAGATTAGCAAAAGACCAATATGCACGGGAAAACGTTAAAGCAGCTTTTAAGCTTCAGTCCTTACAAAAAATAACACCGGGCCCTGAATTAGGGGATCCGATTGGCTCCAACTGGAGCTACCTGTTATTGTTTATTACCGGTTCCATCACGCTGATTGTACTAATACCTGCCTGTGCCAATTATATCAACCTTTCTATATCCCAAACGCTGCAACGCATGAAAGAGATTGGGGTGCGAAAAGTAATGGGCGGCAAAAGGAAGCAGATCGTCATGCAGTTCATTGTGGAATCAACAACCATTATGCTGGTTGCGCTGCTTCTTTCCTATGTAATTTATGAATTAATAAGAAAAGATTTTATAAGCCAGATGGTAGAAACATCCCCGGTGGACCTGTCTCCTACCTGGGAAACCTTTATGGGCTTCCTCCTTTTTGCCGTGCTGGTTGGTATCATCGCCGGTATTGTTCCGGGGCTTTATTTCTCAAAAATTACACCCATCGTTGCTTTAAAAGGAAAAGAACTAAAAACCAGTGGCCGGTCGTACTTCCGTAAGATTATCTTAACCGTTCAGTTTGTTATTTCGCTTGGCTTTATCATGGCGGTAGTCATCATGATGCGGCAGTATCAATATTCTGTAAACTACGACCTGGGGTTTGAAAAAGAGCGGGTGCTCGATGTTGATTTGCAGAACGTGAATCCGCAGGTATTTAAAAACGAATTCCAAAAATTACCGGTTGTTAAACATATATCGATGTCGTCTCATATTTTGGGAATTGGTTCCGCCGCTGAACGTTACCTGAAAACGCCGGACCGGTTTGATTCCATTGCCGTGTCGTCTATGTCGGTAGATGATGCCTTTATTACCAACATGAAACTAACCTTTGTTGCCGGAAGAGACTTTAGCCGGAATAACCCGGAGAATGCCCGGTTTATTATCGTAAATGAAGCGTTTGTAACATCATTGAAACTACAAGAGCCGTCGGAAGCTATTAACAGCATCATCACTTTAACGGATAGTTCTGTTTTCCGGATTGCCGGTGTCCTCAAAAATTTCCATTATGCAGGACTTAAGAAAGCGATTGCTCCTTTCTTTTTTGAATATAATCCTGACAAATTTGTGTATGCGAATATGAAATTAGAAGGAAGTGATGCGATCAGTAGCATCACCGCTATGGAAAAGCTATGGAAAAAGATTGGGGGAACAGGCAAATTCACAGCCCAATTATTTTCCGAAGAAATTAAAGAAGCGTACAATTTTTATATTATGATTATGAAGCTTTGGGGATTTTTGGGATTGTTGGCCATTACGGTGGCCTGCCTTGGTTTGTTAGGCACGGTATCTTTCACCATTAAAAAACGAGTGAAAGAAATAGGCATCCGAAAGGTGTTGGGGGCAACAGCAAAAAGTCTGGTGCTGCTGTTATCAAAAGATTTCGTACTCCTGATGATCATCGCCGGCGCCATCACCATTCCGGTCATGTATTTTCTATTTACACACCTGTTGGCCAGCACCCAGTATTACAGTATACACGTTGGATTTTTGGAGATATTTGTTAGCCTGCTGATGATGCTATTTTTAGGCCTCACTACCATTTTGTCCCAAACGTTGAAGGCAGCAAATGCTAACCCGGTTGATAATTTAAGAACGGAGTAGTATTCGACAAAAGGTGCAAATACTTTTGTGATATCAGTTCCTGATTGTTCATTGGCTATCTCTACGTCTTTGTTGAGTATCTATTTTCATCCGGAGCCTCTTCGATTGAGAAGGTGCAAAACTAAATTTTGGTTACAATTACTAATTATTACATTGTCAAATCATTTTTTAGATGTTCTTTTTGCCTTGATGCAAAAAGAACCAACGAAAATCAAGGCTGAGCTGAGGCGCATGCCGTCCAATAAAGTGCTACTGTTCGAAGTTTGTGTTGGACGGCACCGCAGTTGCCATTAGTAAGGCAGGAACATTTTCCAGCCCGTTTGAGGATGCTTATCTGCTTGTGTTTTGTTCCTTCATTGCTGCTATGCCATGGGCTGGAAAACACCTGCCAAACATGGCCCTGCTTGCGCTGCAGCTCAGCCTTCCTCTGCTCATCTTTGCTCCCATTTATTTCCATCCTGCCCTTCATTTTCTAACCCACTAATCTAAATTTATTTATGTGACACTGTACTTATCCTTTACATATAAGTAAAAATGGACACAGCCATTACAAAACCAGAGCCTAATGGTATCACAGCTATCCATCCATTTTAAGGGGCGGCTAATATGGATACTAAAAATTCAGGCGCTGAAGGTTTTGGAAGCATAAGTCGAACGAATAGCCATATACATTTATAAAAACAGCCTCCATGTTAATGGAAGCCGTTCTATAAAAAGATGTTTTAACCTGCAACTATTCCTGTCAACTGTGCACTGTTCTCTGTCTTCTGCTTTCTTCCTTATTGGTCTAAAAAAATCTCTTCATTGTCCCGCTTCATCAGGTATTTTTCCCGTGCATATTTTTCTAGTGTAGCAGGGTCGCTTTTCAGGTTTTTCAGTTCGTCCTGCGTCGCTTCAATTTGTTGCTGATAGTAGTCTATTTTCGTATTTAACTGTTTCAACTCTTTACTGCGGGCCATCCGGGTAGGAATATCCCGTGCATCAAAAAACGTCATCCACACAGCAAAAGCGGTAACGGCAATAACATACTTATTGGTAAAAAGTTGGAATATAAATCTCATAAAAAGCGATTGTAAGTGATGATTAATAACTGACAACAGACGACGGACAACAGACCATGGATCGATGCTGGTTTTAATTCGTACCAGACTCCGGGAATAGCTCAATAGCAGCATTTCTTTTCAACGGTGCCAACGCCACAATTGTCCTTTTCTTGCATTGTTGCCTGGCCCATAAAAATTGCTAAAAAATGCTACCCGTGATGTGACAGTTTTGATGATAGATTTTCAGCCTGTCGTCCGTGGTCTGTTGTCCGTTGTCTGTATTCATTTGCTTTACTTTCCAAACTTTAGTTTATTTCCGGGGTAAACAGCACTGTTTCCCAACTCCTCTTCAATACGCAACAACTGGTTGTATTTGGCAATACGGTCGGTACGGCTGGCGCTGCCGGTTTTAATCTGGCCGCAGTTCAGGGCTACTGCCAGGTCGGCAATGGTGGTATCTTCCGTTTCGCCGCTGCGGTGGCTCATAATGGTGTTGTAGCCGTTGTGTTGCGCCAACGTTACGGCATTAATGGTTTCAGTAATGCTGCCTATCTGGTTTACTTTTACCAGTAATCCGTTGGCTATTTTTTTGTCGATCCCCTGCTGCAGGCGTTCTACATTGGTTACAAACAAATCATCGCCCACTAACTGGCATTTGCTGCCCAGGGCTTCTGTCTGCATTTTCCAGCCTTCCCAATCGTCTTCGGCCATGCCATCTTCAATGCTGACAATTGGGTACTGGCGCACCCAGTTTACCCAAAAATCTACCAGTTGCTGGCTGCTCATAATGGCGCCATCGCTTTTATGAAACACATATTTATTCTCCTTGTACAACTCGCTGTTGGCTGCATCTATGGCAATTTTTATTTGCGTGTCCGTATTGTATCCTGCGGCAGAAACCGCTTCCAATATGGTTTCCAGTGCTTCCAGGTTGCTTTGGATATTCGGGGCAAAGCCGCCTTCATCACCTACATTGGTGCT
Source organism: Chitinophagaceae bacterium (assembly GCA_965246935.1). Lineage (GTDB taxonomy): Bacteria > Bacteroidota > Bacteroidia > Chitinophagales > Chitinophagaceae > JAZKFT01. The sequence continues at coordinate 77,072 of CBDFGC010000002.1, read as the reverse complement.
GAATCCTTTTTTCTTTAATACCGTTTTCAGGGTATGGAAAATTTCAACACCCCAGCGCAGGCCTTCGCTAAAGCTGGTGGCGCCAACCGGCATTACCATAAACTCCTGGAAGTCAATTTTATTATCAGCATGTGCGCCACCGTTTAAAATGTTCATCATCGGAACAGGCATGGTTCTGGCGTTGGTGCCGCCAATGTAGCGATATAGGGGAAGGTCTGCCTCTTCGGCTGCCGCTTTGGCCACAGCCATGCTTACTGCTAAAATAGCATTGGCGCCTAACTTGCCTTTATTATGTGTGCCATCCATATCTATCATGGCAGCATCAACACCGGTTTGGTCGCTTACTTCGTACCCCTCAATTTCATCTGCAATTTTATCATTCACATTTTCAACCGCCTTCAATACACCTTTGCCTGCATATACTTTTTTATCATCATCCCGCAGTTCAACGGCTTCGTGCACACCGGTGCTGGCCCCACTGGGCACGGCCGCCCGGCCAAAAGCACCGGTTTCAGTTACTACTTCTACTTCTACGGTAGGGTTGCCGCGGCTGTCCAGTATCTGGCGGGCATGAATGCTGGTAATATTGCTCATAACAAACGTATTTATGATTTGTGATTTGTGAATTATGAATTATGATTTGTGTACGCTGGGTTATACGGTTACATAGGGGTTGCCCGTGCATTGTTCGTAGGGCGTTGCCCTGCGCTGCAATAGTGCTGTACGCCCAGGCGCACTTATACAATTGATGTTTTTGTATTCATTTGTATTGATTGCCTGTTGCTAATTTGTATTCCATTGAGTGATTGAGCCATTTGCTAATTTGCACATTTGCATATTGCCTGTTGCAAATTGCCTATTTGATGCCGGCGAAGATAGGGAGTGCGGATAAACGGAATAAAATCTGTCTGTGTTTTACGAATCCGGTTTTTCTGTCCCGGTCAGTTGCCGGAACACGTCTTCCAGGCTGCCGCCCTCCTGTAACGAAATTACACTCAGGTTTTTGTCCAGCGCCAGTTGCATTACCTGCCGGCGGATGAATGCCACATCGTCTCCGGCTAACTGCCAGTAACCGGGTGATGTTTGCTGTACCCGGCTTACCCCCCGCAGTGCCTGTAACCACTGCTGCTGTACCGTTTCTTTAAAGTTGACAGTAATTGTTTGGCCACCGGTTTGTAAACTGTTTACATCAGCATCCGCCACTACCACGCCTTTATTAATGATAATGACCCGGCTGCATAAAGCTTTTACTTCCTGCATAATGTGCGATGAAAACAGCACCGTTTTTTGCTGTCCCAGGGTACGGATCACTTCCCGTATTTCTACAATCTGGTTGGGGTCCAGGCCACTGGTAGGTTCATCCAGAATCAATACTTCGGGATTGTGCAGCAGGGCAGCGGCCAGCCCTACCCGTTGCTTGTAGCCTTTGGATAACTGGCCGGTTTTTTTATTTGCCTCCGGCATCAGGCCTACCTGCTGTATCGTTGCTTCTATGCGGGATTTTAAATTAGAGAGTCCATAAATACTGCCGGTAAAATCCAGGTATTCCCGTACATACATATCGTAATAAAGGGCGTTGCTTTCCGGCAGGTAACCTATTTTTTTCTTTGCTTCCAGCGGTTTCTCCAATACGCTGATACCTGCTACGGTAGCCGTGCCGCCATCTGGTTTCAGGTAGCCGGTCAGCATTTTCATCGTCGTGCTTTTCCCGGCGCCGTTTGGCCCCAGGAAACCGACAATTTCTCCCGGTGCTATGGAAAAAGAAATCTGGTTAACCGCTATTTGCGGGCCGTAGTTTTTTGTGAGATGGCTGACTTGTATGGACATGAAATTCAAATGTAGAATTGAAAGGGCAATTAGCAACAAAAGAACAGGATCACTGGTTGCTAACTGTAGCGAATAGAACAGGTATTATCATTCATTTAAGTATTCTTTCAATTGCCGTTGGCTTCAGCCAAATGTCATTAAAGAATGCCCCATCGGGGCTATCTGTTTGTAGAAAACAAAGAGGCAAAGGAAATCATTGCCACGTAGTGGCTACCCCTCTTTTCTGATCAGGTAGCCACTACGTGGCATGCATCAACATCATTGATGTCTTTTTTCTACAAACAGATTGCACCTACGGCGCATAGCTGCTACTGCCATCTTTATCTTAATGACATTGGGCTACAGACAACGGCAATTGATAGAACAGCAACAATCAGCCTCTACAAGGCTGCTTTCACTTAAACTGAAGAAAAATTCCGGCACCTCTATTAACTTATGAAAACGTGAATTAAGGATGGTAATGCCGGGGAGCATTACTATCCTTATGAACTGCAAGGCTTACCTTGCCTGTTCAATTTATTAGATGGAAACGTTGGGAGCTGCTGAAATCGTACCGGTGCCTGCACAAAAAAATGTTAGTATAAAAAAGCTGGACCACCCGCAACTGGCAAAGCTTTTACAAAAGGCCTACTCCGCCGAAAAAGCTGCCTCCTATGCCTACCAGGGCCATGCTGCTTCGGTAAAATCGCCTGTAGAAAAAACAGCCATCCGGCAAATAGAAGAAGATGAATGGAACCACCGCCGGGAAGTGCTGGGCATTATGCAGTATTATGGCATTCCGGTATCCCGGTGGTACGAAATCCGGTTTGCAGTAATCGGTAAAGTTATTTCCACAAGCTGCCATGTAATTGGCTGGTTTATGCCTTATTTTTTTGCAGGTAAATTAGAAAGCGGAAACGTATGCGAATACTTTCGCATGAAGCGATATTTTAATGCAATCGGTATCCGTAGCTGGGACAACCTCTTATACGAAATGGGTATGAAGGAAAAGGAACACGAAATCTATTTCCTGGAAAAAGTACGTAACAGCAAAGTACTGCCCTACTTTGAAAAGTTATTCAATTGGGGCCGCAGTAAAAGTGCCAATAATATTGACCTGGAAAAAAAATACCCGGTGGAGGAATCAGATGGGTATTGCAAAAGGTAAAAATTATCCATTTCTCATCTGAAGTCAGCGACAGGTTTAGCAGCTTGATACTATATTGCCTACACCTTTTATTCGTGCATCTATGACGGACCTCATCACTTACCAGTACGCATCGCCAACGGCCATATAAAAACAGCTCAGGGCCATAAATGATTTTGGTGCTTCGATAAACGTAGTGGAATAGTAATAGGGGTTAAAGGATAACGCTGGTCTTCTTAAACCCTGGTGGTAAAGCAATCTAATCAGTGCTGTTCCACCTAATTATCTGATTGTGTAAGTATATGGCTTAATAAGGTGAGAATTGTAGATAGTTGTAATTTCTATTAAGGGTTAACAACCATCGCCAATTCTACTATGTTTACCGAAGAATTATAAGATGCGGCCTCCTCCTTTTGTTGGAAGCCTGAAAGTCGACAAACGGTATAGTACCGGATTGGCCGCGTGAATGAACGGGATAAAAAAGTGAAAACACTATTGACATTGCCGAAAATGCATAACATCTTTGAGGTGTTGAATGAACAGGGAAACGAAGCATTTGGTTCATGTGATTTTTTCTGCTGAATGACAAAACCGATAAGCCTCCTACCCTTTCATTGCACCCTAAAAAGCGCCGGAAATGCAAATCGAAAATTTTCTGCTGATTCAGGATGATGACAAACAGGTAAGTTGTAAGGCCAACCCCACAAGGGAGGTAAATGCACACCGCAATATTTGGTTCTTTGTTATGCGACACCAGGTACAAAGGCTTGCATTATTTGTTTGTTCAGCACACGGAGGTAATACAGACAGGAAACACTATTTTCTGTAACCGGGTAAATACACATCAATCATTTCATCATAAAATAAAAAACAATGAGCAACGACAAACTGGTAATTGATTTAAGAAGATTAAAACTTACCGATAAGCAACGCCAGGCATTACACAATGCTATTCATAAAACAGTAACCAAACAACTGGAAAAAATTACGGATACAGCGGAAGATCAATCTGGTTCTGCTGCGGGAATGGCCCGTGGAGTATTGGAGGCAGCATCGGCACTTACAATGACGGCTAACCTGCATGTAACTTTTTTCAACGTTGATCCCGGAAACAGCGAGCTTACCGCAATTTTAAATGGCAACAGTAAAAAAATTACCCAAAGTGGAAAGATAAGCTTTAGCAATGTAAAAAGTGGTGATATGATTCTGATTCAGGTAACAAGCCTGGGCAATACCACCATTACTATTGATATCAGCGCCGACCCGATGCAATTGAATTTCGGGCCAGGTAATTCCAATGACTTATTTTTTGTAAATTAATCAATTCTAAAAACACTGTTGCTATGAGAAAATATTCAGCAGCCGCTTTTTCACTACTCTTTTTTATATTAATTGCCATAACGGGCTTTTCACAAAGTAATTCCGACGCCATAAAATCAATTATAACCGCCGACTCGCTAAGGAGCGGTAATACAAAAGATGTATTTACCAGTTTTTTTCAGCTCGCATTTAATAATCTCACCAGCAAAAATAAAGAACTGAATTTCAATTCAAATCCTTTTGCTATTATGCTGAAAAGTGATCCTTCTCTGGCGGCAGATAATTCTTACTATAAATACCGGGTACTGCGCAAAATGAATTTTAATTTCGGGTTGCGGTTAGATACGTCCTATCGTTTCAATGGATTTTCATCTGCAATTAAATATGCGCTGGTAAATAAAAGAGATAGTGCTACCTCTAAGCTGTTGTTTAAAAAGCTATTGAGCGACAGCCTGAATAATGAGGCCAAAATGATAGAGATCAAGTTGGACTCTATTGAGCGGGTAGATAATACTATGGATAAAAGAGAATTTGTCGCTAACCTGCGTGCTTTCCTTAATAATAAAGACACCGCATTTAAGGACTTGAAGCCCGAATTTAAGCTTATGGTAAGACAAATTATTCAGGATTCAGGTGCTTATCCGATACTAGCCCGTTCTATTCATTCCGATAGTACATTCAACCTGCGTTCCGCTGAAAGTAATAATTACGATAGCCTGAAAAATTTAATAAAAAAAGGTTTGCTATGGACGGTGAGCGTAGCAGATACCACCTATAAGGACCAGTTTTTCTTTTCTAATATTGTATTCAAAACGCAGCTGCTAAAAGGTTTTGGCAAAATGAAACCCGGCTCCAACTGGGAATATGATATGCAGGCCAACCTGAACCTGCTGGACGATACGCTGCACAAAGGCCGGGACCTGAAACGTACCATGCTTACGATAGAGCCAGGTTTTGATTTGGTACTTCGCACCAAAAATACAGACCAGTCATTCCTGGAGTTCAAATTCAGCGGAAGTTATATACGGCAATTTGGTAGTTTGTATGCAAATGAGCGCCGTGATAGCCTGACCGTCAACGCCACCATGCGTATCCGTATTATCAACGACATCTGGATACCGCTGGAAATTAAATACGATCCCCGCTCGGGGAATATATTTGGTTTCCTGAATGTGCGGATGAATCTTAAAGCCTTAGGCAAACAGGGAGGGGCAAAACCCTGATTGTTTTTCATCAACCAACAAAATGTAGTTAATGAATGAACAGCGTTCCATAGATCGTTACGTAACCCGTAAGGAAAAAAATTGAGAAAAAGGATGATAACAATGTGAGATGTATGAAAAGTTGCACTAATGCTATACAAAGGCTTTGGCTCACAGGTGTTCGGAACCTGGTGTAAAGTCCTGAAAGGGCGTCCCTATCACCGCACAGTCCGCGGCGGCCTATGCTATGTTATCAGGCCCTTTCAGGGCTACTAAAAATGTTGCACTGGCTTAACTTAACGACATTGCCCTATGAAAAGATGAGCAGGTTTTTTAGCTAAAAGTATGACCAAACCCTGTCGTTCCGGCAACAGTAGGGGCATCCTCTTTTACCGTAATTGCTGCAAAATGGTGGGGTCCTTTATTTCGTTGTCTTTTGCAAGCAGCAGCACTTTGGAAACCACTTCCGCCGAGCGGGGATCATCATCTGCAAAAGGAAGAAACAATCTGCCGCGGTGTTGTGAATGTACCGGCAGTATGGATAAATAGCCTTTGGTTACCTCGTGCGCAACGGCGCTGCCAATATGCACACTGTATTCACCCATTGTTCCTTTGATGGCAGCATGACTACCGCTTATTACCACATTGGTTATCTTAAATAAACGCAGGGTTTCCCTGAGCAGGGCGGCCCGCATTTCAATGGAGGAATGGCTGGCTTCGGGATCTACCCCGCCCACATGCGCCACGCTTACTACGAGGTCTATATCCCGCATTACTTCGCTGAAAATGCGGGGCTCAATGGTTGAAAACACAATATGCCGTCATTTTTTTGATAGGGTTTTAAGTGGGCAAATTACCAATAACTGCCGGCCAAAAATACCAGCCTGATAAGGGTTATTACAGCCGTTTCCTGCAATTCAAAAGTTGCATTCAATTGCTCATATTGAACGTCGTCAATAAACAGTGCAAAAAGGCCGTCTTCAAAAGCCTGTAAAGCGGCTGCTGTTGCTTTTTCTACATCCGGCATGCTGGTATTATAAACACCGCCGAACCCGATTTTACCGGAGGGCACAGCGGTTGATATATTTTCTTTTCTTAAAAGGCCCTGAATAATATCCGCATCCGGTTTTTGATGTAATAGCGCTACCTGCTGTGCTACAAGAGCATCTAATAAATCCCTAATGGTTTTTTGTTCCGGTAAATCATCAATTTCAATACGATGATGACCAACCAGCCTTTTTTGACCAGCCTGTTTCACTTGTACATGCAATAGCATAAGCAATCTATTTTTTGCAATATACGTTGGATATACAGGCATATTAAGAAACCTATATCTTGAGCAATTGTGAACTATTTTAATGAAAATTCTGAAAACGCCACTAGGGCTCCGGCAGATTTTCAAACGACCCTGAAATGCTTCCGAAGATGTTGCCAGGCTAATACAATTACCAACAACAGTGGTGACAGGCATTTTTTGAAAAAGCGGGTGGCTTACCGGTGCTTTACATATAATTATATTGCACTTTCGTACAGCGGACAACACTCATTACTTCTGCAAAAAGCTCCGTAATGCAAACCACTAAATGCTCCCTAAAACGCTACAGCAATGAAATTCCAGTTATTATTTTTATTATTTCTATTAACCACCATCAGTGGTCATGCACAGCTTATTACAGACTCTATACAAGTTGACGGTTATTATCGAACGTTTAGTTATCAGCAACCACCCACCGTACAAAAAGGCAGCACCGTAATTTTTGCTTTGCATGGTTCGGGCGGCAGTGGTGCGAACATGATGAAACCTGCGGAAGGCTTACAGCATATTGCCGGCCAGGAACACATTTTACTGGTATATCCCGATGGCTATAAACACTACTGGAACGAATGCCGCAAAGGAGCTACCAGCGAAGCCAACCTGTTAGACATCAATGAACAAGGCTTTTTTAGCGGCATGATTCAGTATTTCAGTCGTAAATATGGCATTAACACAAAGCAGTTTTTCGCTATCGGTCTTTCCGGTGGCGGCCACATGGCCTACAAACTGGGAATGACCCTGCCAGACAAATTTAAGGCGGTGAGTGCCATTGTTGCCAACCTGCCGGACACGCTGAACCTGGACTGCACCGAGGCTAAAAAGCCTCTTGCAGTAATGATTACAAACGGCACAAAAGACCCGCTTAATCATTATGAGGGCGGCGATATTATTATTGACGGCAGAAACTGGGGTGCCATCCGCTCCACGGATAGAACCTTTAGTTATTGGGCTCATCTGGCAGGCTATACCGGCAGCCCGGCGGTTGCCGATGTGCCGGACGGCGATACGACCAATGACCAAACGATAACAAAATATAGCTATAATCAAAAAGGGAAACCGGAAGTAACACTCCTGAAAGTGAATGAAGGCGTACATGCCTTCCCTAAAGACATCGATATTTTTACAGCGTCCTGGCAATTTTTTAAAAGAGAAATGCAAAGGGAAGCGAAAGCCAGTCGCTGATGCAGGTCCTATTGACAGTTCGGTACTGGGCGGTATCTGCTTACCCCGAAGAGTCTGTCCCGATGTTTTGTGAGTAACCTGTCTTTAGCAGCACAAATGCCAATTTATTGGTAATGGGATAAAAGGCTTACTCACTGGTGTAGGCTTAGGTGTGCTGCCAAAATAACTTGAACAAATGAAACAACATTTTGCCCGGCCTTGGTTGCCCCTACCCCTTTAGCGCAATGTCATATAGTTAAGGCTTGTACGCTATGCGCCGTAGGTGCAACCTGTTTGTAGAAAACAGACATCCTTGATGTTGGTGCATGCCACGTAGTGGTTACCTAATTAACGACAAGGGTAGCCATTACGTGGCAATGATTCCCTTTTTCCCTTTGTTTGCTACAAACAGGTAGCCCCGATGGGGCTTAACTTAATGACATTGCCCTACAGGGGGTTTGGGGGAAACCGAGCCTGTATAAAGAAATGTACGAGTTATTTTGACGCTTTCCCTTAGGTGTGCTGTACCGGCTGTATTTATTTCTCCCCCTAAAAGCGATTTAGCAATACTGCTACGCCTGCATGCGAAAAGTAAATATTGTTTTCACAGTATCCGACGTAGCAGTTAGCGTTCCGTTATGGGCACGGGCAATTTCAGAGGCAATATATAATCCCAGGCCGAAGCCTTGCTGACCAGGCATATTACTTTCCCTTTTGAAGGGCTGGAACAAATTTTCTAAAATAGAAGGGAGAACCGGATTTCCCTCATTGCATACTAACAGCTCAAAAAAGTCATCCTTCACGTTTGCACGAACAATTACTGGTTTATCGGCCGCTCCATGCATGAGTGCATTAGCCACCAGATTGGAGACTAATTGTGCTATTCTGGGTCCATCACAATTTATACGCTCACTTACCTGATTAACTGTTTCAATTGTTCTTGCAGGCCAAGCAGTACGTAACTCCTCTACTACCTGGGATATAATCGTTTCTATTACGGTTGGCTGGCAAGTAATGACAATCCCACCACCCAAACGAACCCGTGCAAAGTCCATTACGTTTTTTATCATTTCCGACATGCGTACTGCACTACCGTTGATAGTGGTTGCCACCCTTTTGCTGATTGGGCCTAATTCCATCTTCTGGAGAAGAGAGGAGCCGGTTAAAATAGCAGTGAGCGGATTGCGCAAGTCATGCCCTAGTACCGCTATAAATTGTTCCCTCAACAGTGCATTAGCCCGTTCTTCATCCAGGCTTTCCTCGGCTTGTTTTTTTGCTCCCTGCAGGTTTTGCTCGTATGCCCGCCGGTCTGTCGCTTTAAACAAGGTAAACCGGATGAATAAGGGCTGATTGTCTGCATCCCGCCGCTCACAGGCATTTGCAAATACTTGTATCCGCTTTCCCTCTTTTCCCGCTAATTCCAGCGATACTTCATCAAACGACCCATTTATCCGTAAGGAGGGCGACAATACCGTTTCGTAATAAATTTTACTGCCAATGCTCAGCAGGTCGGCAAAGCGCTTACCGGCCAGGTCTCCGGCATTATAGCCCAGCCACTTGTACAATTGTGGGTTTGCCCGCAAAATGAGGCCTTGTGTATCAGTGGTTAAAAGACTATATAACGCATGTTCGAAGAAATCTTCGAAGTCGTTTTCAGGTTGGCAAGGCAGAATAGTGTTGGACGTGGAAAACATGATGAGAGGCAATCTAAATTTATTTGATAATTGAATTTAATAAGCAATGCGAGTCAGGAGTTGGGGAGGTTACAACAAAAAAGTTAAGTTCACAATCTGTACGTTTTAATCAGACAGGCTGATTGCCATCTGTATTGTTGGGCATAGCACAACCCTGTTGGTAGATAAACCCATTGCCGGGCATTTGTTGGGCAGCGTCCGACCCCTTCATAGCCGGAGTGCCTAATGGGATTGGGCGCTGCCCAATAATACACTGGCATTGCTTATATATGCTACCAACAGAATTGGGCGCTGCCCAATAATACCCATCAATGTCAACTCTCGATTCGCATAAATAAATAATTTTGAATAAATCCCTAATGTCCGGGACAGCCATAGCTGGCAGGCGTCTCAACATCCAACGCAGTTGCAACCGGTAAGCGACACAGCTTATTTATTAAAATAAGTTTAGACAGCCGCTAAAAATTCCTTTATCGCAACGATGGTTTGTTCAGGCGCACTCAGATTAGGGCAATGACCCGTGGTGTCTAAAATTACTAATTCACTATCCGGTATTTGTTCATGTACATACTCCCCTACTGCTACCGGTGCAATGGCATCATGCGCACATTGCAGAATAAGCGAATGCACAGATACCTCTTTTAGTATGGAACGGGTGTCCGACAAAAAAGTGACCCTTGCAAACTGCCTGGCAATATCAGGATTCATCCGGCAAAAACTTTCCGTAAGTTCCCCGACTAATTCTTCGCCATTTGTTTCTCCCATTATTACAGGCGCCATGGTCATGGACCAGCCCATGTGGTTGCTATCCAATGCTTCCAGCAATTCATCTATCTGCGATCGGGTAAAGCCACCGGTGTAATTACCGTCATTAATGAAAGACGGTGAAGGGCAAACTAACACCAGTGCCTTAAATAATTCGGGGGCTTCTTTGGCTGCCATCACAGCTATCATAGCACTTACGGAGTGCCCGACTAAAATCACATCTTTCACTTTTAATTCCCGGATGATCTCCATCACATCCCGGGCATATCCCTCCAGGCTACTGTATTTTTCTTTACTGTAAGCAAACAGGTCAGATTTTCCTACCCCTACCTGGTCGAACAAGATGGTTTGATAATCCTTTTCAAAAGCAGGAGCAACAAAACGCCACATATGCTGATCGCAACCAAAACCGTGTGCAAAGAGCATTACTTCTTTGCCTTCGCCACGAATAACCACATTGTTACGTTGTAAAATATCCATCAGGTACCGGCGCAGTTAGTATAAATGAGTAAAATGCAAAACTAAAGTTGCAAAAGAATTGTATCGCTACATTCTTACTACCATTTTGTGAATGTTTGCCTGGTACATGGAATATTGTCCTCACGTTCCGTAATGGCGAGGCATTATCCTACTTCCTCTCAAATAATATCGTTTCCCCATCCTTACCCATAATAACCTTACTGGCCAGGTTAATGAAAAGGCCGTGATCCACCACACCGGCAATCCCTTTAATGGCATCTGCAAGTGCAACCGGGTCTGCGATCAGGCCGAAATCCGTATCCATAATATAATTGCCCTCGTCGGTAATAAAAGGCTTGCCATCTGCCATCCGGATGTGAGCAGCACCATGCAGCTTTTGTAACTCGCTTTGCACATAGTTGGCCGCAAAAGGAATCGCTTCCACAGGCACTTTGAATTTTCCTAATTGAGCTACCAGTTTTGAAGAATCGGCAATGATGATTTCCTCTTTAGTCATAGAGGCTACAATTTTTTCCCGTAGCAACGCTCCCCCGCCACCTTTAATTAGCAGCAGGTCTTCCGTAAATTCATCGGCTCCATCAATAGTAATATCGATGGCAATAACCGTGTTTATATCAATGATCGGGATGTGCAGCGATTCGGCCAGCACCCTGGTTTTATCGGATGTGGGTATGGCCCTGATTTGTAGCCCTTCTTTTACCAGCCTGCCTACCTCCTGAATAATATAATAAGCTGTTGAGCCGGTGCCCAAACCTACCACCTGGTTGTTGCTTATTCGTTTTACAGCTTCTTTCGCCGCCAGTTGCTTTTCGTTTTCTGAATTTGTCATGATCATTTCTATGTTCCGAACCAGGGCATACGGATACGCACCAGGGCAGAAAATTATATAAGCAAGCTGTTCCGGCATGGTTCACTACCGGTAAGTCTTGAATAGTCGTCCGGTAAGAAAATAAATTCCTTGTTGTCTTTGAGTGGCAGGATCATGCGTCCCTGCTTTCAGTTTCAACCACGTTCCAGACTTGTTTGTTACCTGACTATTAGCTTTTTATGAACAGTTTGAAAAAGCCAAATATAAATAACAAACAGGCAAACAATATTGCCGTGCGCATAGGTAAGCACTGAAAATCCGGTACAGACCTGGCTAAAGCGCAACGCACCCATTGACGATTGAAAAACTAAGCTGACCGCCAGCCAGTACTACATGCAGATGACACGGGCTTTTATTTTGAAGGAAAGCGCAACTGGCTGCACACCATCAGTACACAGAAGCGATGAAGGAGATGGAAATACTACCAGTTTACAAAGCGGGTGTATTGGTACATGACTTCCGCAAGCCATACTTATAAGGAGTTTGAGTGCAATTATGCTTTAGGCAATGTGCATTACCTGCGGCACTTAACGTTCTGCCACTACTACTTTTATTTGCCAATACTATCCGGAAGAAGTCTATTGATCAACTAATTTACGCATTTACTCCTTCTACGCCAATTGATAACCTGATCGAAAATATCTTTCCTTTTTCCTATCACAATCTATTCCGGCAGGGCAGCCACTATAAATAGGGTAAGCCTGCCGGGGTAATGATGAAGGTTGAGGAATATCCTTTTTCATAACAACCCTTCCCTCGGGGTATATAACCGCAATTAGATTTCTTTTGAACAATAAGGGCGGGAATACACAGGGGTCAAAACAAAAGATACTTATATTTACTAACTTCTATTTTTATTCTAAAACAACCTTTCCAATGATGAAAAAGCTACTACTGCTAACCAGTTTGTTAGTATTGCTGACTATTTCAGCCATTTCGCAAACCAACAATTTCTGGTCGGCCAACAATGCGGGCCGCAGTACGATTATTGCGGATAAAGCTACCACCAGGCAGTCTTTCCCTACAGCCGTACGATTATTTAATTTAAACCTGGCGCCCTTTCGGCAAGCCGTAATGAATGCGGTGGGCAACAAAACTTCCAGAGCAGCCGCCATTATTTCCTTACCAAATGCGGAAGGGAATATCGAAGAATTTGAAATATTTGAAGCTTCCAATTTTGATGCTGTGTTGCAGGCCCGATTCCCCGACATCCGGGCTTTCTCCGGAAAAGGGATCACCGATCTATCCGCCACCTTAAAACTGAGCATTTCCCCACAGGGCATACAAACCATGGTTTTCAGGACCGATAAGGATAATGAATTTATTGAACCTTATTCGCAGGACCATACGGTGTATGCAGTGTTTCAGTCCCAGCGTGCAAAAGGTGCACTGCCCTGGAACTGTTCTACTGTGGATACCCGTTTAGGAACAGGTTTAAATACACAGGTTGCTAATGCAAACATCACAGCCAGATCAACCGGGGATTTAAAAGTGATGCGGCTGGCCCAATCCGTTACGGCTGAATATTCCAATTATTTCGGCGCCACCAGTGCTTCACAGGTAAGCCTGGTGCTGGCTGCCATTAATAACACGTTAGCCCGCTGCAATGGTGTGTATGAAAAAGACCTGGCCGTACATCTGAACCTGGTAGCTGCCTCTACGAATGTTATTTATTATAATGCGTCAACAGACCCTTACGACAACGCATCTACCGGGGCAGGCGGTACCTGGAATGCGCAGTTACAAAGCACACTAACCTCGGTTATCGGAGAGGCCAATTATGACATCGGGCATCTTTTCGGCGCTTCCGGTGGTGGCGGAAACGCCGGCTGTATCGGTTGCATTTGTGTGAACGGTTCCAAAGGAAGCGGGTTTACTTCACCTGCAGATGGCGTTCCGCAGGGCGACAATTTTGATATTGATTATGTGGTTCATGAAGTAGGTCACCAGATGGGCGCTAATCATACTTTCTCTTATAATAACGAGGGCACCGGGGTAAATAAAGAAATTGGTTCCGGCATTACCATTATGGGTTACGCAGGCATTACACCACAGGATGTTGCCCCCCATTCCATCGACATTTATCACCAGGCTTCCATTGCCCAGATACAGGCTAACCTGGCTACCAAAACCTGCCCGGTTACCACCAGCATCTCGGCCAACAATGCAACGCCTGTTGTGGCAGCAGTCAGCAATTATACTATTCCCAAAAGTACCCCTTTTGCACTGACCGGTGCAGCTACCGACGCCAATGCCGGGGATGTATTGACTTATTGCTGGGAACAAAATGACAATGCATCTACGTCCCAAACGGGCGCCAGCAGTGTGGCAAGTGCTACCAAAGCAAGCGGTCCTAACTGGATTTCCTTTAGGCCCACCACCTCTCCTACCCGTTATTTCCCCCAGTTAGCTACCATACTGGCTGGCGCACTGATAACGGGTCCTTTACCGGGTGGTGATGCCGGTACCAATATAGAGGCGCTGAGCTCTGTTGCCAGAACCCTTAACTTCAGGCTGACGGTGCGGGATAATGCGGCTTACAGTTCTACTGCGCCGGTTAAGGTTGGGCAAACCGCTTTTACGGATATGGTGGTAACGGTGAGCACCGCTTCCGGCCCCTTTGCGGTTACGGCACCCAACACCGCAATATCCTGGGTTGGTGGCTCATCGCAGGCCATTACCTGGGCTGTTGCCAGTACCACTGCTACACCGGTTAGTTGTGCCAATGTAAAAATTTCTTTGTCAACGGATGGCGGGCAAACCTTTCCAACCGTATTGGCGGCAAGTACGCCCAATGATGGTACCGAAACGTTAACTATCCCTAATACACCTTCTACCACGGCGAGGATAAAAGTGGAAGCCGTTGGGAATATATTCTTCGATATCTCCAATACTAATTTTACCATTACAACCGGTTCATCATCCTGCAGTGTACCGACAGGTTTAGCCGCATCTTCCATTACTACTACGGGTGCCATCGTTAGCTGGACTGCTGTAAGTGGCGCACTTAGTTATGACGTGGATTATAAACTCACTTCATCAGGAACCTGGACCAATGCTGCAACGGCCACTTCTTCTACATCCGTAGTTATCAGTGGTTTGACTGCATCATCAGTTTATGACTGGCGGGTTCGCACCAATTGCTCCGGTGCATCCAGTAGTTATACGCCTGCCCAGTTTACAACAGCCGCAACCGCTGTTTGTAATGCTCCGTCCGGATTAACTGCTTCGTCCATTACTACCTCAAGCGCTACGGTTAGCTGGACTGCCGTTAGCGGTGCTGTTAATTATAGTGCAGATTATAAATTAACCAGCAGCGGTACCTGGACGAGTGCTGCATCCGCTACTACTTTTACGTCGGTTGCGATTAGCGGGCTAACTGCATCAACAGTTTATGATTGGCGGGTACGAACAAACTGTTCAGGCAGCTCTAGTGCCTATTCGGCTGCCCAGTTCACTACAGCCACGGCATCCACCTGTGCCAGTGCTTTTGAACCAAACGAAACACAGGCTGCCGCAGCAGCGATTTCCTCCGGTGTCGCTAACTCTGCAGCTATCTCTTCGTCCACTGATGTTGATTATTACAAGATAACCACTACCGCCACCAGCAATATCGTTTACAACTTAGCTGGTCCTTCCGGTGTGGATTATGATCTGTATGTATATAATAGTTCCGGTACGCAACTGGGTTCCAGTGAAAGTAGTACGGCTACAGAATCAGTTTCCTTAAGTGGCCAGGCTGCAGGTACGTATTACATTAAAGTAGTAGGTTATAATGGTGCCAACAGCGCTACCTGCTATACCATTACGGCTACGGCTACTACGGCTACCGGTTGCCAAAGCAGTTATGATAATGCTAGTAACGGAACAACGGCAGGGGCTGCTACCATTCCATTCAATACCAATATTACCGGGCTCATTAGCCCAAGTGCAGATATTGACAACTATAAATTTGTGATTACGACAGGGGGTACGATTACGGTGAGCTTAACCACCCTGCCCGGCGATTATGACCTGAAATTACTGAACAGTGCCGGCACACAGGTAGGCATCTCCCAAAATGGAAGTACCACCAGTGAAAGTATTGGTTACACGGCAACGGCGGGAACGTATTATGCACAGGTGTTTGGTTACAATGGCGCCAACAGCGCTACTACCTGCTATACACTGAAAGTGCAACTGGGCACTGCCTCCCGCAACGGATCGGAAGCGGCAAAAGAAACCATGGTTTCCATTTATCCCAACCCGGTTAGTACTGAACTTATCGTAAACCTAGGTAGCTACGCCGAACCTGCTATTGCAACTATCACGGATGCGTATGGCCGCCGGATGCTAAATCAAACGTTTACAAAATTTACCCGTATTTCAACCGGTAAATGGGCAGCAGGAATTTACCTGGTTACCGTTACTGATAAAAACGGGGTAATGATAAAGCAGGATAAAATGGTAAAAGAATAATCTTAAGTAATAAATGAAAAAAGGCCTCCTTACCGGAGGCCTTTTTTATTTGAATTTTGATGCTAATTAATACCAAATCAAACTATGCAATAGGCGAATGCAGGTCTAATACCAAATTAAAACAGGCAATAGGCAAATGCAGGTCTAAACAGCTAAATGAAGTCCACAACTAAATTGAATCTGGTATAAATAGATAAAACAAAGTCCACAATCAAATTATATCTGATGTAACATCAATATAAATAACCTGCTAACTGTAAAACTTCCTTTAAATGGAAAAAGAAGTTTCGAAAACAAATAAAATTAAAATCTCAAAAATGTCGGCATCCTCACCGGTTCTACTTCGCTGCCCGAAACTTTTACCGTACGGGTAGGTAATTTGTGTTCGTTTATTGCCCTGTTCGGCAGGCCTTTCAGAATGGCCACTGTATTCAAAGTAATTATTACCGTCAACAGTATTACTTTCAGAAACTTTCTCATTGCCTTTGTTTAATTACAACAAAAGTAATAGCTACCGGTACAATAGTCAATCGCATAAATATGTGTAATTAAACCCTATCCAAATAGGTTGCGGAAAATATTTGATTACCTGCGACTAATTTGCTTACCTGCCGGCCGGTTGCTAATTGTAGGGCAAACGCATCTAAATATTTAGGGTAAGCATATTACGGTTTTTTGTGCCGTAGGTCATCCGCCGCCGCGGAGTGGGTAGCAGCATTAATTTCGGGCCTACCAGGCGTTCCCATAGGAACGCATGGTGCTTTGCTAAACATTTTTCTACCCACCAAAAGTCCCGATGGGACTAAAAGCCATTTAAAATTTTTAAAATCCAGGAGATTTTCTGGCTTAAAAAATTTAGATGGTTTGCCCTGTTGCTATTGCCCATTGCCTATTTGAATTTGGTTTTTAACTTAGCTTCCGGTTTTGTTGAAAATACAAAGCTGCCCTACGGAGGCAGCCTTTACGACGACGAGTGAAAGTATTTTATTTTCCTTTCAGAAACATTCCTATAGTTAATTGCAATCCCCGGTTCTTATAGCTGTCTCCATCACTTTTGGGCAGTGCGTTGCTAAGTCCTAACAGGTAACCGGCATTCACATACAAGCCACTGTTGAACTGCAGGCCGGCAATAAAGCTGGCACTCATATCCAGGCGTTTGAAGCCTCCGCCATCATCACCTTTTTTAAACACATCTACACTTTCATTTTCCGTATGTGTTGGCATACCGGGAGTAATTACCGTGTAGTTGGCTTTTGACTTGCCGAATAAGCCATAACCAATAGATGGGCCTGCACCTGCAAAGACTTTACCACAGAGGGCTTCCTTATTAAATGTAAGATGAACAGGTAGCTCGGCGTAGTACAACTTGTTGGTAAATTTTCCTTCTATTTTACCAATCGTACCGGCTTCTTCACTACTGGTTTTTATGGTAACTCCTTTTTGTAAAAGGCCCAAAGAGGAGCGCAACGAAAGGGTTTGTGATAGGGAAAGTTCCGCGGACAAGCCAATGCCTAAGCCTGCCAGCGGCGTTTTTTTGGAAGTGATTTCTTCCTCAGTAATAAAGGAAGCAGAAGACAGTGTTCCGGTAAGCTGGCCTCCCAGTTTTACCTGGCTAAAGGCAGCGGAAGTAAGTGTGGCAGCAATTGCCAGGAGATAAATCTTTTTCATAATGAGATAACTTTTTGTTTTAATTAATGATGCAAAAAAAGTATATACATGAATGGATTTCAATAACATGAGTGTGTGATTTAGTTGATTACTGATGTTGCTGAATCACATAAATATGTATCTGTTTATTACACATAAAAAAGCCATCCTGCAAAGTGGGATGGCTTACTATTGTAAAAAGTGTAGTGCTTAAACAATCTTATCTCTGAATGCTTTGGCCACTGCTTCGCTTTTACTATTTACATGTAGCTTTTCGTAAATTTTTTTAATATGGCTGCGTACCGTATCAATAGCAATAAACATATCACTGGCAATCATTTTATAACTGTAACCATCTACCAATAATTGCAGTACCTGTTTTTCCCTGTCCGAAAGATCGTAGTCTTCTCCTTTTTCACTGTTCATGGACGAAAACATTTTTAGTACCTGCGTGGCAACAGAAGCGGTCATGGGTGCGCCACCGGTTTGCGCTTCAGCAATGTACTCAAGCAGGCGGGCAGGTGGTGTCTTCTTTAAAATGTAGCCGTTAGCGCCGTTAGAGATCGCCTGAAAAACATTGCGGTTATCGTCAAAAACGGTAAGCATTAAAACCTTCACTGTATCATTTACAGCCCGTACTCTTTTCAAACCTTCAATACCGTTCACACCAGGCATATCAATATCCATCAGTACTACATCCGGGGAAAAAGCAGTCACTTCATCTACAATATTATCCGCATTTTTATAAGCTGCCAATACTTCAAAACCATCGGAGCCGCTAATCAGCATGGTTAACCCTTCACGTAATTGCGGATTATCTTCATACAATAAAACTTTGATCATACAGTATGTTTGTGCAACAAATTTACATGCCCATATTTGCCCGGCAATCACATATTGATGTGCAAATTGGTTGATGCCTAAATCCAAAGGAAAAGGTTATCCGATAAAGGTATAATCAATTGAGTGTTTTCTATTTGCAAATAGGTTTCTTCTATCTATTGCCTTCGGCTTTAGCCCAATGTCATTCAGTTAAGGATTGTGATAGCGGCTATGCGCCGTAGGTGCAACCTTTTTGTAAAAAAACAGACATCAATGATGTTGGTGCATGCCACGTAGTGGCTACCTGATCAGAGAAGAGGGGTAGCCACTACGTGGCAATGATTCCCTTTGCCTCTTTGTTTGCTACAAA
Organism: Chitinophagaceae bacterium; assembly: GCA_965246935.1. GTDB lineage: Bacteria > Bacteroidota > Bacteroidia > Chitinophagales > Chitinophagaceae > JAZKFT01. The sequence goes on along the minus strand of CBDFGC010000002.1, from coordinate 58,017 downwards.
CAGAAAGCCCCGATGGGGCTTAACTATATGACATTGCCCTAAAGGGGAACTCGTTTTTACCTGAAAAATTAGTGGCAACTATGAGTATTTTGAAGTTCCTATAAAGTTTGATGGTGTCCAAAAGCCCTCTTTAGAGCCTGTCCCGTACCGATAGGCGGGAGGGTTTGGGGGCAACCAGGCCAGATTGATGAAATGTTCAGGTTATTTTGATAACTTTCCTAAGCGGTTATAAAGTGCCCTTGCCCTTACATTCTGAGCAAACACACTCAACGTAATCCGGCGATAACCTTGCGTACGTGCCCACGCCTCGCCTTTATCAATCAGTATAAGGCCGATGCCCCGCCCCTCTGCTTTTTCTGCTACGATAACATCTGAAATATGGGCGTGTTTTTCCTTATAGTAATAATCGTTTCCGGCTTGTAAATGAATAAATCCCAATGGCATCTTTTGGTCGTCCTCCGCTATGAATATGATTGTTCCCGGGGTCTTATTGTTAAGTTTATCAGCTATTATTTGTGTATCGGTTGCAATCATTCCGTTTTATGTCACGCCAGGAAGGCGGACCAAATTCTATTAGTCTCGGAAGTAGTGAAATAATGAAATCCTGATCGTCACCCGTTGCAATTCTTGTATGAATGTTTATGTTTGTTTCCATAGCTATTCTCCTGTTTTAAATAACCTGTAAAATATTAAATTACGTTTATTGGGTGATAAGTATGCGAAAAAAAATAGATGAGGTTAATCACAGGTCATTGCGTCCGCGCCGGCGGATACCCATGGCAATTTCCATGAATTACCGGGAAGATTGCTTCCTTGGACAAGAACCCAAGCTCACAATGACAGAAGATTAATCTAATGTAACTGTGCTCAGCTATTTATCTGTATTAATGCCACTTTTTTCTTCTGTAGTATTTGCGGGGGAAGGTTTGCAATAATGATTTGTTTTAATAAATTGATCAATCTTGTTTTGGAGAATGTTTTTAAGGTAATCAAACTTATTTCCCGTACAGGGGCCGGGCTTTTAAAATACCGCAGCATATTTTTTTGTGCAGTAGTCATATCGTAGGTAGCCAGTTCGGGCAACAGCGTAATACCTCCGTTTTTATCAACAAAGCGTTTCAGCGTTTCGATACTGCCCGCAGCGTAATCCAAATGTTTTTCAATGGAGGCGTCTTTCTGCAGGGCGCACAGGTTTATTACCTGGCTACGCAGGCAATGCCCTTCTTCCAGCAGCCACATACTGTTTACATCGATATCACCGGGAAGCAGGTATTTCTTCGTAAATATTTTTTCCTGGCGGGATACATATGCCACAAATTCTTCATTAAATAAAAACTCCTCTTTTAAATCGGCTACGTTCAACGGGGTTGCCATAATACCCGCATCTAACGAACCGTTCTTCAATTGGCGTACGATCGCTTCGGTTGTTAACTCGTGTATGGTCAGCCGCACAAGGGGATAGGCTTTCGTAAATGCCTGTATAAACTGTGGCAACAGGTAAGGCGCCAGTGTGGGAATGACACCCAGTTTTAAATTTCCGCCAACTATTCCTTTTTCCTGCTCAATCAACTGGTGCATCATGCCTGCTTCGGCCAGTATTTTTTTTGCCTGTTCCATCACAATCTGCCCTGTTTCCGTAGTAGTTACCGGGTTGGTGCGAATAAATAATTGTACACCTAATTCCTGTTCCAGCTTTTGCACCTGCATGCTGAGTGATGGCTGCGTAATATGGCATTGGGCGGCCGCTTTTGCAAAATGCTTCAGCGTATGCAGCGCTACGATGTATTCTAATTGTACTAACGTCATAATAGCTTTCAGCTTTTTTAAAAAGTAGCATGAAGCGAATGTCATTTCACATAGAGGATATAGAGCAAAGAAGTTTTTCGCACAGAGAACACAGAGGGCACAGAGAAAATACAAATGCAGTTAGCACAAACAACAATTATTTTTTACTATCTGCAATACTTCTTTCTTGCCTGTCCTCTACATGAATTTCTCCTTTTCTCTGTGCCCTCTGTGCGAAATAATTTCCCTATCCTAATTCCTCTTTCGCGAAAATTCGCTCAATAGCTTTAACCTATTGAAGCATAAAATTAATTGATTGTGATTATATCTCCGGTTTCATAAATTTGTCACCCCAATGGCAAACCAGTTTATTTGCCTTATTGTTAATCGTCCTTATCAATTGCCATTTCACTTAAACAAGTAATTCAAAAAACAATGGATAAAAATTCAAACGATCCGGCCAAATGCCCGTTCCTCAACGGCAGCATGGAACAAAATGTGGCCGGCGGCGGCACCCGAAACAGGGATTGGTGGCCCGACCAGTTGAAGGTTAGCGTTCTGCGCCAGCACGCCGACTTATCCGATCCCATGGATAAAGATTTTAATTATGCCGAAGCATTTAAAAGCCTTGACCTGGAGGCGGTAAAACAAGATTTACATGCACTGATGACCGATTCACAGGATTGGTGGCCGGCCGATTTTGGCCATTATGGGCCTTTGTTTATCCGCATGGCATGGCATAGTGCAGGCACTTACCGTACAACCGATGGCCGGGGCGGTGCAGGTGCGGGCCAGCAACGTTTTGCACCGCTGAATAGCTGGCCAGATAACGTGAGCCTCGATAAAGCCCGCCGGTTATTATGGCCCATCAAACAGAAATACGGCAAAAAAATTTCCTGGGCCGACCTGATGATTCTTGCCGGTAATGTGGCATTGGAATCCATGGGCTTTAAAACATTTGGTTTTGCCGGTGGCCGTGCTGATACCTGGGAGCCGCAGGAAGATGTGTACTGGGGTGCGGAAACCACCTGGCTGGGCAACGAAGCCCGTTATGGCAAAGGGGTGGAAGGCGTAGCAGCACATGGCGTAGTAAGTTCCGACGAAGATGCAGATGGTAATTTCCATTCACGTGGTGATCTGGAAGAACCACTGGCAGCCGCCCACATGGGTTTGATTTATGTAAACCCCGAAGGCCCCGATGGCAATCCCGACCCCATTGCAGCAGCTAAAGACATCAGGCAAACGTTTGGCCGCATGGCCATGAATGATGAAGAAACCGTTGCCTTAATTGCGGGTGGCCACAGTTTTGGTAAAACCCATGGTGCCGCTTCTTCCGACCATGTAGGCAAAGAGCCGGAAGCGGCTGGTATAGAGTCGCAGGGCTTTGGATGGCACAACAGTTTCGGTTCGGGCAAAGGTGGCGACACCATTACCAGCGGGCTGGAAGTAACCTGGACCACAACGCCTACCCAATGGAGCAATAATTATTTTGAAAACCTGTTCAAGTTTGAATGGGAACTCACCAAAAGCCCGGGCGGTGCCCACCAGTGGGTAGCGAAAGATGCAGACGATATTATCCCCGATGCGCACGATGCATCTAAAAGCCATAAGCCAACCATGCTGACAACCGACCTGGCTTTAAAACTAGACCCGGCTTATGCCAAAATCTCCAAACATTTTCTGGAAAATGAGGCTGCATTTGCCGATGCCTTTGCCCGTGCCTGGTTTAAACTGACGCACCGGGATATGGGCCCACGGGCACGTTACCTGGGCACTGATGTACCGGAAGAAGAATTGCTGTGGCAGGATCCTATCCCGACTGTTGACCATGCGTTGGTGAATGCGGACGATATTACTGCACTGAAAGAAAAAATATTAAACAGCGGCCTTAGCCTTTCTGAATTTGTAGCTACTGCCTGGGCTTCCGCTTCTACCTTCCGTGGTTCCGATAAACGGGGTGGTGCCAATGGTGCCCGTATCCGCCTGATGCCACAAAAAGACTGGCGGGTAAACAACCCGGTTCAGCTAACTAAAGTGCTTGCGGTACTGGAAGGCATTCAGAAGGAATTTAATGAAACACAAACCGGCGGCAAGAAAATTTCTTTAGCTGACTTGATTGTACTGGCAGGCACGACAGCGGTTGAAAAAGCAGCAAAAGATGCCGGACATGAGATAGCCGTTCCGTTTGCACCGGGCCGTATGGATGCCTTGCAGGCCGAAACCGATGTAGAATCCATGGCACACTTAGAGCCACAGGCAGAGGGCTTCCGCAACTACAGTAAAAACCGGGGGAATGCATCTACGGAAGCATTGCTGATTGATAAAGCCCAGCTGCTGACATTGACAGCCCCTGAACTAACCGTGTTGGTAGGTGGCATGCGTGCCCTGAACACCAATTTCGACGGCTCCAGGCATGGTGTTTTTACCCAGCGCCCCGGCCAGTTGACCAACGACTTTTTTGTAAACCTGCTGGATATGAATACCGCCTGGAAAGCCATGGGCGATGATAAGGAACAGTACCTCGGCAGCGACCGTGCTACCGGCCAGCCTAAATGGACAGCCACCCGTGCCGACCTCGTATTTGGCTCCAACGCCGAACTGCGTGCCGTAGCCGAAGTGTACGCCAGCGCCGACGGGCAGGAAAAGTTTGTAAAAGACTTTGTAGCGGCGTGGACAAAAGTGATGAACTTGGACCGGTTTGATTTGGCGAAATAGATTTGCAACACTCAATATAAAAATGGCGATAGGTGACTATCGCCATTTTTATATTTGAAATATGGGTTGAAAATGCTTTTTGTGCTAAAGCTTGTCTATTTCACTTTCTGATAGTCCTGTCAATTTGGAAATATCCTGTATGGACAAACCCATCAGCTTTGCAGATTTTGCTATTTCTATCGTCCTTTCAATTTTGCCTTCATCAAAAGCCGTGTCAATAGTGTTTTTATAGTCCCGATAAACTTTTAAGTTCATTTCGTACGTGTCCAGCTCGGCTTGTCCTAAATTGGCAAGTTCCGCTTTTTCAAATGCCTGTTCAAATACTTCGTCTTCAAAAATAGCAGGGATGCTTTGGAAGTCTTCCAGGTTTTTTATAAAGTACAACCACTTGTCCAGACGTGTTTCTAACCAACTTTCCGTTTTCATAAAATTTGGCATCTCCAGATATACGTAAGTCAGCTTATCATAAAAAATCCTTCCGTTCTGATTCTTTAATTTGATGGTGTGCAAATACTCACTCCTTTCCGGCTCGCTTTCATAGTCATCAAAAGTAAAATCCAGAATGCCTATGCAGTACACCGCTTTCAGGTTATAATTCCATTCGCCCCGCTCGGCTTGTTCCCTTATTGGAAATGTTGAATAGTAAATCGTTCTGTCCTTGAAGTAGTTTTGTTTAGCTTTCTGTAGTTCTACGATAAATTTTTCGCCTTTGCCGTTTTCACAATAAATGTCATAAACGGCTTTCCGGTCAAGGTCGGTTAACCCGAGTTGTTCGGTGTTTTTAAAAGTAAGGTCAACAATTTTGTTCTCTTCGGGCAACAGCGCATTCAGGAAGTCAAGCAAAAGAGGTTTGCTGGCTTCTTCCCCAAAGATTTTCTTAAATCCAAAGTCGGTAAACGGGTTGATATATTTTGCCTTCATTACATGCTGAATGTTAGCAAATTTACTAAGTTCCTGTGGCGTTTCCTGGTATGTTATCTATTTGAAGGTTCGTCAATGACAGTGATTAGTACTTCCATTATGCTATGAGCGATAATAAGGAAAAGTACCTTGGCACCGACCGTGCCACCGGCCAACCCAAATGGACTGCTACCCGTGCCGACCTGGTATTTGGCTCCAACGCCGAACTGCGTGCCGTAGCCGAAGGGTACGCCAGCGCCGATGGGCAGGAAAAGTTTGTAAAAGACTTTGTAGCGGCGTGGACTAAAGTGATGAATTTGGATCGGTTTGATTTGGCGAAATAAGATAGTAATGTTTGATAAAAATGGCGGTAGGTGCCTATCGCCATTTTTGTGTTGATGTAACAATAAATAGAAATGAAAAAGTTGACTAAATAGCTCTGCTTCGTGAGACACGGAGCAGAACGGGGAATGACTCAGCCGCATAGGTCTGTAGCATATGTAAATAAACTGGATGACAGAACTTCAAGATGCATAAATATGAATGACTAATCACTGTTGGAAGAAATAATGCGATATTCTTATTTCCCCTCAAACAAGTGCTCGAAATAGTTTGAATCAAATGGACCTTTATCATCTTTTTCGATATAAATTTCGATTGAAGGTTTTCCTAATGCTTTCAATTTTATTGCATCAGGATAAAATAAAACTAAATCAAAATTCAAGTAAGATTTGGAAGAATTATACTTTATCCCATTATACCCAAGACTTTTTGCACAATCCATTATGAATCTTGTCAAGTAATAGTCTGGTCTCCAATTATCCTTATTTCTATCTGATCTTCCTAAACTATTGTATACTTTTAAAGAAAGCAGAAGTGTGGAAGTTGAGGGGCTTAATGCACTCCAATCAAAAGACAAATCTAGAACGTTTAAAATTTTCTCTTCGACTGTAAACTCTTGCCACCAAACCAATGCAGATATATTATCCCAAAAAAATTTCTTTATTGCAGAATTTTTATCACTTGCAAGATAAAGATGGCTCTGCCCCGCATGGTTGAATCTGCCTTCTTTTGGCTTACCTGTAGGTGGATTAAACATTTTTTCCGTCTCTAAAATTTCAGCCCCTTCAACTCGTCTGGCTCTAAATAAATTTCCTTCAATTTCGATAACTGGTAATTTTTTTACTTTTAATTCATTAAAAAGCTTTCGCCCAAAACTATGCTGGTAAGCCAATAGAGGAAACTTTTCCAAGTGGTCTTCAAAGTCTTTTACTTCTCCGCCGTAGACAGCATATACCTCATCCATATGCTTATCCACTTCAATGTCAAATTTCGTTTTTAGACCAACATTCAATCCTAAACCAAATCCACTATGACTACAATGAGGACAGTACAGATGAGTAATAATTTTATCCCAACTTTTTTCAGGTATTTTGCAGTCATCTAATAAATCATACAATTCAATTTTGTCACCCAAAATCCAAACTACTTCACCCTCATCATAAGGTTGACAATAATCACAATATTGAATAAGCTTTTGAACTTTATCTCTAAGCTGAGTTTCTCTTTTTGTTAATTCCTGTTTTTCCCAAGGTTCCATAAAATTTTACACGAATGTTTTGGGTTAGAAACAAGTTGCAAAGTTACATTTTCCGCCGTACTTGCTTATTAGGCAAATCTAAACCGTCCAGGTATAGATACATCAATCAGCACATTTATCTGTTTTGGTAAGTGATACATGAGACACGGGCCACCGCAACAAAAAATAGAAATTCAAATCATTTAGTTTCATTCATTTCAAAATAACATTCTGAATCATAATATAATGAATCAAGAGGAAGTGAATTAATTCTCTTGATAATAAAATCATTAGAATAATCATTGGAATTAATTTTTTTATGAAAAAATTTACTATTTTCATTAAAAAATATGACGGCTGTTTGTAGTTTTTTAAAATACTCTTTATTTTCCTCTCTTGACAATCGTTGAAATCCAATTGAACTCAAATATTGGTAAAATTTGTTTTGCTTTTCTTCTACATTCAAATTGCTTAATTCATTTTGATTAGAAAGTCCTTTTGCAGTCAAATATATAATAAATAATTTTTACTATTGAATGAAACTTCTTCTGCCCCAAAGTAGCTTTCTTTATTTAAATCATTATTAATTCTACTAATTGCTAATAGAGCAGAAGCTCGACTTACGGCTAAAAAAACTGAATACCATTTCTGTGTGTATAAGGATTATCGTCGGTTTTAAGTTTAAGTTTTGAATAGAGTTGCTCATTGTAATTTACGTACGATAAGATTGTTTTTTCAAATGCAGGAACTAATTTTGAGTAATTAATATGATGAATTTCGAAAGGGATAAAAATCTCATTATCCATATCCACTAATTGAACATTATACAGATTTTTAAATATCTGATTTACTAAATTCAGGTAATATTTAAATAATTTAGTGTTATCAAGTATAGGTCTGTTTTTACGTTTAAAATTATATTCTATTTATCAATAGTTCGGAAGGAATTTTTAGGTATAGATTAAGAAAAAAGGGAATAAAAAAGGCAGTGCTAAGTTATGCAACTAACGATAAGCACTGCCTTGCACAAAGCGGTAAACTTTGTGGGCACAACAATACAACAAGTTACAGGCATTACCAAGCCTCAACAGAAGTTTTTTATCTGGCTTTTAGAGAGGTGGCTGATGCTTCCCGTACGCTACAATTTTTTAAACCTGGCACGTTATGGCGGCTATTGTGAAAAAGCGATCCGCGATCAGTTCAGCAAGAAGCTGCCTTTTGAAAATTGTATGACGGCTTATACGAGGGCTTGAAAAAGAAGGAATGCCTGCTGGCCATTGACCCTACTTTTATTTCGAAAGCAGGTAAAGAAACACCGGGCTTAGGCTGGTTCTGGAACGGGACGCATCAGCGGGCGGAGAAAGGACTGGAAGCAACTGTATTGGCCATGATAGATGTGGAAGACAGAACGGCTTATCACCTGGAAGCAGTTCAGACAAAGGCATTGGCAAAAGAGGATAAGGCAGCAGCAAAAGACAATCGGGTAGTGCAGTATGCCACTATGATTACAGAACGAAAAGAGCGGATTCAATTATACACGAAAGTAATTGTGGCCGATGGCTTCTTTATGAAGAAAAACTTTATAGATGCAGTAACAAAAGAAGGGTTTGTGGTAGTGAGCAAAGGGCGCCGGGACGCTAATTTAAAATATTTGTATAACGGAAAACAGAATGGCGGCAAAGGTCGGCCTAAGCAGTTCAGCGGTAAGGTAGATGTAAAGAACATCGACCGGCGGGTGTGGAAAGTATGTTATGAAGAGGAGGAGATGGTGGCCTATGAAGCAATTGTGTATAGCGTGTTGTTAAAGCGTTAAGTGAAGGCGGTTTATGTAGAACGAAAGGACAGCAAGGGTTATGAGGTATTGATCAGCACTAATGTAGAGATGGAAGGAGAAAAAGTTCTTACCTATTACCGCTTACGTTTCCAGATAGAATTTTTGATACGGGATGCCAAGACTAGTGCGGGATTGGAACACTGCCAGGGGCGAAGTGAAGAGAAGTTGTATAATCACTGGAACATGTCCTTGTTCAGCGTATCGATAGTGAAGTGGCAATGGTGGGCAAAACTGCCAGCAGCAGAAAAGAAAGGAACGCCATTTTCGATGCGCAGTGCTAAAACTTATTGCCTTAATAAATATATGGCAGAAACTATTTTTGCAAACTTAGAACTGGACATGACTTGTAATAAAATAAAAAGGCTGTTCAACAAGTGCTTAAACATTGGCAATATGGCCGCTTAATTCCTTCCGAACTATTGATTAATAGAGCAAACATATAATTAAAATAACTGTCCATTCTTACATATTCCATGCATTTGATTAATTCATTATCATAATCTAAATCAACGTAATCTGCTAACCACTTATTTTTTAATTTGTAGAATGAGTTACTGTAATACCTATAATTTTCAACGAGTTTCAAATTTGTGTAATCTGGGTTGTTTGTGTTGTCAGATATATAATTTACCCTTAGATTTCCTAATGTATTGCACATTGGACAAGTGGAATTGTTACCAAATTTTATCAATTCTAATAACTCTTGATTTGATTTTCTTTCTTCGGAGTCAACAAAAATTTGAACTAAATTGGCATTAGAATTACAAGTGTAGCAAGTAATATTAAATTTAATAGGCTTTGTTACCATTTTGAATATCTTTTTTAATCTTGTCTAAGTGTTAATTAATTGCTTTAGCCCACGTTGTCGTGTTTGCGCTGTGGCGGAAATAAAATTTCTTTTTTCGCTTCGCTTAGTGGCCCACGAAGCGGAATGGCAGAACCGCATAAACTGGATATATGAATAAATATACCGGAGAAAACAAAAGGAAACTGGCCTAAAACAAATTTTTACTTACTCAAACTAAAAAATTTCATCATCAGATATGCATTTGCAGCCTTAAGTTATGCCAAAATGGCTTACAAATGAGTAATTGGACGATACTTTTTACCAACTGTGGCAGATAAATGAGTAACTGAAGGTTATAGTTGGCCAACTGTAAGGCAAATTCAATCTACTGATTATTACAAGTGTACTACTAAGCATTACAATCCTACAACTAACGAATACTTATGGCCAAAAAACAGATACAAAAATACAGGGCTTTCTTATAAAAATGCCGAAGGCATGAAATGATTATAGAAACGGCCATGAAACAATCTTTTTGAACTCCGAAGGAGTGAAATATGTCACTTCTTCGGAGTTCAACTCCCGATGTTTTAGCCTGATTGCTATAATAATAACACCTCTTCGAGGTTACTGTTTTTTTATAAGAAAGCGGTGTACAAAAATACTTTTAAGGGCAAGTTGTAGGGTTTTGTGCAAACTTTTTTTACTTTTAAAGCCATATTACAAAACTTTAAACCCATAACTAACCCATGGAAACCAGACTGTACCCAATGGCAGATGCCGATTTGAAACAATTAGCAGATGACCTTAAAGACACCATTACTCGTGACGCCACAGAATTTTCAACTCGCAACGTAGGTGCTGCACAACTTACCAGTTTTGATGCTTTGGTAACGGCTTTCGACAATACCACTACGGATATAGAACTGCAAGGGGCCTTTCTACTGCCGTAGAAACTAAAGATGCTACGGTAAGCGACATTCACAAAGCCTTGCGAACCATTCGCAGTATGGCCGAACAGGCTTATGAGGGCAGAGGTAAGTATAAAACTTTTGGGTTTGAAGACATGACCCGCCTGAGTGATAATGAGTTGTACCGCATGGTAAAACGAGTGGTAAGAGTAGGGACCTCCTTACAGGCAGACCTTACTTTACAAGGCTTAACCCCTACTCAGCTAACCGATCTTACCGCCTTAAATACCAAACTAGATACTGACATAGATGCGGTACATGATGCCGAAGAGCAGCGGGATTTACAAACACAAGACCGCATAAAAAAAGGCAATATGTTGTACAAAGAAATGGTTAAGCTATCTTCCATAGGCCAAAGTCTTTTTCAGGATACGGATGAAGCAAAGTATAACGATTACGTACTGATTGGAAGCAGCACAAAAGGAGATGATAAAGGTAGTAGTGGCCCCACTAAGGTACTCCCCAAAGCTTAGACAGTTTTTTAGTGTTGTTAAGAGAAGGGCTTCTATAAGCGCAATCTGCAAAACGATTGCCATTTAGCTGCTCAAATATAGGGTCAGTTGCGGCAATCGTTTTACAGATTGTGCAAGCCCGCCGGCAGGGCAAGCCCAACACTTAGGCTGCCGCCTTTTGGTACACCGTTACCGGTGTTACATCTGCTAATGATTGGTGCCTCCGCTCACCGTTGTAGAATGAAAAATAGTGTTGCAATCCACGGTACAGGCTTAGCCCATCTTCATACACGTATAGGTAAATGTGCTCATACTTTACTGTTCGCCACAACCGCTCAATGAAGATGTTATCCAGTGCTCTGCCTTTGCCATCCATACTAATTTGTATCTCTTCCTTTTTTAGCAGCTCTGTATACACTTCACTGGTGAACTGCGAGCCCTGATCACTGTTGATGATCTGCGGCTTGCCATGTTGCCCTATAGCTTCTTTTACGATTTCGGTGCACCATTCGGCTGTCATGGTGTTACTGATGGCCCAGCCTACCACATAACGGCTGTATACATCTATCACTGCGCACAAATACATAAATCCATGCTTCATCGGCACATAAGTGATGTCAATCTCCCACACCTGGTTACCTTCATCTATCTTCAAGCCTCTGAGCAAGTAAGGGTATTTGTAAGCTGCCGGGTCTGCTTTTGTAGTACGTGGCACACAATACAGCGTTCGCCAGCCCATTACTTTCATCAACCGCCGTAATCGCTTCCGGTTGATGCGGTAGCCCATTACGGTGAGCAATACCACTAAACGCTCTACGCCATAAAAAGGGGTTGACAAATATTGCTCATCTAAGAAACGCATCACGGCCAGGTTCTCCTCACTTTCTGCCACCGGTTCATAGTATAGCCCGCTACGGCTTACCGACAACAAGTCACATTGCTTTACCACGCTAAGTTGCTCTTCTTCCTTTTCAATCATCGATCTGCGTTCTGATAATGGCTTTACTGCAACTTTTTTTTTAGAAAATCATTGGCCACTTTCAGCTCGCCAATTTGTGCATAGAGCACCTGGATCAACTGATCTTTATCTGCCGTATCAGTAGAAGCACTGGCTTCTTTGCCAAATACGGCAGGGGCTTTCTCTAAAAATTCCTTCTTCCAGCTATTAATTTGGGTAGGATGCAGATCATGTTTCTTGCTCAATACCTCTATCGTTTGCTGCTCTTTAATAGCTTCCAGGCATACTTTGCTCTTGAATTCTGATGTGAATTTTCTACGACTTGTTTTACTCATCTTTGACAGGTTTAATAGTTACAAATTTCTATCTTATTACCCTGTCTAAAAAATCGGGAGTAGCATACACAGAGAGTAAATAATTTTAGAAACTGCTTTTGCTATTTTACTTTTGCTCTGCTTCGTGTCTTACGAAGCGGAATGGTAGAATAGTGTGGAGCGGCATTAAAAGTGAAACGGCAGAACCGCTCAGTTTGGTAAATGGCAACTGGCTCCAACGGCAGATGCGTACCATTTTTCTTTTACCTCTTTTTACAAGAGCGGCGTAGATGAGTTCGGTTTTCTAACGCATATCAGTAAAATGTTTTATTCTTAATCATTCCGCTTCGTGAGACACGCAGCGGAGCAGAGTGATACAACAAAAGTGCTTCTTACGAGTAAGGGCAAAAGGGCAAAACTTTATAACCATGCTCTTTTATAGTTTTACTCGTTATTTGCATTTTTATTTTTTTTGTGATAATCAAGAACCCACTTTGTAAATTCTCCATTTGAGTTATCAGCAACACAGTGGCGACCATCAGGGAGAATTAGGAATTGTAAGTTGTCTATATGAGATGAAAAAGAACCTTTAGATTCATAAACTACTCCCAGATTGAGCAAATCTTTGATAAAATTATCAGTGTCTTCACCATGAGACACTATTAAGTTAGTATAGTTTATATTATTTATCAAATCAAGCTCTCCCTTGTGATAAATTTCGAGAAGCACTTGAAACTGGAGCGGAGTAACAAAAACCGGAGACCACGGAACGTTATCACGTTTCATAGAATCAAGTTGTTCTTGACTGAAAACGAGGTAATTATACTTCCATCCCATTGTGCCATCATCTGTCTTGTGAAAACCGCAATCGATAAACTTATGAAAAGGCTCTAAATCGAAATCATCCCCAAAAATTGAAGCAGGTATTCGGTATCTGTAAGAAAGTCTAGTCCATAAGATTTCTAAAAAATGATATAAGGGTCTTTGCCATGAAGTTGCAAGAATTGACCAGTAAAATTCTTCATTGGAAAAAGCATTCCCATAGGGCATTGCATTGTTCTTCACTATTGTGTTTGTTCCGCAAATAATTAATTGAGGAAAACTACCAATTCCAAAACCATAGATATTACCTGAGTTTGCATTATCCTCTAAAAATGACGAAAAGCCTTCCCTGAGAGAATATTCTGTCTTAAATCCTTCATAACCAAAAACAATGCGTAACGGAAAATAAAACTCCATCAATAGTGTATGATAGATTGCTTGTTTTTCTTCAGAAAGCTGGTCTAAGTCTTCTCTATGAGGTAATTCAGACCTAAAGAAAGCTCTCCATGCATTTCGCAACATTTCAATATGGTAACGTTCGCCATCTCTTTCTGGCTCACGACTTACATTTACAACTGTTTTTAATTTTTGATATGAATCAATTAAAGTGCCTTTAAAAAGGTTTTTTTTCACTTCAATTACAGCTATAACTTGATTAAAATTATAGACGTACTTTTCAGTAAAAGGTAGTTTTTCGCCTTCGCCCTCAACAAGCATACAATCAATTTCAGCGCTTAACTCCCCTTTCAGATTTTTAATTTTTCCACCTACAACTCTAAGATTCAACCCAGAAAATATTCCTTCATTTAAAATTTTGTGAGTTAACCCTTCATACATGTCTCCTGTTAAAACAGGATGGTCAATGTAGTTAAATTCCTTAATTGAAGCAGTTCCTTGACGTTTGATTTCTTCTAGCAACTCAGAAATACTTTTAATCATAATGACTATTGATAACAGGGATTTGTATAATTAGAAAACGATATCATTTGAAGTAGAAGATAGATAAATGCTTCTTAGTTCATTATTAAACGAATTAAGTCTAGGATCATAAATCATTAGTCCTGAAGCTTCAAGTTGATATATAACGTTTGTTTTCGTAGTATCGAAGAAGGATGATAAATAGTTCGTTATCTCAAAAAAATCTTTTTTATTGATTGGCTGATCGTCCACATAAATGAAACCACGCTTGCTAATACCTAAGTGTGCTTGAATGTGAATCAAGCGATTTAATAAAGACAATTTTGGAACTGTGAGAGATGCGGCAAATTGGTTAGCTTGCCATTCTATCCAGTTCTTTGGATTCTTCAGTGTGTGCTTATTTGCGAGAAAATCATACTTAGAGTCTTCGAACAGATCATAGGTCTGTTGATTAAGTTTTACATGTCTATGGAGTAAGAAATGTCCAATCTCATGAGCTAGCACAAATGCGAAGCGGTTACTTATTCGGATACCCTTATCAACATAAATTGTGTTTTCCTCAGAACTGTAAACCCCTAAGATATTGTTACGAAGTCTGAGAGGCTCATCAAAATTAAAATACAAATCATACTTTTTCGTTAGGTAATTCATTACTTCTGTTAATGGAGTGCGTAAACAACCCTTAAGTATTATTTCATCAACTTCGTTTATTAATTGAGAAGCTACTTTCTCAATAGCTTCTTTATTAAGTCTCTGGACACCCTGAACTTTGTTCGTATCGAAAAGATTGAATAGAAACAATTCAAATTCATCTATCTTTTGAGTTTTTGAATCGTCATTCTGATTGTTTTGCTTTTCAGCCTTGTATAGCCTTATCATTAGTTCATCTTGATTACTAACTTCCATAAGCATCAATCTTGCATTCTCAGCAATTGTTAATGCACCTTTTTGGAATGAGCTATTAGAAATAAAGGCCGCTTTGATAAAATAGCCATGATTAGCTATCTGCTGTACCTTGTAAATAAATGACTCTACGTCTCCAACAGGAACGTCTTTAGTTGTGTAATTTTTACATTCAATTAAATACAATATAGTAAAACGGTCGGCAGTGGGTGGCCAGACTTCGATTGAAAGGTCAAAAATTATTTCACTTTCTCGAAGCTTTGAGAAGTATCCCTTATGCTGAAAAGTCTTGGCTTGATTGGGAATTATACCGAACTGACCAGCATCAATGGCTTTCCTAATGAGGTTGTATGAATTTAGTTCAAAATCAGTTCCTTTTTTAACTGTGTTCATGTGAGAGTTGATAAAAGAAATCAAAGTAGCATTTTCAACGCATAAGTACAAATCCTTTCGCTCTGGTACGTCTCCCCTGCTCCGCTTCGTGTCTCTCGAAGCGGAATTGTAGATTATTATGCAGCGGTATTAAAAGTGGAACGACAGAACCGCTCAGTTTGGTAAATGGCAACTGACTCCAACGGCAAATGCATACCGCTTTTTCCTGTCTCTTTTACAATTGCTTTGGGATGAGTATCCTTATCTTTAACCAGCACTTGTTTACGCTTACCATACATTTCTCTCTTAAAAATTCCGGATGAAATTACTTCCTGTTGGGTTGTACATTACAATGGTTTTATGGTTTGGCAAAACAGGAGCCCAGCCCATTGACCGCTATGCCTTGGTTACCCGCCATACTATTCAGCTTTCGCAGGTGGATGCATTAGCGCCCCTGTCGGTGGGTAATGGCGATTTTGCCTACACGGCTGATGTGACCGGCATGCAGTCGTTCGGCGATTATTATTTTGCCAACGGTATCCCGCTCGAAACGCTTTCTACCTGGTGCTGGCACGCTTTCCCCAATGTAAACGGTTACCGGCTACAGGATGCAATGAAGGAAATTGATTTTCATGGACGGAAGATCCTATACGCCAGCCAGGAAAAAACCGCTGCCGGCAAATACTATCGCCAGAATCCACACCCGGTTCCATTGGGGCAAATAGGGTTGGTGAAGGGTAATGGACAACCGCTTAACCTGCCTGCCATTGGCGACATCCACCAGCAGCTTGATTTGTGGCGTGGCTGGATAGAAAGTGATTTTAGCTACGGCGGCAGCCCCGTTTCCGTAACAACGGTGGCGTGCCCCGATAAAAACATCGTAGCGTTCAGCATCCGATCACCGTTGTTGCGTAGCGGCGGTTTAAAACCGGCGCTTCATTTTGCCTACACCTATAACCTGGCTATCAAAAACAAGCCGCCTTTCGATTGGAGCAAACCGGACAAACACCGCACCCTTATTGTGGAACAAACACCCAATTCTGTTCTGTTGAAAAGAACCATTAATACCACCATTTATTTCGTGTCTGTCTATTGGCAGGGTACCGCCAGGTGGACGCAGGATAGTACCCACCGCTTTTTACTGGATGCCACCGGAAGTGATAGTCTTCAGTTGGTATGCGAATTTAGTCCCGGCAAGCCAACAGGAGCCCGAACGGCATTTGGTTCCGTAGCGCAGAGCAGT
This sequence comes from Chitinophagaceae bacterium, assembly GCA_965246935.1. GTDB lineage: Bacteria > Bacteroidota > Bacteroidia > Chitinophagales > Chitinophagaceae > JAZKFT01. Next base: position 41,464 of record CBDFGC010000002.1, on the reverse strand, counting down.
GCCGATAGCTGGAAGACCTTTTGGATGAAGGGTGGAGCGGTTGATTTTTCGGGCAGCACCGATGCCAGGGCTTCCGAGTTGGAACGGCGCATCATCCTTTCGCAATACCTGCTGAAAATAAATTACGGCGGGTCCTTTCCCCCGCAGGAAACAGGATTGACGCACATTAGCTGGTACGGTAAACACAACAGCGAAGTGTATTGGTGGCATGCTGCACAGTTTTACCAGTGGAACCATACTGAACTGCTGGAAAAAAGTTTTGGCTGGTATCAGAAAATATTGCCCGTCGCCATCGTGCAGGCCCGGCAGGAAGGTTTTGAAGGCGCCCGGTGGCCTAAAATGGCGGGCATTGATGGCCGGCCCAGCCCCGGCAGCATCAACCCGTTTATTATCTGGAACCAATGCAATCCTATTTACCTGGCCGAGCTCATCTACCGGGCACACTCCTCAAAGGCAACCTTGGAAAAATACCGGGATGTCGTGTTTGAATCAGCGAAGTTCCTGGCATCCTATGCCTTTTGGGACAAGGCAACTAACCGTTATGTTTTAGGGCCACCCATAAAAGGCGTTGCTGAGCACAATGCCGAAAATGAAACACAAAACCCAACCTTCGAGCTCACACAATGGTGGTACGGCCTGAAAGTAGCACAGGACTGGCGCAACCGGTTAGGCCTGAAGCCGGATGCACATTGGAACGATATCCTGGAAAAACTGGCCCGGCCTGCCGTGCAGGATGGAAAATACCTGGAGCTTGAAACCGAACCGGGTATGTATAACAGTAAAGGTGGTTTTGCTTCGGATATGATCATGGCGCTGGGTTACCTGCCCAAAACACCTATGATAGACAATATCATTATGGCCCGCACCTTCGATGCGGTGTACCAGCGTAACGGGTTAAAAAGTTTTACCAGTTGGAGCCTGGGAAAAGGCGCCCTCACAGCCGCCCGGTTGGGCAAGCGCAAGGAGGCCACCGATATTTTATGCAATGATATTATGGGCGCCCGGTTCCTGAAGAACGGCCATGTGCAACGGGCCAAGGAGCCACTCACCTGTCCGGCTTATTTGCCAGCCAACGCTGCTTTTATGGCTGCCGCTGCCCTGATGGCCGGCGGCTGGGATGGTGCGCCGGGCAGTGCTGCCCCTGGTTTTCCGCAAGATGGGAGCTGGCATATACGAGTGGAAAATCTGAACCGCTTGCCGTGAAAGGCAATTGAAAAAAAGTTCTGATTGGCAGGCTGGAGGGATACGATCATTAAATATTGCTGCTAATTAATGGCTACTGCCACATTTTTCGAGATCTATTTGTATTTCGCAGTCCGTTGATAATTTGAAAACATTGTCTCTTTTCAATTGGTAAGTCCCGTTGATTAACTGGTAGCATTCCACTTTTTCTTTTTCTGTATCCGCCAGCAGGTAGTATGGCACCTCATTCATTTCGTACAGCTTGTACTTAATGTTTTTGTCTTTCAGGTAAGTGGAAGCAGAAGCGATTTCCAATATCAATGCAGGCGGAAAAGTAAGCCAGTCCGTTTCAAAATTGCCGCAAACAACCATGGCATCCGGCCGTACCACCGTTTCGTTATTTATAATCCAGTCCAGTTCACTATATACTTCGCAATCACAGGATTTACCGCTAAGCATACTTTTAATAACCCATATAAATGAAGTTGTGAAATGCTGGTGCTTCCGCTTTGGCGATGGCATCAGCGAATAGGGGTAACCATCAATCAGTTCCCACTCATCGCTCCAGTTTTTATAATCTTCGTACTGGTAGCGGGGCGGCTCAAAAGGCAAACGAAGGGTTGGCTGCTGCATAACGTAAAGGTAATGAACAAGGCCTCTTAAAAACAGGTGGCGTTTATGCCGGTTCAAACAATTGAGGAAATTTGGAAACTTATTGTGGGAGCTGTCTGCCTGCAAACCCGTGACGAACCCTTGAAGGGATTTGGGAACCCTTCAAGGGTGCAACTATTCCGGCACCAACGCAACCACCGTATGATTTCGTCGTCAGGCTTGCCACAGCCGTTCCGGTACGTAAAGATGCGTTCTCCAATGTACCTGCCGCTCATTCTATACATCTAAGCGGTTCTATTATTCTGCTTCGGATGTAAATGTTACTAAAGTTATTATTTCAATATGTTTGTGCAAATTAACCCTTGCAAAAAAAGCTATGAAAATCGTAGTATCAAAGCGGTGTCTGCTACCAATCGTATGGATAACAGCTATGGCAGCTACCGGCTGCCTCACCCCTCAAAAAATTGATAAATTTGTAGCTAAACAGTACAACGACCGGCTTCCAAAGCCAGCTATCAGCCCGTCTGCAACAATGGCTTTTCATTCTGCTATGCCATCAGGTGGTACCGACATTTCAACCACCGTTCACAAAACAGAAAAATTTCTGCCCCTGCTTGTGTACTGGCATGTAAAAGAAAGCCAGAACTGTACATTGAATACGGCTATTGCACAAGCCACCATTTCAACAGCGCTGAATAATGCCTCCGCCCAAAGCCTGGCGCAGAAACTAAACGGACAAAAATTAGACCTCACCCTGGAAGAGGCGCCTGTCGGCTTTTCGCTTGTAAACGATTCGCATGCTGTGTGGCTGATTTATGCTTTTAGCTGGTCGAGGGTATATGTACGGCCAGACACAAAAGATATAGTCGTTTCTTACAAAGTGTTGCAAAGCGATAGTACATTCAAAACAGGAAAAGTAACGGTTCGAAATACACAGCAGGATAAAAATTTCCGGTTTTTTCAGAGCTGGAAATCCGCTCTGTCGGAGTATATTCAAAGCTACAATTCAACCCTTACCATTATGAGCCGCTTATTAATATCAAAGCTCTCCGAAGAATTGTAGGAAAAAAGATACAGAACAGCTTTTTAAGGAACAGTTTCACTGCCATCGATTATTCCAATTCACAAAAAGCTGCCCACCCCGGTACGTGCACTCACCAATACTGTACGGAAGAAATTTTTTATGCTATCTAATGCAAAAATTCTTCTCTAAAAATCTGCGAAAAGAATTTTGAAGAACAAGGACTAATTTAAACAAGTTTTTTTAGAATGAATTTATCTTCCGAATAGTAATGAGAGGGCTATGAACCGAGGTGTAGCTCCGCTGGCCGTAGCTGCAAGGCTTATTTCTTTTATCCTTCCTGATATTGGGCTTTATCCCGGTTCTTATTATTTTTACCAGTCAGCCCCGGTGTTAATACACAGCCTATATGAAAAATGTAAAAGAAGAAATCCTAAACAGCCTGAAAGATTTAAAAGGCAGTGGCAAATTTGTAAGTGTACATACGTCGGAATTTATTTTTCCGGGCCTGGAAGTGGAAGGCTTTGGCGAAATTGCCTACCCGGTAAATGCAGCGCAGGCGAAAGGATTGATAGCCATTGCACAGCAGGCGCCTTTTGGCAAAGGAGCTCAAACGCTGGTAGATAAAACGGTAAGGAACACCTGGGAAATAGATGCTACCAAACTAACGTTTCATAATAGCCGCTGGGCCGGTTTTTTGAATGAAGCCATTGCCCGGATTAAGCCCGGCCTGGGGCTTGAAGATTACAAAATAGCAGCCCATCTTTATAAACTGCTCATTTACGAAAAAGGCAGTTTTTTCCTGCCGCACAAAGACTTTGAAAAAGAGAAAGGCATGTTTGGAACGCTGGTCATTGAATTGCCTTCCAAATATACCGGCGGAGAACTAATAGTAACATTTGAAGAAGCGCAGGAAGTGGTAAGCTTTGCGAATGACGCCGATTATCAAATTAACTATGCCGCTTTTTATGCCGACTGCGAGCACCAGGTTAAGCCGGTTACATCGGGCTACCGTATTAGCCTGGTGTACAACCTGGTGCAGCAAAAAGCCGGTAAAACAATATCGCCGTCATCTATTGAAAAAGGGGCAGATGCGTTAACTGAAATACTAATAAAGCACCAGGTCGGCAGTAACGCCAAACCCGCTATTATTTTACTGGGCCATCAATATACGCCTGAGAATTTTTCGGCAGATGCCCTGAAACTAAACGACCGGCCCAAAGCCGCAGCGTTGGTAAAGGCTGCCCAAAAAGCAGGGTATTATTCAAAACTTTGCCTGGTAACCTCTTACCTGATGGGGGCACCCGAAGGTGGCGGAGGTTATTATGGCGATGAGGATGACGATGAAAATGCAAAGATGAGCGAAGTATATGAAGAAGAATTGTCCATTGAACACTGGGCTAAAAGCGATATTCCTTTTTTAAGCAATGTAACATTTGAAGCGGACGACCTGATCACCTCTTTTCCGCTGAATGAAGGGGAGCCGGTTATGAAGGAAAACACCGGTTATATGGGCAACTATGGGCCCGACCTGATGCACTGGTATCATTACGGTGCCGTAATGATATGGTCGCCAAAAACCAATGCACAATTACTTTTGGGGCAAAACACTACCAGTAAACTGGCATGGATTGGTTATTTCAATAAAAATTTTGCTAAGGCAACCAGCCGTGAAATTGAAGCAGCGAAATCCATATTATCAAATGGATTAGAAAAGACCCATAGCGATGAAGAGGCAAACTATCAGGTGATTGCCAATTGGGTGATTCATCAAAAAGAGGAAGCCTTTTTTTTGAAACTTAGCTCCGCTGTATGCCAGTCGTATTTCATACATATCGATGTAGCCCATTGGGTGAAACTGGTTATATTTTTCAGGCCTGAAACAACCCGCGAGCTATTTGAACGGGTGGTACAGCCCGGCGCCACGGCGGAACTTGAGCAATTAATTGCTATCCTAAAGGCATTGCCGGATAACCCAATAGTACACAGCGTTGCCCATCAGCAAATAGTACTGCTGCCCCAATATTTTACAACGGTATTAGTAAGCCCCGGTCGTTCACAAAAACGGGTAACCAGTATTGCTTTAAAAAATTTATTTGAGATAGAAAACCATTGGCCGCAGGGCGAAGCATGGATAAACAGTATTACTGCTGCACTTACCCAACAGGCGCCCAGGGATTATATTCATAAGGTATTGTCGCCCCAGCTATTGGCACTACAAGAAAATACGGCGCTATCGGCTACCCTGCTGGCCTTTTGCCATCACTATTTGCAGGAAAGGGCAAACAACCAGCCGCAGCCGCCCATCAATTGGAGTAGGAAAGTGCCATCAGCAACCAGCTATCAAAAACAATGGAATTTGCTGAAAGCTTTCCTGGAATCGCCCGATGAAAAGGTGTTTGATTACCGGAAGATTCAACAGGAAAGAAGCGACATGGAAAGCGCCATTCTAAATGTTGTCATTGATCTGCAAACGGAAACGATTAAAAAAGGAACGCCGCATACACTCCGGATCACTAAAACACAGGATGAATATAAACGGCAATTAAAAAACTGGAACGAAGATGTGGTACTGATGAACAGTATTGCTCAGAAAATGAAGGTATAAATAAAGAGTACACAATCTGCGGACAGTGAACATATCTAACATACCCTGCTATTCGACGTGAAAACTTTACCCGATTGCAAAGTGCTAAAAGTAAACGTTCCTGCAAAGGCAGCAGAATCGTTTATGATTTCCTTCCTTCATCCTTGTTTTTTGGCTTGTTCCTTCATCAGCACCATTCGGTTCTAAAGCACCCTGCGGCTGGTTCGTTTTTTCATTATAGCCCCGTTGGTGCCATCGTTGGAGGCGGCTACCAGCTTTCCATATACTCCGGATTTTTGTTTGTTTTAGTCTGGCATAAAAGGCGGTTTGATAGCTTCGTGTAAATTTTATGCCGGAAGTGCTACAGTCGCTCATTCAGTACTTCATATTGAGTATACTGCTCACTGGTAAAAAAATCTACTTTTGATTAAACTTTTTCAGATGATAAAATTTTCTACTTCAATTTTTGTGACTGCGCTACTTTTTGTGGCTACTAATGTAAAATCTCAACAAATAGGAACAAACTGTGGGGAGTACCGTTTTCCTGCATCGCAATGTGTTACACCGCAGCAATCAGAAGAAATCAAAATCCGTTTACGCCGGCAGCAGGCAACGCTGCGGCAGCAGGGTATTTTGCCGGATGAAAATGCGCCGTCTCAGCGCATTCAGGCTACATCGTTTGCCTGGCCGCTACGCCTGGCCGCCGGCCTAACCGACCCCAGCTATTATGGAATCAGTAATTATGTGGACGAAAATTCAGCCTACCCGAACCTGTTAAAAGATTACAACTGTGGTACCCGCACCTACGACCAAAGCAATGGCTATAACCACGCTGGTACCGATATTTTTACCTGGCCATTCGGGCAACTGAAACAGCAAAACAATGAGGTAGAAATTATTGCAGCGGCTCCGGGAACCATTATCGATAAAAATGATGGCAGCCCTGATCACAGTTGTGCTTTTTGTACCACCGCTTGTTTGTGGAATGCCGTATATGTACAACACGCCGATGGCTCCGTAGCATGGTATGGGCACATGAAAAGCGGAAGTGTAACTACCAAAAATATTGGGCAAACTGTAGCATTGGGCGAAAAATTAGGCGTAGTTGGCAGTAGCGGAAACAGTACAGGGCCGCATCTGCATTTTGAAGTGTATGCCAATGCTGCTCAAACACAATTAGTAGATCCCTGGCAGGGCGCCTGCAACAACGGAGCCTTGTTTAATGCGGGCCTTAGCTGGGCAGCTCAGAAGCCCTACCGGGAAAGTATGATTAACCGGGTACAGGTGGGTAAGCAGGCAGCAGCAATGCCTACCTGCCCCGCTGTTGAAACTACCAATGCAGCTATACAATTTAGCCCTGGAGACATGATTTATATGACTGCTTTTTACCATGACCAGATTGCCAGCGTCATTTCTACCTATAAAATAGTACAGCCTAACGGGGTGGTATGGTCACAGTGGACCCACTCCTCTCCTACTACGTATGATGCCAGTTATTGGTATTGGTACAACACGCTTCCGGCTAATGCTATGAGCGGCACATGGACGTTTCAGGTTCAGTATAATAATGGGCCCGTTATTACCACCTCCTTTAATGTAGGGCCGCCTTTGCCCATTTCGTTATTGAACTTTAAAGCTGCTGCTAACAGTACCTGTAAAGCCAGTGTAGAATGGACCACTGCTACCGAAACAAACAATAAGGGCTTTCATATACAACGTAGTGCTGATGGTATTGGTTTTAAAAATATTGGATGGGTAAATGGGTCAGGCAATTCTGTCGTTCAAAAAAGCTATCAGTTTAGTGATGATGCATCTGCAATGGGAACCGCCTGCAAAAAAGCATACTATAGGCTACTGCAGGAAGATGCCGATGGTAAAACCAGCATTAGCAAAACGGTGGCCGTACAATGGGCTTCTGCTGATAAACCAGTACTGCTGTTCCCAAATCCTGCAAAAGAGGTCATCAACATTCAGGGTGAAGGATTACAAAAGGCTATTTTGCTGGATGCCGCAGGGCGTACTATTTCGCAATTAGCGTTAGGTAACTATACAACTACTTATTCCATTTCAGCGCTTCAACCCGGTAGGTACACACTTCGGATTATGCACACAGACGGCACTTCCTCCAATGAACATTTCGTAAAGTACTAATACCAGGTTGTTTTTATTAAACACAGGCTCCCGTAAAATTTATTATTTACGGGAGCTTGTTATATTGATAAGAAAAGTTATCAAAATAACTTGAACATTTCATCAATCTGGCCTGGTCGCCTCCAAACCCTCCCGACCTATCGGTACGGGACAGGCTCTAAAGGGGGCTTTTGGACACTTTCAAACTTCATAGGAACTTCAAAATACTCGTAGTTATCACTAATTTTTCAGGTAAAAACGAGTTCCCCTGTAGGGCAATGTGATTAAGTGAAGGATTGATGTAGCAGTTATGCGCCGTAGGTGCAACCTGTTTGTAGAAGATAGAAATCAATGATGTTGGTGCATGCCACGTAGTGGCTACCTGATCAGAGAAGGGGTAGCCACTACGTGGCAATGATTGCCTTTGCCTCTTTGTTTGCTACAAACAGAAAGCCCCGATGGGGCTTATCTTAATGACATTGCCCTAAAAGGGTTAGGGGCAACCAACGCTGAATAAAATCCTGCTTCAATTGTACAAGTTATTTTGACCACTTTACTAAGAACCATTTTACATTTCCGATTCACTGTTTAGGATAAATTTTATCAGGTTAAAGCAGACCTTATGGCTCAAAAGTCTTACCGGGAACGTATTCTTACACTCCATGACAGCTATGCTGCCAGGAGTTTTTATTTTCACGGATTGTTTACTGCCTGTAATAGAACTATTGAAGCCCGCAGGTTGTAATAAAAACACAGGATTGCTTTTTTGCTACACTATTATGACGATCGGACTATTTATTCCCTGCTACGTAGATCAGTTTTACCCGCAGGTAGCTATTGCCACGTTGGAACTGCTTGAAAAATTAGGCTGTACGGTCGGTTTTCCGCCGAACCAAACCTGCTGTGGCCAGCCCATGGCCAATTCCGGTTTTGAACACCTGACCGGCGGTTGTAATACCTTGTTTATTAAAAACTTCAAAGACTACGACTACATCGTTTGCCCATCGGGTAGTTGTTTGCTGCACATCAAAGAGCATTTGCATGACGATAAAAACGAAGCGGCCGCCCAATCCATCCGTGGCAAAGTGTATGAGTTGACCGAGTTCCTGACCGACATATTGAAAGTAGAAAAACTGGAAGCATCTTTTCCGTACAAAGTGGGCATGCACCAAAGCTGCCACGGACAGCGGGGCCTGCACCTTTCGCAAATGACGGAACTGGTAGCAGCACCATTTTCCAAACCCGATAAGTTGCTGGGTATGGTGAAAGACATTGAACTGGTAGAACTGAGCCGTAAAGACGAATGCTGCGGATTTGGCGGCACTTTTTGCGTGGCTGAAGAAGCCGTGAGCGCCAAGATGGGTAAGGACCGGGTAAACGATCACCTGGCCCATGGCGCTCAGTTTATAACCGGTGTCGATATGAGTTGCCTGATGCACATGGAAGGTATTTTACGCAGGCAAAAAAGTACGGTGCAGGTCAAGCACATTGCAGAAATATTAAATAACAATGGAAAGTAAAGGGTGATAACCAAAAAGTAAAGAAAGGTAGTGAGGAAAATCCCGGAAGTGCCATTTTTTGAAGAGCTTATTTAATTGTAAAGAAATCATATCCGACAATTAGCCTGGTAAAAAATAAGTCACATGAGCAGCCATAAAGATCATGCAACGCTGGCAACAGCATTCAATAAAAACGAAGCCCGTGTAGACTGGCACGACGAAACGCTTTGGTTTGTCCGTACCAAGCGGGACAAGGCAGCACACGATCTGCCGGAGTGGGAAGAACTGCGGGAAACGGCTTCGCAGATCAAAAACAATGTGCTGAGTAATATGCATGATTATCTCACCGCATTTGAAGAAAAAGCAACGGCCAATGGCATTCAGATTCACTGGGCTGCCGATGCAGATGAACACAATAAAATTATTCATCATATTCTTCAGCAGCATGGGATTAACCAGATGGTAAAAAGCAAGAGCATGCTTACAGAAGAGTGCCACCTGAACCATTACCTGCAGGAGCATGGCATAGATGTAATTGATACCGACCTGGGCGAACGCATTGTACAAATGCGAAAAGAACCGCCAAGCCATATTGTGCTGCCTGCCATCCACCTGAAAAAAGAAGATGTAAGCAATACTTTTCATGAGCATTTGCAAACGGAAAAAGGGAATCACGATCCTGCCTTTTTAACGGCAGCAGCCCGTGAGCACCTCCGGGAAAAGTTTCTTACCAGGCGGGCAGCACTGACAGGTGTCAACTTTGCGATTGCTGAAACCGGTGAGTTTGTGGTTTGCACCAATGAAGGCAATGCCGATATGGGCGCCCACCTGTCCGATGTGCATATTGCCAGCATGGGTTTTGAGAAAATCATTCCGCAACGCAGGCACTTGGGAGTATTCCTGCGGCTGCTTACCCGTAGTGCTACCGGCCAGCCGATTACTACGTACAGCAGCCATTTCAAAAAGCCTCGTGTAGGGCAGGAAATGCATATAGTGATTGTGGACAATGGTCGTAGTACCCAACTCGGCCGGCCCGATTTCCGCAGCTCGTTAAAATGTATTCGCTGTGCGGCCTGCTTTAATACCTGCCCGGTGTATCGCCGTAGTGGCGGGCATAGTTATCATACCGCTATTGCCGGGCCTATTGGCTCTATCCTGGCCCCTAATTTAGATATGAAGCAGTATGCCGATCTACCTTTTGCCTCTACACTTTGCGGCAGTTGTACCAATGTGTGCCCGGTAAAAATCAATATCCATGAACAGTTGTATAAATGGCGGCAGGTGCTTGGCAAAGAAGGCTATACCGGCACTGCCAAAAAGCTGAGCATGGAAGGCATGACCTTTACCTTATCGCATCCATCGGTTTACCGGTTTGCAGGTAAAACGGGCCGCCTGTTTTTAAAATACCTGGGCTTTGCTGCTAAAAACAGATTAAACCCCTGGTACAAGGAAAGAGAAATGCCGGAACCGCCGAAGCAATCCTTTGCCGAATGGTATAAGAAGAACAGGAAGGAAGAAAAGTAAAAAAAAAGCTTATTAATACCAGATTTAATCAGGTCGCAGCTTTTATTTCAGATGCCCAAAACTGATTTGCTTACCTGCCTGCCGGCAGGCAAGTTGCCAGTTGTCCACCGTGTCCCGGCCAGTCCGAAATTGTCTGTTTGAAACTGGTATTACATTGAGAGGCGCAATACATCAGTGTTGTGAATCATTATAAAAGCCATCAAACATATAGTACAATCTAATGATAAATAATGCACCACCAATTTCTCTTCGCACAGCCGCTCTCGTTGTTGGGCTTACTATTCTTGTCATGGCGTTAATTGCTCCTTTTTCCGAACTTTTTATTTATCCAAAACTCATTAATCCGACAAATGCGGCAGAAACAGTAAAAAATATTACAAGTAATAAAACACTTTTCGTTTCTGCTATCTTCGGATACTTGTTAACCTTTTCTGGTGACATTGTAGTGTCCTGGGCATTATACATTTTGATGAAACCAGTCAATGAACCACTTTCGCTACTAACAGCATGGATTCGGTTGGTGTTTTCTGTGATGGCGTTAGTTGCACTACTTAACCTTGTTGCTGTTTTTAAATTGTTGACTAATCATGATTATTTAATCATGTTTGGACAAACTCAGTTATATGCACAGGTAATGCTTTATCTTACAACGTTCCGAAGCGGTTACCACTTCGGAATTTTATTTTTTAGCATTCATCTTATCCTTCTTGGCTACCTGGTTTTTAAATCCCACTATATACCGAATATAATGGGATTATTGCTCATCATCTCAGGCATAGGCTATTTGACAGATACTTTAAAACCTTTTTTATTTCCCGACTTTAATTTAAGATTCATAACAATTACTTTTTTTGGAGAGCTAATATTTATGTTATGGTTATTAATTAAAGGGTCGAGGATTAAGGAAGAACAAGACAAATAAATAACGGATGCACAACAAAAGGGTTTTTGCTATGCTGGCTGACACCTCTCACCTTAACATCAGGAATTCTATTTATCTTCAATTCGGTATTAGGCTGACAGGAATGCTAATGCCAACCTGCAAAAATACTTGAACGATAGGTGCATCCTATCGAAACGTTCAACCATTATGAAATCAGCTACCGAGAAAGCACACCAGGAATACGATGCCTTAAAAGCCAGCGGCAAAAGCAGCCGGGATGCAATGCTGCAGGCCATTAAACAAAATCAACCGGAGTGGATCGACCTGCCGGAAGTACCGGTATTTGCCCCCTATTTTGATGACGTGCTACAGAAATACATGACAGTATTAACCGGTATTGGGGGGCAGCCGTACCTGGTAAATAGCTATGATGAAATTGTAGCACAAATAAAAAAAGACTTTGCAGGTGTAAAACGAATAGTATCGTTTGATAACGTGCTGAGCACCGTAGCCGAAATAGCAGATGGCAGCCAAACCATGCACCAGTTTGAAGATGTGGATGTGTGCATTGTTCACGCCACAATGGCCGTGGCAGAAAACGGTTCTGTCTGGATTACAGAAAAAGAGATGCCGGAGCGGGTACTGCCATTTATTTCGCAAAGCCTGGTGGTCATTATTTCTAAAAGTAATATTGTGCGTACTATGCACGATGCCTATAACAAAATTGGCGGTGCGGAGTATGGCTTTGCAGCGTTCATTGCCGGCCCCTCCAAAACAGCCGACATAGAACAATCCCTGGTGTTAGGTGCACACGGTCCTAAAAGCATGGTAGCTTTCATTCTGAACAATTAATGCAATTATTCTCTTCGGTAGTACTTCTTATATCTAAACTTTTGGATTCGCATCAATATTGAAAAGGATTAATACGAATCCAAAGGATCAAAGTGCCGGAGACGCAGAAATAATTAGGCCTGTTTTAATTCAGACAGTTGCCATTTGGGCCGAACATAATGGCAGGTGTATCCGTGAGGATGTTTTTGCAGGTAAGCCTGGTGTTCTTCTTCAGCATCCCAAAAGTCCGAGGCAGGAGCCACTTCGGTTACAATTTTCCCAGGCCACACACCGGAGGCATCCATTTCCTGAATCAATGCTTCTGCGGTATGCTGTTGCGCCTCGTTTAGATAATAAATAGCAGACCGGTAAGAAGTACCCATATCATTTCCCTGCCGGTTCTTGGTAGTAGGGTTATGTATCCGGAAGAAAAATTCCAGCAACTTGCGGTACGAAAACTTGTCCGGATCAAATGTAATAGCGAGGGCTTCTGCATGGGTGCCATGATTACGATAGGTAGCATTTTTCACGTCGCCCCCCGTATAGCCAACCCTGGTGGATATTACACCGGGTAGTTCCCGTATCAACTCTTCCATTCCCCAAAAACAGCCACCGGCTAATATTGCTTTTTCACTTGACATAGTAATAGTATTTAGAAAGTGGATGGCAACTTTAACGCCAATCTGTTTTTTGGACTTGTTGGCAGAAGGCAGTGCCGTGGACTTTACCGGTAGAAAAGAGCAACGATATTATCTTGCACCCTATGTCGTACTGTAGTGCCATTGAAAAAATGCCGGAAGATAAAAAGGCCATTCATAAAGCTTACCATGATCACCATTATGGGTTTCCTATCCATGATGATGATGAATTGTTTTGCAGGCTGGTGCTGGAAATAAACCAGGCAGGGCTTAGCTGGGAAACCATTTTGAAAAAGGAAGCAGAATTTAGAAAAGCCTACGACAATTTTGATCTTACAAAAGTGGCTTCTTACACGGAGGCTGATGTAGTAAGACTGATGGCTGACGCCGGCATTATCCGCAACCGGCTAAAAATTAATGCAGCGATAGAAAATGCCAACACCATTTTACAATTACAAACAGCGTATGGCTCATTTGAAAAGTGGCTAGAGCTGCAACACCCTAAAACAAAAGACGAATGGGTAAGGCTTTTCAAAAAAACATTCCGCTTTACTGGTGGGGAGATTGTAAATGAATTCTTACAAAGTATCGGTTATTTACAAGGTGCCCACACAGCCGATTGTGCGGTTTATAAAAAAGTAATTGCCGCAAATCCGTTATGGAGCAGGGTATAAAGAAATACCACAACGTCCGTAGCGGAATTATTTGTCCATTAATATCATCTGATCCATTATTACTTTGGGTAAGCCGGCAAATTTTACCAGATAAGCAATAATGAGTATAATTTTTTACCCATATTGGATAGGGATTTAATAGAAACCATTCTCTACCATATAGCAACGAGACAAGAAGCAGTGCCGAGCCGGTAAAATTATAAATGGATTATTTCTTTCCATTAACTCCCGAACTTATTATTACGCCTATTCGTTTTAATTACGGAATTTTATTACGCCGTCCTTTTCTTTTCAGTATATTATAAACCGTAATGGCGATACCTGAAAAGATAATAGCTACCAACGGGCTGTAATTTCCGGGAAGACGGTCGCCTAAAATTAAACCAAATGCGGCGCCACCGCCAATAATCCCAATCTGCGACCAAAAATCACTATTGGCAAGGTTTGGGTCCATTCCTTTTTCTATGAGTGCTAACCGTTCTTTGGTTTTAGAATTAATATAGAGATATACAACACCAAATAGGGTAAGCAATACCAGTACAAACAGTAACACGATGGGAACGGAAATGAGATTCATTTTATGCTTTTACCTTTTGACAGCCGCCAGAAAAAAATGGTTACAAATTTTATTGTAATTATTTTGTAACCGGATTACTAATGAAGTGGTCTAACCCTGAAGTGAACCATTTAACTGATTCAGAAATTATCAATGATGTACTGGCAGGAAATACTGCTGCTTATGCTGTATTGGTAAACCGGTACCGGAACAGGGTTTTTACACTGGCTTACCAGATTATTTTGAACCGGGAAGATGCGGAAGAAGTGGCACAGGATGCGTTCGTAAAAACTTTTGCCGCTTTGCGTTCTTTTAAAGCGCAGGCTATGTTTTCTACGTGGCTTTATCGTATTGTTGTAAATGCAGCGCTAAATAAAAGAAAGCCGCAAAAGCGTATCGTTTTTGACATAGCGGGTATAGACGAAAATGAAGAATATGGGTACAATCACCCCATATGGCAGCAATTTGAAAAAAGCGAGCAGAAGAATTTTATATTACTGGCATTGAGTAGCTTGCAGGAAACTGAACGTATCTGTATTACCATGTATTATCTGAATGAACTTGCATTGAATGAAATACATAAATTAACTAAATTATCAATAGCAAATATTAAGGTACTACTGCACCGCGGACGGAAGCATTTATATAACAGATTATATTTGTTACTGCAAACAGAAACACGAAATTTGATTTGAGTATGATGGAAGAAGATATAAAAATTAAAGCACTATTGCAACAATGGGCAGTGGAGGAAACGTCTGCTGATTTTACCCTCAATATTATGCAGCACATTGAAGCAGAGGCTATTGCTAAAAAGCGGGTAATACCTTTACTGAAACAGAAGCTGGTAAAAATATTAGCAACTATTTTTGCATTGGTTCTTATCGTACTACTGGCTGTTTGTAATACCAGTCAACCAATAGCATTTCCTTTTATCCGCTCTATAAAAATACCAGCTGGTTATATTTCACAAATTACTTCTTTTATTATTGTATTTTGGTCAGTAATGCTCGCCAATCAATTATATCAACATAAAAGCAAACCCGCTGTATAAGCGAGGGTTTGCTTCTTCTATTATGCCATTCTGCTCGCGGCACAAAACAGCGCAGGAGAGACGTGCAAGTCATAAGCATTTAATAAATACATAAATTATCATCTGACTTGTATGCCCTAATCTAAGTGGTAGTGAAACAAAAGCCCCGGTAGTACCGGAGCTTCTTCAATGAGCTATTATTAGTTAATTACTTAGATGCGTCTTCATAAGCCTTGTAAATAATATCGTTCACGTTATCGGTTCCGGCTACATCAGAATTTACGTATAATACTACCGTAATACCATTGTTAAAAATCCACATTTCTGAATTCATACCACCTGGGTTATTGGCAGCGGGAAAGCCACCGTTCTTACGGTAAAATTTGGTATGAAGTGTAGGCGTGTAGCCGGTTTGGTCCAGCGAATACTGATTGTCCAGCATCATTTGCCTGTCTTTTTTGGTCAGTAGTTTTTCAGTAAACATCAGGTTACGCAGAAACATGGAAAACTGAGCTACCGAAATATTCCAGCCTGCGCCCCCATTGTATTTGGTCCAGTCGCCAAAATCGCCGCCTTTCTGGCCTTTGTCGGGGTATTGGTAAGCCAGGTTTTGGTTTTCTTCGTCAGGTTTGCAGGTAAGGTTAGGAATGCCCGCTTTATTAAATACCCAATAGTTTACGTAGTTTTCGTAGAACTGACCCCATGCTATGTTCTGATCAGGATCTGGTTTTTCATAATGGTTGAACAAGCAGGCAATCAGAATGCGCATCAGGGCAAAGTTGGAGTTCTGATACTTGTATTTTTTGATATCGGGATCGGTGGAAATGCCGTTCTCAACCATTTTTCTCAGTTGGTCGTAGTCCAGCCAGAACACAATATCTCTTAGGCCGCTTTCGTGGCGCATCAGTTGCGCAAAAGTGATGCCGCTGATGCCATAGCCCTGCTTCCAGTTTTTAGGCAGGTAAGCGCTGATAGAGTTGGTAACGGGAATATTGCGGTCGTGCAGCAAACGCAGCATAGCCACGCCGGTAATGGTTTTACAAATGCTCGCCGGGTTCATAGGGTCCCATATGGAAAAAGCCTTTGCCGGCGGATCCTGCGGCATCCGTTCGTAGCCACCCATATCCATACCCACAACCTTCATGCTATCGCAAATCATAAAGCCCCAGCCAATGCACTTACCAGCCAAACGACTTTTAAGAGAAGCGTTAAATTTTTTAAAGTCAGGCTTCTGTGCATAACTGTAAGTGCAGGTAAAAAGAAGAACCCAAAGAGCAACTGTTTTAAGCGGCCTGGCCGCCTTCGGTAAAAATGTACTGTGTTTCATATAAGATTTTGTATTTACTTCTATGGTCGTAAACACCTGTTCAAAGGGAAACATCAGGCGGCCAATAAATCCTAACCCTATCTGCATTATCAATGACTTAAATGAATCAAATGCAAAGTATCAATAGCGCTAAATGGTACCGGAGCAAATAATAGCACCAGATGAACGAGTAAAAAAGTGGGTATTTCAGTGAAAGACTATCTTATTCTTCCTTAAGCTATACCTCAGTGCTACGTTTCGTAGGGCATCATAAATGTTCGAAACGTTGTAACGATAAACGGTTTTGCAGGAACATGCTATTCAGAACGTGCCTTACGGCACGTTCCTACAAAAACGTAATGAAATCAGGTCTTTCAAAGGGATTCGAACACCTATGGGTACAACCCTACGTTATAAATACGGCTGGGAATAATTGCGAATGAAAATAAGTAGTTAACCCGCCATTTTAGAAATACTGCACACCGGGCTTAAAGCGTTCGGATTTTAAAGGCTGGCACGTTAAACTTTTGTATGAAGCCTTGCCAGCCCGCCGTTTGGCCGTACTTTCGCCGCCAATTTCAAAAACACTTAATTTAATGATTGCCAGTCAGTCTGATTGGACTGACCGGCATCTTTTTGTAAAAAACGGACAATGAATATTCGGAACATCGCCATCATCGCACACGTAGATCATGGCAAAACAACGTTAGTTGATAAAATACTGCACAGCACCAACGTATTCAGGGCTAACCAGGAAACCGGTGAGCTAATCATGGATAACAACGACTTGGAAAGAGAACGGGGCATTACGATCCTCAGCAAAAACATTTCTGTACAATATAAAGACTATAAAATAAATGTAATTGATACGCCCGGCCACGCCGACTTTGGCGGTGAAGTAGAACGCGTACTCAAAATGGCTGATGGTGTGCTATTGCTGGTAGATGCCTTTGAAGGCCCGATGCCGCAAACCCGTTTTGTACTTCAAAAAGCGCTGCAGTTACACCTGAAACCGATTGTAGTAATTAATAAAGTGGATAAGCCCAACTGCCGGCCGGATGAAGTGCATGATGCAGTATTCGAGTTATTTTTTAACCTGGATGCTACCGAAGAGCAGCTAAATTTCCCCACTTATTTTGGTAGCAGCAAGCACGGCTGGTTCAATACTACACTGGCCCCTACCGATAATATTTTTCCATTACTGGATGGTATTATAGAATATGTACCGGCGCCTCCACAACCTTTGGGTAGCCTGCAAATGCAGATTACTTCGCTGGATTACTCGGCTTTCCTGGGCCGGATAGCGGTAGGTAAAGTAGCCCGTGGCACCATCAAAGAAGGCCAGCCCATTAGCTTATGTAAAATAGATGGTAGCGTACAAAAAATGCGGGTAAAAGAATTATACACATTTGAAAGCCTGGGTAAGAAGAAAGTAACGGAAGTATCAGCCGGCGATATTTGTGCCGTAGTAGGAATTGAAGATTTTAATATTGGCGAAACCCTGGCCGATTTTGAAAACCCGGAGCCGTTGGCGCTGATTTCTATTGACGAGCCAACCATGAACATGCAGTTCAGCATTAACAACTCACCGTTTTACGGCCGCGAAGGGAAGTTTGTTACCAGCCGCAACATCCGCGACCGGTTGATGAAAGAACTGGAAAAAAACCTGGCATTACGGGTGGAGGATACGGATGATGCTGATAAATTTTTAGTGTTTGGCCGCGGTATTTTGCACCTGAGCATACTGGTTGAAACCATGCGCCGCGAAGGTTATGAAATGACGATTGGCAATCCGCAGGTAATTGTAAAAGAGATGGATGGTAAAAGGCACGAACCGTATGAAGTGCTGGTAGTAGACGTGCCCGCTGAATTCAGCGGTAAAGTAATAGACCTGGTTACGCAGCGCAAAGGTGAAATGCTGATAATGGAAAGCAAGGGCGAAATGCAGCATCTGGAGTTTGATATTCCGTCCCGTGGATTGATTGGACTGCGCAGCCAGATGCTTACCGCTACGACCGGTGAAGCTGTAATGGCTCATCGTTTCAACGAATTTAAGCCTTGGAAGGGAAACATACCAGGGCGTAGTAATGGTGTATTGCTTAGTAAAAACATGGAGAAAACAACCGGCTATTCCATTGATAAATTACAGGAACGCGGAACCTTTTTTGTAGAGCCCGGCGAAGAAGTATATGCCGGCCAGATAATAGCAGAGCATATTAAGCCAGGCGATCTGGTAGTGAACGCTACCGAGCCTAAAAAACTAACGAACCACCGTGCCAGCGGCAGTGATGATGCCAGCCGTATAGCACCCAAAACGCTAATGACACTGGAAGAATGTATGGAATATATTCAGCAGGACGAGTGCATTGAAGTAACGCCTAAAAGCATCCGCATGCGAAAAGTAATTTTAGAAGAAGAAGACCGGAAGAGACAAGCCAAAAAGATGGGTGTGGAAGTGTAATTAATCGTTACCAATTAAAAATAAAAAGCTCCGGCGTCTGTGAAGACTTCGGAGCTTTTTATTTGTGCATATCCGGAGCATTAAACTCACGAGCTATTTTATCATCCTGTGTTAAATCTATTTTATTGAAACAAAAGTTATCTCAATAAACCTTGTAAGGGTTGTAATAAGGAATCATTATTCATGCTGTTCAATAAATGAAGATAACCATTCCCACGGTTTAATTTATTGCCTTTTGTATTTGTATTTCATTTACATCGAAATATATATACAACATGAAAAAATTAATTATCAGTACTGTTTTTATTATCTTTTTAAAAATTTCGATCAGTGCACAGGTAGCGGTTAATACAACATCTTCCCCGGCCAATTTCAGCGCCATGCTGGATGTAAGTAGCACAAATAAAGGGATACTCATTCCACGTGTTGCATTAACCGGCGCTCTTGATAACAGTACCGTCCCTTCCCCGGTTGTATCGTTATTAATATACAATACCGCCAATACAGGCTCCGGAATCTCTGCCATCGTTCCGGGCTTTTATTACTGGAGCGGCTCTAAATGGGCACCCATATCATCTTCCGCAGGTAGCTGGTCTGTAGCCGGAAACTCAGGTACTTCTCCGAATAATAATTTTATTGGTACAACAGATAACCAACCCTTAAAATTCAGGGTAAATAATCTGGCTGCAGGAGAATTAAACCCGTCGACCGGAAATATTTCCATTGGATTAAATAGTATGACGGCACTACCTGAATCACATAACAATATTGCTATTGGCAACAGTGCCTTAGAATTTAATAATACATATTCCAACCTGGTGGCAGTTGGCGATTCAGCATTGTATAGCACCGGTTCAGTACTTGTTGATGGTATAAATCCAATTGGAAATACTGCAGTAGGTTCAAAAGCACTATACGCTAATTATGCAGGCTATTATAATACAGCTACGGGGTTTAACAGCTTAAAAAACAATACAGAAGGCTATCGCAACACGGCCAGCGGCGCATTTGCTTTAAGAGATAATACCACCGGTAATGGCAATACAGCTACAGGTTTTACTGCTTTATCATCCAATAATCAGGGATATGCCAATACAGCAATGGGATCTTTTGCGCTGAGTCTTAACTCTTCGGGTAACGACAATACGGCTTTTGGATCAGAATGCCTGGAATATAATTTTACCGGTATTAATAATACTGCCGTTGGCAGTCATGCATTGTTAAATTCACATGGCAGTAATAATTCGGTATTAGGCTACCTGGCTGCGCCAAGTGCAACCGGTAACTGGAATACTGCAATAGGAAGCAATGCACTGCTGAATACCAATATCGGCCAGGCTAATGTAGCCATTGGTTTCCGGGCCATGCAATACAATACATCAGGCGATAATAATACTGCTATCGGTACCAATGCCGGTCCAACAAATGGCTTGGGTATATGGTCAAACTCAACGGCCATCGGGCAAACGGCAACTTATACGGCCTCTAACCAGGTACGGGTAGGCAACACAGCAGTAACTGCCATTGGCGGCTATGCCGATTTTGTAAATATCAGCGACATCCGCTTCAAGAAAAATGTACAGCCCGAAACACATGGCCTTGATTTCATTTTAAAACTACAACCCATTATGTACAATATGGATGTACACAAGCTGAATAATTTTATTTACGGTGCTGCTGCTGATACGCTTTTTAAAGGAACAGCCCAACAAGCCATTACAGATAAAGAAGCGATTTTATACAGCGGCTTTAGTGCTCAGCAGGTAGAAGAAACCGCCAATAGAATTGGTTACAATTTCAGTGGCGTGCAAAAACCGCAAAACGAACATGACCATTACGCCCTTGCTTACTCGCAGTTTGTAGTGCCACTGGTAAAAGCAGTACAGGAACAGCAGGAATTAATTAAAAACCTGGAATTAAGAATTGCTGCACTGGAAAAGAAATAAGGTAACGTTTTATTAAATAGCTCATTGCTGCAATTACGACGCTCATTATCGTAACCGTTTTACAAAAAAATCATCAATCATATTTTAAAAACAAAAATTGTCATGTATAAAATTATTTTTTCTGTTGCCTTATTTATTACAGTAAGTGCAACCGGCTTCTCACAAAATGTGGGCGTGAATACCCTTACGCCGCAAAGTAAATTAGATGTAAACGGCGACCTTGCTTTAAGGGCCGGAACAATTACATTAACATCTTTTGCCAACGATAATATCGATATTGCCACAACACCCTATTCATTTTATAATGTTTCGGCTATTGGGTTTCGTAACATAGGCGGTTTTAATGGTGGCAAAGACGGAAGATTGGTTACACTGCATAATGGAAGCAATTTTCCTTATACCCTATTGCATAATGCTGCCACATCTTTGGCCACCAATCAAATTGAAATTCCGGGTGGTACATCACTTAGTTTGCTAAGCGGTGGCACTGTAACCATGATGTACAATAAAACAACTTTCAAATGGAATATTGTATCTTCTAATTACACTGCCGGCCAGGATGTAGGCCAGTGGAGCACTACGGGCAATAACAATACAGTAGCAGGCAGCAATTTCATCGGCACTATTGATTCTGCCGACCTGGTAATTAAAACAGCCAATATCGAAAATATAAGAGTTACAAAATCAGGAAATATTGGTATTGGTACTGCAACGCCTTCACAAAAACTAACCGTACAAACTGCCACTAACCAGTATGGAATAGTGCAAACAGATGGCAACACTACCGTAGGCACTTTTGCCGATGCAACTTCGGGCCAGTTTGGAACCTACTCCAATCATCCGGTGGGTTTTTTTACCAATAATAAAGCACAGCAAATGACGCTGCTGCAAAATGGAAATGTGGGAATAGGAACAACTACGCCCTATCAAAAACTGATAGTGCAAACAGCTACCAATAATTATGGAATGGTACATACAGATGGCACCAATTCAATAGGCACTCTTGTAGATAATGTAGCCGGGAAATTCGGAACACTAACCAACGTTCCGCTACAATTATTCACCTGGGGCCAGGCACCCAAATTTACACTATTGCAAAATGGAAATGTAGGCATTGGAACGACTACACCGGTAACCGATTTGCAAATTAACCCGAATGGCGCAGGATCAATATTAATAGGCGCCAATAAAAATACCGGCGGGTACACCACTTTGGAAATGGGCATTAATGCGCAAAGCAATGGAAACAGCTATTTACAATCAACCAAAGCATCCGGCAGTACCTGGGGCGATTTAATGATAAACCAATACGGAGGGCAGGTGGGTATTGGCACAGCAGCATTGGGTGCAAATACAAAACTTACTGTAAAAGGAACCGGCACCAACTACTCCGGCATTAGTGCCACTGCAAATGGAGCTGCACCCTTTGCCGCAATAGCCGCACATGGCACCAACGGCGCAGATGCATTATTAATTAATGGCCCCATACGGGTACAAAATACGGATGTGAGGGTAGCGTACAGAATGACCACACAAACAACCAGCCCGCTTGCTGATGGCTATTTATATGATGGTTTTGGTCCCATCATAGGTCAGGCTGACGGCCATATTTCCATTAGGATTGAAAACAGCTTATGCAATGGCGACCCGGATGCAATTATTCTTTATTCATTTTTAGGCTTTTTTGAAAATGCTGCCAACCATGGCAGCAAAGTAGAATATAACGCAGAATCACAGAGATGGTTTATAAAATATGATTATGATAAATATAGTGGCCCTCATGCCAATAATATTAGTTTCGGCATCAATATCCTAATTATAAAACAATGATTGCCAAACATAATTATTTTTTCTAAATAAAACAGTTTGGAAGTAATTATTGAAAAACACCTCAAGATAAAAAAATGACAACAAAACAAATTACACTGGTAACCAATAGCTGGGACATTATTTCAAGAATAAACATGGAATCTGTAGGTAGTTTATTTTACAACCGCCTGTTTGAAATAGCTCCTGATGTAAAGCCTATGTTCAGCCGTACTACATTGCCGGAGCAATCTAAAAAGCTGCTAACCATGCTTTCTTATATCATTTCAAAATTGAACAAATTGGATGACATACTGAACGAAGTGGGGAAGCTGGCCCGGCGGCACACACAATATGGCGTAAAAGAGGAACATTATATAGCTGTGGGCACCGCTCTATTGTGGACGCTTGAAAAAGGTATGGGTGAATATTGGAATACAGAATTGAATGCAGCGTGGACGGAGGTTTATACAACATTAGCAGGCGCCATGATGGCTGCGCAAAAAGAGGAGATACCTGAATTATCTCTACTACGTTAAAACAACAACTGTAAAAATACTTATTTTGAAAAAAAACTATTTACTACTATTACTTTTAATAAATATAAACAGCATGGCACAATCAACAATACAGGGCGAATATAACTTTAGAAAGCAGGAAATGGTCGCAGGCTTTGACTTTTCCGCAGATGGAAAATTCTGGTTCTACTATTCTTACGGAGCTGTAGACCGCCATGCTACCGGTACTTATACCATACTTGGCGATACGCTACATCTTACAAGTGATAAAGAAGCCGGTAAAGATTTTACGGTGCTGAACCAATCTAAACAAGGCAGCGGTTATTCACTTTCGTTTACACATCCGAACAGCTATTTAGTAAGAAATATCCGATGTATATTCTCTGTTGATGGTAAAAAAAAGGAGGCTTATACAGAGAGCAACGGAGAAGTACATATGGAAATCGCCGATTGTGATACCATCTATGTTCAGCACGAGCTGTACCCCGATATGGTAACGATAATAAAAGACAGCACGAATAATAACAACAGATTTACACTCACACTTAACCCTTCTCTTGAACAGGTAAGTTTTAAGGGGATTATCTTTAAAATTGAAAATGGCAATAAAATTAGTTGTATGCCTAATTATTTTATGGATATGACAGATATAGCATTTATTAAATCACCGGATGAACCGGCTACACCATGAACCCATCAGATCAGTTTATCAGGGTTATTCTAATTGTATTTATTGTAATACACCTGGCAGTCTGGGTAACCGGGTTGGTTCTCAACAAGCCTGCTTTCCTTATCACAATGCTAAACATAGCTGCCGGCCTATTGATTTTAATTTACTGGATTCAAAAGCAAATCCGGATTGAACGGCATGTCGTTGATCTGAAAGAAGTTTTATTTTTATGTTTTGAACTGTTAGTGATTGCAAGCGCTTACTACCGGATCGTTAGCAACAAGCTCAGGGTAGCACAATACGTATTTTTTGGAATTCACTTATCGTTGTTATCGGCACTTCTTATTTTCATGTTAACCTTTAAAATGAATAGACTAATTTGAAAAGTTTTTCAGCAAAAAAAAGTACTACAAAAGTAATCTCACTCAAAAAGCAGTTATATAAAATTAGTTTTCAACTATCGTCAGGCGAATTATCAGGCAACATGAGTGATAACACCATGGCATAGGGTTTATTTTTACTCGAATATTTTTTACAGTATAAAATGTATTACTATTCTACTTGAAACATTCACGTTTGAAATACCTGCTTTGTGTTGCCTGCATGATGGTGCAGGTAGTGCAGGCGCAAACCAGTTACCATATTACCACCAGCCAGGGCCTGGCAACACACCAGCTCACCGTATTAATAAAAGACCACCTGAACAATATGTGGTTTGGCAGCTACAATGGTCTGCATAAACACGAAGGCACGGCCATAAAAGTTTACAGCAAATCAGCCAAAGACAGTAATAGTATCAGCAGCAACGAAGTACACCCGGTGTTTGAAGACCGCCTGGGATTTATATGGATTGGCACTACCGGCGGGCTGGATAAATTAGACCCGGCTACGGGAAATATCACCCATTATAAGGTAAGAAGCGAATCGCAGAACGATGATAATTTAGGTTGGATCTACAGTATTTTTCAGGATAACCAGGATAATATATGGATGTATGCCGACCTGGGTTTGTTTATCATTAATTATAAAACAGGCACTTACCGGCAGGTACCCGGCAACCAAAAATCAGGGGCAGGAATACCTGAAACAAGTATTGGCTATAAAGGCGGTTATGCTACAGATAAAGGAATTTGGATAGCTGCCAATTGCCGCCTGGTTTTTTACGATTATAAAAGCCGGCAATTTTATCACAGGTATCATAATACGCAAAACAAGGCGATTTTTAAAGTAGGTGGAAATGTATCAGCAGATGCACACTCCGATATATGCAGTGATTCCTCGGGCAATATTTATTTCATAGCAAAAAATTCATTACTCATTAAATACAATATTGCTTTAGATAAAATTGATTCCTTTACATTCTCATTTCCTGAAAATGCATGGAACTGCTGCTTTGCACTGGCTGCGGATTACAAAGGAAACATCTGGGTCGGATTCCGCAATGGCGGATTGTTGTTTTTTGATCATTTCACCCATTCCTTTACGTCCATCCGCTACAAAAATTCGAATAGCCTGATTGGTACAGATTATGTGTATTCCCTTTGCGAAGATTACCTGCACCGCATGTGGGCCACAACCAACAATGGCATTTTTATTATCAACTATTACGATAGTATTGTACAGCAGCAATACCTGAGCGATAAAACAGCATTCGTCAATATTAGTTATCAGTCATCCATCACATCACAGGATGGTAAAGGAAATATTCTTATACCGTATGGTGCCGGCGGTTTATTTCTGTACAACGTATTTAGTGGTAGTAACCGCTATTTTTCCCCTGGGAATTTGGCGGTAAAAGAATATGGTTATGTGCTGCCGGTTAATGACAAGCTATACGTTTCCAGCTACAGAAGTATGTTGGTAGCCGATACTACATCCGCTACCATGCAACTGCACCAGCCACCCGCAAAATTGTATCAGCAATTAGCGGCATTGCCCGCCCGTGTTGTTTGGGCTTATAAAAGAAACGATCAATCTATTTATTTTAAAAAAGGGAATGGCGCTATTTATTATTACAATGGCACTTCCCAATTAGAAAAAATAAACAGTACCGGGTTTACCAGGCAGGCAACTGTTTCAAAAGACAGCAGTAGCTTATACTTCCTGGCCGAAAATGGTAACCTGGTGAAACGCAACCTGGCAACCCTACGCATGGATACTTTTGAACTAATAGGGAAATTAAAAACACTACACTTTTTATACGCCAATACCCGTGACCTGGCAGACGATGGCCGGGGCAATATCTGGATTACTACCCAAAACGGCCTGCTGAAATATAATGAAGCCAAAGATAGTATTGCTGTTTATACAACTGCAAATGGCCTGCTGCACGACTTCACTTTTACATTATGCAGTGATAGCAGGAACAGGCTTTGGGTGGGCTCCATGGGTGGCGTAAATTATTACGACCCGCAGAAAGATGCGTTCATTAATGTATTTACAGAATCACGGGACAAGTTCAGCGATTACTTCGGCAGTTCGCTGGAAGCACCGGATGGGCATATTTATTTTGTATTCGGGGGCAAACTGATTAATATTAACCCCAACGGATTTTTGACGAGGCAATTACAGCAAAGGCAGCTACACCTGAATTCAATTGAAATAAACGGAATGCCAGCCAGCACTTCTGCTAAAGAATTAGCAGGGCTGACATATAAACAAAACCGGCTCTATTTTAGTTTTGGCCTTCTTGAATTTTCCGAACCCGAAAAAGTTAAATACGTCTACCGGCTGACAGGGGCGGACGATAAATGGGTAAGCCTGGGCAACCGGTCAGAAATCACCTTTAACTCATTGCCACCGGGCACTTACCAATTACAAATAAATGCCATAGATGTATATGGCAATGATGTGCCGCAACATATTGTTATTCCTTTCACCATTCATCCACCCTTCTGGCAAACCCTTTGGTTTAAAATCATCGGCTTGCTTACGGCAGGGATCATTATTTTTTTAGCATTTAAAAAGAAACAGCAACAAATAAACCGGCAGAAGCAGCAACTCGAAATAGAACAATCTATTAATTATATTTCAACTGCCATACACGGGCAAAAGAATGCAGAAGAAATGCTTTGGAGCATTACCGAAAACTGTGTTTCAAAACTCGGTTTTTCTGATTGTGTCATTTATCTCCTGAATGATGATAGATCGGCCTTGATTCAAAAAGCTGCTTCCGGCCCTAAAAGTACACGCAGGCTGCAAATCGATAATCTCATACCCATTCCAATGGGAACCGGAATCGTAGGAAGCGTAGCACTAAGCGGCAAAAGTGAACTAATTGCCGATATGGCAAAAGACAGCCGCTATATACCAGGCGATGAACGGCGCAGCGCAGAAGTAGCAGTACCCATCATTTACGAAAGCACCGTGATGGGTGTAATTGATTGTAAAAAGGAAAGAAAAGGATTTTTTCAAAAAAAACACCTGACTATTCTTAATCAAATAGCTGCTATCTGCGCCATTAAATTAATTGTAATACAGGCCGAACAAAACATACAACATGCGCTACTGGAAATGGCAGAAAATAAACGGAAGCTGGCCGGGCTTGAACTAAAAGCATTGCGTGCACAAATGAATCCGCACTTTATTTTTAATGCCATGAACAGCATTCAGCATTTCAGCTTACAGAATGATTATGTAAATGCCAATAAATACCTGACCAGCTTTTCTAAATTGTTGCGCATGGTATTGCAACAAAGCGAATATGCCAGAATATCCCTGGAAAAGGAAATCGAAATATTAGAATTGTATCTTGCAATAGAAGCGCTTCGCCTGGGCAGCAATTTCACGTATCGTATTGAGGTGGAGGAGGATTTGGAAACAGAAGCGGTACTGATACCATCTATGCTGGTGCAGCCTTTTGTTGAAAACGCTTTGAAGCACGGCTTATCTGCCAAACAAGGTGATAGAATCCTACACATCACTTTTGCCTGTACAGACGACAAACACATCATCTGTACCGTAGCCGACAATGGTATCGGAAGAAAAAAATCTTATGAAATCAGCCATTCATACCAGGAATTAATTCCGCACCAATCCATGGGGATGAAGATTGTAAACGAACGGCTGGCTTTGCTGGAACAGAGTGAAAATAAGCTTGCCGGTGTAGCAATAACAGATTTATATGATGATGCCGGTAACAGCACCGGGACGTTTGTAAAAGTAATGTTGCCGGTTGAGTAACCAGAATAATTCCTTAGTACAATTAAAAGATTGCACCAATGATTAAAGCGTTGATAATTGATGATGAACCAATGGCGGCTAATGTATTGCGGTTGATGATAGAGCGAAACCATCCCGAAATTACGGAAATAATAACAGAGACAGATGCCTTGAAAGCAATACCACTATTAGAGAAATACCAGCCGCAACTGCTGTTTCTGGATATTGTGATGCCGGAAATTACGGGGTTTGAGTTTTTGCAAAAACTACCGCATAAAAATTTTGACATCATATTTACGACTGCCTTCAATGAATATGCGATTCAGGCAATTCGTTTTAGTGCTATTGATTATTTACTGAAACCAATCAATGCTGAAGAATTAAACACTGCTATCAAACGTCACCTGGAAAAACAACTGGGAGCTGCCGATTTCGAAAGCTTGTATCAAAACCTGTTGCACAATTTAAAAGCTAAGCAAACAGCTAATTTTAAACTGGCAATACCCACCGTAGCAGGCACGCTGTTTGTGGGCGTAGATGAATTAATTCGCTGTGAGGGCGAAAGTAATTACACCTGTTTTTACCTGTCTAATGGCCGCAAGCACCTGAGTGCCAAAACCATAAAAGAGTATGAGGAAATATTAACTGGCCATGGGTTTATCCGGGTGCATAAATCGCATTTAATTAACCGGACCTGCATTGTCAGTTATCTGAACGAGGGGGCTGTATTGTTGAAGGATAACCAGAAAATACCCGTATCCCGCCTCCGCAAAGAGGCAGTAAAAAAAACACTTTCAATCGGATGAAGAATCTTACATCAGCCATTGTTGTTATATATAGAGTCCAACTTCTATCATGATATTGTCAAAGTGAAAATAGAAACCAAAACTGTCTCTTATTTTTCCTGGCTCGTTTCCGATACTGATTCCGCCATCTTTTAATTTCAAATAGCATGCTTTCACCTGGTTTGCATTGCCCAGCATAAAGCCAATGTGAAAATTTGTTGGATAGCTGATTTGTGCTTCCTTGTTTGTCATCAAAACAAGGATAAAATTGTCTGCACCCGTTAAAACAGCAACAATATTGTCACCCTTTATTTCAGTACATACAAAGTCAAAATAGGCTTCAAAAAATTGTACGGCATTGGCAACGTTTGTTACAATTAGATTTAAGTGATTTAATCTCATCTTCAATTTGGCTTGCCTGTTCTTAGTTGTAGTATTGAATTAAAGTGCAATAGAATAATTAAGGTTGGGTGCATTACAAATTGTCTTTTTATATTTAATTACCGGCATTAGTGCTATTACCGGTGGTACTGCAGGTCAGACCATAGTTTGGGCTTTAGTGCTGTCTGACCTGCGGTACCGACAGGTTTGGGGTGTGACAATTTGGGATGCACCCTTAAGGTTGATACGTTTCATCTTTTATGCTACAATTGAGGTCATTCCGGCAATCTTACAAACATCTCCATTAAAAAGGAACTTGTACGGAATACCATTCCCCTTCAAATAAAATTTGTAATTCATTTCCTTGTTTTTTTATTTTTATAGGCTGCACAACCGGTTGCCTGTTACGGGTTCCGTTTACGTAAAATATCACCGGAACATTCGGTGGTACGCCTTTGGTGCTATGCCAATAAGGAAAGGCCCCTCGTCCGCCAAACAAATGCGTAGCACTCCATCCGTCCCGGGGTTCCAGCACAGTTGACTCAAACTTTCCTTCCGGCGCCTGAATAGCTTCTATCAATGAAAAATAGGGTTCTCCATTGATCAGAATCGAAGCCGGTTCATACTTCTCTTTTACAGAACTCCTATCTGATACCGATATTCCATAACCACCCAGGTGCAAATAGAGTGGTTCAGGGTTGTTGTGCCAGAATATATGTACTTCGCCGTCATTGCCAATTAATGTATGTGTGATCATTTCGTCCCGGTTATAATCGGGCAGTGAATCGTTGTCAGAAGGGTGCAACGTATACCGGCTCGCCAGGTGATTAGCCGTAATCTGAATGGGTTTCGCCCTTTCCCGATAAAACCATTTGATGCCATCATATGAATAGCCCGTTCGTCCTGCACCAATGCCGGGAACATCATCTCCTGCCAGGCAAAAACCGATATCGCTAGCGTACGCATGTTGGTTGTATTTGGAACCGGCCTGCCATATCGAAGGATCTTTTCCTAATGGTTGCCCTGCCGGGAACAACCTTGCATCTCCATCAATAGTACTAACCCGGATGCTAAACTGCGCCCCGGTTACCGCCATCTTGTCACCCTTACCATCGGCCGGTATCGGGCCTTCAACTGATGTCCAGAAAGGATCTGTTTCCGGAATAAGCAATGGCGCCAAACCCTGCATGGCCCAGTAGGGATCGCCGTAGTACAAATACGTTTCCGCCACGCTTGCGTTGGCGCCCCAATAGCCAAGCGTTAGCAGGCCTGTACTGTCGATGCAGCCATGTTCCCAAAAATATTTTAACGCACCGGATGCAATGCGGCGGGCCTGCCCTGGTGGTAAAGTGCTGTTGCCATTAAGCACCGCCCAGGCAATAGCTGAATTACCGACAAAACGGTATGCCAGCGAACGGCCCCAGGGAATGGGTCCTCCGTCGCGGCCATAGAGGTATGGATAGGTTTGTAAAAATTCAGCAGTAGTATTTTTAATCCGTTCGCCAAACTGTTGTCTCCATAGTGTATCGTAGCGGTACAACACCTGGTTGAAAAGCTGAAAGCCCCAAAGGTTGTAATAATCAAAAGTGCGGTTATTTCCATCTAAAAACCAGCCGTTGCCGCGGTACCAACCCATGAGCCGTTCGTACATATTGGTAAGATGATCACGGTTTGAGGCCACGCCGTTTTTATCCAGCAGGGCAGCAGGCAACATATGAAAAAAATAATGATTATTGTCATACGTTTTTACGTGGGCCTGCTTTTTAAGATATGTCAATAAATTTTTCTTTTGCGAAGCAGTAAGCGGCTCCCACCAGCGTTGCGGCTCAATGTAAATTGCCATGGCAAACACGCTGCCCACTTGGTCGTTGGATAAGGGGTCGCCCCAATATCCTTTGCCTGCAGGGTCGGTGCCAGCGATGATGGCGTTAAGAAATGGTAAGGTGACGGAACCGTTGTAGCCCGGAACCTGATCTTTTCCGGTGGTTTTGGTATAAATCACAACTGCCATCATCATTCGCTCCAATGCCCGTTTACTCCATTCTTCCGGATTGTTCCAACGCAGCTTTTCATAGGCCGAATCCTTTGGCGGTACCGTAAATTCCGGCAGCCCCGACTGCTTATTAAAATGAGCCATCTCCCCGGCTATTATCTTTTCAGTTATCTCCAGCCAATGCTGCCGGGTGTAGCCGGTGTAAGGACTTTTTATAGTATTGGAAACCGCTTTTAATTGAGATGAAAATTTAATGTTTTCATTCAACCCATTTTGGGCATAAGCTACCTGCGCAAATAAAAAAAAAGTGAGGAATGCTTTTTGGAACTTATATCTGTCTTTCATGGTTTTAAAAAATTCAGCTGCCCAATAAAGCAACTCCAGGCAGTTATTATTATAAAAATAAATCTGCCTGCCATTTTCCTTTTGGTGCAGTGTTAGCCAAATTCATTTCATTTTTCTTTTTTTCTTGATAAAAAAAATCAATGCTGTGCTAAGTGAAGTTGTCAAAATAAGTTAAGCAATATTTTAATTAGAATTTGGCGAACAGAATAATAAAAATCCGCAGTTATTAGCAGTTTTTAAGTTGCACAGAGGCACTCCTCTCCAGCCTTACGGCTGGAGAGGGGCCGGGGGTGAGGGCAATAGCGGCATTGCAGTAAATGCTGAACTTATTTTGAAAACTTAACTAAGGCGAATGCAGCCCGTTAACTGTATTCTATTAATAGTTCGTATGGGGCGGCACCGCAAATGCCATACATGGCCCTGCTTGCGCTGTAGCACAGCCTTCCTCTGCTCATCTTTGTTTCCATTTATAACCTTACTGTCCTTCATTTTCCAACTCCTTGATCTTATATTTAATTACTTAACAACTCACTTATAACGAGTTATACTGTTTATCACAATTGTCACTGTTCATAATTCTTTGGTGATTTGACAATCCGTTTAAAAATTTACTGAAAAATGTGTTGTCACTAATGTTGATGTAAACTGTCACTCCGGTGACATTCATAACGATTTATATTTCTATAGCAGCAGGATGATTTATAATTAAAGGTTGGCCATTCATGCCCTCTCCTACCGGCTTACTGCCCCACCAGGTAGCAATTAAAGAAAAAGTAGTATTCATAATCGGGCCGTTTACAGCAGGCGCCAAACCAACCGTAGCAATCTTTCCCATTTGCACAGCAATACCTGAAGCAAGTCCGCCATTTTGCATTCCCACCTCAATAGCAATGGTACGTGCATTTAATTTTGACAAACCAAACAATCTTCCACCAAAATAACCAAGCATAAGGCCCACCGTCATGTGCAGGAACATGGCAAGTACTAACAACCCACCAACATGTAGCAAACTATCCCGGCCGGCAGCAGTGATAATAACAATGATACAGGCAATGCCTGCCATGGATATCTTAGGCATGATCTTATCTATCCAGGCCGCCTTTTTATGAAAAAAATGGTTGATAAATACACCCAAAAAAATGGGTGCAATCACCAGCTTTAGAATATCGAAAAACAGGGCACTAAAACTAACCGGTACAAATTGTCCGCCTAAGAATTTCATTAATAGTGGCGTCATTAACGGCGCTATCAACGTAGAAACAGCGGTAACCGTAACCGATAAAGCCAGGTTGGCTTTAGCAATAAAAGCAATTACATTGGAGGCAAGGCCGCTGGGCATACAGCCCACCAATACCACACCGGCAGCTATCTCCAGCGGAAAGCCAAAAACTTTTGCAATGGTGAATCCGACAAAAGGCATAATCGTATAATGACAAAGCACCCCAATTAAAACAGCCCTTGGCATTTTTAGTACACCCGACAAATCGTGCGGACTCATGGTACAGCCTACACCAAACGTGATGATCTGCAGAAGCGGAACGATCAGGCCCTTTAATTGAAAGGTACCTAACGTAACAAAATATTGTGGAAAGGTTAGCGCTATACTTACAGCGGATAAAATGATGAGCGTAAAGGCAAATTTTTTCAGCCCTTCCGCTTGCATAAAGCCTACTGCCAATAACAGCCAAAACAAGGTAAGTGATAGTCCCCCTTCACTATATTTTTTTACAATAAAAAACACGATGGATGCCAGTACCGCCAGCACCGAAGCCACAAAGAAGCTGTTTCTGGTTATTCTTTTCATGCTTTATAATTTAAGATTCATAGTAGTTAAAGCAGCATTGATGGTTGACAATTCTTTTTCGGTTAACGTGAAGGTTGTTGCTTTTACATTATCAATCATTTGTTCCGCATTTCTTGCGCCTACTAAAACTGAGGTAATGGCAGGCTGCTGCATCGTCCAGTTGATGGCTAACTGGGCCAGGCTAATGCCTCTTTCATCCGCTATTGTCTTAATACTCTCAAGCATGTTCATCACCTCGTTGTGATTGTGCACTTTAAAGAAAGGGGTGTTGGGGCGATGGTCGCCTTCACCAAACGGGTGCCCCGGTTTTATTTTTCCGGTAAGCAACCCCTTCTGCAAGGATGTATGTGGCAGAATGCCAATTCCGTTCTCCAAGCAATAGGGAACAAGGTCTTTTTCTATATTACGATTTACCATACTGTATGCTACCTGATTAGTAGCAACCGGCATAATGGTAATGGCCTTTTTTAATAAATCAACCGGGCAATTGCAAACGCCGGCGGCTCTTATCTTTCCTTGTTGTTTCAAATCCACCAGGGCCTCCATTGTTTCTTCAATGGGTGTCGTGCTATCGGGCCAGTGCATCTGAAACAGATCCATGTAATCGGTCTGTAACCTTTTCAAACTGCGTTCGCATTCTTCTATCACACTTTGTTTACCATTGAACTTATACACCTTTACCGGGGTGCCGCTGTTGTCTTTTGTATCAAAGGCAAAGTCGCCGGAAGTGGTATCCCAGCGCATACCGAATTTTGTAAGCAACTGCACTTTATTACGCTTGTCTTTAACCGTATTGCCTACCACGTTTTCGCTGTGGCCCATCCCGTAAACGGGTGCTGTATCAATCGTGGTGACACCATTGTCTATTGCGGCTTCTATAGCTTTAGCGGCATCGCCTTCATCGGCCCCGCCCCAAAACCATCCACCAATGGCAAAGGCGCCGTATGTGATAGGCGATAGCAAAATATCAGTTCCCGGCAGGTAATTTTTTTCACTGCTGTCTTGTTTAGTAGCGTCTGTTGTAGTAGTAATTATATTCATATTTAATCATGAGTTATTGAAATGGCTACCGGTAACTTTTGTTTAGCGCCATTGTTTGCGAAACGATCTCTTTTTTTATTTGTCGTCATGATTGCCCGGCCATAATCAGCCAGTTCGTTGTCCTGCAGCAAACTGTCAGTTTCATCTTTCTGGCCCTTGCGTCCGCTAACGCCTACGCCACCAATAATCTGGTTATTGAATTGAATGACTACTCCACCGGTAAAGCCGCTGAAGTTTTCATCCGTCCAGTTACGCATGTCAAAGTCTACACACTCACCGTTCTTTTTTGTAGCCGACCACCTGTCCGTATCCCGTTTTCCAATCACCGCCGAATAGGCCTTGTTTTGGGCTAGTTTAATACTCGCTGGCATCACGCCGTCCATAGCTGTAAAAGCAACCAGGCGGCCAGCCGCATCTACTACGGCAGCCGCCACCGGGCTGCCACCATCGCCGGAAGCTTTTTCAATAATGCAGGCCACTATTCTGGAAGCCTCTGCCTGTGATATTGAAAGAATATTGATTGGCATGTACAACAGTTTTATTTGCTGATTTTATTTTAAGGCCTTGTCATTTCGTCTGCTGCTACCATAATAATCCCCGGTACAAACCCCCGGAAATTTTTGTCCATCAGGTCGGTCTTTTTTTCTTCGGCAGTTACGGCCCAACCAGTGTAAGCATTGTGTACGTTGCCTTGTTCATCCACACTTTTTTTAATATAGTCCCAGCCTTTATTGCAGTAGTTATCATATTGTTTTGGTATCCATCCATTGCGCATGGCCTCCTTTATGGAAGCCACCGTCATGGCCATACCGGTTACTTCTTCGGGGGTTGACGGATCATCTACCAGTACCGTTAAGGCGCCGCTTTTAGTTTGGTAATTCGTCAATCCATCCGCAATGGTTTTCATGCTTTCAGCTACCGTCTTAAATTTCGGATGTTCCTTAGGCAGGTAACGCAATAAGCCACTGATAGCCCATAATAACCAACCTTGTGAACGGCACCAATACGTAGTGGCGGGTTCGCCTTTAAATAAACCGGTACGTACAATTTTCTTGTTTGTATCCAAAAAATATTTAATACCGGTTTCTAATTGAAAAATGGATTGTTTCCAGTAAACATCAGCAGCGCCTTTATCGGTACTTAATACAGCGGCGATGGCGTTGGCTCTTGTAGCCCAATAGGCAGTATCCGGAATTGCGAAAGCAGCATAATTAATATCATCATGTGCCAGCATGCCAAACCTATCCCTGCCTGCATAATGTAAGATAGCATCGGCAACATCCATGCAAACCCTTTTTGCCACCGGATTTTTTGTTTGTTTGTATAATTCATGCACCGGGAACGACACACCCAGGTTGGCAGAGTAAATTACAAATGTCAATGGCCCATCTCTAAGTATTCTTGCATGTGGCCCGTCATATTGTTTATAATATTCTTCATCCGTTAATTTACCATCATGCTCCACATGATACTTAAACCAATTATCTGCATATTTTAATCCATCCTTATAACCCCGTTTAGCAAAACGCAGTAAGCCTTCAATTTGAATAGAGCCATCCCAATCCGTATTTGCGGCGCTGTATTCCGTTTTGGAAACATTCAAGATTAACTGCTTAATGTTACCGGGAAGATTGGCGGGTAAGCCATTATCATCAGGGAAATAATCGTCAAAAAAATCCGGTTTGTTTTTACTGCTCCCAAGCAAAGGTGTAAGCAGTGTACCTGCAGCCAATATGCCTGCCATGCTTGTAAATTCTCTTCTTTTCATAATAGTTCTGTTTTTTAATGACTTGGTAAAGCTGTCAAAATAACTTTATCCTTTACTGCTATGCCGACATTGCCCTCACCCCCCGGCCCCTCTCCACGCCCAGGCGTGTAGAGGGGTGCCTCTGTGTAGCTTTTAAACAACCAATAGCGGCGGGTTGCTCTTGTTCTATTAGTCAAATTACCATCAACATCTTGCTTAACTTATTTAATAACCTCACTTATCATTTGCTGCCTACGTTATCTTTTCTGACTTATCTGTTTTAATTATACTCCATTGCGATTAAAACTGTGCAATAGATCAACTTAAATATAACACCTTTTAATGTAAAAAGCGGTATATCCCCGTCCTCGCTCCGCTTCGTGTCTCACGAAGCGGAATGATAGAATACTTTTTAACTTACACATCATTCTGCAGGTGCAATGTTAGGATCAATAAGTTCAGAGTGAGTAAAGATTGCAGATCTGCTTATATTTTTTATTAATATTTTTGAAGAAGACAATGGCCGTGTGAAATTTATCAGTCATCATAATATCGGGCATGCAGGATTTGCTTTTTTGTAAATTTCCAAAGCCGCTCTATAATATTAAGTGAGTAAGGCGGCAAAAACAACAACTCAATGTTAATAGAGCGGGCAAATTCCTTTACGGCCAGACAATGTTGATAACGCATTGTCAACAATAGCAACTTATCTCTATACTTTTTCCTTAATTGTTTTAAGAAAGCTGAGGGTGTCAGATGTAAGTGGTGTTGGTGTAGGCCACTTCTTTGACATCTACGCACCTAAGACATTAATACGGTTCCTACCTGCTGCCGCTGGTATAAACAGCCTCGTCAAACACCACAGATAACAAAGAAAAGGTTGTAGCACACAGCGTCCATAAAAAGCTAGGTGCCTAGCGGCTTTGATGGCAGGTTTGAGTGTTTTACTGCACCCATTGCTGCTATTGTTTTGGCCGGTATATGCCCGGTTTTAAAAGCGGAAACCGTGTTTTTTCATCCACGCTAATACTCTCGTCGGGCTTCTTTGGATGCCGGTTGCTTTCTCGATTTTCAGTACTAGTTCAAATGCTACGGGGCGGATGAAGGCTAAGTCTTCTGTAATAGTAGTGGTATGCCTCCAATTCACTTTCATTCCTATTAGAAGATTTGTTCATCAATGCTTTCAGGCCGCCATTCTGATAGGTCCAACGGCTTTACGATTAACGATCAGGGCAATTGCTTCATTAGAAAAGCCGGTATTTTAGGTACGGCGTTCTTTTCTGTATGAGCGGGCAGGGGTAATGGTATCTTTCGTTTTAGCTCGCTGTTCTTCGGACTGAGGTCTATCTTTTGTAAGCATTAAGTGGTATTTCTGCTTACTTTTTTTTACACCTTCTTTGCACATTACCCAATAGAAAGTATACAACAGTAATAAACGGAAGGCACCCGTGCTTCGTTCAAGTACTAATTCGATCCTGACATCGCACCTTTTTATGTAGAATAAAGTATAAAACATCTGATAAATGCTTTTACGCATGAAATACGATATTCGCCGGCTTTAGCTGTAAAATATAAAACGCCGGCGTTATTTTTAATCGTTCGATTAACACCTTTGGATTGTACGTTCCAAATTCCTTCCTGTACATCTGTAATTAATACTTTCCATTCGCCATTACCGGTTAGTAGTTAAACGAAATGGTTTACTAACGGCCGTTCCGCTTTTACTGAATAGAACAATCCGGTCACTAATCCTGGCGCCGGTAAACAAATCTGTCTCTATCCTTTCAGGTGTATTTACAGCAGGCAGGTTCACGTCCTTATCCATTACCTGCATCACATTTAAAAACAGGTTATCAGCAACCGCCGCTTTTGGTGAAATCTGTATCCGCCATACCGCACTATCTGTTGAATTGGACATTGGCTTTGCGGCTTGCGGAAAATTTTCTCCGAATACATCATATTCTTTTCCCTTCCCTCCTATTTTATCAATTATCAAATCACGTTTATCGGGAAGTAATGTTGTATTAACCATTTTTCCACTATAGCCTTTTTCTATTCTGGTAACAGTTGTGTAATTATCATTTATCTGTGGTTCTTCCACACAATGCAACAACCAGTACTTCTTAAAAGATGCATCAGCCACACTTACCTTATCAAATACAATCAGGGCGGCAGGTATGACTACGTTTTTAAAATTTAAAAAAACGAAAGACCTTTTAAAGCTTTTTACTTTCTTAGAATAGGCTTCGCCGATGTCGCCTTTTAAATAAGAAAATTCCGGTGCTATTGAATCAGGGCCAACAGCATGGGCCAATACTTCACCGGTTTTATAGCCCTTTTCTAACAACTCTTTTATAGTTACCGCTTCGGCCCCGCCGTTCGGAAAGGGTTGTCCGCCATCGTTAAGAATCGCCTTATCGTGCCAGGTAAATTTTTCAGCGGGATCGTATATGAGCATGGTATTATGGGCTATAGACCGCTGGGCGTAATTTAAAAAATGCTCGTCCCCATAGTTGCCGCTTTTCCCCTGGTAAACGCCTGATTGTACGGCCATAGGCCCTTTGTAATAAAGCTGAAAACTGCCGGCATCCAGGTGCTGGTGATTGGAAAAATTATACACCTGCACTTTCATTTCTGCAACAACCGCCGGCGATGAAATGCCATCTATCCAACCTGTTCTTGCAATCATGTCGCCAAACGGTGCAGCAAAATAGTTGGTTAGCGGAAGCGATGCTTTGGTAGCTGGTGAAATAGCTTTGGGGTTAAAAAATAAAAAGTCAAAAAGATAATCCCGGCTACTGCCTGGTGCTCTTTCTTTTAAAGCCTCATTTAAAACGATCGGATCGTTATGATAGCTGCCTGCTAATAAACCCACGCCTTGCCCCAATTGCCACCAGGAGCCAAAGGAATATGCGTTTTCACTGTAATCATCACCATTCCGTAGCAATTGTCCATCAGGCCTGCGACTGTAAATAAAGTAGTAGGGTATTTTTGCCTGTTCCTTTCCATACAAACCGGGATAGCCCATCCGGTCAAAAATGAAAGTGGCGTACATCTCCCAATTAAACCGGTAAGCGCCATACGCACTCCCCTGGTGGTGATAGCCGGCCGGGTAATAAAAATTACGGGCCGGCACAAATTCAGCAAGCATCCTGCCCGCAACCCTGTTATAGATGATTGGCTTTTCGTTGTAGGTGGCAATAGCTAAGGACAACATATCTCTCGATAACTGTGCTTCCACTGTATGGCCGGTAACCGAACTTCCTTTTATCTGCGGCCACCCGATTTCCATTTTAGTGGCCAGCGTTTCCATGCGGCCAATGAGTGTATTTTTTTCTTCTGTAGTTAGTAACGGATAGCACCAGTCATATACCATCGAACCGGTTACGATGGCCCGGCCAATTTCACGGGTAACATCAGGACGGTTCATATCAATTTTAAGCGTGGCATAATAATGCAGTAAAGCATCAACAGCATTGCGGCCTGTTTGTACATCTTTATTTATTACATATAAAAAGGCTTTAGCTTCGATGGCATCGCTTTCGGTAACATTATTATTATATTTCTCACCATCCAACGGCAGGTAACCATCGGTTGTATAAGAAGCTGCATCGGTTATTTTTTTCCAGCAATCTTTTAATAAAGGGTTGCTCATTTTCTCTTTTAGCGCCGGAATATCTGCTGGCATTAAGTAAAGCCGCGGATGTTGGGCCGGAGGTACCGGCAACTGCAATCCTGCCCCTTCCCGTTCGGTCAGTTGGGGATAAGTAATGGAGATAATTTGATTGGTGTCAGCACTGTATGCAGGCGTATCAATCAGTGCATTTTGTTTCTTTTTGGTATCCGCATGTATGGAAGCTGTACTGATAGCATCAGCAGCAACATCGCTACAATGAATGGACAGGTAGTTTGTTTCTTCATGATATGTTATTAGAAGGCGTTGCCTGAATTCCGCTTCCTCCAGTCATTATTTATCTTTTATATTAATAAAGCTTACCTGAATAGGGTGAGCCAATTTATCCGCCGTTTCCTGTAAATAAGCTGCAAAACTTTCGGGTGTGCTAAAGTGGCTATCTGTTTGTTCCCACCCGGCAAAAAAATAAATTGTTCGTTTGTTATTTTTTGAAGGCTTCATTACCACATAGGAGGTATTCGGAATTGAATCCGTCGTGGCGGTCGTTTTATTCTCAATATATATGTCAATAGTTCGGAAGGAATTAAGCGGCCATATTGCCAATGTTTAAGCACTTGTTGAACAGCCTTTTTATTTTATTACAAGTCATGTCCAGCTCTAAGTTTGCAAAAATAGTTTCTGCCATATATTTATTAAGGCAATAAGTTTTAGCACTGCGCATCGAAAATGGCGTTCCTTTCTTTTCTGCTGCTGGCAGTTTTGCCCACCATTGCCACTTCACTATCGATACGCTGAACAAGGACATGTTCCAGTGATTATACAACTTCTCTTCACTTCGCCCCTGGCAGTGTTCCAATCCCGCACTAGTCTTGGCATCCCGTATCAAAAATTCTATCTGGAAACGTAAGCGGTAATAGGTAAGAACTTTTTCTCCTTCCATCTCTACATTAGTGCTGATCAATACCTCATAGCCTTGCCTGTCCTTTCGTTCTACATAAACCGCCTTAACTTTTCGCTTTAACAACACGCTATACACAATTGCTTCATAGGCCACCATCTCCTCCTCTTCATAACATACTTTCCACACCCGCCGGTCGATGTTCTTTACATCTACCTTACCGCTGAACTGCTTAGGCCGACCTTTGCCGCCATTCTGTTTTCCGTTATACAAATATTTTAAATTAGCGTCCCGGCGCCCTTTGCTCACTACCACAAACCCTTCTTTTGTTACTGCATCTATAAAGTTTTTCTTCATAAAGAAGCCATCGGCCACAATTACTTTCGTGTATAATTGAATCCGCTCTTTTCGTTCTGTAATCATAGTGGCATACTGCACTACCCGATTGTCTGTTGCTGCTGCCTTATCCTCTTTTGCCAATGCCTTTGTCTGAACTGCTTCCAGGTGATAAGCCGTTCTGTCTTCCACATCTATCATGGCCAATACAGTTGCTTCCAGTCCTTTCTCCGCCCGCTGATGCGTCCCGTTCCAGAACCAGCCTAAGCCCGGTGTTTCTTTACCTGCTTTCGAAATAAAAGTAGGGTCAATGGCCAGCAGGCATTCCTTCTTTTTCAAGCCCTCGTATAAGCCGTCATACAATTTTTCAAAAGGCAGCTTCTTGCTGAACTGATCGCGGATCGCTTTTTCACAATAGCCGCCATAACGTGCCAGGTTTAAAAAATTGTAGCGTACGGGAAG
>CBDFGC010000001.1:0-651271 GCA_965246935.1 Chitinophagaceae bacterium | reverse complement strand
GTTTCCGCGATGCAGTGGGTGTTTTAGGCGGCGGCTATAATGCGGCTACCAATTACCTGCGTACTACCATTGGCGATAGTCTTCGGGCAGCCATTAAGCCACAGGTTGCTACAGCGCTGGCTGAGTAC
The DNA here is from genome assembly GCA_965246935.1 of Chitinophagaceae bacterium. Classification (GTDB taxonomy): domain Bacteria; phylum Bacteroidota; class Bacteroidia; order Chitinophagales; family Chitinophagaceae; genus JAZKFT01. The sequence goes on along the minus strand of CBDFGC010000001.1, from coordinate 651,143 downwards.
AAAGTGCAGCAAAACCTGGACGAATTACTGGCTAAAGTACCGTTTGGCAGTGGCAAAATGAAATTCGACCTGAGCAGCTTTGTAGCCCAACAGGTAGCTAACCAGATGTTTAAAGAAGTAGAGCAGGAAGAATACCGGATACGTACCGATGTGGCGGCCCGCACTACGCCATTATTACAGCGGGTATTCAGCAGTGCCAAGGCATACAGGCAATAGGCAGTTGATACCTAAGCTGATAAGTATGAACTGCTAACAACAAAGAATTGCAATGCGGTTGTCTTCAATTATTGAGGCACCCGCTTTTTTATTTTTGGAACAGAATCTGTTTGGGGCAAATCATTAGAATGGAATGCTGAAGAACCCTTTGCCATTTTGCCGCTGCTTTGCGTTCTTTGTATTAAATTCACGAAAGTGCTGCAATCCTACGAAGAAACACTTACCTATTTATATGACCGCCTGCCCATGTTTAGCCGCATTGGTGCAGCAGCTTATAAAAAAGACTTGTACAATACCACAGCGTTATGTGCCGCTTTCGGTAACCCGGAACGAAAGCTAAAAACCATTCATATAGCCGGTACCAACGGTAAGGGTAGCACCAGTCATATGCTGGCGGCCATCTTTCATAAAGCGGGTTATAAAACCGGTTTATATACTTCGCCGCACCTGAAAGATTTTAGGGAACGGATTAAAGTTTCAGGTATAAAATCCGGCGATGTACTGCAACCAATGCAAATGGTTCCGAAAGATTTTATCACAGAGTTTACCGTACAGGCCGAACCATTTATTGAAGTGTTGCAACCCAGCTTTTTTGAGCTGACAGTAGTCATGGCATTTCAGTATTTTGTAGAGCAACAGGTCGATATTGCTATTATTGAAACCGGGCTTGGCGGCAGGCTGGATAGTACCAATGTAATTGTGCCTGAATTAAGTGTTATCACTAATATCAGCCTTGATCATACCAATCTCCTGGGCAATACACTGGATGAAATTGCCGCTGAAAAAGCGGGCATCATTAAACCTGGTGTGCCGGTTGTAATCGGCGAAAAACTGGCTGCAACCGAAACCGTTTTTTGCGATAAGGCTGACGCAGTAAAAGCCCCGGTAAATTGGGCAGAAGAACGCTTTTTTTTGAAAAGTTATGAAGCAGAAATAAAGTTTTTAAAATCGGAATGGCGGGAATTAGGGGAAACGGAAACCTTTACCATCGTAACCGATTTGCCAGGCATTTACCAGCTTAAAAATGTAAATACCGTGCTCACTGCCGTAGCCGTACTCACCCAAAAAGGTTATGAATTGCCGGATGAAGTGGTGGCAGATGCGTTGAAAAACGTGAAAGAACTAACCGGGCTGCATGCCCGTTGGGAAACGATATACGAAAAGCCGAGAGTTATATTAGATGTGGCACACAATGAAGAAGGCATCCGGCAGGTAACAGAACAATTAGCCTTACTAAATGCCGAACAGGAGACAAACATTCATATGGTAATTGGTATGGTAAAAGATAAAGCCGTGGCAGATGTACTAAAGCTTTTTCCGCCACATTACCATTATTACTTTACCGAAGCCCATTTGCCCCGTGCCCTGGCCGCACATGAACTTCAAACCAAAGCACTGGCTGCCGGGCTATCGGGTAGTATTTATAAAGATGTAAATGTAGCCTTGCAGGCTGCGATGCAGGCCGCCGAACCGACCGATACCATTGTGGTTTGTGGTAGCGTGTTTCTGGTAGGCGAAGTAGATGTAGAAAACATTGTTTCACCTTAAATAAAAAAGATACCTCGAATACGGTTTGGAAGGGGTAACCAGTTGTCCGTTTACCCTAAGCGAATAAAGATCATTATCACAGTAACAACCGTCAAAAGCAAACAAACCACATTTTTCTTCTTTACTGTTTCTATTGTAATCAGAAAACCGATATGTCTTATTCAAGGAAGGCACGAACAACTCCCAATCAAAGCCACTTTTAATTCTTCTTTCAGTATTTAAGCCTGTAGAAAAGCTTATCGTATCATTCCTGACCTCATAGAAAGTTGTCAGTGTATCAACCTTAAAACTATCTATAAGGTGCTGAAAATTGCCGTTTTCAGTATACTTTTTTATCAATATTCCATTTAGTTGCGTTTTTGTATACCCTATAAAAACGGGATCTACCTCGGGGTCCTGACATTGAATTGTTCTTGAGCATCCATAGAACAACAGAAATGAAATGCTGACGGTAAGTTTTATGATTTTCATGATCAAACTACAGATGACAAGTATTGACAAGCATTTATCACCATATGTTGCCTTACCCTGCAAGGCTTTTAATCACATCATATTTTGTTACAATATGGTAATTGCCACCCTCGTCTTTGCCCAGTACAGCACCATTTTCCTTGTTAATCAGGCCGCTTAATTTTTCAAGCGGTGTATCAAATTTTACTTCGGGATAGGGGCGTTCAATTACTGTTTCTACGGTCTGGTTTTTAATATCAGGATTACTGAACAATTTGCTGAATAATCCCTGCTGGCTTACCGATCCGGTATTTTCGCTGTTGTGCATCACCGGTAGATTCTCAATATCATACTGGTCCATTAGCGCAACCGCTTCGGCCACAGTGGCCTGCTGATGAATGGTTACCAGCTTCTGCCTGGTGCGACTGTTAATAATGTCCCGGAATGTTTTTACTTCCAGAAAACCACGCTCCATCATCCACTGGTCGTTATAAATTTTACCAACATAGCGGCTGCCATGGTCGTGAAAAATACAAACAACTAAGTCTCCTTTTTTAAGCCGGTCTTTTAACTGAAAAAGGCCCTGCATACAACTGCCGGCGCTGTATCCGCAAAACAAACCTTCTTCTTTGGCCAGGCGGCGGGCTACAATGGCGCCATCTTTATCTGTCACCTGTTCAAAATGATCTATTACACTCATATCAAAATTCTGCGGTATAAAATCTTCCCCGAAACCTTCTGAGATATAAGGATGTACTTCGGTCATATCTACCTCACCGGTACGAAAATATTTGGTGAGCAATGAGCCATACACATCTATTGCCCAGATCTGAATATTAGGGTTCTTTTCTTTCAGGTATTGCGCAGTACCTGTTACCGTACCTCCGGTGCCTGCGGTTACTACCAGGTGCGTAATTTTCCCTTCCGTTTGTTCCCATATTTCGGGGCCGGTAGTTTCGTAGTGGGCAAGCCGGTTAGCGAGATTATCGTATTGGTTAAAAAAGTAGGAATTTGGAATTTCATTGCTCAGTCGACGGGCTACGGAATAGTAACTACGGGAATCTTCAGGCTCCACATTGGTAGGGCAAACAATTACTTCTGCGCCCACGGCTTTCATAATGTCTATCTTCTCTTTGCTTTGCTTATCGGTGGTCGTGAACATGCACTTGTAACCCTTGACACAGGCGGCAAGCGCCAGGCCCATACCGGTATTGCCACTGGTGCATTCGATGATGGTGCCGCCGGGTTTTATTTTGCCTTCCTGCTCTGCTATTTCCAGCATCTTCAGCGCCATGCGGTCCTTTATAGAATGGCCGGGGTTAAAATAATCCACCTTCGCTAATACTGTGCAGGGCAGGTCTTTTGTAATTTTATTAAGCTGGATCATCGGCGTATTGCCAATTGTTTCCAATATATTTTTTTTCCAGGCCATAATAGTGCTTTAAAATGAATGGTAAAACGTAAAAAGGTAATGCAAAAATACGGTCCGCCCTGCCATTCAAACCAGTGCTTGCCATCGTTGGCAAAAGATTAAACCGAATTTATTTTTCCTTTGTGAATCTGACAGCGGTACTGCCCTGAAATCCCTCAATGGGCAACGCTGTTTTCCGAATAGTCACGGTAATTTTTGTGATGATATCGGAGAAACCAATGAGCTCCCCGCAAAGTTCCATTGCAATGGTTTCGAGTAATGGTGTTGGCTGCATCATACGGTGGCGAATCCGGTCATACACTTCTGCATAATTCACCGTTTCGTCTATTGATTGTATCACCGTATCAGGTGTCTGAATTTCAATATCCGCATCTACAAAATACGTTCCACCTATTTTTGTTTCTTCTTCGTACAAACCGTGGTAACAATAGAATTGAAGGTCGGAAAGGGAGATAACCATAATTAGCAAATGTGACAATTAGCAAATGTGCAAATGGAGAAATTGCTTGTCGGTTAATTGTAGAGTCAAATGAATCAAAATTGAAAATAAAAGGACGGCATCGCCGGATGTTTGGGTAGAATCAATCTTTAAAATAAGCGATGCCGACCTCACAACCCACAAATATCCAATCGGTAATAAATCTTAAAGTAATACGGTTTTCATTTGCTAATTTGCTAATTGCGCCATTTGCACATTTGTACTTACCTCTGCCTCTACGCATTGTAAATACCGCTCCGCATCCAATGCCGCCATACAGCCGGTGCCGGCAGCAGTTACTGCCTGGCGGTATATATTATCCTGCACATCGCCTGCGGCAAATATGCCATCGATATTGGTTTTGGTAGTGCCGGGCATTGTTTTAATATAACCTGTTTCATCCATATCCAGCCAGCCTTTAAACACGTCGCTGTTGGGATGATGACCGATGGCAACGAAGAATGCACTTACCGGAATGTCCGTAACAGCCCCGGTTTGATTGTTTTTGATCCGGACTCCCTCTGTTTTATGTTCACCTAAAACTTCTACTGTTTCGCTATTCCAGTGGATCACAATGTTATGGGCTGCAATTACCCGGCTCCGCATAATTTTAGAAGCCTTCATACCTGCCTCATTCTTCCGCACAATCATATGCACTTTGCTACATATTTTGCTCAGGTACAACGCTTCCTCACAGGCGGTGTCACCTGCACCTACAATGGCTACCTCTTTACCTTTAAAAAAGAAACCATCGCATACAGCACAGGCACTGACGCCATGGCCGTTCAGGCGTTGTTCACTGGGCAATCCCAGCCACTTGGCACTTGCACCGGTGCAAATAATCACTGAGTCTGCCGTTAGCCATTCTTCTTCATCTATCTGCACTTTAAATGGCCGGTGGGCAAAGTCAACATCGGTTACCATACCATAGCGGATGTCTGTTCCCATGCGGGCAGCCTGTTTTTCAAAATGCACCATCATATCCGGGCCTTGTATGCCGTCCGGGTAGCCGGGATAGTTTTCTACCTCGGTCGTAATGGTAAGTTGCCCGCCGGGCTGTATGCCCTGGTACATCACCGGTTGAAGCCCCGCCCGTGCTGCGTAAATAGCGGCTGTATATCCTGCCGGGCCACTGCCAATAATTAAACATTGTATCGTATTCATATCTGTAATTTTTGGAGTCACACCCAATTCGGTTTATGCTGGAAGAATCTGACTCACACCTTCCAAACAAGAATTGATGAAATTTAGATTTATTTATTCATCTCGAAAATAGCTCAATAGCAGCACTAATCTGAACGGTGCCATCGCCAATATTATCCTTTTCTTAGATAGCCGCCTGGCCCATAAAAATTACTAAAAATAATGCTATCTGTAATGACTAACACAGCAAACTCAGCATTAAAGCATCTCATATCTTATCTCTCATAACTCATAACTTTTCAGGTAGGTCAGATCCTTTCACGATAAACTGCTAGGGGTTGAGTTATTGCGTTATGACAATCCTCTTATACTGCGCTGCATAACCGCCGAAATAACCCAACGCCCCACCTTTAATGTTACTTAGCACCACACCCGGCTGGCTAAACGGATTGCCGATGGATTGCTGCACATATTCCAGCGTCCGCCAGAAATCGTAAGTAGCCCGGTCAATGTTACAAAGCTTAACGGTTACGGTGTCGCCTTTTTTGAAGTAACCGTATTCATCATTGTTTGCTACCGATTCAGTACTCCGGAACACTCCTTTAAACACCTGTATATCGTAAGTAGTGCCGTCTACTACATCATCATCATACACTGAGTTTAAGCCAGGTAAAAAAGCACTGTCGTTTACGCTGGTAAAATACCGGATGTAATTTCCCAGGCCCGGCGGATCGTACACCCGTGCAAATAAAACCCGTTTCAACGAATCTTTGTTGTTGGGCGCTGGTTTTGCCCAAAGCGAATCTGCCCTCTTTAAAATAGCAGGAATGTTTGTCTGGCTGGTATACTTTTTCCCGGCTGTTTCAATGCTCAATGTATAGCTGGTATTTAGTTTTCCTACTATTTTCCTGGCACCTGCTGCTGTATCAAGTGAATATACGTACACCTGGTAAGTACCAACAGGGTAAGCATATTCCTTCAACAGTGCGGAATCGGTTCCGCTGCGAAGCATAATTTTAGCACCGTGGATAAAAGAATTAGCCAGTACAGGTGCAGAAATTTTGCTGAAGTAACCAAAAGAAGTGGATAAAAATACAACCGGCGCCTGCCCGTTTTCAATAGAGGCATCTACCACAACCTGATCGCTTACCGTTTTTAAAGGGAGATTGATGTCTTTTTCGCAGCCGGTTATTGTTAATAATAGTGTGGCAAATAAGGCTGTTCGTATAAAATAGTGCATCATAAAAGGTAAATGTAATAACAGCTTTATTTCGTAAATGTTGCCTGCGAAGGTAAGACGGAACCTTAGCTACATTTTAACCTACAAAACCAGCTAGCATTAGCTTAGATAGCGGTATGAAACACATAGGCACATAGGGCACATAAGAATACAGGAATACAAATCTAAATTTAGTGTAGAAGCCAGGTGATTAGACACAAGCCATATGTTATCTAATGTATTCTTTGTATTGCCTACACATGTACTCTTATGTGCCCTATGTGCCTATGGGTTCAATTGTATTTCTCACATCTGTATTTCAAATGTGCCTATTCTAACCGGCATATCATACAATTTGTGGTTTATTTATTACTAATGCCATATCAAAACCCACCTTTCTCTTTCAAGTTTCGCCCTATATTTGCGGCCTTATTTTTTGCACCCGTATGCCTCCCAAATTCACAAAAGAAACATATCTGTATTGGTACGAATTAATGGCACTCATTCGCCAGTTTGAATTAAAGGCTGAGGAGATGTATAAAATGGCAGGCAAAATACGCGGTTTTTTTCATGCATATATTGGTCAGGAAGCCATTGCTGCCGGCTGTATGACGGCTACCCGCCAGGAAGACCCCTATATTACCGGCTACCGGGATCATGGACTGGCCATTGCTAAAGGCGTTTCGCCAGACAGTTGCATGGCAGAACTATATGGTAAAGCTACCGGTGCCGCTAAAGGGAAAGGAGGAAGTATGCACTTTTTTGGCGTTAAAAATTATTTTTTTGGTGGCCATGGCCTGGTAGGTGCACAAATTGGCACCGGCGCTGGTTTGGCCTTCGCTGAAAAATACAAGGGAACGGATAATGTATCGGTTACCTTTTTTGGTGATGGCGCCGCCCGGCAGGGAATGTTACACGAAGTGTTTAATATGGCTATGTTGTGGAAACTGCCGGTCATTTTTATTTGTGAGAACAACCATTATGCGATGGGTACGTCGGTGGAGCGTACCAGTAACGTGAAAGATATTTATACCATCGCCGATGCGTACGATATGCCGGGTGAGCCAGTGGATGGCATGACGCCTGAAACGGTGCATGAAGCGATGGAACGGGCCGTAAAACGGGCCAGGGAAGGCGGCGGGCCAACCCTGCTGGAAATGAAAACCTATCGATACAAAGGACACTCTATCAGCGATCCGCAAAAATACCGTAGTAAAGAAGAAGTAGAAACATACAAAAGTCAGGATCCGATTGAAAAGGTGTTGAAAACCATAAAAGAGAATAGCTGGGCAAGCGACGAAGAAATAGAAACGATTAATACCCGGATTAATACTACGGTAGAAAATAGTGTAAAATTTGCTGACGAAAGCCCCTGGCCTTCTGAGGATGAATTGCTAAAGGACGTACTTACAGAAGAAAATTATCCGTTTATAACTGATTAAGTCCAGAAGACCGAAAGACCGGAAGTCAGGAAGAATAAGAGACCAATAAACGAAAAGACCGAAAGACGGGAAGTCCGAAAGACTGTGAGAAGAGAAGTTTAAAAGAAAATACCGGGTTCGTTAATTTTGAACCCATTCATCCGCCGCGGCGGAACGATTGACGATTCACGAAAATTATACTTACAATAAATGTCTGAAACCAAACCAAAGCAGCAACCAGTTGCCATAGCCGAAGATGATGCTGCCAGAATTGTGTACCGTGCCAAAGGTTTTTGGGAAAAATATAGTAAGCCAATTATTTATGGCGGACTGGCCATTATCGTATTAGCCGGTGCATGGTTTGCCTATAAAAAACTGGTTTCCGAACCCAATGAAAATAAAGCGGCTGAAGCAATCTGGAAAGCACAGCAGTATTTTGAAAAAGACAGCCTTAAATTAGCGTTGAGTGGTGATGGCAGAAATGCAGGTTTTGAAAAAGTAGCTAAAAATTTCAGCAGTACTAAATCCGGTAACCTTGCAAAATATTGTGCTGGCCTTTGCTATTTAAAACTAAACGATCCTACCAAGGCTATCACCTACTTAAAAGATTTTAGTAGCGACAGTAAGCCGATGCAGGCGCTGGCATATGCACGGCTGGGCGATGCATACGGCGATTTGAATAAGAATGCTGAGTCAATAGAAAATTATGAAAAGGCAGGCCATTACTTCCCGGCGGATGAGGCCAACAGTGCTGAATCACTTTTCCGGGCAGGGTTGCGCAGCGAAATAGCCGGCAAAAATGAAGATGCTATTAAATATTATAAAGAGGTAAAAGAAAAATATCCCCGTACCGAACGAGGCAGTAAAGTAGATGCCTACCTGGCCCGCCTTGGAAACCTTGACAATGAATAGTCGGGGCCGGGTGTAAACTGATAAAGGTTGTCCGCAGATGGACAACCTTTTATTATTAGTATGGTTTTGAAACGGTATTTGAAATATTTTTTACAAATTCATGGCAACGGATCAACAGTTACAAATTTTACCGGAAGCTATAAAAAGCAAGGTAACAGATGCATTGGTTGTAGTAGTAAAAACAGCCTGGAACAAGGCAATAATAGAGGAGTTGGAACGGGGTGTGTCAGCAGTGTGCAACGCAAACGGCGTCAAAATTTTAAAAACCATTACCGTACCCGGCGCTGTTGAAATTCCATTTGCAATAAATGCCTATAACAACGCAAAAAACAGGGAGAAACCTGATGCTTACATTGCTTTGGGATGTGTAATAAAAGGCGATACCCCACATTTTGACTATGTATGCCAAAGCGTTACACAAGGCGTTACCCTGCTGAATACCCAATTAGGCCGACCCGTTGTATTTGGCGTACTAACCGTAAATACGGAGCAGCAGGCACTTGACCGGCTTGGTGGTCTGCACGGACACAAAGGAAAAGAAGCAGCTGAAACAGCACTGAGTATGATAGCGCTGATGCGGGAACTGAATGGAGAATGATTATCGTGAATCGTCAATATACAGATGATTAAGAGTGAGTCATTCGATTTAGTAAAGTAGTTTCTATACACTGCAACCCTGCATTCCAAGCCTTAATAATCTGTAACAAGTAATTCAAGAAAATCAACTTTGGAACTTTAAACCTTAAACTTTGAACTTTAAAAAGTTCTTCTAATGAACGTTCAGATTTTCATACCCTGCTTTGTAGATCAGCTTTATCCTACCGTAGCTTTTAATATGGTAAAAGTGCTGGAGAAAGCAGGCTGCACGGTCGGTTATAACACTGCCCAGACTTGTTGTGGTCAGCCAGCTTTCAATGCGGGATTTTGGGAGGATAGCCGCACTATCTGCAATAAGTTCATCAAAGATTTCAGCGGCAGCGAATATATCGTATCGCCGAGTGCAAGTTGCACCGGTATGATACGTAATTATTATACGAAACTGTTTGAAGATTCATCTCATATACACGAAGTAACTTCATTGCAAAGCCGGTTGTTTGAGTTCAGTGAGTTTATGATTAAGGTATTGAATGTTGATAACGTGGGTGCCGTGCTGGAAGGGAAAGCTACCTACCATGATAGCTGTGCGGGCCTTCGGGAATGCCATATAAAACAGGAGCCCCGTCAGTTATTAAAGAATGTAGCCGGGCTACAACTGGTAGAAATGAACGATGTAGAAACCTGTTGCGGCTTCGGAGGCACTTTTGCGGTTAAGTTTGAATCTATCAGCGTCGCAATGGCCGACCAGAAAGTAACCAATGCCGTAGCCACAGAAGCAGATTATATTATCAGCACCGATATGAGTTGCCTGATGCACATTGACGGTTACGCAAAGGGCCACGGTCAAAATATCAAATCCATGCACCTGGCTGATGTGCTGGCCAGCGGATGGTAAAACGCACTTCCGTTAAACGCCGGGCGCTTATTGTTCCAGGGATTGAAATCCCTGGCTACAATATGAATCATGCCTACGGTTCCCAGGGTTAAAACCGTGCGCTACAATATGGATCATGCTTACGGTTCCCAGGGTTGAAACCCTGCGTTACAATATGGATCGTGCCTACAGCACTACACATAATCTCCAGAACCCAAAGTTCCATAGGGAAGGCCCATATTGTAGCAACGGATTTCAATCCGTTGTTCTGATATAGGTTCAAAAATCACAATTCCTAAATCATAAATCTCTTTATGTCGTTAATCAAATCCGAACCCTCATCTTATTCAGCAGTTACCGAATCTGTCTGCTTATTAGCAGCAGTCCACCTCCCAATTTAATCCAGTATTATTGCCCTGTCTCCATTTGTATATCATTCAAAAAATCATTCAATGTCTGCCCTTTTGGAAGGTCCAGTTTTTTTCGAAGGCGGTACCGGCTAATTTCCACGCCCCTCACTGAAATATTCATTAGCTGAGCGATTTCCTTCGACGCCAGTTTCAATTGCAGGTAGGTGCATACCTTTAAATCTGTACTTGTCAGGTTTGTGAATTTTGTTTTCAGCTTCTTAATGAAATCATTATTTATCTCATCGAAGTGTGCCGCAAACTGTTCCCAGCTTGAGTTGTTTTTTTCGATTTCGTTCACCAATTGGAGTGCCCGTTTTACATCATGGCTGCCACCCGTTTTTTTGTGCAGGTGCTGTAGTTCATCCTTCACCTTTACAAGGGCATCACTTCTTTCTACCAGGTGCATACTTACGTCGGCCAGTTCTTTATTCTTATAAATCATTTCATTCATCAGTTTTTCATTCTGCAACTGGATGATCTCTTTCTCATTCTTCTCTACTTCCAATTGGTGTATATATTTCAAACGCTTTTGTTCCTCCTCAAATAGTAATTGCTGCCGGTTAAATTTTCTTTTTTGCCATTTATAGATCAGGTAAACAAGCGAGAGCAGTAACAGGATATACAGCATATAAGCCCATATTGTATTATACCAGGGTGGGCTAATAATAAAACGATAGCTGACTGCTTCGGATTCGTTACCGAGGTTATCAAATGCCTTTGCCTCAAACGTATAATGGCCTTCGGGCAAATTGGTATACTCCTTTTCGGTTTTTAAGGTAGGAGCCGACCATTCCCTGTCATACCCCTTCAGCCGGTAGCTATATTCAATGTTGCTTTGCAAACCAAATACAGGAGAACTGAATTCAAAATGAAATGAATTAGAACGGTTCGGAAACTGCAACATAACATTACCTGTTGCTCGTTGGGATGTGTCGCCGCTTTGGTGAAAATACCCGCCAAAAATCAGGCTGTCAGATTTGCCGGACAGCTTCACTTGTGTCAGCAGAATATCTGGTTTTACATTCCCGGCTATGTATTTTTTGTAATTTAAATGAATAATACCTGTATTGGATGCAATGAATATGTTCTCCTTGTCATAAGGGTATATATTTTCAAAACCTGACAGGATCTTGCCGGTTAATTCAGGGAAATAAGTGAGCGTAGGAATATTTTTACTACCGGCAAAACTTACAACACCTATTTTTTTGCCAGCACAAAACCATATGTTTCCGTCCGCATCTTCATTCAGGTACTGAATAATGGTATTGCCGAAGATGTTGAATAATTCTGCGGAAGGGTTGAATTTTTTATGTTGTGCGTCAAATTCATAGATACCTTTTTCTGTTGCAAATACAACTCTGTTTTTTATCCTGAATACATTGTTTCGCAGGGTGGAAGGAAGCCCATCCTTTTCGGTAAACAGCTCGTAATTAAACGACCGCCCATCCGGTGCAAGGATTATTTTATATACTCCCCGGTACGGGTGGGAAGCCCAGATTGTATTATTGTTATCTATCGTCAGAAACCGGAGCGACTCATTCATGCCCCTTATTTCTCCGAGGTTGGTAAAGTGATTATCCGCATATGCCAGCATGGTAAGCCCGGCATAAGTACCTGCCAACACATTTTTTGCAGGATAAACAGAAGAAGTAGGAAGGAAAATCCAGGCTCCGTTATTCTTAGTTAATTGTACTGCTTCGTTTTGCCTGATTAAAAAACTCCCATTATGATGGCCCAGTAATAACTGGTGATTCACTTCATCAAGCCGCCATGCCTGCCCGCTGCTGTTTTTTAATTTTTGAAAATCGCTTTTGGAAAAACTAAGGTCTTTTGCAGTGGGGGATAGGGGAGCGACGTAAGCTCCATCAGAAGTAGCTATGTATAATTCATTATTAAACACCCGCACCGAGTAGCCGGACAACTCATCGGGTTTGCCCGGTTTAATATATTTGATGGCGGCGTTATAGGCCACAAAACTGATCCCATTGTCAAGCCCCGTCCATAAATTATGGTCTTTGTCCAGAAACACAGAAAGCACATTATTATTCTGCAGGCCTTCGGGTCTTGCAATCTGCTGAACAAGCTGACCCTTTGCATCAATTATTAGGCAGCCTCCCGAAGTGGTGCCGGCAACAAACTCCGTATTGTTTATCTGCTCAAGGCAGTAAATATGATCTTTAATAAAATTATTGTCGGCACCCGTTATTTTTTTCTGAAGTTTCCCCTGATAATAAATATACAAGCCATCCTGTAACGAACTTATAAGCAAACTATCATTACTGAAGGATACTAACCCGGTGATTTCGAATGTAATAGCAGAGGCCGTCTCATCCAGGGGGATCCATTGGCTATTGACAAACTGAAACAAACCTTTTAGCTTGTCCTGGGCAATCAGCTTATTGCCGGTTTTTTTCATAATATGCCACCCGCTTTGTGCAGGGTAGGCTTGCATCCGGCCATCCTTATATTCAAAAATGCGATCCCAGGTACGAAAAAAAACAGATTGATTAAAAACCTCAATCTCCCAAACATCAGTAAAAGTGCTGTACTGCTTTGGAATAAGTGGCTTTAGTGACGTGTATTGCAAAAGGCCCTGCTCATCTGGTGCATAATAGCCGATCTCATCTTGTCCACCAGCATATATTCTATTATCGTCCAGCGCTATGGATCGAAGGATGGATTTATTGGGTTGAGGATATATCTTCCAGTAATTGCCATCATAAGTAAGTAATCCTTCATTGTTAGCAAAATACATCCGGCCTGTTGCGTCCTGTTTTATATCCCATGTTTGCGTAGCTCCCTGGAAATTACTGTTGGAGAAATTAATGATTTGCGGAAGGCCGATTGTATTTTGTGTGTAAGAATTTGAAAGAAAAATCATTAATATGACAAGCAGCATGATTTTTTTCATACCCAAAGATATAAATAGGTAAGATGTAGTAATGATGTATTTTGGAGGTATTGATAATCAATATGTTAAAAGAGACTGATGTAGTTTTGATGTACTCTCTTTAGCTCACAAAACAGTTTAGTAAACTACTTTTGTAGCCGCTTACAGCCATTTCGCTTTTCAAACTTAAAACTTGCTTATGAAAAAACGCTCAAAAGGTGTCATCCTTCTTCTATTTCTATTTTTCTCTTCTGTCACATGGGCTCAAAACAAAACGATCAGTGGTAAAATCGTCGATGACGAAAACGCTGTTGTTGCCGGCGCATCTATTATTGTCAAAGATTCAACCGTCAGTACCATTTCTAATCAGAATGGCGAGTTCATATTATCTGTTCCAACATCTGCACAAACGCTTGTAATTAGTTCTATTGGTTATGATACAAAAGAAATAACGATTACCGGCACTTCTATTTCCGTTTCTTTAATAAAGTCTGCTGCTTCCAAAATTGATGAAGTAATTGTAGTTGGTTATGGAACCCAAAGAAAAAGTGTAGTTACAGGTTCTATTTCAAGTGTAAAAGCAAAGGAATTGGAAAATATTCCTAATGGCCGTATTGAGCAGGCATTGCAGGGTCGTGTTTCAGGTGTCACCATTCTTCAAAATTCCGGGCAACCTGGTTCTGCGTCTACTATCAGAATTCGTGGTATTACCACTTTGAATAACAATAACCCGCTTTGGGTAGTTGATGGTGTGGTGGTTGATGCAGGTGGAATAGGCTATTTAAACCAGTCCGATATTGAATCTATTGAAGTATTAAAAGATGCTGCTTCTGCTGCTATTTATGGTACCCGTGCTGCAACCGGCGTTATTCTGGTAACCACCAAAAAAGGTAAGTCTGGTAAAATGAGTGTTAGCTATAATGGATTTTACGGTACATCATCACCAGCAAAAATGCTGAATTTGCTGAACGCTACGCAATATGCAACGCTGCTCAACGAACGGTCAGTAGCTGGTGGCGGAAATATAATATTCAACAATATTGGTGCTTTAGGTAAAGGCACAGATTGGCAAAAAGCCATATTTAATAATAGTGCAAGACGCTACCTTCATGAGATAAGCCTGAGTGGCGGTAACGAAAAATCAACCTTCTATTTATCGGTTGGCCTCCAGGATCAGCAAGGCATCGTAGCTACAGAAATTTCCAACTATAATAAAAAGAATATCCGGCTAAACTCTACGCACAAAATTTCCAACCGGTTCACTTTCGGCCAAACACTGGGATACACCTATCAGAAAGCCTCAGGCCTGGGAAATACAAACAGTGAGTTTGGCGGCCCGTTAAGTTCTGCCATCAATCTTGATCCTACTACACCCCTTGTAGTAACAGATCCATTGGCTGCTAATGCAGCGCCATATAGTGTTAACCCGGTTATCAGGGATGCAAATGGTAATCCTTATGGTATTTCATCTATTGTAGGGCAGGAGATGACCAACCCGCTTGCTTATATCCAGACAAGGCTTGGCGGATATGGATGGTCAGACGATATTGTTGGCAATGCCTATCTTGAAGCAAACATTATTAAAGGACTTAAAATTCGTTCTACCGTAGGTGCCAAAAAAGCTTACTATGGAAATGTGGGTTTCACACCGGTTTTCTACCTGAATGCAACGAATGGCGCCAGCCAGAATAACTATGGTAAAGGTGAAAACAGAGTTTTTAATTGGAATGTAGAAAACACGATTACGTACGATAAGAAACTGGACGATCATAATTTCACCGTGTTATTAGGCCAGGGCACTTACGTAGAAAATATAGGCGGCAATGTTGGGCTTACACTTTTTAACCTGCCAATCACTAATTATAAGGACGCCTCTTTCCGCTTCGATATATCGCAAACAAACCGCACTTCTTACGCCGGTGACTTCACACAACATCGGATCACTTCTCTGTTTGCAAGGCTAAATTACTCCTACCAGGACAGGTATTTATTTACCGGTATTGTGCGACGGGATGGCTCAACCCGTTTCGGTAGTAATAACAAGTATGGCGTGTTTCCATCCTTCTCGGCAGGGTGGAATGTCAATAAAGAGAATTTTTGGTCTGATAACAGCTTCATCAATTCATTGAAAATAAGAGGTGGTTATGGTATTGTTGGCAATGATGCGTTAGAAGATTTCAGGTATTTAGCTACTGTAGCTGGTGGTTACAATTACACGATTGGTACAAGCGGAGCAGTAACGACGGGCTATGCTCCTGTAACGCTGGATAATCCAAACCTACATTGGGAAGAAACCAGATCGGCAGACATCGGTTTTGACGCACAGTTATTCAGATCATTCAACCTGACGGTAAACCTCTATGATAAAAAGACAACAGGTATTCTTCGTCCGGTCGTAATACCTGGCTATGTAGGTGTTGGCGAACTTCCTTTTGATAATGTTGCCGATATGAAAAATACCGGTGTGGAAGTTGAATTGGGCTATCGTAAAAATTTTGGCAAACTTAATTTCGCTATAAGTGGTAATGTCTCTTACCTCAAAAATGAGGTAACGTACGTAGCAGCAGATACCAACTTTTTGGGTGGTGGTGCTTCTTTCCAGTCCATGGGTGCTGTTACAAGAACCCAGGTAGGTCATTCGTACAATGAGTTCTGGGGTTTTAAAACAAATGGCATCTTCCAGAACGAAGCTGAAATTGCTAATAATAAGAATGCAAGCGGGGCATTACTTCAGCCAAATGCACGTCCCGGCGATTTCCGCTTTGTAGATATAAATGGTGACGGAACAATTGGTGGCGATAAGGACAAGACTTTCTTAGGTAGCAATATTCCAAAATATACCTATGGCTTTACCATCAATATGGATTATAAAGGATTTGATTTTACGCTGTTTGCGCAAGGTGCAGCAGGTAATAAAATTTTCCAGGGACTACGCCGTCTCGATATAGGTAATGCCAACTTTCAAACAAAAGCATTAAGCCGTTGGACGGGTGAAGGAACTTCTAATACCTATCCCAGGCTTACCAGCTCCGACCCGAATGGTAATTTTAGTAACATGTCCGATTTCTACCTGGAAAAAGGAGATTACCTGCGGTTGAAAGTCGTTCAGGTAGGTTATTCCTTACCTAACAGGTTGTTTGGCAGAACAGGTATATCCAGATTCCGCATATACGTTACCGCTGAAAACCTGGCTACCCTAACTAATTACACTGGCTATGACCCTGAAGTAGGTGGGGGCGTATTTGGTATTGATAAAGGCCAGTATCCACAGGCCCGTGCCTTTATTGGCGGGGTTCAACTTCAATTCTAATTTAATTTAAAAACACAATATGAAAAATAACAAGATCAATATAGCATTGCTTGCAACAGGATTGATACTGTCACTCGGGGCTTGCAAAAAAGACTTTATAACGATAGAACCTAAAGGGCAGTTTCTTTCGCAAAATTATTACGCAAATAAGGATCAGGCTTATGCCGCATTGGTAGGTGTGTACGATGTATTGCGCAAAAACGCCGGTGGTTTTGATAACCTCATAACGTTTATGAACGCAGGCTCCGATGATAATTTTGCAGGTGGTGGCGGTGCTACCGACGGGGCCGGAATTCAGGGATTTTCCAATTATACCTTAAACTCTAACATTATACCGGGCAGTTTTTGGAACGATCATTACCAGGGTATATTCAGGGCTAATGTGTTATTATCAAAACTACCCGGCGTAGAAATGGATGCTGCACTAAAAGCACGGTTTACTGCAGAGGCAAAAGCTTTGCGGGCTACTTATTATTTCAACCTGGTGCGGCTTTTCAAAAATGTACCGCTCATAATGGAGCCGCTTACTACCGACCAGATTTACACCGTTACCCAGGCTCCCCCTGCAACGGTGTACGCACAGATCGAAAAAGACCTGTCAGAAGCCATACCTGCCCTGCCTAATTCATTGGTATTGACAACGGAAGCAGGTCGTCTGACAAAATGTGCCGGACAGGCAATGTTGGGTAAAATTTATTTGTATGATAATAAAGCATCACTCGCTGCTACACAGTTGGCGCAGGTGAATGGCACTACGCCGGGGCAGGCAAACCAGTATGACAATAAACTGCTAACGAATTTCGCCGACCTGTGGGTATTCACCAATAAATTCAACAGCGAATCTATCCTGGAATGTTTCCACACTAACCAATCCAACGCAGATTGGGGATTTTGGGGAAGCAGTGCTGATGAAGGCAATTCTGTGAACCAGATGGTTGGCCCAAGAAGCTATTCAAGGCCTGCCGGTTCTCCTGCACCGGACATTCCTTCCGGATGGAGTTTCAATGTATTTACACAGGATTTTTATGATGCTATCAAGACGGATCCTCGTTTTGCCGCCACTGTTTTTGATATGAAAGCTATGAAAGCTGCAGGCCAGGCAGACTATATTGAAGGATACCAGAACACTGGCTATTTCATCAATAAGTTTATTCCCAGAAGGTCGGATATACGCACCGGCGGCGGCGCACTGGAACTGAACTTTCAGCAAAATGACTACATCATCCGCCTGGCTGATACTTACCTGATGGAGGCTGAAGCATTAGGCGGTACCGGTGCCAGGGCGCAAGCGTTACTGGATGCAGTACGTGCAAGGGTTGGCCTGCCATCAATACCAGTATCATTATCAGCCATCAAAACTGAACGCAGGCTTGAATTGGCAGGTGAGGGTCATCGTTTCTTTGACTTGGTTCGTTGGGGCGATGCTCCTGCCAGATTAGGAAGCAGGGGCTTTGTAACCGGTAAAAGTGAAATTTTCCCTATCCCTGCAAGAGAATTACAGGGTACTAAATTGGTTCAGAATCCACAATACAACTAAAAACTAATCAGGTAATATGAAGAAATTAATAACACTATGCAGCCTGGCCACTTTGCTGGCTGCCGGTTGCAAAAAAGATGGTATTGATGATGACCTTTCTTTTTTGAATACTGCTACCACAACCAATACCGGTAAAATTTTCGATATTAGTACTGATAATTCCGGCAATGTAAAAATTACGCCCACCGGGCAGGGAGCTTCCTCTTTTGTGGTAAACTACGGTCATGGCACGGGTGCAGGGGCATCGGCAGTAGTAATGCCTGGCAATAATACCACCCATGCGTATCCCGAAGGCTCGTACACGGTTACGATTATTTCCAAAAGTGTTTCCGGGCAGGAAATTACAGCTACCTATCCACTGGTAGTTACCTATAGGGCGCCGGAAAATCTCACCGTAACTACAACGCAAACAGCGTATCTTTTTAAAGTAAAAGCTACTGCGTTGTATGCCGCATCTTACGTCGTTTACTTTGGTGATGTAGCTAATGAGGCTGGTACTCCCATGGCCACCGGTATGGAGTTGGCTCATACGTATGCAGCCGGCGGTACATATAATGTAAGAGTAGTAGCATTAAGCGGCGGCGCTGCTAAAACGGAAACAACGGTACCGGTAATGATTTATGACCCATTCGGTTTACCCATCACATTTGACTCACCTAACATTGATTACTTCTTTGGTACGTTCGGTGGAGGCCAGCAGTTTGCAAAAGTGGCGAATCCTAATCCGGGCGGCCTGAACACAAGTGCGAATGTTGGGAAATTCACAAGAGGTTTTGAAAGCTGGAGCGGTACCTATAGCCCGTTGAACAACCCGATTGATATGGCGGCAGGTAAAAAAATAAAGGTGCTGGTGTATAATCCCAGCCCTGCATTAATAGGCAAAACACTGAATGTTGAACTCGAAGCCGGCCCTATTGCCAATGGCATTGCTGTGCGGAAAGTGGCATTTACTACGTCAGGTGCCTGGGAAGAATTGGTATTTGATTTCAGCAACATTGCAGCCATACCAGCTACTGCTAAATTCAGCCAGCTTGTTTTGCGTTTTAACGATGTTGCAGATGGCGCCGGCGCCGTTATTTATGTTGACAATTTCAGATTAACCAACTAAACTATTATCACATGATACGTTATATAAAATACTGTTTTGGCATCGTCATGCTAATCCTTTTTATTGGCAGTTGTAACAAAGCGGAATACAAGATGGGAGATCTGACTGCTCCGTCCGAAGTGACTATCAATACTGCCATTACTGGTGTAGATGCAACGCATCCGAACGGGGATGGTTCAGGGGATGTGGTCATCACTCTTACCGGTAAAAATGTGCTTGCCTGGAAAATTGACTATAATGCAGCTGATGGCATTACCCTGGAAAATCTGCCTGCAGGAAAAATCACCAGAAAATATACAGCTATCGGATTAAATACCTACCGGATAACAGTTGTAGCTTATGGCCCCGGAGCCACAGCAACCACCATTACGAAAGACATACAGGTAAGAAGCGATTTTACACCGGCCGCTTCTATCGTTACTAACCTTACCGGCACCGGTTCAAAAACCTGGAAGATAGACAAAGATATCGCTGCCCATTTTGGTGTAGGCCCCTGGAGCACAACTTCCGTTACCCCGGAATGGTATGCTGCCGTACCAAATGAAAAGGCATCTTGTTGTAATTGTTTCTACACTGCCTCTTTCACTTTTACTAAAGTAGCTGCCACCGGTACATACACCCTTACGGTTGCAAGCCCCGATGGTGCATTCACCAAAACGGGTTCCCTTGCAGGTGGCCTCCCCGGTATTCCGGCTTCAGGTGCTGAAGCTTGCTATCCCTATACCGGCGGAACTTCCTCTTTCACTTTTGTGCCTTCCTCTTCCGGCATTGCTGCATCTGCTCCTTCTACCAAAACAGCTATCCTGTTGGGCGGTAATAATACCTACATTGGTTACGGTGCACAATTGAAAGAGTATGAGATTATGGCTATGAGCGCAACTACCATGTATCTGCGGGTGCAGGGTACTGAAACCGGCAATGCCTGGTACCTGAGACTGAAAGCAAATTAGATAATAAAAGAGTTTCTCTCATATCGGCAGTCGCATAAGCAAAAGTACGGGGCAGAAATGCCCTGTACTTTATTTCAGATTGATTTTAATACCACGATATATTCAAGGTAAGAATGATTCATTATCAGCATTTATAAGCTGTCAAAATAGGTAATATGATAAAGCAAAAATTCTTTCAACTGGCATGTGCACTAACATTTTGTATTGCGCTGATTTCTTGTAAAAAGAAAGGCAATGATGCACCTCCGCCGGTTGTACCTGTTGTAACGATTACGGATGCTTCTACAGTAAGGACTACGGCTGCCGGCGTAATGCATTTTACCCTGTCGTTAAATAAAACGACCACAGTACCTGTATCGGTAGATTACACGTTATCGGATGGAACAGCTACTGCGCCCAGAGATTATGCGGCTACTACGGGAACGATTACGATCCCAGCCAGCCAAACCAGTGGGCAGGTGGATGTACAAATCAAAGCAGACCCAACCGATACCCGCCAGAATAATCTTTCGTTTACGCTGCAGCTAAGCAATGCAAAGGGCTGTGCAATAGGTGTGCTTTCTGCAAAAGGAACAATTGTCACAGAGGATGGAGCAAACATTACAACAGACAATACAGGATACACTACACCACTTACTTATCCAGGTTATTCGCTTGCATGGAGTGACGAATTCGGAGGTACTTCATTGAATACGAATAACTGGAACCAGGAAACAGGTAATGGCACAGGTGGTTGGGGAAACAACGAACTGGAATATTATACCAATAGCACAAAAAATACTTTTCTATCGAATGGCAACCTGATCATTGAAGCCCGTAAGGAACCTATTAGTGGTTTTAATTATTCTTCCGGGCGCATGACTACCCAAAATAAAAAATCATTCACGTTTGGCCGCATTGATATCAGGGCTAAATTGCCTGTAAGCAAAGGCATGTGGCCGGCCCTCTGGATGCTTGGCGCAAACATTAATACCGTACCCTGGCCTGCCTGCGGCGAAATTGATATGATGGAACTGATCGGAACATACCCAAGCCGTGTTTATGGCACCATGCACTGGAAACCGGTGACAGGCACCAACACCAACAAGGGTTCAGAATATAATTTGCAATCCGGCAATTTTTCTCAGCAATTCCATGTGTTTAGTATTATTTGGTCGCAGGATATGATTAAGTGGCTGGTAGATGATCAGGTATTTTTTACGGGTACAAAAGGAGATATGGGGGCAGCCAATTATCCGTTTAATGCGGCCCAGTTTTTAATTTTCAATGTGGCAGTTGGTGGTCAATGGCCTGGTTCACCTGATGCCGGCACGGAGTTCCCGCAAAGAATGTTCGTTGATTATGTACGGGTATTTCAATAATCGTAAATGGTGAATGGTAAATGAGTAGATGAATGATCGATTTTGGAAGCGCCAGGGATAGCAGTGGAAAGCCCCCGGCCCCGCCAAATAACAGAATGCCCGTGTAAATAGATGATTAATTAAATTGTAGCGACCGGCGGGGCGGGGACTTGCAACGGATAGCCCGGCCCATTGCGCCACCACAAGAGTCAAATAATGTACGTTGCTACCGGCGCAATGGGAGGCGCCCGGGTTAACCCACCAGTATGCCAACCGCTACGTATAAACATACTTTCAAATACAATCGGATGCGTTTTGTTTGCCTGCTGTTACCGGTACTGTTTTTTTTTAATCATGCCACTTCGCAACCAACAGCTGCTACTGATATATGGAAGCTTGTGTGGAGCGAAGAATTTAATTATAACGGCCTGCCCGACAGCACTAAATGGAGTTACGACGTTGGCGGCCATGGCTGGGGGAATAATGAATTACAGTACTACACCCTGGCATCAATAGCTAATGCGGAAGTTAATAAGGGATCATTAAAAATAAAAGTGCTGCATCAACCAATGGGCAACCGTGAATACACATCGGCACGGTTGATTACAAAGGGGAAAGCTGATTTTACATATGGTAAAATAGAGATCAGGGCAAAGCTACCCGCAGGTCGTGGATTATGGCCTGCACTTTGGATGCTTGGCAGCAATATAGGAACAATAAGGTGGCCCGACTGTGGTGAAATAGATATTATGGAGCATGTAGGTTTTGAAAAAGATTCAGTGTTTGGCACCGTCCATACAAAAGCATATAACCATATTAAAGGAACGCAAAAAGGGAAAAAAATTTTTATTGCCAACCCTTATGATTCCTTTCAGCGTTACTCCATTGAATGGACACCTAAACGGATGGATTTTTTTGTTAATAACACGTTGTATAACCATTTTCCGAATGAACACAAGACCATAGATGAATGGCCTTTTGATTCACCTTTTTTTTTAATACTTAACGTAGCAGTTGGGGGCAATCTGGGCGGCAAACAAGGCATTGATTCTTCTATTTTTCCGGCATCAATGGAAGTGGATTACATCCGGGTGTACAAAGCAGTTAAACCATAAAAGGATACTTACAATAATTGATATGAAAGCAAACAACAGCCTGCCGCTTCGCCGAAAACTTTTTTCGATTGGTGGAGCATTGGTCATCTTATTCATGAATTGCAGTCATAAATCGGGTACAGATACGCCACCAGTAGTTGTTACCCCGCCAACAGTTACCAATGAAGTGGATTTTTGGTTAACAAAGTCGGACGAAACCGTCAAACTGCAAAAGCAAACCGGCATTCTTGCCTTTGCTACACCGGTGAATCAATACGCCGGTATTGAGGTGGATGAGAACACTACTTTCCAGTCAATAGACGGTTTTGGCTATACGCTTACCGGCGGAAGTGCAGAAGTCATCAACTCATTAACGGCATCAAAGAAAGCGGAATTACTACAGGAATTATTTGGATCAACCACCAGTTCTATTGGTGTAAGCTACCTTCGTATCAGCATTGGTGCCTCTGATTTAAATGCGGCGCCATTTACATATGATGATATGCCCGCCGGCCAGACCGATGTTACGCTGGCAAACTTTAGCCTGACCCCGGATATGATGAACCTGATTCCACTATTGAAAGAGATACTAACCATTAATCCCAGTATTAAGATACTCGGCAGCCCATGGTCGTCACCAGTATGGATGAAGACCGGTAACAGCTTTGTAGGTGGCAGCCTGCAGGCACAATACCAGCAAGCCTATGCGCAATATTTTGTCAAATACATTCAGGCAATGAAAGCACAAGGTATTACCATTGACGCCATCACGCCGCAAAACGAACCCTTATATGGCGGAAATAATCCAAGTATGGTGATGCCTGCAAACCAACAGGCAGACTTTATTAAAAACAACTTAGGCCCGGCCTTTCAGATGGCAAACATTTCCACAAAAATTATCATCTGGGATCATAATTGCGATAATCCTAATTACCCCATTTCTGTTTTGAATGATGCTGCAGCCAAGGCTTTTATTAATGGGTCGGCTTTCCACTTATATGGCGGCGATATCAGTGCCTTATCTACCGTTCGCACGGCGCACCCCGATAAAGCCTTGTATTTTACTGAACAGTACACTCCATCCAACGGCAGTTTTAGCGGCGACCTGAAATGGCATCTAAAAAATGTGGTGATTGGTAGCATGCGCAACTGGAGCCGGAATGCACTGGAATGGAACCTGGCAAATAATGCCGCTTTTGGTCCGCACACAACCGGCGGTTGCGATGTTTGCAAGGGTGCTATTACGGTAGAAACCAGCAGTACTTATACCCGCAATGTGGGCTACTATATTATTGCACATGCTTCTAAATTTGTACCGGCAGGCTCGGTTAGAATCTCCAGTTCTAGTTCTACAACGGGTAATCTCTCTAACGTGCAGTTCCTTTAAAACACCGGTGGGTGGTTGCTTCCCTTGCAGGTAAAAAAGTACTCATCGTAGAAAATGACGGCGCCAAATTCCGAATTATTCAATATCAAATACAATGGCCGGTGGATTGTTGTTTCCCTTGAGGCTGGCTCAGTAGGAACATTTGTTTGGTAGGTAGTTATACCAGATTCAAACAGGCAATGGGCAATTGGCAATAAGCAAATCAGGTTTGGACATCTGACAGAAATGAAGTCCACAATCCAATTTAATCTGGTGTTAAAAACAATACCATCATTTTTCTTTTTCAGGAACTTTCAATTTGGCCAACACTTTTTGTGTTGCTTCCGGGTAAATGGCTATCCGGTGTGTTCTCAATAAATAGGGTTGCAATTCCTCATTACCGGCCGTTTGAAAACGAATGGCTTTTGATGCCTCCTTTGGCATGTGGCAATCAATACAATTGTTTATGATGGCTTTGCCCAGAGAAGCGGTCAGGGGACAATCTATATGCTCACCTTGCTGATGACAACTAATACAAGGTTTGGAATTAATAACCATATTACCGGGAACGTTCTCATGCGGGCTATGGCAGGATGTACACTCCATGTTTTTACTCATTTGAAAACAGCGGCTGCCAGCCAGCAACTGAAGTTGCTTTCCATGCACATCTCCTTTAGCAGGCGCATTACCAAACGTTGGAAAATAATAGTTGGAAAGTGTGTCGCCGGGCTGAAACGAAAAGGTAGGCTGCTGTGTAGCCACATCATTACCGGAATGACACACGGCACATACATCCAGCTTTCGCTGGCGTGGCAAGCGATTTCCAGCTTACCATATACCGTGCATCTTTTACAGCAGGATTTTGGGTATGGAAATTCACATGGTTGGCAGCCGGCCCGTGGCATCGTTCGCAGTCAATACCATAGATGATCGATTTCCTGTCCAGGTTTCTGATAGCCGTCAGGCTTTCTGTTTGTATTGCATCTTCTGCTATGTAGGAGCCATGGCATTCAAAACAACGGCTGATAATCGGTCTGTTAAAAAAAGCTTCATGAGCAGGAAAGCCGGGGCTATTGGCCCAACCCTGAATAGAACTAAAATAAGAAAGCGGAAGCTGGAATAGCTTTTTATCCTCCCAATAGCCAAAACTATGAGCGTTTTTACCGGAGCCAAAAACCATGTCAACAGGTTTTGCCAGGGCTTCTTTTCCATTAATATATTCAACCTGGTATACACCGGTATTCCGTTTTTCAACAGCTACTTTCACACTATCGTTAAAAGCAAAACGGGCTGTTGAAAATATTTCTCCTCTTACATCTTTTAGCGGTTCTGATGTGTGGTAATGGCTGGTGTGCTGGTAGTTCGTAAAAATTGCCTGGTGACATGGCATACAACTTAGGGCGCCTGCGTACATTTCCCCCCTTGCATCTTTGGTAGTGGATGTTGACTGATCCATGCAACGGGAAAAAAACAAGACCATTGCACTGATGATAAAAACCGTCAGCATGATTTTGTTTTTTACAAGATGCCTATACACTTTTGGGAATTATAATTATTTGGATAATGAACAGTATGATATCGGCGAAAAATGTTTCCCATCTCAATCTATCTGTCCGGTAAAATAAAGCTTTTTTGCCAGTATTTGCTAATTCAAAGCTATGTAAGAACACACTTTCTTTTTCTTCAATTAATGTTGTTCTCATTGCTGATAACATCAACCCAATTATCCTACTTTCTTTTGTAAATGACATTGAACAGACAATAGTGAATTGTGGCTATTCCGGGTTTGCTGTATTAGTCATCAAGGGTAGCGGGATTTTATCTTATTTTTATGGGCCGGAGGTAAGTGCTGGCATGAAGTTTTAGTGGCAGCCTGTCCCGATTTTTTCGGGATTGGCACCGTTCAAATGAGGAATATTTATTGAGCACTCATCAACTTGATGTTACTGGTGAATTTTATAAAAAATAGTACGCAGAGCCACCCCTCTCCACCTGTGGAGAGGGGCCGGGGGTGAGGGCACCGTTCAAATGTCTTACTACTATGAAGCTATTTGCAACGTCCGTTTATAAAATTAAACATTCATGTCCTTTATTTTTTGGAAGATATAAGTCAGATTCTTCCAAGATTAGAATCCAATAAATGTAAAATCCCAAATCGTTTAAATCCTAAATCATCAATCGAAATATGTGGTTAATTAAATCCGAACCTTCATCTTATAGTTGGGATCAACTGGTAAAAGATGGCCATACCGTTTGGGATGGCATTCGCAATTACACGGCCCGCAACAATTTGCGGGCTATGAAAAAGGGCGACGAAGCATTCTTTTACCATAGCAATGAAGGGTTGGAAATTGTCGGGATTGTGCAGGTTATTAAAGCTGCCTATCCCGATCCCTCGGCTGAAGGTGACACCTGGAGTGTAGTGGAAATTGCTCCGTTGCGAAAATTAAAGAAGCCGGTTACGCTTTCGCAAATAAAAGGTGATAGGCGATTAGCCGATATGCAATTGGTAAAGCTTAGCCGGCTGTCTGTTTCGGCCGTTAGCGAAGAAGAATGGAAAATAATATTAGCGCTTTCAGGAGCATAACAGGACTGATTCATTTCAAAAAAATCTGTTTGTAACCCATCTCCGAAATCTATTTATTTCCGGGTTACCCCGTTATGCAATGTTGTATCAATCTGCATCTCAAACAGATTGTTGTACGCCACCAATATGGTGAAGCCCGCAGCAGGCGTGCCTGCAGGTAAAGCCATTTTATTTCGTTTCTAACTTTAAAACTTTTTGCCATGTTTACGAAACTGCGTTATGCAGCAGGGCTATGCTTTGCCCTTATGTTACTTGATTGCCTGCCATGAAAAAACGCCTAAAAATATTGCCGTTGAAAAAGAAGTTCAATTACAGGATATTAAAACACCTAACCCATCATCAAAAACAGGACTGGAAAAGTTCACGCCCCCTACAGTAGTGTACGATCAGCAGGCAACGGATTATGATAAAGCTCCCATGCAGGAAAAATTGGAACAAGCCCGGATCGGTACGATCAACCAGGAAGGTGTTAAAGATGAAGGAGTTGTAGCTCTGCCTGACAATACCGAAGGCTATGATCATATAGAAGATAATCATTTTTTAACGGCAAAGCAGGCTCCGCTTTCTACGTTTTCCATTGATGTGGATGAAGCAGCTTATAGTAATGTGCGGCGTTATCTAAACGAAGGCCAATTACCACCAAAAGGAGCGGTGCGGATAGAAGAAATGATTAATTATTTTGACTATGAGTATCCGCAGCCAACTGGAACAGATCCTTTTTCTGTGATTACAGAAATGGGAGAGTGCCCGTGGAATAAACAACACCAGTTGGTACACATTGGACTGCAGGGCGTAAAAATAGAAGCCAATGATCTACCCCCGGCTAACCTGGTTTTTCTGATTGATGTATCGGGATCCATGGATGAATACAATAAACTTCCCCTCGTGAAAACATCACTGAGTATGCTGGCCGATCAGTTACGTCCGCAGGATAAGGTTGCGATTGTCGTATATGCAGGTAGTGCCGGTTTGGTATTGCCATCTACCAGCGGCAGTAATAAGCAGACCATTAAAGATGCATTGGATCGTTTATCAGCAGGTGGCTCTACCGCAGGCGGCGAAGGGATTGAACTTGCGTATAAGATTGCACAAAAAAACTTTGTAAATGAAGGGAATAACCGCATTATCCTTTGTACGGACGGCGATTTTAATGTAGGCGCCAGCAGTGATGATGAAATGGTTACACTGATAGAAAAAGAACGGAAGAGTGGTGTTTTTCTGAGTGTATTAGGCTATGGCATGGGTAATTATAAAGATAATAAAATGCAGCAACTGGCCGATAAAGGCAATGGCAACCATGCGTATATTGATAATGCAAATGAAGCCAGAAAAGTGTTGGTGAATGAATTTGGCAGTACCTTATTTACCATTGCCAAAGATGTAAAACTGCAGATTGAGTTCAATCCGCAATATGTGCAGGCCTACCGGCTGTTGGGTTACGAAAACAGGATACTGGCAAGCGAAGATTTCAATAATGATGCAAAAGATGCCGGCGAACTTGGGTCAGGCCACACGGTTACAGCTTTGTATGAACTAATTCCGTCAGGTGTAAAAGACGAATTTTCCCAAAGCGTTGATCCCCTGAAATATGGGGCGCAGCCTATTGCAGTTACAAACACCAACTCTAGCGAAATCATGAACATCAAACTGCGTTACAAAGCACCGGCGGGTGATGTAAGCAAACTCATCGTACACCCGGTACAGGCAGGCAGCCAATCCGCATCCGCTACCAGCAATAACTTCCGGTTTTCCGCAGCCGTAGCAGAGTTTGGCCTGCTGCTCAGAGATTCGGAATACAAACAGCATTCTTCTTTTTCTCAGGTGCTACAGCTTGCAAATACGGCTGTGGGAAATGATACGTATGGGTATCGGAAGGAATTTATAAAGTTGGTTGGACAGGCAAATAGTTTGAAAAAAGGGGAATAGCTGCCTAACAGTAACCCCGGCTGTAATTGTATATTTTCAAACAGTATCTCCATAACTATAAACGTTTATCAAGCTTTCCATCAAAAACTTTGAAACGAAACGTACCGGATTGAATTAATTTCGGCGTCAATTCAAAAGGAATCAATGGGAAAGTTTACGATTGCTATACATGGTGGGGCTGGCACCATCCTGAAAGAAGAAATGACCTCCGAATTAGAGGCTGCTTATCTGCGGGGTTTGCAGGATGCTGTAGATGGAGGCTATGCGGTATTAGAGCAGGGCGGAAATGCGGTAAATGCTGTGAAAGCAGCCATTGTCATTTTAGAAGACAATATGCTTTTTAATGCAGGCCGTGGCTCTGTGTTCACCAAAAAAGGCGTACAGGAAATGGATGCGGCTATCATGGACGGTGCTACCCTGAATGCCGGCGCCGTTGCAGGTATCCGCAGTGTGCGCAACCCTATTGAACTGGCCAATGAAGTGATGCAAAACAGCAATCATGTTTTTTTGAGCGGAAAAGGGGCCAACGATTTTGCCATTAAACAAGGCATTAAGCTGGAACCGGATGAATACTTTTTTTCTCAGTTCCGGTACGACCAGTGGAAAGCCATGCGGGATAGCGATAACTACTCGTTGGACCATACGCACCATCACCTGGAGGAACTGATGCGGGATAAAAAATTTGGAACCGTAGGCGCTGTAGCCTGCGATGAAAAAGGAAATATTGCTGCCGCTACCAGCACCGGCGGCATGACCAATAAAAAATATGGCCGCATTGGCGACAGTCCTATGATTGGCGCCGGTACCTACGCCAATAATCAAACCTGTGCTATCAGTTGCACCGGCCACGGCGAAGTATTTATCCGTGCCGTAGCTGCTTATGATGTAAGTGCTATTATGGAGTACAAAGCCTTATCATTGGAGGAAGCGATGCACGAAGTAGTACAAAAAAAATTAGCAGCAATGGAGGGGGAAGGCGGCATGATTGGCGTGGACGCACAAGGCAATGTTTCCATGCAATTCAACAGTGCCGGTATGTACCGTGGCTTTAAGGACAGCGATGGTGAAGGCAGTGTGGCTATTTATGCATAATGTGTAAAAACGTTCTTTACATTTATAAGAAGTATGCACGCCGGAGATGAAGGAAATGCGATGGTAAACAACATGAATAAGACTAATCTGAATTTCTGGTTATTTGTTACGTTCATCATTTCATCCTCGTCCTGTGCCCAACAAAAACACAACAGTGGTGCTTACACCGCTAAAAAGCAATTAATTTTCGAAGAGAAATTTGACCAGCCATTAGATACGGCCATCTGGAGAGTAGAGTTACAATCTTCTCCCGGTTCTATCGTAAAAGTGATAGATGGCGGGTTACAATTACAAACCGGTGCCGGCGTTACAGTTTGGCTTAATAAACTGCTCAAAGGTAACATCATGATTACCTACGACCGGAAGGTGATAATGCAAAATGGAGCTTTGGACAGGCTGTCCGATTTGAATCAGTTCTGGATGGCAAGCGATCCAAATAATAGCAACCTGTTTACCCGCAATGGCAAGTTGGAAACATACGACAGCCTTCAATTGTATTATGTAGGGATGGGTGGCAACAGCAATACAACCACCCGCTTCCGGCGTTACGATGGAAAGGGCAACCGGGAACTGCTCGCTGAATACCTGGACTCAACACACCTGCTTAAACCCAATCAAACATATCATATAAAAACGATCCTCAGCAATGGCCAGGTAAGCTTTTGGGTGGATGACCAACGGTACTTCTCTTATACTGATCCGGCCCCGCTGACAAAAGGTTATTTTGGCTTCCGGTCTACCAAATCCAATCAACTGATTGGCAATCTGAAAATATACCGGTTGAAAGATTAACGATGGTTCATTCAAATAAAAAAAGTTAATAGGTTATTTGAATGGAATTGTTTTTTTAAGGCCGCTTAGTATTTTAATAATTATTAAACATTAATGGGTATACTAAAAAACCTTACAGGTAAAAAATATTAAACAGAATAGCAATACAAATACATTTTTGAACCACATAGGCACATAAGGCACATAGGAATACATAAATACAAATCCGAAATTATTGTAGAATCAGGCAATCCAATGCAAGGTTTGCGTTACCTGCTATGTGCTTTGTATTTCCACACCTGTATTTCTATGTGCCCTATGTGCCTCATTATTAAAATATGAAACAGGCTACGAACCCATCGCATATAAAACAATGTTCACACCGAATTTGGTATTGTCCTCCGCCAGAAAACGCTTGTTCCGAAAATCATAATCCCATTCACAGCCATAATCCTTATTGCTGTATAAAACCCCGATCCTTCCGTTGATGATGATACCTTTCAGATAATCATGAATCAGGTCATCTCCCCATCCATTCAATTCAAAAGAGGTGTTGGGCGGCCCTTTCTCGAAAGTGAAAAAAGAATGGTAAATCGGATGGTCGTTTGATAGTTTCTTTAAAGCGGATGCACCGAAAATGGCCGTCATTTGCGCTTCAAACGATTTGGCGAACAAACCATCTATATCATGGTTGCAGTCGTCGACGAAAACGAAACCGCCATTTTCAACGAATTTTTTAAAGTTCACTCTCTCCTTTGCATTGAACTGAACGAGTTTATGACCGCTCAAATAGCAAAAGGCTGAATCGAAAACATTGTCACTACTGAGCTCGACAACTTTCTCTTCCGTGTCGATGGGTATGGTTGTATATTCAAGTAAAGAGTTAAGGATGTTTGAAGGCATCCGCTGATCGGTGTTCCAGTCCCCCGACTGATATTTAAGCCTTGTAAATGTAAATTTTGGTCTTAACATTGTCTTGATTCAACTAAAGTTACTGCTTTCGAATATTTGTCGGGTGATATTTTGTATTTTCCCCGCCATTGCATGCTGTATGATTCACCCGGAACAGCATTATCTGACAATTAATATTACGCTGCCTTGCACATTTCAGAAAAAACAGTAACTGAGCTTCTCAGCAAACTTCCACTCTTAAAAAAGGAAATACAAAAAATAATTGTTGGTCAGGATACAGTGCTTGAAGAAATCCTGGTTGCGATGCTTGCCGGTGGCCATTGCCTGCTGGAGGGAGTGCCGGGTCTTGCAAAAACGTTAATGGTCCGGACGTTGAGCCAGGCACTTCATTTGTCTTTTCGCCGCATCCAGTTTACGCCGGATTTAATGCCTACTGATATTGTTGGTACCGAAATTCTGGAGGAGGATCATGCGACAGGTAAGCGGTTTTTCAAATTTAATGAAGGACCGCTGTTTGCAAATATTGTGCTGGCCGATGAAATAAACCGTACCCCTCCAAAAACCCAATCGGCGTTACTGGAAGCCATGCAGGAATTTGAGGTGACATACGGCGGTAAAACCTATCCACTTGGCAGGCCGTTCTTTATTCTTGCTACCCAAAATCCGATCGAACAATCCGGAACATACCCCTTGCCGGAGGCCCAACTTGACCGGTTTTTACTGTATGTGAAAATTGGGTACCCTACGGAGCAGGAAGAAATGACCATTCTCAGCAGCACAACGGGCAGCAAAAAGGCAATCATTAACCCAATTGTAACTGCCGGAGAAATCATTCAGTTGCAGCAACTGGTACGGGAAGTAAGTATTAATGACGATCTTATAAAATATGTGAGCCTGCTTATCAGGGCGACAAGGCCCGATACTTCAACCGTGAATTACATAAAGGAATGGGTACGCTGGGGAGCAGGGCCAAGGGCAGGGCAGGCGCTTATTCTTACCGCTAAAGCAAGAGCGCTGTTCAAGGGCCGGTATTCCGTTTTGCCGGACGATATTCATGAGATGGCTTACCCGGTTTTGAGGCATCGGATCCTGTTGAATTTTAAAGCAGAATCGGAAAATATAACTACCGATGATGTTACTGCTGAATTGATAAAAACCGTTGAACGGCCGAAAGCAGTGATCTAGTAAAAAGTAAAAAGTAAAAAATGAGTTTAACTCCCTAATAAAATGCTGCTTTTATTTATGCAAAAAAGAAAAAATTATTGACGGAAACGCATTCCCAAAATGCCACGGTTCTGTTTTTTACTTTTTATTTTTTCCTTTTAACTTAACCCATGAGCCGTCTGCTGGATCCGAAAGTTTTAATGGCAATAAAAGATTTGTCGCTGGCTGCAAAAACAACAGTGGAAGGCTTCATGGCCGGATTGCACAAAAGCAACGTGAAAGGCACCGGTATGGAATTCAGCCAATACCGCAGTTATCAGCCCGGCGATGACTTGCGTTCGCTTGACTGGAAAATGTTTGCCCGTTCCGACCGCTATTATATCCGTGAATCGGAAATAGAAACTAGTATAGCAGTAAAAATAGTAATAGATGCCAGTGCTTCCATGAACCACAAAGACGGCGCTTATACAAAGCTGGAATATGCCCGCTACCTGGCTGCATCGCTGGCTTATCTTGCCGGTAAGCAAGGGGATGCCGTTGGCTTGTTTGTTTTTGAAGAAGGACGTTTGTTCTCATTGCCATCCCGGAAAGGTCATCAGCAAATGGCCCGGCTGTACAATGAAATTGAAAACATACAAGCAAATGGACATTTTACACAAGAGATCAACTACCGGAACATTTTTTTAAGCAATCAAAAAAAAGAATTACTCATTTTTATAACGGATTATTATGAGCAAAACGCAGAAATCACTAAAATGCTTGGCTTGCTTGCTTCGCTACGACACGAAGTATCCGTGCTTCATATTATGGGACGAAACGAAACAGAACTGAACTATAAAGGATATACGGCTGTAGAAGACCTTGAAACAGGGCAGGTTATTAAAATTGATCTGCAACTGGCGAAAAAATTGTATCTGCAAAAACTTGAGGCGTACCTGGCTGATGTGCGTAAAAAACTACTTGAAAAACAAATTTTTTACAGGTTGATTCATATGGATGAACCACTTGAAAATGCGTTAAGAGATTTCTTAAATCTTCGCAACAAAATAAAAGGCTAACGTATTGCTACACTTCCTACAACCCATATGGCTGCTGGCATTTGCAGGAATTATTTTTCCTGTAATCATCCACCTTTGGAATATAAGGGAGGGCAAAACCCTTACAATAGGAAGCATTTCTTTACTGGTTGAAAATGCCAGGCAACAGGCAAGAAGTTTTCGGTTAAAAGATATCCTGTTACTGATACTTCGTTGCCTGATTATTACCTCACTTGCAGTATTACTGGCAAAACCTGTCTGGCAAAAGCAATTGCATGTAAAAGACGAAAAAGGATGGGTGCTACTCGATAAAAAAAATATAAACGAGTCTTACAGTCATTTCAAGCCATCAATAGATTCATTACGCTTAGCAGGTGTGGAGTTTCATTATTTCAACAAGGGATTTGAAAAGGTAAACCTGGAAGAAGTGTTGAAGCAACATACAGATTCATCAGATGAAGAACTACCGTATTGGACGTTGTTGAAACAATTGAATGAAAAGGTCCCGGCTGATCTTCCCATATATTTATTTACAGATCAACGGCTGAGCAGATTCAAAGGTAGCCGACCCGATCTGGCCATGGATTTACGTTGGATTTCTTATACCTCACGGGACACTTCATCACACAATATTATAGTAGCCCGCTTGTCAATAATGGATAGCATTCAAGCGGTAGTTGCACACAGTACTTCAACTGCTTTACAATACGAAATAAAAAATGTTTCTCCACGTGGATCTGCTGAATTCAAATTACGAAATCAAAGTGGAGAGCTTTTGATAGCAGATACTACCAATACAAATAATACAATTGAAGTTGATACCGGTACACTTACAATAATTATTTATACAGACACTTTTTTAAAAGATGCAGATTATGTAGAAGCCGCCATTGATGCCATCCGGCAATTTGGTAAATACAAAATTCAGGTAGAAGTTATTACCTCATTAGACAAGCTTCCCACAAATTACGATTGGTTATTCTGGCTTTCTACCAAAACTATTCCTGATACGCTTATAAAGAATCATGTTTTTATATATGAAAAAGGAAAAGAAAAGCAGGTTCAATCGTGGATTAACAACGGTAACGACATGGCCGGTTATCATTCAATACTACTCTTTAAACAGTATTCAATTAATAATGCAAACGTACCTGGCAAAATAATCTGGAGTAACGGATTCGGAGAACCCATACTTAGCCTACAAAAGAAACGATCTGTTGTTTACCACTTTTACAGCCGTTTCAACCCTGCCTGGAATGACCTGGTATGGGATGCGTATTTTCCACAAATGATTTTTGAACTGATGTTACAAAAAAAGTTATTGTACTACCCTAATGATCAACGAATAATAGACGTACATCAGATGCAGCCAACTATTATTACACAAAGCAACAATTATTTCAAGCAAAAATTTGTAAAAAATACCGACCTGTCAAAGGTTTTATGGATCGCCGCATTCCTGCTTTTTGCCATAGAGAGATACATTTCATTAGCATCAAAAAAAGAAGTGTATGCCTGAAACGAAAGGGAAAAATATCATTTTGCAATTAAGAAAGAAATGGATTTACCAGCGTATGCTGCTTGTATTGATGACTGCAACTGTCATCACCCTTTTCATATCAACGTTACTACACAAACTTCTTCAAATACCTGTTTATTGGGGAATTCCGTTACTGGTATTTATTTTTATTTTTCTTTCAGCCGTTAGGCAGTGGTGGAAATTAAGTGAATCGGATATTACCCGTTTCCTGAATCAGTCAGAACCGGCATTGCAGGAAAGTTCAGAGTTGGTATTGCTACCGTACGATCAGCTAAACTTACTGCAAAAACTGCAATTACAAAAGGTTGAAACCCAACTTGGCCTGCTGCATAAATCTACTCCGCTTAAAAAAAATTTAATTAGTGCATCTTTTATTTTATTGCTTGTTGTGCTTGTATGTGTTGTTATATTCCGCTTTCCCATCAGTCAAAGTAGATCTCATCCGAATCCTTATACAACTGCATCAGTACCAAATACGATTCACCAAAAGTTGCTGCCCCAATTAGAATCTCAGCATATTGTTATTACACCTCCTTCTTACACTGGTAAACCCGCCAGAACACAGGAAAAGTTTGACGTGCAGGTAGAAGAAGGCGGAATGGTTTCATGGGATATAAAAACAAATACCGCAGTTAATCAGTTAGCACTTGTATTTAATGATGGAACACATTTACCACTGGTGGTTTTAAACAAACAGGAGCGTCGTTTCAAAGCACAAAAAGCCATTGTAAAGTCCGGCTTTTACCAGGTTGATATTGCAGGTAAATTATCAGAATTGTATAAAATTGAAGTGATAAAAGACCAGGTTCCAACTATTGTCATTCAAACGCCTAAGCCTAATACCATCATCAGTTACGGGCAGCCTGAAAACGTATTCTTGAAAGTGAACATAGCTGACGATTACGGAATAAAAGCTGCAGCCATTTCGGCCACTATATCCAGCGGAGAAGGAGAGGCAGTTAAGTTCAAAGAACAAACACTTTCCTTTTCAAATTTTGCCGCAGGCAGGCAGCAATATAACCTGCAAAAAATACTTGATTTGAAAGGATTGGGAATGCAGCCGGGTGATGAATTGTATTTTTTTGTAATGGTTACGGACACCCGCAACCAAGAGTCCCGGTCTGATGTGTATATTGTTACGATTCAGGATACGACCCAATCCCTGAGCATGAATGGAATGGTGAATGGATTAGATATAAAACCGGAAATGTTTAGAAGTGAACGCCAGATTATTATTGAAACGGAACAGCTTTTAAAAGACAGAAGTACCATTACTCCGGAAGAATTCAAAAAGCGAAGTAATGATTTAGGCGTTGACCAAAGATTACTACGGTTGCGGTATGGTAAATTTTTAGGTGAAGAAACAGATACAGAAATTGGTGAACATGAGCAAGGGCAGCATGGCAGTACAGACAATGCAGCTGAAATTCTGGAGCAATATGGGCATTCGCATGACAATGCTGACGATGCCGATTTTTTTGATGCTGCAACAAAAAAGCAATTAAAAGCAACATTGGCAGAAATGTGGAATGCAGAATTGCAACTTCGAACTTTTAAGCCGAAAGAAGCATTGCCTTTTGAATACAAGGCTTTGCACCTGTTAAAAGATCTTCAGCAGAAATCGAGAGCGTATGTAGCAAAAACCGGTTTTACGACAACACCCCTAAAAACAGATAAACGGCTTACCGGGGATTTGTCGAAAATCATTCAGCCAGTTACACAGCAACATTTTGAAAAAGAGAATTCATCACTGCTTACTACCAGAAAAGCAATTGGCACCTTAGAGCAATTGAAGTATGAAGATTCTTTAGATACGCCATCACAGGAAATATTACAGCAGGCCTTTCAACAGTTAAGCGCAAAAGCTTCACAAAATCCGTCCCTTTTCCTTCCTGCAGTATCCGCACTAAAAAAAGTACTGAGTGGGGCCTATTATATGAAAGATATAAGCGTAGCGGAAAACGGAATACAGAAAATGCTGGATACGCCGGCAAAACTTCCTTCTGCTTCCGCATTCACCGCCGATATGAACTTATCCGGCCGGTATTTTATGAACTTAAACAGTGGCATAAAGCGAAAATGAATTATTGGAATATTTGTATTCTAATCGCCTGCACGTTGTTGCTCCTGTTTCTGTTATGGAAGGAATGGCGGCGTCCGAATAAATCATGGCTGGCGGCACGAATGGCAGCATCAGTAATTGCCATTGGCGGGTTAGCTGGTATGGGGTTGCCGCTTACGTATCAGCAAAAGCAAAAAGCAACTGAAGCAAAAGAAGCGGTGTTGCTAACAGCAGGTTTTGAACCGGATAGTTTGAATGCTTTTCTCCATAAAAACGGGAATGTTCCTGTTTACACAACCGACAGGCAATATGCTTCTGATAAGTACCAATATGTAGCGGATGTCAGCTATTTCAATAATTCTAAAAATGATGTTCGTACCATTCATTTATTCGGTAGCGGATTAGCGGAAGATGAACTTGCATCTATTAGAAATATTCCAATTATTTATCATCCGGTGCAGATCAAATCCGGCATTACAGCTATCTCCTGGAATCAACAAATGCAATCCGGAAATAAGCTGCGGGTACAGGGGCATTTAGAAAACAACAATTCGCCGGTAAAAATTATTTTGAGTGGCTTTGATGTCCATCTTGATTCCGTATTGATGCCCGCCGGTGCATCCCGAAACTTTGAATTGAGCACCATCCCAAAACATTTGGATAAAGCTGTTTATACCATTACTGTTTTAGCAGGTAAAGACACTTTAGAAAGCGAACCACTTCCTGTTGAAGTGTTAACCCCTGAACCAATTAAAATCCTTTTTCTCGCTTCTTCACCCGACTTTGAAAATAAATTCATAAAAAACTGGTTAGCACAAAATAACTATCAGGCGGTTGCCCGAACCCGTATCAGCAAAGACAAATTCAACGAAGATTTCCTTAATATTTCCAATGTTCCTGTTCATCCTGTTTCTGTTTCATTGCTGAAGCAGTTTGATGTTATCATTGCGGATGCTGCTGAATTGAAGGCTTTAACCCCATCTGAAAATGCAGCTATCCAATCAGCAGTAAATCAGGTGGGTGTAGGTCTGATTATTAAGATGGACACCAGTGCAAATACAGGCAATTCTTTTATAAGAGATTTTCCGCTTATATTTTCAAAGAGCAATCAGATACAACCGGTGAAACTTACATTTACGGATGATAGTTCTTACACTTTTCAGAGTATAAAAATCAATCAGCCGTTGTATATCAGGGAACAGCCGGGAACACAGCCACTGGTTAGAACAGCTCAAGCGGAAATAATCATTAGTAGTAAAATTCAAGGTTTGGGTAAAGTAATTATTACTACTTTGAGTAATACCTATAGCTGGCAACTATCGGGCAGTACAACTGCATACAGTGCTTTCTGGACAACCCTGTTACAGAAGGCTGCCAGGAAAAAGGAAAAAGAAGAATTTTTCACAATTAGCCCTGCCATACCGGTTGTAAACGAAAAGGCAATTGTTCACCTGCAAACCGCTGTTCCTGAAACACCGCAGGTATTTGCAGCGACAGATGAAATCAGCATGGAGCAAAATTACCAACTGCCTTTTCTTTGGAAAGGTTATTACTGGCCGCTAAAAAAGGGGTGGCTGCCAATAACGACGGGTCGGAAAAATATAAACCGGATGTATATTTTCGAAAGTGAAAACTGGAAATATGTCCGTTGGGAAAGTAAGAAAAATAATACCCTTACATATGCTGCTGTGAATAACCGTCATGTTGAAGGTGCTTTCACAGAAAGAGTTGTTACAATAGAAATCCCCAAGATTTATTTTTTTATACTTTTTATCTTTTCGGCTGCATTCCTTTGGTTTGAAAAGAAATTTAAAGGGGCTTAAAAAACGTTATTCTTTTAGGACTCACGGATTAAAAATTTTCCGGAATAATGTCATCTTTCATTAAAAAAAGATACATTGCCAACACAAATATTTAACCTTAAGGAGGACCTATTTTGAAAAGAAAAGATTTTTTAAAGCTGTCGGGACTGGGGTTAGGAGGACTCTTACTGCCGGATTTCATGCTTCTGGGAAACCCGGTCGACCCGGTGGATGGATTTAATGAAGCAATAGATTTGAGCGTTAAAAAAGAGCTTGCAGATGTGGCATTAAATACAGCAAAGTCAAAGGGAGCGACGTATGCCGATGTACGGATCGGACGATACCTTAACCAGTTTGTTACCACCAGAGAAAAGCGGGTTCAGGGTATTGCAAACACCGAGTCTTTTGGGGTAGGCATAAGAGTAATTGCCAATGGATGCTGGGGTTTTGCTGCTTCTAATAATGTTACAAAAGAGAACATTGCTAAAGTAGCCGAAAAAGCGGTAGCAGTGGCTAAAGCAAACTCGAAAGTACAGGCAAATACGGTAGAATTGGCGCCGCAAAAAGGATATGGTGAAGTGAGCTGGAAAACGCCGATTCAGAAGAGTGCTTTTGAGGTTCCCGTGAAAGAAAAGGTGGACTTGTTGATGTCGGTAAATGCTGCTGCCATGGCAGGTGGGGCCAACTTTGTAAATTCTGCCATCTTAGCGGTAAACGAGCAAAAGTATTTTGCTTCAACCGATGGATCCTATATTGACCAGGATGTGCACCGGCTGTTCCCTACATTTACCGTTACCAAAATTGATACGGCTTCCGGCAAGTTTGAAACTAGAAAATCTTTGAGTTCACCGGTAGGTATGGGGTATGAATATCTTACGTCATTGCCAGGCAGTAAAGTAAATGGGATTGTTACCCGCTACAAAGACCGTTACGATATTTTGGAAGATGTAAAAAATGCGACTGCCGATGTTGAACAAAAGCTAAAAGCAAAGTCGGTAGAGCCGGGCAAATATGACCTTGTACTGGATCCTTCCCACCTTTGGTTAACCATTCATGAATCTGTTGCTCACCCTACCGAACTGGATCGGGTATTGGGTTATGAAGCCAATTATGCAGGTACCAGTTTTCTTACATTAGACAAATGGCGCTCAAAAAACTTTCAGTTTGGAAGTAAGCTGGTTAATATTCATGCGGATAAACTTCAGCAGGGTTCGCTTGGTGCTGTAGGCTACGACGATGAAGGGGTGAAGACAAAAGAATGGGAATTAATAAAAGATGGTATTTTGGTAAACTACCAGGCTATTCGTGACCAGGCACATATTATCGGACTTACTGAATCGCAGGGATGTTGTTACGCTCAAACATGGGCAGATGTTCAGTTTCAGCGGATGCCGAATGTGTCCCTGGTTCCCGGAAAAGAAAAATTAAGTGTGGATGACATGATCAAAAATGTAGAAAAAGGAATATATATTATCGGGGATGGTTCATTCTCTATTGATCAGCAACGGTATAACTTCCAGTTCGGCGGACAAACTTTTTACGAAATTAAAAACGGCAAAATAGCAGGCATGCTCAAGGATGTGGCTTACCAGGCAAACACCCGTGAGTTTTGGAACAGTTGTGTAGCTATTGCCGATAAAGATGACTACCGGTTAGGCGGCGCATTTAACGATGGTAAAGGCCAGCCTTCACAATCAAATGCCGTATCACACGGAAGTTCCACCACCCGTTTCAATGGCGTTAACGTAATTAATACAGCACGAAAAATCTGATAACAACTTATGGCTATTTTAAGTAAAGAAGAAGCACAGACATTATTAAAAAAAGTGATTGCTTATTCAAAAGCGGATGAATGTGTAGTGGGTCTTAGCGGTTCTGAGGGCGGTAATATCCGGTATGCCCGCAATGCCATATCTACAGCGGGTGACATTAGCACGCTAAGCCTTGCTGTTACTTCCACTTTCGGTAAAAAATTAGGTACGGCAACCATCAATGAATTCGATGATAAATCATTGGAAAAAGTCGTTCAGCGGGCAGAAGAACTTGCACAACTTGCGCCTGAAAATCCGGAGTACATGCCGCTGTTAGGCCCGTCAAATTTTAAAGAATCTGTTACCTATTCTCCTGCTACCGCAGCCATTACCCCTGATACAAGGGCGGATGCAGTTGCAAAAAGTATCAACGTTTCTAAAGAGGCTAAACTGGAAGCAGCCGGTTATATTGAAAATACAACCAGCTTTAATGCGGTGATCAATTCAAAAGGCCTGTTTGCATACAATAAAGACACAGATGTTATTTTCACCATTACCACCCGTAATGAGGCTGGTACCGGTTCTGGTTATGCAGCAAAAGGCTTTAACGACGTAAGCAAACTGGATACGTATGCTGCCACCAAAATTGCTGCTTCCAAAGCCAATGGTTCTGCCAGTGCAAAAGCAATCGAGCCCGGAAAATATACTGTCATTCTGGAGCCTGTAGCAGCAGTTTATATGTTGGAAAATATGTTCCAGGGACTGGATGCCCGTAGTGCGGATGAAGGCAGAAGTTATATGAGCAAACCGGGTGGCGGCAACCGGTTAGGTGAAAAACTAATGGATGATAAAGTAACCATTTACTCTGACCCGTTCAACCCCCAGCTTCCATCTTCTACCTGGAACCGGGAAGGGATGCCGCTGGAAAAAATGACATGGATAGAAAAAGGGGTCGTTAAAAACCTGGCTTACTCTCAGTTCTGGGCGCAAAAGAAAGGCGTAAAACCAGTTCCCGGCCCCAGCAATATTATTATGGAAGGAGGCACCCAAAGCGTAGAAGACATGATTAAAAGTACCGAACGGGGCATTTTGGTTTCCCGCCTTTGGTACATACGGATGGTTGACCCTCAAACCTTACTACTAACCGGGCTTACCAGGGACGGAACATTCTATATTGAAAACGGACAGATAAAATACCCGGTAAAGAATTTCCGGTTCAACGAAAGCCCCATCATCATGCTGAACAATGTAGAGGCATTAGGCAAGCCGGAGAGAAGCATCAGTGTCGAATCCTATCGCAGTTATTTGATTCCGCCCATGAAAATCAGGGATTTTACCTTTTCATCATTATCGGATGCTGTGTAAAATAGTCAATATAGTTTATTTGAAAAACGGTTGTCCTCACCCCCGGCCCCTCTCCACAGGTGGAGAGGGGCCGGGGGTGAGGGCAATACCGGCATAACAACAAATGTGGAAGTTATTTTGAAAGCTTTCCTAACAATACCAACGGCCCCAACTTTTTTATAAAAATGAAATAAGTTCTTCCGTTACGGTGAAACTGTTTAGTATTTTAACAGTACAGGTATGCCGGGCTTTATAAACAAAGAGTAATGGCCTATTGTGCTGTAGGTACCACCTGTTGGTAGCAATGAAGGTTTTAAGAATGCCATGATGCCACGTAGTGGCTACCTGTCTGATCATTTTAAAGTAAAGGAACAAGTGTTGTTTGAAATAATAAATCAGGAAGTTGTTTAGTATCTACATTTATTTGACCCTTTGATAGGTAGTTGATTTTTGAGCGAAATAAGGCGGATTTTGCAGCCATAGCTGGCATTCTACGGCGAACTGCGAAGCACCTCACTGAATACCATTGAAAACAATAAATATTCTATGAAGTAAAAATCCAACGATATTGCAGCCGGAAAGCGACACAGATTATTTATTAAAATAATTTTAGACAGCCTTTAAACAAATGCTGTCAAATCAGGTATATAATGGCTAAACAGATAGCCACTACGTGGCATAAAGCACCAAATTACTTATATGCTTACTACTACAAACAGAATGTGCCTACAGCACATAAAACCGATCCTATCACATTTTGTATCTATTTTCTAACAAGTGTTAAAATATTAAACAGCATCGGTGTGTAATCTTCGGCATTTTTAATCTTACGGTTCGTCACCTCAAAAACGAACCTTATGTTACGCCTACTTTTCTGTTGTCTTTGCCTGTTGTATACCATGCCTTCCTGTGTAGAGGAAGTAGCTGCTGCACAGCCACAAATAATGAATGCCATTCCTGTATTAAGGATAACAGATGCATCCAATACGACGAATAATACCAAACCGACTGAACTGCAGATTTCAAAACTAAATATTGATATAGCGGTTACCGGTAATATTGCTACCACTACTTTTGACATTACTTTTTACAATCCACTGGATAAAATTCTGGAAGGTGAGTTTAATTTCCCCTTAGCCGACGGTCAAAATATCAGCAGGTATGCGTTAGACATGAATGGTACTTTACGGGAAGGCGTGGTGGTTGAAAAAGCAGTGGCAAGAGCCGCCTTCGAACAAACCATCCGGCGGAAAATTGATCCGGGCCTGGTAGAAAAAACCGGTGGCAATAATTTCCGTACCCGCATTTATCCGATACCTGCAAAGGGTTACAAGCGGGTAGTGATTGGCACGGAGCAACCCTTGCCTTGCGGAAAAGAGGGATTGCTATACCAACTTCCCTTGTATGCAGCGCAGCCATTACAGGAATTTTCCCTGACCGCAACGGTACATCAGGCAACGGAAAAACCACTGCTGCAAAACAACACATTATCGCATCTTGAATTTACTAAATATGCAGCGGATTGGAAAGCAACCTTTCAGGCAAAGAATTTCACAGTTGGCCATTTAGTAGCATTTGTTGTGCCTCAGAAAGGGGAGATGGTTTACACCGAAAAGTTTGGTGGCAGTACCTATTTCTATGTGCATACGCAAGCTGAACCGCAATACCGGGAAAAGCCAAAGCCTTCAACCATTACTTTATTATGGGATATATCTGCCTCCGGCGAAACAAGAAATAAGGAAAAGGAAACGAAATTGCTGAAAGGGTACTTTGACCGCTTAGAAGATGTGACGGTTGATCTGGTTCCTTTTAATATCGCCGCATTGCCGGCGGAACAATTTGTGATTAAAAACGGGGATGCCGCTGCACTCATTCAACGAATGAAATCCTTTCAGAACGATGGTGGTACGCAATTAGGCGCTATCAATTTAAACCAATATGCAACGGATGAAATACTGTTGTTTACAGACGGCCTGTCCACTTTTGGCAAAAAGGATATGATTGTTGCTGAAACACCTGTAACCGTTGTTACTACTGCTGCAGGTACTAACTACTCTTACCTGAAATGGATTGCCTTACAATCCCACGGACGATTCATCAATTTGGCGGAAACAAAAACGGGAAAGGCTTTGGATGATATGGAAAAAGCGCCGCTTCAATTCATCAACGCAACGTACAGCAATAGTGAGGTGATCGAATTCTTTACCCAAACGACGGCACAATTGCAGGATGGTTTTTCATTTGCCGGTATCCTGCAAAAAAGTCCTGCTCTGCTAACACTCAATTTTGGATACGGTAACAAAATAACGAGCAGCAAAACAATCACTATTACAGCAGATAATACGGCAACGGAAAACATCAAACGCATATGGGCTACTACTAAAATTGCGCAACTTGACCTGGAATATGAGAAAAATAAAACAACCATTACAAACCTGGGTAAACAGTTTTCTATTGTTACCCAAAACACTTCCTTATTGGTACTGGATAGGATAGAAGATTATGT
Organism: Chitinophagaceae bacterium; assembly: GCA_965246935.1. Taxonomy (GTDB): domain Bacteria; phylum Bacteroidota; class Bacteroidia; order Chitinophagales; family Chitinophagaceae; genus JAZKFT01. The sequence continues at coordinate 606,354 of CBDFGC010000001.1, read as the reverse complement.
ACAATATGAAATTGTGCCACCCGCGGAATTGCAAAAGGAATACTATACTTTATTAAAAGAGAAACATCAAATAAAAAGAAATGAAAAAGAAGAAGCTCTTCAACAGGCCATCACTGCAATGAGTGAAATAAAAGGATGGTATCATCAAAAAAAGCCATTGAAAATAAAGGAAGAGCTAACAGATTATAACCAGGCTTTTATAAGGGTTGGCACTGTAAATCAGGAAGGGGCTTTAAATGAAGGAGAAGTGTCTTACAGAATGGATTCTACAATGTCCGATGCGAATCAATCATTTGCAGTGTCAGCTCCATCGTCTTCTGCAAATGGCCATGCGGAAGCTAATCAATACAAATCGGCTGATGCAAATATGCACGAGGAACGAATGGCTGAACCACCTAAAGTGGAAGAAGCAAGATTTACGCCCCCTCAAATTGTGAAGGATGAAGAATCGAAAGAGGCTGTCCCGGCGCCTAACATTCAATTAGCCGAATGGTCTGCCGACGCCACTTACTTAAAAGAATTAGAAGGCACACCGGCCGCAAAACAATATGATAAATACCTGTTATTGAAAGCAGCATACTTGTCGCAGCCTTCCTTTTTTGTAGATGTGTCCCGGTTCTTTTACGCAAAAAATAATAAAGCACTGGCTTTACAGGTGCTTTCGAACATTGCCGAAATGAAACTGGAAAATCCGGAACTATTACGGATTGTTGCGAACCAGCTAATGGAATTTGGTGAAACAACTTTAGCTGCCGACGTATTTAAAGAAGTACTAAATATCCGTGAAGAAGAACCGCAATCATACCGTGACCTGGCATTGGCCTATAATGAAACCGGTAGGTATCAGGAAGCTGTTGACCTCTTATATAAAATAGTAATGGGTAGTTGGGACGAACGTTTTTTTAGTATCAAAGGCATTGCCCTGAATGAGCTGAATGCCATCATTAGCGGCCATCCAAACGAAGTGAACGCATCGGCTATTGATCCGCAATTTATACAACCAATGCCCGTAGATGTCCGGATTGTAATTGGCTGGAGTTCCAATAATAGCGATGTGGATTTATGGGTTACAGATCCTGGCGGGGAGAAATGTTTTTATCAAAATAACACAACAAATGCGGGCGGAAAAATATCCGGTGATATTACGCAGGGTTATGGGCCGGAAGAATTTTGTGTACGAAAAGCTGTAAATGGAAATTATGATGTGGATGTAAATTTATATGGCGATACCCGGCAAACATCAGGCGGCCCCATCACCATAAAAGCAGAATTATTTACCAACTTCGGCAAGTCCACACAACAAAGAAAAGTGATCAATTGCAGGGTAACATCGAATAAAGAAGTTATCCGGATTGGTGCTTTACATTTTGGGAGTTAGCACTTCACCATTCACAATAACTCTGGCGTTGCATATTTTATGCAGCGCCTTTTTTGTTGTATTTCAACGCATGGCAGAACAGGTGCTATTATTATATCCGGCAATTTTTGCTTAAAAATATGGCGCTATTCCGTAGTCTTTCAGCATAGTACAGGATGACCAATCCAACCATTTCATCCTACTTTAGCTTTAACATTCTTTAACCAAAATTTGCTTTGCTGTATGAGATTATCAACCACTGCTGTATGCAGGTGTGCCAGCCTGCTATTATGTATGATCACCTGTCTGGCACTTTATGCTCAACCAAACAGGGCTTCCAAAACCATCTCCGGAACGGTGCATGATGAAAAAAACGCCGGATTAGCTGGCGTAACCATTTCAGTAAAAGGTAGCAGTGAGGCGGCAGCTTCAAAAGCAGATGGCACCTTTAGCTTAACGGTTCCTGCATCTGCTAAAACACTGGTTGTAAGTTCTGCCGGTTACACAACCCAGGAAATACCTGTTACGGGTACGGATGTAGGAACGATTGTACTACGTACTGATTCCAAATCGCTGGAAGATGTGGTAGTAGTAGGCTACGGAACCCGTAAAAGGGTTGAAGTAACCGGTGCAACTGCTTCTATTTCCGGTGAAAATTTGCGTACGGTACAAACGACCAACCTTACACAGGCATTACAGGGCCGGCTTGCAGGGGTAACCGTCACACCCAGCGGCTTCCGGCCCGGCAATGGTGCTTCTATCCGCATCAGAGGTAACCGTTCATTAAGTGCCAGCAACGAACCCCTTTATGTAGTAGATGGCTTCCCGGTAAGTTATACCATCGACGATATGAACCCTGCCGACATTGAAACGATAGATGTTCTGAAAGATGCATCGGCTACTGCCATTTATGGTGTGCGTGGCGCAAATGGGGTAGTACAGATCACCACCAGAAAAGGCAAAGCAGGTAAAATCTCTGTAAGCTACCAGGGTAGCGAATCAATCGATAAAATCATCAGGCAAATACCGATATTTAATGGCGCAGAAATAGCTGATTCCTGGCGGCAGGCTTTTTTTGCCGACAAAAGTTATACCCGCACAAGGGGATTAGCAACCGCCGGTAACCCACTTTTTTATTACCCCACGGCTGCTGCCGACTTATCCTTATTTAGAGACAGGTTTGGAAGTGTAGAGCAATGGAATTCCGTTGCGGTAGGCTACACCTGGCGGGTATTTGACCCAGCAAATAATACGTTCATTGCTCAAAAAAGAGCTACTTCAGCCGAGGAAAGATCTTTACTTCAAAACCTTGGACTTTCGACGGTAGACAGTATTGATATTTACGACCCGTCAAAGGTGAAAAGTTATGACTGGCAAAATAATGTTGGCCTTAGAAACGGCCATACCACAAATCATAGTATTTCTGTGACTGCCGGCAGTGATAAATTCAAGGCATCCTTCAACGCTGGTTATTTCAACCAGACCGGCATTGAGTACGCACAGGATTACACCCGTTACTCCGTAGGTAGTTCGGTAGATTTTAAGCCTGTTAAGTACTTTAATTTTGGCGCCAGCGTTAGTTTTATCAATGCCATTACGAATACCAGCACCAGTTCTTATGCGAATGCTTCGGGAATGATTCCGCTGACGGAACCATATGATTCCGCAGGCAACTATATCCTTTTCCCAAACAAAGATCAGCAGATCGTAAGTGCCATCAACGACCGGAAAACCGTAGAGGATAATACAAAAGCAAACCGGGTTTTTGGAAATGTCTATGCAGAACTTACGCTAATCAAGGGGTTGAAATACCGCACTATGTTCGGGCTGGATACCCGCAACTCTACGCGTGGTACTTTTAACGGGGCGCTATCTTCCATACGCCTGGGAAGCGCTGCCCAGGCGTCACAGACAGTAAATAATGCCACTTCCTGGGTATACGATAACATCCTGACTTACAATACCAAAATAGCTTCCGACCATTCCATAAATGTTACATTGTTACAGGAACTGCAAAGCCTTAACCGTTCATCGTCATTGACCTTGAGCGCCAACAATTTAATTTTTGAATCGCAAAAATGGTACTCGCTGCAAAACAATACGGATGCTACTGTTACCGGATCCGGAGGCTATTCTGCTGCACAGTACCTGTCGTACATGGGTCGCCTGGAGTATGGATTTAAAAGTAAGTACCTGCTTACGGTAAGCAGCCGCTATGATAATTCTTCGGTATTAGCCGAAGGTGCAAAAGGCGCCTGGTTTCCTGCCGTTTCCCTTGGATGGCAGCTTGATAAAGAAAGCTTCTTCAATGGTCAGCGGATATTCGACTACGCCAGGTTAAGAGCAGGCTATGGCCGGGTGGGTAATGCATCAATCGGTCCTTACCAAACTGCCGGGCCCCTGGCATTTACCAATTATAACTGGGGAAACGGGCAGGCAGCAATCGGGTCAGCACCAAGTACCTTTCGTACGCCTAAACTAACCTGGGAAAAAACGACTACCACCAATGTGGGCCTTGAATTTGGCGTACTCAAAAGCAAGATTACGGGAACAATAGACCTATATAATTCCAACACAACTGATCAGTTGCAGAATAGGTCCATACCAACGGCCAACGGTGTAGGCAGTGTTTATTTTAATCTGGGTAAAGTAAACAATAAGGGTATCGAAATTTCGCTAAGCACACAAAATATCAATAAGGGATCTTTCCGCTGGTCGACCGATTGGATGTTTACCAGAAATAAAGAAAAGATAGTAGATATTGATGGCAGCGGAAACAGTAATTATGCCAACCTTTGGTTATTAGGGGAACCTTTGCAGGTGTATTGGGGCTTTCAAAAAGAGGGTATTTTCCAATACACCGATACAGGTGCAAAAGGTTCCCTGGCAAGTTATTACTGGATAAAAAATGGCCGTAATAATGTAAACTATCAACCTGGCAGAATTAAGATTCTCGACGCTAACCATGATTCGGCTTACAGCCCTGCTGACCGCATTATTCTGGGTTCTCACAATCCTGATTTTATTGCCAGCATTGGCAATACAATCACGTATAAAAATTTCGATCTTAACTTTTTGGTTTACTTCCGGGTTGGTGGCTTATACCGGGTTCCCCGTCCGGGTCTGGTAGGCCGTTACCAATCTTCCAAAGTAAACTACTGGACGCCAAGCAACCCCAGCAATGAATACCAACAGCCTACGCAAACCAGTGATGTTCCGCTGAACTGGGAAGCCTTAACGTATAGAAAAGCTACGTTTACCAAAGTCAAAAACATTACGCTTGCGTACCGGGTACCCAAAAAGCTGATTTCAAAAATCAGCGCCAGTAATCTTGCATTTTATTTCAGCGCTGTGAATCCAATATTAATTCATAGCGATTCTGAGTACGATCCGGAAACCGTTCCTTACCGGGAATTTCCGGGTACAACCACTAACCAAACCGGGCCGACCTCTTACAGTTATAAAAGTTTTATACTGGGTGTGAAACTGGATTTATAAACCTTTCATCAGAAGCTTAAAATTATTGATATATGAAACTGAACTTTCAAACAGCAGGCTGTATAGCAATCGGCGCCATCATGCTGACCATCACTTCCTGCAAAAAATTTATTAAGGAAGAACTGGTAACAACGCTTACCGAAGATTATTATAAAACTGATGCCGGGTTAGAAGACCTGGTGAAATCAGCTTATGCTCCCCTGCAATGGAAGTACACCGGCGAACAATCGTATGCGATGTACAATTTTGGAGTAGACGAATTCAGGGAAGGCGACCAGTTCAATAATGTGCGGTATAGCGATTATGACGCCAACCTGAATTCAAACGATGCGTTTGTGAATGACCTGTGGACAAACAACTATGCGGGCATCAGAAGATGCAACCAGGGAATTGATCTGATCAGTAAATTTAATGATGCCTCCTCCAAACTATTGGCTACACAAGCCCAAAAAGATCTGCGGATAGCAGAACTCCGGGCACTGAGAGGGTATTACTATTTTCAAATGTTACAGCAGTTTGGTGGTATTCCTCTTGTAACATCAGTCCCGACAGATCCGCAATTTGAATTCCCAAGGGCATCCGTGGCACAGGTATATGATCAGATATTAAGTGATTTAAAAACGGCCGGTCCGGTATTGCCCTGGAGATATGCCGGTGCAGACAGGGGAAGGGCAACGAGGGCAATGGCCTGGCATTTCCTGGCAAAAGCTTACTTAACAAGAGGTAGTGCTGTAGCCGATGTACGGGGGCAGAAATCCACGGACATGGATAGCGTAATCTATTATGCGAATGATGTAATTACGAACAGCGGCCATGCATTGGAGGCTGATTATGGAAGCTTATTTAATGCAGGGTATCCCGATGGAAGAATACCTGCCCTGGGAGATAACGGGGCTCCGCCTACGGGCAGCAAGGCAAAAATTGATGCAAACAATGCCAGCAACGAAATCATCTTTGCAGCCCAGTTCAGCTCCAACCTGAACCTCGCCGGCACGAATAACCAAACACATCTTTTTTACCCGACACAATATGATGCAGGCATGCCCGGCATGACCCGTGACTTCTTTAACGGAAGACCATTCAGAAGACTACGCCCTACAGATTACACAATGGATGTATTTGATAAAATCAATGATTCCCGGTTTTTCAAAACTTTTCAAACCGTTTTCTATAGAAATGTTGCTTCTAATACAGGCCTTGCCACCTTCACAACGGCCAATGCACCTAATCCAAGCCTGGTAGGAAAGCCGCGGGTAGGATTAGGCGATTCAGCAGTGATATTTATTGTGAACCCGATCAATATGCCACTGCTCACTTCTACCATAGCCGCTATGCGCTATTACGGGGTGTATGCCCGTTATAAACAAACTACTGTTGGGGGTGCTATCACCGAAGATTTTTCTCCGAATAAATACCTGACCATGTGGAAATTTTCGGACCCTATCCGGCTTACTACTACCAACAATGAGGCCCGTGGCATTCGCAACGGCACCCTGGCCCGCCTCGCTGAAACCTACCTGATGATTGCAGAAGCGTATGGCCGGAAGGGTGACTATGTACAAGCTTTAAACTATGTAAACATTCTGCGCAAAAGAGCTGCCTACAAAGCAGGTGAAGAAAGAAGTCCGCAGATATGGCAATACATGGGAGGACCTACCGGCCTTGCAAATACAGAAACTACTAATATGGCTACTACTGCACTATTCACCACCAATGCTGCCAGCGAGTTATATCCGGCATCTGCTTCCTCTACCACAAGCAGGTTTATCCACTTTATGATGAATGAACGTACCCGTGAATTGTGTGGCGAATTTTACCGGTGGGAAGACCTGGTAAGGACGGAAACGTTCTTCGAAAGAACGAAACTATTTAATCCTGACATCAGCCCTTCGTTTGCTCCATTCCACAAGCTACGCCCGATTCCCTATTTACAAATAATTGCACAAACAACCAATGGCCATCCTTTCACCACTTCTGAAATGGCAGCCTATCAAAACCCGGGATATTAAAAGAACATATTAAAATAACGGGCAGGTAATTAAAAAAGGGCAAACCATTTAATTTGGTTTGCCCTTTTTTTTATCAGACGTCAACCGTTGCAAAAAATAATAATAAATTGAAATGGGTAATCCTACCTGGCCGGTACAGGAGAACAATAGGCAGATCAGTTAAAGCCAGTCAACTACTTTCCGCAGCCTGTTTAAATGTGATATAATAACTTGAATTGAATTTTGAAATTTGCATAGCGCTGCTATACGAAACCTCCGGTCCATAGGTGTTCGAAACGTTGACGATGATTGATTTTTCTGTAGGAACACGTTTAATGGCGTGTTCTGAGATGGTGGAAAACTGATTTTGTGATGACACCTGTTTCCCGGCTGAGCGTGCCATTAGGCACGTTCCTACAGAAAACCGTAATGAAATTATACCTTTCATCAGGTTTCGAACACCAATGGTCTATAAGCCTCGTATTTGTATTTTGTAACCTCCGGTTACTTAGTCGCATCGTTGGGATGACCCCTGCCTAAATAAAACCGGCTTCGCAAAACAACTGCTATTCCATTTACTGGTTTCATAAATTTAATTTTAACTGATGAAATTTAATAATGAACTTCGTTACAGCACTTTTCATACCGGTTGAATAATTGATGGCATGTTGATCGTCTCATTCCTGCAACATCCGAAAATTAATTCCGTCACTAATTGTTTATTTTTAATTTTTTATCCTAATAACCTAACCACATGAAATCAACAACAAATACCGGTCAAAAAAATGCGCCGGAATCAATGGAAAAAAAAGGTAAATCAAAAACGGCTGCCGGCAAGGATAACAAAACACAGGTAAAAAGCCAGGCACCCGGCACCACAGGAAGACGAAAACCTCCGCCGCCCACAGACACAGATATTGTACCGGGCGAAAGCTGATATGATTCCTGCACCAACCCTAATCTTCAGCAAATGCCTGTATTTCGTATTAGATTAATTGTACTGGTGCTTTTGTTGTCGCCAGGGTTTTCGGTTGTTGCTCAAAGCAGATTTAAATCCTATTTAAAAGAAGCCTGGAGCAGTAGTGAAAACGGGCAGCATGTTGCTGCCCTTATGTTGTTATATAAAGCCCAGGCACTAAAAGGAACCGATACCGGCTATAATGAATCGGTGAACCTGTACATAGGCGATAATTACCTGGCTATTGGAAAAATAGATTCCTGTATCCGTTATTTTGATAACTCCATCAACTTTTATGAAGTGCAGAAGGATTCTGCTATGTTGGATTACATCTATAGCCGTATGGGACGAGTAGAACTTGGTTTCACCAAACGCTACGACAAAGCGCTGATTTATTTTAACAGGCAACTTCCATACACGATGCGGCAACAGGATAGCAGCAGCTACTTTCATTGCCTTAACAATATGGGAATCACCTATAAGTACCTTACCAAATATGATTCAGCACTTTGTTATTTCAGAAAAGTAGAAGCGAACAACGCTGTATACAATACGGCAAAAAATGCTGCACTTCGGTTAGCTGCGGATACGTATTCGTTACTCAGGCAATATGGCAAAGCATTAAGCTATTACAACCGGGCTATTACAGCACTGATGTTTGACCATGATGAATTAAATTTATTTACTGCCTTTTTAAATAAAGGCGATTGCCTGATGCAGCAAGGCCGGTTTAAGGAAAGCTTGGATTGTTTTGAACGAGCCGGACGGTATCAGGAAGCGGTTACTAACAATGAGAAAAAAATATTGTATGAGAATTTTGCATATGTATTTAGCAAGACAGGTGATTTCACAAAAGCCTTCTATTTCAAAAATCTGGAAGTTGGCATAAAAGACAGTATTAACACGCATAGTATTGAACAGGCCGCTGCTGAAATGGAAGCGAAGTACGAGGTTCGGAAAAATAAAGACAGTCTAAACATCAGTTCACAAAACCTTCGGCTGGCCAATAAAGAATCAGAAGACAGGCAACGTAAATTTGTGATGGCACTGATAGCTACGGCGGCAATTGCTTTGCTCTTTTTCCTGGCATTGCGAAACGCAGCCATCCGCAAAAAAGCAAATGAAAAACTGGCCATTCAAAAAGCAAAAGTAGAAGCGTTAGCTGGTGAACTGGAAGAAGCCAATCAAACAAAAGCCCGGCTGTTCTCTGTCATTAGCCATGACCTTCGCAGCCCTGTAAGTTCGCTGTACGCCCTGCTGAAAGTACAGGAATTAAAAGCTGGTAGTAGCAGTACGTCCGCTGATGCCGTAAGCAACCAGATGATGCATCTGTTGGATACGCTGGAGGACCTGCTGACCTGGAGCAAAAGCCAGATGGATAAATTTAAGTTACAGCCTGTAGCGATACAGGTAAATACTGTTTACAATGAAATGATTGATCTATACAGAGATATTGCAGAAGGGAAACAGATAGCAATTGTAAATAAAGCACCAGCGCAACTAAAAATGTATACGGATGAAAACCTGTTGAAAACGATTCTTCGCAATATGCTGAGCAATTCCTTTCATTATGCACCCGGCCATTCTACGGTAATATTGGATGCTGCTGAACAGGATATCCATATTGTATGCACCATCAGTAATGAAGCTACAGCAACCGAATATGCTGTACTGGAAAGCAAATTAAACAACACCACTGTAGAAAGCAGCAAACACGGGCTGGGCACCGTTTTGGTAAAAGAATTTATACAAAAATTACATACGAATCTCCAGCTATCCTACGCCAACGGAAGAGTGTATTTACAATTTAGCTTACCTGCATATGTAAAATGAGTTTGGCTATCGGGTGTCATTCAGTAGCCGGTGGCCGATCTTTGTTGCCGCCATAAAGTAATTGCCCTTATAAGGTACGAAGATTCTTTTCCGGCCTTCATACATACATCATTTTCGGATAAATGGATGAGCCTAATATATATTTAGGGCTTGCTTAATAGCTAAAAATCGTTGTTGCGATTTGGTTTTAGGATATGTTTATTTTAAAGATACAAGGTATTGGATGAAACCCCTGTTACATACGGTACTTCTTTTTTTATTTGAACGCGGTGTTTATAAAACACACCAATAGTAAGCAAACTCTTTATTGTATTACATGAAGTACATGTTTGGTTGAAGCTATCCATTGCCGTTGGCATTAGCCCAATGTGATTAAGTTAACCAAACGCAAGCATATTGTAGCCCTTATATGTTTGTTTTTTAAATTTAGGGGGCATAAAAAATCAAAAAGAAGCGTGTCTTAATCAACTTTGAGGCAAGGAAGAAAAAGCCCATGGTAATGAATACCGGCTTTCAGTTTTTTCTCCTTCAAGTTGCGCCTGTGGTATAACCTGGCAATCAATGCCGCATATTTATAAGGCAAGGCGATGCTTGATTTTTTATAACGCTATTTAAATGAAATTACATTGACAACAAAGGGGTATCTGGGAATTGATGTAAGTAAGGGCTATGCAGATTTTATGCTGCTGGACAGGGACTGCCAGGTGCAGGAAGAACTGTTCCAGTTAAGCGATACGGCAGCCGGCCACCGGGAACTAAAAAAAATAATTGACCTATGGCAAAAACAGGGGTTGGCAGAACTGTATTGTGGCGTGGAAAGCACCGGTGGTTATGAGAACAACTGGCATTCGATGCTCAAAGGTATTGAAAGCAGCAGTGGCAGCGGCTTGTGGGTAGCCCGGCTCAATGCCAGAGCAGTAAAGGCAGGCGGGGATGCCTTATTGCGCAGAACGATAACGGATGGCGTCAGCGCTGTTACGATTGCTTCCTACCTGGCTAAATATCCTGAAAAAGTGGACTATGGTAAGAGGGCTAAACCAACCGATGAACAACACCAGGCGGGCCGTCAGTTTATCACTGGCATCCGCATGTGGACCAAACAAAAAGTACAGCTTAGCAATCAGTTAGAGAAGCTGTTGTATCAAAATCTGTCGCCGCTGTTGGTGTATTGCCGAAATGGCCTGCCGGGCTGGTTGTTACGGATGCTGGTAAAATATAGTTCTGCCGAGGCCATTGTGCATGCCGGGGCGGCTAAACTGGAAAAGATAAAGGGCATCAGTGCGGAAAAATCAGCGGCCATTATGAAGAAGTTCACAGACCATCAGCCGGTGCAACCACCGGCCAAAGCACTGACACATCTCATTAGCATAACAGCCACAGAAGTACTGCACCAGCAATCCCTTATCGATACCGGTAAAGATTATCTGGGTGAGCTATATCAGCAGGATGCAGGTGTAAAACTGCTGGTAGCTATAAAGGGTATCGGGCTGGACAGTGCGGTAGCCATTATACTGCAAATAGAGGATGTGGCTCGTTTTGAGAGTGCCAAAAAGTTAGCATCTTATTTTGGGGTTCATCCCTGCTTTAAACAAAGCGGCGACGGGATGTGGGGCAATCACATCAGCAAACAAGGCAGAGGAGATTTACGGGCCGTGTTATATATGGTGGGCATGTCAGCGGTAAGATATAACCCGATGTTTACTACGCTATACGCCCGTTTCAGAGCCAAAGGCATGAAACATAAGCAAGCCATGGGAGTGGTGATGCATAAGCTGCTGCGGGTGATTTATGGGGTACTGAAATCGGGTAAGCCTTTTGATGAACAAACGGAAGAAAAACACCGGCAGCAGGCTGCACAAAAACAGGCAGTTAAAAAAGAAGAAACGCAAAAAGCGAAACAAACCGCAGAACAAAAGAAACACCGTTTTGAGACAATTGCAGAGACTGCACCGGTGTCCGGCAGAAACCTGAAGGCAAGAAAAAAACAGTTGGCGTCCCAAACTTCCATAGAAGCAAATGCGGGCTTACCAACTGGGAAAGCAAACATATAAAAATGTTTGCAACTTAATTTGGAATTGAACGGTATAACTGAAAGGGCATAATATCTTAGCCCGGGGTGTAGCCCTGGGTGATGATGTGTTCCAAGCCCATTTAGCCCTGAAAGGGCGTAATATCAACCAACGCAGTTATTGCGCCCTTCCAGGGCTTACCCTGTACAACCTGTTTTGCCTACGTAGGGCTACACCCACGCTAATGTATGACGCCCGTTCAGGGCTAAAATCCAGCCTTTACTTTCTTAACTATATAACATTGGGCTAAAGCCAACGGATACAGGTAGCAGCAGTCTATTGGCTTTAGCCACATTACCTATTGTAGATGGGACTAAAGTCAACGGCAATGGATGAAAGCCCTGTCCACTTGCGTTGTTCACCAAGCCCTAAGTAGGTAATGACCGTTTAATTCTGACATTTGGTGCCCGCCGATAGATATGTTGATATAGTCAAATAAGCAACAAATGTGCGCATGACAAACCAGTGAGCCTGCCTGATAACTTCTATTAATGTATAAATCCACGATTATCTGTGTATAATAGCATTTTTACTTCCGGTTACAACTTACTGAAACCATAGCTATACTCATTGCAAACGAAGAATTTCTAACCGGGTATTGCAAACCCGTTGGTGCAGCTATATCTCTGCGTTATCTTTTAACGCTCAAAAAAATAAAACATGAGAAAAATGATTAAATTTTTTCCTGCTGTGTTGATGGCAGGTATTCTATTTGTAGGTGCGGCAGGCGCACAGCCAAGGGCCGAAATTAAAAAGGCTACCATCAGCCAGGCAGATGTAGATAGCCTGAAAGGAATTTTAGCCGGCGTAAGCCAGGATATGTACAACATCGACTACGCTAAAAGCGGCAAAAGCGTACAACGGCTCGGTTCTGCCAGTTTCCGCCAGATTAGTACAGTTAAGGGTTATAGTGCTATCGGATCAAAAGGAGGCCAGGCTGCTAATGAGATATTGACAACGGTTGATAATTATGTAAAAACAATCTGGACCTCCAAGTTTGCCCAGATGTACCCTGAAAAAGTAAAGGCAATTAATAAAATTCTGGAAAAGAATGCCTCTATGCAGTAAACACTATCGACATGCGTTACAGGCTATCTTACCTATCCGGTAGGATAGCCTTTCCTTAAACTACTGAGCCGCTATGCAGAAACATATTAAATTTTTAGCGCTTACTATTGCTGCTTTACATCTCTTTTTTATTTGCCAGAAATCATTTCGGGAATATGCTGTTTTTCGAAAATTAAATGCAGCGTTCCCCGCCCTGGTGCTAACCGGCGAGTATTACACACAGCTAGCTGTAATGCAGGCCGATTACAGTTTTTTTTCGCCCAACATTGCGCCGGATTTTATTTTGTCCGTTACCATGCAAAAGCCGGATGGGCAGTGGGTTTCATCTGAGGTGCCCGTGCCCAACACGGAGGTAGAAAAACGCCTGCACAGTTGCCTGTTAGGCATACAGCGCATTCCGGCAGATTTACAGCAAATTATTGCCAAATCCTGGGCCGCCCGTGTACTGGATAAACACCCGGAAGCCCGTTTCATCCGGGTGAAGGTAATCCGGCAAAAGCAGCCATCAATGACGGACTATAATAAAGGCGTCCGTTGCAAACCTGAAATAGTGTTAGACGTATTATTTGATACTCATAGCTGAAATTTTTTATGCCTATCAACACCTATACAAGTTCGGCTGTAAAGGCCGCAAATCAATTCTTTTTTAAACCCGCATCGTCATTTCCGTTTGCTTTTCTACGGGTTGCACTTGGCTGCTTTATCATCTTGCAGCTTGCCTGTCTGTTGCCTGCCTGGGATTACCTGTATGGCAGTGAAGGGTACGTGGAGTGGTTTATCAGCGGCGAATTGTTCCGTATTAAATCCCTTCCGAATATAATGGATGTGGCAGATATGCTAAACCGCTACGGCTTTACAGACAAGCAGGTGCTATACGGATTTACCGTTTTGTACGCTGCATCAGTTATTGCTTTGCTATGCGGATGGCGTCCCCGTTTAATGGCAGCTATTACCTGCCTGCTCCATTTTATGCTGAACAATACAGCTATTATATTTGGCTACGGTGTTGAAACCTTTACACATATCGGATTATTCTATCTCATTTTTGCCCCCTCCGGTGCTCACTTGTCGTTGATGCGTAAAAAAATGGCTGATCCTTCTGCCATGGCCCGTTTCGTGCTGCGGATTATGCAGATACATTTGTGCATTGTATATTTCAACGCCGGCATTGCCAAGTTGGAAGGGGAAGACTGGCGTACCGGTCAGGCCGTATGGTACACGCTGGCCAATTCCAATTACAGCAACATTAGTATGGCCTGGCTGGCAAAAGTTCCCTTACTTGCTAAAATGAGTACCTGGTGGGTATTAGTCATTGAAACATTATACATGATATTTATCTGGCCACGCCGCACCAGGCGGTTCTGGTTCTGGAATGTTGTTATTTTTCATGCTTTTATAGGGCTGTTTATGGGTTTGTACATGTTTGGATTAATAATGATTATTATGAATGTAGCTGCATTCGGAGGCTTACAAACCCGTCGGCAAAAGCTGGCACGTGCCGCAACGCAACCTGCCAAACCCGCTGTTCCTAAAGTGATACATGAAAGTATTTTACAAGTTGAATTGATACAGGAATAGTTGCTATAAAGCCGCTTGACATAGCTGCCCATTGTTCACAAAAACAAAATCTTTTCTGGCTGCAAGCAGTCTGAATAATTCTTCCAGTTTGCCCCATAGTCCAAATGCTTCTATTTCCCAGGAGTGGCCCCATAAATGAAAGCAACCGCCTTCTTTTTCTATTTTATCGAGATACCGGCCGGTAAGCTTCAGTAAGTCGGTGGTAGGATAGCGGAGCAACTTGGCCGCAAGCCTGTTCCATTTACCCCGCTTTGCCAAATGCTTTGTATAGGTGATATTAGAATGTTCATATACCTGCAGGCTGGTAGGTAAAAGACAATTTGAAGATAAGGTAGACGTGCTAAGCAATTCAGTGGTGCGGGCCAGTTTATAGCCATATCTAAATACAGCCGCCAAAGATGCCTTATCGTAAGCACCTCCCGGAAAACAAAAGCTAACCGGTATAGTGCCGGTTACATCTCTCACCCATTTGTAACTGCCATCGATCTCCTGTTCCAAAACTTTTTCGTTGGCATTGCGCAGTAAGATGTGGTTAAGGGTATGGCCACCTATCTCAAAGTTGTGTGCCAGTTCACGCATTTGTGCCTCACGCAAAATAGCCTGATTTCCGTTCCGTTTTGGAATGTAAAAAGTGCCTGCCAGGTTGTATTGCTGCAGCAAATCTGCAATCCTGACATCCAACGGATGGCCATCATCCCAACTGGTGGTTATTGTTTTTATCATATCAGTTGTCCGTATCCAAAATGCCCGACATTTCAGGAGTTTTTACCGGATGGCTTGATATTAAACTTTCATACAACTGTAACAGCTGTTGCCTGTTTTTTTCCGGTGTATACCATTGCTGATAGCTGTTGTCAGCATTTTGCCGGTAGCGGGTTTGTTCGCTATCTTTAAATTGCTGCCATTCCGTTAATTTTTCTGCTAAGCCGGCTTCACTACCCGGTTCAAAATGCAGGCCATTGTACCGGTCGGTAATCATCGTTTCCATGGCACCTAACCGGGAAGCTATTACCGGTGTTCCGCAGGCGAATGCCTCAATAATAGTAAGGGGCATTCCTTCAAACCAAACCGACGGAAAAACAAGGGCTGTACAGTGGTGGAGCCAATGAAAAACAGCTTCCTTTTGTAAAGAACCTATGAAACGGATATTGGGGTGCTTTGCGCTGAACGCTACCACTTCATCCCGGAGCGGTCCGTCACCCGCCATTGCAAGCTCGTATCCTGTTTTTGCAAAAGCCTGCATCATCATCCTTACACCTTTTTCTTCCGTTAGCCTGCCTACATATAAAAAATAATTACCACGAACCGCTTGCAACGATGGGGGTGCATAACAAAAATTTGGCTTGATGATCATTTTGCCGGGAAGAAAGTGCATTTTAGAATTCTGAAATATGTTTGCAGCATGTTCACTGAGAACGAGATAACGATCCGGTTTATCCCACACTTTCAGCCATTGCTGTATCAGCATATTCAGGCTCATCCAAAATGTTAGCATCCTTGAATTCCTATAAACGCCTTTCAGGGCGGCCTGCCATGGAAAACTTTGGTGCAGTGAGTGCATAAAGGGTTTACCCTGATAAAACAAAATGCCGGACGGGCACAGCAGCCGAAAGTTATGCAGCGTCATTACCAGTGGAATCTTTTCTTTTTTTACAGCCCACAATACCGATGGGGAAGCTGCAAAATGTAAATTATGCACATGTACAATATCCGGCTTAAAAGAACGCAGGATATGCCGTGTTTTCCGGTACGATGAAAAATTAAAAGTCATTTGTAACAGGTTCAGCATGGCACTTTTGTCATTGTTAAATTCCAGCAATCTGGCCTCTATGCCATTTCCCTGCAGCAATTTTAATTCTTCCGCTACTACGGTATCTTCGCCCCCCTTAAACCGGTAGGTGCAATGAATAAATAATACTCTCATAATAATCCTTATCGGTTACGCATGGGGTGCCGGTACAAAAATATAGCCATAGCCGGCCGGTGTTTCAATTCGTCAATAGTTTAAGCCATTTACGGCCTTTTTAATTTTTCGGTTGAAATAATAATAAAATGGTATACCGCTCAACACCAGGGCTATCCCTATGATTGCCTGCCTCGGTTGTGTTACCAACGTATTAATAATTAAAGTAACGGAAAACAGCATAATAATGATTTGCACCACCGGGTAACCGGTTACCTTTTGGGTGATCAGGCCTTTACTTTTCATTTTCAACACGGCTAATGCCAGCAATCCGTAAAACAAAAAGTTAGCGAAGATGACCATCTCGGTTAATATATCGAAAGTTCCGGAGATAACCAGTATACAACTCCAAACCATGGTAAAAAGCAAAGCATTGGAAGGCGTGCGGAAGCGGGTATGTACCCGTGCGGCTTTTTGAAAGAAAAACGCTTCCTGCGCCATGCGGAAATAAATACGGCTATGCGAAAGAATAACGGCATTGAGGGAGCCAAATACACTAATCATGATTAATACAATGATTAGTATTCTACCCTTAGCACCTATCAACGTTTCAGCTACAATAGCAGCGCCGATTTTATTAGGACTTACGGCAGCTAATTGCGGCAATGTCAGCACGTGCATATACACATAGTTCACCAGTACATATAGAAACATGGCAATGGATACACCTGTCACAATAGCTAGCGGCACGTTGCGTTTGGGATTTTTTATTTCACCGGTAACAAAGGAGATGTCCAGCCAGCCGTCGTAAGCCCATAACACATTTAGCATGGCTAAAAAGAAAGCGCTGAAAAAGGTGGTGCCATACAACGTTCCTGTTCCCGGGTTCGTAACAGGCTGCAATGGGTGGGTAGCAGGTGCGGCATACAATAAACCAACGACAATTAACAGCAGGATACCTGCAATTTTAGCTGATGTAAATACATTGTTAACGTTGCCGCTTTCCCTGGTTCCGCGATAGTTGATACCGGTGAGAATAACAATGGTAGCAATAGCCAACAGCTTAATGCCGGAATCGGAAAAGGGGTGAATAAAGCCGCCAATAGATAAATGTTCCCAGGCCTGCAGCGGATTGGGCAACGGTGCCAGCGTGTTGATGGTTTGGGCAAAAATAAATGCCAGTGCTGCCACAGAAGCCGTACCAATAATAGTAAAATCAGTCCAGCCGAACAGGAACGAAAAAAAGTTGCCGAACGAAAGCCGCAGGTATTCGTAGACGCCGCCGGATTCCTCGGTAAGCGACGATAAACCCGCCACATTAAAAGCTCCGAACATCGTAATAATCCCTGCCAATACCCAGGCTGCCAATATCCAGCCCTGGCTAAGGCCGGTTTGTGCCATGGGGATAATTTTTTTGAAAACACCGGAGCCAATCATAATCCCTGCCACCAGTAAAGTGGCTGTAAAAAGACCTAACACACGGACTAAAGTGGGACCCTTTGGCGTTTTTGATGGGAGCATGAATAGGAAGGATGATTGAAAGCGGAAGGTAGCATAGCTCATTTACAAATCCCGGATGAGAGCATTATAAAACCACCCCGGCATACTGTAACCACTTACCGGCCGGAAAATAAGGTTGATAGCCCACTTTTAACTTCGGTGAATTTCAGGTTCTTTTGGAGGGTTTGGTACACCTCATCGTAAAGCGTGCCGGATGAACCATAGACAATGCGTAAAATGCCGGCAACAAGCAATCCCATCCGCTGGGTAAACATAGCTAAAAACGTACTTGGCGTGGCATCGGCAATGGTTAAGTAGCTGTCGTCCTTCCATTTAGTAAATGTAACACTGGCACCATGATAGGCGTTCTTTTTCAGAAACACCGATTTCCCGCCGGTACCAAGGTTGCGGAATTTGTTGCCAGTATATACCTTGTACTTGCTGCCTAAATCTTTTTCAAGCATTTCTTTGATTTCATCAATAGAAATATCTGTTTTCTCAAGTTTAAAAGGGCCCATTGATATCGGCATAAACAAAACATTTAAGTATAGTTAAAAGATAAGTTATGATGTTGTGCAAGTAGTTACCGGGCATTCTTATTTTGATCATTTGAAAGATTACTATTTTGTATAGCTCTTTTATCTAAAACATCAAATCTTTCGAAAATGGTTGACCTACAGCTGCAAATCTTTTAGCTGAATTGCATAATTTGTATTTGCCGATTGTAACCATCCGTTTTATTTCCCATTATTTTCGTTTTTGTATTCTTGAGTAATAAGAACGAAAATACAAACAAGTTTGAATTAAACAAATTTGTTTGAAAAAGATTTAAACTTATTTGCTAATGACTCCAATAGTAAAACGGCTAAAGTCCTGGATGGAAAAAAATGATATGAATGCGCTACAACTGTCGCACTTATTAGGGTACAAGCAATCTGAAAAGATATATCGGCTTTTTAGGGAGGAAAATTCCACTGCGCTGCCCAGTGCTGAGATACTGGAGGATATTTCAAACAAGTTTGAAAATCTGGATATACGATGGCTTTTAACAGGCCACATATCTACAAACCTGAATGCAAGCCAAACTAACAAAAACATGGAATTGTTTGAAGGTGAGGCAGAATACAATACTAAGCCCCAAATTATAGAAGCGTTACAACAGGCAAATGCAGCGCTGATTGCTTCAAATGCTGATAAAGACAAGATCATAGCGCTTTTAGAAAAACAACTGAAGGAAGTTGAGAAACTATTAGAGTATGCCTCAACGAAGCGCAAGCAACCGGCTCAATAAATTGAGCCATTTTCAAAGTATAATGAAAATTGTACTATAGCTTTTTCTAATGAGCGGTTTAGTAGCAAACGGTACCGGAACCGGAGGATGAAGGAGCGCTGGCGGCAATACATGTAGCTAATAGGTAAATGTAATGCCGTTTGTATAACTTGCGTGAAAATTTCACGTTGTGCTAATCAGATTCCTCGTAAAGAATTTATTTTCATTTAAAGACCTTACAGAGTTCAATATGCTGCCGGGCAGGTTTAGCAGGTTGCCGCATCATGTGTATAAAAACGAAAACGTTGATTTGCTGAAACTGAATGTAATGTATGGGGCAAATGGCGCGGGGAAAAGTAATATGATTAAAGCGATAGGATTTCTGAAAAGCTTCGTTTTGCAAGGAATAATACCAGTTGAATTTTTTACAGAAACATTTAAACTGGATAAGGAAGCAAGTAAAAAAGATGTTTACTTAGGGATTGAGTTTATTAAAGATGGTATTCCATACTATTATGGATTAACAATCAATCAAGGTATTATTATAGAAGAAGAATTACAAATTAGCGGTCTAAGTAAATTGGCAGATAGGAACTTATTTATCCGCACAGATCTAGCAGGGAAAAATAAAGATTTAAAAATCAACTTTTCGGATGAATTAAAAGCTGATTCTGAAGCTGCTCTCTTTTCCACTTTTTTACAAAATGAAATTTTAGAGAGAAATAAACCGGTGCTTTTTTACATGAAGAATAGGCAGAACAAAGTCTTCGATATATATAGAAAACCTTTGTTTTGGTTTAGTAGGAGTTTAGAATTTATTTTTCCTGAAACAAGAGTTGGAGGAATGGCTTCAACTCTTGAAAATGATTCTGTATTTAAAGAATTTGCTATAAAAACAATGCAATCATTTAAAACAGGAATAAAGGATATCCGTATTGTTCCCATTCCTGCAAAGGCTTTTTTTGGTGAAGATGATAAGAATCAGATAGACAGATTAGTTGCCGATCTCAAGTCCAACCCTGGAAAAGAGGTAAGACACCATACAGATTTTGAGGAACTAATTTTTGTGCTTGAAAATGACGAGCCTATAGCAAAAAAAATTCTGTTTACACATGACGAAGATGACGGAGAGAGTTTCTTTCAAATGTTTGAAGAATCTGACGGTACCAGAAGATTGATGGAATATTTACCAGTGTTTTATAAAATTGTAAATGAGGATGTGACTTTCATCATTGACGAAATTGAACGCAGTATTCATTGCTTATTAATTAAAGAACTCATCAAAAAGTTTTCGCATGATGAAAACACAAAAGGCCAGCTCATTTTCTCTACACATGAATCAAACCTTTTAGACCAAGAGATTTTTAGACCGGATGAAATTTGGTTTGCGGAGAAGAATAAAGAAGGAGCAACGGAATTTACTGTTCTTAGCGATTTTAAGGAACACCACACCATTGACATACGTAAGGGCTATCTCAATGGCCGATACGGTGCTATTCCTTTTTTAGGAAATTTACAAGACTTGAACTGGGACAAGTATGCCGAAGCCTAAACCGTTTTCATATACCAAGAAAGAACCCTTTCGGGATGCTTTCTTCTTTATTATCGTTTGCGAAGGGCAAAACCGGGAGCCGGAATATTTTCGTTTTTTCGATGGCATTTCTTCCAGAGTAAAAGTAGTACCCGTTGCAAGTATTGCAGGTAATAGTGCACCTGCTCACTTAATTAATAACGCTTTATCAGTTGAAAAAGATTTGGAGATAGATGCAGATGTAGACAAACTTTGGTTTGTTATAGATACAGATAGATGGCGCTTACAAATACAGGAGCTACGAAAAGAATGTGCATCACACAAAAATTGGCAGGTTGCACAAAGCAATCCCTGTTTTGAAGTATGGCTATATTTTCATGCTAAAGTACAACTGCCAGTGTTAACCGATATCAATCAGTGTAACGACTGGAAACCGCATTTACCAAAAATTATAAAAGGGGGATTTAATGCTGCCTCTCATCCGGTAGCTATTGAAACAGCTATTGTAAACGCCAAAGCAGGTTACGTGGCAGATGGTTACACGCCGGAGCCGGGAAGTACACAGGTATGGCAATTAGCCGAGGAATTGTTACCGGTGGTTAAAAGAGATTTGGAAGGATTAAGGAAGATATTTACAGAGCCGGAAATTTACGGATAATATATGTGAAAGATAAAGCCAATCACTATGATTAATCAACAAGTTATAAGTGACCCCTAATTTTAGATTCATTATTGTGCAATGTTTTGATGGCTTATACCGTCATGCTTAAAAATACTTTATGAAAGATTTATTTATCCTATTAATAATAATAGCTGCTTTTGCTTCCTGTAAAAAGGGGCGTAATACAATAGACAAAGACAACTCCGTTATTTGCTTCGACACAACTTCTTTACCACTGAGTATTAATGATATCCCACAGTCAGTTTTCTTTTTAAACGTTAAAGATGGCTTCATCTCAGGCGCTACAGGAGGAATTTATAAAACAACGGATTCCGCAAAAACATGGGTAACATTGAACTCTACCGTAAATATTCCTGTGTACAATCTGTTCTTCATCAATGCACAAACAGGTTTCGCAGTTGGCGGGCAAATTTCATGTAGCGGAACAGGCTGTATTTCACCAGGCGGATTTATTTTAAGAACCCTGGATGGCGGGCAAACCTGGTCAAGAGTGTATACTCCAACAGAAAAAATCGAAATCACTTCTGTTTACTTTATAAATACCTCAACCGGATTTTGTGTTGGCAATAATATTATTCTAAAAACGATGGATGGCGGACAAACCTGGAGCGAATACAAAGTGAATGCTCTTAGCAGGCAATTGAGACAAATACTATTTATAAATACACAAGTGGGGTATGCCGTTGGTTTGTCCGGCCAAATCGTAAAAACAGGTGATGGCGGCGTTACCTGGACGGTGCAAGGCCCTTATAGTAATGCCGGCTATTATGCCATAGCAGCAGCTAACGGTGCAATGTATGCTTCGGGACAGGAAAAAATATTGAAATCAATCAATAACGGGATTTCCTGGAGTGAATTACCCAATTCGCCAACAGGCATTTTCGCGTTGCATTTTATTAGTGATCAAAAGGGCTTTGCATTTGGCAGCGGCAACTATTCAGGTGGCGATTTTGGTTATACCTATGGCGCCATCTATTGCACGGATAATGGCGGCATTACCTGGAACGGATCTCCGGATGTTAGAGTAATGGGACCAATCCAAGCTGTCAGTTTCCCAACCAATAATTTTGGTTATGCATTGAGCCGTAACAGAATCATTAGGCTTACTTTAAAATAAAACAAAAGGTAAAAAAATGAGTAGAAGAATTACAGCTTGAGCGCAAAAGGAAATGCTTACTTGTGCTATAAAGCAACTGGCAATTTATTTGAGTGATTCATTTTCCAGAAGACATCTGAAGATGGTAAATATTTAATTTTTTTCTCAGTAAAATTGACTATAAATTCTATGGAAATGGTTTTGTAAAATGATGCGGGATAACTATCAGGATAAAAAGGAATCCAAGGTATTGAACATTGTAATAAATCTACTACAAGCCTGTTTAGGAACAAATTGTTGCCGACCATGATTTTATACTCTGAAAGTTTCCCTAAGTTGCTAATGAGAAATTTAATTTTAACTGAGTCACGAATAATAGAAGTGGAATCATTGATTGGAAAATAATAGTTACAATTAGCTAATATGCTATCAACGAACGTGATCCATCTTTCATAATCACCATTAAAAGTCGGCAGCCTCTCCACTTTGGTAAAAACCGGATAGTTTTCATCTGTAGCATCAGATTGGTTTTGTGCAATACAAAACACGCTAATCAACATTTCTAAAAGTAATAAAAGCGGTTTCATCTCTTAACCTAAGGTAAAATGTAAGTAAGATTATCAAAATAAGTTCCCGAAAAGTGTTGTAATCTTGTTGAGCAAAAAAGGGATATGAAATTGAAACCATTTTCCGATGAGATAGTACAATTGATGCAGTTGCATTACAGCCGTTTATCAGAAAAGGATCGCCGGCATTACGCTGCCCTGGAATCGCTTAAATTGGGTCGTGGGGGTGTGGACTATATCAGTGAAATACTGCTGATTGATAAAAAAACGCTTTGGCAGGGACGAAAGGAGCTATTGGAACAGCAGCCTGTTGAAGTGGGCAGGCAGCGTCGCAAGGGCGGTGGCAGGAAAAAAAAAGATGGACAAATATCCTGATATTACCAGCCAGTTACTTGCCCTGATAGAGACGTATAAAGCTGGCAGCCCAACAGCAGCCGAGGTGTATTGGATAAGCCTGAAACCCTGTGCCATTGCTGCTTTGTTTTATGAGAAGCATCAAATCAGGCTGAGCCACCAGTTCATCAAACGTCAGTTAAAGGCATGGGGCTATGCTTACCGCAGGCAGCACAAACAGTTAGCTACCGGTAGTTATGGCAAGCGGGATGAACAGTTCCGCATTATTTGTTCTTTGATATTAGTAATGAGTTGTCAAAGCCCTGTACTTAGCATAGATTGTAAAAAGAAAGAACGCCTGGGCAATTTATACTGTAACGGCAGGTGCTTTTGCACAGAAGCACTGAAAGTATACGATCATGATTATGAACATCTTTCGCAAGGCAAAGTGATACCCCATGGCATCTATGATGTACAAGCCAACAAAGGGTACATTTCTATTGGCAGTAGTAGTGAGACAGCCGATTTTGTAATAGATAACCTGCTATGGTGGTGGTATGAATATGGCATACATCATTATCCGGATGCAAAAAATATAATGCTGTTGTGTGATGCGGGTGGGGCTAACAGTTACCGGCATTTTATATTCAAACACCGGTTGCTGCAATTTGCCAAAGAAACGGGACTGTCGGTTATTGTGTGCCATTATCCGCCCTATTGTTCCAAGTGGAATCCAATTGAACACCGCTTGTTCTCGCAGGTACACAAAGCCATGGAAGGAGTGGTGTTTTGCGATTATCAAACCGTTCAAAGATGCATAGAGCAGACAGCTACTAAAACAGGATTGACAGTCGTAGTCAGACTTAATCTTAAAGAATACCAAACAGCAATAAAAGTTGACAGAAAATTGATAGATCAAAAACGAATTACCCATCATCCCCAGATACCTGAACTCAATTACAGAATTTACCCTTAATTCAGGGTTTTATTTTGACACTTTTACTAAGTAAAGTGGTCAAAATAACTTGTACAATTGAAGCAGAATTTTATTCGGCGTTGGTAGCCCCTAACCCCTTTAGGGCAATGTAATTAAGATAAGCCCCATCGGGGCTTTCTGTTTGTAGCAAACAAAGAGGCAAAGGGAATCATTGCCACGTAGTGGCTACCCCTTCTCTGATCAGGTAGCCACTACGTGGCATGCACCAACATCATTGATTTCTATCTTCTACAAACAGGTTGCACCTACGGCGTATAACTGCTACATCAATCCTTATCTTAATCACATTGCCCTAAAGGGGAACTCGTTTTTACCTGAAAAATTAGTGATAACTACGAGTATTTTGAAGTTCCTATGAAGTTTGAAAGTGTCCAAAAGCCCCCCTTTAGCGCCTGTCCCGTACCGATAGGTCGGGAGGTTTGGAGACGACCAGGCCAGATTGAAGGAATGTTCAGGTTATTTTGATAACTTCTCTTAAAGAAAAATTTCATTTTATAAAAATATGAAAGCAGGGAAAATACCAGATCCAATTGGGCAGTATACTCGTAATAAGCCGCCAGGAGGCGATAAAATAAGGGTACGAAGGCCGGAGCCTTCGTACAGCGAACAGCCATTTTTAACACTCATTTTGATGTGGGATACGAGGTCACATAACTCACAATTGCAGGTGAGAATTAATTGGCTTGTAGGGTATCAATCTCCTGCAAATTTGCTCACCTTGCTCAAAAATTTAAACAAGTCATTCATTGTCTTGATGTTATCCACTACTAAAATACCGTTTTTACCTACCTGTTTTAATTTAGCATTCGCTACCTGCGTATTAATAAACTCCAGTATCTTTTTAAACGTAGGGCTTTGGAAATAAGGGCTTTCGTGGTTGTTGATGAAAAAACATTTCAACACATTATCTTTCAGCAGCATTTTTTCAAAGCCTAAAGTGATGCCCATACGGCGGCATCGTACGGTGGTAAACAAATCTTCTACCTGCAGTGGAACAGGCCCAAACCGGTCGGCCATTTCGGTGTGGAACTCCTGCAACTGGGCTTCGTCTTCACAATTATCCAGCTGCGTGTACAGCACCAGCCGTTCGGTGATATTCTCCACATAACGGTCGGGAATTAGGATTTCCAGATCGGTATCAATGGTGCAATCGCTTACAAAATCTTCTTCTTTCTGTATCTCTTCCTTAAATACATCTCTAAACTTTTTACGCTTCAGATCACGAATGGCTTCGTCCAGAATTTTATGGTACATCTCAAATCCAATTTCGGCAATAAAACCACTTTGCTCGCCGCCCAACATATTACCGGCACCTCTTATATCAAGGTCCCGCATCGCAATCTGGAACCCACTGCCCAGGTCGCTGAACTGCTCTAATGTACTAAGACGCTTGCGGCTATCGGAGGTAAGCGTAGCAAGCGATGGGGCCAGCAAATAACAAAATGCTTTTTTATTACTGCGGCCTACCCGGCCCCGCAACTGGTGCAGGTCACTCAGCCCAAACTGGTGGGCATTGTTGATCATAATAGTATTTACATTCGGAATATCCACGCCGCTTTCCACAATATTGGTGCATACCAGCACATCGTATTTGCGGTCCATAAAATCAAGAATCGTATCTTCCAGTTGGTCACCTTCCATTTGTCCGTGTGCAAAGGCTACACTTACGTCGGGGCAAAGGCCACGTATCAGTCCGGCCATTTCCGGCAAGCTGGCCACCCGGTTATGAATAAAGAAAACCTGGCCACCCCGCTCTGTTTCAAAGTAAATAGCTTCCCGTATAAAATCTTCATTAAAACCATGAACTTCCGTTTGTACGGGCTGGCGGTTGGCAGGCGGTGTATTGATGATGCTAAGATCCCGTGCACCCATTAAGCTAAACTGTAATGTACGCGGAATAGGTGTTGCCGTCAGTGTAAGGCAATCTACTGTAGTCCGGATGTGTTTTAATTTCTCTTTGCTGGCTACGCCAAATTTTTGTTCTTCATCAATAATCATAATACCCAGATCTTTAAACTTAACATCTTTGCCAAGCAACGCATGAGTACCAATAATAATATCAATTTTTCCTTCCCCTAATTTTTGCAGCGTTTCCTTTTTGTCTTTGGCCGATTTAAACCGGTTAACAAAATCCACCGTTACCGGAAAATCTTTCAGCCGGTCCTGGAAAGTTTTATAGTGCTGATAGGCCAGGATGGTAGTAGGCACCAGCACTGCAGCCTGCTTGCCATCGATGCAGGTTTTAAAAGCGGCACGTATAGCGATTTCCGTTTTACCAAAGCCTACATCACCACATACCAGCCGGTCCATCGGGCTATCCTTTTCCATGTCCCGTTTTACATCAGATGTAGCCTTAGCCTGGTCTGGTGTATCCTCGTAAATAAAGCTGGCTTCTAACTCGGTTTGCATGTAATTATCCGGTGCGTGGGCAAAGCCTTTCTGTGCCTTGCGTTCGGCATACAGCTTAATCAAATCTTCGGCTATGTCCTTTATCTGCCGGGTTGTTTTTTCTTTTAGCCGGCTCCATACATCGCTGCCCAACTTATTCATTTTTGGCTCGTGGCCTTCTTTGCCGGTGTACTTGCTTATTTTATGTAAGGATGAAATATTTACATATAATAAATCATTATCCTTGTAGCGGAGCCGCACTGCTTCCTGCATTTTTCCGCCGATATCTACCTTTTGCAAACCACTATAAATACCTACGCCATGGTCGATATGCGTTACATAATCACCGGGTTGTAATTCACGTAATGTTTTTAGTGTAAGCGCTTTGTTTTTGCTGAATGCCTGCTTTACCTTGTACTTGTGGTAACGCTGGAATATCTGGTGGTCCGTATAGCAAATCAGTTTTAAATCCTCATCAATAAATCCTTCGTGTATGGCCAGTGGTACCGGTACAAAACTAATCTCCGTGTTCAGGTCTTTAAAGATGGTGTATAACCTTTCTAACTGTTTGGCCTGCTCTGCAAAAATGTACAGCACATAACCCAGTCGTTCTTTATCCTTTAAATCGGCAATTAATAAATTAAAGTTTCGGTTGAAAGAAGGCTGGGGACGGCAATGGAAAGCGATTTTGTAAATCGTCAATTGTGAATCGTGAATGATTGATGAGGGGCTAACCGGTTGACTGTTTATTTCAACATCTGTTGTAGCTGCTGGAAGAACAAAAGTGCCTTTGAGTTTCTTTTTACCAGTTTCCTTTTTGCCACCAGCAAAGCTGTTGGTAAAACTTACCTGATGGTAGCGGCTGATTTGTTTTTCTAACTCAACTGCACTGATAAAATCTTCACGTGTTACCTGTTTTTTCTCCATCAGGTCTTCGTCCAACGTGGTATTGGCTACCGGTTCATCGGCGTGATAAGCCAGGAAAATGTCCAGTGCTTCTTCTTCAAGCTCAATGCGTTCCTTTATAAACTCCCAATCCATATTCCAGATACAGATGCCCTTATCTAAAAATTGGGGCAACGAAATTTTTTCACCACCATCAAATTGCGTATCTACATTCGGAATAATATTTACCTGCAATAAACGTTTTTCACTTAACTGGCTTTCTGCATCAAATATGCGGATGCTGTCTACTTCATTTCCGAATAATTCCACCCGGTAAGGCTTTTCATTGCCAAAAGAATAAATATCGAGAATGCCTCCGCGGAGTGCAAACTGGCCGGGTTCGTATACAAAATCGGTACGGTCAAAGCCCAGCATTACCAGCAGTTCCAGCAGGCTCTGTAGATCAATCGTTTCGGCCTGCTTAATGAAAATGGTATTTGCCGATAACTCTTTGGCTACCACTACTTTTTCAAAAAGTGCCTCTGGATAGGTAATAATAAGACTACGTTTCGTATCAGATGTACGTGCAGCTAATTTAGCCAATGCTTCGGCACGCAACATTACGTGGCTGCTATTGAGCAGGCGGTAATTCTTTTTATTTTTAAAACTCGATGGAAAATAAATCAGGTTTAGTGCGCTGTCTGTCAGGCTTTCGAGGGTATTATGAAAATAGGCAGCTTGTTCCTGATCGTTTAATATGACGATGTGGGTCGTAGCGGAACCTGCAAGTGGTTCTTCGTCTTCATCGGGTGGCAGTATGTCAACCGGGTCTTGATTAACGGGCTGGCCACTTTGGTGCTGAAACAGTGCATTTAGAACAAAAGCGCCGGCGCTGCCGGATAAGCCGTCTATAAAAACTTGCTGCGGCCGGGGCATGGAAAGCTGGTCCGCCATCTGTAAAATGCGGGTATCCTGCTGGTACCGCTCCTTTAAAACCTCAAAATTCATCTAGGTGCAAATGTATGCCACACCCTCGTATTTTATGCGCCGCGGCGTATCTGTCCCACACTTAAAATTTGCATAAATGAAAAATGAATTTTTAGAAGCAAATTGAACAAATAACCCAATAGCTATTCTTCCGCTGAACGATCCCAATCCCAAAAAAATCGGGACAGGCTGCCACTACAGTTAAAAGGTAGCAATAGCTTCCGGCCCATACAGATCAGTACAAATTATGCTATCCATGACGTTTAATTTGGGGGTGTGGGTCAGATGCTTTCAGCATTGAATACACAGGGTGTGATCAATTCTTCACCATTTTCACCACTTCCTCCTCATTGCCGGACTGCACTTTTAATTGATAAACCCCGGCCGGTAAATCAGCCATGTTCAATCGCAGCTTTTGAGCAGCTCCGGTTGCTGTGGCACGTTGCTGCTGCAACAACTTACCAGTTACATCATATAAATTAATTTGTACAGGGCTGTTGGCTACACCCTGCAGCAGTACCTGCACGGCTGTCGTAGCCGGATTGGGATACACCAATACATTCAGAGCCTTATCGCCAAACAACAAGCTACGAACTTCACTATAACTAACCTGCCCGTTACGGTCGGTTCGTTTGATGCGGTACTGATATACCCCTCTTTTTGGCGAACTGCTATCTGTAAATGTGTACGTACTAACCGGCTGCTGATTAACAGCAGGGATAATGGCCAGGCGCTGGTAAAGCCCGCCACTATTGGGCTGCAGCACTTCTACTTCGTATTGTAATGCATTGTATTCGTTTTGTAAAACCCATTGCAGCAATACCTGGCTTCCGGTTCGTTTTTCCGCAGTGAAGCCCAGCCACTGAATAGGAATGATGATATTGGATGGCGTTCCGTCGTTGAGCCACAATTCCGAAAAGCTGTTAATGTTTACTTCAGCATAATAGCCTTTATCGTACGGAATTTTGCGTACTGCCGCACTGTTAAACCTGGCATATACCCCATTCTGGTTATCGGCCATGGTTCCGTTTTCTTTACTGTCATCTGCATCATCGTACTTTGTGATGCCGATGTACGTATAGTCTTTTAATACCATGCAAGTAGGGCAACCGGTAGACTTACGGAGGCTATCAATTTCGCTATCTAAAAAATAAAACCGCACCGTAACCGGCGATGGTACCGTTAGTATTGAAGGCTGCACAGTCAGGTTACGGGCCGCATAATAATTTTTATTGTCGTTTCGGATAGGCCCGTTGTTGATGTAGGCTCTTACGCCGGTACTGCCGAGTGTATTTCCATTGGGCAGCAAAGTGGCAATCAGTTTTCCATTTTGGGTAAAGGAAAAGGTGCTGTTCCCAGTTACATTTTGGGTAATCAGGCTGCTGTTTGTTCCTGCGTCGTAAATGCCAAGCGGCCTGTCATAAATATGAATATCATCAATAGCTACGCCGTCTTTACCGGTAAAAATATCGCTGTACATCACAAAACGGAGACGCAGATCTTGAGCGCCCACAGGCAATGCAGCCGTTGCTACATGCCAGTGAGTTTTGGCGCTGTCCCAAAATTGATTGGTTGTATTATTATACCAATTCGTACCGGTACCGCTACTGCCCAGTTTGCTCCAGTTAGTCCCATCTGTGCTATATTCTACCCGGGCCCCATCACAAGCATCCGGGCGGCAATACTCAATATCGTACGCCATGGCAAAACTGAGTGTCGGATTAGCAAGTCCGGACGTGTTAAAACAAGGGGAATACAGGTAGCTTAATTCGTCATCGTTATAGCCGGATATTAAACCCGTTTTCCAGGCTTTGGTGCCGCTGGCAGCAGTTTTTATTTTTAATGCATAAGGTGCTCCATATTCCCAACTGCTGTTTTTGCCACCAGTATAAAAGCCGCCATTGTTACTTTCAAAATCCTGTAAATAAGGAAAGGTATTGATGACCGGTTGATTGACAATGGTTTTGCGAATGGTATCATTACTGTGGAAATTATCGGCAGGCAAATCCGTCCAAACGGTAATGGTATGGTTGCCAGCCGTGCTAACATTTGCAAGAGCTGTAAAATTATAAACGGCAATGGTATTGGGTGCAACGCTTGCAATGGTTTCAGCAATCACTGCATTGTTATCTACCTGCATCTTTACCGGTATATTACTAATATTGTAGCTCATGGAATTTTTTATCCGGATGCGAACCGGCACCGTTCCCAATGCACAATTATTTACAGCCGGCGTATCAATGGCTACGGCCTGCATATCGTTGGCTACTGTATAGATACGAATATCATCAAATGTATAACCGCCAAAATGCGTATTATCACCCATACCAAGGGCACTGGTCTGGCCAAAGGTTATTTGTGTGGTAGGGGAGAAGCCCTGGCCGGCATTCGCAAGTAGATCGTTTAGCTCAATGCTTTGGCTGCGCTGCCATTGCCCCGCTACAGCAGGCTGGGTAGCATATAAACTGTACGCATTTACAGCAGCAGTATTCTCTGTTCCTTTTACGGTAACAATATTTTTTCCAACGGCTGCGTCTTCCTGGTAACTGCCATGCTGCTTGTACATAAAGTCCAGCCGCACTTCATCTGTTGCCGCATTGTAATTAGCCAGGTTAAAAGTGCCGGTTAGTTTACTGTTGTCGAGATTGGTATTGTTTACAAATTTTCGTACATCTACGGTAATGGCCCGCCGGCCGTTGGCGATGCCTGTGTTTACAAATGTTCTGGCCCGGCCGTAGCGATCACCATTGCCGGTAAGCGGCGCAAAATCCCAGCGGTCTAATCCGTTGAGGCCCAGCACCGCATTTTCATAATTTGCTGAATCGGCTGTTTCAAAATTTTCTAAAAAAGGATTGATCAGTGTAATAGGTGCATTGGCTAATTGCTTAACTGTTTTACGTAATGTATCATTTTTAGTGACTACATCGGGTTGGGAATTTTTTACTACCGCAACAAGTTGATACGTGCCTTCGGCAGATAGGTTAGCGCCGGAAAAATTAACGGTTGCTGTACCACCTGCGGCCAGTGGGTTTACGATATGCTGCGATGAAAAGGCCCCGCCGTTAATATTATATTTCACATCGTATGCCGCTATCGGTGCATCATCTAAATTTTTAATTTGTATGGAAATGGTGCTATTACTGCTGAGCTCGGAAGTGGAAAACCTTCTGCCGGTATTTGGGCTTACGATGGCCGCTAATTGTAAATCATTATTGCTAATGGCGCCACTGCAATTACCGGAATTGGGCTGGTAAGATTGCCCGTCGCTGCGCCGCCCTCCTTTACTATTTATTCGTGCCCGTACGCTAAACCAATATACCGAATCTTCATTTAGTCCGCTAATAGTATAGTTGTTTGCAGCAGTGGTACCAACGGGCTGCATGTCGTATCCCTGCTTCATCAGCACTTCGTAGTCTGTGGCGCCGGGTACAACTGGCCATTCTATTTTGCAGTATCCTTCGCACTGCTGGCTGGTGGCCGCAAATGAATGAAGCACTTCGCCCAATAACACAAACCGGCCACTGGTATTGGTGAATGCCGTACTGTTTTCTGTAATCCGGATGCGGGCATTTGCCGTAGCTGCTGCACCAGCAGGAATATTCCAGTTGTAATAATTTACGTTAGGTAAAACAGTGTCACTAATCAAGTTCCAACTTGCCCCGTCGTCCAGGGAATATTCCAATGTGCGGCGGTTATTAGGCGTACCGTTATCCGCCCAGTGAATTACCATTAGCTCACCGGGGAAATAAGGATCACTTTCAAATGGTGCGTAGATCTGTAACCCACGGGATAAAAAATCATAAGCCACAAAATAGGATTGCGTAGTATTTACATTTACTGCAAAGCCATGTACCCGTATCGTGTAATTTCCCGGTGCCGGGTTATTGATTAATACCTGTTCATTGTTATTAATATGATCTAAACCGGTGGTGGAAGGGTTGGTTACGCCGGAAGCACCAGCGTCTAAATGCTGCGGCTGTACTACATTTCCCGAAGGGTCCACTACTTCTACGTCCAGATCATTCACCAGAGATTGTGTAGCATATAGCGATGCCGCCGGATCATGCCAGTACAGCATCACTTTCAACTGTGCCGTATTAGCCGGTACAGCAATGGTTTGCGATTGTACGCCGTTAGTAACAATGCTATTGCTGTAAAAATGATTATTTTTCAGCATGTCTAAACTACGCTGTAAGTTCATGATGCCATAGCCATGCCGGTAGTCGGGTCCGGCAGTGCCAATATCCAGGCCACCATTCATAAGCAATGCTTTCAGCAATGCACTTTTTGGATTCGCATTAAATTGTTTGCGATATTGTTCGCACAGCAGCACAGCACCGCCGGTAACAGCCGGTGCAGCCATACTGGTTCCCCAGGCAGCCACATAATTTCCATTTCCCGCTGTAGAAATGATTTCCTCACCAATGGCCATGAGTTCCGGTTTTAATCTCCCATCCTTTACCGGGCCACTGCTGCTGCTGGCACTTGCAAACATCACCCGGTCGGTACGGCCCACCGTCATTACGTTTTTTGCACTTTGCATACTGCTTACAATATTTCCGTAATGCAACGGATAAGGTGGTACAATGATGTTACCGTCGTTGCCGCTGGCAAATACGTGCAGCAATTCCGGGTACTGAAATGCCTGCTGATCCAATACCTGGCTGTACAGGTCGTAATATCCTTCATAATCATCATCGCCGGTAATATTGCCGTAACTATTGTTGGTGGCCATCATACCAAAATCCTGTACATAACTACCCGCATTTTGCCAGATACCATTGAATAACTGGCTTACTATTTTTACGGCCGGTGCAAAGCCACGGCTCAGGTACCGGATAATGCCTGCACCACCTACCGTGCCGCTTACATGTGTACCATGGTCGTTGTATACAAAGGCAGAGCGATTAATAATCCGATCCTGTAAATCAATATGGTTACTGGGGTCTGCATCGTCGCCTACACCGGCTACCACGCCTGTACCGCTAAGCCCGTAACCACCTGTAGCAATAGCAGCCTGCGCTACATTTCCGGCGCTCATATTCAGGCTTTTACTGTTCAGCGTCGTTGGTTCCGGCTGTGCCGGTTCTATCCATTCTACGTAGGGCTGTGCTGCCAGTTCATTCAGCCTGGGCAATGGGATACTGGCTTGTAATATTCCATACTGTTCCATATTAGATGGGCTGATGACCACATTTTGCAGCTTCAATAATTGAATGGCTTCTACTGCTTCAATCCCTGAAATTTTAATCAATACATCCGTCAGGCCATTGTTGCCCTGCAGCCACTTTACACGTTCAGGGTGTTGTAAGGTATTGCTGATTTTTAATGAACCGGGTACGTAAGCGATGCCGGTGATGCCTGTTTTTTGTAAAACGGTTTTGTCGTTTTCTTTTGCCATGATTGCTGTGTAAGCAAATGGCGGAATGTATTCCAGTACCGTAATACTATTGCTGATTAAGGCCGCCCGTTGCGCTGATGATAATGCCTGGTTGAATTGTAGTGTCACAAAATGTTTTCCATTAACCGGAGTCTGTTGCTTAAAAAATTGCGGAAGATTTACAGATGCAACTGGCTGGAATGAAAGTTTGCCGGTACGAAGCTGTACAGAAGGTTGTGCGAAAGCAACTGTTGAAAATATCCATTCAAATAAAAACAGGCTAAAAATTCGTTGCATGGCAGTACAGTATGTAATAAAGATACGGTAAGTGGGCTGCAAAGGTAAATCTGAATAACAGATTAGTCGGATTGCGCAGATGGCACAGATTAAATACAGGGCATTCTTTGAAATCCTTTCATCCTTTAATCCGCGATTCAGACTTCTGAATCACAGATTAGATGGATTACGCTGATTACGCGGATTAAATACACGGCATTCTTCAAAGTCCGTCGGTTCAATCTGTGATTCTAATAATTTTACAAATAAAAACAAGCATCTGCGAAATCCTTTCATCCGTTTCATCCGTGATTCACACGTTTTGCAATGCGATTATGTGAGCAATTATTTAAACGCAATCAGCTTTGTTGCGCAAAATCATACCCAACCTTTAACAAACCAATGTTGAAACATACAAACGCACGGCTTTTGCAATAGCATTTTCCTAATAAACTTTTATATGAAAATGATGTGTGCAAGATGGATGTGTGTTTTGGTAATTCTTTTCGGGAATGCAGTATATGCACAAAAAGGTCTTCCCTCTAAAGATCCCTCCAATGCTTCGGTTAGTACCAATTACCCGCAGCATGAAGATTTTAAAGAATCAATGATTAGCCGACTGAAAGTGCCGCCGGGTTTTAGTATTTCGGTAGCTGCTACCGGCTTAGGCAAACCCCGTATGATGGCACAGCGGGAAGATGGATCCATTTATATTACCCGCCGGGATGTTGGCGATGTATTACTAATCAGCGATAAAGATGGAGATGGCCGTTATGAGGACCTGAAAACAGTGTTTTCTAATTTCAAGTTGGTACATGGTATTACGATCCATGAGGGGAAATTATACCTCTGCTCTGATATGATATTGAAACGGTTTACCATTAATCCTGATGGCACATTAACTGATAGTGTAACTCTTATTACTGATTTGCCGGATGGCGGCCAGCATCCCAATCGTACCATCGCCTTTGGCCCGGATGGCATGCTGTACATTACCGTGGGCAGTGATTGTAACGATTGCAACGAAACAAACCCCGAATATGCAACCATTTTACAGGCTAATCCGGATGGCAGCAACCGTAAAATCTATGCCCGTGGCCTGCGCAATACGATTGGTTTCGACTGGAATCCACAAACAAAAGAATTGTGGGGTGCCGACCAGGGCGTTGACTGGCGTGGTGATACCATCCCCCATGAAGAAATAAATAAGATTACGCAAAATGGCGACTATGGCTGGCCGTTGGTTTTTGAAAAACAAAAAGTGGATATCACCCGTGAAGATCCATTGGGTACTACCAAAGAGGCCTATGCAAAAACAACGGTGCCTGCCGCATGGCTATTACCGGCCCATAGTGCTGCTATCAATTTTTCTTTTTTAGATGCACGTGCTTTTCCTGCCGCCTATGCCAACGATGCATTGGTAAGCCTGCATGGTTCCTGGAACGCTAAAAACCCGGTTGGTTACATGGTAAAAAGAGTGCATTTTCAAAACGGGAAACCGGTAAGTGCGGATGATTTTTTGACTGGTATGCTTAGTAAGGATGGTAAAACAAGATTTGGTCGTCCGGCAGGTTTACTGGTATCACCCAAAGGCGTTATTTATGTAAGCGATGACGAGAATGGCGTGATTTATAGCATTACCGCTACCCAATCGAAAACCGGCCAGAGTGTTGGTCTGCGCTGATAACCCGGAAATTTTTAATTGATAACGGAACACATAATTATTTTGAACATGAAATATATAGGTCTTTTTATAGCTACCTGCCTGACAGGTTTTATAGCTATTTGCCAAACACCCCGCATCACTTTTAAGGCACCGATGGTTTACCCGGAAGGCGTTGCTTATAATGACAAAACAAATACTTTTTACGTAAGCTCCGTAAAAGATGCCACTATTGGTACAGTGGATGCCGCTGGTAATTACAAAGTGTTTTACCAGGATAAGGATTTAAAATCCAGCTACGGCATGAAGGTGAACGCTGCGAAAAACCAGTTGTGGGTATGTACCGGAGATGCGAATTACAGCGATTACGCCGATACGCAAACCCACAAAAAAATGATCCGGTTGATTACGATTGATCTTTCATCTGCCAAGAAAGTGCAGGACATTAACCTTTCAAAATTATACAATGGAAAACATTTTGCCAACGACCTGGCTTTCGACGATAAAGGCAACGCCTATATTACTGATAGTTATTCACCGGTAATTTATAAAGTGGATGCACAGGGTAAAGCTTCGGTATTTGCCGAAAATGAATTATTTAAAGGGGAAGACATTGGATTGAATGGTATTGCTTACAATCCAAAGGGTTTTCTGCTCACAGTAAATAACGCAACTGGTGCTATTTTAAAAGTAGATATGAATAATCCAACTAATGTAATAAAAGTGAAAATCAATCAATTGTTTCCCGGTGCCGACGGATTGCTTTGGGATGCACAGGGAAACCTGATTCTGATACAAAACAAAAGTTTGGATAAGGCTAACCAGGTAGCCAGTACAGATGGCTGGGCTACTGCAAAAATTGTTGCTGCTACCAGCATCACAGACCGCTTTCAAAATCCAACTACGGGTGTATTACAAGGCGGTAAAATTTATTTACTGAATGCCAAACTGAACGAGCTATCTGACCCAACCAAAAAGCCTTCGGAAGAATTTTCATTACAGCAGGTGGTGTGGAAGCCGATGTAAAGCCTCCCCAAACCCGGTCCCCTCAACTCCCCAAGGGGGAGCTAAAACCGGGCTTAGCAGCTTCGCTATTTTGAACGGCTTTATTCTTTGTTGGTTATAATGATTGATTAGCAGATTGCTCACTATTTATTTTCACCTCCGCATAAAGGAGCCCCTCCTTTGGAGAGCCTGTCCCGTCCATACGGGAGGTTGGGGAGGCTTTATTGCACCCTTGGTATCATTCCCCGTATCCCCATATCTACCACAGGTTCGCCTTTCAACAAATCCCATTTGCCATTCGGGAAAATATCTTTCCATTCAAAACTTTTATTGGTGCTCAGCGAAATTTCTACGGTGATATCTTTGGTTTCGCTACCGGTAATTTTCAATTTACCCCCTGCAAAAGCACCGGTCACTACGCAACTGCCCGGTGGTACCGGCGAGGTAGCAAACAATGGGTTTACAACAGTTGTGGCCCCTTCCAGAGCCTGGCTGGTTTCGGCAATGGTTTGTGAGAAACCGCCTCCGCTAATGGTCGTTTCAAAGCCAAGGAAGCCCTGTTTCTTATTTGCATTTACAGCAACGTCTTTGGTTTTAATAGTCAGATTTTTTACATAGGTATTGAAACCAATAAATGAAGCTGCTGTACCCGTGTAATCGTTGCTGAAATTGATGCCGCTTATGGTGGTATCCAGCCGATATTTAATGTCGTAATTCTGGTAAGCCAATGATACCCGGAGCCATTCATATTCACCGGGTGCAATGCTGCTGAGGGGCAGTTTATAAAACACCTGCCCGTTGCCTGCAAAGGCACTTTTTTCAAAATCGATTGCTGTGCTGCCGCCGGTGGTTGTTTCCGGTGCCCGGTATAAGACGGTGCCTGCACCAAGTGGTGTAAACATAGCCGGGGCTAACTCAATATAATGAGCGCTCATGGTATTAAACACCGGGCTTTGAGCTTTGCGGCTGCATTACCTGCGGGAATAACGGATGGTTGTGCCCAGATTGTTTAACCGCTGCTGTGTGGAATCAGGCAACTTAAACGGTAGTGAATATCAGGTGAAAGTCCGGGCTTGTCCTTTAAATCCAGCAGTATCTACATTTTTTTGACAGGAAACCGCAAACACCGAAATGGCAATAACGCCTGAAATTTTTTTCATACTCGGTGGAAGAAAATAAATGGAAGAAATGAAATAAATAGGCAGGCAACGGGAATCCTACTAACGGTAGGCAAAGCCGGAAATTGTGGAGAAGGTCGGCATCGCTTATCGCAATTCCCTATGTAATCCAGTTCTATGTCGGCATTGTAACCCCGAAAGCCACACTCAAACACTATTGGGCGATGCCGTCCTTTAAAGAAAGAAATTGTATTTAATATCTTCTTTATTGCATTGAGGGTAGTCGCCGGCTGGTATACTATGAAATGATAAGTCAAGCTTATCAAGAATTTCTATTTCAGTAAATGACATCTTCTTACTACAAAGTTTTTTATGGCTTTCTCCTGGTTAACAGAATGTCAACAATACTAATACAATAAGTAGCAACATCATATAACAATTACTGCTTACGTTCGGTGTTAATCGAAGCGATGCCGACCTGTTCCATTCAAAACCAAGGACGGCATCGCCGGAAGTTTGTTTTAATTCAAAGGGCGGGACAAGCGATGCCGACCTGTCAAACATTTTACAATACAATCGACTCCGTCTTTATTCTTCCCCGGTTCATATCAAAAGGTTGATTTTGATTCAGGTGAATGCCACCCATTTCTTCTTTGGTTTTCAAACCAGGGAGGGCTTTGGATAAGGCGGTTATAAACTGCTGCTTTTGCTTCACAGTTAGTTCTTTCAAAGAAAATAGAATCGCATATTCCCCTTCCCGGCCCAAGCCGCCAACTCTTGTGGCAGATAAAAGTTTTATTTTATTTTTTATACGGTATGCCGTAATAAAATCCTTCAGTGGCTGGTCGCCTGGGGTACCCGTACCAATACTGTAAAAATCCAGAACTAATGCATAACGGCTGCTATCTTGCCTTGCTATGGATGCCGTGTAAATAAGACTGCAAACAGATATAAACAGGAACTTTGAGGCTACAGAAGAACGCAAAGATTTCATGAAAAATGGTTTGATGTAAAACGCTATGTAATGACTAATCAAAGTTACAAAGTACACATATGGCAGCATTGCTTAACGGCAGATTAACAGACACGCTGGAAAAAAGGTTGCCAACTTTTGGAAAGTTGGCAACCTTAACACCAGCAAAGCCAGCAACCTTCTGTAGAGAGGTTGCACTGTAACGTCTCTATATTTAACCCAACTTTTCCATTCTTTTCCTGTATCCGTAAATGCGAAAAATTGCACTGTATTACATTTGCCGGTTCAAACATGGTGGCATCTTCTTTACATATAGCCCTGGTTGGCAACCCGAACAGCGGTAAAACTTCCTTGTTTAACACGCTAACCGGGCTTAACCAAAAGGTGGGTAATTTTCCGGGTGTTACCGTGGATAAAAAGACGGGTAAGTTTTTTCTGGCTGATGATTTTGAGGCTACATTAATAGACCTGCCTGGTACGTATAGCCTTTATCCGAAACGGGCCGATGAGTGGGTAGCTTACAAAGTGTTGCTTCAACAGGACGAAATAAAACCAGACATTGTGTTACTGGTGGCAGATGCCAGTAACTTAAAACGGAACCTGCTTTTTTGTTCGCAAATTATTGATCTGAAAATTCCGGTGGTGATTGCGCTCAGTATGATGGACCTGGCGGCGAGAAGGGGAACGGAAATAGATGTAGCCGGGCTGGAACGGGAATTAGGTGTACCGGTAATTCCTATTAATCCGCGGCGGAACAAAGGCATACCCCAGCTAAAAAAAGCATTGGAACAAACAGCACGTACACAGTACAAAACATCGCCCCGTTATTTTATCGACAGTAAAGCACTGGCACTGCAACCGGTAGCTGCCATGCAGCAATTATTGCCCGGTACAGGTGATTATAAAGCTATCCATTACTTGATTAACCATGAGCATTTTGCATTAGCACCTGCCCGGCAACAGGAAATTGAGGATATTGAAACGCAGTTTAGTTTTAACCCGACTAAAACACAGGCAGAAGAAATTTTACAACGTTATCAGCGCATCCGGCAGGTAATGCAGGGAACCGTTGTAGAAGCCGACCCGTTGCAAAAAAGTCTGCAAACGGAAAAACTGGATAACATCCTGCTCAACCGCCGCTGGGGTTATTTAATTATGCTGGGTGTATTGTTCCTGTTATTCCAAAGTATTTTTTGGATAGCCCAATTTCCCATGGATGCCATTGAGTGGACTTTTGGAAAATTAAGTGGTTTTCTTTCTGCTCACTTAGCCAACGGCTGGTGGAGTGATCTGCTGATCAATGGCGTGCTGGCGGGCCTTAGCGGCATCCTGGTATTTGTACCGCAGATTATGATTTTATTTGGGCTGATTACCCTGCTGGAAGATACCGGCTATATGGCCCGGATTAGTTTTTTGACGGATAAGCTGATGCGAAAAGTGGGGCTGAATGGCAAAAGTGTAATGCCGATGATTAGTGGCTTTGCCTGTGCGGTACCTGCCATTATGAGTGCCCGTAGTATAGAGAACCGAAAAGAGCGTTTACTCACCATTTTAATAACGCCGCTGATGAGTTGCAGTGCAAGGCTGCCGGTATTTACCGTACTCATTGGGCTGGTCATTCCGAGACACTACCTCTTTGGAATCCTTGGTTTACAGGGTTTGGTAATGATGGCTTTGTATATAGGCGGTTTGATAATGGGCCTTATCGTATCGTATGTAGCCAAATGGTTTATACATATCAAAGAGAAAAGCTTTTTTATCCTGGAATTACCGGTGTACCGTTCGCCCCGGTGGAAAAACGTAGGTGTAACGATGGTGGAAAAGGCGAGAATTTTTGTGACGGATGCCGGTAAAGTTATTATGGTTATCAGTTTACTGCTTTGGATGCTTAGCAGCTATGGCCCGCCGGGAAGGATGAATAAGATTACCGCAAAATACGAGCAGTTGAAGCGACAGCAACCACAGCAGGCAGCTACGATAGAACAGCAATATAAAACCGAAAAGCTGGAAAACAGTTTCGCCGGGATTATGGGTAAAGCCATTGAACCCGCCATTATTCCGCTGGGCTACGATTGGAAAATAGGTATCGCCCTGGTTACTTCTTTTGCTGCCCGTGAAGTGTTCGTGGGTACAATGGCCACGTTGTATAGTGTGGGTGATGATGACAATGACGACCGTACACTGCGGCAAAAAATGGGTGATGCCCGGAAAGCCGACGGTAGTAAAGTGTACACATTGGCATCAGGCATATCGCTCATGATCTTCTATTTATTGGCCA
The DNA here is from genome assembly GCA_965246935.1 of Chitinophagaceae bacterium. Lineage (GTDB taxonomy): Bacteria > Bacteroidota > Bacteroidia > Chitinophagales > Chitinophagaceae > JAZKFT01. The sequence continues at coordinate 565,174 of CBDFGC010000001.1, read as the reverse complement.
TGCAGTGTATGAGCACACTGGCTATTACTTACCGGGAAACCCGTTCCATCAAATGGCCGCTGATACAACTGTTTTACATGACCGGCCTGGCGTACCTAATGAGTCTGATTGTATATCAGTTAATGAAGTGAAAGCCTGTACTTTAGCATGGTGTTCAAAATCAGGGCACAATAGGTATGGATATACAAGAATACCCAGGAGGAAAAATAATTATACTTTCCAAAGCATTCGATACAAGAGCAAAAATTTTAAACATCATCTACTTTGCTGTTTTCACTGGTATTGCAATTGCATTTGCGAATATGGCTGGTTCGTCGTTTGGTAATAACATTGGTATCACAATTCTTGTAATAGTGTTAGTAGGCGTTTACCTCCTGGCAGGCTATCGGTTTATAAATAAAGCTTTACAAACCGAAAAATTAGTTGTAAACGAAAACACACTAACAATACTTAAATCTGGTTTGCTATCCGGAAAAAATAACTCATACCATGTTAATATAATTACCAATCTCCGCCATCTTGATAAACCTGAAATAACAAAGCATCCGTTAGCTGGTCAAAGTTTTGACTATTTAGGTTTTGAAACACAGCAAAAAGTAATAAACGAAATGCATGGTGATGCTAAAATTGCGTTTGACTATGAAGGCAAAACAATAAAATTCGGCGAAAATATCTTTAGCTGGGACTTTGAGCAAATTGAGCGTATGCTACATGATATAACGGGGAAAGACTTCACTCACAATAACACACAATTAGAAAACTAAAAGCTTATTCTTGATAGTGCTATCTAACAGACAATTTCATAAGTAGAGGGCTCTTTACCTGTTATAAAAAAGGGAAGTTAAAAACGGGTAATCCTGTTTAATCCGCAGAACTTTAAACCTTAAACTTTGAACTTTAAACGGCCATTTACTGCGTTACCTGCACATTTCTCGAAAAGCTTTCTTCCAGCGAAATCAGCGTTTCGGTACGTTCAATTCCTTTGATTTTTTGCAATGTATCATGCAACACAAACCGAAGCTGGTTGATGTCTTTACAAACAATTTCGGCAAACATGCTGTAGTTGCCGGTGGTATAATTCAGGCGTACCAGTTCAGGAATTTTTTTCAGGTCTTTTGCTACCGTATCGTACAAACTGCTTTTTTCCAGGTAAATACCAATAAAGGCAATTACATCGTAGCCCAACTGTTTAACGTCAACCGACAGGCGGGTGCCTTTTACAATGCCCATTTCGTATAGCTTTTTGATACGCACATGGATGGTGCCGCCACTTACAAACAGCTTTTTACCCAGGTCAGCATATGAAATTTCTGCATTATCCATCATTTCATGAATAATCTGGTAGTCAAGTTTATCAAGGGTTGGTTTTCCAGCCATTGGCAATTGGGTTTTGAAGATTATCAAACAAAATTGGGAAAATATTTTACAAAATCAAAATTATTTATAAAACCTTTAGAAAGTTTGGCGGTAAAAGTAGAATTTACCTAATATTGCACCGGCAAAAAACAGGTGTGACGATTTGTTCTCTTTTTGTAAAGGAAGTGCTTTCTATTGTGGGGTGATGAAATTTTTGGCAGACATGCCCTCTTGTCTCGAGGGTGGAGAATCCGGGATAAACACTGCATAACGCCGATCCTGTCTGCAGCAGGACCGACTAGGGTTGACCACTTTTAGTCTGTTTGGGTTCGCTATCCAATCAATGTGTGCAGCGGCTAACTACTCCGTGGAGGTTCGAGCCCTCCCCCTACAGCTTTTTGGTTTGTATGAATTTTACAATTAAGGTATCTGCTTTGGCAGGTGCCTTTTTTGTTTAGATAAGATATGAATTACGAAATGCTCCTGCAATGATGCCCTTTTTAGAAGATAAAAGTTATGAGAGATGAGTTATGAGATACTCCTGCAATGATGGGGTGCATTCCAATCGTGATAGATTTTTAAGCGAAATTCTCAAATAGCGAAACGGCGTTTTGTATTTTTGCGACTTAAATTTTCCGAATGTCCAAAATATGACTTGAGAACGCATATCTCATAGTTCATATCTTATCTCTCATATCTCATCACTCATAATTCATATCTTTTGCTGATAAATATTCACCCCGATAACCCCCAGCCACGGCTGATAAAGCAGGTAGTCGAAAGCCTGCAGAACGGTGGTATCATCATTTACCCAACCGATACCATTTACGGCCTTGGATGCGATATTACACATCCCAAAGCAGTAGAGCAGATTTGCCGCATCAAAAACGTAGACCCGCATAAAGCTCAAATGTCTTTTATCTGCCACGACCTCAGCGACCTAAGCAAGTACACCAAAAGTATCAGCACACCCATCTACCGGTTACTGAAAAACTACCTGCCAGGCCCTTATACCTTTATTTTACCTGCCAGCAAACAAGTACCTAAATTATTAGAGAGTAAAAAATCAACGATTGGCTTACGCATACCCGACAATAAAATTGCCTGTGCCATTGTGGAAGAATTAGGCCGCCCGATACTCAGCGCATCGTTGCCCGGCGATATGGTGGAAGAGTATACCGATCCGGAATTGATGCAGGAGAAGTTTGGTAAACTGGTAGATTTTGTAATTGATGGTGGTATCGGCGGTATGATTCCGTCAACGATTGTTGACTGTACCGGCGACGAATTATTATTGGTACGTCAGGGTAAAGGCGAATGGGAAGAATGATGATGGTGAACGGACAACAGCAAATGTTGAATAAATTAAACTTACGAGGTTATTAAAATAAACGTACAAGTGTTACAATGCCATTTTCAATGATGTAGCTGACACGTGGAATTTGATTTTATAACATGCATTCATTTTGTTACCGGCACTTATTCCAGTGTTTCTGGTTTGTTTACAATTACCGGCTTTTCTGTGGCAACAGTTTCTACAGGCGTAACTATTTTTGGACCGGTTCCTCTTGCATGTTGATTCCTGTTTCCAAACCTTGGTTTTGGCCAATTCTTTTTTAATACCGCCAGGTTGGCTGGCTTGTTTACAATAATCTCATCACCCAGTATAAATCCCCAGGCGCTAAGCGTTTCAACACTATCGAATATTACTTTTAAAATGGCTACAATCGGGATGGATAAAAACATGCCCGGTAGTCCCCATAATGCATTGCCTACGAGTACAGCCAGCAGTGTAACTAATGCATTGATTTTAACTTTGGATCCTACTACTTTTGGCAGTAAAAAATTGCTGTCTATTAAATGAACCACAAACAATACGATACCTGCACCTAATGTGGTGCCGCCACTACCGGTAGCAAAAGTGATAAGCATGCTTAATAGTGCTGCTGTAAAGATACCCAGGTAAGGAATTAGGTTTAACACAGCCGCTAATACGGCCAGTAATAATGCATACTGCACACCTAACAGTGTAAAGCCTAAAAAACACATCATTGCAACGATTACCATTTCGATGCATAGCCCTACGATATAGCCCTTCATTACCGATTTTGTTTTAGTAAGAATGCCATGTACAACCGGTGTATGTGTTGGGGTAAAACTTTTAACCAAAAAACTGACAACCATTTTACGGTACAGCAGTAGCAGGAATGTATATATTGGAATTAGCACCATATAAATAAGGGTACTGGAAAGTGTAGAAAAGGTACTGCCAACCAATGAAGTAGTCTGTGACAATGTTTCGGATGTGGCTGAATCCAGGTAATTCTTCATAACATGTGCACTTATATGAAATTTTTTCTGCACCCATACCTGCAGATCCTGAATCCCAACATATAATTCATGGGCTACTTTGGGCAGGTCGTCCCGGAAACCAATGATTTGAGTTGATATAAAATAGAATACAACGCCTACAATAATAATTGCTGCTAATACCGAGAGTAATGCAGCAACACCTTTTGGAAATTTATGCCTTTCCAAAAAATTACAAGGCCCCATTAGCAATATGCACAGCAGGCTGGCAAATGCAAGTGGCACTAATATGGTATGCCCCAGGTACATAAGCAGTAAAATAAGTGCGATGCTCAGGAGGCTATGGCTAAGCCGTATGATAAATGGTGTAGATGGATTCATAATAAAAAAGGCGATATGCAATTAGCAATATGCAACTAATAATTATAAATAAAATAGTAAGAGTTATAATAATGACTAAATATACAGTTTAACATAATTGGCAGATGAGATGGCATAAAAGGCAAAATTTACAACGAATTTCAACTTTTTTTCCCAGCGTTAATTTTTGCTTATTGCCTGTTGTCTATTGCCTGTTTTTTATTAATAGTTAAGCCCGTAGCTTTCAGCAGCGAGCACGGGTTGCCACTGGCTGATTAATTTCTTATACGCTTTTCCTACCGGCATTATTCTTCTATCCAGATCAAAAAGCCCCAGCGGATTTATTTGGCCGGCATCAATCTGCAAGGCGGTATCCCAGTCTACCTGGTGAAGTAAGCTATACCAGGTAAATCCCACGATCGGTACGCCATCCCGTTTTAGCTGGTGCACATTCGCCCATTCTTTATATAGCCAAGACACGGCGTCAGGCTCCCATCGGTTCGTTTCGGTATGCATTACCGGTAATTTATACCGGCTATAATACTGATGTGTAATTACATAATATCCGAATACTTCACCCGAAGCAGATGTGCTTCCATCTGGTTTTACCAGGTGTTCGTTTGTTATATAATAATCATTACCCATAATGCAACTTGCTTTTACCTGATTTTTAGCAAACCAATGGTATTCTTCTTTTGTCATGCCGTTTGACAATAAATATTCGTACATAGTTATGCTCACAGGGTATCCATACGTAAGGTCTAACGAAAGAAAGCGTTTCTCATTTAAAAAATCAGCAATTTCCTGAGCGTCCGGATTCGCCGGGTGAAAAAATTCGGAAGATTCACTTTGTATAAAAATAGCAGACGGCTGCACCTGTAAAATAGCTTGCATGGCCAGCACATTTGCTTTGCAAATATTCTTTAATGCGTTTACAAAAGATGTTTCACTGGTAAGCCGCTCATTCCACCAGCCATAAAGAGCAGAGAAAGTGGCCGCAATAAAGATCTCATTGATAGGGGTATAATACTGCTGTTCAGGGAAACGACTGGCAAATGCAAGTGCATATTCCGCAAAGTAAGCAGGGAACTCAGGGTTCTGAAAATTACCGATCCAATCGGGCACTCCAAAATGGCATAAATCTATTATTGGAGTAATGTTTAATTCAGTCAGTTTTTTAAAAGCCTGGTCTGTAAAACCCCAATCATATTTGCCAGGAGCGGTATGTGTTTTATAATAGGCCGGGCCATAGCGTAAAAATGGAATGTTCAGCGATTGCACCAGTTCCAGATCTGTTTCCCAATGCTCGTAATGACCGGTTTTTTCCATTTCGTCCACTCGTTTCAAATTACCATCGGGCAGTGCAATTACCGGGTAACTATTTTCTATCCCGGTAGCAAACATAAACTTATGGGTAAGCATAATGGTGAATAATGTTCGTGAATCGTCAATCGTGAATGGTGAATGAGAACCGTAAATAAATGAACTTCAGGCTATAATAATAATTGTAAAAGAAGGCAATTATGGAAATGTGGTTAAAAAGGATAAATAAGGAGTATTAGGTGAACAATTGAAACACCGCATAAAGTATTGACGATTCATGATTCACGTTACAATATATCCAGTCTTCCGCCATCTGCTACCAGCGTGGTACCATTAATATAGCTTGCTTCGGAAGATGCCATAAAACATATTGCCGCAGCAAGTTCTTCCGGTTTGCCAACAATCCCGGTCAGCTTTTCGGCCCCGTCCTTTATGTTAGGATTGTTGCGCAACATCGGCGTATCCACCGCACCCGGTGCTACACAATTAAAACGGATTCCCTCAGTAGCATATTCCTGACTGGCGCCGCGTACAAAGGCCTCCATGCCACCTTTGGTGCTGGCATAAGGTATTACATTAGGAGTAGTTTCGTGTGCATGCACCGAGCTAATGTCAACAAAAGAACTACCGGGAGGCATATGCGGCACACAAAATTTAGTGTATAAAAATATGGCCCGCAAATTCACATTCATCACATGGTCCCATTTTTCAGTAGGCAGATCTACCAGCTTGTCAAAAGTCATAATCGCAGCATCGTTAATTACAACATCAATACGCCCCCATTTTTGGATGGCCATATCTACTGATGCCTGTACTTCGGATTCAATTCCTACATCGGTTTTACTAAAGATGGCTGTACCACCTGCTTTTGTAATCAGCTCAACCGTTTCCTGTCCGCCTGTTTCGCTATAGTCTATCACTGCCACCAGGCCACCCTCCGCTGCTAATTGTACAGCCGTGGCACGGCCGATACCTGACCCTGCGCCTGTAACCAAACATACTTTATTGCTAAACCGCATGGTGAAAATTTAAAATGATAATGGCAGCAGGAAAGCTAATACAATGCCATGAAAGAAGTAACGGATAAATAATTTGCGGAACAATCTACATCTCCAACTTAAACAGATGAAAATCGGTCGAAACGCATACATTTGGCTGAAATACCTCCCATTAATGCCATCCGAAACTGCCCGGATATTACATAAGAAAAAAAATCAGATCATTAATTCCTGGACAAAGCACCAGATCGCAGATGCAAACTTCAGGGATGATTTGATGAGTAATGAAGAGTTCCGTTCGCAATCAGAAGAATTGGTAAACTGCCTGCTTGAAAGCCTTACCCAGGGCGGGTTTGAGAACATAGCATCTCCTTCGTTAGACCCGTTGATTAAATTACTGACCCAACTATCGGCCGACCGGGCACGCCAGGGTTACACCCCCCGTGAAACAGGCATGTTTGTAATTAGTCTGAAGGAAGCTTTGATTGAAGCGCTGAATGAAGAGCTGGTGGATGAACCTGTTTCTTTATATCAGGAAACAGTGAAGATTAACAGGCTGATGGATAACTTAATCATTACCAGTTTTGAAACTTTCATAAAAGGAAGAGAAGAAATAATTCAACGGCAAACGGAAGAAATCTCGGAAATTTCAACACCGGTTATCCGTATCTGGGATAATATACTGGCCCTTCCTATTATAGGTACATTGGATAGTGCCCGTACCCAGATTGTAATGGAAAGTCTGCTGCAGCAAATAGTAGATACCGAAAGTGAAATTGCTATTCTGGATATATCCGGTGTTCCAACTGTAGACTCACAAGTAGCCCGTCATTTAATAAAAACAGTAAATGCCACCCGGCTGATGGGCGCAGAGTGCATCATCAGTGGCATCCGGCCCGAAATTGCGCAAACCATGGTGCATTTGGGGGTTGACCTTTCGGGTATCGTCACAAAAGCTACCCTGGCAGGCGCTTTACAATTTTCTTTTCACAAGCTGCGTTTTCAGGTAAAGAAAGGAAATTAATTTATAGCATAAAATCCGCAAATGTTATATGGAAAAAATCCCTATTTTAAAAATGGGACCCTTTCTGCTGGTAACGATTCAGGTAGATTTATATGATAAGCTTGCCCGCACACTGGAAACTGACCTCGTAAAAAAGATCAGATCCTGCAATGCAAAAGGGGTACTTATTGATATTTCGGCAGTGGCAATAGTGGATTCTTTTATAGGCCGCATTACTAACCAATATTGCAGGTATGGGCAAAATAATGGATGCGGAAACCGTTGTAACAGGTATGCAGCCGGCTGTTGCCATTACGCTGATAGAATTAGGGCTTTCCCTAAAGGGGGTGCATACGGCTATTAATGTAGAGAAAGGGATGCAATTATTGCGCACGAAAATTGACATGTACGATCTGGTAACGGACGAACACAGTAACAACACGACGCATGATCCCAACGAAACCATTGATACAGGTGCTGATGAACAAAACAGTAACTATTCAAAATGAATGGGATGTTAGCAGCTTGAAGCGACTGGTAAATGAACAGGCTGATACCATAAAAATGGGATTACTACGCAAAACCATGCTGGCAACAGCTACCAGTGAGTTAGTTCGTAATATGCTGAGATATGCAGGTGGCGGCCAGGTGCTGATACAAATAATCCGCCTTAATGGAGTGGCTGGTATCAAAATTACCTTTACAGACCAAGGCCCGGGCATACCCGATATTGCCGTTGTAATGGAAAACGGTTATTCTACGGGTAATACGTTAGGTCTGGGGTTGCCGGGTACCCAACGGTTATGCGATGAATTTTCAATTAGTAGCCAGGTGAATGAAGGAACTACCGTTATCATTACAAAATGGGCAAATGATTAGCCATTTTCATATTAGTTACGCTGCCGACGACAGGAGCTATTTTGCCAATATAAAAAAGCAGATCCATCGTTTTGGCGCATCACTGCAATTGGCCTGCCCGCCGCAATAACGAAGTGGATATCATCGTATCGGAGCTCACCTCGAACCTGTTAAAGCATAGTACCGGCGGCGGTGAAATACTTGTCGGCTGCAGCAGCGACGATCGGGGCGATTTTATAGAAATCATTAGTATGGACAATGGTCCAGGCTTTACAAACATTGCAAAAGTGATGACCGATGGCTATTCTACCTCCGGTACGCTGGGCGCTGGTTTAGGTAGCATTAAAAGATTTTCAGATGTGTTTGAAGTTTGCACGTACAGAAACTGGGGAACAATCCTGCTTTGCCGGGTATATACCCAGTTAACCATTCCGCAGGCATCTAAAAAAAAGATATGTGAAGCATTGGTAGTCGCAAAAGCCGGTGAAACCTGTAGTGGTGATGGCTATTATTTTCAGGAAACGGAAGTTGGTTTCAAACTGCTTCACGCCGATGGGCTGGGCCATGGTCCGGAAGCAAAACATGCCGTTGACGAAGCTATTAAAGCATTTATTAACTGCCCCGAAACAACTCCTGCCGCTACTATTGCGCATTTACACGAACACCTTCTGAAAACACGCGGCATGGTGGCAAATATTATTTTTTACGACGAGCAGGAGCATACCTGGAAAAATTGCTGGTATAGGAAATATCTGTACCCGGTGGGTAGGGGAAAAAGGGCGAACGGAATTTTAGTGCCAACAATGGTATTGTAGGCCATATGTTACCCTCTGCCATCAAGGAATTAGTATTGAGTTCAGCAGATTACCAACGGTTTATATCCTGCTCAGATGGTATTAAAAGCCGTTGGTATCTCTCAAAGGATAAACCCCTACAATTGTATAGTCCCCGGATGCAGGCAGCAGCCATTTACAAAGATTTTTCAAGAAGAACAGACGATGTATCGGTCGTTGTCTGTAATATTAATCAGGCCCCACAATGACAGAAATTACAACCGTTGCCCTGGAGAATGAAATGGATTTGATCGTAGCCCACAGGCGGCTGCTAAGTGTAGGTGCCTACATTAAGTTGTCGCTTTCCTGCCAAACGGCACTGGCTACTGCAATAGTGGAAGTGGGCCGGGAAGTAATTGCTGCCAGTCAGGGACAATTAATCATCGGGATGACAAAATCAGATGGCAAATACTACCTATGCGCTACCATTCAATTTGATAATACTGCTTTGAATTTTAATGCTGCAAGTGGCGGGCTGGTATATGCCCGCAAGCTTATTCCGATGTTCCGGTATGAAGCCAAAAGTAATGACTATTGGATTGAAATGCGGGTAAGCTTTCCGCGTATGGTACTGATGAATGGCGAAGAGGAAAAGAACATTGTCGAACATTTTAAGCAATTGGAACCAGCAACACCTTATGAAGAACTACAGGTAAAAAACAAACAGTTAAACAATATTGCCTTCCGGCAGGATCAGCAGCTTCGCCAGTCAAAATCACTGGACGATAAGAAAAATGAATTTATTTCAATAGCCAGTCATGAATTAAAAACACCGCTAACCACCATCAAAGCGTACAGCCAACTGGCTATGAAAGTAGGCTCAGCAAGCGGATGCAGCCCGCAGGTAATAGGGTTTATGGAAAAAATTGATATGCAGTGCAGTAAACTCCAACAGTTAATACAACAACTACTGGATATATCAACTATTGAAACGGGCAATATTGTATACCATATGGAGGAGGTCAATTTTGGAAAATATATGGAAGGTATAATAGATGTGCTTCAACCTACGCTTATCAATTACAAGCTGCATTTAAGCATACTTCCTATTACAGTACTGTTGAATATGGACAAATTACGTATGGAGCAGGTATTTAGCAATTTACTGAACAATGCGGCCAAATATTCACAACCGGGTACCAACATTTTTATTACTTGTGGCCTTGATGATCAGGGAATGAAAAAAGTAACAATACGGGATGAGGGAATTGGCATGAGCAAGACCAACCTGGATCAGATTTTTGAAAAATTTTTCAGGGAAGAGCGTGCCATCCGGCACTACTCCGGCATGGGCATGGGCCTGTACATAACCCGGACGATTATACAACAGCATGGTGGAAAAATCTGGGCCGAAAGCGAACCGGGTAAAGGATCTACCTTTCATTTTACGCTACCGGTATCATCAATCGTGAAAGATTGATGCTATACTGAATTCATCACGCATTGGTATAGGCGACTTATATAATTACCTGCATTATTCAGCAGAATAATAAAAGTCGATTCAGGGAAGTCAGATTATCATTCACGATTGACGGCCTTGATAATTCATGAATATACCCTGTGGCGGGTATCGCAACTATACGAGTCAGCGTGCATTTTTGAGCTCAAATCCAAACCTGAAATTATATGAGACTGCTCCCTGTCTGCCTGCTTAGCCTTTACCTGATAGCATGCAAACCTCCTGTTGAACCGCTACCGCCATCGCCTGTATCTGTTGATGCCGTAAAGAAGGCCCTTGTTGGTAAAAGTTACCATACAACAGATGTGGGCCTGTTATCAGTATTTAAAAACGATAGTTCCATTAATTGGATGAGCGATAGCAAAGACACGTCTTCGTTTTTTTCCAATTACCGGAAGGAACGTATGGCTTATACGTTACAATTTATAAACGATACTGCCTTTAAAGGCGTAGATGAAGGAAAAATAGTAAAAGGTTCATATCTGGTGGATAACGAAATGCGTGAAAGTCAGTTCCATGATGAAGATTCGGAAACACCTGGTATAAAATTGCGGCTTACAATTAGCAATTCTGATAATACGGACACTGGTTTTGCCGATATGCGTAATGTTACCTACACGATGACTGTAAAAGGTATGAGTGATCATGCACTGCTGCTGGCCCTGCCACGGGAGATGAACAGCCATAAAGTAGTAGGACTAATGAAGCGTGACTAAGGGCATCGCTGGGGATGATGTAAAAAATATTTTTTAATTTGTAGTACGAATTCATTTTTATTATATATTCGCACCTCCATATCCTGATTTATATTCGATTATCAATTATTCTATAGAATCTTACGCTGCACACCTATAATCCAAGATCCAAAAAGAAAAATTAATCCAATTACTGTATTTCAAAAAAACCATTTAAACTACTAAACACTTTCATATCGGGGTTCTGAGATTTATTTTCCGTGTAAAAATTTCATATTTTCATACGGATAGTAACGCTGTAAGTACACTTTATGCCGAATGTAAATCCTAAGCATGTAACGTCCTGCGACGGGTCTGTAAAAGCTGTTTTGTTATGCTGATCCGGGCGTAAAAATTCGTTTTCCCAAAATAGGATTAGGGATGTTTTTTAATTACTTTTTAATGTATCGTTCCGGCTACATAGTATTGGGATAATACCGATGCTTAAATATTCCAAATAATATTTTACAGCATTAATAATCATCTATAATCACACTGGTTCTGATAACCGGCACACGCATTTTTACAATAGTATTTAGCCTGTCCGGCATGGCTGAACCGGCGCTTTGATACCTTGTTTTGACTGATCGTTATTGTTTAATTTTTTTTATTTAATACATTCAATATATATGGGAAAAAGAAATTTATACCTATACTTTCTGCCCTCCTGTTGGCAGGAATAGGAGTGGCATAGAAAACAGCAATTATTACAATGGTATAAAGCTGCGCAACCAACCCGGTACAAAAGCTATCGGATAACTATAAGAGCCGGCATGCCCGATAGCATTCACCAGGCATTCATTAAAGGCAAATTTGTGCCAGGCAACCATACTATTACCAGTAACTAATTTTTTTAATATATCACCTTTTTACTTTTTATTTTATATCCAAATTTTATGAAAAAAAATGTTTATTCGTTTTATGCCGGCTACAGCCGCTTAAGTTTTTTAAAAGGCCATACAAAATTCCTGGCTTTATTTAGCTTAGGAATAATGGCAGCTTTACAAAGCATCGGGCAGGATTATAGCGATGCACCGGCCACTTATGGATATCCCAGCCATAAAATCAATAGCAATATTTATCTCGGTAGCGTGGCTCCAGACAACGATCCGTTTCCTTACCCAAGTGTCAATGCAGATGGTGATAACCTACGCAAAACAAATGATGAAAATACATTTACCAGTTTTCCGGCACTTACCGTTACTACTACCACCTACACGCTGAGTGGCATATCTGTATTTAATAATACCGGTAGCGCTGCAAAAATTACTGCGTGGATAGATTTTGACCGGGATGGTGTTTTTCAGGCAGATGAAGGTGTACAGTCAGCAAGTATCAGCTCAAGCGCATCTGCCGGCACTACCAGCCTTACCTGGAGTAATATTGGCAGCACCGGCCCTAATATTACGCCCGGTAAAACTTATATCCGGTTGCGTATTACAACGGATGCGGCTGTTACTACTGCTACCCCTGTCAGCGCTGCTTTGAACGGAGAGGTAGAGGATTATGGGATGCTCATCACTATTCTTTCTACCACCTGCCCGTCACCCAACAATACCATTTCTCAGACCAGCCTTAACTTCCAAAATCCGGTGCTGGAATCAGGTACGGCGCTGAGTGTTAATGCCGTTTATCGCTTCAGCAATGTTACTACCGGTGTAGATGCGCTCGTAAAAATTGTAGCACTGGTGGGTGGTGCAACAATTACGGTTTTTGACGATGTCACCAATGGTGTGGCATCGGCATTCCAGCCAAATATGACTTATGCCGTGCCGGCAGCGAATGTATATGCGGAGTTTCAGATCACTTTTGTTGCCACTGGTACGACTACGTCCTATATCCAGTTTCCTTCCCTAACCGCAACCGGGGTAGATATCGATAGTGACGGCTCTACTACGTTGCGTGAATTCCAGGAATTTACAAACCTGACTAGTTATATCACCAATGGCGCCACCTCATTGGTAGCTGCTTCCAATGATGGTATCTATAAAAAGTTTCAGACGACTACCAATTTTGGCGCTGCCGGTATCAGCCTGGCCAGCATTGATAATGCAGCAAGCGGTGTATTTAAAAATGTATCTTCATTTACCTACCGTTGCGGTGCGGTAAATTCGGCGGCGGGTAGTGCCTTGCCCAGGCTTTTCAGCCTTTATTTTGATTGTTTCGCTTACACAACACCCACCGTTGTTACTGTTAATGACCAGGATTTTGGCGATGCACCAAATACCTATAGTACGCTGGATGCATCAGGCGGCGCAAAGCATACAAATACAAATAACCTGAAACTAGGTTTTGAAGGCACTGATGCAGAACCTGACGGATTTAATGATGGTACAGATAATAACGGCTTAGCCAAGGACGATGACCTGCAGGGACTTTCGGCCGGCGGTGATGAAATGTCCACCAACTTTAATCAAGGCCTGTATGTAAACGGTACCTCCTATTCGGTTGGCGTTACCGCTACCAATCTCACGGGCACTGCTGCCAATTTACGTGCATGGATCGACTTTAACCGGAACGGCGTGTTTGATGCAGCAGAAGCTTCCGCATTAGTTACTGTTCCCACTGGTACGGATAATGGCTTATTTACAGTCACCTGGTCCTCACTTACAGGTATAACAGCGGGCGCTTCCTATGTTCGGGTTCGTATTAGTACACAGTCACTGAATACGAACGAACCTGCAGGCGCAAAAACAGACGGTGAAGTAGAGGATTATGCTATTACAATTAATGCAGGCAATCCCCCGATAACCATCACAGGCAGCGTATTAAACGATGTGAACGGGGTAACCGACAATTTATTAAATGGAACAGGTACCGATGCCGGCGCTACGCTGTATGCTGTACTGGTGCAGAGTGGGGTAGTAATTGCCACCAGCCCGGTTCAGCCAAACGGTATTTATATTTTTGGCGATATTCTGACGGGTTCTTATACCGTTCAGCTTAGTACCAGCCCTGGTACTGTTGGGCTGGCAGCTCCTGCAGCCGGGTTACCAAGCGGATGGCTAAGTACTTCTGAGGCAATTAACCCTGCTTATACTGATGGTACTATAAATGGTATTACAGCTATTACGGCTGCCGGTTCAGACATCGTTAGTGTGAACTTTGGAATTGAAAAAGCGCCAACGGCCACCGGGAGCAGCACGGCAGCCCAGGCGAATTTTGCACCCTATACGCAGCCGATATCTGCAACAGCATTCGCAGGCAGTGATTTTGATGGCGGCACGGTACAAAGCATTCGCATCACTGCTTTCCCAACGAATGCACAAACCATAGTCATTAACGGCGCTACGTACACGTCAGCCAGTTTTGCCACTACATTCCCCAGCGGTGCTACGATACCGGCTAATACTTCCGGCCAGCCACAGCAAACACTGTCTGTAAAACCGGTGAATGGCGTTACCAGTGTTACCATCCCTTTTGTTACCATTGATAATGCAGGCCTGGCATCTACCGGTGCCAATGTAACGGTACCTTATTACACCATCCTCCCGGTAACGTTTGGCAATGTAACCGCACAGGTAAAAAACTGTAATGCATTTATTTCTTTTGAAACGCTTACAGAAACAAACAACAAACAGTTTGAGGTGGAATATAGTACCAACGGCAATATCTGGAAAACACTGACGATCATACCTTCCGTCGGTAACAGCACCGCGTTACAGCAATATAGCTATGTTCATACAAAACCCGCATCGGAATACAATTATTACCGTATTAAACAAGTGGATAAAAACGGCAATTTCATTTACAGCAGCGTTGTAACCGTTAGAAGTAATTGTGCAGGTGCAGGCGCTATTGTTAGCTACCCGAACCCGGTGAAAGATGAGTTGTCGATAGAACTGCCATCGGGCCTTACCCATGCAATGGTAAAGCTGCTGGATGCGACAGGCAAACAGGTCGCAACGGTAGCGGCTGTCAACGGAGGTATGGTGAAGATGAATACCCATTTGCTTTCATCAGGAATTTACCTGCTACAGGTACTCCAAAACAACAAAGCCATTTACAACCAGAAGGTTATAAAAGAGTAAACTCCGGAATACTGCCATTGCTTGCTGTAGTATACACAACAAATAGCTGCACCTGTTGCGGGTGCAGCTATTCTTACCAATTGCAGGACAGCAAATCCGGAAAATAAAATGCGGACGAATAATGAAATTTCTAACTATAGTTAAACACTAAAAACTGTAAAAAAGGAACGTTTTTTTTATTAGGATTAGGATTATAGCCGGGCTGTTTCTACAGTCTGGCTTTTTTGTAATAACGGGTAAATGAATAGTTCGCAATAGCGCTACCTGCCACAAAGATTTAGTCTACAGTTGAATAGGTATTATCCGTCCAATGCTTCCTGTAATTTTGGTAGGTCAATCTTTGTCATTTTCATCATTGCCTGCATTACCCTCGCTGCTTTTTCCGGATCCGGATTTCCAAGCATTTTGCCTAAGGCATCCGGAATAATCTGCCAGGACAGGCCAAATTTATCTTTCAGCCAGCCACACTGACTTTTTTGCCCGTCTTCGGAAAGCTTTTCCCAAAGCTCATCTACTTCCTCCTGTGTTTTGCATTTTACAAACAACGATATGGCTTCCGTAAATTTAAAATGCGGACCGCCGTTCAATACATAAAATTCCTGCCCTTCAATCTCGAATGTTCCGGTCATAACGGCGCCTTCTTTTCCAGGCCCTGCCTTTCCGTAACGCCTGACATTCACGATTTTTGAATTTTTAAAAACAGCGGTATAAAAATTCATAGCTTCTTCGGCATTGTCGTTGAACCAAAGGAATGGGGTGATCTTCTGCATATAGCTTGTTTTTGTTTGTTAATGCAAACATAACTGTCGCAATCAAAAAGCCACCTGTGTAAAAGCGACAATAAAAGGGTGATTTGCGAAATAGTACACACTTGTGTAACCGGTAAACTGTTTCTTTCAGTTTCTATGATTTATAATGGCTGAATTCCTATGAATTTGACCTCAATACCAATCAGGTTTACAAGATAGTGGAATACATCTGGTATACCGGTGGAAACGTGGAAAGGTGGAAACGTGGAAAGGTGGAAACGATGTAATCCGAATACGGAATCTTAAGTTGAAATTCCGGAGGCCATTTTTTACAAATAATATGCATCCATCCATTATGCAAGGCATTTTTTATTTCTTCCGGGGTTTTATAGTAGCCTCTCATTACATTGTGACCAGGCACGGTAGAGCAGCTCACCTTTTCTCCTGTAGGCACTTTTGCGACTTCTATATTAGCCAGCTTTACCTCAACCCCCAAACTGCTGTTCCAATGGACCCCGGCTTTCTTCCGGTATGTGATTGATTAAAAGTAACAGCCGGCGAACCTTCAGATATACCATAACCCTCCCAAATAGTTACATCAAAACGGTTTTCAAAATCTTCTAACAACTTTACAGGTAGCGACGCACTGCCGGATATACATCGCTTCAAATTATTTGCTATAGCTATATATTCAAACCTGGGACTGACGGCGGGAACATCATAGTGAAAGTAAACCCGGCAAAGGCACTACATTCAGTATTTACTTTATTCAACACAATCCCCGGCTTTAGATAAGCAGCCTTTTTAGCGATTATATAAAATGCAGATAATTGCTCAATAAAATCAACCATCATATTAGCAATAGCTCGGAAAGAGTAATTAGGAATATATTAGGAAAAAAGTATAATAAAAAAGACAGCGACAAGATATGCGGCTAACGATACGGCAGGATATAAAAAACAATGGTTTTTTTACGATATAACCTTTACCTGTTCCTTCCTGAAAAATGATAGGGCGCAGGTAAAACTGAGCGGCTTTGATATCTTCAATCAGAACCAGGGCATCTCCCGGTTTATTTACCAGAATTTCATCATTGATAATAAGTCGCTCGTGCAAAAGCAGTATTTCATGCTGACACTGCTGTACACGATGAAAAAATTATAATAGAGAGTGTAATACCTGCCTTCTGAGATCAGGCAGAAAATTTTATGCTGTCAACTATACACATACGAATACCATCCGTTCAAAAACAAGCACACAGCTTATCTGCATTATTCATAGTTTTATATCGCCGTCCTTTTTCAGGCTATCAACACGTTGAACGATGATGAAATTACTTTGTGCTTTTATAATTGGGTTATTATTTATTATCCCCTTTTCCTGCCAAAAGGAACTTGATGATGGTAGCAATGCAGCATCAAAGGGGTATTTGGTGAAAGGCGCCAACCTGGCTTGTAATCAGATAACCATTTCAGGAATATACAAAGCCGGGAAAATATTGAATGATTCTAACCGGCTGGATGTAATGGTAGATGTAACTGCAACAGGTACTTATGCCTTTCATACCGATACATTAAACGGGTACTCATTTAAAGCGACCGGCCGGTTTGCTACTACCGGCACACAACTCGTACGGCTATCCGGCGCCGGTACGCCTGGTACTGCGGGCACAAATTCTTTCACTGTTAAATATGATACCAGCACCTGCGAGGCAATGGTTATTGTGCAGCCGGTTGCTCCGCCTGCTGTTTATACACTTGCCGGTGCTCCCAACGGTTGCACCAATTCAGTGCTGTCCGGCAATTTTATACAAGGAATTCCATTAGATACGTCGGCTGTAGTAACCATAACACTAAATGTAATCACGCCAGGTATTTACAGTATTTCCACTAATACGGTTAATGGCTACTTATTTTCCGGTACGGGCCTGCTTACAACCACGGGCCTGCAAACCGTGCGGTTGCGGGCATCAGGTACGCCGGTAAGTGCCGGCACCCATATTTTCACAATTATGGCAGGCGGTGCCACCTGTACATTTTCAGTTGCGGTAATAACGGTTAATGCTGCTGACTATTTTCCGCTTACAAGGGCAAGCTATTGGGTATACAATGATTTATTCAACACCGGTGATAGTATACGGAGAGATATCATTGATTCGGTATTCACAAACGGAAACCTGTATAAAAAAATGAATCAGCAACAACCTTATAGTACACAGCAATACCTGTTTAGAAGAAGCGATACGGCTTACTTTGAATACGGGTCGGTAACTAAATACACAACTTCATTTACGTATAGCCCTGTAATAGAAGGCGATTTACTTTTTTTGAAAACAAATGTTTCAACAGGCACCACCTGGCAGTCACCTGAATATTCGGGAACTGCTTCTTTCGGGCAAACTATTTTTTTGCGATACAATTACATTTGCGAACAGGCTAATACGACGCTAACGATTAATGGTAACGTTTTTACGAACGTGCATAAAATTTTAATGTATCCCGAAATCAGGTCCGTAGGCAATCCCTGGGGTTTGACAAATGAATACTACACTTTTTACTATGCAAAAGGTATCGGGCTTATTTATGCAAGAAAACTGAATCAGGGATTTACGATCAGCGAAATGGCCATTAGAAGGTGGCAGGTAAATTAAAGTATTCCTATTATTCAGGTTTGCCGGTATTATCATATTACACGGCAAACGCATCTACATTCTTTAAGGAAAAAAGAGTTTATGGAATTTTAAAGCGGTAAATGTTTTTAGTTCCATCGGTCAATGTCATGAAGACAAGGGATAGTCATTAATTGTCGTTGGCTTTAGCCCAATGTCATCAAGTTACCCAAATACAAGCATATTGTAGCCCTTATATGTTTGTTTTTTAAATTTAGGGGGCATAAAAAATCAAAAAGAAGCGTGTCTTAATCAACTTTGAGGCAAGGAAGAAAAAGCCCATGGTAATGAATACCGGCTTTCAGTTTTTTCTCCTTCAAGTTGCGCCTGTGGTATAACCTGGCAATCAATGCCGCATATTTATAAGGCAAGGCGATGCTTGATTTTTTATAACGCTATTTAAATGAAATTACATTGACAACAAAGGGGTATCTGGGAATTGATGTAAGTAAGGGCTATGCAGATTTTATGCTGCTGGACAGGGACTGCCAGGTGCAGGAAGAACTGTTCCAGTTAAGCGATACGGCAGCCGGCCACCGGGAACTAAAAAAAATAATTGACCTATGGCAAAAACAGGGGTTGGCAGAACTGTATTGTGGCGTGGAAAGCACCGGTGGTTATGAGAACAACTGGCATTCGATGCTCAAAGGTATTGAAAGCAGCAGTGGCAGCGGCTTGTGGGTAGCCCGGCTCAATGCCAGAGCAGTAAAGGCAGGCGGGGATGCCTTATTGCGCAGAACGATAACGGATGGCGTCAGCGCTGTTACGATTGCTTCCTACCTGGCTAAATATCCTGAAAAAGTGGACTATGGTAAGAGGGCTAAACCAACCGATGAACAACACCAGGCGGGCCGTCAGTTTATCACTGGCATCCGCATGTGGACCAAACAAAAAGTACAGCTTAGCAATCAGTTAGAGAAGCTGTTGTATCAAAATCTGTCGCCGCTGTTGGTGTATTGCCGAAACGGCCTGCCGGGCTGGTTGTTACGGATGCTGGTAAAATATAGTTCTGCCGAGGCCATTGTGCATGCCGGGGCGGCTAAACTGGAAAAGATAAAGGGCATCAGTGCGGAAAAATCAGCGGCCATTATGAAGAAGTTCACAGACCATCAGCCGGTGCAACCACCGGCCAAAGCACTGACACATCTCATTAGCATAACAGCCACAGAAGTACTGCACCAGCAATCCCTTATCGATACCGGTAAAGATTATCTGGGTGAGCTATATCAGCAGGATGCAGGTGTAAAACTGCTGGTAGCTATAAAGGGTATCGGGCTGGACAGTGCGGTAGCCATTATACTGCAAATAGAGGATGTGGCTCGTTTTGAGAGTGCCAAAAAGTTAGCATCTTATTTTGGGGTTCATCCCTGCTTTAAACAAAGCGGCGACGGGATGTGGGGCAATCACATCAGCAAACAAGGCAGAGGAGATTTACGGGCCGTGTTATATATGGTGGGCATGTCAGCGGTAAGATATAACCCGATGTTTACTACGCTATACGCCCGTTTCAGAGCCAAAGGCATGAAACATAAGCAAGCCATGGGAGTGGTGATGCATAAGCTGCTGCGGGTGATTTATGGGGTACTGAAATCGGGTAAGCCTTTTGATGAACAAACGGAAGAAAAACACCGGCAGCAGGCTGCACAAAAACAGGCAGTTAAAAAAGAAGAAACGCAAAAAGCGAAACAAACCGCAGAACAAAAGAAACACCGTTTTGAGACAATTGCAGAGACTGCACCGGTGTCCGGCAGAAACCTGAAGGCAAGAAAAAAACAGTTGGCGTCCCAAACTTCCATAGAAGCAAATGCGGGCTTACCAACTGGGAAAGCAAACATATAAAAATGTTTGCAACTTAATTTGGAATTGAACGGTATAACTGAAAGGGCGTAATATCAACCAAACCAGTTATTGCGCCCTTCCAGGGCTTACCCTGTACAACCTGTTTTGCCTACGTAGGGCTATACCCTACGCTAATGTATGACGCCCTTTCAGGGCTAAAATCAAGCCTTTACTTTTTTAACTATATGACATTGGGCTTTAGTCAACGGATACAGGTTGCTGTGTATTGGCTCTACATGCCTATTGTAGATATTACATTTTATTCTATTGCCGTTTATAAATCTTTCCATTTTTCATAATCAGCACTACCTGCCGAATTGCATTTATAGCTGCTGAAGGATCGCCCTGAACGGCAACGATATCGGCAAATAATCCGGGCTTTATTCTTCCGATCCGATCACCATAGCCAAACACGTCTGCATTAACCGAAGTGGCAGATTTCAGCACAGCCAATGGCTTCATGCCATATTCCACCATTAGTTCCATTTCCCGTGCATTATCGCCGTGGGCAAATACGCCAACATCGCCGCCCATACAAATGGTAACGCCACTGTTCAGCGCTGCCGTAAAACTTTGCTTTTTAATGCTAATTCTTGCGGGTTCCGGATCGATGCCTTCTCGCCAACCATCATATTGTGAAATAGCCTGGCCTGCAGCTAATGTGGGGCAAAGGGCTATATCTTTTTGCTTCATCAGGGCAAAAAGTTCTGCATCGCCTGCATCTCCATGCTCAATGGTAGAAACGCCGGCCATAATACTACGGCGCATGCCTTCTTTGGTGGCAGCATGTACCGCTACTTTACGGCCGCCGCTTTGTGCAATTTGCACGGCCAGTGCTATTTCCTGTTCGCTAAAGGTAGCAGCTGCTTTACCATCTGCTCCCCAGCGGTAATCGGCATAAATTTTTATCAGGTCGGCGCCTTTGGCAATCTGTGTCCATACCGCATCCTCCATACTTTCCGGGCCGCTTACTTCCTGTGCACCCCGGTTATTTTCCACATCGGGATTTAACAATTTAGGCCCGTAAGTTCCTTTGGCCACAATTGCCCGGGTAGCTACAATCATACGGGGGCCGGGTACAATGCCTTTTTCGATGGCTGCCTTCAATCCAACATCATCGTACATGGCGCCTTCTGTTCCTAAATCCCTTACCGTAGTGAAGCCGGCTAATAAGGTAGCATTGGCATGGGTAACGGCCCTGGCGGTTCGTTCGGCCCTGCTTTCCAGCAGCACCTGGTCATTCCAGGACGTTTCGTTGTACGGGTGCAGGAAAAGGTGGCTATGGCCTTCAATGAGGCCAGGCAGGAGGGTAGTGCCTTTTAATTCTATCACGGTTATATTAGCAGATAGTTTAAAATTCATACTGCCTGCGGCTTCAATCTTGTTTCCTTTCACTAATACTACCCAGTTACTATGCATCGTTTCGCCATCAAACACCCGGTCAGGTTTTAGCAGGTATATACTATCAGTTTGGGCTGAAGTGGTACGTAAAATAAAAATTGAAAAGAAGGAGAGGAGCAGTTTCATTGGGTGAAAGTACCACCTGGTGGTTGTATCTATAGAATAGATTAGCAGCGTTTCCGCCACATGTTTCTTACTCCTATATACTGACCTGTGCATAATGTTTCCATCACCAGAATGATCTTATAAAAAAGTCCTGTGATTATACAACCTTTCATAGCTTTTACCGGTATAACTGGCTATCAGTTCCTCCCTATTAAGGTAGTATTCAGCCCATCCTTGTGCATACTATCTATTCATAAAAACATTCATTAAAAACAAATAAATATGAAAGTAATCGTAACAGGTTCATTAGGAAACATCGGTAAGCCGCTGGCTACGGAATTAGTTGAAAAAGGGGATACGGTTACCGTTATCAGCAGTAAGCCGGAAAAAGGAAAAGACATTGAAGCCCTGGGCGCCACCGCCGCCATCGGCTCCCTGGACGATGTTGATTTTCTGGTTTCCACTTTTACCGGTGCAGATGCTGTATTTGCCATGGCGCCACCCAACTTTGCCGAGCCTGACCTGGTAGCCTATTACCGCAGGATTGCCGGCAACTATGCACAAGCTATTCAACAGTCGGGTATAAAACACGTAGTATATCTTAGTAGTTACGGTGCACATTTGGACAAGGGTACCGGATTCATCCTCGGCGCTCATCATGCAGAAAATATTTTAAATGAACTGACCGGCGTTGCCATTACACACCTGCGTCCTGGTTACTTCTACTATAATCTGTACAATTTTACAGATATGATTAAAGAAGCAGGTATTATTGGCTCCAACTTTGGTGGCGACGATAAAATGGTATTGGTTGCTCCATCCGATATTGCGGCCGTTGCTGCAGAAGAATTAACATCAACAGCTACCGGCACAAAAGTGCGTTACATAGCCAGCGACGAACACACAGCCAGCGAAACCGCCCGGATATTAGGCAACGCCATCGGCAAGCCGGAGCTGCAATGGTTAACACTTACCAATAAGCAAACGCAGAGCGGCATGGAAGAAAAGGGGATACCCGCAAATATTGCCACCCTCTTTGTAGAATTAGGTGCCAGCCTTCATAGTGGAGCATTGATAGAGGATTATGAGCTGCATAAGCCAACTGTTATGGGCAAAGTAAAGCTGGAAGATTTTGCAAAGGAATTTGCTGCTGCTTTTCAGAAGAAGTAATTGTATGATAGAAAGAGGCCGCTCTCCATCCTCTCTGATTTTTTATTGAATAATTTATTTTATCAGATATAGAACTATAGAACTGTCTTTTAAAGTAAAATAGAAGTAGTGAGGCATAAAAACATTAGGTTGGACTTGCAGTCATTGCGAGTTTGGGTTCGTGCCCAACCTGCCTGGTTCCTAATGTATTGGGATGCTGCTGATAAGAATGAATGCACGAATACTTCCTAACAAAATGAATCATTATTTGTAAACTTCTAATTGAAAACATCACTTATATGAAAGCTATACAATACACCGCATATGGCGATTCATCGGTTATCAAAACCGCTGACGTAGAAAAACCAGTACCAAAAGAAAATGAGATACTGATAAAAGTAACCGCTATTACGGTAAACCCGATGGATATGAAAATCCGTTCCGGTGCTTTGCAAAAAGCGATACCTGTGCAATTGCCTTTTGTTCCGGGGCTGGATATAGCCGGTACAGTTGAAGCTGTGGGCGCAGGTGTAAGCCGTTTTAAAACCGGCGATGCTGTTTTTGCCACTACGCTTGGTGGCACGTATGCGGAGTATGCTGTTATCGATGAAGCAAAAGCAGCACTGCAACCCGCTAATGTAAGTACCAGCGAAGCCGCTTCATTAGCTATTCCAATTGTCACTGCCTACACTGCGTTGGTGCAGGAAGGACAGCTTGCCGCAGGCCAACGGGTACTGGTGCATGGCGCCGCAGGCGGGGTAGGCAGCATTGTGGTGCAGATGGCCAAAGCAATGGGCGCTTACGTTATCGGCACAGCTTCTGGCAAAGGCGTTTCGATTGCCAAAGAATTAGGTGCAGATGAAATAATTGATTACAAAACAGCCGACTTTTCCCAGCAGCTAACCGACATAGATTTGGTAGCCGATTTGGTGGGCGGCGAAACGCAAACCAAATCTTTTGCAGTAATAAAAAAGGGTGGTAAATTAATCAGCCTCGTCATGCCACCTTCACCGGAATTGGCGGAGCAACATGGTGTCACCGCAAAGTTTGTTTCTTCTGAGCCTTCTTTTAAAAAGCTGGAATTTGGGAGAGATTTAGTAGAGAAGGGGAAAATAAAAACGCAAATTGCCAGAACGATGAAA
Organism: Chitinophagaceae bacterium; assembly: GCA_965246935.1. Taxonomy (GTDB): domain Bacteria; phylum Bacteroidota; class Bacteroidia; order Chitinophagales; family Chitinophagaceae; genus JAZKFT01. The sequence goes on along the minus strand of CBDFGC010000001.1, from coordinate 540,856 downwards.
CTGGATGAAGCCGCAGCGGCACAGGACTTGGTTTCAGCAGGTGGGGTGGATGGCAAAGTGGTATTAGTGATTGAATAAAGGTCAGTTGAGTGTCATACACTTACTTATTTGAGGCACTCCCGTTGTTTGGAAAAAAGCAATGGGTTAATACATGTATCAGAAAGCTAATTGGATTTCAGAAACTATCAGCTATCTTTTGTTTATCTTTTGGATTGGAATAGCTGCGTAACAGTATTGCCATTCCAACGATGCTAACTACTTGCGCTACCAAGGAAATGACACGAATAATGCTGTAAAACTGTGCTATCTCTGTAACAGATGTGGAGCGGCTACTCCAATACGCTACACCAAATGTAGAAGCAATAACAACAAGGGTAAAAACGATATGAGCAATGAGTAGTAATAAAAGACCCGGTATTCTTTTTTGAGAATAGAAGTAAATAAGCAATGCCAGCATTACTATGCTGGGTATTACATTTATCAACTGAAATGCTATTATGGTAGTTTGTTCTTTCATTTTATACTAAGTTGGTAATTGTGCCGTGGTATAGGCAAGCAATATAACTTAATTACATTAGCTGGAACTGGCCCATGTCTCCTGACATGTGTCAGCCGCTTACTTATTTTAGGCTTTCAGGTTATCCGTATAAAAGTAACAGGTTGGCACAAGTCGGGAGACCTGCGCCAGAGCAGGGGCATAAGCATCGTTGTAAAGGGTTGGCGAGAAGTGTTGACCCCCTTAAAGATGCTGATTTTCAATGAAAAAAGCGAAAAATGGTTAAAACAACCATCAGCGGTAGTAAACTGTTACCGCTCCCGATAGATTCAGATACATACGCATCTGGTCTGGCTCTGGTCTGGCGCAGGTATCCTGACCTGTGCCTGCTGATTACTTATTTCCGATTTTCAGGTTGTTCAAGGTTAAGTAACAGTTTGGCACAGGTTAGGATACCTGCGCCAAATGGAGAGACTACAAGGATTTTAGTTCTTTAGTTACGAATGAAATTTTTTCGAGAATTTCAGCATTACTATATTTTATTTCTCCAAAATGTTTTTCTTGTGCTTTTTCGAAATCACTTATTCCGTTCACATACATTTCATGAATGAACTTAATCAGCTTTTTACTTAGCTTTAAATGGTATTTTTCTGAATAGTAAAAAGAATTGACAATGCATAAAGGAATATTGGGGTTTGGTTTAAAAACAATATCAATTTTCTTGTCTCTTAAAAACTGTAAAAAATATTTGGTATAGAAAAACTTTCCTTCATTCAATGAATAAAGTATTGAAGAAAAATTGAAGAAGGAGGTTGCTGGAATTATACTAGGTAAATCTAAATGTAAAAAGGTTTGATGATTATTAAGTGCCCAAGTATTTCTCAAGAACCACATGTCTATTTTGAAATTATTTACTGTTGCTTTGTATCCACCAAAACTGTTTTTATAGTAACTGCTTTTAGGAAAGTAATGGTCAATATTTACTTCTTTGTCTATAATTATATCTAAATCTCTAGCTTCTTGTATGTTTAAAAAGAAGTTTCGAATTACACCGCTAAAGATATAAACATTGGTTTCGACGCTAATACTTTTGACCAGTGCTAATGCCTCGGTATCAATGTTATGTTGAAGGAAATCTAAAAAATTACTTTCTTTAGATTCGACCAGTTCAGCAATTTTAGTTAATTTTTTGGCCACTTATTCTTTGATGATGATTTAATGCAAATTGGTCTGTCATGCCTGAAATATAGTCAACTATAACTCTATATTTATAATATTCGGACAATTGATCCACATTAGAAGTTTCAGGTAAATCGTTTTCAATAAAAGCTGTTTTAAGGATTGTTTCAGATATCATTGAATTGGCTCGTTGTCTATATCTATCATCTTTGTGAAAAAAGAAGCCAATATAGTAATCTAATAATCCTTTTATTACCGAATGGCCTGTTAGCTCTAATGATACAATATCTCTATTTGGAAATATTTTAATATTGCAAATTTTTTGAATTGTTTCTGCTAATTTATTTTCATCTATATTGATAAGTTCATTACTAAACTTTCCACTTTCTATTTCTTCTATATTGTCCAAAAAATTTTTTATTGATAGATTTACTAACTCTTGAATTAGAAAAATTCTAAGTTTAACCATCTTAGTTATTCTATCGCCGTAAGCAGAAGAAGATGATTGAATTTTTTGTATTTTTTCTTTGTAAAAGTTTATTGAAGAAAATGTTTCAAACAAATAATCAATTTCATAAAGTCTTTTATTAAACCCATCTTCCATGTCCATAGCTAAGTAACATATCGAATCTGCAGCCTCCATTAGAAAACTTAAAGGATGCCTTACTACTTTGCCCTCAATTACCATTCCACATTCTTGAGAAATAGTTTTAAAAAAGTCAATTTCTGTTGTAAACACTCCTCTTTTTTTGTAACCTACATAGCTTTTGTCAATATTAGAATCATTTGGATACTTTATGTATGCACCTAGAGTTGCATATGTTAGGTTTAGACCGAAGTTGTCATTAAGCATTTGTAGTTTAGTTAAGACTCTCAATCCTTGTGCATTACCATCAAATAATCTGAAATCGTCCATCTGCTTTTCTGTTAATGAACTTCTGACTGTTGCCTCCTCAGTATTAATACTATTGAAAAAATTATTGAAATAATTCTGAATAATCCTTTCTCCAAAGTGACCAAAAGGTGGATTTCCTATATCATGTATTAAGCAAGAGTTTTTTAATAAAACAGGTATTCTTCTTAACAGATCTAATTCAGATAAACTTGTACGCATCTGAAAAGAGCTGTTTTCGCAAAGGGCTATTCCTAAGGAATGGCCGATCGCCATAACTTCCATGGAATGTGTTAATCTTGTGTGTATGTTATCGTCAGTTGTTAGTGGAAACACTTGCGTTTTATCGTGCATTCGTCTCATTGCAGGACTAAAAATTATCCTACCAAAATCACTTTCGAAATCATTGCGAGCATCTAATTCATTTGCTCTTGTAGACGACCTAAGCCTATTGTTATTTAATAACTCTTTCCAATTCATTGAAGTATGTGTTTGATTGTCTTTAAAGAGATTTTGATTATTTAAAAGTTAATAAATTTATCCTTTGTTGTCCTTGGCTTTCTTAATCTTCCGTACCTGCCTTCATGCATCTGTCACCATATCGCACATAATGGAAATCAGGCTTCCAGCTTTGTATTTTCGTACGCATACGTAATGGATCCGTTTTCTTTCAAAATCACTTTCACCGGTATATCCCCAGGTTTTAATTTCGTCGATGCCAGCGTTTAGTAGTTGTACAATTCCTTCCCGCTTGCGACCCCGCAAATGCTGCCACTACATCAGCCATGCAAATCACCGAATATTCTTTCAAATACTTTATTACCGAATTCATTTAGTACCAACCGCACTACGTCATCCGGGGCTTTTGCTTTATCAAATGCGTCGCTGATGATAAATGCACCTGCCTGGTTCTGGTCAGGGTAAAACCTGCGCAGGCGGCTAATAATCTTTTCTTTAAAAACATTAATATCCGTTACCTGCCCGGCATATTTCTCGTAAAATGGGTTCAGGTATTTTTCGGAACGCTCAAATCCAATATCGTTGAACTTCTGCTCAATATGCTACTCCCGATTTTTTAGACAGGGTAATAAGATAGAAATTTGTAACTATTAAACCTGTCAAAGATGAGTAAAACAAGTCGTAGAAAATTCACATCAGAATTCAAGAGCAAAGTATGCCTGGAAGCTATTAAAGAGCAGCAAACGATAGAGGTATTGAGCAAGAAACATGATCTGCATCCTACCCAAATTAATAGCTGGAAGAAGGAATTTTTAGAGAAAGCCCCTGCCGTATTTGGCAAAGAAGCCAGTGCTTCTACTGATACGGCAGATAAAGATCAGTTGATCCAGGTGCTCTATGCACAAATTGGCGAGCTGAAAGTGGCCAATGATTTTCTAAAAAAAAAGTTGCAGTAAAGCCATTATCAGAACGCAGATCGATGATTGAAAAGGAAGAAGAGCAACTTAGCGTGGTAAAGCAATGTGACTTGTTGTCGGTAAGCCGTAGCGGGCTATACTATGAACCGGTGGCAGAAAGTGAGGAGAACCTGGCCGTGATGCGTTTCTTAGATGAGCAATATTTGTCAACCCCTTTTTATGGCGTAGAGCGTTTAGTGGTATTGCTCACCGTAATGGGCTACCGCATCAACCGGAAGCGATTACGGCGGTTGATGAAAGTAATGGGCTGGCGAACGCTGTATTGTGTGCCACGTACTACAAAAGCAGACCCGGCAGCTTACAAATACCCTTACTTGCTCAGAGGCTTGAAGATAGATGAAGGTAACCAGGTGTGGGAGATTGACATCACTTATGTGCCGATGAAGCATGGATTTATGTATTTGTGCGCAGTGATAGATGTATACAGCCGTTATGTGGTAGGCTGGGCCATCAGTAACACCATGACAGCCGAATGGTGCACCGAAATCGTAAAAGAAGCTATAGGGCAACATGGCAAGCCGCAGATCATCAACAGTGATCAGGGCTCGCAGTTCACCAGTGAAGTGTATACAGAGCTGCTAAAAAAGGAAGAGATACAAATTAGTATGGATGGCAAAGGCAGAGCACTGGATAACATCTTCATTGAGCGGTTGTGGCGAACAGTAAAGTATGAGCACATTTACCTATACGTGTATGAAGATGGGCTAAGCCTGTACCGTGGATTGCAACACTATTTTTCATTCTACAACGGTGAGCGGAGGCACCAATCATTAGCAGATGTAACACCGGTAACGGTGTACCAAAAGGCGGCAGCCTAAGTGTTGGGCTTGCCCTGCCGGCGGGCTTGCACAATCTGTAAAACGATTGCCGCAACTGACCCTATATTTGAGCAGCTAAATGGCAATCGTTTTGCAGATTGCGCTTATAGAAGCCCTTCTCTTAACAACACTAAAAAACTGTCTAAGCTTTGGGGAGTACCTTACAAAGAACTGATCCAGTGGTTGTGTAAAGGTTTTAACGCCAATAGGGAAGGAAGAGCCTCCGCTTCTTACATTAAAAAAAATAAGGTCGGCTATTGCTTTCACCGAAACGCCTGTTCCAAATGCTTTCAGGTATTGTTCCTTAATATTTGTATTGTCGTTTGTAATATGCAATACATCATCTTTCAATAAAAATGCAACGCCTATACCACCATAAATGAGGCTGTAAAGAATTACCGGCCAGCGGGCATACATCAAAAAAAACAGGGTATGAAACTTACCGCTGATGTACACATTGTAATAGGCAATAGCAGCGGCGGTTATAAAGGTTATAACCGACAATATGGCAATTTGCATCAGGGTTTAGGATTCTTCGGATAAAGGCAGTGAGCCGGGTGAGTGCTACGATAAAATACGACAGGCTCTCATTTTCTGAAAGCCTGTAGTAAATCGTATTCGTTCTGCTGGTTAAGCTGGTATCCGCCTGCCGTTTGCCGAACCATTTTCACTCTCAGCATTCTTTCTAATATCTCGTTGATAATGGTACGGCTGGTACGGGCTCTGAAAGCAATTTCATCCGCATTCATGGGTTTGTTATTTCCTTTCAGTACACTTAGGATTGCTTCGCTGGTATTAGTTGCCCCCATAATGAGTGTTTTAAGTTTATATTGTAATAACAAATGCAGGATTGCACCCGGCTTACACAGTTACAATTTAAGTGCAAGGATTCAAAAATACAGATTTGCCACTAATAATTTTTACTTTTCGTTTGTTCACAGTCTTCGTTTTATCAATGCTGTCACTCAACAGTTGCACAATATCTTCTGGCTTGCAGCCCCAATTGCTTGTCGCCCTGATAGCAGAAATTTATTTTAAGTTTCGAAGAAAAGTTGCATAACCAGATGTATGATTGTTGAAGAGATTACGTACAAGCCATTTTTTATCATCCGTATCAAATGTAATATACCAGGTAGTATGGCGGTTCGGTTTATATCGGCAAAACCAGGCGCCGTAGCGATGGTTGTTGGTAGCATATCGCTGCCGTTGCGGAATGCTGTAGATAAAATCATAAATCGCATCTACATAATTCAAAGCATTCTTCTCTATGGCAAAGTAATTCTGATTGAACAATATGCCTGCAAGGTTTTCAAGTTTATCTCTTGCAGCAGGCAAAAGAATTACCTCTTCCATGGAAGGCTTTTTATAAAAGCATGTGTGTGTGCTCTTGCTTCTTCAATGGTAATAGCACCCTCACAATCCTTTTCAAACTGCGTTTTTTCCATCAGGCCAAGATTCTGTAATACCGGTACCGCTTCTTTATGTTTCTTCACATTGATAGTTACATGCGTAACATTACCTCTGCTGTCTTTTTGCGTTTTTACGCCTGCTATGCGTGCCATGCTGTATTCTTTAAACGGTTCAACACAAATGTAATTATTTCCAGGCTTGCTTTAAAACCGATAAGGTCTTAGGAATCTTCAAAATGGAGTGAATTAAAAAGGCCTTATCGGTTTGTTGTTTACCCTGTTTCTGGCGCAGGTCTCCTGGCCTGTGCCTACTTATTACTTATTCTCGATTTTCAGCTTGTTCAAAGTTAAGTAACAAGGCAGCACAGGTCAGGAGACCTGCGCCAGAGTAAGTAGCGAATTAAAAAGACCTTACAGGCTTTGTGCTTATATTTTATCTTCATGTTCCTTAATCTTCCGCACCTGCTCTAATGCATCCGTTACCACATCACACATAATGGTAATCAGGCTTCCGGGCTTTGCATTTTCGTAGGCATATGTAATGGCTTCAGCTTCTTTTAAAATTACTTTTACCGGTATATCACGGGTTTTGGTTTCGTCAATACCGTCGCTTAGCAGTTGTACAATTTCTTCGGGCTTGCGGCCACGCAAATGCTTGTCGCTGCGGATGATAATTTCATCGAAATAGCGGCCACTGATGCGGCCTAAATCTTTAATATCTTCATCCCGCCGGTCGCCGGTGCCGCTGATGAGGCCAACGCGGTAATCCGTATCCATTTTACTGATAAAGTCGCAGAGCAGTTGCAGGCCGGCAGGGTTATGGGCAAAGTCCAGCAGAAACTGGCAGTGCTTCATCTGGAATAAATTCAGGCGTCCAGGCGTTTGCGTAGCAGAAGGAATAAAGGTTTGCAATGCCAGTTTGATATCTTCAATTTTTATATTGCGATATAAATAGCTGCCCAGCACTGCGGGTAAGCAATTCATAATATTATGCACGGCTTTACCGCCATAAGTGATCGGTATTTCGTTTACCCGTTCTACCCGTATTTTCCAGTTGCCCTTCATAATGGTGATGTACCCGTTCTCAAACACCGCCGCATAACCACCGTTGTTACAATGGCGCTTAATCCGGGGATTGTTTTCATCCATGCTAAAAAAAGCCACTTTACAATCCAGGCCTTCCCGCATTTTATATACCAGGTCGTCATCTGCATTCAAAATGGCAAAGCCGTGCGGAAATACCGTTTCCGGCAGCACGGCTTTTACCCGGGCCATTTGCTCCATGTTATCAATGCCACCGAGGCCCATATGGTCGGCGCTTACGTTGGTTACAATGGCTACCTCACAATGCTGAAATGCCAGCCCGCTGCGCAGGATGCCGCCACGGGCACATTCCAGTACGGCAAAGTCAACGGTAGGATCACGCAATACAAACTGCGTGCTTGCCGGGCCGGTACAGTCGCCCTTCATCATCAGTTGGTTTTGAATGTACACGCCATCACTGGTGGTATAGCCTACTTTATAACCAGCGGTTTTGGCAATATGTGCCGTCAGTCTTGTCGTGGTTGTTTTACCATTGGTACCTGTAATAGCTATAATGGGTATGCGGCCAATACTTCCTTTGGGAAACAGCATTTCAATTACCGGTTCCGCTACGTTGCGGGCAATGCCCTCGGAAGGTTCCAGGTGCATGCGGAAACCCGGTGCTGCATTCACTTCCAGTATGGCGCCGCCGTTTTCCGTAATCGGATTTTTTAAATCTTTCGCCATAATATCAACCCCACAAATGTCAAGACCAATAATCCGTGCAATGCGTTCGAACATGATGATATTGGTAGGATGCACCTGGTCGGTTACATCGGTACTTGTGCCACCGGTGCTTAGATTGGCTGTTGGTTTCAGCAACACCAGTTCTCCTTTTGGCGGCACGGTTTCCAGGGTATAGCCTGCTTCATCCAGCATCTTCTGGCTAAACTGGTCCAGCTTAATGCTGGTCAGTACTTTCTCATGGCCAAATCCACGGCGGGGGTCTTTATTGGTTTCATCAACCAGCCATTGGATGGTATGTTCGCCGTCGCCGGTTACGGCAGCCGGCGTACGCAGGGCGGCACAAATAAATTTATAATCGATTACCAATGCCCGAAAATCATAACCTACCAAAAAACGTTCAAGAATGCACTTCCGGCCATACACCTGCGCTGCCTCAAAAGCAGTAAGGGCCTGCTCCCAGGTGGTAATGTTGGTCGTATTCCCTTTTCCATGGTTGCCGTCCAATGGTTTTATCACCAGTGGATAGCCATATTTATCTACCGCTTCTTTTAGTTCTTCTCCGTTGCGGATGACCGTGCCACGGGGCACGGGTATTTCTGCATCTCCCAGCAGGCGTTTGGTTTCCGACTTATCACCGGCTATATCTACGGCGATGTTACTGGTAGTGCTGGCAATAGTAGCCCGTATTCTTTTCTGGTGAATACCGTATCCTAACTGTACCAGGCTTTGGCCATTGAGGCGAATAAAGGGAATCCCACGCCGGGCTGCTTCGTCCACAATGCAGCCGGTGCTTGGGCCGAGCCGGGTATCTTCCCGTATTTCCCGTAACTCCTGTATATCGGCCTCCAGGTCGTAAGGGGTATTGTCTGCAATAGCCTGCACCAGGTTCATAGCGGCTTTGGCAGCAAATAGCCCGGCCTCTTCTTCCTCATAACTAAATATTACCCAGTATTCCCCTTCCTTACCGGTGCCACGTGTCCGGCCAAAACCGGTATCCATGCCGGCCAGCGTTTGCATTTCCAGTGCTACGTGCTCTATAATGTGGCCCATCCAGGTACCTTCCTCTACCCGGTGAAAAAATCCGCCGGGTACACCCTCACTGCAACGGTGCTCTATTAAGGTAGGCATGGCATGTTCCAGCCGTTCCCTGAAACCGTGTATATGATGTGATGGCCGCTCTTCCATTTCTTCCAGGTCCAGCTTCATTTGTATCAGCTTGGGACGGCGTACGCTCCAGTAATTGGGGCCGCGGAGTACTTTAAGTTCTACTATTTTCATGAGTAAATTTTTAAATTAACTTTGGAAGGGGTAGATAAGCAAGAATGCGAAAAGTAAGGAATTTTCAAATTGGTAGATTTTTGAAAGATGCAGGAATATTTCTGTTTTCGTATAAAAAAATTCTGCATTTATTGCCAATCAGCTTATGGCCCGTAAAATCCAACTGAAATAAGCATGTGAACAACGTTTTTTTTCCACGATTGTGCATTACATCTGGTTTTCAAATATTCCTTTTTTCAAAGCCGTTACTTTTACAGCTTCATTAATGCTGACACACATGCATCCGAAGGGCAAGCTGATAGCAATAGGCGGCGCCGAACACAAAGGGCTGGACGACGAACGGGGAGAATTTCACCGCACCAATCTGAATTTTGTTGAATTGGGTATACTACGGCGCATTGTAGAGGAAAGTGGGGGAGTGAATGCCCGCATTGAAGTAGTAACCACAGCTTCCATGATACCACATGAGGTAGGCGAAAATTACATGAATGCGTTTGGCAAAATCGGGTGCCTGAACATTGGCGTGATGCATATCCGCAACCGCATGGATGCGCACAATGCGGAGTACCTGCAACGCCTGCAAGCCTGCCATGCCGTGATGTTCAGCGGTGGTAACCAGCTACGCCTGGGAACCACTTTTGGCGGCACCTCCTTCCTGAGCATGTTATTACAACGCTATCAGGATGAAAGCAAGTTCATCATTGCCGGTACCAGTGCCGGCGCCATGGCCATGAGCAATACCATGATTTACGAAGGCGCTGCGGACCGGGCCCACCTGAAAGGCGAAGTAAAAATTACGACCGGCCTGGGCTTTATTGACGACGTAATAATAGACTCACATTTTGAAAAGCGGGGCCGCTTTGCCCGGCTGGCACAGGCAGTAGCCAGCAATCCGCAATGTATTGGCATTGGCCTGGGCGAGGACACGGGGATGATCATCAGCGCTTCTAACAGGATGGAAGCAATTGGTAGCGGCCTGGTAATTATTGTGGACGGGCAGGATATTGCGCATAGCAATATTGCCGATATTCCCGAAGGCAACCCTATCAGTGTGGAAAATCTGAAAGTACATTTTTGTGCCCATGGCAATGGCTACCTGCTACAGGAACGGAAATTTATTGAACTGATGGGAAAACGTACGACGCCGCTGATGACGGATGTAGTGTAGATTTTGAAACTTACTTCACTTCTTTATCAATCAATTTAATCTATGATTAATACAGAAATACTAATTTTAGTGTTATAATGACAGTACATTCATCATTACTACCGAAATACTCTTACCAGGATTATATAAACTGGAAGGACGACTGGGAACTTATCGGAGGATACCCATATTCGTTGATGCCTGCACCTGCAATAAAGCATGCAACTGTAGCCGGGAATGCTTATTTTCAGGCAAAGCTTTTTTTGATGAGCAAGGATGAATGTAATTGTGCAACTTTTTATGAAATTGACTGGAAGATTAATGATGAAACAGTTGTTAGACCAGATGTAGTAATTGTTTATACTGAACCAAAAACCAGTGTTTTGGAATCACCGCCAACATTGATTTTAGAAGTGTTATCTCCTTCAACTAAAGCAAAAGACCGAAAATTGAAATTCGGCTTATATCAGGAGCAGGGTGTGAAATATTACCTGATGGCAGATTATGAGAAGCGGTCAGTGGAGGTATTTGAATTAATTAATAATGTTTATCAAAATGTAAAAAAAGATACATTCAAATTAGATGATGATTGTGAAATTCTTTTTAATTACAATAAGTTTTGGGATGAGGGTAAATTCAAAAATTAGATTTACAGATTACAATCATACTCCTTCGATACAGCTTTTACGGAAATATAATTACTATGACAGCACTTATTTCTTACATGCCAAAATATTCTTTTCAGGAATATAAAAACTGGAAAGATGATTGGGAATTGATTGAAGGGTATCCCTACTCATTAATGCCTGCCGCAGGTTGGAATCACAATGTCACTCAATCAAATGTAGTTCAGCAAGGTAAGAATTCGCTGCAAAAAAATAGTAATTGCAACTGTTGGATCGTATCTGAATTTTACTGGAAAATTAACAATGAAACAGTTGTAAAACCGGATATGATGATAATTTGCAGCAAGCCCAAAAATGATTTTCTTGAATTTCCACCTGCACTTTTAATAGAAATACTCTCTGCTTCAACACGTGTAAAAGATCGAAATTTAAAATTTAAAATTTATCAGGAGCAAGGAGTGAAATATTATTTGTTGGCAGACTGTGAAAAACGTATTGTGGAAGTGTTTGAATTGATTGATAATACTTATCGTCAGGTTCAAAAGTCAACTTTTTTGTTAGAAAATAAATGCGAAGTTACTTTTGACTTTAACCAGTTTTGGGATTGAGGTTCATTATTTCATAGAAGAATGATTTGATAGCTTCTGTTTCACTATAATTTTATCTTGCCCATCAACAATAATCTTTCTTATTATCACTGATATCTCTTCCGCCCTATCCATAATCATCAGGTGTGTTCCACCCGCTATAGTATAATCTGCTTTTACTTTCCGGTACGGTAGCGTACGGTCTGCCGTACCATGAATATGTATTACGTTGGAAGGAATTGTTTCACTTTTCCAGCGCAGGATCATATCAATAATTGCGGCGGTTATTTTCGGATCGCTTTCTTTTAAAATCAGGTCCTGTACCGCTTTGTAGGCTTCGCCTTTTGTTCTGCCGATAATTCCCTGGAAAATATTTTTACATTGTTTCTGCCAGCTACCGGGCATCCAGCGGTGCAGGGGCAGGTAAATGCCCAGCCGCATATAGGCCGGAAACTGCCGGCTGCAACGGATGCTGGATATAATGATTACCTGAGCAAGCGGATCCATTTTCGCCATTTCTACCGCCAGCATACCACCAAAGGACAATCCAACAATTGTTGGATGTTCATCCGGTATTAACCTTCGAACTTTGCATGCATAATTCTCCAGCCTTTCACCACTATCAATCTTAGGCAATTCAATAAATACCGCATTGCAAAAGGACACATCCAAAAAATGAAAAGATCGGTTGCTGGCACCCAGGCCGGTAATAAAATAAACGGTTTGCATGTTGGTACTATTACAATATTATCCTACGAGAGTTATTGAAAATCCTGGTTCCTTAACCAGCATGAATATAGCAATTGTAAATATTTTCTGAAACCCTAAACTGTTATATTTGAATAGCACTCTGAAAATTGTATCATGCTCGACACCTATTAGCTAAAAGCCGGTGAGTCCGGATACCAATATGTTTTCACAAGTGAAGGTATACAAGGTCGTATTTATAAAGTGATTCAGTTTACGCAATATGAAAATGAACCCTTTTTTAATTTGGCTTTTGGTGATGCAGATGAAAATGGCGATTTTAATGATTCTGTAATTTCCAATAATGGAGATGCACAAAAAATACTGGCTACAATTGTAACTGCTGTTTATGCTTTTACAAAAACATATCCTGACGCCTGGGTTTTTGCAGCTGGCAGTTCAGATTCAAGAACGAGGTTATATAGAATAAGTATTTCCATACACTTAGCGTTGGCTGAAAGAGACTTTGAAATTTATGGCCGGATAAATGAAAGCTGGGAAATTTTTACAAAAAACACCAACTATGAAGCTTTTTTATTTAAAAGGAAAATAGTTAGTTTTGAAGTATGAAAAAGCAGTTTCCTGACAGTATCAGAAATCCTGTTGTCACAATTGACAAGTCTTTAGATAAATATAATGGTGTTGTCCTCTTTCCGGAAAAATTGGCAAAGGCAAAAGCAATAATAGAAAAGGGCGGATTTCCACCCGGCTTTAAAAAAAATGTAAAGATTTGACTTTGTGGTATTTGTGTTATTTATAACCGCCAACTATTATTCTCACCAACGCTTTTACTTAATAAATAGATAAATTAAAACACCCTTTCCGGTCGGAAAGGGTGTTTTAATTTATCTATAAAGTGAACTTATACCGTTTTCACCTGCTTCTTAGTTGCGTACGGATCCACTTTTTTGGGTGCATCACCCAGCGGTCTGTTTTTCCCAAAATCCATTAGTACAGGCGCCGCTACAAATATGGAGGAGTATGTACCTACGATTACCCCGATCAGCATGGCGAAGGCGAATCCACGGGTAACCTGGCCACCAAAAATAAAGAGAATCAAAATCGTAAGGAACACAGTTAGCGATGTCATAATGGTACGGCTCAGCGTATCGTTGATAGACTTATTAATGACTACTCCTTTCGGGGCACTCGGCATCAGCCGGGTGTTCTCCCGGATACGGTCAAATACAATAATTGTATCATTCATGGAGAAACCAATTACCGTAAGGATAGCCGCAATAAAGTGCTGGTCTATTTCCAGTGGGAAAGGTACAATGTGGCGGGTGAAGCTAAATACAGCCAACGTTACAAACACATCATGCAGCAAAGAGATAATCGTACCGAGTGAATAACGCCAATCCCGGAAGCGGATAAAAATGTACAGGCAAATAATAATAATAGAGAATATAGTGGCAATAGTGGCGCCCCGCTTCAACTCTTCCGAAATAGTAGGCTGCACCGTTTGCGAACCGGTTTTGTACCGGGCATCAAATTCCTCGTAAGCCAGGTTGGCCGGTAAGAAACTTTTTAAACCTGCATATAACTTCCGTTCACCAATACTATCGTTGTTGGCGCCGGCTTTCTCATTTAAAAATGAGGTAGTAATATTTAACTGGTTATTGGTACCTACTGTTTTTACAATCGGATACTCCCCAAATACCGGCTGTAATGCTGTTACCACTTCCTCATTCTTAACCGGTCTGTCAAACCTGACGGTATAACTATGGCCGCCCCGGAACTCTACACCCTGGTCGAAGCCGTTAATAATAGCACCGATGCCTAAAATTAAAACCACCACTGAAATACCATACGCTACTTTCCGGAACTCAATGAACTTGTATGTGGCATGCGCAAACACCTTTCGGCTGATGCCGGTAAAATATTGCAGGTGCTTGTTTTTACCGGTAAACCACTCGGTGATTAACCGGCTGATCAAAATACCGCAGAACAGGTTGAGCAGGATACCAATCATTTGGGTGGTAGCAAAACCCCGTACCGGCCCTAAACCGAAATAAAATAAGATAGCTGCTGTCAAAAAAGTAGTAACGTGTGCATCCAAGATAGGGGATAGCGACCGTCGGTACCCATTGTTGACCGCCGCCTGGTAATTACGGCCCATGGTCAACTCCTCTTTAATACGTTCAAAAATAATTACGTTGGTATCAACCGCCATACCAATGGTAAGCACCAGGGCTGCAATACCAGCAGCGGTTAGGGTAGCACCAATAGATGCCAGGATACCAATGGTAAACAACAGGTTTAAAATCAGCGATGCATTTGCTACCCAGCCACTGGTGTTGTAATACAGCAGCATCAGCGCAAAGATGATGAGGAAAGAAATGGTAAAAGATTTCAGACCGCCATTTACCGCTTCTGCCCCTAAAGTAGGACCTACAATTTGCTCCTGCACAATTTTAGCGGGGGCATCCAGTTTACCACTTTTCAATATATCGGCAAGGTCTTTTGCTTCCTGTATACTTTCAAACCCGCCGGAAATCAACGAACTTCCACCCGTAATTTCCGTATTTACGTTCGGAGCACTTCTTACGAATTCGTCCAGCACCACAGCAATCGGCTTGCCTATATTTTTCTTGGTCATCTGAGCCCACCTGCGGGTACCTTCCACATTCATGCTCATGCTTACCACGGGTTTTGCTTCCTGAAAATCCTCCCTGGCATCGGTAATGGCATCGCCTCCTAAAAAAGGTACGCCCGACGCGTCCGGCATTTTTAAAGCATATATGTTTACAATTTTTTTCTGCCTCATTTCATCCGTGGCTGCTTCGCCAAAAACAAACTTCAGGTTTGACGGAAAACGGCTGGCTACAAACGGCAGGCGCAGGTATTCACCTAAGGCACCCGTATCTTTTACCGCTACAAAACCCAGTTCGCCGGGAAATACGGTTTTGCCACTTTCCTGGCGGGGCTGGGAAATTTGCATCAGCTCAAAAACGGGCTGATCGCCTTTTTTATAATTTTTTTGCGCATTGGTATCGGCCTGTTGCTTGGTGTAAGCATCAATACGGGCCTGCGGATTGTAACCGGAATCCATTTTTACGCCACCCACATAATCTTTTATCAATGGCTGAACCTGTTGCAAGGTTTGGCCAACTTCATTTAAATTATATAATTCGTAAAATTGCAGGTTGGCGCTGCTTTGTAACAGTTTCCTGACTCTTTCTTTATCCGTAACGCCAGCCAGCTCTACGGTGATTACACTTTTTGCCTCATCCCTATTAATAGTTGGAGAAGCTACCCCAAATTGGTCGATACGGTTACGGAGAATATTGTAGGTAGTATTAAATGCATCGCTTGCCTGCTGGTGCAGGTAAGTGGTTACTTCGTTATCGGTACTCTGAAAGGTGATTCTTTTACCGCTGCCGGCTGAAAAAATAGAAGCCAACCTGCTGTTTGGTGCTTTTTGTTTGTAAACACTTACAAACTGGTCAATCAGGTCAACATTTCCGTTTGCTTTTTTCATTTGTTGTGCCTGCGCCAATGCCTCTTTAAATGCAGGGTCTTTTGTGTAAGATGCCAGTGAGAGGATCAGGTGGTCTAATCCAACTTCCATGGTCACGTTCATACCCCCCTGAAGATCGA
This sequence comes from Chitinophagaceae bacterium, assembly GCA_965246935.1. Classification (GTDB taxonomy): domain Bacteria; phylum Bacteroidota; class Bacteroidia; order Chitinophagales; family Chitinophagaceae; genus JAZKFT01. The sequence continues at coordinate 524,871 of CBDFGC010000001.1, read as the reverse complement.
GGCCCAATTTCAGTTCCCGGTCCTTTGCAACATTGTATGGGGTACCCCACCAGGTAACACTTGTGGCACTGGTACTGTCAATGAGTCTGCGGTAGCGGGTTTCAATAGCCATTGTGCTATCCTGCTGATAGATAGCCTGCTTTTCTTTATCGCCGGGAAATTTGACGGTAGCTGGCGGCCATGCGGTTTTCAGGTTCCGTACAGCTTTGGCACGTATATCGCTTTCGTGACTCCGTACAAAAAAGGTATGACTCAACTGCCAAACGCTCAGAAGGATCAAGGCTAAAGCAAAGAACTTTACTAAACCTTTTAATTGCATAACAAACGTTGTTTCTGAATAAATAAAACTGTGAGAAAATGCCCTTCCGTTCAGGAGGGGCATATTTTTGAAAAGGTTGCAAATATAGGGTTTTGAAGCTGTAATATTTTGAAAAAAACCAGATACCAAGGTAGCCATATTAAAACTTTATTAGCATCCCACAACCGGGTGATAATAACAAATGCTGGCTTTTCGTTCCGTTAGGAAGTTTTGGCGGGTAGATGTACATGCAACAAAATGCCAGGCATTTCCCAACGATGGGTATCGGATAGACGCTATCAAAACTTTTCGTGTACTACCAGCGGCTGTCCTTCTCCCGGATGTACCCGTAGTACAGAAGCCCTATCAGTGCAATGCCTTAATTCGGCTGCCTGACCAGGGTATTTATAATGTTAGGTTTTTTCTGTTGGTTCTGCATTGCTCATAAGTTCATTACGGGTAGACGGCCCCGGGCTCATTTTTTTACTAAAACGATAGAATAAGAAAAATATAACATAAGTCCCGGCTTTGTTTTGCTGTGTGATCGCATGATGCATTCGTTTCCTTTTGTATGTATAGTAAGGCCTGTTAGTAGAGAATTTCCTGCACACAGTTGGGCTTTACAGAAGGAAAATGCAGAATAGCTGATTCAACTTCCCTGATTAGGGGACGAAGTAACTGAATAATGAATGACAGATGATTTCTACCTGCAACGGCGTTTTATTGTATAGCAAACTGATGCTATTGAATAAGGCACTGCCCGGAACAGGATGATAAAGAAAAGACTACATCCAACGTCATATTAAATGATCAATCAAACATCATTATATATCATCATTTCTTTTAACAAAAATTATGTAATTGTGAGCTGGAAAGAACAATATTGACCCTTATTCGTATCGCAAATACGCCTATCATTGCATTCTAAATCAAATATTCAATGAAAACAAAAATCATTGCCGCCGCTATTTTATTAGCTGGCATTTCCACAAACGTACATTCCCAGACAACTGCTTACGCAAGTACTACGGCAGTATTGGTAACCCCAATCGCAATCAGTAAAACCACTGATATGCATTTTGGTACCGTTGCATCCAGCGGAACACCCGGAACGGTTGTTTTAGATTATGCAGATGGCCGGGTAGCAACAGGTGGCGTTACTTTACCTGCAGGCAGCACTACCCAGAAAACAGCCGTATTTGCTGTAACCGGCGAAAGCAACAGCAGTTTTTCTATTGCTATTCCTGCAGCACCTATTACACTTACCGGATCTGTTACAGGTACACTAACTGTAAGTGACTTTATTTGTGATGGTGGTACAACAACCACTTTAGCCAGTGGCAGCAAAACGCTGAAGGTAAAAGCAACCTTAAATGTACCTGCTAACGCACCCGGAGGTGTTTATACAAATGCATTAGCGAATGCAAGTGCTTTGTTTGTTACTGTTAACTACAACTAAAATTTTCATCAACAAAACACTGCTTCTGAAGCAGTGTTTTGTTGATCATTTTTAAAATTCCAATTGTGCCTCCTTTCGTAACTAACAGTTATCCGGCTCTGCCCGGGTACCTGAAATACTGCTTTATAGCCTTTTTCTCTGTTTTGATTTTATCTTCTATGCAATCAAAAGCACAGGGAGATTTATTGTTGTTTCCAAAAAGAATTGTCTTTGAAGGTTCCCAAAAATCACAGACCCTTAACCTGGCTAACAGCGGTAAGGATACCGTCTGGTATTTTATTTCTGTAGTAGAATTAAGGATGAATAAGGATGGAGGTGTAGAAAAAGTCAGCCAGCCGGATTCAGGTCAGAATTTTGCAAACAAGTATATCCGTTTTTTCCCACGTAGTATTGTTCTGGCACCTAATGAAGCGCAGTCTGTAAAAATACAGCTTGTTAATACGGCTGAACTGACATCGGGAGAGTACCGGTCACACATCTACTTCCGTTCGGAACCTGATAAAAAACCATTAGGCGAAGAAAAAAGAGATCAGGATTCGACTAATATATCGGTGAACTTGGTTGCTGTTTTTGGCATTACAATACCGGTAATTATCCGGGTAGGAACCTCAACGACAGAGGTGCAATTGTCTGACCCGGTATTGCAATGGGGAAAGGATTCCATACCTACCTTGCAGGTGGCTTTCAACCGGATGGGCAATATGTCGGCATATGGAGATATATCAATAGATTATATTTCAATGCTGGGAGCTGTAAAACGGATAGGTGTTGCAAAAGGATTGGCAGTGTATACACCCAACCCGGTAAGAAATTTTCATTTACTGCTGGATCAAAGTGCAGGAATAGATTATCACAAAGGGAGATTACGCATTGCCTATACCACGCAGGCAGACGCAAAATCGATAAAAATGGCTGAAACAGAGTTAGTGCTGCAATGATATCGGGTTTACGGTTTATATATACTGTGGGTTATCATACTGCTACAATACCAATTCTATGAAAACGAAAAATCCTGTTCATACCTGTTTTGTCGTGTATGAATATTTTAATAAGGTCTCCGGATTATCGCAAATAATTTACTTGTTGCGAACAGTTATCAGTACTGCTTTTACATTTACTATTTGATTATTGGGTTATTCAATAGACGATATTTCCTATCGTTAATATTTCCATTTCTATTAATCCAATAATGAAAAATAATAAAGCTTACCCGTTTCTTTTCATTCTAACGTTTATCTTATTAGGATGCTGCCCGCCAGCTGTATTTGGCCAGCTTACCGGAACAAAAAACATTCCCGGAGATTATGCAACCATTTCAGCGGCTGTCACTTCATTGAATACTTCAGGAGTAGGTGGGGGAGGTGTTATATTTAATGTGGCGGCCGGTTACACAGAAACCATTGCCGGAACCATATCAGTTACAGCTACAGGTACCGCAACGAATACTATTGTTTTCCAGAAAGATCCTTCTATAAACGGCGCTAATCCGTTAATTACTGCATACACTGGTGGAACAGGAACCCCTGCTACTGCTGCACAGGATGGCATCTGGCGTTTGGTGGGTAGTGATTATGTTACCATTGATGGCATCGACTTAAAAGAGAATGCCGCCAATACTACCAATCCATCCACTATGGAATATGGTTATGCCTTATACAAAGCAAGTCTTTCAAATGGCTGCCAGTTTATTACCATTACAAATTGCGTAGTAACCCTTAATAAAATTAATAATGCGGCGGGTACTGCTCCTATGGTTGATGGATCAACGGGTATTCTTATTGTTAACTCCACTTTTGCCGCAGCCATTACCGTTCTGGTGCCTACTACTGCTGCAGGTACCAACTCAAATAATAGTTTCTACACAAATACCATTCAAAATTGTAATACAGGAATCGGATTAATAGGTTATGCAGCAGCCTCACCGTTTGCAGCGGCGGACCAGAATAATGATATTGGCGGAACAACCCTCGCTACCGGCAATACAATTATTAATTTTGGAGGTGCAGCGGGTGCAATTAATCCGGCAGTTGCTATCAGAACATTGGCACAATACGGACTTAACATCTCCTATAATACTATTAATAATAATAACGGCTCTGGCAATAACCACGAAACAACTTTACGTGGCATTTATATAAATACTGCAACAAGTGCTGCTTCTGATATTACAAATAATACCATCACCCTGAAAAGCGGCGCTACCACCCAGGTAATAACCGCCATCGAAAATGCCTCCGGATCAACTGCGGTAGGCAATGAGGTAAACATCAGTAATAATACAATTGCAAACAGTACTTATGCTACCGCTACTACCGGTAGCTTTTATGGTATTTATAATATAGCGACGCCGGCCTTTTTAACCATAAACAATAATACATTTACCAATAACTCAACGGCCGCCACAGCTACCGGCTTATATTATCCTATTTATAATAATGGCGCTGTTGGTACTACTATTAATATTAACAGTAATATCATAAGTGGAATTACCTTCAGTGCAGCCACATCGGTAGCCTTTAACGGTATATACAATACGGCAGGCGGAACATCTGCGAACCTCTCAATCAGCGATAACAATTTCACCGGGATTAATTATCCGGCGCTTTCTACTGCTAACAATACTTATATATTAAACAGTGCCGCCACTTTATCACAGTTTATCAGTTCAAACACATTTACTAATTTAAATATTAATACAACAGGCGCTATCACATTTATATCCAATTCGGTTGTTGTACCTGCGACCGGTAACCAGGTGGTGGATGACAATGCCATTGTTGGAACTTTTACCAGGATAAGTACAGCAACAAGCGGGGCCCTTACATTATTTACGAGTACCGCAACCAATGCAACAGGCAGTGTAATCAGTAACAGCAATAATGATTTTTCGAATATTACTGTTTCCGGCGCTGCTACGATTGCCGGTTGGGTTAATACAGATGCCGGATCTTCTTTAAAAACGATCCAGGGAAATATATTTAGTAACTGGACCGGAGGTTCGGGAACCATTATTGCTTTAACAGTTAATGTTACCGGCACGACTAATGCAACGGTTGATAATCTGATCAGTATTATCACCAGTGCTGGAAACATCACCGGTATCAGCACTGGTGCAGGCAACGATAATATTTATTCCAATACCATCAGTGGCCTTTCTTCCACCGGAGGAGGCTCCACCACCGTTACCGGTATTGCCGTACCAGGCGGAACTACAAAAAATATCTACCAGAATACCATTAGTGGTTTAACAGCTAATAGCAGTACTACCGGTAATGCTACTACCCTATTATCAGTGAGTGGAATCTGGATATCTGCAGGTACTACCGTTAATGTATATGAGAATACAATATCGGGGCTGACGGCTAACGCAATCACTACCGGTACAGTAAACGGTATTACTATAACAGGTGGAACAACAGTAGCTGCATACCGGAATAAAATATATAATCTTTCATCAGGCAGTAATGCTATTGCTACGTTAGGCGGTGTAAATGGCATACAAATTTCCGGGTCAACAGCAAGTAATTCCATAACAATCCGCAATAATATTATTGGTGATCTCAGGGCCACAGCAGCCAGCGTTGCAGACCCCGTCAGGGGAATGAGCCTGATCTCTACAGGACTCCTATCTAATCTTTATGTCTATTATAATTCTATCTACCTGAATGCAGTCTCAAGCGGAACAAATTTTGGATCTACCGGTATTTACCACACAATCAATCTTATTGGTACAACGGCCAAATTAGAAATGATTAATAATATCATTTATAATGCATCTATTCCCAATGGAACAGGTTTAACGGTCACTTATCGCAGGTCGGGTAACAATTTAACCAACTATAGTGCTGCTTCTAATAACAATTTATTTTATGCTGGTACCCCCGGTACCAACAGGCTTATTTTTTATGATGGTACCAATAGTGATCAGACGCTTGCGGCTTACAAAACAAGGATGGCTACCAGGGATGCAGCATCTGTCAGTGAAGATTTAATAACGGGAGGGAAAATTCTGAGCACGGTTGGCTCTTCTGTTAATTATCTTCACATGGATGATACCAAAGCAAGCGGGGTAAAAAGCGGGGGTATCAATATTGCGGGCGTAACATTGGACTTTGACAATGATATTCGCCAGGGCAATGCTGGTTATGCAGGTACAGGTACGGCACCGGATATCGGCGCTGATGAGTACGCAGGGATATCTTATCTTGCTTTATCGGGAAATTACAACGTAGGCCCGGGCCAAACTTTTACTTCACTTACCAATGCCGGTGGTTTATTTGCAAGGCTCAATCATGTGGGTTTAAGTGGGAATGTTACTATTAATGTTACTTCTGATCTTTCGGAGAATGGTACTGAAGCCCTTAATGAATGGACAGAAACCGGGGTGGGCAACTACACACTTACTATTCAGCCTGACGGCACCACTTCACGTCTTATCAGTGGAGACGTAGTAGGGGGCCTGATTCGCCTCAATGGTGCGGACCGGGTGAAGATAGACGGAGGTGCCGGCAGATGGCTGACTTTTAGAAATACAAATACCTCAGGAACAACCGGAACCGCATTTACCTTTTTAAACGGTTCATCCAATAACACCATCAGGTATTGCACGATGGAGGCTTTTACCAATGCCACCAACGCTGTGCTGTTGTTTAGTACTTCTGCAACTTTTGATGGAGGAAATAGTAATAACCTTGTTGAGTATTGTACTATTAATGGAACGGTTGGGACCAATAATTCTGTTGTAAATATCCTTTCAGCAGGTACCAATGTAGCTGGTTTCGAAAATTCAAATAACAATATTTCAAATAATACTATTTACAATTACCGTGACAGAGGTATGGAAATAAAGTCCACCGGTTCTTACGGATGGACCATTTCCGGTAACAGTTTTTATAATGGCAGTATTGCAGGAAGTATTACTTATGCAGCTGCTTCAACGCTTCATGGTATCAGGATATTAGGCGGATCAGGATATACCATATTCAATAACTATATTGGCGGAACTGCGCCCCTTGCTGCAGGTACAAATGCCACTTATGCTACGAGTGCAGGAAACCTTTCTTACCAGGGGATTTTATTAAACACCAGCAGCGCTACACCTGAGTCTAATATAAAAGGTAATACCATTGCAAAAATCAACATTACTTCTTTTCCCACTGTGGCAAGTTCAACCGCTTTCTATGGTATAGAAACCAATGGATCGGGTATTAATATTGGTGGCACAGGCACGGGAGAAGGAAACCTGATTGGTTCTAACACAATCAATTCATCTATTGTTGTAGCAACAAGCACCGCCACAAGCTCAAACACTACATTTATCAGGGGAATTTATTGTAATAGCAGCGGCGGGGCCGTCATCCGTAACCAGGTAGGCGGCATCGATATAAAAAATATCGGAGCAGCTCCTGCCCCTTCCACTTTTCTCGGCATCTATGTAAATAACACAACAGCTCCTTCCAGGATCAATAACAATATTATAGGAAGCAGTGGCACCGGAGCAGCAACAAACAGTATCCAGGTACTATCGACTTCAACAGCTACTAAAACCGCTTTAACAGGGATATCAATCGGGACTTCTGTTGGTTCAGTTATACAGTTGGATAGTAATACCGTAAAAAATATAAGTCATTTGAGCAATGCTGTTACCGTAAGTACCGGTGGGATTACAGGTATCAACACCGCCGCTAAAAATACAGCGGAAATAACCATCACCAATAACAATTTTGCAAATAATACTTCCTCTTCAACTATGACTACCGGTTTGTTTTACGGTATTCAAAACACCGGTGCTTCTGCAAGTTTAAAAATAAATAATAATATTTTAACCGGTAATACAATAGCTTCCACAACAAGCGTTTATAATGCCATCCGGAATACAGGTGCTATATTTAATGTGATTGAAATTAACAATAATGCTATCGGAAACAGCACCACAGCAGCCGTCAACTATTCTGCAGCTAATTCCGGTACCCAGGTATTTATTAATAACGCAGGAGGTTCACCCGTAGCAAGCCTGTCCATCAGCAATAATAATATCCAGAATATTAATTATGCAGCAGGTAATGGTACAGGGGCTAATACGTATATTTCAAATACGGCTGCTACACTTTCTCAATCAATCACCGGTAATAGTTTTACCAATCTGAATGTTCAGACAACCGGGAGCACTACATTTATAACGAATAGCGTAATTGTACCCGCGGCGGGCTCACAGAATGTAAACAACAATTTTATTTCAGGTAACTATACAAAAAAAGCCGGGGGAACGGTAACCCTGTTAACAAGTTCAGCTACCTGTGCAACAGGCAGCACGGTTAATATCAACAATAATAATTTTTCGAATATTACGGTGAGTGCGGCTACCGTATTGAATGGACTGGTAAATACGGATGCAGGCCTTTCCTCGAAATCCATACTGGGGAATAGTTTTACGAACTGGGTCGGAGGAACTTCTGCCGTTACTGCCATGTCGGTTAATATAAGCGGAACGAATAATGCAACCTCCGGTAATATTATCCGTAATATCACAAGTGCCGGTTCAGTTACGGGTATTACCACAGGCGCAGGCAACGACAATATCAATACGAATACAATCGATTCGCTGTTTTCAACAGGTGGAACTTCTACTACCGTAAGTGGTATCAATGTTACTGCTGGTACAACTAAAAATGTTTACCAGAACACAATATCTAATTTAAAGGGCAATAGTATTACTACAGGTTCTGTCCGGGGAATTTTAATATCAGGTGGCGCCACGGTCAACTTCTACCAGAATAAAATTTATGGCTTAACTGCTGATTCACTGAGTAGCGGTACGGTAAATGGTATTTGGATATCAGCGGGAACAACGATAAAAGCATACAGGAATAAAATATATGATTTGTCTTCTGCCAGCAATGTCATTACAGGAGCGGTGAATGGCATACAGGTATCGGGAGCAACTGCCAACTTAGTTTGTACCATCAACAATAATCTGATTGGCGATCTACGTGCGCCCGCTGCAATTTTAGCAGACCCGATAAGAGGGATAAGTGTAATATCCACAGGGGTAACTTCAACTACAAATATTTACTATAATACTATTTTCCTGAATGCCACAGCCGGGGGAGCTAACTTTGGTTCTTCAGGTATTTATCATTTGATTAATCCGACAGCGACAACTTCCGCATTAAAATTAATTGACAATAGTATTACCAATATATCCGTTCCAAGAGGCACAGGTGTAACGGTTGCCTACCGCCGGTCTGGCAACGATTTAACTAACTACGATCCTGCCTCTAATAACAACATGTTGTATGCCGGAACACCGGGCGCAGCTAATTTAATTTTTTATGATGGCGCCAATTCCGATCAAACGATTGCTGCCTATAAAACAAGGATGGCAACCAGGGATGCGGCATCAATCAGTGAGGATATTATTACCGGTTCGGTTTTCATAAGCACCATTGGTTCGTCAGCAGGCTATTTACATATCGACCAAAGTAAAGCAACTGCTTTAAAGGGTGGCGGTGTAAATATTTCAACTGTTACTGATGATTATGACGGGGATACCCGCTTCGGACAAACCGGGTATGCGGGCAATGGCGTTGCTCCTGATATAGGTGCGGATGAATTTGCCGGACTGCAATTTCTTCCATTCACAGGTGTTTATAATGTGGGAACCGGGCAAAGCTATGCGTCGCTTACCAACTCCAATGGCATATTCGGTAAAATAAACAGCCTTGGCCTTAGTGGTAATCTTACCATCAATATTAGCTCTGATCTTGCTGAAACAGGTGCTGAAGCATTAAACCAATGGTCAGAAACAGGCGCCGGTAATTACACAATCACCATTCAGCCAAGTGCAGCAAGCGCCAGGCTGATAAGCGGTAACGTTTTGGCGGGAATGATTCGTTTTAACGGGGCAGACCGTGTGAAAATTGATGGCGGCGCAGGTAAGTATCTTACATTCAGAAATACCAATACATCCGGAACAACCGGAACTGCCTTTACTTTTATGAACGGGGCAACATATGATACCATCAGGTATTGCACTCTGGAAGCCTATGCGAATGCAACCAATGGTGTTGTTTTATTTAGTATATCGCCGGTTGCTGCCAGTGGTAACAGTAATATACTGGCGGAGTATAATAACATCAACGGAACCGTTAATTCTAATACATCCCTGGTAAGTATTTACGCTGCGGGAACTACCGGTAAGGAGAATGCAAATATTGTTATTTCCAATAATTCAATTTATAATTACAGAGACAGGGCAATCGATATTACAGCTACCGGGTCAACCGGATGGACCATTTCGGGTAATAGTTTTTATAATGGAGACGTTACCGGTACAGTTAACTACCCCGCTTCCTCTGAACTTCATGGCATAAGAATATCAGGCGGATCAGGTTACTCCATTTTAAATAATTATATCGGTGGTAATGCTGCATTCGCCAGCGGAACAAATGCCGTTTACGCATCTACCCTGGGAAACCTTAGCTACCAGGGGATTTTATTAACAACAAGCATGGCAAGTCCGGCTTCCATTATAAAAGGCAATAGCATCGCAAAAATCAGCCTGAGCGCTACACCTGTCTCTGCGGCTTCCAATGCTTTTATCGGTATAGAAACCAATGGTACAGGTATAAGTATCGGAGGAACTTCGCCAGGTGATGGAAACATAGTAGGTTCAAATACAGGCAATGGATCTGTTGAGGTTATCACGTCTACTGCTTCAACTTCCAACACCACGATCATCAAAGGGATAAATTGTCTGAGTACCGGAGGAAATGTAACCGGCAACCAGGTAGGCGGGTTTGATATTAATAATAATGGAACTGCACCTGCCCCTTCTATGTTTACCGGTATTTATGTAAACAATGCAATTGCATCCGCCCAGGTCAATACAAACATTATCGGCAGTGCCGGATCAGGAGCTGCATCCAACAGTATCAGGGTGATGCCTGGTTCAACTGCCTTAACCAATACGTTAGCCGGAATAGAACTCGGCGACCTGGTTGCTTCACCTGTTCAGGTGAATAGCAATACCATTCAGAATATAGCAAACCTGAGTACCACTTCTTCAGGAAGCTTTACCGGAATAAAAAATTCAGCCTCTGTATCGGATGCAGTAGTTACCATTTCAAATAACCTGATAAAAAATATTAGTTCGGCTGCTAATACCAATGTTAATTCAACCCTTTACACTGGTATCAGCTCAGGTTCACCCTCAGCCATCAGCAACGATAGCATCAGTAATATTTCTTATGCGGCTACCGGAACAGTTGCCCAACTTAGAGGTATCATCGTTTCAGGGGCATTTATACATTCTATCAGCGGCAATTTATTGTCGGATTTTTCCACTGCCTCTACCAGGGCTGCAGGCATTGAAACCAGTTCCCCTTCAGCCTATACCATAGCAGGGATCCTGAATATAGCATCTGTTGCAGGTCAGGAAATTTACGGAAACACATTAACTAATTTTTTAACGTCCACTACGGATGCTACCAACACCGTAATCGGGGGGATTGGAGTAACAACAGCAGGTGCTTCCGGTAATATTTACAAGAACCGAATCAATGGATTTATCAATTCATCAACCGGTACATCAACCCTGCCGGGCTTGTGTGGCATAATAGCGGCCAGTGGCACTTTTAATGTGTACAACAATGCTATTAAACTGGACAATTCAACGAATGCCAATGGATTAAGAATTTACGGAATACATCATTTTACAGTCAATAAATGGAATTATTATTACAATACCGTAAGTATTAGCGGAACGGCTTCCGGTGCAACGGCGAGATCTGCTGCTTTTATCCGAACTGTAAACGGGGATTTAGTTATAAGAAATAATATATTTGTAAATACAAGAACCGGAACCGGTTCTAATTACAGCATTAGTAACAGAGTAGCTGTTCCGGCTACCAACTGGTCATCTGCTGCATCCAATTACAATGACTTGTATAGCAGTACTTCCGGTACAACAGGGGAATGGGGTAACGGGGTAAACAATACATTCGCCCAATGGCAATCCAATTCAGGTGGTGATGCTAATTCAGTAAATAGTACGGTTAACTTTATCGCTTCTTCTTATGACCTGGAGCCGGCTACCAGTTCAAATTGTAGCCTGGACAATGCAGGCACGCCTATCACAACACCCATTGTAATTAATACGGATTTAAAAGGTATTGGCCGTAATGCTGTTACCCCTGATCTGGGGGCATATGAATTCAGTTTTGTTTTAAGTGAAGCAATCTGGTCGGGCGCCGTAAGCAGCAACTGGAATACGGCGGCTAACTGGCAATGCGGAGGTATCCCTACAGGTACCATCAATGTAACCATACCGGGTAGTCTGACCAATTATCCAACCATCAATTCCGGAACATTTGCTGTCAAAAATATTGTTATCCTCAGCGGAGGATCTGTCACCGTTTCAGGAGCACGTTTGCAAATAGCGGGTAGCATCAGCAATAGCGGAATTTTTACCGGTACCAATGGCACCATTGAAATGAACGGGTCTGCCGTCCAGACTATTCCTGCGACAGCTTTTGCCGGAAAAACAGTTAATAATTTAATCATTAATAATACAGCAGGCGTAACCCTGGCCGATACGTTGAAACTAACCAATGAATTAACAATATCAAACGGGGCACTGACAACGGGTGGGTTCCTGTTATTGAAATCATCAGCTACTGCAACGGCACGGGTTGCGCAAATCACTTCCGGCGCCGGTACGCCTGTCATTGGTAATGTTACCGTTGAAAGGTATATTCCAGGAAGAAGAAAATATCGTCTGATAACCAGTCCCGTAACTACCCACACGAATACAACCCTAACATCCGGTCAGGAAGCCTACTCCATCTGGGGCAACTGGCAAAGCAGCGGCAATAACAATGTGGCTAACAGCGGAATGTTCATTACTGGCGGAAGCGTTGCCGACGGCTTTGATTCCCAAACGCCCAATGCTTCATTGTTCACCTATGACGATGTAAACAGAAAATTTGTCGGCTATACAACGGCTAATGGTAAAAACACAAAATATACACCGTTAAAAGCAGGCGTAGCCTATTACATGTTTGTATATGGCGACCGTACAAATACCATTACCACCTCATCTCCTAAAAACACTGTTATCCAGGCAACCGGTACTTTGTTAACCGGAGACCAAACCTATACTACCAGTTCTGGTATTCCGCTTTCCGGTGTTACCGGACGATTTACACTTCTGGGTAATCCTTTCGCATCGCCTGTTAACTGGGCTACCATCCCTAAAACAAATCTTGAAAATACTTATTGGGGATGGGATCCGAATCTAAACAGCACAGGCGGCTATGTCACTGTACTTACAAATGGTTCTGTAACGCTGCAGGCTCCCTACTCCGGCAGCACCGGTTTGGACCAGTACATACAGCCCGGACAAGGATTTTTTGTAAGAACAGCAGGGCCTTCACCTACGTTAACCATCCGGGAGCAGGATAAAATCCCGAACTTCAATGGCAACGCCTTTCGGATGACCGGAGCAGGGGATGTCATTTCCCTGATTGCTATTAATCTGCAATATGCCAATGGGAGTACGAACGTGTTAGCAGATGGGGTACTGGCAGCTTATGGCAACGCTTTTTCCAATAATGTAGGATCGGAAGATGGTGTGAAGCTGGCAAACAGTACAGAAAATATTGCTATTTTACGTGATACAACTTTGTTGAGCATTGATGCCAAGCAAATGCCGGAAAACAATGATACCTTGTTTTTGAATGTAAGCAGGCTTACCAAACCACAATATACGCTGCAGGTATTTACAGAGGATATGGCAGGAAAAGGCGTACAGGTTTACCTGCAGGACCGCTACCTCAATACCCTTCAGCTCTTATCCCTTACCGACACCAACAATATTGTAATCAATGTCAACCCTGGTATTGCTGCCTCTGTTGATGTCAACCGTTTCCGTATTGTATTCCGCTCTGCGGTTATTATACTCCCGGTAACCTATACTTCTATAAAGGCAACCCGGAAAAGGGAAGAAATACAGGTAACATGGGAAATGGCAGAGCAGACTGGTATTCAAAAATATGAAGTGGAAAGAGCATCTGATGCCATCCATTTCATGATTGCAGGGCAGGTACGTGCCAGTGGCAGTAACGGAAGGGAAAGCTACCAATGGCTGGATACAAATCCCTTACCCGGCAACAACTATTACCGGGTTCGTGCTGTTCAGGCCGACGGAACGTTTTCTTTAAGCAAAACGGTATGGGTAAGCATGACAACAGCACCCTTCTCCGTTTCCATCTTTCCCAACCCGGTAAAGAATGGCCAGGTAACCATCCGCTCCGAGGCACTGGCCAAAGGTAATTACAGATTGTTATTACTAAATGCCAGGGGGCAGCAGGTAATCAGCCGGGAACTAAAACATGCCGGTGGCTTATTGAATGAGATGATATATTTTAATAATGTACTGCCTGCGGGAATGTATTACTTAGAGTTACGGAATGGAAAATTGAAATACAGTCAGAGCCTTTTGGTAGAGTAATGATAGGAGCGCCAGGTTTTTGCCTGCGGGGTTCCCGGTTTTTTGAACCGGCAATTGCTGCTATAAAGTGCTTGTCGATCTTTATAGCCGCTGGATAAAAAAACAGATAACCGTATGGAAAAGAAATGAAAGATATTTATAGATATAAATAAAAATAATGAGAGTAAGAGGCTGTCTACATTTATTTGATACTTTAATATGTAGACGATTTTTGAGTGAAAGGAGTCGGATTTCGCAGTCATAGCTGGCATTCTATGGCTCAACATCCAACGATGTTATAACCGGAAAGCGCCATAGATTATTTGTTGAAATAATTGTATACAGCCTCTGAGAGCGTATTACCAGTATAAGCCAAAGATGTATGGATTTGTTATAATATCCGTCGGTTGCCGCAGAAAGCTTATCTTGCGGCAACCTGAATTACATCGCTCGAAAACGGTAATGCAGCTAAATCCATTTTCATAGAAATATTCAATGAAAACCAAACCTATATCCGGACATACATGGTATAAAGCAGCACTGCTGGTAATGATATGGGGGTTTGTATCATCAGTTTGTTTTGCCCAGATTGATCCAACGGATAGCATTCCGGGTGATCCGGCTGCCATATCTGTTCGTACGGTTCAGAACATGAGTTTTGGTGCTTTTACTAATGGGAGTACGGGAGGCACACTAAAAATCTCCACCAGTGGTTCCCGTTCCGCTACCGGCAGTATTGTACCACTTAACCTGGGGAGTGCTTATTTCCAGGCCATTTTTGATGTAGGTGCGCCGCAAGGTTCTATTATTTCTATTTTATTTGGGTCAGATGTTCCCCTTACCGGCAGCAATGGTGGTACGATGTCTATGCGTTGCAGTGGTTCCGATCCCCCTTCCCCTTTTGTTGTCATCGTAAACCAGCCTGCACGTACACCTGTAAATATTGGTGGAATACTTACTGTGGGAAGCCCGTTGGCTAACCCGCCGGGAGCTTACAGCGGCACCTTTTACATCACCTTTAATTACGAATAAACAAACAAGCAATAAAAAATAGCAATATATCCATTTGCACCACCTGGAAAAAATAACGGCTGTAAATCCAAATTTCTTGAAAACCACTATTAACAGTTTACATATATTAAGTATCCGGTACCGGCCCTCTTTTTGGCGGCGGTTACTAATGCTGTTTGTATACCTGTTTGCTGTGGCTACGGCCAATAGCCAGGGTGATAATGCAGGTCCGAAAACAGATACCATCATTATTCCGCCTGCCCCCCGCCCCGGGTATGCAGACCCGTACGAGGAGGGTGACAACAATGCCGAAGAACTCCTGATTACTTTGAACGTACAGCGAATCGGCAGTCTGGAAATACCCGGCATCATCCTGGGCCAGAAAGTTTATCTGTCGGTAAAAGACCTTTTTGATTTTTTAAAAATCCGCAATGTCCGCTCAACAGGACTGGATTCTATAACCGGGTTTTTTATCCGTCCTGATGCCCCCTACCTCTTTGATCAACAACACAACAAAATCATTTACCAGGATAAAGAATATACACTCAGTCCTGCTGATCTTCTTCTTACATCCACTGCTCTCTATCTACGCTCCGATTACTTTGGAAAAATTTTTGGATTGGAATGCCTCTTTGATTTTCGCAGTTTATCCGTGAACCTGAGTACAAAGATTGAATTACCTGCCATCCGGGATATGCAACTGGAATTGATGCGCCACAACATCAGCCAACTGAAAGGTGAAAAAAAAGCCGATACTGTTATCCGCAGGAGTTTTCCTTTATTTAACCTGGGCATGGCCGATTGGCTGGTTATATCTACCCAGGAAACCCGCCGCAAAACCAATACAAGGCTGGGCCTGGGTTTAGGTGGTATGCTTGCAGGCGGAGAGTTGAACGTATCTTTAAATTACAACAGCGACGATACCCTGACAATGCGGCGGCAATTTTATCAGTGGCGTTATGTAAATAATAATCATGCAGCGCTGCGGCAGGTAACGGCCGGAAAAATATTTGCTCAATCTGTTTCAACGCTTTACGCCCCCGTCATCGGTGTCCAGTTTACCAATACGCCTACCGTTTTCAGGCGTTCCTATGGTACTTATACATTAAGTAATACCACAGAGCCGGGCTGGATGGTGGAGTTGTACATCAATCAGGTACTGGTCAATTATACAAAAGCAGATGCTTCCGGATTTTTTACATTTGAAGTGCCGATGGTATATGGCAATTCACAGATAAAGCTTCGGTTTTACGGCCCCTGGGGCGAAGAGCGGACAAGCGAAAAATATATTAGTATTCCTTTTAATTTTGTTCCCCTGCATCAGTTGGAATATTGTGTAACCGGCGGTATTGTAGAAAATGAT
Organism: Chitinophagaceae bacterium; assembly: GCA_965246935.1. Taxonomy (GTDB): domain Bacteria; phylum Bacteroidota; class Bacteroidia; order Chitinophagales; family Chitinophagaceae; genus JAZKFT01. Next base: position 508,250 of record CBDFGC010000001.1, on the reverse strand, counting down.
CAGAAAAGCCGGTATGCAAGAGCCAGTATTAATTATGGCCTGGAAAGCCATATCACCATTGGCGGCGGCCTGGAATATCTTTCAACGGTGGCCTCCGGAAAAAACATGCCCTTTTTAAATGTTTCTTTACGGCTTGGCCCCTACCTGCTGGCATCGGCAGAGCAAATGTACGGTGTGCGTTCAAAAGCCGTGGTAAGTTACCGGCTACCTTCAGGTCTGCAGGCCGAACTGAATTATTTGAAGTATGATAAAAGCCAGACGGCCATCATCACCAATTTTGCCGAAGAAAAAAAGTTGCTGCTGTCAATGCCATGGCGGGGCAAAAAGTTTACTGCTTTTTCGCGGTTAACCATCAACCAGTTTAAACTGTTTTATAATCAGGTAATTCCAAAAGCAAATAACAAATATACCTCAGCCGAATTTTTGTTTTCTTCGGTAGTGTCCGGTGTCAGTTCCAATCTGACCACCTATGCTATTATCAGCGATCCACATAATCCGCTGGTATATACAAATTTGTCGCTGAACTTCCGGGCTTCTCCCGGCCTGCGTTTTATCCCTCAGCTACAGTATGAATACCGGCAAAAGAATTTTAGTATGGTGAAAGCAGAAGTAGAGAAAAGTCTGTTTAACCGGGGTTACCTGAACATCGCCTACGAGAAATCGTTCATCAACAATTTTTTACAAAGCAACAGGAGTTTGTTCACCATCGGGCTGCGGTACAATTTTTCCTTTGCACAAACCTATTTTTCAGCCACCCGTTACAACCAGGTTGTATCCACCACGCAGTCGGCCAGGGGCAGCCTGCTGTTTGATAGTAAAACGAACTATGTAGGTGTTAGTAATCAATCCAATTACGGAAAAGGAGGGTTAATCATCCTTCCTTTTGTGGATCTGAACTGCAACGGGCACCGGGAAAGCAACGAGCCGAAAGCTTCAGGCTTGAAGCTGCACATCAATGGCGGACGGATTGTGAATAATATAAAGGATACAACCATACGCATAGAGGGGCTTGAATCATATGCCAGTTATTACATAGAACTGGAAAGAAACAGTTTTGATAATGTTGCCTGGCAGCTACGCAATGCTACAATAAGTGTAGTGATAGATCCTAACCGCTTCAAAGTAATAGAAGTGCCGGTAGCCGTAGTGGGAGAGGTATCAGGAACGGTATTGCTGAATAGTACGAAGGGGTTAAATCCGCTGGGCCGCATTATCGTCAATATCTATAATGAGCAGGGCATAGTGGTATCCCGCCTGCTGTCGGAGTCGGACGGTTATTTTAGCTATATGGGGTTATCACCGGGGGCGTATACAGCCGGCATAGATAAGGAGCAGTTAATAAAATTAGGGATGAAGTTGTCAGCACCTGTACGTTTTGAGATTGCAGAAAACATGCAAGGTGACGTAGTCAATAGCCTCCGGTTTGTGTTGCAACCTGCCGGAGAAAAAGCTACTGCTTTGCCGGTTGATAAAGGTGATAAGTAACAGGTTAAATAAAATCAATATTCATCAGGCTACTTTGCCTGACGCTACAGTAATAACCGGTATCTGCAGTTTTAATTTGTTCCCATTTATAGGAAGTGGAAGGCGCTTTTTTTTTATAGGCAAACCCCGGTAGCAACTACCGGAAAAAAAGAAAAGCAATTGAGCTACATGCTGCGTTTATTACAAGCAGTAACCTGTTTTGTAAAGGCGTAGTACTATGCGGCAACGTCTTAATCAATTGTTCGAATCTGTCCTATTTTTGGTGCATGAAGTATTTGTTACTTATACTGATAACCGGCCTCGTATCATGCCGGTCCGCCAGGGATATAGCAGTTACGCATTCATTTAAGAATATACCCCTGGCGCAGGATACATTGCCGGATAGCGAGTTGCTCATGAAACTGTTGCGAAAAAACGGCGGCATTATCAAACAGGTGATTACTAATAAAGATTCTTTCCGGCTGCAAATTATTTTTACGCAAATCAACCGGGACGCTGCCAACCAACCTTCCTTTGTGCATCACTTTTATGGTGTGCACAACCAATATTTTTACCCGGCCAGTACGGTAAAATTACCTGCTGCGGTGCTGGCTTTGGAAAAGCTGAATACGCTAAAGCTACCCGGCGTAAACAGGAATGCCATTATGATTACGGACAGTAGTTATAGCGGCCAGACAGGAGTATATAACGATCCTACTTCAGCAACCGGCAAGCCTACGATTGCTCAATACATCCGCAAAATATTTTTAGTGAGCGACAACGACGCATTCAACCGGTTGTACGAATTTATTGGCCAGGAAAGTTTGAACCAGCGAATGCAGGCATTAGGATTCAGCCATACGCAACTCCTGCACCGGCTAAGCATACCACTTACTGAAGACCAGAACCGGCATACCAATGCGATCCGGTTTATTGATTCCGCAGGCACCCCGCTGTTTTCGCAGTTTGCGGCAAATAGTAAATTAGTGTACCAGCCCCGGCACGATTTATTGGGCAAGGGTTATATGACCACCGGTAAAAATTATTATACCGGCGATTCGCTTGTAAATGCACCCATGGACTTCAGTAAAAAAAACAAGCTGCTATTGCCTTACCTGCACCAGTTGCTCCAGTGGATCATGTTTCCGGCCACACAGCCTGCTGATAATAAGCTGAACCTGACCGAAGATGATTATCAGTTCCTGCACCGGTACATGAGTATGCTGCCTGCCGAAAGTGTTCACCCGGTGTATGATACGCCGGCTTATTATCCGGCTTACGGAAAATTCTTACTAATGGGTGCTCAAAAAGGCGCCTTGCCCGATACTAATATTCGCATCTTTAATAAAATTGGCGATGCATATGGCTTTATGATTGATGTGGCTTACATTATTGATAAAAAGAAAGGTGTTGAATTTATGTTAAGCTGCTCGATGCTTTGCAATAGAGATGGCATCTTTAATGATGATAAGTATGATTATGAAACTGTCGGGAAGCCATTTATGAAAAAGCTGGGCGAGGTGATTTATAACTATGAAGCAAAACAGGAACAGAAATATAAGCCCGACTTTAGCAATCTCATTTTTAACTACACGAATTAAATGCCGCAACCTACGCTACGCAAGCTCTTCTTTTGCTTTGTCGTTTTTCTCATCACTTCCTGTAAAAAAGAAGAAAATTTTACCTGTAAGATTACCTTTTTCAACGGTGTTATCGGTAGTAGCCCCATTACATTAAAAGCAGATAACTTTTCAATCGCAGATAACCTACGGTACGATAGTTTAAAACGGGATGTAGCTATCCCTTCCGGTACCTATAACATTAGCCAGACTACCAGCGGACAATCGCAAAACTTATTACTAACGAACCTGGGATCGAATGAAACGTATACGGCCGTGGCATATGATTCGTCAAAACGGGCTACATTTTTTATGCGAAAAGATGTGTTTCCTTCAACGCCGGGTTTTGGACGTTGTGCCGTACGTATTTACACATTGATACCGGATGCTTCAAATTTATTCCTGGCAAAAGATACAAGCAAGCCAATTATTACGGGTAAATCTTTTAATGATTTTGTTAATGGCACTAACGGCCCTGCTTTTCAGGAAATTGATGCAATTGATACCCTTAAAATATTCCGGAGCGACAGCGTACGGATCGCATTGGTACCAACCGAATTTCGATCCGGGAAAATTTACTCACTTTATATTACCGGCAGTATAAAAGATAGCGCCCGGCTTCATCCAAAATGTATAGTGCAGGTGCATAATTGAATTGGATGTATGGATTAAAATGCGTTTTCATTTATCAATATAACGGACTGAAGTCCGTTGCTACAAAATGGATCGTGCCTACGGCACTTTGAGTTTGGGGAATTAGGTGTAGTGCCGTAGGTACGATCCATTTTGTAGCGCAGGGTTTCAACCCTGGGAACCGTAGGTACGATCCATTTTGTAGCGCAGGGTTTCAACCCTGGGAACCGTAGGTACGATCCATTTTGTAGCAAAGGATTTTAATCCGTTGTAAAAAATGAAATAGCATCGAAATTCACGATTCACGATTGACGATTCACGGTTACTTTCGCCGAAATTAAAAAGCATCCATGTATTTGTCTTCTTTATTGCAGCGCTTCAATGAACCTGAAACATTACGTATGGCCAAATTGGGCCGCGAACTGCGGGCGCAGGGCCATGACATTACCGACCTGAGCCTGGGCGAACCGGACTTTAATACACCCGAGCACATCAAGCAGGCTGCCATACAAGCCATAGAGGAAAATTATTCGCACTACCCGCCTGTAGCAGGCTATGCTGATTTACGGGAAGCAATCTGCCATAAATTCAAACGGGATAATAACCTGGATTACCAACCGGAGAACGTAATGGTAAGCAATGGCGCCAAGCAATGTATTGCTAACCTGATATTAGCTGTTGTGGATAAAGGGGATGAAGTAGTGATTCCAACACCCTATTGGGTTACGTATTCAGAAATTGTGCGATTAGATGGCGGTGAGCCGGTTTTTGTAAAAACAACCCCCGAATCGGGTTATAAAATAACACCGCAGCAACTGGAAGATGCCATTACCGAACGTACCCGTTTATTTATGTTTTCCTCGCCATGCAACCCTACCGGTGCGGTGTATACAAAAGAAGAACTGGCAGGATTGGCAGAAGTATTTCGTCGCTACCCAAATGTGTACATTATGAGCGATGAAATTTATGAGTACATCAACTACACCGGCAAGCACGAAAGTATTGCACAATTCGATGATTTGAAAGACCGGGTCATTATCATTAACGGATTGAGCAAAGGCTTTGCAATGACGGGGTACCGCCTTGGTTATATGGCTGCTCATCGTGACATTATTAAAGCCTGCGATAAACTACAGGGCCAGTTTACCAGCGGGCCCAATGCTGTAACACAAAGGGCTGCTATCACTGCACTCAATGGCTCACTCATACCTACTCAGGAAATGGTACAGGCATTTACGCAACGCCGCCAACGCATTTTAGCATTACTGAAGGAAATACCGGGTATCAGCTGTACGGAACCGGATGGCGCTTTTTACGTATTTCCATCGCTGTCAAACTATTTTGGAAAGTCGGATGGCGAAACCGTATTGGCTAATGCAGATGATTTGTGTATGTATTTACTGAATACGGCCCATGTAAGCACCGTTACCGGCCGGGCCTTTGGCGAAGACACGAGTATCCGTATTTCTTTTGCCAACAGTATAGAAAAAATTGAACAGGGCATACAAAAGATGAAAGAAGCATTGGAAAGATTGCGGTAAAATTTTAAAACTCACACCAGATTAAATTGAGTTGTGGATTTCATTTCAGCTATTCAAAACTGATTTGCTTATTGCTAATTGTCCATTGCTTATTTGAATCTGGCATTACTGCTTTTCCTCTTCTACTTTTTTTTCAATCCTGCGGTCGGGTATCAGCCACATACCCGCCACCATTACGATTAGTGCAAAACCGATCCATGAATAAACAAAGGCAAGCGGTATGGCAGCCAGATAAAGCAATACAGACATTTTTTCCTTTCGGTTGGATCCGGTAGCAGCTGCCAGTTTATCGTTTTGCCCGTGTATGTTAGTAAGGGATTTAGCTAAAATAAAATAAGCTATCCCAGCCATCATGAGTATAAATGCATATACAGCAACCGGCAGCGAGTTAAAGTGGTTTTCGCCCATCCAACCGGTACAAAACGGAACCAGTGACAGCCAGAACAGTAAATGCAGATTTGACCATAGCACTTTGCCATTTACATGCGTAACCAGGTGCATCATATGGTGATGATTATTCCAGTAAATACCAACATTAATAAAACTAAGGATATAACTGATGATGACAGGGAGCAGCGGTTTCATAGCTACCCAGGTTGAGCCATGGGGTACTTTTAATTCAAGCACCATAATAGTAAGAATAATGGCAATAACGCCATCACTGAATGCTTCGAGCCGGCCTTTGGTCATAGCCTCAAAAATAGGAGAGAAGCACCACTTTAGCGGTAGGTAACCAGTCAGCTCCGCCGTGGCGGACAGATCGTACTTATGCTAACAGGAAGGTAAGTTGTGTTTGAAATATAAGTATAGCTGGGTATGTCCGCTTTGGCGGAACCGACCCACTTACCCAATTTCCATCCGTTCTTCCATCTTTGCCAGCAGTTCGCTTTGCAGCATTTTTTCGGATACGAGAATCATATTTTTAAAAGCTTCTCCGTGGCTGTTGCCGTGGCCGATTATAACCGGCTTCTGAACGCCCAATACCGGTGTACCACCATATTGCTCCGGACCAAACCGTTTAAAGAACGGGTGATCGATATGTTGCCGGGCGGCAATTATATCCAGGGTTTCCAGTAATTTCAGCAAAATATTGCCGGTAAAGCCATCACAGATCAGTACATCAGCTTTATCTTCCAAAATATCCCGGCCTTCAATATTGCCTACGAATGTAATAGCCGGATTATTTTTCAGTAGTGGATATGCTTCTTTGGCAAGTTGATTGCCTTTACCCTCTTCCTCGCCTACATTTATTAATCCCACAGTGGGATTTTCAATTCCAATAATGTACTGTGCATACGCAGCACCCAATGTTGCAAACTGGTTCAACATTTCAGGTTTGCTGTCCACATTAATGCCTGCATCCACCAACAGACCGGTTTTGCCATTCTCCCTGGGGATAATGGTAGCAATGGTGGGGCGGATTACGTTTTGAACGGGCTTAATGGTAAACATGGTGCCCGCCAGCATCGCCCCGGTATTCCCCGCACCGATAAAAGCATCAATGGCGCCTTTTGCCAGCAGTGCGAAACCTTTGGCAATGGAAGAATCCTGTTTTTCCTTTAAGGAACGGGCCGGGTGTTCATGCATACCGATTACCTGCGAAGTATGTACGATGGTGTAGCTGCCTGTGGGTGCACCTATCCCTTGCATCATAGGCTGTAGGTGAGCTTCATCACCCAATAAAAAAAGGTGGGTTTTTTCATTTACCTGTCCTTCAAAATAAGCTTGTATGCCATTTACAGCTTCCTGCGGTGCATAATCGCCACCCATCATGTCAATGCCTATATTCATATATTCAGGTAACTTCCTCAAATGAAAAAGTGAGCCAAAGATAATTTTCCGGCTCACATGATCAAAGTTATTGGTGCTTATTGAAAGCGCTATTGATTTACAGGCGATTTTTCGGCTACAACCTGCCCTTTGTAGTACAGTTTGCCTTCGCTTACGTGGGCACGGTGGCGTACGTGCAATTCACCGGTAGCACTATCCGTGCTCAGCGTGGCCGGTACGGCTTTATAATGGGTACGGCGCTTTTTGCTGCGTTGCTGGCTGTGTCGCCGTTTTGGATTTGGCATGGCTTACGAATTTAATATGCTTATTTAGTTAATAATTGATAATGGATAATTAATTAATGAAAGCCTGTTTGCTTACCATTATTTATTCTAATATTTATTTAAAATCTTACTGACAGACTTTACTATGAAAATACTAACCATTTACTCCTTCGATATTAGTTGGGAAATAAAAAATTGTCGTTAACTATTAATTGTTAATTATTTATTGTTCCTCAATATTCTTAAACCGATCCAATCCCTTCCAGACACTGGTGCTGCCAGTGTCCGGCTTCATTTCTGCCAGCTTTTGCAGCACCTCTTTATTACACCAGGGGCCGCCTATTTCTTCCGGACTGCACATACGCTGCATGGGGATACTCAGGTTAATAAACTCGTATATCCAGTCGGCTATATGCAGGTGGCTTTCAGTTCGGCTGATGTAGTGCACATCCGGATCTTCTTCTGAATCATTCATCTCTTCCGGGTTGTCAACTAGCTTCACCAGTAATTTAAACTCATCCCATAACTGCACCGGCAGGTTATTGCTGCAACGGTCGCACACAATTTCCAGGCTGCCCCCTACCTCAAAACGGAGCATGATGAAACCCGTATTTTTTTCCAGGCTCAATTTTACTTTTGCATCGCAGTTGGTAAAATCCTGCAGCTGGTAGTCACTAAAAAAACGGTCGTCTATAGTATACTCATATTCATGCACACCGGGCTTCAGCCCCACAAAAGCTATGTCAAATGCTCTTTTCCCCTTCATGTTAATTCCTCAAAAGGGCGGCAAATGTAGCGGAAATGATTGATAAGTAAAGAACGTTTTTAATAGCTATGCCGGGCTAAAATAAGTTTTGGGTTAATTTTAAACTCAACCGCTACTAATACTGCTGTTTAGCAGGTAGTTTTGTACCAGGCCGAAAAACTTTTTAATTACCACCACCTTACATATATCCATATGAAATCATTTCTTGTAGCCGTATCTATGCTGCTGTCGGCAACTGTTTTTTCTCAGGCAATTAAAAAGGAAACTTTTAAGGTGGCAGGTAATTGTGGTATGTGTAAAAAGCACATTGAAACAGCAGCCAAAGAACAGCCCGGCGTATCGAAAGCTATTTGGAATAAGGATACAAAAATGCTATCTCTTGTTTACAGTCCCTCAAGGATTTCGGCAGATAGTATTCAAAGCAAAATTGCTGCGGCTGGTTACGATACGCCTAAATTTAAGGCTACCGATAAAGCATACAAAGCTTTAGATGAATGTTGCCGGTATGACAGATCTGAGGTAACTACCGGCAAAAAGAATAATCTATAAATATGTATTTGAAAAAAATCGTTCTTTTCAGTTGTTTTATCATCAGCTACCAGCTATGTACTGCGCAGTTGAAAAAAGGACAGGTTGCCCCGGCTATTACCTTACAAAACGGGAACGATAGTCTTATTACCCTTTCTTCTTTTAAAGGCAAAGTGGTATTACTCGATTTTTGGGCCAGTTGGTGCGGCCCTTGCCGGGCATCTAATCCTAAGCTGGTAAAACTGTATCAGGAATTTAAAGACCAGGGGTTTGAAATTGTAGCGGTATCGCTTGATCAAAACCGGAAAGCCTGGTTGCAGGCTGTAAAGCAGGACGGCCTCACCTATACGCAACTGATTGACCCCAGTGGTTCCGCATCTGAGATTGCTACTGTATATGGAATTTTCCAGATACCAACCTCCTACCTGATTGATAAGGAAGGCCGCCTGCAGGAAAAAGACCTGCATGGAAATGCGCTAAAAGACAGGCTGAAGGCGATGTTAAAGGAATGAAGAAAGCAGAACAGGGTATAAGGATATCGTTGCTTTTCCTATATTTCTTTTACAGAGGATTCCCGGATACACAATTCCGTTTCCAGCACGCGGGTTTCAAATGCTGTAACGGGCCGCTTGCTTTCAATTAATTGTAACAACATTTCCGTGGCGCACTGGCCCATTTCAAAGGCTGGCTGCCGTATGGTGGTAAGCCGGGGATGAAATAAATCTGACAGGCTCGTATTCGTAAAGCCGGCAATACCCATTTGGTCGGGTATTTTGATGCCATGCCGGATCAAAGCGTTCAAACAGCCCATGGTTAACCGGTCGCTTGCCGCAAGGATCGCATCCGGCTTATCCGGCTGCGACAGTAAATTTATAACAGCGTCTTCCATTTCCTGCTCAAGCATGCCGCCATGGTGGCAATATTGTACACAGCCATCGCAAAATGGAAAGCCATATTTTTCCAGCGCTGCTTTGTAGCCTTCCAGCCGCTCCCCCGTGATAGAGAGCGATGGCGCATTGGTTACGTGTGCGATGTTTATAAACCCTTCTTTTATTAAGTGCTCAGTAGCTGTAAACGCACCGGCAAAATTATTGGCCACCACCTGGTGGGTTTTTATTTCCGGGGTTACCCGGTCGAAAAATACAATGGGCAGACCCCGCTGATGCAGCCGGAGCAGGTGCGAAAGGTCTTTTGTTTGATTGGAAATTGATACCAATAGCCCGTCAACGGAACGGGAGGCCAGGTGCTCCACGTTAATCACTTCCCGTTCGTACGATTCGTGGCTTTGCGAGATAATAACATGATAGCCACGGCTATAAGCAATGGATTCAATGCCGTTGATAGCCTGTGAAAAAAAGTTGTTGGCAATTTCACTGATGATAATGCCGATAGAGCGGCTGCGGCGTTCTTTCAGACTCTGTGCAATCGGGTTAGGCCGGTAGTTCATTTTGCCGGCATAGGCTATTACCAGTTTTTTAGTCTCTGCACTAATTTCATAACTTCCCCTTAGTGCCCTGGATACGGTTGAGGCAGAAAATCCCAATGCTTTGGCGATATCTTTTATCGTTACGGATTCAAATTTCATATCGGTAAAGGGGGGCGTTCTGGTACATATCCCTCAAAAGTAGATTTTACCTGACAAACGAACGGAAACGTTTGCGTAGAAAAAGAAAACCAAATGCAACATAGCAAAGTAAATTTATGTCCGTAAGTGTTATCGGAACAACAGGTTGCAATAGCCGCAATGGCCTGTATTTTGATATTGATTGTCGGTTGCCGGAATATACGAAGGAAGTGAATTAGGTTATACTAATTTCACACTTTCAACGTTTATTCCACTGCTCACTTTTGTTTCGGTTGCCTGTTTTTTTGGACCATTTTAGATTGCCATTTATTATCTCTTATACATTTTATTCTGTTTCGATTCCTGCATAGCTGCAGGAACCAGCGTTTATAAAAGAACCCTATACATACTGTAATGATTATTAAACTAAAACTGATGTTTAGAATTAGTTATGCCCTTATGCTTTTAGTAGCAGGTATTTTTATGTTACCCTATATTGTGTCAGCGCAAACCGGTGGTTTTGAGGTTACGGGTGTAGTTACAGCGAGTGACTCCAACAATGCACCCATTGCCAATGTAAACGTATCGGTAAAAGGTGGCCGTGGTGGTACTATTACCGGAAGCGATGGCCGCTACCGTCTGGTAGCACGAGACAGCCGGGCAACGCTGGTATTTTCATTTGCCGGGTACACATCGAAAGAAATTGCTATCAATGGTAAAACACAGGTAAATGCGACCCTTACGGCCAGTAACAGCAGTTTGGATGACGTAGTGGTAATTGGCTACCAAACGGTAAAACGGAAAGATTTGCTTGCTTCTGTTTCATCGGTAAGTGCAAAAGATTTAAAAGACATCCCGATTACTTCTGCTGCCGAAGCACTGAATGGCCGGCTGGCCGGCGTCACAGCTACTACATCCGAAGGATCGCCGGATGCGCAGGTACGCATACGGGTACGTGGCGGTATGAGCATCACCAGCGACAATTCGCCCATGTATATCATCGATGGGGTACAGGTGGAAAATGGACTTTCAACTATTTCGCCACAGGATATCCAAACTATTGATGTATTGAAAGATGCGGCCGCCACTGCTATTTATGGTGCAAGAGGCGGCAATGGCGTAATTGTCATTACCACAAAGAGTGGCAAACCCGGGCGGCTGGTAGTAAGCTATAACGGATATGGGGGCATTAAAAAACTCGCTACTAAATTAGATGTATTAAGCCCGTACGAATATGTAGTTTACCAGAGTGAACGTTCCCGCGGCAGCAGCACCGATAGTATCAATTTTGGAAAAAACTTTGGCACTACCTGGGATACGCTGGCCAATTATAAAAACGTAAGCCCGGTAAACTGGCAGGATGAAGTGTTTGGACGTACCGGTTTTAGCCAGCAGCATAATGTAACGGCATCTGGTGGCACCAATAAGCTGACCTATAATTTTGGTTATACCTACAATTCCGATAAAGCGATTGTGCTGAATTCAAAATACAACCGCCACATACTGAACCTGAAAGGCGACTACAAAGTCACTAAGAATATCAGGGCCGGCGTTAGCACCCGGTACACCAACCAGGATGTATATGGCGCCGGCGTATCTTCTGACCAGGGCTCCTCGTACAACCGGCTGCGCAATGCCGTTAAATATCGTCCCTTCCTTTCTTCTGCACAGGATATAGATGATGCTGATCCGCTGGCTGACCCAAACGTGGGTAACGGATTGAACCTCGTAAACCCGATTGGCCTTGCAAATGCGGAGTTCAGGAGAAAAAGTACGGAAGCCTATAATGTAACGGCAAACGTAAACTGGACAATTGTAAAAAATCTTTCCTTCCGTTCCACCTTTGGTTACGACCGCAACAAGTTTGTTGACCGCCAGTATTCTGATTCTATAACGCCGTATTCTGTTATCCAGGGCGGTAAGAAACCAATCGCTGAACTTGATACCAGCGACCGTAAAATCATTACCAACTCCAATGTGCTTACTTATACAGTCAATAATTATAAAAACAAGCACAGCTTTACCTTTCTGGTAGGGGAGGAAACGTATGATTTGAGAAATGAAGCACGTTCCAGCCTTTACCGGAACTTCCCAACCAATACTTCTTATAATGATGCTTTCAAGCAAACCAGCCTGGGTGTACCCTTTGCCGGCTATCCACGCCTAAGCAAAAACAGGTACACTAACCTTTCGTTTTTTGGCCGCGTTAATTATTCTTACTTAGACAAATACCTGTTCTCGGCAAATGTGCGGTATGATGGTGCTTCCAAATTTGCCCCCGGTCAGCAGTTCGGTACCTTTCCGGCAGGGTCTTTCGCCTGGCGGGTATCCAAGGAAAATTTCATGAAAAATATAAAAGCCATCAGTGATTTGAAATTCCGCTTTGGCTATGGGAAAATCGGAAACAACCGCATTAATGATTACCTGTTTTTACCAACCTTTTCCAGTAGCGGCCAGTATTTTTATGGGTTGAACAACCAGACAGTTATTGCATCATTCCCCAACTTTTTACCCAACCCATATCTGAAATGGGAATCAACCGTCAACAAAAACTTTGGTATGGATCTTAGCCTGTTCAGAAGCCGGGTTGACCTGTCGGTAGATGTGTACGATAATGCTTCCAGCGACTTACTGCTGGATGTGCAGATTGCTCCTACGTATGGCTACCGGACACAGGTGCAAAATGTGGGTAAAACTTCTAACAAGGGAGTAGAAATACAATTGAATACCATTATCCTTCGTAAAAAGAACAACCTGAACTGGACGGCTAACTTTAATATTTCTACTAATAAAAATAAAGTAGTGCAGTTAGGCCCTAACCAAAACTCCTTCTTCCCGTCGCCAAGCTGGGGCGTAAGCGGCCAGCCTACTGATTACATTGTTCGTATTGGTGATCCGGTAGGAAGCATGTGGGGTTTGGTAAGCGACGGCTTTTATACGGTAAATGATTTTGACTACAACGCCGCTACCAGTGTTTATACCCTTAAACAGGGCGTAGTAAACAATTCATCCATTATTGGTGTGGTGCAGCCCGGTGCTGTTAAGTTTAAAGATTTGAACGGTGATGGAAAAGTAGATATTGATAATGACCGGAAGATTATCGGTAATCCCACAGCTAAATTTACCGGTGGTCTTAATCAGCAGTTTACCTACAAGCAATGGGATGCAAGTCTGTTTGTCAATTTTTCTGTAGGAAATGATATTTACAATGCCAACAAAATTGAACTTTCCAATGGCTATACAGCGAATTCAAATTTGCTGGCCATCATGCAGGACCGCTGGCGTACCATTACCCCAACCGGCCAAACGGCACAGTATGTAAATGGTACAACCGTGTATGGCATTGCACCGGATCAGTTGGCCGCCTTAAATGCAAATGCTAAAATCTGGCAGCCGATCCGTGGTTCAGGTGCGTTTTTCCCCAGTTCCTGGGCTATTGAAGATGGCTCTTTCCTGCGGTTCAACAACCTGACGATTGGTTATTCATTGCCTGTAAAAAAACTGACAGCGATACACCTGAGCCGTCTGCGTATTTATGCTACTGCCAACAATCTGGGCATTATTACCAGCTACACCGGTTACGATCCTGAGGTAAGTGTTCGCAACAGCAGCTTAACACCAGGACTTGATTACTCGGCCTATCCAAAAAGTCGTAGTATTTTGTTCGGTGTCAACGCTACCTTTTAAATTTAATTTAGAAAAAGAGAAAATATGAAACGCAGCTATATAATCGCAATTACTACACTAAGCCTGCTGACAGGACTAAGCAGTTGCCATAAATTTTTAGACCAGCAACCCATTACCGAAACAGGTCCCGAACTGGTTTTTATGGATGTAGCCAGCACGCAGAAAGCGCTGGCCGGTGTGTACAGCCGGTTGGTAGGCGACCAGGGGTATGGTATTCGTTTAAGTCTGTATTACCCGCTGGATAATGATGAAATGCAGGGCCCGACCGGCGCCGGCGATAATGACCGGCGGGATATAGCCCGTTATGCAGCCACCCCAAGTAATGCCCAGCTTGCAGGCCCGTTCAACCAGTTGTTTCAGGGTATTGAGTTTGCTAATATCTGTATTGAAAATATTCCAAAGATGGATATGTATGCGAATGGTACCGACCAGCAGAAAAAGCAACTACAGCGGTTATATGGTGAAGCATTGACACTAAGGGCTCAGTTTTACCTGGAAGCTATCCGCAACTGGGGTGACCTGCCGGCACAATTCAGGCCTGCTGCTTTCCTGGCATTAGAGAATCCGCTGCCTCAAAGAACCGACCGGGATTCATTGTACAATCATTTGATTGCCGATTTAAAAGTAGCAGAAGACCTGATGCCCTGGCGTAACGAAGTCGCCGGTATTGGCGATGCAGTAGATGAAAGGATAACGAAAGGTACTGCTAAAGGATTGCGGGCCAGAATTGCTTTGTACAGAGGTGGTTATTCTTTAAGACAGGATGGCGCCGTTAAAAGAGGTTCAGATTACGTCACTTATTACCAGATTGCAAGAGATGAGTGCAACGATATCATTGCTTCAGGTCAGCATAGTTTAAACCCAAGTTTTCGCAGTTTGTGGAAAGACCAGGTGTGTGGTCGTGCAGTAACCGATCCGCAGGGAGAACTGATGTTTCAGGCGAGTGGCATTGGCCAGGGCGGTGCTGAAGATACTAAGTTGGGCTACTACAATGGCCCAAGAGTAAACAACCTGGGAAACAGTAGTGTAAACCCGTTGCCCACCTATTTTTACTCGTTCGACAGTACTGATACCCGCAGAGACGTAACCATTGCACCCTATAACGTAGCGGTAGATGGCGTTACGAAAATAGGGCTGTCACTGGCTGCATTAAATGATGGCAAATACCGCCGTGACTGGATCACCAACCCGGTTGTTTCGCCAACCAATGCCGTTCAATACTTTAGTTTGAAATGGCAAATACTGCGTTATGCTGATGTGCTGCTGATGTTTGCCGAAGCCGAAAATGAAATCAACGGACCTACACCTGCTGCCTACAATGCCATCAATATGGTAAGAAGAAGAGGTTATGGAAAGCCGTTGGGTACACCAGTCCCAACGGTTGATTTAGCCGGCCTTACCAAGGCTTCCTTTTTTACGGCGCTGGTAAAAGAAAGATCGCTGGAACTGGGCGGGGAAGGAATACGCAAATACGATTTAATCCGCTGGGATTTGCTGGCAACAAAGATTACGGAAACCAAAGCAGCTTTAACGGCATTGGCTGCCAATACCAACCTGCCGGCTTCTATGTACTATATAACCACTACTACAGCAGACGATAAAACCATTTGGGCCAACTCGTATTATACTCCTGCTCCCACCGCTACCCCTGCCGGAACCACGAAGGTGGCATGGATAGGCACCACACTTACCGCTGCCGGAACTACTTCTCCATTAGGCAGGTTTGCTACCAATTTTACCTATCCGAAATCGGAGTTATTACCCATACCCCAACCAGCACGTGATGCTAATTCCAAGCTAACTCAAAACCCGGGTTATTAATTGATTTAATAAGCCTGATCAATCAGGTTTATCTTTTATATAAGTTAGATGATAATCATTGCGATCCCGGACGCCCGGGGTCGCAATGATTAATGGATGTTCCGATTCTGTGCAGATGATTTCACTTTAAAAACTTACGATGATTAAATTTTACGCAGGCAGAATTATTTTATTGGGTTTATGTTTTGGATTAAATGTTGTACCCGCCCTCAGTCAGCAAAAGGCTTTTCCTACCGCTGAGGGCGCCGGCGCTTTTGTAACCGGTGGACGCGGTACTTCCACAACTCCCACTACCGTTTTTGAAGTGACGAATCTGTCTGACAATGGCTTGGTCGGAAGCTTGCGGTATGCGATTAATACAACTGCCACTTATCGCACCATCGTATTCCGGGTTTCGGGCACTATCCGCCTTACCAGCAGGCTCGATGTAAAAGCCAATACCACCATTGCCGGACAAACGGCCCCGGGTTACGGTATCTGTATTGCTGACCGTCCGGTAAATATTACCGGCGACAACATTATTGTTCGCTATATCCGTTGCCGCCTGGGCGACCGTTACCAGAACTTAGGAATGGTAAATGGCAGCGGCGACGACGATGCTATTAGTGATAATGGTCATAGCCATAAAAATATTATTGTAGATCATGTAACGGCCAGTTGGAGCAATGACGAATCGCTTACCTTTTATGGTGGCGATAGCCTGACTATTCAATACTGCCTGATTAGTGAGCCGTTGAATTATTCGTACCATTTTGAAACCGGCGATGCCGATTTTGAAAGGCATGGATATGGAGGCATCTGGGGTGGCAAAAAAGCAAGTTTTCATCATAATTTATTAGCCCATTGCCAGGGCCGTGTACCCAGGTTCAATGGCAGCCGTGGTTATGCGGTTAATACAGAGAATGCCGATTTTAGAAACAACGTATTATACAACTGGGGATCATACAACAATAACGGTGGTGAAGGTGGTAATTATAACATCGTTAATAATTATTATAAGTATGGCCCGTCAACGAGCACAGGTTCCTCTGCCGGAGTAACTATCCGCTACGAAATCCTTAACCCCTACAAACAGACTTCTCCTGTATTGCCATATGGTAAATATTTCGTAGATGGCAATTTTATAGAAAGCTCTCCGGCGTACACGGCCCGTAACTGGCTGGGAGTAGCTATGAATGGCGGAAGCTATGCGGATACAGTGTCAGCCCAGGTATTAGTTCCGTTTACAATGCCAGTCATCAATACACAAACAGCTACGGATGCTTACACCAGCGTATTGCAATCATCAGGTTGCAGCCTGCCATTGCGGGATACATTAGATACACGGATTGTGAGCGATGTCATCAACCGCACCGGTAAAATTATTGATGTGCAGGGTGGCTATCCGCATGGCACGCCTTTTAGCACTTCGCAATCGGCCTGGCCGGTTATTGATTCCTTGCCCGCCCCGGTGGATTCCGACCATGATGGTATGCCCGATGAATGGGAAACACAACGTGGCCTGAACCCGGCTAATGCTGCCGACCGCAACGGATATAATGCGAACGGATATAGCAATTTGGAGAATTACCTGAATGGGGATACGATTATTGCGGTTGGAACGACGGGTAATTGTGTAACCGCCAAATCGATCAATTCAACAAATAGTGGTGCCGTATTATTGATAAGAGATACTACCTATTCAAGGATCATTTCCACCGATACGACCAATGTAATTGCATCTATTGTGGACAACGGAAACTTTGGCGCTTTTACTGCTTCTTATTACGTAAGCAGTAATATCCGTTATGGTTTTAACAATAAACCTTATCTCAACAGGAATATTACGATTACACCACAGAATGCTGATTTAATTACTTCACCTGTTACGGTAAGGATTTATTTTACGCAGGCTGAATTCAATGCACTGAAGGCGGTTGACAATACCATTAGCACTGTTGCCGATTTACGCATTATAAAAGTGGCCGGTAATAACTGCCTGACGGTAATACCCGGAGGTGGTACTGTAATTACGCCAACCGTTTCAGGCATTTACGGAACCTACCAAACCGGTTATTTTTTAGAATTTACAACTACCTCTTTCAGCGCCTTTTTTATTGCAAGTGCCAGTGCTGCACCGGTGTTGCCGTTGCAGTTATTATCCTTCAACGCATCACTTACCGGTAAAGAAGTAATTACGCAATGGACTACTTCCAATGAAATGAATACCAAAGAATTTGTGGTAGAACGCAGTGCAGATGGTCAAAGCTTTACCGCTACAGGAGTAGTGGCTGCGTTAAACAGAACAGGTGAAAACAAGTATAATTTTACAGATAAAAACCCATTAGCTGGTGTAACCTATTATCGTTTGAAAATAGTGGACAAGGATGGCAGTTACCGTTATAGCAATGTGGTCATCATTAATTCAAAATTAGCTGCCGGCGTTGCTGTTTTTCCTAACCCGGCTACGAATACCATTTCCGTTAGCCACCCACAGGCATTGGCCGGAGCTACGGTAGAATTAATAGCGGTAGATGGAAAAAAAATAAATACGTATACTGTTACAACAAACGCATTGCAAACCACCATTGATATAGCAGGCCTGAAGACCGGTAATTATATGCTGGTGTATAAAAATGATGGTAAAACGATTACTGCCCGATTTATTAAAAAATAAAAATTGCTCCGTATGAAAAAAATGTACACCCGCTGGTTTACAAAGATTGTTATGCTCTGTTTGGTCGTTGGGGCCAGTACACTACAAGCGAATGCCTGGTATAGAGTGGTAGCCAAAAATGGCACCGGCGATTATACCACTATTCAGGCTGCCATTGATGCAGCGCCTGTCAATGCAACGGCTGCGTCACCCGATACCATCTTTATCAGAAACGGTAAGTATAAAGAGAAGATCACCATTGCATCTAATAAAACCTTTCTCCAGTTAATTGGTGAAAGCGTAACCAACACTGTCCTTACATATGACGATTATGCCTCAAAAGTAATTGCCTGTGGCACTACGGTGGGTACGCAAAACTCTGCCAGTGTAAGCATTAATGCCAGCGATTTTACGGCTATGAACCTCACGTTTGAAAACAGTTTTGGCGATGGATCGCAGGCGGTAGCATTGCTGGTAAATGCAGATCGGGCAGCATTTAAAAACTGCCGCTTTTTAGGTAACCAGGATACGCTGTATACCAAAGGCAGCGGCACACCACGCTGCTACTTCAGCAAGTGTTATATTGATGGGAATATTGATTTTATTTTCGGTAGCTCCACCGGTGTTTTTGATTCCTGTGTGGTATATGCCAAAAGCCGTACGAGTGCAGGTAACTCCTACATTACAGCTGCCAATACCCCTACCGGTCAGTCATACGGTTATGTGTTCCGAAACAGCCGGTTCCCTACCAATACCGGCGCCACGCAATATTTTTTAGGCCGCCCCTGGCCCAGCCCAAGTGAGGCAGCTACCCGGCAAAAAACCGTATTGCTGAATTGTATTTTAGGGGGCAGTATCAACCCCATGGGCTGGACTACCTGGGATGCTAATACGGTTACTTCAAATATTACCTACGCCGAATTTCAGAGCCGCAATTTTGACGGTACGCTCACTGATGTAAGCCAACGGGTAAACTGGTCGAAACAATTTACAGTAGCCGATACGTTTGGCTATAATTTACCAAATATGTTCAGCGGCTGGGATCCTTGTACTACCCGTGCCGATTTTTGTACGCCTATTACTTCGCCTGTTGCCGTTTCTAATTTCAGGGCGGTAAAAGGCACAGGCAGTTCGCAATTGCTTTGGAATATCAGTTGGCCGTATGCAGGTATCCGCTACCAATTGTTCCGCTCTACCGATAATGTTACTTACTCGCAGGTGTATGAAACTACTTCGCTGAACGATACAGCTATTAATTTCAATTATATCGATGGTACGCAGCCAACCCAGGGAAATAACTTTTACTATTACGTGGCTGCTTCCAAGGCAGGCTTCAATACACATATAACAGATACGGTACAAGTATCCAATGTTCCGATGATGACGGCTACCGGCTTCCTTTGCAGTTTCTCCTCTTACGCCGGTTCACCATCGTTGCCACAGAGCTACACCGTTAGCGGCGCAAATCTGACAGGTAATTTAATTGTTACGCCGCCTGTCAATTTTGAAGTATCGCTTAACGGTACGAACTGGTTTACGAATGCATCGCCCCTTAGCATTGCGCCAACAGCAGGAACGGTAGCCAGTACCACTATCCAGGTAAGGCTAAATGCAGCAACACCCGGTAATTACGCAGGCAATATCAACCATACCACGGCAGGTACGGCAGCCATTGCCACCATAGCCGTAAACGGTACCACGCTGCTTGCGCCAACCATTACATCCAATGTATTGCAGACATACCCCTTCACCACGAATGGAAATGATAGTGCTGCTGTAAGGGATATAGGCGTTGCTGCAAGTGCACCGACATTTAATAAAATAATATTGGCCAATGGATCGCAGGTGGCTGCTATTACGGCCTATACGCCAACATACGGCCAGGCATATGCTGCCAACAACACCGATGCTACGATGAACGGATCATGGGCCAGTACTGCCGGCGGGCCGGGCGGCAACCTGAACCGAACCTACTATGAACAATTCACTGTTACCTCAAATGCTACGTATACGGTAAGAGTTGATTCTATTGTATTAACGCATAATTTTTATGCTACTGCCAGCAATTTAAAACTGGCTATTGCTTATTCTAAAAATGGATTTTCAGCACCTGCGGATTCCGTTGATGTGCCTGGTGCCACATTTGCTGCACCAACGGTACCTCTGCAAAATAATGCAGGTCCTGCCACCGTATATCGCTTTGCATTGACTGATATAAATGGTGTTTCATTAGCACCCGGCCAAACGCTTACGATACGGTTGTACAATGCCTGTGGTAGTAGCAGTGCCGGTCGGTATGCGATGCTCAAAAACGTAACCATCAAAGGCCTCAGTAATAGTGCCTTACCGCTTAGTTTACTCTCATTTAATGGTGGTTATACTGTAGGCCAGGTAAGCCTTAGCTGGAGCACAGCCAATGAAGTAAATACCAAAGATTTTACGATAGAAAGAAGCGAAGATGCCCGAAGCTTTGTAGCTATTGGGAAATTAGCTGCCCGTAGTACCGCACTAATAAATAAATATGCTTTCAGCGATGTGAATCCATTGAATGGAATCAGCTATTACCGCCTGAAAATGACAGATATTAATGGGGCCGTTACCTACAGTAAAACCATTGCCATTAATAAAGTACTGGCCGGTACATTGAGTGTTTATCCCAACCCTGTGGTAAACGATTTAGTGGTTTCACATCCAAAAGCAAGCACCCATGCCACGATACAGGTACTTAGTATGGATGGTAAAAAAATAGCCACTTATACTATCAGCACCGGTGCCTTACAAACCACTATTGATGCAGGCAGGCTGGCATCTGGCAGCTACCTGGTTATGTATGAAAATGATGGCGCTAAAATGCTGACGAGATTCAACAAACAATAAAGACTGATTACTGCAACCGGTTGGCTTTACCTTAAAAAAAGCTGCCGGTTGCAGTAATAAATTTTCTGGTAACGATTTCGTAGAAATGCCGGCTGCGGCACCCATTTTGTTTTAATTTTATTTATTATTTCAAATAAAACTTTCAGTTATGAAAAGAAAAATTTACACGTACTTATCAGTTGGAATTATGTTATTATCCAGCCTGACTTTCAATAAGGCCAATGCACAAAACCAGGAATACTGGCGGGAAAATTTTGATGGTACCGGGCCAACCGGTGATCCCGGGACTTCAACCACTGTTGTAGATTATGCAGGAAATTCAGGTTTCTGGAAATTTTATGCTGTTTGGCTTACTACCGGAACTGCGTGTAACAATAGCCGGCACATCCGCTCTACCACCTTTGGTACTACTCCTACAGACTCAGCATACGTAGTTACGCCACGTGTTAGTTTTGGCATTAGAGAACTTCGTTTCAACAGGTCCAGAGCGGGCAGGGGATTTAGTTTTTTCAAAACGGCTGATACTGCAGCAAACACTACAAACTGGGTTTTTGTGGCCAGAGTTCCAAGAGTGGCAGGATTTCCTAGTACCTTATGTCTTGATTCTGCAATAATGATAAATGATGTAAATGCTAAACGCATTCAGATTAGGTTTGATGGCAGCGGCAATAGTGATATAGATAGTATTGCACTTACCAGTGTCAATGCCATTGTTCCCATCAAGTTTAGTGGCATTAGTGCACAACAATCAAGCGGCTTGGTAAAAGTTGCCTGGACAATTCAGACTGAAATCAACACGCTGCAATACGATATTGAAAAATCAACCGACGGAAGGAATTTTGTTTCAGTTGGAAGCATAGCTGCAACGAACACAGGAAAATACAGCTGGATTGATAATACGGTTTCTACCAATGACAGCTATTACCGGATCAAAGGAATTGATAAAGATGGTGCGGTAACCTACAGTACTATTGTTCGGATTAACAGCGGAAAAAAATTACCGGAATTAGTGATCATGCCTAATCCGGTACAGGCCGGTTTATTAAATATTCAAATGAGCAATACCGAAAAAGGGGCCTATACGCTGCAACTCTACAACAATAATGGTGCATTGGTTTTTAGCAGTATGCTGACGAATGAAGGTGGTACATTTTCGAAGTCTGTAGCATTACCATCCGTTGTTACAAAAGGTGTTTATCAACTACAGCTTACGAATGGTGCAACGAGATTAGCTAAAGCGATCATTGTTCAATAACAAACCCGTGGTTCTATTTCAATTATTATATTTTATGACTATGTAAGAATTGAGCTGAATTTTTTTCATCAAAGGCTATCTATTTTTGGATAGCCTTTTTAGTATAAGCCTGTTTTATTTTGGAATTGCTGACGGTGCAATCGTTTGCACAATAAATAATGCCATTCCTATGTCGCTACGTAAATTTGCTAACCAAACCCTGCATTTACCAGGCTGAAACAAAATAGCAAAGAAATGGCCGCTACAAACTTTTTGCTAAAACTGCGGCCCGGCCGGATAGTGGTTACTCACTTATTGCATCTTTCTCCGGGGAAGCTTGTAGTTATGCAACCCAATCAGCTGGTAGGTAGCGAATGAATAAAAAATTTATTATATTTAAAATCAATAAATAAAAGTATTGAAAAATCTGTCAAAAGGTATCATAAGCATAATTACCTGTTTATTTTTTGTGCAGGCCCATGCACAGGACCTGCAGGCCGACAACATGCTGTTGTTTCAACGGGGCAACGGCGGCTGGTCCAAGCAGTTTAAAGGAAAGGCATTTGATTACAATGTCGAATTTCCGACGGCTGTAAAATCTGAAATAGCAATTGAGGCTCAAAAAGATGACGCCAATATTGACAACGGTTCTACTGCTAAAGAAATCAGGTACCTGGTAAAGGCCTATAAAGAAATTCATAATCCCAAATACCTGGCTGCGGCAGAAAATGGTGTACGTTACCTGTTAAAAGCGCAATATAAAAACGGCGGATGGCCACAATACTACCCGGATACCCATTTGTACCGTGCCCACATTACGTATAATGATAATGCCATGATGAATGCCATGAATATATTGCAGGACGTGGCCTTACGGCAAAACGACCTTGAAGTGGTAGATGCAGCATTAGTAAAACCCAGTGCCGATGCCGTAAGTAAAGGCATTGACTGTATTTTGCAAACACAGATTAAGGTAAATGGTAAGCTAACCGCCTGGTGCCAGCAGTATGATGAAACAACGCTGCAACCTGCAAACGCCAGGGCCTACGAGTTGGTTTCCATCAGTGGTTCCGAAAGCGTTAGTATCATCAAATTTCTAATGGGTCAACCTAATCCGTCCAAAGAAATAAAAGATGCCATCAACGCAGCAGTTGAATGGTTGCAGGCCGTAAAGATTGAGGGTTACAAAATAGCTGACGTGTCTGCGCCGGGTACTGCAAAGGGAACAAACCGGCAACTGGTAGCAGACAATACATCAACGATCTGGGCAAGGTATTATGAGATAGGAACCAATAAACCTTTCTTTTGCGACCGGGATGGTATTAAGAAATATTCCCTGCAGGATATTGGCTATGAACGCCGGAATGGCTATGCCTGGTATGGCACCTGGGCAAAACAACTATTAGAGAAAGATTATCCATCATGGGTTAAAAAGAACGGAGTTAATTAAACATATCCGGTAATTATTTACGCAATTGTCTTTTATACTTTTCCCTTCCATGCATTAAAAAAAAATGGTATAGAGAACGATTAAAATGTTCCAGTTTTATAGCCTGGCGGGTAGCCGGCCTGTAGAAAAGCAGCAACATCAAACCGGGTTAAATCAATACCAACCCGTGGTTTTTTTTAGAGATTGAAGAATTGATGCGAGACCTGCCGGTTATTAATAGCAATCAGGGCTGGCTATCGCAACGGCGATGTATAATAGGTGACCTGTCGCAATCATGGCACCCATGCGGAATAGGGCAAAGGCATCTAAATATTGAAGGTAAGCATATTACGGTTTTTTGTGCCGTAAGTCATTCGCCGCGGCGGAGTAGGTAGCCGTATGAATTTCCAAGCTACCAAGCGTTCCCATAGGAACGCATGGTGCTTTGCTAAACGTTTTGCTAACCCATCAAAAGTCCCGATGGGATTTAAATCCATTTATCTTTTTTAAAATCCAAACCATTTTGCCTTTAAAAAAATGTAGATGCCTTTGCCCTGCCATGCGAAAGGCATTGCGTTACATTCGATCCGGAAAAGCTATCTTGCCGCAAGCTGTCCGTTTTTTCAGATACATAACCTTATCCACGAAGAACCGGCAGTATCCAAACTCAGGACATTAAAAACGAAGCGATGAATTATAAGAATTTATTCTTCTGCTGTTCAGGGATAAAGAAATCCTGCGTATTGTGTTGCCTTACCGCCATCTTCATTTTCTCGGCCATCAACGCACAAACCTCCAACCCCCGCCAAATCATCCCTTTAGATGCTGCCTGGCAATTCTGGCAAGGCGATGATGCTGCCGCTAAGCAACCCGGCTTCAACGATGCGACCTGGCACACCCTCGACCTGCCACATGACTGGACCATTGAATCCCCGGTGAACCCGCCACCCAATGGTGAGCGAAACGGCGGTTATTTTTCCCATGGCATTGCCTGGTATCGCAAAAGCTTCCGGTTCGCTGACACTACCAAAAAGCTGGTGGTGGAATTTGATGGGGTGTATATGAACAGCGATGTCTGGATCAACGGCCAGTTCCTGGGCCGCAGGCCCTATGGTTTTGATGGTTTCCGATACGACCTTACTGAATTTCTAAAGCGGGACGGTTCACCCAATGTGCTGGCCGTTCGGGTGGACGATTCCGCAGAGCCTTCCGTTCGCTGGTACGCCGGTTCCGGCATCTACCGCCATGTACGCCTTATTGCTACAGGCTACACGCATTTCCAACTGGATGGCGGCATTTATATCACCACGCCGCAGGTTTCTGCCGAAAGTGCCACCGTAAAAGCTGCTTACATCGTTGACCCGAATTTTTTTACGGATGCAGAATTCAGGGCCTGGAGCAAAGATGCCTGGGGCGTAAAACCACAAAGCAAAGAACTCACCTTACGAAGCACGGTATTGGCAACTGATGGTTCAGTGATTGTCAGCACAGAGTCAAAAACTACTTTCCAAAGCATGCACCAGGGGCAGGCTGCCACGCAGCAACTAACAGTGCCAAAGCCAAACCTGTGGAGCGACCAAACGCCGGTGTTGTACCGCTTGCGCAGCACCCTGTTACTGGATGGTAAAATACTCGACGAGCAGGTAACGCCTTTTGGCATCCGCAGCCTGCAATACGAACCTGACCGTGGCCTGTTTGTAAACGGTAAACCTACCAAATTGAAAGGCGTGTGCCTGCACCAGGATGCCGGTTCGTTTGGTAATGCTGTTCCCATTGAGGTTTGGGCCTATCGCCTCGGGCTGTTAAAAGAAATGGGCTGCAATGCCATTCGCCCCAGCCACCACCCGTTTGCGCCGGAATTTTATGATTTATGCGACCAGATGGGCTTTTATGTTTTTGATGAGGCATTCGACGAATGGACCCGTGACTGGACTTTTAACCCTACCGAAAACACTCGGGGCAAGTCAAAGTATGGTTATCATCTTTATTTCAACCAATGGTATGATACCGACCTTCGGGCCATGCTCCGGCGTGACCGCAA
Source organism: Chitinophagaceae bacterium (assembly GCA_965246935.1). Taxonomy (GTDB): domain Bacteria; phylum Bacteroidota; class Bacteroidia; order Chitinophagales; family Chitinophagaceae; genus JAZKFT01. The sequence goes on along the minus strand of CBDFGC010000001.1, from coordinate 482,357 downwards.
TCATCCAAGTGTAATCCTTTATAGCATCGGCAATGAAATCCCGGACCAATTCAATGAAGATGGCTGGAAGCTGGCAAAAACACTGGTGGACATTTGCCACGAAGAAGACGCAACCCGTCCGGCCACCTCGGCCTGCGACCAGTCGTATGTTTCATCCCGCAACGGTTTTATGGACCAGTTGGACATTGCCGGTTACAACTACATCGACCGCCTGTACAAGGACAGCACGTATGTACCCGAACACCGGCGTTTTCCGCACCGCCTTTTCCTGGGAACGGAAACGACCCATGCCGTTCATTACTGGCAGGGTGTAAGGGATAACGACTATGTAATCGGCGACTTTATCTGGACGGGTATTGATTACCTGGGCGAAGCCGGAGCCTACCCCCGCCGGGGCAGCCGGTCGGGCGATATTGACCTTGCCGGCGGAAAAAAACCGGGCTTCTATCAACGGGCTGCGTATTGGCGTACCGACCCGGTATTGCAGTTGTTTGTTTTTACCGGGGAGCGACCACAAAATGCCTGGCAGGGGCAACCGGCACTGCTAAAATGGAACTGGCCCGATACAGCAAAACTCACGGTGCGGGCCGCCACGAATTGTGACGAAGTAGAACTGTTCCTAAACAAACGTTCCCTGGGAAAAAAGCCTGTAAATCCGAACCAGTACGGTGCCGACTGGAGTGTAGCGTATGCACCGGGAGAAATTACTGCAGTGGGATATAATAAAGGGAGAAAAGTGGCTACCTCAAAACTGACCACAGCCGGAGCCGCAACAAAGCTGCAGCTAACACCATTGCATACAGCCGGCGATGTTGTTATATATGAAATCATCGTGACGGATAAAGCAGGCATAACCGTAGTGGATGCAAAAGATGCCATTACGGTAAAAGTAGAAGGTGGCGGTAGACTGATTGGCCTCGATAACGGAGAGCTGGATTATATTGGTGCCTTTAAAACAGATGTGCGTAATGCTTACCAGGGCCGCCTGCTGGTAACAGTGCAACGAACATCACCGGCGGGTGAAATTCGTATTACCGCTTCCGCTTCAGGACTTGCATCTGCCACTTCATTAATTAGATAAATAGCCTGATATGAGTTTGAGATTACAAAGAAATAATTCTGCAACAATTGAAAAAATGCGCTGCGAATGAAATTATTCCTCATCTGTTTTATAACGGCTTTGCTGACAACAGCCAGCGTAAGGGGTCAGGTAATAAAAGAAACCATTCCCCGCATCATCGAAAAAAATGGCCGGCATGCCCTGTTGGTAAATGATAAACCTTTCCTGATGCTGGGCGGGCAGGTGCACAATTCAAGTGCCTGGCCGGGTATGATGCCACAGGTATGGCAAGCCATTGAAGCGATGCATGCCAACACGCTGGAAGTACCGATTTACTGGGAGCAGATAGAAGCCCAACCCGGGAAGTTCGATTTTTCACTGGTAGATACGCTGTTGAAACAGGCTCGTGAACACCAGGTGCGTTTGGTGCTGCTGTGGTTTGCCACCTGGAAAAATGGTAGCAATCATTACATGCCTGAATGGATAAAAAAAGCGACAGAAAAGTATCCCAACATTACCGGCAAAGACGGCAAGCCCGTTGATTCGCCTTCTCCGCATACCCGGCTGGCGATGGAAGCGGATGCAAAAGCTTTTGCAGCCGTTATGAAATATATAAAGACGGCTGATCCGCAACATACCGTATTGATGGTGCAGGTGGAAAACGAACCTGGCGCCTGGGGAAGTGTAAGGGATTATTCCGCAGCAGCGCAGCAACTTTTTGAGGTAGCAGTGCCAGCCGATTTATTAAAACCCGATGTTCTGAAAGCGTTGAACAAGCCGGTGGTAGCCCGGGGAACCTGGACGGAAGTATTCGGGAAAGATGCGGATGAATATTTCCATGCCTGGCACGTAGCGAAATACATAGGCTATGTAGCGGCGGCCGGTAAAGCGGTAAATCCATTGCCCTTGTATGTAAATGCTGCATTACGGGAGCCACTTACCAACCCACCTGCTTCCAGTTATGAAAGTGGCGGCCCAACCGATAATGTGATCCCTATCTGGAAAGCGGCGGCTCCGGCTATTGACCTGCTGGCTCCTGATATTTATCTCCCTGAAAGTGGCAAAGCATTAAAAATAATTGAGCTGTATGACCGTCCCGATAATCCACTGCTGGTACCGGAAATCGGCTCCGGCGAAAAATTCACCCGGTACTTGTACCCGGTGCTGGCACACGGCGGTATTGGCTTTTCGCCGTTTGGGATAGATGACAATGGCCGGGGTGAGAAAAAGGAAGAAACAGCTACCCGCCTGGCAGCAATAGCACAGGAATACGCTACGGCTGCCCCCATGGTGCGGGAGCTTGCCCAATGGGGTTTTGAAGGAAAAATAAAAGCGGTTGTAGAACCGGATGACCACGCAGCACAAACCATTGACCTTGGTGCCTGGCAGGCTACGATTACCTTTGGTTCCGGCAGAAGAAATTCCGAACCGGCACAAGACCCTGAGCGGCCGTTCGGAAAGGCAATGGTGGTGCAATTAGGCGAAAATGAATTTATGCTCGTCGGCACCCTTTGCCGGTTCACCTTTCAGCCATCAGGAACCAATGCCGGCAAAGCCTGGCAGTATTTGAAAGTGGAAGAAGGCAGCTATGTAAACGGGGTATTCAAGCCTGTACGCATTCGTAACGGCGATGAAACGGATTGGGGCGGGCCTGCTTTTGGTGCAAAACCCGCTGTGTTGCGAACAACCTTGGTGGTCCGGTAAGCGATTGAACGTAAAGCCATCTTTTCATCACCGCAGGGTTTCCTGTATTTTAATTCCGCGGTTTCGCTACCATCTCATCTTCCCAACTACCTGTTATGCTGCTAATTTAGAACATGCCTTTAGGCAAGTTCCTACAGAAAAACGTAATGAAATTAGCTGTTGCAATGGGTTCCGGACACTTGTGATCGCTGTCCCGGGCCTATTTGTTATGTAAGTTCTATTTCACGTTATCCGCAGAAAACCAACGATTATACATTAGCCTTGATGCGCCACTGATAATATATAAACCAAATAAATTGAATAAGTATGAAAAAGAATACCATCTGCCTGTGGTACAACCATGATGCAGAAGAAGCTGCACAATTTTACGCCCGTACTTTTCCCGACAGCACCGTTGGCGCAGTACAGCGGGCACCGTCCGACTTTCCGGGCGGTAAAGAGTGCGACATACTGGTAGTTGAATTCACCGTATGCGGCGTGCCTTGCATTGGGCTCAATGGTGGAGATACATTTAAGCATAGCGAGGCATTTTCATTTCAAATCGCTACGGAGAACCAGGAGGAGACCGACCTTTACTGGAATGCAATCGTGGGAAACGGAGGTGCGGAAAGCGATTGCGGCTGGTGCAAGGACAAGTGGGGCCTATCGTGGCAGATAACGCCGCGGGTGCTGACCGACGCAATGGCCAAAGGCGGCGATATTGCGAAACGTGCGTTTGAAGCGATGATGGACATGCAAAAAATTGACGTCGCCAGGATCGAGGCGGCGGTAAGCGGTAAAGCCATTTGAGAACTGAACGCAGGTTGTGCAACAATATCAAAGGTGCTATGCGCAGCATAAATTTACATAGCCCTGGTACGTGTCCTCACGTACCGGAATGGTTGAATGTTTTAGATTCGCCTAATGAACAACTATTTCGGACAACGCAATTCGCATGTCAATAACAATGAGCTTTATTTCTGGACAGCTACTATCAACAGATGGAAGCATTTGCTGGCAGCCAATGAAATGAAAATGCAAATCATAGCGTCGTTACAATGGCTAAAGCAAAAAGAATTGGTTTCCATATATGCTTTTGTCATCATGCCTAACCACATCCATCTGATATGGGAAACCCACGGCAGCAATGGCAAAGAATCATCGAAAGGCTCGTTCTTAAAATTTACAGCGCACCAGTTTCAAAACATACTATACCAACAAAACCTGAACTACTAAAGGAATACGAAGTAGAAGCTGTTAACAAAAAGCATGAATTTTGGCAGCGTGACCCATTAGCCGTACCACTTTACAGCCAGTCAGTGATACTACAGAAGATGGATTATATACACAACAATCCGGTGAGTGGTAAATGGCAGCTTTCAGCTAGTTCTGATGTCTATCGTTTTTCATCTGCTGCTTTTTACCTGACTGGCATTGACGAGTTCGGCATTTTAACGCATATAGGGAAAGTGTAGTGATACAGCCATTCCGGTACGTGAGGACACGCACCGGGGCAATTGAAAGTTCTGATGTCTATCGTTTTACATCTGCTGCTTTTTACCACCACAAGTAGTAGCGAAGCTAAACCGGCATTGACGAGTTTGGCGTTCTAATGCATATAGGGAAAGTGTAGTGATACAGCCATTCCGGTACGTGAGGACACGTACCGGGGCAATTGAATCAGTGACTATGGTTTTATACCTGTTCGCCAAATCCTTGCTGTAAATTCTGTATTATTTTTAGTGCGGCGGGTAAAAATGAGACCGGTGGAGGAAGCCGGGTCGTAGGTGCTGGCAGCGCTGCCGAGGTCGTTGGCATCGGAGGCGGTAATAACGGCTCTTACTTTTAATTTACCATTTGTATCTCTTTCTAATGCCGGGTTATCCAGCGATTTTATTTCCAACACCTTGCAACCTTTATGGTCGTAGTCCTTTTCGGTGGTGTTATAATCATCCGGTGTGGCAACGAGCAGCAGTTTTCCATCTGTTCCTTTTGCCATATCAATTTGTGTTAACCGTTGGGCGCCCAATTCGGCGGCTTCTGTTGCACTGCATAGTTTCCCCTTATAGCTCCATTGCCAGGTAGCCGGATCACCGGTAGTGGTAGTAGCAAAGATGTGCACTGCATGGCGGCTCATGTTGGGCTCTCCGCCGGGCTGATACACAAAGGCAACCAGTGCCAGGTACAATGTTCCATTTTCATAATACAAGGCAGGCTCGTTCCATTGGCCTACATCGTATAAATCGCTGTTTAGTGTTGACAGGTTTTTGCTGGCAGGCCAGGCAGTGGCAGTACCGGCACTGGTGAGAATACAGGAAGGTGCACCAGATAATTCTTCCGGCGATGCGGCTTTAGCTATTTTGATTTGAAACGAATTGCCGGCCAGCGTAGCAGCCCCGTTTTGGTTGTAAATAAGATAAGTAAGCCGGGCACCGTACCAGGTAACCGTTCCATTTTCAGAAACGGGTAACAGGTTCGACACTTCACTTTCCATGTAGCCTTGCTGGCTTGTATTGGTTGCATTTACTGCTGCTACAGAAGGCCACAACTCTTTTACAAAGGTGAATGTGTTTCCGCCATCCGCTGATTTTGCCAGGTGTGTATTAACCCCTATAATATTGGCTGTACCTGTATGAATATTGCCCCAGGAATAAGAAAGCCAAAGCGTATTGCTTTGAGGATCTTTACGGATGGATGGATCGGCATACCCATTAAAAGGACTGGCACTGCCACCGGGCAACGTAAAGTAAGGATCATTTTGTACCAGTATTTCGCTACACCCCGCAGCACCGGGAACGCAGTCTTTTGTAACGGTTGTTACAGTGGAAGTACCAGTAGCATTGCCGGTGGATTTTTTACAACCTAAAAGACCCATCAGCGCCAATAAGACAACAAGAGCAGCCGGTTTCATAAAAATTTATTTGCGGCTACAGACCTGCTTCGTTAAGGATGGTTTAACTGTATTTGGTACAATATGGTCTCTGCTTCACTTTGTAAGGCACGAAGCGGAATGGTAGCGATAAGCCGGAAGTTGATTTATAAAAGCGGACGGTTCGTTCAAAAGTATAATTGGTGTTGGTGGGTAGTGGAAATGCGTTCTCCGGTGTACTTGCTCATGTTGTAAATCTATGGGGTTCTGCCATTCTGCTTCGTGAGACACCTAAAGTATATACACAAGTCTCTTATTAGTGGCACTGCAGGCCGGCCTCACCCTCATTCCCCTCCAAAAGAGGGGGATGCCCTATTCTATCATCTAAAGCATAATTCAATAACGGAGTCACTTAGTTTTTAACTACTTAAAACAAAGCAATCACCTGAAAGTCCTACATTTTTCTTTATTAAACTGATTACCTGATTTTATTTAAAGATGTGTATATACTTTAGGTGAGACACGAAGCGGAGTGGGAAGAAAAACCTAAGATACATTTATTTGATACTTCCCCCCGTCGCAATGTATACAGCCGCTTTCGCAGCCGTTACACCTGCCATTGCAGCAGGTAATATAGCCATTCCAACACCTATAACATTCATCGCAAAGCTGATAGATGCCATCGCAACACGAACAGATACAGTCGCAAGGCTGACAGCGGCTATCGCAAGCCTGACAGATGCCGTCGCAAGGGTGAAAGCATTCTTTGTAAGGATGAAAAATGCCATCGCAGCAATCAAAAAGGGCATTACAAGATTGAAAAGGAGCGTTTAATGAAGGAAATGGCTGGTTTTAAGCTGTAAATAGACTATTTCAGACGGTTTGGCAGCAAACAAGCGCTAAATCTTTGAAACGCATGTTTAATCACTTTATGCTAGAACGAGTGATATGCTACCTTGCTGATGTAGAAAACTATTATAATTTGATTTTGCGGAATGCATTGAGGTGCCTATGAACCGGGGCAGCAGAGAAGAAAATTACGAAGAAATTCAACTGGTAGGCAGAGAAAAAACATCAACAACTATAATTTAAAACTTTTTTTGGGCGAAGCGAAGAAAATATCTCACGCCACTTGTCTAACAATATAAAGTTTCTAAAAATGAATGAAGATGAACTTATAGAAAAACTACTACAAAGAGAAAAAATTGCATTTGAGGAAACATACTTTATTTATAAAGATCTAATCTTTAAGGCGGTCTGTAAATATGTCGATGTTTTTGAGGATGCTGAAGAATTAGTACAGGATGTTTTTGTTATAGCTTTTAGAAAAATAAGTCAGTTCAACAGGACTTCGAAACTAAGTACATGGTTAATAAAAATTGCAATAAATACATCAAAAAACTTTTTAGAAAGTATTTCAAAGCAAAAGGAAGTTATAAAGCAAGCTATTGATATATATGATATGGGTGAACATGATGGATGCTATACAGACATACCTAATCCAGAAGAGCTATCATTACAAAAGGAAGGGAGGAATGTTCTTATAAAAGCTATAAGTAAGTTATCTGCAGACCAAAATACTGCTTGCACTCTATTTTATTTAGAAGGATTACAACAAATAGATATTGCTGAAACCATGAACACTTCCCTTGATGCCGTTCAATCTTTAATACACAGAGGAAAAATAAGACTTCGTTCAATCCTTAAACTCACAAACAAAAAATTTTTTTATGAAACAAATAAATCAAACTAGCACTTCAACCTACAATAAAATAATTCAGAAGGTTAAGGATTACACCTTATTTAATCATATGCTTGCGCAACACCTTCGGACTATAAAAAGCGATTATTATGATAAGGAGTGTATATTCGTGTATAAAGGATTTCCTTTTTCCTTTATGCAACAGGTGCAACAAGTATTAGTTTCTGCAACTCATGCAGCTAATTTACTGCCAGATGGTAAATTATGTTTGGAAACTATAAAGGCAAACCCTTTGAGTTACATTTCAACCATTCAACAAGTAGTAGATAATCATGCGGCTATGTGGTACGAAGAGTTTATAATCTTCTCTCGCAATATTAGCCCATCTTTGTTGCAGCCAAAGCAGTTTGTAATTATTGATAATAATTTTTTTAGGTTTTATCCTAATCCTTCTAATCATCCTTACACTGATCTCGAAAAAGCAATTGACAGTGAAATAGAATTTGATGATGATGAAATATTTAATGAGTTTTATACAAATTCAACTACCATAAATGGCATAAGATACGTGCAATATCCAGATGTTGATATTGCAGATTGGGAGAATGTTACAAAAATTGATTTTTTCAATACTCAAAATCAAAAGTTGGCTATTACAACTTATCATGAAGGACTTGATACAAACGGTTATGTACAGTTTCAACTAGAAAACACATCATGGCTCAACTTGAAGTACCAGGTTTTTGAAGGGTTACCAGTTCAGGAGCCGGTAAAATTGCTGTTAGATACTACAGCCTTAAGAGATCAGCAATCCTTGCAAGAGTTGCTAATACTTCAACAACTGTTTTTAGCCGCTGGCGTCGATCATGAATTCTGCTCCCGAAAAGATTTTTATAGTGATCATTTTCGTCCTGAATTGCTCACGATTCTAAGTGACCACTGGCAATCACCATCCTTTAGAAAACTTAGAGTGTATGAAGATCCTGACATCAACACAGAACTAGCAGAAATCTCTCAAGGTGCAGTTTGTGAACATGTAGTAAAGCAGTGTGAAATAGCATTAGAAAAGAAACTTCATGAAGATATTTTCTTAACGGCTCCTACAGGTGCCGGTAAATCAGTTTTATTTCAAGTGCCAGCAATTTACCTTGCAGAAAGGTATAATCTTATTACGATAGTTGTATCTCCTCTTAAAGCTTTGATGCTTGACCAAGTGACAGCCTTAAAAGAAGAAAGAGGCTATGATAAGGTTGGTTTTATCAATTCTGATATATCACTGGTAGAACGTGATGTAATGTTGAACAATGTAAAAGAAGGCAATATTTCAGTTATCTACTTATCACCTGAATTACTGCTGTCTTACGATATTAAGTATTTTGTTGGCAACCGTCAAATAGGTTTGCTTGTAATTGATGAAGCACACCTTGTTACAACCTGGGGACGGGATTTCAGAGTAGATTATTGGTTTCTTGGGAATTATATTCGTAAGGCTCGCAAATATTCAAATGCATCATTCCCTGTATTTGCAGTAACCGCCACAGCTGTTTATAACGGCCCCAATGACATGGTGTTCGATACCATCAATAGTCTAAACATGCAGAACTGTAGAAAATTCATTGGCTATGTTCGTAGAGACGATATTAGTTTTGATATTCGCAGGTTTGAACTTCCTACCAATAGCCATGAGAATGATAAGGTAAATCAAACTGCGGCTACTATCCGCACCTTCATTCAAAATAATCGAAAAGCAATAGTTTATTTTCCATGGATAAGTACAATAGGTGATGTAGTTCGTTTGCTTACACCAGAAGAAAGAGCCGTTATTGGAGAGTATCATAGCAGGGCAGATGTGGAAGATAGAAATAGAATACTTCGAGATTTTAAAGCTAGCATAATAAAGGTGGTATTAGCCACAAAGGCTTTTGGTATGGGTGTAGACATCTCTGATATAGAGGAAGTGTATCATCACGCACCTTCTGGAACTATCGCAGATTATGTTCAGGAAATTGGACGGGTAGCACGTAGAACAGATATTGAGGGTATATCTACCACAGACTTTCATCCTAAAGATTTAAAATTCTCCAGAATACTTTTTGGCTTAAGTTCCTTAAAGCAGTGGCAGGTAAAACTAGTTTTAGAAAAGCTCAATAACATTTATCGTGTCAATAAAAAAAGGAATTTCCTTGTATCAATAGATGACTTTGCTCATATATTTCCTAACAATGATGAGCCAGAACAAAAAGTAAAAAGTGCATTACTTGTATTGGAAAAAGACCTTTTATTAAGGTACCGGTATAATGTATTAGTAGTTCGCCCTAAAAGTTTATTCACTACTGTTTATGCCCGCATTTCCAATGGCGAAGTGCAAGCGTTAAAAGAACAGTACGGTGATTTTGTAGTTGAAGAAAAACAGACTTACAACACCGGTATGCATCGCATTAATAGCAATACAATTGCAATTCCCAACAACAACTCAACACCTGTTTTTAGAATTCAGCTAGATAAGATATGGGAGCACCACTTTGCAGAAGAAGGTTTTCCCGTAATCAAACACAAGTTCTTTACAAAGCAATTATTTGAAGGCTTTGCTAATATCACTCCTCAACTTAGATTGTCCATCTTATTTAACCAAGATGTGAAAAACACATTAAACGAACTTACAAAAATGTTTCAAACACTCGAAAAAGTGCTAGCATTATTTCATGGAAGTTATTTCTCAAAAGAAAATTTGTATAGGGAATTAAATAAGCAACTCATCAATGAGCCTTTGTCTCGTAATCTCAGCAATCTCCTTATTGCTATGTATAGCGAAAACAACAATTTCGGTAAACAGGGAAATGGAATGATGTCAGATGGAGCATTCATACAAAAACGTTTTAATACTGGTTTAAATCAAGACGAGTATAGGGTAATAAATGCGGCATTTGGTCAAGTGAAGCATCACAGTAGGCAACGGTTTCAAACACTATTCGGAGGATCAACCGATTTGGAGCAGATCAAGTATATACCAACCGAACCCGACAAGAATAAAGAGTGTATTAAACTTGCTTACATTATGGAAGTTTTTGGATTGTGTACCTATGAAATTGTAGGTGGTGAGCAGCCTCAAATTTTTATACGCATCAATGATCCTCTAAAAATTACGAGGTTAGCAAGAAGCAGAGATTATAGAAATGGTGTAGTTGCAACTGTTGAGCATCGGTTTAGCATAAACGTAAATCTTATGACTCATTTTTTTCTCAACGAAATGCCTGACAAACAGCGTTGGCAGTTTATTGAAGATTATTTTTTGGGGAAGAATGAAGAAGAGTTAATTAGCCAACATATTCATTAAATCTAATCCGATCCGCTTCGTGTCTCACGAAGCGGATCGGTTAAGTATAAAACAGTGTACCAATATGTGTTAAAAGCCGAACTCGTCCTTACTCCGGTGCAGGGCTGCCTTCCTTTGACGCTATACGCTTTTCAGTGCCTGTTTGTTACTTTTCTATTAATAGCTTAATAATTGAAAATAAATAACAATTATGCACAGGGCAGGAGCCCTGCGCAAGAGTGGATAGCAATTGAACGATTTTCAATTACCTATTTTCCGCTGCCAGCAAATGCTTTCATCTCCATCATTCCACTACCGACATGAGGCAGGCCGGTGGGCTGAAGAAACACGAAACAGAGCGGTAAGGAATTCCTGCACTTCTGCCTAATAACTTACTTGAGATAACTGGAATTGCGAATGCTCAACATTTGTTTGTCAGCCCTACTTGTACCACATCCCGGTTATACGACATAATTATTTGGCTATACTTATGTTTAAGTTTGGTAGTTCTATCTGCAACTTAACCTTAGCTTTCAATGCTGCAAATACACGCATCAAAGTGTCCATCGTTGCTTTGCTGGCATTGCTCTCAAGTCGTGAAATTTGTGCTTTTTGAACACCAATAAGTTTACCTAATTCCTCTTGTGTCAGGTTGCGTTCCTGGCGTGTTTGTTTAATGGCTTTACCGATTAAGTCCATTTGCAGTTCATATTCAAATCTGTCCCTGTCAGTAGTATCCACTGTACCGATAAGTTTATCCTGAACCTGGTCTAAAGTGTATGTTTTCATTTCGTTGTCTTTTTATTTTTTTTAGCTTTTTCTTCAAAATATTTCGTCCGAAGTTGCTTTGCTTTCAGTATCTCGTTGTCTGGAACCTTACTTCGTTTCTTTACAAAACCGTGTGTCGAAATGACTAAAGTATTTTCCGTATCTGTCTTGTCCCAAAATGCAAGAAGCCGATATTGTAAACTTTGGTAAAGCGTCCTAAATTAACTGCGTTGCTGCTACGCGGTCCCAAATATTATCTGTAAGCTTTTTTAAAAGTTCAGGGTCGTGTTCTGTTTGTGCTTTACGAATATTGTACAATATTTTTTCGTAATGCTTCCGGTCAAGGTTACTCAAAAAAGCAAATGCTTCTTCTAAAAACAGGATGTCGAAGCGTTTGTCCATTCATTTTATTGTTCGGGCAAACATAAGGATAGTTTCGTTAAAATGAAACTATCTAAAACCGCAGCATGTGTTGCTACAATGTCGTTCCATTCACTTATTTCCAGGTATCGTGATGTCCACAAAAAAGTAATGAGCCGGCATATGTTAGGGAACAGGCGCTTGTGCGGGGTTGCCGTATCTTCAACCACTGTAGTGATTGAACGGTTTCTATTTACCTGTTTTCTTCAACCAACAAATGCTTCCAGCCCACCTGTAACTGATGGCTATCCGAAAATATAGTGGATGTTGGTGTGTGATGGAGATGTGTTCTCCGGTGTACTTGTTCATTTTGGTAAATTTATCTAATTCCATCATTCCGCTCCCGACACGAAGTGGTGCGGAGAGCATTCACATTAATAGCAACTACAAGTAGCACAGATTTCGTACTTAAAAATACTAATTGATTAAAATTCCTTTAGGCCCGCCCGGACGAATCCGTTCGAACGGAGGTAGGGGCAACCAACGTTGAATCGAACACTATTCATGTTTCGAACACTTATTGGGTTCTATTGTCTTGATGGATTGGATTCCTCTAAATTCGTTGGGTTTTTGATCCAACACTATTAATGAATCAGGATTATAAATTTTGTCAAACATGAAGAAAGGTTTTGCTCTGCTACCGGCTATGTTCATGGTAGTGACTGCTTTTGCCAATATCCGGCTACCGGCTGTTATCAACAATAACATGGTATTGCAGCAGCAATCCAGCGTAAAAATCTGGGGGTGGGGAGCGCCTTCCGAAAAGGTTTTCATCACTACTTCCTGGAGCCATAAAACAGATTCGGCAGTGAGCAGCCGGGACGGAAAGTGGGAGGCAAGCCTACAAACACCCGCAGCAGGCGGGCCTTACACCATTACGTTTAAAGGGTCGAACGAGATTGTTTTAAACAATGTGTTGATTGGGGAGGTTTGGGTTTGCTCCGGCCAGTCGAATATGGAATTTAGTTATTACAACGGCATTAAGCAAATTAAAGAAGAGTTACCCACCAGCTACCATCCCAACATCCGGTTTTTTAATATTACCAAAACTTCGGCATTGTATCCGCAGGAGGATTGCAATGCCACCTGGGCCATCTGCGATTCCAATACGCTGAAAGCCTTTAGCGCCGTCGGGTACTTCTTCGGTAAAAAACTGAACGAAAAGCTGAACGTACCCATCGGTTTGATTAACAGCAACTGGGGCGGAACACCTGCCGAAATATGGACACCGGCAGTCACCATTGCCAGGGATACCATACTACAAAAGGCGGCAGATAAACGGGTACCAGAGCCCTGGGGGCCTTATAAGCCGGGGTTTGCCTATAACGCCATGATTGCACCTATTACCAACTATGCTATTGCCGGGGCCATCTGGTACCAGGGCGAATCCAACACCGGAGCGGCAGAAACGTACAACCGGCTTTTTAATGCGATGATTGATAGCTGGCGTACACAATGGAATAAAGAGTTTCCGTTTTACTATGTACAAATAGCGCCTTACACGTATGGTAGAAAAAATGAAGGCGCTTTGCTCCGGGAGGCACAGGCACAAACCAGTACGCACAAAAATGTAGGCATGGTAGTGATAACAGATCTGGTAGATGATGTGAAAAACATACATCCGCAAAACAAACGGGATGTAGGGAACCGCTTAGCCAACTGGGCACTTGCTGAAACCTATCATCAACCCGATATGGTTTACAAAAGCCCGGTATTTAAAGACATGAATGTACAAAACGGAAAAGCGACTATTTCGTTTGATAACATTAAAACAGGTCTTCAGGTAAAAGGAACTACCATCACCGAATTGTACGTGGCCGGAGAAGATAAAATCTTTCATGCAGCAACAGCTACCATAGAAAAAGGCAAAATAGTTGTATGGAGTGATGAGGTTAAAAAACCGTTGGTCGTACGGTATGGTTTTAGTAACACAGCTATTGGTAATTTATTCAGTACTGAAGGGTTGCCGGTGGCGCCTTTCCGTACCGACAATTGGGATGCAGGCATCTACTAAGCTACGGTGCGGGAAGGCCTAAATGAAATAAAAAACATAGAAAAGATCTTCCTGCAGAGGGAACAACGATTGGCTGGTGTACTGCTATCAGCTATTGTAGAGTTTGACGGAATTCTATTCAGCTTTTGTTGTTGATGTCATCATCAGTTTTTCAATCGCTCCGGTTGTTGAGCAAACATTTATAAAATGCCGGCACGGCAGCAAGCCGTCAACGATGTGAAAGCTTTGGCAAATGGCAGCTAAGCTGTTAAACCGGGTGATCACTAAAACATCGTATCGGTTAAATATAAAACATCCATAAAATATGCAGGTAAACAATCCCGGACGCAGGCTTAAGAACTTTTTACTGATCATCGTAATAACAGCAACAGGGCATGTAGGGTATTCGCAGGCAATTGCCTTTCCCGGCGCCGAAGGATTTGGGAAATACACAGCCGGCGGCAGGGGCGGTGCAGTAATGATAGTAACGAATCTTAATGATGACGGACCAGGTAGCTTTCGGGAAGCAGCTACTAAAAAAACACCCCGGATTATTGTATTTGCGGTATCCGGCACCATTCACCTGCAATCAAAACTGAATATAGCGGGCAACGTAACCATTGCCGGTCAGTCAGCACCCGGTGACGGTATTTGCCTGGCTGATTACCCGGTGATGATTAATGGTGATAACATGATTATCCGCTATATGCGTTTTCGTATGGGCGATAAAAACCAGAAAGGCGGTATGGTAGATGGTAACGGCGGCGATGATGCGTTTGGTGGCTTACGGCAAAAAAATGTGATCATTGATCATTGTAGCATGAGCTGGAGCACGGATGAAGTTTTTTCGGTATATGCAAGCGATAGCACTACCTTTCAATGGAACATGATGTCCGAACCGCTGAACTACTCTTACCACTATGAAACCGGTGATAAAGACTACGAGCATCATGGCTACGGCGGCATTTGGGGAGGCAGGCATTTGAGCGCCCACCACAATTTATTTGCGCATTGCAACAACCGTACACCCCGGTTTGATGGTATCCGCAATGCGCCGGAAGAGAATGCTGATTTAAGAAATAATGTAATTTATGATTTCGGGGGAAACAATGTATATGCCGGCGAAGGAGGAACGTATAACGTCGTAAATAATTATTACAAGCCAGGTCCAAGCACTACAAAAAATGCACTGACCAGTATTGCCAATCCCTACAAAAAAGAACCGACAATTCCTTTTGGTAAATGGTATGTTGATGGAAATGTAATGCAAGGCAATGCAGCCATTAATACAAATAACTGGACCGGCGTACGCATGGAGAAAGGAACAGATGCCGACAAGGTTGCCGCAAAGCTGGATAAGCCATTCGCCATTGTTGCCGTGACCACGCAATCTGCTGAAAAAGCGTATGAATTGGTGTTGCAATCTGCAGGTGCTTCTTACAAGCGTGACACGCTGGACCAGCGAATCATCGATGATGTGCGGCAGGGGAAAGGTGGTTTGATTGATGTGCAGGGCGGCTACCCGCATGGCACGGCTTATGAGCTAACAGTGAATGCCTGGCCAACGCTTGCATCATTGCCGGTTCCCACAGACAAAGACGGTGATGGCATACCGGATGACTGGGAAAAAAAGAATAAGCTAAACCCCACTGATAAAAAGGATGCAACGCTGTTTTCATTGGATAAAAACTACAGCAATATTGAAATGTATTTGAATGAATTGGTTGGCAAAAAATAATAATGCCTCCGGGTCAGGATTTTTAAGCTGCATAGCCGCAACGGTTCGTGTCTCACGAACCGTAATGGTAAATTCACAGGTTTTCAATAATTTAATATGAACGTTGCCGGGCATATCAAATTTTGCAACAATGCATAGTTTCCGGTTCGTGGGATACGAACCAGTACAAAAAAATATTTGAAATGAAAAGACGATTGAAAAGCAAATTGTTTTTATTCATGGCAACACTGGCCATCCTTGCCTTTGCATTTCCAAAGCAGAAAAAAACTAAGATCTGGATTATCGGAGATTCAACTGCGGCTAATAAGCTTCCTAAAGCTTACCCGGAAACCGGGTGGGGCATGAAGTTTCAGCAGTTCTTCGATAGTAATACAGTAGTCGTTGATAACAGGGCACTAAATGGCCGCAGCACTTTATCTTTCAGGAATGAAGGACGCTGGAAGCCTATCTTTGATAGTATACAGCCCGGTGACTATGTATTGATTGAATTTGGTCATAACGATGAAAAGACAGATAAGGCTGGCACCGGTGTCAATCATGCAGATTTTAAAGCAAATCTTGCCCGATATGTATTGGAAACAAAGTCTAAAAATGGTATTCCGGTTTTAATGACACCTATTGCCCGGCGTAGTTTTAAAGATGGAACATTACAAAATACGCATAAAGGTTATCCGGATGTAGTGCGTAGCCTTGCCGATAGCCTGAAAGTGCCACTGATAGATATGGAACAAAAGACTTCAGCCCTGCTTACCAGCCTTGGCGATGAGGGAAGCATACCACTTTTTAACTATGTTGATTCAGGCGATGTCAATTATCCGAAAGGTGTAAAAGATAATACACATCTCAGCCCTGGCGGTGCTGAAAAAGTAGCCGCACTGGCAGCACAGGGAATAAAGGAATTAAAGTTAGGAATAGCGAAAAATATGGTTAAACAATAGCTGCGGTGATGAATGAAAGTAAATACTAACGTTTGTCTGCCCTCCGCACCGATTCGTGTCTCACGAAACGGAATGGTAGATATACAGCATTCCAGCAATTTATCACGCATATTGCTAAATAAGTTCAGTAATGATGGTTAGTTTCCGGTTCGTGAGGCACGAACCGGTACAAAAAATACATGAACCGGTGCAAAAAAAGAATATATATGAATAACCGACCGATCTGTTTTCTGCTAATTGTATTTCTTTTTACAACTAATCTTTTGCATGCACAAAGCAAAAGAGTCACTGTAACACAGGATGACAGCGGTCAATATACTACGGTGCAGGCGGCATTAGATGCCGTTCCAAAAAACAATAAAAAGCCACTGATTATCTACATAAAAAATGGTGTGTATAAAGAAAAACTGATGCTGGATTCTACGAAAAGCTTTGTGACACTTACTGGGGAAGACAAATTCAATACGATACTTACGTACGACGATCATACCGGTAAAGTGGATGCACAAGGCCGCACCATTAATACCCAAACCTCGGCTTCTTTTTTCATGCAGGCTAATCAATTTACGGCTACCAACATTACTTTTCAAAACGACGCCGGTTTTACGGCAGGGCAGGCGGTTGCCATACACGTAAGTGGCGATAAAGCAATATTTATGAATTGCCGGTTTGTAGGCAATCAGGATGTCCTTTTTACCAACAATCCTGCAAGCAGGCAGTATTACAAAGACTGCTACATTGAAGGAACGACCGATTTCATATTCGGATCATCTACCGTTTGGTTCGAAGGCTGCCATATCCACAGCAAAAAGAATTCGCATGTTACGGCTGCCTCTACGCCGCAGGAGCATCCTTTTGGGTATGTGTTTTATGACTGTGTGCTTACCGGCGATTCTACCTTACACACTGTTTCCCTTGGCAGGCCGTGGCGCCCTTACAGTAGCGTTACTTACATCCATTGTTATATTGGCCCGCATATTTTGCCTGCCGGCTGGAACAACTGGAATAATACCGTTGCCAATGAAGCCACCGCCCGTTATGCAGAGTATAAAAGTTATGGTCCCGGTGCGCAACCGGAAGCCCGTATGAAATGGAGCCGGCAAATTACCGATGATGAAATTAAGAAATATACGAAGCAAAATGTATTAGGCAACTGGAACCCTGAATAGTATTAATCTGCCGGTTCCGGAGCAGCGGAAATATTTTCCTGTTACCCTGATTTGTGGCCATTTGTTTTTCAGCTAATGCTATACATTTACCTGTATGATACAAGCCAGTGAATTAAGAAAAGGGAACTTGCTAAACCGGAACCTGAGACTGGTTCATCCCCAAACCACATTACCTGATGAACTGGTAGAAGTGTTTTTAATTTTTGACAATAAAATTGCATACGTATATCCCAATATCGAAAACCGAGTGGAGCCTTTTGAAGATGATGTAGCTCAATTTGGCAAAGGATTTCTTTCGTTTAATGAGGTGGAACCCATTCCGCTGTCAGAAAAAATACTGGTAAATACAGGCTGTATACTAACCGGGCAATCTGTAAAACTGGCTTACACCGGAGATGAATATTTACTATTTCACTGGGATGGAAAACAACTGGAATTTGTGTCTGCTACAACACCTGGTTTTCCCATACAGTTAACAGCACTTCACCAGCTGCAAAACCTGTACACGGATGTTACCGGTCATCAACTGGATATCATCACAAATCTTAATAATAGCTATAACCTTTAAAATAGTTTATATGAGCTTGCTGCGCCTGGGCTGGGTTTTATTGATCATAATTTTTCCTTGTCAACAAACGTGGGCACAACAGCAAACCTATCCGGCTTCATTAACAGTAGCGCAGGATGGCAGCGGCAATTATAAAACTATTCAGGAAGCCGTGAATTCTGTCCGGGACCTGGGGCAAAAAAGGGTCATCATTTATATCAAACAAGGTATATATCATGAAAAGTTAGTAATACCCTCCTGGAAAACAGCCATCTCGTTAATTGGCGACAGTACCGGCACCGTAACCATTACCAATGCTGATTATTCGGGTAAAAATGTTCCTGGCGGAAAGGATGCTTTTGGAAAAGATAAATTTACGACTTACACTTCTTACACTGTGCTGGTACAAGGCAATGATGTAAGTCTTGAAAATCTCACCATTGAAAATACCAGCGGCAGGGTAGGGCAGGCCGTAGCTTTGCATGTAGAAGGCGATCGTTGTATTATTAAAAGCTGCCGGATATTGGGTAATCAGGATACACTGTACGCTACTACCGAAGGCAGCCGCCAATATTATCAAAATTGTTATATAGAAGGAACCACCGATTTTATTTTTGGCGAAGCTATTTGTGTGTTCCAAAGCTGCACTATCAAAAACCTTACAAACTCTTATATCACTGCTGCTTCCACCCGTCCTGGTCAGAAATTCGGTTTCGTATTTTTCGATTGCCAATTGATTGCCGATACTGCCGCTACAAAAGTATTTCTCGGCAGACCTTGGCGGCCTTATGCCAAAACGGTTTTTATCCGTACGCAAATGGGCAGCCATATTGTGCCTCAGGGCTGGGATCCCTGGCAAGGAGATGCCATGTTTCCGGATAAAGAAAAAACAGCGTTTTATGCAGAGTATAAAAGCAGCGGTGACGGTAGTAAATGGGATAAACGGGTTAACTGGAGCCGGCAGCTTACAGCAAAAGACGTAAAGCAATATACCTTGCAAAACATTTTCGCAGGTACTGCTAACTGGCTACCTGCACCCTAATTACCAGAGAAAACATGCATGAAAAAAATAATAACAGGTATACTGATTCTATGTAGTTGGCAAATGCTGCAGGCGCAGGATTTTATTCCGTTATGGCCACAAGGTAAAATGCCAAACAGCAAGGGTCTTTACCTGAAAGACAGCATTGCGAACGAACGGATTTACCAGGTTGGTATGCCGGGCATGTATGCCTTTTTTCCATCCCAACAGGAGAACCGGGGTGCCGCAGTATTGATTTGCCCGGGGGGCGGTTACCAGCGACTGGCATATGTTATCAGCGGTACACAATTAGCCAAATGGTTCAATACCATGGGCATCAGTGCATTTGTACTGAATTACCGTTTGCCTAATTCACCTGATCTGGTACAAAGAGAAACAGGTCCGCTCCAGGATATACAACGGGCCATCAAAATTGTAAGGGCAAATGCTGATAAATGGGGTATTCAGCAGCATAAAATCGGCGTGCAGGGATCCTCGGCAGGCGGGCACCTGGCAGCCCTGGCAGGTACCAGAACGGAGGATGTTTCTATCATTAACGATTCGCTTGATACCGTGAAATGTAAGCCGGATTTTATGATCCTTGTCTCGCCTGTTATTGATATGGACACATTTGCTCATAAAGGCAGCCGCAACAGTTTGTTAGGTGAGCATCCTTCTCAACAACTTATCGCTCAGTATAGTGCCCAACATTTAGTGACAACTGCTACACCACCCTGTTTTATTGCCGATGCCATTAATGATCAAACAGTTCCGCCTATGAACAGCCTGTTGTTTTACAAAGCGCTGCTGGAGAAAGGTGTATCCTGTAGTTTTCATGTATTCCCGCAAGGTGGCCATGCGATTGCTTTGCGCAACAATCCCGGCTCTACCGAACTTTGGACAACGCTATGCGAGCAATGGATGCTCGAAATGAATTTCATGGCGCCTGTCCCGGTGAAATAGCAGAACGCTCTTATAAAGCATAAGAGAAGGAGGATTTGTTTTTTTACAAACAGATCTTTCTTACCATTCATCCGTACTTACGGTATTAAAATCAACTCATGCTTCGTCTGATCCTTGTTATTCTATTTTTTGGGATGTCATTATTGACCGTATTTCCTGCTCCTGTGCAGTTTACCTGGCTGATTGCAATAGCCGTATCTGCCTTTTGCTATGCGTTTATCATTGCTGCTTTACTCCTTGCCATCTGGAGTTTTTATTTCCGGAAATTCAGAAAGGTTACGCTCACATTAAGCATCATCGCTGCTGTATTATTTTCAACACCCATCATCAGGGCTGCTTATGCCGCCTCTAAGTTAGATGCACAATTACAAAATTCGTTTGGCATTCAACCCGGCACGATGCAGGGCTTTCACCAGGAACACCCTTTTAGTTTTGGAAGAATGTTTTCCGGTACCGGTGCAACACAAATTAAACCTGTTGTTCATACGTATGCAAGTCCCGGCGGCTTTGATTTGCAATTAAAGTTTTACCCTTCTGTTAAGCCTGGTATACAACCTTGCCTGTTGGTAGTGCATGGCGGATCATGGCACAGCGGCAGTTATGATGAACTGCCCGAAATAGATAATTATTTTGCCAATGCAGGGTACCAGGTGGCCAGTATTAATTACCGGCTGGCGCCCAGGTTTAAATTTCCGGCGCCTATTGAAGATGTACGCTCGGCCATTAGCTGGTTGTGCAGCCACTCAGCAGAGCTAAAAATTGATACCACCAATTTTGTATTGATGGGAAGATCGGCAGGCGGCCACATTGTTTTAATGAGTGCCTACACCTTGCATAATCCGAATATAAAAGGAGTAGCAGGTTATTACGGGCCTACCGATATGCTATGGTCGTATGAAAATTATGCAAATCCGTTAGTGCTGGATTCAAGAAAAGTAGAGCGGGATTTTTTAGGAGGTTCGCCTGACCAGATCAAAGAAACCTATATTGCCTCATCCGCCATGTCGTTTGTAACGCCTAAAACAGTACCCACATTATTAGTACATGGTAAACTGGATGCACATGTGTGGAGTGTACAGGCATACCGGCTTGCAAAACTGCTGAATGATGCCAGGGTAAAAAACATGGTGCTCGAAATTCCCTGGGGTACACATGGTTGTGAATATAATCTGAGCAGCCCTTCCGGGCAATTATGTGTGTATGCGACTGAACGTTTTTTTAATGCTGTCATTCATCCGCTTCGCTAACTGATTCATTCATTTTAGTATCGGGTTCAGTTACCAATGATGCATTTTTGAATGATATTTTTCAATTTTTATATCCAGATTATAGTTACCAACGTGAGGGTCGCCTTCTACTTTATAAAGATTTATTATCTATTTCGTCGGCCAGCATAGCAGCAAATCCAATATTTATGGCAGTTATTTAGTATACATAAATTTCTTATTTGCAAACTTTAGTAAGCTTTCCTTTTTTTAAGTTAGTCAATAAGTATATTTCGACTTTTACAGTGTCAACTTTCCTTTTATTTTCAATATTGTAAAAGTCAAAGCTATTATTACTACGCTGTTGTACACTGTAATTATTTTGAAAACTTCCAGGAATGTAAACACCAATAAAAACGCAGAAGTTCAAAGAGTCAGTATAAAAAACTGCATTTGAATAATCATTTCCACATTTGTATTGCACTTGTGCCATAAAATATCCATCTTCAGTTTTATAGGAAGAGGCTGGATAAAAATCATTGTCACATTTTATTGTATTCTTTCCGAAAACAGGTAATGTCACAAGACAATTAGAGTCTGTATGATGATTCTTCCATAAGTCTGGTTTAGTGATTGTCTTTTTCTCTATTGTGTCAGAAACTAAAGATGATTGAAAATTGTAAGCCTCTATTTTATCTCCATTTAGTTTTGCAAAGAAACTTTCGTGTTCATCATACGAGCCAATTTTTTGCCTGAAGCTTATTGAGTCTGTCAGGTAGCATTCAGTTAGTTCTCCAAATACACCTGCACAAAAGGTTCTGTATCTCTCTACATATAGTCCTTTTGAAATGGAATACGAACCAACGTGGTCGCAACATTTTGTGCCCGTTGTTAAACAGCCCGGAAAATATAAAACAACAGCGATTAGAAAGATAATTCTGAATATCATTAGCGTGTCGTTTATAACTGCGTCCAATATTCCAATTTTTGCAGGCATACTGTTTAGCTAATGAACATACCCTAATCCTATCGTTCAATTTGGCTACTTGGAAACTACTGAATTTTGAAACAAGGTTGTAAAAATAAATACGCTGAATAAATACGCTAAATTTAACATCCTTTTATCTTTATAGCTTATCTAATTATTTATTTAAAACCAAAAATTATGAGGTATTTCAACAGCCTTGTTCTCTCCGGTGCTTTGTTACTGTCTGTAAGCGCTCAGGCCCAAACTTTTAAAAGCATTACACCAGGCCGGCCCGGCATGTTTCCGTCAGATATTGAATATGAAGCTGGTTCGGCTGCCCCAACCCAACGCGGCATCATGCAGCTACCCGGCGCAAAAGGAACAATGGTTACCATTTCCAACTTAGCAGTAGTACAGTCAGAAACCGATGCACTGGGATTTGAACACACCCGTTACCAGCAAACCTATTTGGGCATACCCGTAGAACATGCCTACCAGGTAGTACATTCCAAAGCCGGGATGCTGGTACGGCAAAATGGCAAACTGGTGGAAAGCTTTAGCAGGCAATTAATTGCAACACCTGCTATTACGGAAGTTGCCGCCCTACAGTTTGCGCTCCGCAACATTCATGCACAAATGTATAAATGGCAGGTTCCGGGTGAGGATGCCTTTCTGAAAGCTGAGCAAAACAATCCTGCTGCTACATTTTACCCGAAGGGTTCACTGGTATTCTATAGTGGCGAAGAAGAAGTGCTACCGGAGGCCATGCACCTTGCCTACAAATTTGATATTTATGCCCAGCAGCCGCTTAGCAGGCAGATCGTTTTTGTAGATGCTTACTCCGGTGAGATATTAGGTAAACGTGATCTGATCCATGAAGCCAATACAACCGGTTCTGCTGTAACCGCCTACAGCGGAACGCAAACCATTACAACGGATAGCTATACCGGCGGTTATCGTTTACAGGAAACCAGTAGGGGAAATGGTATTCAAACCTACAATTTAAATAAAGGCACGAATTACAGCACTGCAACCGACTTTACCGACGCTGATAATACCTGGAATAATGTAAATGCGAATAAAGATCAATATGCAACAGATGCACACTGGGGCGCCGAAAAAACATACGATTATTATAAGGTAAAATATAACCGCAACAGTATTAATAATGCTGGTTTTGCCATTAAAAGCTATGTGCATTACAGTACCAATTATTTTAATGCATTTTGGGATGGCAGCCGGATGACATATGGTGATGGCGATGCCAGCGACGGCAATAAGCCACTGACAGCTCTCGACGTGTGCGGTCACGAAATTTCGCATGGCCTTACCTCCTTTACTTCCAACCTTGCTTATACCGGCGAATCAGGCGCTATGAACGAAGGTTTCAGTGATATTTTTGGTACAGCTATCGAATTTTATGCAAGGCCCTCCAATGCCAACTGGCTGATTGGGTCTGACTTTTACACCATCCGCTCTATGAGCAATCCCAATGCCTACGGTCAACCTGATACGTACCAAGGAACTAACTGGGCCACAGGCTCTGCTGATAATGGTGGTGTACATACCAATAGCGGTGTTTTAAATTATTGGTTCTACCTGCTAAGCGCAGGTGGAAGTGGTACGAACGATAAAGGAACGGCTTTTAATGTTACCGGTATCGGCATTGATAAAGCAGCAGCCATTGTTTTCCGCTTAAATACCGTTTACCTGACTTCGACTTCCAACTATGCCAATGCAAGAACGTATGGTATTCAGGCGGCAAAGGATTTATATGGCGTTAGCAGCGCAGAAGCCACACAAACAACTAATGCGTGGATCGCTGTAGGTGTAGGCACTGCAACACCACCTGCCTGCACTGATAATTATGAATCCAACGAGTCTCTATCCGCTGCTAAAACCATCCCGGTAAATACAGATATTACGGCCAGAATCGGCACCTCAACCGATAAAGACTGGTTTACATTTACCACAACCAATAGTGCCCCTAAAGTAAAAGTTACATTAGGCAATCTGCCCGGAGACTACGATGTGCGGTTGTATAATAATGCCGGTACACAATTAGGACTTTCTCAAGCCTCGGGCACTACAGCAGAAAGCATTACGTATAATTCATCAAGTGCTGCTGCAACGTACTATATACAAGTGTATGGATACAATGGTGCAAACAGTAGCACTGCCTGCTATCTGCTAAGAGCAGCTACCAGTGGCATTAACCTCCTGGATGATGAGGAGATAGTAGATAGCCATGGATTAATCGCCAAAACTGAACCTTCGGCAGAAGCATCACTTTTTTTACAGCCAATGCCGGCCAGCAGCTATACCAACCTCGTGTTTAGCAGTAAATTTTCGGGTCGGGCCAGTATTACGGTATCAGATATTGCTGGTGTACCAGTTAAGAAAATTGCGATGGCTGCTATTATTGGCATGAACCGTTATCAGCTTGATGTAAGCAACCTTAAAAATGGTACTTACCTTGTACAACTAAAAGATGACAGCGGCTTACAGAAAGTGCAGAAATTAATCGTTCAACACTAATGGCCGTATTACAGAATAGGCAATAAGCAAATTCAATACAGCAACCGTAAGTAATTTCTACGGTCAATTTTCATCTGATCTGTTTTAAAATAAAACCCCGCTCCAAAAGAGCGGGGTTTTTTCTGTTCAGTTGCCGTTATCAATATTAAAAAAGATTGCAGAAAACACCTGGTTGCCTTTTAAACTAATTTGCTTATTGTGACATCCTGAAATAGGTTGATATTCAAAGTAATGCTGGTATCTGCCGGCGGTATAAATTATAATTTTCTCTCTTTTTTTATAGATTTTAATACTTGTTCATAAGTAAGTAGTGGATTTTGCAGATGCTTTCATGCAGCCTGGCTTCATTGCAGGTCTTTACTGCCTGCTGCCGGCGTTGGCCTAATTACTTTTTGCTGCCGATGGCCCATCTGTTCAGGTACAGTACAAATTTTTGCCCATGCACCGTACCTATGCAAATGATAAATAAAATATATAATTACATTATTTAATGGTAAATACTGCTATAATGCTTCACTTTTATCGGAAACTATCTGGATAGCCTGATAAAAAGGACATGTGAACAAGTGAACTTGTAAACTGGTGAACCTGCTTACTCCTCTGCAAACCGGATTCCTTCTTTAGCTAACTCCTGCAACACCGGCCCGTAAATTTCTTTTACAACCGGTATATGCAACCCGGTTAACTGAATCGTCTTATTTAATATCAGTTTTGTGGCAATCCCCAACGGCAAACCAACAGTTTTAGCCATGGCAGTGCGTTGATTGTTTTCTCCTTCTAAAATGAGCGTACTGTTTGTTTTATGCAGACGGCCTGCTAATTCATATTCAAGCTGATGCACCATCACTACCATATCTTTATCAGTAGGTTCCAGGGGTAATTTTTTTTCTAAAATAAATTGCAGCACCGCAGCAGCACTGCATCGTCCAAGGTTTATCTGGGTATCCCCATCATCCATGCCTAAAAAGAATAATTGTTTTATCAGCAGGTTGTTCATATACAGCTTTGCCGCTACGCCGGTTGCCGCTTCCAGCTTTACTTCCTGCAGGTTTACATCCTTTAACCGGCCTTCATCATCTACCAACATGAAATTTCCGGTATCATCAGTCGGGTCATCGTTTTCAGCAATTTCGTTTTTTAAGTCTTCTTCAGCTTCTATCAGTTTCAGCGTTTTTTCCAGTAGGTCTTTTATGGATGAAAGATTGTTGGATAGCCGCTCAGCAATCCAGTCGGCGAAACCATTGTTTTCAAAATGCTGTTTAAAAAATCCGGCAATGCTTAAGCCATCCGTATCGTACAACTGGCCTTCATCTGTAAGCTTTAGCTCAATGATGTTTTTCCAGCCAAAACAAAATTCGGGCTGGCGCAACGTGGTACGGATAAAGGTGGGACAATCTTCCAACCCGTACAGGGGCATATAAGCAATCGAATCCCGGTTGGGATACCAGCTCAGATGCCCGATATTCGCCACTTCCATTATTTCTTCATGTTCAAATAATTCTTCATACCGTTCCTGCACGGTATGACCGTTCAGCCGGTACAAGGCGCCGGCTTTGCCTGCCATCACTACATTCCGGGGGTTCCAGCTTATTTTGTAATGCCACGGATTATTATCACTCTTGGGCGCCACCAGGCCACCACAATGGCTCATAAACGAAATTATTTTTCCCCCCTGCTCATGAATGCTGTCAATTAGCTGCATAGCACTCATGTGGTCAATACCCGGGTCGAGACCCATTTCGCATAAAAACAACAGGCCTTTTTCTTTCGCTTCGTCAGCCAATGCTTTCATAGCCGCATCTGCGTAAGAAGCTGTCAGTAAATTTTTACCGAAAAGCAGGCAATCTCTTGCAACCAGGATGTGCAGCGCAGGAGGCAATAAAGAAATGACGATATCAGCCTGCTGAATGAATGGCTGTCTATCAGACTCATCTTCCACCTGTAATGCTATTGCCGTTGTACAGATTGCATTTCCGGTTTTAGCCTGAATTATTGTTGCATCTACATCGGCGATAGTAATATGCCATTTTTCGGCAGCGGCATTACTGATTAAATAATCGATTAAACAGGTGGCCGATTTACCAGCACCAAAAAGTAAAACATTTACAGGGATCATTGTCTTAAACTGGGATAAGATGGGATGATTGGGATAAGAATGGGATAATACAGAATGAGGGTGAGAGAAGCGAATTACCAACTTTCCCAAAGTTGGCAACTCTAAAAAGATCCGTGTTATTATCGCTCCTTAGGCTTTAGGAATGTTTAGGGGAGAATAGGATAATACAAACGACAGTCAATTCAACCATACGTAACCTATTTACATAAAAAATTACTCTTATAAAAAAAACCTTATATCAACTAACCACCCCTCATATGTATTTCTATGTGAACCTATGTGAGACCTATGTTCTATATGTAGTAAATGTATTTACAACCCAAACTGTATTCCTTGGGCAAGTGGCAGACTGGTGGAATAATTAATGGTATTTGTTTGTCGGCGCATATAGTTTTTCCATGCATCGCTGCCACTTTCGCGGCCACCACCGGTTTCTTTTTCGCCGCCAAAAGCACCGCCTATTTCAGCGCCGCTGGTTCCAATATTTACGTTAGCAATACCACAATCGCTGCCGGTTACATTCAGGAACTGTTCCGCTTCCCGCAGGTTTAGTGTCATAATGGAAGAGGATAAACCTTGCGGCACACTGTTTTGTAAAGCAATGGCTTCATCGATGGTTTCGTACCGCACCAGGTATAAAATGGGTGCAAAGGTCTCATGTTGCACAATAGGGTAGTGGTTTTGAACTTCGGCAATACAAGGCTGCACGTAGCAACCGCTTTCGTAGCCATCGCCTTCAAGCACAGCTCCTTCCACTAAAAACTTTCCGCCCTGTTCCTTGCATTCCTCAATGGCAGCCAGGTAGTTTTGTACGGCATCGGTATCAATCAGCGGGCCTACATGATTGTGACTTTCCAACGGGTTGCCAATACGTAGTTGTTGATAGGCAGCCACCAGTTTTTGCGTAAAAGATTCATAAATACTGGTGTGAATAATGAGCCGGCGGGTGGTAGTACAACGCTGTCCGGCCGTACCTACGGCGCCAAACACACTTCCAATTAACGCAATGTTCAGGTCGGCGTGTTGCGAAATAATGATTGCATTGTTACCGCCTAATTCTAATAGCATTTTACCGAGCCTTGCCGCCACGGCTACGCCTATGGCTTTTCCCATACGGGTACTGCCGGTAGCACTTACCAGTGAAATCCGCGAATCACTACTCAACCATTCGCCCACTTCCCGGCCACCCTGCAATAAACAGCTTACCCCTTCCGGCACCCCATTATCAGCCAATACTTTTGCCAGTATTTTTTGACAGGCAATTGCACAAAGCGGTGTTTTTTCAGAAGGCTTCCAGATGCACACATTGCCGCAAACCATTGCCAGTGCTGCATTCCAGCTCCATACCGCTACCGGAAAGTTGAAAGCGGAGATGATGGCCACTGTGCCCAACGGATGCCATTGCTCGTACATGCGGTGGGCAGGCCGTTCGCTGTGCATGGTGAGGCCATATAATTGGCGGCTAAGGCCGGTGGCAAAATCGCAGATGTCAATCATTTCCTGCACTTCACCATAACCTTCCTGCAGGCTTTTGCCCATTTCATAGCTCACCAGTTTGCCTAAGTTTTCTTTTTGTTGCCGTAGGGCATCTCCAAACTGCCGTACTACATCGCCGCGGCGGGGAGCCGGCCAAAGCCGCCATGCTGCAAAGGCTTCCGTAGCAGTAGTAATAACCGTTTCGTAATCATCTTTGCCTGCACTGCCGGTAGCTGCAATCGGTTTTCCATTTACCGGAGAAAAAGAACGGAGTTGCGGCCCGTTTCCTGCGGCCCAATGCTGCCCGGTTGAAACACCGGCATTCTGTTCTTCAATCTGCAATTGTTGTAAAAAATCCATACTGTAAAGTAGCAGTATTTTTTTCGAATAGGAAAAAGCTGTGTTTTCGGGGATGTTTCCGAAGTGCGGCTATCGTTACTTTTTTATTCATAGATTAAAAATGGCCATTCGTAGATAAACGACGAAGACTAACAGCAACAGCGCCGAAATTTGTACAATAATTTACTTTACAGCTTATGTTATTGATGATGACAGTTGGCCAATAGTGGCCAATATGTGGTAATTACTGAAATGAATCCGGCAAACACTTACCCAAACAACCTTTTTACTACACGATACACCTCTAATACTACCTGCATTCTTTTTAGCGGTGCTGCTATTATATAATTTTATATATTTCGTTCATAAAGCCTTTTATGAGCCAGACAAAATGTATGATTGTGGAAGACAACCCTGCAGATAT
Organism: Chitinophagaceae bacterium; assembly: GCA_965246935.1. Lineage (GTDB taxonomy): Bacteria > Bacteroidota > Bacteroidia > Chitinophagales > Chitinophagaceae > JAZKFT01. Next base: position 453,108 of record CBDFGC010000001.1, on the reverse strand, counting down.
GGAGTTGTTGATGTACTATGTGAACAAAGAGCAAAGCTTACAGCTTACCCACAGTTTCCTGAACGGGTTAGAGGCTATGCCTATGATAAAACAAGTGCGGCCACCATTGTTTTTTATGGATATTGATATGCCGGTAATAAATGGAATAGACCTGTTTAAAAACCTGGATTATTCGCCACTATGCATATTCGTAACGGCACACAGTGAGTATGCACTGGATAGCTACGAGGCACAGGCTTTCGATTTTATTTTGAAACCGGTAACCGGAAAACGTTTTGAGCAAACGATCAGCCGGTTAAATGAATACCTGCTGCTACGGGAGCGTGCCGACCTGTACGATGCCGCTTTTGAAAAGGAAAGTATTACTATTAAAGAAGGTACTATTAACTACCGCGTACCACTGAATGATATTTTATATATTGAGGCATTGAAAGACTACAGCAAAGTAATAACGCCGAAAAAGAAATATACAACGCTTAGTAAGCTGAAACACTTTATGGACAAGCTGCCGCCGGAAAATTTTTTACGCATACACCGCAGCTATGCCATCGCCAAAAATAAAATAACCACGTATAACCGGGATGAGGTAACAATTGATAAAGAGATACTGCCCATCGGAAAAACCTACCGGCAGGAAGCAAGGATGGCATTAGATAATTAATTTTTAACCTTTAATAATTTTTACAATGGACTTGACAAGACTGGAAGAGATCCTGATCGGATTAGCAATAGTGGAAGCAATAGTGCTTGTTGTTCTTTGGATAAAAAAAAATGCTTCAGGCAATGCAGTTGTTCTGGAACCCGGGGAAGATAGATTGCGGGTAGATTATTACTGGTTACCTGAAGAATTAATACCTAAAGAACCCGTAGACCCTGATACATTTGATTTCAGCAGGCTTACCGGCCAACTGTTTAAAACGGATGAAACCTTTATTTACAGAGTGGAGGATATCCAGAAACTTGTATCAAAAGAAAAATCAATTATTGAGTCATTTAGAAATGCAACTGTTGATGATCCGGGAACTTCAACTAATAAAGTAGGTGCAATCAAACCTCCCCATGGCATAAGAAAGCCTCCGGGAAATGCTTCGCTAATGGCAATTGAAATTTTTGTTGAGAATAGGGGAATGGACAATAAGCAATGACTGTAAGGATAATAATAATTATTTGTTATGTTCTTGTTTCTGCATGCTCGTCAAGACAAGAAGCTTCACCTGATGTCACAAATGCTATTGATTCGCTGGTAAATAATGGAAAATATGACCAGGCCATGCCAGCAATCCGGTCCCTGCTTGAAACTACAACGAACAAGAGCCTGAAAGCTGAATTAATGTTTAGGTATGGACTGTGCATGGAGAGCATCAATGAAAGCGATTCAAGTATTTTTTATTATAACCGTGCTGTCGATATTCTGAATACCCAATCAGATACGGAACATATAGTGCCTATATATTTGTCCTTAGGTGTTGCTTACGCAGCTAAACGGAATTACGGGGAAGCCATGCGGAATTTTTTGGAAGGATTGCAAAAGTGTAGCAATAAAAATGATTCAACCTTTATTTATAACGCTATTTGTGTTGCATATATTAACCAGGAACATTTTGATAGTGCCTACTCAATTATTAAAAGCTCTTTGTTAAGTTATGAAAATAAAATGTCAGCTGAGCAGTCCTATTATATTTTTTTTGGGCAAGGACTGTATTTCAATTCAATAAAAAAATATGATTCTGCTTTATTCTATTTACAGGAAGCCATCTTCCAGGCGACAGATGATTACTACAAAGCGAATACGTACACAAACATTGCAAACGTTTATAAGTCAAAACGGAATTTTGTTGCGGCTTTTAATTATCTTGATAGTGCTGCCTTATTATATCATGGAAGCGGGTGGGACGACAACAAACAATTTGATTACGATACATATAGAGAGATTTATGACAGTTTAGATAATTACAGGCAAGCGTATCATTACGCACAACTATACCGGCGGCTTTCTGACAGCATGTACAATGCAGAAAATAAAAATGCAATGATTAATGCTGCTGCGGATTCTAAAACAATCGAAGAACGTGCTAAAACAGAACTGGCCCAGGCAGACAGCGCATTAAAAAAACGAAGCCTGATTTTTACAATTATCGCATTGGCATTGGTTTTCTTTTTGGCGGTGGTTGCTTTCCGCAATACCCGTATTAAACAAAAAGCCAATCAACTGCTTACCCTGCAAAAGCAGCAGGTACAGCAATTAGCCGATCAGTTGGCGGTAGCCAATGATACCAAGGCCCGCCTGTTTTCTACCATTGGTCATGATCTGCGGAGTCCTGTTAGTTCGCTGTATGCTTCGCTGAAAATGCAGGAACTGAAAGGTGACGCCGACGACGGGATGAGTGAGCAAACAGTACGCCTGCTGGATACGCTGGAAGAACTGCTGATCTGGAGCAAAAGCCAGATGGACGGCTTTACCGTGCAACCTGTAAAAGTAAACGTCCGGTATTTTTTTGAAGACCTGAAGGAATTCTATAGCACGGCAGCAATTGCGAAGAATATTACAATAATCAATGAAGCAGCCCGGGATACCATTATCCGTACAGATGAAAATCTGTTGAAGACCATTTTCAGAAATGCCATTAGCAACGCCATTGCCAACACAACAAATGGCAGCACGATACAGCTTACTGCACAGCCAACTGATAACAGCACTATCTGTTTGGCTGTTATCAATCCTTGTGACGAAGAGCCATTTCGGAAATTCAAATCAAGCTTTGATGAGGCAGTTGTAAAAAGCGGTGCCTACGGGCTGGGTGTTGTGCTGATGAAGGAATTTGCACAAAAGCTGGGTGCTCATATGGATCTCAGCTACACCGGCGGCAGTGCCAACGTCAGCTTGTGCGTCCCACATGTTCCATCATAAACAATTAATAACATTCTACCGCTTACGGCTATTTTACTATCTGAGAGTGGTCGTTTGCTTATCTGAAAGCGTAAATCAACCCATATAGCTGATATTTGGCTCATACACCAAAACACCTGCCTAACACATCGTTTTTTCACTTTTATCTGGTATCCTTGTAGTACACAAACGCTTATCCATCATAACCAGCAGTTTCCAGATGCTGCTTCGCAGGGGCAATCATCCGTATTGAGTTAAGTAACACAAGAGCTGAACATATCATCTCAGGATTTTTACAATAGTTTAAAACAACATTATGCATAATAGAATAGCAGTACTTTTCATTGTGTGTTCGCTGTATTCCTGCGCCCCTTCCCGGTTTGTGAAGCCACTGGCAAAAAATCAGCAGGCAGTTAATCTATCACTGGGAGGCCCCATCATTAGCAGCGATGCGTTAACGATACCAGCGCCCTTTTTAACGGCTACTTACGGTTATGGAATCGATTCTACACTAACCGGTTTTGGTTCTGTAAACCTTACTTCCGCTTTTTTTGGCAACGTACAGGTAGAGTTAGGCGCTACCAAGAACCTGCTTCGCCAAAAAGGCAACCGGCCAGGCATCAGTATTACACCGGTGGCCAATATTATTTATCGTCCCAAAGCAACCACCAAAATATATCCGCAGTTAGATGTAAATGCATATTGGGATTTCAACCACCAGCGAAATTTCTTTTATGCCGGCATCAGTAACTGGTTTGAACTGTCGGGTAAAAAAGCATCCGGTTTAAAGCAGCAAGACCATTGGTTACTCTCGCCGATGCTTGGGCAAACGTTTGTACGTAAAAAATGGGATTTTACCATTGAGGCTAAAATAATAGCACCCGGCCTGAAAAATAATTACAGCACGGTGGAATATAAAACACCGTTGGGAACCCACGGTGCCGTTGGTATTTATGTTGGCTATACCCGTAAATTTTAAATTATCAACATGAAATATATAAACGCTATTATTATTGGTGCAGTTGTCAGCTTATGTAGTTGTTCAAAACGTTTAGACGATCAGTTTTTTAATCCGAACCATACCAAAATTTCTGAATATAAACTGGCTAATTACACGGGAGAAACGGATTTTAAACTGGATGCCTCTTACCGGATTCCGGATAGTCTCATCCATCTTTTTACGCTGAGTTCCAAAGCCCCGGATGAAAGCACAGCCACAAAAATTTACGCCGTTTACATTGGCAGTATCAGTCGTATTGCAACAGATACGGTAATCATGTATTGCCATGGAAACAAAGACCACATTGATTTTTATTGGCCACGGGCTGAACTGCTCGCCAATACCAGGGGAAAGAATAAATATGGGGTAATGATTGTTGACTACCGGGGATATGGTTTATCGGAAGGAAAGCCAACCGAAAAAGGATTGTATGCCGATGTGGATGCAGCACTGCAATGGCTGAAAGGGCAAGGCCTTACGAATAACCGGCTGGTGATGTATGGCTTTAGCTTAGGCACTGCCCCGGCTACTATGCTTACCGGAACGCCCCGCAGCATGACCCCTGCCAAACTAATGCTGGAAGCACCTTTTGCCTCGGCCGAAAATATTGTGCAGGATGCCAGCGGTCTTGCTTTAAGTGGTAGTTTTTTTACGGATTTGCAAATAAACAATGCTCAGGAAATTAAAAAAGTGCAGCAGCCATTCTTCTGGATCCATGGAATTCAGGATCATTATTTAAGCATTACTACGCAGGGCGAAGTGGTGTATAACAATTACCGGGGAATCTATAAAGAAGCACACCGTATACCGAATGCCGACCATGGCAGTGTTCCGAATACATTTGGCTACAGCAACTACTTAAAAGCAGTCAGTGATTTTATTACACAGCATTAAAAGGTAAGGAAAAATAAGGAGTCAGCATTGCCGGTATTAATTAGTGTGAATCAAGGGTTGCTATTTAGGTGCATTATTGGGCAGCGCCCAATGCTGTTGGTAGCATATGTTATCAATGCCCTTGTATTATTGGGCAGCGCCCAATCCTATTAGGTAATCCGGCTATGGAGTTGAGCACTGCCCAACAAATACCACAACATAGTTTTACCTTATACGACTGCCAACAGGGTTGGGTGATGCCCAACAATACAGATGGCAATCAGATTGTCGCATTAAAAATGGACAAATTGTGCACTTAACTTTCTGTTGTAACGTTGCCAAGCCTTGATTCACATAATTAATGAAGTGTATGTTTTTTGAAATATAATTTCAAAAACATACCCTTGTATATGAAAAGCTTTTTACTGCTCTGCATCTTGCTTCAATCGTATGGTGCAATAGCTCAAAATACCCAATCTCAGGTTGCAACAACACTCTCGCCTGTAATCACCGGTTTTAAAACGTATGGATACATAGGTGGTGTAAGGCTGGATAGTATTAAAGCACAATATGCAACCATTGGCTGGCGTGCCAACCAAACGGTCACTTTTGATTACGGGCAATACAGAGATGGTAAAAAAGAACTGACCGTTATAGACAGTAAAAGAATGCCTTTAGAATTTGCAAATACAAGTATAGCATTTGCTCTTAACTTCTTCTATTTCAACGGGTGGCAGTTAGCATTTACACATTATACGCATGTTGAAAAGGAAAATACGCTGATACTGCAGAAGCGTAAGCAATAGTAGCCGGAGACGCATTTTAGGAAAAGCTTTTTCAGCTTAACTATAATTCTGTTTAGCGCCTCTTCTTTTAAAGAACAGGAAATAAATAATGACCAGAATTACAATGAGTGCACCCAGTAAAACAAAGGTAGCGCCGCTTCGTACGATGTTTTGCCAGCTAACAACGGATACGCCCCAGATACGTAAGATTAGCAGCGTAAAAAAAGCGATAGATAAAAGAATGATAACTAATCCAACTAATTTTTTCATAAGTATGAACAATTCATGTAGATGAATGGAATAATACAGCGGCTTTTAAAAAGTCAAATTTATTCTATTCCAAATACCGGAACATAATAAGTTTAGATAAGTGCTACCGTAATGGCTATTTGCAGTAGTCTGTTCTTTCTATGAACAGCTCTCAACTCCCGGTTACCAATCATATCAGCGAGGGCTGAAGTTATACAGAAACCGCATTTTTACCTGTACTACAGCCAGCGTAAAAACTGTTCCGGGTTCTGCAAAAAGGAATAGGTTAGTGAGTAGTGTTCCGTATCGGTATATGCTGTTTCATGCATGCCATCCTCTTTTATTTCGTATAGCAAGGCGCCGGGTAGCCCCATGATGATGGGTGAATGTGTGGCAATCATAAACTGGGCGCCGAACTTTTTAACAGCTTCAATAATAATAGATAACAGCGCTAATTGCCTGGCCGGTGAAAGAGCTGCTTCCGGCTCATCTAAAAAATAAATGCCTTTTCCCTTAATGCGGGTTGTCAGTATTTTCAGGTACGCTTCACCATGCGAAAAAGCCTGCATATTTTCTCCATAATTTCTTTTCATATTCCGCAGGCTGTAGTTCATACCCGCACTCATTTGTTCTATTACGCCAGGCATTAATTCGTCTTTCATATCACTGAAAAAAGCATTAATATCAGCTCCCGATCTTTCTACGCCGTAAATAAAATGGCTAAAATCTTCGGCCCGGAAAAAGAAGCCGCTGCCGGTTTGTTGTTTCCAGCTTATTTGCAGGTGGGGTTGTAATAGCGTTGCTGCTTCAAAGCTATTGGCATCAATAGCACCGCCTATTAAGGGTAAACGGAGTTGCAGTGCCAGCGTTTCCAATAAGGTGGATTTTCCGCAGCCGTTATCGCCGATAAATAAGGTGATCGGGCTATTGATGGCAACCCGGTTAGCAAAACGTACCGCCGGAATATTATAGGGAAAAGGATGGGTGCGGTGTGCCTGAATGGAAAACCTGGTAATAAAGGGTGCTGTTTGCATGATTACAATCAATTATATAACAGGTACTTTTTCCGCATTGTTTTGTACCGTGCTAATCCGGGTTCCCAGGAGGCCTGAATGGCTGTAACGCCTTTGCCGGCTATAATCTGGTTTTTGAAATCGGATGTTCCCGATAGCCCGTCAATATTACCCATTTCGTTACTTTGCGTTCTGTCGAAAAACTTTTCTTTATAGGGGTAAACACTATAGAAATCGATCATCCATTGAATGTTAATCCGCTTTGTTTTGCGCAATTCATTAATGTCGTAGTTCCGAAGGTCAAGGCCATAGCAAACTTCATTCATGTGCAGTGGTGTTTCGCTCATACCCGGTATGCTTACCGGTGTAAAGGAGAAGGTGTATTTGCCTTTTAACAAAGGACTGCCCAGCACCGTAAAGGGAAATTGTGTTCCTCTTCCGTGGTTGAGAATGGTGCCTTCAAACAAACAGGTAGATGGATACAGCATCACACTTTGTTGGGTATTTAAATTGGGCGATGGCTTTACCGGTAAGGTGTAAGGCATGTCATGATTGTAATTGGCTACCGTAATGATTTTTAGTTTGCAAACCAGATGGTTGGGCAGCCAGCCTTCACCGTTGATCATTTGTGCAAATTCAGCGATGGTCATTCCATGGGCAATGGGTATCGGAAACATACCAATGCCGGACTTAAACTTCATATCCAATACTGGTCCGTCCACTAAGTAGCCATTGGGGTTCGGCCTGTCTAAAATAAGCAGCTCTTTGTTGTTCTCTGCACAGGCTTCCATGATATGGCTTAATACATTAATGTAAGTGTAAAACCGGCAACCTACATCCTGAATGTCAAATATCATGATATCCACATCTGATAAGTCGTCGCTGGTTGGTTTGCGTTTGGGGCCATATAATGAAATTACCTGTACACCGGTTGCAGAATCTTTCTCGTCACCCACCCTTATGCCTGCGCTGGCATTGCCTCTGAAGCCATGTTCGGGTCCAAACACTTTTACAATATTAATCCCGATGGAAAGCAAGCTATCTACGAGGTGTTTTTTCCCGATAATAGTTGTTGGGTTTGCCAATATGCCTACCCGTTTATTTTTTATATAGGTGATGTATTTTTCCGTTTGGTCAGCACCGGTAATGATCGCTTTTTTGTTTGCCGGTTGCTTTCCGCCATCTGCGGATGCCGAGGTATGAATAAAAAAGCACAAAACAGGTAAGGCAGCAAACAGTAGTAATATCCGCAGTTTTTTCATACATAAATTTTACCCGGCTAAGCTATTACATTGGCAATAAAGTTTGGTTAGATTAATGGCAGGTAATTTATAGCCGGTTATGGCGACCCCGGATACCTGGCACCGCAATGGCTGGATAGTTCAACTAACATTCGTTCACAGGCTTTGTACAATTTGGTAGTGTTGCATGCTTTTGATAGCAATTATTGTTCTTTTTTATGCCATTATATTCTTCTTTTAGTAAAGAAAAAAGTATTGTGTCTTGAATTTTGTCCTCTCTGACAAAATGCTGTCTCAAATACCCTTCTTGAGTAAACCCGTATTTTCTAATCAAACTTAACGATGCAATATTTTCTGGCCCAATGCATGCTTCTATTCTGTTTAAGTTCATAGAATTGAATCCGTAGTCAAGAATTGTATCAACCGCTTCACTCATATATCCTTTCCTTTTATTTTCATCCTTTGTTAATACATAGCCTAATTCGGCTTTACTGTGATTTGAATACCAATTGTGATAACCACAGCCTCCAATAACTTCATTTGTCTCTTTTACGATCAGCTTAAAGTTGACAATAGACCTGTCATAAGTTGTGTATCCACCCTTATTCTTTTCTCTTTCCTTTAGGAATTCCTCCTTAGTGGTTAATCCAAGTTGCTTTTTAATTTCCTCTTCAGGGTAATTCTCAAATATATATTTAAATCCCTCTGGAGTGATTTTCCTTAATAATAATCTTTCGGTAGTAAGTATCTCGAATTCCATTTGCTTTTTAAATTGTAAGTCCACAATTTACAGTTATTGTTAATGTGGAAGTATTTATGCAGTGTTGGCTTCTGTGTTACTTCAGTTTGCAAACAACTGCAGTTCATTAAAGGTAAGAAGTTGAGGTTTTATTCTTCCGCCAACATTGCATAAACACACATGTTGTGCGTTCGTGCTTCTTGTCTGAAGTATAGTGTCGGTTTATTTAGTCATTATAATTCAAATCTGCCTCAAGAATTTAAGCAAGCACCTTGAAAAAGTTTGTGATGTCTTTTGCCAATAAGCTGGGTTGCTCCATAGCCGCAAAATGTCCGCCTGCTGGCATTTCTGTCCAATGTTGAATGTTGAAACCTTTTTCAATATAAGAACGTGGAGGTGTAGGTAATTCTTTTGGAAATTTGGCAAACCCAACTGGTACTTTTACAAAATTGCCTTCCTCAAATATTAATGGTCGTTTACTGTTTTCATTATAAATACGAATGGATGAATGAATAGTTTGTGTAATCCAGTATAACGTGACATTTGCAAGTAATTCGTCTTTTGTAAATACATTTTCAATTTGGCCTTTGTTATCACTCCAGCCATTAAATTTTTCTATTATCCATGCACACAGGCCAATAGGCGAATCATTCAGGCCATACGCCAGCGTAATTGGTTTTGAACTTTGCTGTTGCGAATACGACCCTTCTTCTGCCGACCACTTACTTGCATATTTTTGAAATTCTTTCACCTCTTCTGATAGTGGTTCATTTTTTTCAAGAAATGGCTTATACGAACCAGCAATATAGTTGAGATGCAAGCCTATAATATTTTTAGAATAATTCAATGATAGCCATGTACTGATACCTGAGCCAATATCACCACCTTGTGCACCATATTTTTCGTATCCTAATTCATCCATTAATTTATTCCATAAATCCGCAACAAAGGCGCTATTACAACCTTGCTTTGTAATTATTTCAGAAAAACCAAAACCTATAACTGAAGGGATAACTAAATCAAAAGAAAATTCTTCATCCTTTGTTAGCAAAGGGATGAGCTTCATCATTTCCAGAAATGAGCCTGGCCACCCATGTGTAACGATTAAAGGAATAGATTTCTTTCCCTTTCCTTTAATATGCAAAAAGTGAATTTTATGACCATTAATATCTGCTATAAAGTTAGGATATGAATTTATTTCAGTCTCTACTTTTCTCCAGTCAAAAGTATTGATCCAATAGTCTGATAATTCTTTCATATATGAAAGATTAGCTCCGTAAGTCCATCCTGAATTCGTTATTTCATCAGTCCAACGTGTGTTTCTGATTCTTAACTTCAAGTCATCAAGAATTTGTTGAGGTACATTTGCTAAAAATGATTTTATCATATTGTCTTGTAATGTGTTCAATACTAAAAAGACCGTAAATTACTTAGAAGAGGGAACTTTCTGGTCTGTATGTTTCGTTCTATTTTTTAAAACACTTTCGCCATAGCATGACACACAACGCCAAGATTACTATATTAGGCGAACTTTCCAAATATATTTAAGTTGCTAATTATCAACGCTACTCTTATTCGTTCTATCTCTAAAACATGTGTCAATACGTTTTTGAGACAATAATTGCCAGTTATAACGAAGTTATTGATTTTCAATCATAGACATATTCGTTCTGTTTTCAGCAATTGGTACTGTTTTATTACCAGTCAATTTTCCCTTTTGCCACATATCATCCGTCAGAACTACTACATTTATCTAACCACTTTGCCTGCATATAGTTACTGTTCGGTTGTTTTAATGCTACAGTAGAAATGGTATTGCCTATGTGACTTTTCTTACAAGCGGTTACTATAAATTGCTGTACTTCCGCCATGACTGTTTGTGCCGGTAAATTAGTAAACACCAGCCTGCGTTTAATTATTAATACCTTGCCCTCAACCTACCTTCATCTTAACTTATGACTTATTTTGACACCCGGCTGCAGGAAGTAGCCGGCTATTTTACTGCCGGTGATGCACATTTAGGCTACCGCCGCCTGCTGGATGCCGCCATTGAAACCGGCAACTTTGATGTGTATAGCGAAACACTGAAATTTTGTGACTGGTACGATACGGTTACTGAAATAACAGATACACCAACGCTGACTGCTAATGTAAATGGTTTGCTACAGGTGATTCGTAATGGCTACAGTGGCATGGCCCAAAACAGGGATACTGCCAGGCTTTCTGCAAACGGTGTAACCAAGCAGTATGCACACGGGAAGTTCAGTTTATCGGCTACCGATGTTCAGCTCAAACCCGCTGAAATTATTGGTTTGGTTGGTGAAAACGGAAATGGTAAAACCACGTTGCTTCGCTTACTGCATGGCGAACTGCTGCCCGACAGCGGAACGGTTCGTTATCATATCAACGGTAGTTTAAAACCCCCTACGTTGTATGAAACAAAAAGTGCTTTGGCCTTTATTCCGCAACGGCCGCAACAGTGGTACGGCGGCCTGATGGACAACCTGCAATATGCCGCTGCTTTCACCGGGTATACCGATCCGGAAAACACGTTATGGACGGAGATGATTGTAGCCCGAATGGGGCTGCGGCCATTCAGAACGTATAATTGGAGCCGCATTTCTTCGGGTTATAAAATGCGGTTCGAACTGGCACGTACGCTGATCCGAAAACCGCAGGTACTACTATTAGATGAGCCGCTGGCTAACCTGGATATACTGGCGCAACAAATCATCCTGGAAGACCTGCGTTACCTGGCTCAATCGCATACGGCGCCACTTAGTATTATCCTGAGTTCGCAGCAGTTGTACGAGGTAGAAAAGGTTTCGGATCAGGTTATCTTTTTACAAAAGGGTGTGCCTAAATACCAGGGAGCCGCTTCGCAAGCAGCGGTAGCCGATACGGAACTGGCAGTAGAACTGGAGATACAGGCTGACCGGGATATGCTACAAGGCATTTTTGAAAAAGCCGGACTAAAAAAGCTATCGTTCAATGGCGGTGTGTATATCCTGTATTTTAACGGCGAAACGACTTTTGCACATGTGCTGCGCCTGCTGGGTGAGGCAGGCCTGCCCGTAAAATACATCCGGGATATTTCTGCTTCTTCCCGCCGTTTTTTTGTTGCTTAAACCCTTAACCTTTTTTACATGATCCAACGAATAAATAATTACCTGCTTACCCACTACCCATTGCTTTGGAATACCCGTTTGCTTTGGGTAGCCATTGTAAATATTTCATTGCACCTTTTATTCTTACTGGCAGGAATCTCTTCTATTAGTGCAGGCAGCATTGCAGACTATTATTCAGTAGGCCGTGTTGGAGGTGGCAACCAATACACGTTGTCCATCCTGTGCGGGCTGGTGGTGCTCATTATCTGGTGTGTATTTTACCTGCGCAACAATGCGTTCAAAAGCTATTACCGCATCGGTAAATGGTACTTAGCCAAGGAATTTGCTATTATTTTCCTGGTAGTTTTTTCCAGCATCAGCTACTTTCTGTCATACGAGTGGGGTGTTCGGGCGAAGGTTCGCAGCATTACGAATGAGGTACAGTTGATACAGGAAATTAATACAGTAAACAGGGCTGCTGTATATATTGCTCAGGATCAACCAGCTTATTTTATTCTGAATACCTGTGCTGAGCGAAACAGGCGGATTCAAAAAAATAAAGAAGCAAATGCAAACCCAAACAGGCAGGGAAATTCGGTTTATGATTATGAATCGGAAGAGTTGGATATAGCGGACAGCTTTAATTTGAACAGCAGCCGGGATTCCGGGCGTAGTCTATTAGCACTGCGCCGTTCTGATGCGTTTAGTTATCTACATTACTGTCGCCAATTGGTAAGAGAATCTTCTAAAAAAACGGATCCGTCAGAAACCATCAGTCAACGCAACCAGCGGTGGTTGCGGCAGGGCCGCAAAGATTCCGTAAAAGCCGCTTTACAGGATTTGTTTGTGGTGTTAAATAAATATAGTTTGAAATATCGGCTTAGTGTCGATAGCATTGTGAAAGATGTTTTTTCGGACACCGGTTTTACCATGGATGCCCTCATACCGGAAAATAAGTTCAAAGATGTAATGGGCTACCAGGTTGGGAACACTTTTTACATAAACAGTCAGGAAATTAAAAATGTGTTCAGCCTGATTGAAGATTGCCAGCCCGGTGGTGGAAACGGGGAGGACCGGGTGATCGTCTGGAATATTGTAGGATACGTGGCGCTATCGTTTTCAATCCTGTTGCTATGTTACCGCCGCTTTAGCCGAAAAGTTTTTTTAATCAGTGTAATCGGTACATTGGTATGGGCAATTATTTTTGGTTTAATTGCGGTAAGCGGTAGCAGCAGTAATGGGTTCGCCATAATGGTACTCTTATGTTGCGGTGTTTTTGGCGGCATCGGCCTTTGGCAGCTATGGCAAAATAAAAACAAAACGATGAGTGGCGTACTCCTCAACTGGCATGTGTACCTGGCTCCTTACGTCGTGTTACTAATTGTGGCTATTATTAGTATGAATTTTAATAACTATAATGATTACGGGTATGTTGCCGGAACGACGAGCTATGAAGATTATTTAAAATTGCATTATCCGTTTAGCTATTGGGTAAAACAATATTCTCCGGAAATTTTTCTGGCAAACCTCGCTGTATGCTTTTTGTATATTGCCTTTATTTTTAATAATTGGACAAAGCGCTGGCAGCTAATGGCCGAGGAATAAATGCAGGCTTGTCTGATGAAAACTGTTGCTATCCAGCCATGGTAGGTTCCTAATCTGCGGTGGTGGTGAACCTTAGATTATCAGCGTTTTAAAAACTTTGTCTTTGCACCATAAAACCTCAATTTATTTAGAAGATCAATAGAACTCCCTTTTAGGGCAATGTCATTAAACTAAGGCAGTCAAGCGGTTGATGTTACTGAAACTGTTTGTTATATCAATTGCCGTTGGCTAAAGCCCCATCTGCAATAGAGAATGTAGAGCCAATACACGGCTGCTACGTGTATCCATTGGCTTCAGCCCAATGTCATTAAGATAAGGATTGTAATAGTAGCTATGCGCCGTAGGTGCAACCTGTTTGTAGAAAACAGACATCAATGAATGTTGGTGCATGCCACGTAGTGGCTACCTGACCAGAGAAGAGGGTAGCCACTACGTGGCAATGATTCCCTTTTCCTCTTTGTTTGCTACAAACAGAAAGCCCCGATGGGCTTAAATTAATGACATTGGGCTATAGCCAACTGCATTTGATGCACACCCTTAACTATAGGATATTGCCTTTAGGGTTTGAAGTAAACAAGGCAGAATAAAAACACTGAAAAATTATATTATAACTCATTTATATAAAAGATATGCTCAGTACTATTGGAAATACCCCATTGGTAAGATTAACAAAAATACCGCCGGTTAATTGCGCAGCCATTTATGTAAAGCTCGAATATTATAATCCAACCGGTTCTTACAAAGACCGGCTGGCACTGAGCCTGATAGAGGGTGCAGAAAAAAGTGGCGCACTAAAACCCGGCATGACAGTGGTAGAATGTACGGGAGGCAGCACCGGTACATCATTGGCATTTGTTTGTACCATAAAAGGTTACCGGTTTATTGCTGTTACGTCGGATGTGTATGCCAAAGAAAAATTACAGAGTATCCGCCTCTTTGGTGGCCAATTGGATTTGATTACCGGTGAGGGCGGAAAAATAACGCCGGAATTAATTCCAAAAATGATGGCCCGTGCAGAAGAAATAAGCAGCAATGGCGCATACCTGACCAGGCAATTCACCAACCCGGATGCCCTGGATGGGTACCGGGCAATGGGCAAAGAAATACTGCAGCAGATAAATCAGCCAATTGACGTATTCTGTGCTGCCGTTGGAACAGCCGGTATGGCAGCAGGTGTAGGGCAGGAATTAAAAGCCGCCAATGCCGCCACCCGTATCGTGGTGCTGGAACCTGCATCGGCGCCACTCATTTCAAAAGGCATAAAAGGTACGCATAAAGTTGAAGGAATTGGGGTAGGTTTTATCCCTCCTTTTTTAACTGAAACGAATTACAATGAAGTAATGGCGATAGAAGAAACGGAAGCACGAGCTATGGCTAAAAGACTGGCATCGGAAGAAGGCATATTTGCCGGTATCTCAAGTGGAATGAATGTTTGCGCTGCTATTCAATTGGGAATGCAATCAGGCCTTGGGCATGTCATCGTTACGGTTGCCTGCGATTCGGGTATGAAATATTTGAGCAGTGGTTTATTTGATTGATGGGTGACGGCTGGTTCTCAATACGATTATTTATTAATTGTTACAGGTCTCATAAACACAAATGTAGAAATAGTATACTGTTTATTTATTATAAAGACCTGTAACAATCATCCTTATATCAAAAAGCATCCTTCTTGCTTTTACTTAGGAAAATTTGCGTCTGTAGCCTTTGCAGGTACCCTGAACATCCAGCCATTAATCCGCCTGCCAGGAATGCTGTGTTCGATCCAAACTCTTGCTCCGTTGTCGTACACCTTATAAAAAAATAGCGCCTGATCACCACCCTGCATATTTTTTGCACCAAAGAATTTTGTGCCATCCTGCATAACGCCGCATGTAAATATGGATGAGTCCTGTACAGCATTTTTTTGCTCAGGTGTGTCTGCAGACATTCCTCTGGCCACTCCTACGTTTCCAAGCCTGTTAAAGCTGAGTTTAAAACCCATGGCAAATTGCGGGTTGCCGTCAAATTCACCTTCTATAAAACATACATACGTTGCTCCTTTGAATTCAGAAATTGTTTGAGCGGAAATTTTAGCTGAAATCAAAGTGCATCCAATTACAAAAGCGAATGCCAATACAAAATTTTTCATGTTCGTTTGCTTTTTTAATTATCGCAACTATTTTTATTGCATGCAGTATCGGTCGTTGCTGTATTTAAAAAGGTAACAAACAAAGAATATTAAATTAGTTATTTCCTAAAAGCCTTTTACCAACACTAACTATACCGGTCGTTGCGCCAGGGATAAGCAGTATTAGAGTAGCCTCTTTCTTCCCAAAACCCCAAACGGTTTGCCGTTAAAAATTCAATACGGTTAATCCATTTCGAACCTTTCCAGGCGTATAGTTGCGGCGTTATCATCCGTACCGGTCCGCCATGCGCTGCCGGCAAAGGCTTTCCCTCAACCGTATGCACTAATAAAACATCGGGCTTTATGGCTTCCCCTAACGAAAGGTTTGTAGTGTAATCATCATAGCCATAACACAAAATGTGTGTAGCGTTTTCTTTAGGCTGAACCAGTGCAGCAAGGTCCAGCAGGCGAACACCTTTCCAGTTCATATTCAGTTTGCTCCAGGTGGTTACACAATGAAAATCGGAGGTGTCTTCGGTTTGTGGCAGTGCCATAAAATCATTCCAGGCCAGCACTAACGGGAAGTCGACCGCTCCGTTGATGGTTAACTTCCACGCTGTTAGTGAAATATGCGGTTGCTCACCTAAATCCAACACCGGCCACCTGGTGGTAATGGTTTGCCCTGCCGGTACTTCCGGCATGCCGTGCCGGTTGATCTTGCCTTTGCCCTGTGGCTTATTGTCTGCAACTGAAGGGGTTTGTCGTATCTTTTCTTCAAACCGGGCTTTCAACTTCATACGGGCTTCTATAATGCGTTGCTGTTTGTCGGGATTTTCCATACGCTGAAAGTTACGTAGTCAATGAGCAGAGAATCAATTTTTTACCAAGGCTTTTACTGATTATTTTTAGCCAGCGGAGGAGTAACGGTTTGAAACACCAATAGGTTTAGCAGATTCGAACAAAACAGTGAAAAAATTTTCACTGTAAAATAACAGCAACTTATCTTTCAATTAACTGTACTTAGCAGCACCACACCTGATTACAGGCGATACATCAAGGTGCAATACCAACCACGAATTAGAATTAAAACACAAACCAACCAGTTTTTCATCTCAAGCCAACTGCTTATGCTTTTACACCTGGTGCGGATTACCCTGCCGATCATGGTTTTAATCGTTGCCTGCTTTTACGTAAGTGGTCAAAAAATGAATATAATAGTAGTGGTAAAAGACTCCGCTACGAAGCAACCATTATCCAAAGCTACAGCCGTTATCATCAGTAAAAGAGATTCGGTGTTGGTAGATTTCGGTATCACGGACAGTCTCGGAAAATATCATTTCAAAAATGTAAATAGCGAAAAGGCAGGTTTTGTTGTTGCTTCTGTAACCGGCTATCTTGATAAAAAGATACCACTGGCCATGCCTGTAAAAACCGGTAATACGAAGCTGGCTGATATTACGATTGATGTGATGCTTTCACCAAATTTTGTTGTGCTGGATGATGTAGTCGTGATGGGCAAAGTAAGCCCGATTAAAATGAATAAGGATACGCTGGAGTTTGATGCGGATTTTTTTAAAAGCCATCCTAATGCGGTACTGGAGGACCTGCTGCGCAAACTGCCGGGAGTGGAGGTGCGGGAAGGAAATGAAGTATATGTAAACGGCCAGCGTGTAAGTAAGATTATGGTGGATGGAAAAGAATTTTTTAGTTCCGACCCGGTTATTATCCTAAAAAACCTGCCTGCTGAAATCATTGCCAAAGTACAGGTAGTGGATGAAAAGAATACGATTGCCAAAGAAACCCGTGAGCAAAAGGATATTCCTAAAATCATTAATATTAAACTAAAAAAAGAGGTGAAGAGTGGCATGTTTGGTAAGTTTTTCGCCGGGCATGGTACGGATGGCCGGTACGAGGCGGGTGGCATATTGAATGTTTTCAGAGATACGTTGCAACTGAGTTTTATTGGCTCTTCCAATAACCAGGGAAGGGGCGGTTTTTCTATGCAGGATCTTAATGATTTAGGTGGCTTCGGCCGTTCGGGAGATGTAGGCGGCCAAAGTGCAAGAGGCCTGGCCAATAGAAACAGCCAGGGAATAGAAACGAAAAACCTGGCTGGAGTAAACATCAATTATAACATTGGCAAGGATGTGCAGCTAAATGGACAGTACTTCTACAACCATACAGATCGGCGCACGGGTTACGAAACGGAAACGCAGCAATTTCTCGGCGATTCGGTTTTATTAACGAATATGAGAAGCACCGGTATGTATGGCGATGATTCGCACAAGATGAGTGCAGGCCTGAAATGGAAACAGGATTCTACCGGTTACTTAACGGTGCATATAAATTCGGACTTTAGCAGCAATACGCAACAGGGAGAATCAGACTCAAAACGGTTTTCGGCAAATGCGCCGTTGCTGTCCGGGTCATCTGGTAACAATAGTAACAAAGGCAACCGGAGTAACATTTATTCTGACATTTCTTACTCCAAAACATTTGTGCCATTGCGTCTCGACTGGTCTTTAAATGGCGGTTTTTCTAATTCAGAGTCAGACCAGGTTTCTGCAACGGATAATAGATACATACGAATTATTACTAATTTTTTACCCGATTCTTTACGGCAGTTGCGGAAATACCATACACCCGTCCGCAGGTTCAATATCAGCAATAATTTCAGTAAAAACTGGAAGGATAAGAACAGTATTAGCTGGCGGGCAGAATACACTAATTCGAAAGATGTAACCGGTGGCAATACCTACCAGTACTCAAAACTTACGGGCAAGGATGAACTGATGCCCGGCTTATCGGTACAACTGATGCAGCACAAACAGCGGCTGAACAACCAGGTTACCTACCGGTATAGTGATAAAAAGATTACGATTCAGACGGGTATTTCAATGCGAAACCTAGCGATAGAAAACAGCTATAATTATGATACCATTCCGGTAATCAACAGGAAATATAACCTGGTTACACCCGTAATTGAGATAAATTTCAAAGGTATTAGCTTCAATTATAGCCGTAGTCTGCAGGAACCCTATGCCGGCAGTCTGCGGCCGGTTACCGACAGCTCCAACCCGTTTTATATTACCAGTGGCAATCCCAATTTAAAGCCTGCTAAAAGCAGTGATTATTCGTTGGGTTATTACAAATATTTCGACCGTTCCAAATTAAATTTTAATATCTGGAGCAATATAAATACGGTAAAAGATGCCATTGGTAATTCCCGCCAGGTATTCCCTGATGGCAAAACAGTGGAAGGTTACATCAATCTCAAAAGAGTTACGAACTATAATCTCTCATTGAATGTGAACAAATCATACAACAAAAACAATTGGAATTATAATACAAGTTTCAATGCCGGTTTGTATAATTCTGCATCTCCACTGATGCTGAACGGAAAAATTATAAATACGGTAACGACGACCATCTATCCTTCTATGAGTGCATCTGTGGGCTATAAAAATAAATTCCGTTTACAGGCCGGCTACCGGGTAAATTTCAACCAATCGAAAAGTGATGACTCAACGTTACGAACTGCCAATACCAGCCAGCATACCGTTTATAGTACACTACATGTGCAGATTTTCCGAAGGCTTTCCTGGGATGCCAATATTAACTATAATATCAATCCCGGTACCCCGGCAGGCTATAAAAGGCAATGGCTGTTTTGTGATATGGCCCTTACCTGTTCCTTCCTGAAAAAAGACAGGGCGCAGGTAAAACTAAGCGGCTTTGATATCTTTAATCAAAACGAGGGCATTTACAGGTATGCTTACCAGAACTACCTAACCGATAATAAGTCGCTGGTACAAAAGCAGTATTTTATGCTGACCCTACTGTACACAGTACGAAAGTTTTAAGTACGGAAACTACCGGCATTGCAAATAGAAACCCCTGCGCTATGCAAAAAAATTGGAAATAAACACAGGATTATATTATCTGCCATCAGGCCAACGGTTCCCGTTATAAAAAAAGGCAGGAAAGTAATGTGTTGTTTGAAGTAAAAAACTAATACGTATATCAATTATTTTTTATAGCAAGACATGCTAACGAAAGAACCAACGGATGGAAGAGGCACACATTGCCTGCCTGGGATGTAAACGGTTTTTATGGATTGGCAGGCGCTACTTCAAGACTGATCACATCATAACACATACCGTTTGCCACACCACCGGCGGGTACCGTAAGTACGATAGTGTTCTTACCGGGCGTAAGCAGGGAAGCATCGAAATTAAAATCCCGTTCCACCCAGGTTCCTTCAATACCATCCCTGATCGGGCTTGCGCCACCACCACCGATATCCGTAAACGGACCAACATCTTTACCATTTACCATAATTCCCAATGAACGGGCGCCCGAACCGGCAATGCCAAAACGAAGGGTTGCTTTGCCGGAAGTGGGCGCATTGGCAGGCATAGTAAAATGGATGGTCCAGGGCGTAGCACGGCCCATATCTTTCCCATCTTCTCTGAGTGTGGTATCATGAGGTACCTGATAGATGTACCAGTCTTTGGCCGGGTCTGATACGCCTACCGTATAGTTAACATCGTTGGGAAAATACTTTGCGTATTCAATGTACATACCCCAATGCCAGTGGTCGTCCCCCTTAAGAAACTCTTTGGCAGAACGGTTCGGGGTGCCAATCTGAAAAATCTGCAGACCATAATGAACAGGCTTCCATTCTATGGTTCCCAGATCTATTTTTTTTGACCCGGCGTAATCGTCAGTTTTGCAGTTGCATCATATGCACCAAAAACACCATCCGCAATGGCATGCAACTGGTAGGTTCCGGGCCGAACATTTGAAATTATAAAAGTGCCATCTGCAGTACCGTTAGTCCAGAATTCATAATGCTTTGCGTCGGTCTGCCAATTGAGTGGCTGTGGCTGAAAAACAAAATTGCGGGCGCCCGTGGTGCGGGGCGGTAAATAGGTACCCCGGTTGGCAATCCGGCCATTTGGTAACTTCTGTACAGCCGTATCTACAGGCGCCTGACGTGGCGGTTCCAGACGGTTTACCGCAGTTGTATCTACACGCAAGGGGCGGGGC
This sequence comes from Chitinophagaceae bacterium, assembly GCA_965246935.1. GTDB lineage: Bacteria > Bacteroidota > Bacteroidia > Chitinophagales > Chitinophagaceae > JAZKFT01. Next base: position 432,447 of record CBDFGC010000001.1, on the reverse strand, counting down.
GTACGTGGAAGTGGTGGTTCGTCCGGGTAGGAGAGACCAACTAACAGATTGGTAAATTTTGGCATGGGTGCTTGTGGATCAACCAGTTTGATCTTGCCCGTTACCGTTGCCCTTTCAGCAGCTGGTGTGTAATCTGCTCCTTTCACCCACGAATAGGGCCAGCGGGCCTGTTCCAGCTTTGCCTGCTTCAGCGCATCCGCATATAGTGCCTTAGGATCTTTTCCTGTAGGTACATAAATGAACATAGGCCCCACCACCTTTGTCCAGAATTCGTTGGCCGCAAAAGGCAAATCACTTCCTCCGTAATGCGTACCCCGCCAATAATTTAGTAATGTTGGATCACCTCCGTCGCCGTCATCTAAATGGCCGGTTAGTTCGTAATGGTTCGGGCCACTCGATAAATATTCAAAAGACGGATTGATAATATACAAGCCAACCTTTTCTTTAGTAGATGACCAGCCAAATGCGGGGATTTTTGATTGCTTGGCGGAATAATCGTATTTGTGCTCGGCACGTCCTTTATACGGCCCGGTAGTCAGCCTGCGTGATTCTTTCATATTTAAATCAGTTGCCGAGTCCCAGTCTTTCCCGGTTGGCATCAAAAAGTTACGCTGCTCATCAATAGACATCCAGTCGAAAACAGCACCATTTAGTTTAAAGCCAAAACGAGACTCACCAACCGAGCCTGCCGGGTAGGTATCCTGGTGCGTGAATATGGCATATGTATAAAGCCCGGTAGCACCCCGCTCCAATGTATACCGGATTTCCAGATCTGCAATCAGTCCGCCTCCCTGCCCCGCTGCCGTTGGGTTTGCACCCAGAATCGACTTCCCATCTGAATAACCCTTAATGGATACCTCACCCCGTTCACCACTTACGGTAGCCGGATCGATGGTGACGCTGGCCACTTCTCTTGCTGCCAACGCAGGGCTTTGTTCCCAGTAACCGGCATGGTGCCCGGAAACATAACCCATTAGTTCCACATTGGGCGTTACGGTTTTCGAGGATTTAACTGATACAAGGTCGCCGGTTCGTTTATTAACTTTTGCTGTAATGAAACCATTCGCCAGCGTGTAGGTAGGCCCATCATCTGATACCGTAACGGGTGGTGCTATAGGCGTTTTTTGCGCATCAACCTGAATAGTTGTAATAATCAGGATAATAGAAATAGTATATGCGTAGATTTTTTTCATAAGAATGACAAGCTTTTAAAAATTGTGCTACATGTAATTGGCAATATAATACTGCTGGTTACCTTTTACATTAGTGTTTACAATGGCAGCCAGTATGTTGTACATTGGCCAAATATAGGCAAGGCATTAAATAGCTTTATGCTGATGAATGCTTTATGGAAGTTAAATAGCGTTAATCAGGGTACTTTACTCAGCAGAATAGGTTGATTGATTGTTTCCACGAGCGGCTTGTTTGATAATAAGCACATAACACCATTACCTTTAACATCCATTTTATGCTTAATCACTATTACATAGTAGTAATCATCTTTTTTGTAAGTTGCAATCATAGAAAACATGTCTCTCATAATGACTTTGTTTTGTCTGATAGCTTAACTCATCAGAGTAAACTTTTATTAGAAAAAAACAAGTTAGATAGTGCCAGTATACTAATTAATCGGGCATTAGCACTTGACCCGGAAAATTATGTGGCTTACAATAACAGAGCATGTTTAAAAGTAAAAGGGAACAGACCTAAAGAAGATGTTATTCAGGATTATAAAATCGCTTTAAAATTAAAACCTAATTATGAAATATCTATTTACTCGCTTGCAAATTATTACTTTGAAAAAGAGGATTATGACAATGCTATAGATTTTTCCAACCAGTTTATAGAATTGAAAAAATTGGAAGAATTAGGTACTAAAGAAACGCAACAAATTTATATTGTAAAAGGTGTGTCTGAAAAATACATAGATAAATTTTATGATGCGACTATCAACCTGCATAAAGCCCTGAAACTTAATCTTAATAATGCCTGGGCACATAAAGAGTTGGCTGATTGTTATGCTTTCGAAAATAAAGATTTAGCACTTGCAATTAAAGAATACACTTTGGCAATTAAATTAGATACTAATTATTGCCGGGCATATTTAGGAAGAGGTAATTGTTTTGAAAACACAGAACCGCCTGCAATGAACAATGCAACCAATGATTATAAGAAAGCTTTGAAGATCGATCCTAATCTTGAAGACTATTATAATACAGGGTCACTATTATTAAAAAGGCTGAGAAGTAGAAATGAAGAATAGATTGATTAATGACTTTTATTCCACATTACTGATTTGTAAAATGGACGATACCTGCTGCACAGTCTCTACACTTGCACAAGGCTCCTGCTCTCTCGACTTGCGGTACGAAACAAGTTGTGCATCATTTACTTACTTTCAATCATCAAACTATTGTAGAAAGGCAACAGGCCGGTACCGGACAGAGTCCGGCGCCAGGGAAGAAAGCCTTGTGCCGATCTTGGTGGTAATAATGGCTATTCCATTATTCAACTACCGGTGTTTCCATATAAAAAGCTTCCAGCCATTTGCTGCCGCGTTTTACATAGTTCACTGCCACTCTCACTTTTGGCGTATTTGCTTTACCGCCACATATAGCGCTCTGCGTGGCGATATAGCTTAGCAGCGCTACGTTTTCGCTAAGTTGCACAAACGTAAAGCCGGCCAACGAAAAACTTTTTACATCGCACTCCGTGGCAGTCAGTTGTATCACTTTCGCTTTTGTATTGATGCCGTCGCCAAATACCTGCAGAAAGTCTTCCGTGGTATTGGCCCTGTACCAGGCAGTATCCCTGTTTTTCCAGGCCTGCCAGCCGGTTTTTTCCAAAGCAATTATTTGTGCTTCCAGCTTTTTGTTTGGCGGCATGTTCTTTTGACTAAAAGAAAGGGAGGATACGCAGATAGCGATCATTAAGATCATTGTTTTTTTCATTTTATAAATTTTTATTTCCTACTGTCAGGTTTTCAATTTTGCCCTTGCTGCAATCCTGAGCAAGGCAGGATTTAGCTTACTTTATTTTATTATACAGGTAACTGAAAGCGCACAAGAAAAGAATTTTAATCAATAATTCATAATTTAGATAAAACTGATAGAGGCAAGCTTTTTATAAACAAATGAGGTTGCCTTATCAGAGCAACCTCATTTGTTTCAGGAGATATTTCAAAAAAACAGAAGCCTGATTCGGTGGTAGCGTCAAATATTTACCATTCACCTTTAGTGCCTGGTCGCTGATAGTACGGATCACCTATTCTTGTGCCGGTTTGCTGACCGGTGCATCTTTATCACTTAACTGCAGCATCCAAAATAATTGAAGAAAAGTAAAAGGAAGGCGCAGGTGGGGAGACCTGCGCCAGATGACAGATGGGGATTTTTTTTATATTTCAGGAAATGTAAAGACCTAATTGGGTGGTAGTGTCAGGCATTTACCATTTACTTTAAGTGCCTGGTTGCTGATGGCCCGAACCACACCACCGTTGCGTACTTGTATACTGGCTGCTACAGCGTCGGTGGTGTAGATGTAGCATGGATTAGGTGTGCCGCCGGGCACAATCACATGCGTCAGTTCGCCGGGTACTTTGCCAATGTTCCAGTTGCCCGCCACATTCCAATCGTTGCTTACCGCACCCGTCCAGGTAGCTACTTCCAGTATCACGTAGGCAAAAGCCGTATCCGTACAGTTAGCGGTGTTAGCGGCTACGAGGCGGTAAATTCCCGGAAGAGCGGCGAGGGTGTTAGCCGTGTTCCAGGTAGCAGAAAGGCCGGTAGTGGTAAACAGTGTGTTGAGGTTGGTTGTTTCGCCAAAGCAGCTCTTGTACACGGTTATATCCGCACCCAACGACGGTGCAGGCTGGCCGGATATGGTAACCAATATTGAGTCGCTTACGCCGGTAAATCCATTGGCGGTGTAAACAGTTAACCGGTAAGTGCCGGGCTGGGTTACGTTTAGGGATTGGGTACCATAACTCGTAGTGCCATTTGTCCACTGGTAGGAAAATACCGGCAGGCCATCAATGGTATTGTCGGTAGATAATGTAAGCGACTGGCCGGCGCAAAGGTTGGTGGGGCCGTTTTTATAAACCATCGGCTTGTTAAGGTCATCGTTTTTAATGGTATCGGTTTTGGAGATAACCGAACCCAGCACATAGTCGCCTTCTGCCAGCGAAATGGTGATGGTTTCGTCCGGTTCCAGGATATTATCGCCAATGGCCTTAATACGCAGTATAGCCTGCACTTGGCCTTGCAGTATGTATATTTTACCCTGGATTCCATTAAAACTGGTGGTTGGTGGCTGGCCAGCCGGGTAGCGAACGGTGTAGTCGGTTCCGTAAGTAGCGGTGCCGCTGATGGTGTAATTTACGAACCGGTCGTAGTTAACCGATGTCCCTATATTGAACCTAAAATCCAGCGAATCGTTGGCATTTTCCTTTACAGACGATCTTGTGACCGTGAGGTTGAGGGCAGATGGGCCTGTACCGGGAACAGTGGTACCCACAACAAATAATGAGGTGTCTGCCAGAGGCTGCACATTCCCATACACATCGGCAATGTTGGTTACGATTAACTGAATATTTTCTCCCACAAACGAGGTAATTGGGTTAGCTGGCACAACAACAATCTTGTTTTGATAACCGGTCACCAATATCGGTATCAGCGTACCGTCGCTGCGTTTGCGTAGCTGTACCTGGCCACTGTTTAAATTATTTGTATTAATGAATTCGTTGTAGGTAACAGAGATAATGTCTCCAGCCACATAGCTGTTGTCCATGGGTTCAGGCCGGCCAAATATTTGCGGTGCCTGCCGGTCCACGATTCCCGTTACCCGTTGCGAATATACTGTGCCGCCAGCACATACCAGCTTTAGCCGAAGGTCGTAGGCACCATCGGCTATGGCACTTGTACGCCAGGTTAGCATGGTGCTGGTGGGGTTGGTTATATTAGCTTGTAAAATGGTAGTATCTGTAATCCAAAGGCTGCCGCCTGCGGTGGTATGCTCCAGGGTTATAGATTGCAAGTTGGCAATAGTGTAGCCGGTAGCCTGCACAGGTATGGTGTTATTACCATTGGATGCCAGTATAAAATTAGTAGCAGGGGCGTTGAGAGCAATCCCACTGCACGCACTGGCAAAATTGGCCGTAATGGTACCCACACTGGTACTTCCACCGCAGGCCGAGGACATTACAAACCGGAGACCCTCGTAATTATACACGTCGCCAGCGCCTTTTTCTACCGTCACGGTCATTAGTTGTTCCTGGCCAAAGGGGATGCCGGGAAAATCAAATACATCGGTGGCTGGTGCAAAACCAACTTTTACAATGGCACCGAACGGATTACTACCGGGCAGCATTGTTATTTTATAATCCCGCTCTTCGCCGCTTTGGCTCACATTGCCCAGGTATAGGGGAAAACTGGCCACGCCATTGGCGGGTATATTCGATTGTACCGGGGTGGGAATTCGTAACAGGGCACCATCCCTGTTTTGTCCGGGTGGCTCAGCAGGGCAGCTTGTGGTACCCGCCACCAGCGTAAACACCGGGGAGTTATATACAGGGTCTCTTCGCACATCTACCGAAAAAAAGTCCCCATCGTCCTTATCATCCAGTGTATAGCCCATGGTACTTGTGCTGGTAGAAGTTTGGGTAAGGCTTTTACCGGTTTCCATCTTCATGTGTACATTATAACCGCCACTTACGCCTATACCTGCTATTTCCAGCCCCAGCCCAATGGCTACGCCTTTATCTACTTCCAGCGAAAACTCAATGGTGTTAGAGCTAGTGGATGAGGAGGTGGTGTATCGGGTAAAGGGGGCATCGGCACCGTTGAATGATTTATTAAGTACATGGGTAGCCTTTGCTTTATTAGCAGCATTATTGGCTATTACCTGTTCCCAAACGCTTATCTGGTTCATGGCCCTAAAACGCTGTGCACTATCCGGCGAATTAGCTACAAAGTTTTGTAGTGTAGGGATGATATTGCCTGTAATATGGCTTTCGGTATATGCGTACTCCGTAGCAAAACCGCTATCGGCTATAGCCAGTTTATCTTGCCGGCCCAGTTCACAGGGGCTTACATAATTTACTTCCCGCCCAACGGCATATAACAGGTTTAAGGCGGCACCTATATATACATCGCCATCGCTGCCAATAATATAGCTGCTGTTAGATGATTCGTACCGTGAGCCGTTTGTGGTAGTTAATATGGCCTCCCTTGCATCATTTACACGGCCCGTTACCTGCTGGCTAAAGTTGAGCGTACCCCATATAGATACTTCGCTGGTGTAGCCAAAGCCCAGCATAAAGCGGGTACCCAGCTTGGCTTCTATAAAGCCACCGTCCACCTCGGTTTTGGCGGTGTACAAACGCATAGCAGTCTCGTTGGTTTCGTTGGTTTCCCAAAAGCTGCTGCTTTGGTCGCCGGGCGGATCGTGTAGTATCATTAAAGGTATTTGGGGCGAAATAGTCGTAAAAGTACCTGGGTCGTTCTTTACGCCCAGCACCACTACCTTACGGACAATTTGGGTAGCAGAACGGCCATATTTATCGGTATAGTCGAGCCTAAAGATTTTCTGATAAGGGGCAATAATGTTAGGCGAACCGCCCGGCAATGCAAGGGTATCGGCTCCGTTTACCTGGCCACGGAGAATGGTTTGCTGCACGTCGTTCACATGCACATCGGTAGTAAGCCGTATACGTTTTACCGTATCGGTGGCCACTTTAAAGCCATAGCTTGGGTTGCCTTCAAACACATTTATTATAAAAGTCTTCGCCTTGTTTTGCCTGAACACTACATAATCCGCAGTTCCGCAGGTAGTATCGGGCAGGTTTACTATTTGTAACACCGGTGCCCGGTGATAAATGAGATTAAAAGTGCGTGGCAGCGTATCTATATCCACCAGCATGGAGTCTTTATTGTATTGGTTAAAAAACTTGATCAGGCTATCTGGCTGTATATCGGTGCCGGAACCCTGGGCATTAAAGTTCAGCACCCTTACTTTATACTTACGGGCAGGCAGGGTCACGGTGTAGGAGCCATCGGTAGCCGTATTTACGGTTGTGGTAAATTTAAAAGGTTGCCCGGGTATCGTATCGGTAAATACCAGTTGTGCCGAACCAATGACCTGGTTGCCGCCTGCCCGAAGGGTACCGGATATGGTACGGGTAGTATTATCGGTAAACGTCATTCCGGTAACATTGCCGTTAATCACATTGGCTATACGGGCATTGGGGGTAAATGAATGATTGCGATAGGTTGGCGTAAGCACATAGTCTCCCGGCTCTGTAAAAGTGAGGCCGAAGTTGCCGTGGCCTTCGTTGCCGGTGTAGGTAAAACCAACCGGCTGACTGGCCCTTACCGCCGAAACCTTTACACTATCTATACCGTCGCTCACTACGGCATCGCAGGTGTTGCAGGTTTGCGATACAGTACCGTTGATGGAATACACAGTGCTATCGGTAATTTTTAGCCCGGTTACTTCAAAATCGCTGCCGGTATTGGCCAGGCTGGGTAGTAAAGGTGGGCTAAAAGTATGCCCGGCATATACTGTTTTAATTCTAAACTGGGTGGCCGGTGTACTTGGCTCCCCGTTAGAGGCATCGCCAAAAAATACATTTTTAAAAGAGAATTTGCCCCCGTTTTTGGTAGTGTCCCTATATATTTTGGTTATGGGGCTGCCGAGTACCGCCACGGTTTTTTGTGCCTCTACCGGGATGCCGTCCACACCGGTATTGTTTATACTCACCACCGTGCCTTCCATTTTTCCTTTTAGCTGGCCATTGGGTATGCTAAAGGTTTTTACGATAGCTGTATTGCTTACAAGACCGCAACTACCTTCTTTTCTGCGGTAATATATCACATCTGGCGGATTAGCCACCTGTATTGGGTACGACCTGCTGGTAATGCCACCGGGTGCTGTTGTCCATGTGCTATTATTGGTGCTTTGTTCCCATGTATAAGGTGCAGCTTGTGGACTACCGATATTTTCGTTAAAGACAGAATCGGTTATCAACTCGTAAGGGAAAGGCCTGGTATGGCCAGTAATAGTACCCGGACTATAACACTCGGTAATAGTGATTTTTCCATGGCCCCCGCCACCATGTAGATAATCATAGAATGGTGCACCGCCACCACCGCCGGGGTTGGCACCTGTAACAGCAAAGGGCGATACGATTTGTTCGCAGTTTATCTGGTGCCCTCCTGATCCTCCGGCGCCTCCATTGCCCACAGGCTGACCACCTGCGCCAATCCCGTTATTGTTACTGGCATTCGCCCCGTTTCCACCGGCTCCGGTAGTACCACCAGAGGCTCCGCCACCACCGTATAATATATGCGTTCCGCTACCATCTGAATAACTAACATTCGTTCCCGCATCTCCACCTTTATAGGAGTATTCAGCGTTAGCTGCAACAGATACGTTGCCCTGGCCAAATTTTGGTGTACCTCCAAGGGCTCCCACTATTTTGTTTCCATTTAGCAAAATATAGGACTCCCCCCCGCTCTGATTTACAAGATAGCCACCACTTCCCGGAACTACGGTGTACACCTGGCCCGCAACAACAGGCAGGCTATTACTCTGTACAAATACGCCACCTCCACCGGAAGGCCCGTCGCATGTTCCGCCTGCTGCACCACCGCCCCAAAGCTTTACCCGGATAGAATGGACGCCTGCTGGCACCGTATAGGTATAGCTAACAGGCCTGGCATACGAAGCAACCCAGCTTGGGCCATTTACGAGGGTGCCATTATTGCCATTGCCGCTGGCATCGGCCGTAGTATTGCCGCTGCCTTCGTCAAATTTGTAGTTGGCCACTAATCCGGTACTGTTATTGGGTACGCCAAGGTTGATGCCATCTGTTATCTGTGTTTGCGATCTGGCCACATTCCAGATGCGGAGGTCCTCAATGGTACCGTTCATGTGGTTACACTGGCAGCCCCCGGAGCTGGGCTGTTGCCGACCTATCGTCATAGCCTGGTTATCTTGCCTGGCCGATCCGGAGCCGTTTCCGGCAGCGCTCCCATTTATATAAAAAGTAATGGAACCCCCATTGCATACAATAGCTACATGGGTGCTTACACCTTGTGGTACAGAACCTACGGAATATACCCAGGTGTTAGTATTAGCAATAAAAAATCCCATTCTGTTATTGTTACTATTGGCATTTAATTGCCACAGAAAATCATAGTTCCCTTTGTCCACAATGGTGGAATTATTGCCAGTATAATTTACAATAGCCTCCATGGTAAAATTTGCACCGAGGTTAATGCTACTGCTATGTGGAACACTTACATATTGGTTACTAGTGTTTACAAATGACAGGGCCGAACCGCTCTGAGCAGTTAGCCTGCCAGCCACACTAATCAGCATGATAAGCAACAGTGATATTCTTGTAAAAAAAGACTTCATAAAAACGGGTTTTAATAAGGTAAATGATTATTTAATTTGTTGGTAAGGATGCCTTAGCGGGATGTTCTTTTCGCCTTAATTCTCTCCCGAACCATTAGTCACAACGGTTCGGGCATTCCGGGTCGTGAGGACAAGAACCGGGGCGGCGGCCGGGTTGAGATTAACTAAACAAGGTATCGGTATAAAATCATTATCATGCCCTTAGTGTAGTTTCCTAGTGTATTCATCAATCCTTATAATTTTTCCTTGCTTTAATTGCATATCATTGATAATAGCCGAAGAATCTTTTACACCTTCTTTGGTTTCCCAGCTTTGTGTGTACCAAAGCGTTACCCATTCTTCACTTTTATTTTTTGAAACGACAGACTCCCAATCGGTCATTTTCTCTTTCACGGTTTTATAACTGTTCCACCCACCCGTGAAAAATGCCTTTAAACTATCGTTCGGCATTTTTTTATCTATTCCATCGAACTTAACGAGGATAGAATCTCCAAAATATTTAAGCGATTCGTCCATCTTTCCTTCTTCCCAGGCTTTTAAGGCATTTAATGCAATCAGGGTATTGGCAGTGCTTCCAATTTCCCAATTATCCGGATGTTCAATTGTATAAGGATAATTCATTTTCATAGCCGTTGTGGTTGCTGCTGAATCCTTCATTGCGTCGGTTGAGACTGTTCCATGGTTATTACAGGAAAATGCCATTCCCACTAAAAAAAACATGGCTAATCTTTTCATAATGATAAATTTTTAATGTTGAGATAAATAAAATGATATAGGATTTTAATAACGTGTTTGTGGGTTGTTATTCTTGAGATTAGCCGCCGCTTGCGATATAAACATAGCAAAGGCATACACGCCCCAGACGGGCATGAGGACGAAAGAGGATTAAAACTGTCCGAAAAGGTGGAAATATTTATCGGAGCAGATGATCTTGTTTTGCCCTGGTTCGTGGGGACATGAATCAGGGTAAAACGTTTCGGGCATTCCGGTTCTTGAGGACACGAACAAGGGCGGCGGGATGTTCCTTTCGCCTTAATTCTTGTCTTCATGAACCATCAGTTATAAATTGAATAATTCATATAGCTCGGTTTTTTTGTTCCGGGAAACAGGTAGCAAAAGTTTGTTATCAATTTCCAGTTCACTGGTTTGCTTTTTCAGGGAAGTAATGCAATGCAGGTTTACGAGGTAGGATTGATGAATGCGGATGAATGTATCTGAAGGTAACCTGGCTTCAATGTCCTTCAATGTTTTGCAACACAAGTAAGAAGTGCCATTCTGTATAAAAATAGTCGTGTAATTACTGGTAGCCATGCAATAGACGATCTCTTCAAAAGGGATAAACCTGATTTCATCCGTCATGGCAACTGCCAGCTTTTTCCAGCTTATTTTTTTAGGAGCAGGCAGTGCTTTTAAACTGCCGAAACTTTTTTGCAGTGGGATAGTAGAAGCAGGAGTTGACATATTCATGATGAATGTTTTTTAATGATTAATAAAATCCGATGCTATAATTTCCACCCCCGACCCATAATCCGCTCCGATAAAATACTCCAAAGATTTCGGTTCGTGGAGACACGAACCGGGGCACAGGATATGTGATGATGCTGAAAGCTGAGTGAGGCAGGTTGACTATTTTCTATATAAACCTAACCTGCCGTTTTAAGAAACTTGGACCTGTGAGGACGAAACCGGGCTAAAACTGTCCGGGACGGAGGGAATGTTTATCGGAGTTGATAATGGATAGCAGAAAGTTGGGATTTATGCTTTCTAGTTTTAGCCCTGTAGATGTGGCACCCATCAGCGTGGGGTGCTAGCCTCACGATTTAATGTTGCCATCAATAGGTGGTCAACCCCAACGGCGAGCCGGCATAGTTCCATCCGAAACTGATATTGTTGGCCACGTCCTTATAACTTATTTTATCGCAGGTGATGACGTACGTTACCGATTGGGAAAGGTTGTTATCCGAAAAGCCGAACGAATTAGCCACAATCGTGAGATTTGTGAACTTGTACATATAGCTAGCCGTTGTTGCTCCTCTTTTGAATATCCGCACTTCCAGTTGGCCGGAGAGCGGGGTTTTTAGCATGAATTGTTTTTGTAAACCAATTGAATTGATATGCAGTGGTATTGAAATCTGTGTAGCGAACCTGTCTTCTCCGCCACTACCACCCAGTTGAATCGATTCAACCGGGAAGGGGCCTGCAGCTAATGTGGCACTATTGGGCCCTATCCCGTACACGATGGAGTCCGTATTTGGGTTGAAGGCATTTGCAGTGTTCAAAAGAGTTTGCCAGGCAGTGCCATCGTAAAATGCAGGCGCCTTTGTGTTATTATTAAAGATTAATAGTCCGGCTGTGGGGTTGGCCACGGCGGAAGTATCACTTAGCCTTGGTAGCATGAGGCCTTTGTTGATGCTGCTTATATCCAGTGCCGCATTGGCGCTGGGTGTGCTCGTGCCGATGCCTACACCGCCCTGGCCGCCAGAAACGCTGTTTGCCCAGGCCGGGCCATTCACCAGTGTACCATTGTTGCCGTTGCCACTGGCATCAGCAGTGGTGGCGCCGCCGCCTTCGTCAAATTTGTAATAAGCCACCAATCCAGTACTGTTAGCAGGCACGGAGCTATTCGTACCCGTCTGTATTTGCACCGGGCTGCGTACCACGTTCCATATCCGCAGTTCATCCATAGTGCCATTGAAGTGGTTGCACTGGCATGACGCTGGTTGCTGCCTGCCTATTGTCATCGGTTGGTTATCCTGCCTTGCCACTGCCGTTCCGCCGCCCGATGCTACACCGTTTATATAAAAAGTGATTGTGCCTCCACCACCGACGATAGCCACATGGGCCGCTACTCCCTGCGGCACAGATCCGGTAGAATAAATCCATGTGGCTGTGGGAGCATAATAAAATCCCATCTTGTTGCCATTGGAGTTGGCATTCAATTGCCACAAAAAATCATAGTCTCCCTTGTCCACAATGGTGGAATTGCTGCCGGTGTAATTAACGATAGCCTCCATGGTAAACGTAGCCCCAAGGTTGATACTGCTACTGTGCGGAACCGTTATATACTGAGAACTGGCCCGATTAAAATTTAACGCATAGCCATACTGTCCTGCACCCTGAAAAGCAATCAGCAAAAGGCCGGCTATTGCCAGGGCAGTGCGGTAAAACTTTATTATTAATGTTGGTTTCATGTAATTATGTTTTCACTTGGAAATGTGATCGGTAATTAAAGCAGTTGTGCCTCAATAGGTTGTCAATCCAACCGGGGCTACATAACTCCACCCAAAGCTGATGTTGTTGGCCACGTCCTTGTAGCTTAATTTCTCGGCCCACATGGTGTACGATATGGATGGGGTCAAATTACCAGTCGAATGCCCAAACGAATTCGCCAAAATCTCGAAATTCTTGAACTTGTAGGTATAACTGGCTGTTGTTGCACCTCTTTTGAATATCCGCACTTCCAACTCGCCGGTGACCGTTGCTTTTTGCATAAATAATTTTTGTAAACCAATTGAATTGATATGAAAGGGAATAGCAAGGCTGGCGGTGAGTTTGTCCTCCCCGGAGCTACCGCCCATCGAAAGCGATTCAAGCGGGAACGGGCCTGCGGCCAGGCCGGCATTATTGGAGATAAGAGCGTACACGATGGAGTCGGCATTGGGATCGATGGCGTTGGTGCCTTCCAGCCTTGCCATGCTTTGCCAGGTGGTGCCATTGTGGAAGGCCGGCGTCTTGGTTTTGCTGTTGAAAATCAATAACCCGGCAGTAGGCCCGGCTACAGCGGTTGTGTCGTTCAGCCTGGGAAGCATCAATCCCTTATTGGTGCTGCTTATATCCAGGGCCGCATTGGGGCTTGGGTTGGTGGTGCCAATGCCGTACTGGGCGTTTACGATTGACGCTGTAAAAATGCCGGCGATGAGCAGCATCCCTGTCATCAACAGTACGCAATGTTTTTTACTCGATTTTGGTTTCATGGTACTTATGTTTTTTTTAATGAAATACTGATGGCAGATTTGGTATTGATGGTAGTTACAAAGGCATAGCCCGTACACAGGCAGGGTTTATATACCCAACAGCTTGTACAGCTCCAGTTTTTTAGTTCCGGAAAAGGGTACATGCAGGTGGTTTTCCAGCTCCGGTTCGCAGCATTATTTTTTCAGCGCTACAATACATTGCAGGTTTACCACATAGGATTGATGGATAGAGGAAAACTGGTCGCCTGGTAGTTTAGTTTCTATTTCCTTTAGTATTTTGCAGCACAGGTACGATTTACCACCGCTTACAAAAATGGTCGTGTAAGTATTGGTCGATTTGCAGTAGATAATATCCTCAAACGCAATAAAACGAACCTCTTCCATAGTTGGAATAGCCAGTTTTTTTCAGGTTACTTTTTTTGGTTGAGGCTCCAATGCCTTTAAATTGCTGTAGCTTTTTTTTTAAGGGAATGCCGGGGCCCAGGGCGGAATGATTCATAACAGTTAGGTTTTAAAGGACAATGCTTTTGTTGCTAAAGGATGATACCTATTGAGAATGGTAGCTATAGCCTTTGCAGCATAAACCTAACGACTGCTAATATTGATAGAGGGCAGGCAAGGACGAACGCCCTCTAAAACTGTCCGAAAGCGGGGAAATATTTATCGGAACCAAAAGGGAAGGATTTAAAAACAAAATAGTCCGTTGGATAACAGACTGACAAGAATGTATTTCAGTGTAAAGTAGACGCTACGTGTGTTCAAATTTTTAATGGATTCACTTAGCCCTTATATGTTTGTTTTTTAAATTTAGGGGGCATAAAAAATCAAAAAGAAGCGTGTCTTAATCAACTTTGAGGCAAGGAAGAAAAAGCCCATGGTAATGAATACCGGCTTTCAGTTTTTTCTCCTTCAAGTTGCGCCTGTGGTATAACCTGGCAATCAATGCCGCATATTTATAAGGCAAGGCGATGCTTGATTTTTTATAACGCTATTTAAATGAAATTACATTGACAACAAAGGGGTATCTGGGAATTGATGTAAGTAAGGGCTATGCAGATTTTATGCTGCTGGACAGGGACTGCCAGGTGCAGGAAGAACTGTTCCAGTTAAGCGATACGGCAGCCGGCCACCGGGAACTAAAAAAAATAATTGACCTATGGCAAAAACAGGGGTTGGCAGAACTGTATTGTGGCGTGGAAAGCACCGGTGGTTATGAGAACAACTGGCATTCGATGCTCAAAGGTATTGAAAGCAGCAGTGGCAGCGGCTTGTGGGTAGCCCGGCTCAATGCCAGAGCAGTAAAGGCAGGCGGGGATGCCTTATTGCGCAGAACGATAACGGATGGCGTCAGCGCTGTTACGATTGCTTCCTACCTGGCTAAATATCCTGAAAAAGTGGACTATGGTAAGAGGGCTAAACCAACCGATGAACAACACCAGGCGGGCCGTCAGTTTATCACTGGCATCCGCATGTGGACCAAACAAAAAGTACAGCTTAGCAATCAGTTAGAGAAGCTGTTGTATCAAAATCTGTCGCCGCTGTTGGTGTATTGCCGAAACGGCCTGCCGGGCTGGTTGTTACGGATGCTGGTAAAATATAGTTCTGCCGAGGCCATTGTGCATGCCGGGGCGGCTAAACTGGAAAAGATAAAGGGCATCAGTGCGGAAAAATCAGCGGCCATTATGAAGAAGTTCACAGACCATCAGCCGGTGCAACCACCGGCCAAAGCACTGACACATCTCATTAGCATAACAGCCACAGAAGTACTGCACCAGCAATCCCTTATCGATACCGGTAAAGATTATCTGGGTGAGCTATATCAGCAGGATGCAGGTGTAAAACTGCTGGTAGCTATAAAGGGTATCGGGCTGGACAGTGCGGTAGCCATTATACTGCAAATAGAGGATGTGGCTCGTTTTGAGAGTGCCAAAAAGTTAGCATCTTATTTTGGGGTTCATCCCTGCTTTAAACAAAGCGGCGACGGGATGTGGGGCAATCACATCAGCAAACAAGGCAGAGGAGATTTACGGGCCGTGTTATATATGGTGGGCATGTCAGCGGTAAGATATAACCCGATGTTTACTACGCTATACGCCCGTTTCAGAGCCAAAGGCATGAAACATAAGCAAGCCATGGGAGTGGTGATGCATAAGCTGCTGCAGGTGATTTATGGGGTACTGAAATCGGGTAAGCCTTTTGATGAACAAACGGAAGAAAAACACCGGCAGCAGGCTGCACAAAAACAGGCAGTTAAAAAAGAAGAAACGCAAAAAGCGAAACAAACCGCAGAACAAAAGAAACACCGTTTTGAGACAATTACAGAGACTGCACCGGTGTCCGGCAGAAACCTGAAGGCAAGAAAAAAACAGTTGGCGTCCCAAACTTCCATAGAAGCAAATGCGGGCTTACCAACTGGGAAAGCAAACATATAAAAATGTTTGCAACTTAATTTGGAATTGAACGGTATAACTGAAAGGGCGGCATAGCTTAGCATAGGGTGCAGCCCTATGAATTTGAAAAGTAAGCGTTTCCTCTACAAGCCCTGAAAGGGCGGCATAGCAATTAAGTTATTTCCCCCTTTTAGGGCTTTATACATCATCTTGTTGTTTTTTTGATTCATAGGGCTTCACCCTATGCTATGGTATGGCCGCCCTTTCAGGGCTAAGAATGCGGATGCGAAAATTTACTATATTCCCAAAAGCTTTCACGCTGCTTTCTCCAACTTAAACTCAAACAGAATATGCGTGCCATTGCTGTTTTCTTCCGTCATGCTGCCATTGAGCTGGCGGGTAAGCAACGATACCAACTGGCCACCGAAACCGGTACCTTTAGTGAGGCCGCTTTTGCCTACACCATTGTCTGAAACCAGCAATTGCAAAATGCCGTCCCTGCGTTTTTCCAGCTTTATTTCCACCTGGCCATTCCTGCTATCGGGGAAGGCATATTTCAGTGTGTTGGTCAGCAATTCATTTACAATTAAGCCCAATGGCACGGCGGTATCAATATCAATATCAATGGCATCCATCGCACATTTTACCTGCACCCTGTCTTCCGCACCAAAAGAGTCTAAAATGCTTTCGCTCAGGTTAATAAAATAGTCCTTCATTTCAATGGTGCCAAGGTTTTCGCCCTGATACAGTTTTTGATGGACAATGCCGATAGACTGCACCCGGTTCTGTCCTTCCTGCATAGCATCTTTAGTATTTTGATCATCTATCTGGGCGCTTTGTAATGCCAGCAGACTGCTTACTATTTCCAGGTTGTTTTTTACCCTATGGTGTATTTCCCTCAGCAGTAATTCTTTGTCCTGCACCAGTTGGTCGCTGCGCTTTTTTTCCCGGGCTATTTTATTTCGCTGGCTAAATACGAGCACAGAAAACAGGATCACTACCCCCAACCCTATAAATGCCGCATTCCGGATATTGCGCTGGCGTTTTACCTCTTCCTGCATTAACAAGTCTTTTTTCTCCTGTGCCACTTTTGCAATTGCTTCTTTCTTGTCGGTTTCATATTGCAGTTGTGAGGTCACCAGCTTCTTTAGCGATTTCTGGTTAAACGTACTATCCTTAAGCTCCGCATATTTTTTGTAATACAGGTAGGCATCTTTCCAATTGCCGGTGGCACTGTCCAGCATATAAAGGCCTTTGTAGTAATCTTTTCTGAAACCTGCCGCAAAGAAATTTTTGGTAACGGCGGCAACCTTGTTGAAATATTGTCTGGCCAAATCATATCTGCCAAGCATCGTGTAAACGGTACCTACATCACTATACATATTATAAATGCGTGTAGAGTATCCTGTGGGTTCCGATATCCGGATGGCCAGCAGCAATTCCCGCAAAGCATCTTCGTATTTCCGCATTTGCATGTACACTTTTCCGATAAGGCTGTAGGTGTAGCCAATGCTACGCTGGTCTCCGGTTTCTTTAACTAACTTCAGTATGGTGGTATAACATTCTTCTGCTGCAGGCAAATCACCTGTTTGCAGGTAAAATTCTCCCATCGCCATATTGACCAGTTGCATTTCTGAGTTACTGCCGTTCAGGGTTGCCTGTTCCAGGGCCTTTTTAAAATATTTAATGGCCTCCGTGTTGTTTCCCATCGCACCCAGGTTGCTGCCAACCAATTGTAACGCAGATGTTAAGTGTGAAGAATCCTTTGACTCCTCGATAATTTTTAGATAAGCATAACCGGCGTTGTACGCTTCTACCGTGTTTGCCTGGGCTTCGTAATGATCAGACAACAGGTTGTAAGCCGATGCCATGCCTTTTTTATCACCGTTCGTTTCTGCCAGTTTCAACGATTGCTTCAGGTATATTTCAGCGGCTGCCTGTTTTCCGGCGTCCATGTAATTTTGCCCTATAAATTTCAGGCTTCTCGTTTCGCCCGGCCGGTCGCCTAATTGCCGATACAGTTTCAACGCATCGAAATGTTCCTGCACTGCTGCTTCGTTTTCACCCATGCCCCAGTGCAGCCGGCCGATTTTTTCTTTTAACAGGGCAGTGCCCGCTTTCCATTGCATTTTGGCGGCCAATCGCAAAGCATCCTGCCTGTAGGTAAGCCCTTGCTTTGGATCGTAGTACAAATACTGTTGTATGATGTTTGTAAACAGTTGTAGCCTGGCAGTATCTTCTTTTGTGACGGATAATTTTGCCACCATTGACTTAATCTGCTCCCTGCCATCCTGCTGTGAATAAGCAGCAGAAAAAGCATACAGTACAACTATGAAAGTAAAGAGCAGTTTTTGTATACCAGAAATAAGCTTATTGCCGTATGTCTTCATTTTACAATGTTTGGATGCGTTGCAATAGCTGTTCTTTTAGGGTAATGCTCAACGGTATTATTTTTTGTCCGATGGTTACATGGCTTTCCGCTACCTCATCCACATGCCGGAGGTTTACAATATAAGAGCGATGGATCCGTAAAAAAAACTTGTCCGAAAATTTATCTTCTATTACTTTTAAAGTGATGGACAAAAGGTATTCCCGGCTTTCGGTAAAAATGCGGCTATAATTGCGGTCGGCTTCCATAAACAAAATATCGCCGATCATAATTTTAATCATTTTTTCCTTGTGCCGTACAAAGATGCGGTCGCTCAGAATAAAAGGCTGCGTTTCACCCGGTTCCTTGCCCGGCTGTTCACCTGTTTCATTTTCGGCCATGCGGCTGATGGTGAGTTCAACAGCCCGTTGCAGATCGAGTTGCTTATAAGGCTTTGAGATAAAGGCGGCTGGTTTGGTATGTTTGGCCCGGTTGAAAGTGGTTTGGTCTGAATTGGCCGTCAGGTAAATGATGGGAATGTTTTGATGCTGCAGGCGCTCAGCTGTGGCAATGCCATCCAGTTGCCCTTTCAGGTTTACATCCAGTAAAATAATGTCGGGCTTGTTTTCTTCTACATGCAATATGGCTTCTTCTCCCCTTGGTAAAATGCCCGTTACCTCGTAGCCCATATTCGTTAGCTGCATGGAGATTTTTGCCCCAATCAGCATTTCATCTTCCACTACCAGTATTTTTATTAATGTGTCCATAAGTGTTTAGGGTGGGTCAGTATAGAAAATTGGCAGATACAAAAGAAGACAGAAATGCCGCTTTTACTTGCTTTGAAAATGGATTCAGCTATTCACTTATCAGTACACACAAAATTATTCCGGGAGAAAAACCAGCGGTTAAAATTAATGAGTCTTATCCAAGGCATTTACAGTTTACACGACAAAGGGCAATATTTGCTAATAGCCCAGTAAAATCCGGTATTTATTCCAAATAAGGAAGCCACCTGTAATTACAAATGGCTTCAAATAGAAAGAGGGTGGAAAATTATCTGTTACTAATTTGGCGGCAATTGCAAACACTTTCCGTTCACTTCTGCTACTTTATTGTTGATTGTTTTAACAGTACCGCCGTTCCTTACCTGTATGCTTACTGCTGCATTAGCATTAATTACAATACAAGGGTTCGGCGTTCCACCAGTCACAATTACATGGGTTTGTGCAGTGGGTACTTTATTAATATTCCAGTTACCTGCTATATTCCAATCGCTGCTAATGGTACCGGTCCAGGTGGCTACTTCCAGTATTACGTAGGCAAAAGCCGTATCGGTACAGTTGGCAGCGTTTGCTGCAACCAGGCGGTACGTTCCTGGAAGTACGGACGATGGGTTTGGTGTATTTCATGTGGAGGAAAAGCCGGTAGTGTTAAAGAGTGAAGATAGGTTGGTGGTTTCGCCAAAGCAATCTTTGTACAGGGTTATATCTGCACCTAAGTTGGGTGCAGGCAGGTTCGATATGGTTACATTAATCGGATCGCTCACACCACTGAAACCGTTGGCTGTATACACAGTAAGTGTATAGGTACCAGGGCTTGTTACATTGAACGACTGATTGCTATTGGTAACCGTTCCATTATCCCAGTAGTAGGAGTAGACCGGCTGCCCATCAATGGTGCTATTTGTGGCTAAGGTAAGTGTTTGGCCTGCACAAATGTTGGTTGGGCCATTCATGAATACGACAGGCTTGCTCAGGTCATCGTTCTTTATAGTATCCGTTTTGGAATACACCGAGCCTATTACATAGTTGCCGCCTTCCGCCAACGTAATGGTTACCGTTTCGTCAGGTTCCGGCAGGTTGTCCTTTATTGGTTTGATACATAGGATGACCTGGTTCGTATTTGCCGGGATGGTGATTTTTCCCTGGCTGCCATTGAAGGTGCTGGTAATGGGTTGCCCGTTGGGGAAACGAATAGTATAGTCCTCATTATAAGTAGCCGTACCGCTGATGGTAAAGTTCACCAACCGGTCGTAAGTAGCAGGACTGCCTACCGTAAACCTAATGTCCATGGAGTCGGCAAAGTTTTCCAACTGGGATAATTTTACCGAGGAAAGGTTGATAGCCGTAGGATCCGTACCGGTTACTGTGGTGCCTATCACGAACAAGGATGTATCTGCCGGCGTTTGAACGTTGCCATAAATATCTGATACATTAGTTACGATCAACTGGATGTTCTCCCCCGTCATGGAGGCAATTGAGTTGACTGGTGTAACGATAATCTTGTTTTGAAAACCGCTCACCTGTACGGGTATTAGCGAATTATCGCTCACTTAACGGAGCTTCACCTGATTATTGCCCAGGTTGGTGGTATTGATAAATTCATTGTAAGTAATCGAAATAATATCACCTGCTACATAACTATTATCGGTAGGCTCGGGTATGCCGAAAACAATAGGTGCCTTTCGGTCGATAATGCCCGTTACCCGCCGGGAGTACACAATACCACTGGCGCAAGCTAATTTCAGCCTGATATCATAACTGCCATCGGTTATATTGGTCAGGTTCCAATTAAATGTAGTACTGGCAGGGTTGGTGATCTGTGCCTGGGAAAGGGTAGTATCTGTTACCCGGTTGCTGCTGCCCGCATTGGTATGCTGCAGTTCTATGGATTGCAGATTAGCAACGGTATAGCCGCTCATCTGTATGGGCAACAGGTTGTTGCCTGAACTAACCACCCAGTTATTGGCGGGTAGGCCAGCGTGATATCGCTGCATGGGCTGGCGAAATAAGCGGAGATGGTAGTGCTTTTGCTAACGCTTCCACCACAATTATCATAAGCCGTGAACCGGAGGTTCTCGTACGAGAATACATTGCTGGCCTGGTCTTTCTTTACTTTTACCGTAACGGTTCTGGAACCGAGATATGCAATGCCTGGCAAAGGAACAACCAGACCTGCGGCTGGAGCACCGGCGATGGTAACGATAGCGCCATTGGCAGTACCTGCATCGAACGTCAGGTTATAATCCCGTGTTTCGTTGCTTTCACTTACGTTGGACACTACGAGGTTAAAGGTTGCTTCGCCGTTGGCAGGTACGTTTGTTTGCACAGGTTGTGGTGTGCTAAGCAGCACGGCATCCCTGCTTTGTCCGGGCCGTTCGGGCGGGCAACTGGTGGTACCCGCCACCATGGCAAACATAGGTGTATTGTACACGGTCTTTCTTTACGTCCACGGTGTAAGAGTCATACAGGTCGTCATCATCTAATACATACCCTATCGTGGTCGTGTTGGTGGATGTGGTAGTGGTGCTGTTGCCCGTTTCCAGTTTCATGTTCACGTTAAAACCACCGCTTACACCGATGCCTGCTATTTCTAAACCGATGCCAACTGCGAAGTTATGATCTACCTCCTTGGCGAATTCGATGGTGTTCGATTTGCTGGCACTGGTAGTCGTGGAGCGATCAATGGGGCCATCGCCGCCATCGAAGGTATAGTTTGCATCAAAAGCTGCCCGTGCCTTGTTGGTAGTGTTATTGTCGCAGAGAAAACACCAGGTGATTCCGATTGTAAAAATGCCTGTAAACCAAGCTTTATCCAAGGAACTATTCACCAAAATGCTGTACAAATCCACCAATCAACAGGACAAATTGTGCATGGGTAGGACTAATTCATCATTTTCAGAAAATCGCCGTTTTCTATTGGCAGTTTTGGTATGAAAAATTGATTTTCATTTTGATTTACAGCCAATGCAGGTAGCCTTAACCAAAGCCCGGTTAATTATTTGCGCCGCCATTCTATGGCTGGGCACAACTGCGCAACCACAAAAGTCTGTTCCGTTCGAAACGATTTCTACAGCGCAGGGTTTGTCGCAGGGAATGGTGTTCGATATTTTACAGGATCAGGAAGGCTTAATCTGGGTGGCTACTAAAAATGGATTGAACCGTTACGATGGGTATAGTTTCAGGATTTTTACGAACGATCCTTACAATGTGCATTCGCTTAGGAAAGTTATCAAAATAACTTGAACATTTCTTCAATCTGGCCTGGTTGCCCCCAAACCTTCTAAAGGGGGCTTTTGGACACCATCAAACTTTATAGGAACTTCAAAATACTCATAGTTGCCACTAATTTTTCAGGTAAAAACGAGTTCCCCTTTAGAGCAATGTCATTAAGTTAAGCCCCATCGGGGCTTTCTGTTTGTAGCAAACAAAGAGGCAAAGGGAATCATTGCCACGTAGTGGCTACCCCTCTTCTCTGATCAGGTAGCCACTACGTGGCATGCACCAACATCAAAGATGGCTATCTTCTACAAACAGGTTGCACCTACGGCGCATAACTGATACTCCAATCCTTAACTTAATCACATTGCCCTACAGGGGGTAGGGGCTACCAACGCCGGGTAATATCCCGCTTCATTTGTACAAGTTATTTTGACCACTTTACTTAGCAGTAATACCATCGTTAAAATTTTTGAAGACTCCAAAGGCAGGATATGGGCAGGAACAGAAGATGCCGGTCTAAATATTTATGACAGAAAAAGCGGGGCATTTTACCGCATCGCTCACAACAGTGCTGATCCGGGTAGCCTGTCCGGCAACCGCCGTACAGCTACTTATCTGCATCTGCCATCGGGTACATATACATTTAAAGTGCAAGGTAGCAACAGCCAGGGAATATGGAGCGATAAAACGGCAGAATTGCAAGTAACTGTGCTGCCGCCATGGTGGCAAACCTGGTGGGCTTACGGGCTTTACCTGTTATTAATTGGCCTGGCCATCCGGCCTTATTTCAGGTTTACCATTAACAGGGCCAAACTGCGGCAGCAACTACACTTTGAGCAACGGGAAGCAGCCCGGATAAAGGATCTTGATACCCTCAAAACCCAACTGTACACGAATATTACCCATGAATTCCGTACGCCGCTGACAGTGATACTGGGTATGGCACAACAGGTAAAAAACAAGCCGGAAGAGCATTTGAAAAACGGCATGGAGATGATCGTTCGAAACGGTGAAAGCCTGCTGAAACTGGTAAATGAGATGCTGGATTTGTCAAAACTGGAAAGCGGCAAAATGGCATTACAATTAGTGCAGGGCGATGTGATCACTTTTATGCGTTATATCGTGGAATCCTTTCATTCACTGGCCGAAAGCCAGCAAAAACACCTGCATTATTTATCGGATCTGGACACGCTGCTGATTGCCTACGACCCTGAAAAAATACGGCAAATTGTAAGCAACCTGTTGTCTAATGCCTTAAAATTTACGCCGAAAAAAGGTAACATATATAAATCGGTAAGTGAAGGAAAAGCACCTGCGAAAGCAGAAGATATCACACTGGTTATTAAAGTAAAGGATACCGGGAAGGGCATTCCTGAAGATATGCTGGAACACATTTTCGAACGGTTTTACCAGGTGGATACCAGCCATACACGCAGCTCTGAAGGCACGGGTATTGGCCTGGCACTCACAAAGAAACTGGTGAAGTTAATGGCAGGTGAGATTTCGGTAAAAAGCCCGCCCACAGGTGCGCAACGGGGTACAGAGTTACCGTATGGCTGCCAGTGAAAAGGGTTGCATTGCCGCAGGCAGAACAGCCTTTTATAGCTATACAAAACACCCGTCAGCAACCGGTGCCCATACCTGTAGAAAAAGAGGTTGTGTACGAAAAGGCCATTAGTCGAAAACCCCTTATTTTATTGGTAGAAGATAATGCTGATGTGGTTGCTTATACCGCCAGTTGCCTGCCCGATTACCGGCTGGCCGTAGGTAAAGATGGCCAGGAAGGTTTTGAAATAGCCACGGATATGGTGCCCGACCTGATTATTACTGATGTTATGATGCCTTTTGTGGATGGCTTTGAATTATGCCGCAAACTAAAAGCAGATGAACGCACCAGCCACATTCCTATCATTATGCTTACAGCCAAAGCTGGTATCGAAAGCAAAATAGAAGGCCTGGAACATGGCGCCGATGCCTATCTCGAAAAGCCTTTCAACAAAAATGAACTACTGATTCGTATTAAAAAACTGCTGGAACTGCGGGTACTATTGCAACAGTTTTATTTAAAAAAAGCAGGTTTTGCGGAGGCCACTCCGGCCAGTATACCAACTATTGCAAATACACCCGTAGTGGAACCTAAAAAATAGAAAACGCCTTTGCCATAAAAGTCCGGGAAGCGGTAGAAGCCCGGCTTGGCGAAGAAAATTTCACCGTTGAGCAATTATGCAAAATGGTATTTCTTAGCCACTCCCAGCTACACCGCAAGTTAGAAGCTTTAACGGGCTTTTCGCCCAACCGGTTCATACGTATGATACGGCTCAACAGGGCAATAGAATTGTTGCTACAGCCCGATAGTAGCATCAGCACCATTGCCCTGGAATGCGGATACAGCGATGCCGGTTATTTTAGCCGGGTATTTAAGCAGGAAACGGGAGTACCGCCGAATGAATGGAGGGTAAGTAATTCATCCTTTTCTTTCGACACGGATGCGGCCGGTAGCCTGCCCGTAAATGATTACCCGTAAGATGATGAGGCATTGTTTCATAATAAATTAATACAGAAATACCGTATTGTAAAATCAAGCTATTTTCTTTACAGAAATTATTACAACATGACTACCCAACAGATTGCAGACCGGCTGCATGAACTTTGCAGCCAGGGCAAATATGAAACCGCCCAAAAAGAATTGTATGCTGATAACGCTGTAAGCATAGAGCCAAAAGGCGCTATGGGCGTGCCTGAAAGAGTAGAAGGCATGGAAGCCATTATTGCAAAAGGCCATGCCTTCGAGGCAACTGTTGAGGAATACCATAGCGTTAGCGCCGGTATGCCAATTGTGAGCAACAATTTTATAGCCATGACCATGGATCTGGATATAACCATGAAAGGTTGGGGAAGAATGAACCTGAACGAAATAGGGGTGTATGAAGTAAAAGATGACAAGATAATCAGCGAACAGTTTTTCTACAGGACAAAGCAGTAGTTGTAAACATAGTTGTGAAGACGGATCAATAAAAAAGGCGGAGCACTATGCTCCGCCTTTTTTATTGCGGAAAATCTAACTTCTTTACGGAGCTTTTTTTACTACAACTATGCATCTGCAATAAAAAACTAATCAGAACGGGCCATATACTGCTTCAGAAAGGCCATTTGCTAAAAAATCCGCTATTTACTTGCAAATTCGATTTTTACATATTACTTTCACAATACCTAATCAGAACAGTGCCAAGACAGACTATTACCGATTAACAACAGGTATTTTAGATTACCTGTTGTTCCGGTTCAATAGATTTCAAAGAATTTTACACAGGTATGGTATTGCGACGCTACAAATAGTATATGATCGTACGATAAGCTTCTAAAAGAAATTATTTTCGTCATTAAACTTTTTCTAAAAGGATCCGTAAACCAGATAAGCAGAAAAATTTATATTTTATCAATTAGTAAAATTAGTGCAGAAGGATTTTTTGCTGCCAGAATATTATCAATTGAACGAAATAAGGCGCTTCCCGTTTACAAGCTAAACCTCAATGTCAATATAGATTTGCAATCTTGTATATAAGATTGATTTTTATATAAAAATATTACCGGTTTTTATGTTCTAATAAAAATTAATATAAAAATATGCCAGTTTTGCCCACCTATCCCGGCGTTTATATCGAAGAATTAAGCAGCGGTGTGCGAACCATCACCGGTGTAGCTACTTCCGTTACTGCTTTTATTGGCAGGGCCCGGAAAGGCCCGCCCGATGAGCCTGTCGAAATATTCAGCTTTGGCGATTATGAACGCAGTTTTGGCGGCTTATGGAATAGCAGCCCTATGAGCTTCGCCGTTCGTGATTTTTTCCTGAACGGGGGCGGGGTTGCCATTATTGTAAGGGTGCACAAAAATGCAGAGTCTGCTAACATCAGGTTGCCTACCGGGCAGGCAAGCCCATATGACGAGATTACGCTGGTTGCGGTAAGTCCGGGCACCTGGGGCGATGATCTGAGCATAAAAATTGATCATGAAACAATAAAGCTTGCTGATGGAATAACGCCGGACCCGACATTGTTCAATATTACAATTGCAGAAAAAGGCGGTTTAAATGAGAAGTTTTTCAACGTGACAATGGATAGCACCAAACCTTCATACCTTAAAAGGGTGCTTGAACAGGAGTCGTCCCTGATGCGAATGGTTCCGGTTGCCCCAAACCTACCTGCCGGTATTGTATTGCGGCCAGGAGTTACAGGTAAAGACCAGAATGGAATAGGAAAGGATGTGGTACTAACACCTGCCGGACCAATTGGCATCAGTCCTTTTAGTCCGCCGGAGTTTGTCATGAGCCCTCTTGGCAGCCCTCCCGGTTCTGCAACTACTCAAAGCAGCGATGGTGTTCATATTACTAATTTAGAACTGACTGGTACAGGGTTTAGAGATACAAAAAGAGGTTTGTATGCACTTGAAAAAACAGATATATTTAATTTATTATGTATTCCGCCATATGCAACAGATACCGGTACTTCACCAGCGGATTCTGAGAAGCCGACAGATGTAGAAACGAGTCTGATCAGTGAAGCAATAGCATACTGTGAAGAACGCAGGGCCATGTTTATTGTTGATCCGCACAGCCTATGGAACAGTATGGCAACAGCAAAGAAAAAATTTTCAGACTTCGTTTATCCGGCTTCAAACAGTAAAAATGCTGCGCTATTCAACCCACGCCTGAAGCAAGCTAACCCATTGATGAATAACCAGGTGGAAGCCTTTGTGCCCTGTGGTGCAATAGCAGGCGTATTTGCCCGTACCGATGCTGAGCGAGGCGTTTGGAAAGCACCTGCGGGCCAGGATGCAACCCTCAGGGGCGTTACAGCGCTGAGTGTACCACTTACCGATATGGAAAATGGCGAACTAAATAAGTTGGGCATTAACTGCCTGCGGGCATTCCCGGTGTACGGTATGTTGGTTTGGGGCGCCCGTACGCTTAATGGCGCCGACCAGTTGGCATCGGAATGGAAATACACACCGGTACGCCGCACCGCATTATTTATTGAGGAAAGCCTGTATCGTGGTACCAAATGGATTGTATTCGAACCGAACGATGAATCGTTGTGGGCACAGATACGGCTTAACATCGGTGCATTCATGCACAACCTGTTCCGCCAGGGCGCCTTTCAGGGCAAAACACCTTCGGAAGCCTACCTGGTGAAATGTGATAAAGAGACGACTACGCAAAATGATATTAATTCCGGCATCGTTAACATCCTTGTTGGTTTTGCCCCGCTGAAACCAGCTGAATTTGTAATGATTAAAATACAGCAGTTGGCAGGTCAGGTAGAAACATAACTGTTAGAATAACCAAACAGAAGGCAGCAGGGAACAGCCTAAAGATGAAAAAAAGTCATTCTCAATACACTGTCAATTAAATAAGCTTGGAAGTTGCTCCAACTTGTGTCTTCAGTCCGGAATTTGAGAGTTAAAAAATTTACTTGATAGTGTATTCAACTTGTTTTTAAAATAATATATTAAGAATTTAATATCGATCTTATTTTCTGACAAATCCCTTCTGCTAACGCTGCCTTCTGTCTTCTTCCCTCTGCCTACAAAAAAACTTAAAAAAATTATGGCACAGTTTACCGTAAATGCACAACGGTTCGATCCCTACAAAAACTTTAAATTCCGCATCAAATGGGACGGCAGGTATGTAGCAGGCGTAAGTAAAGTAGGCGGACTTAAAAAAACAACAGAAGTAGTAAAGCACCGCGAAGGTGGCGACCCAAGCAGCAGCCGTAAATCTCCCGGCCGTACCGAGTTTGAAGCAGTTACTATTGAGCGGGGTGTAACCCACGATGTTGAATTCGAGCGATGGGCCAATAAGGTCTGGAACTTCGGGTCGGGCCTTGGTGCAGAAGTATCACTTAAAGATTTCCGCAAAGATTTAATAATAGAATTATATAATGAGGCAGGCCAGCTTGCCATCGCCTATAAGCTTTACCGGTGCTGGGTTTCAGAGTTTCAGGCCTTGCCCGATCTGGATGCCAATGCCAACGCCGTGGCTATTCAGCACATTAAACTGGAAAACGAAGGTTGGGAACGGGATTACCAGGTAACAGAACCAACAGAGCCTTCTTTTACTGAGCCTTAATGTGCAGGAATGAATCCACTCAATGCTTTTGATGTATTGACAATTTGGGACGAAAGCAGCGGCCGGCCGCTGCTGGAAAAATCAATTCGCCTGCTGGCAAAAGCAATGGTTACAGATCAGTTGGATATTGTCTGGAAATTAAGCATCGGCGAAAGAGATAGCCGGTTGCTGTTGCTGCGGGAATGGATGTTTGGACAGGTGTTAAAAATGAAATCGGAATGCCCGGCCTGCAAAGAAGTTGTGGAGTGGGAAACGAATACCGCAGCATTGCGCCTGCAACCTTTGCGGCCGGCTATAGACCCTACGGTTTTTATCCTGGAAAAAGAAGCGTTTACAATACGTTTTCGCTTACCCGATAGTTATGACCTGGCAAGTGTGATGGGTGAGAGCGACAACCCGGTAGATGATAAAAAAATAATATTGGACTGTGTGGTGGAAGTCGTGCAAAATGGAATAGTACAGCCGCCTGATGTTTTACAGGATGAGATATTACAAGCACTGGAGCAACGGATGAGTGAGGAAGACCCGCAGGCTGACATCCGGATGAACCTGGTTTGTACGGCCTGCGCTAACAAATGGGAAACAAGATTTGATATTGGCAGTTTTCTGTGGGCCGAAATCGACAACTGGGCTTATCGCCTCATGGATGAAGTAGCATTGCTGGCACGTGCATTTGGCTGGCCGGAAAAAGACATTGTAAACATGAGTGCCCGCCGCAGGCACATCTATATTCAAATGCTGGGTGTATGAATGGATTTATCAGTCATATTATTAATCGGCACCTACATGCAGATATGCAGGTAGCGCCGCGTTTGCCCGCACGGTTCGAGCCGCCGGCTGTGTCGGCGATTCCTGCATGGCAGCAGGGTGAAAACTTTATTGATAGTAGTCAAACCTCTTTTCATTCTGATAAGGGTACAAGTATAGAAAGTAATTACCTGCAAACGCAGGAATCACCAATAGCAGAATCCCTTACACAACCAGTAGTAAAAAATATTAAAAAAACAAAATATATAACCGGTGAAGAGAATCCGCAGCCATCATTTGTCGCCGCTGCTAACAGAAACGATTCATTACAGGGGGAAAGAGCAAATGTTATTGAATTTGTACCCTCACCGTTACATGCTGTTCCAGACACGGTAGCAGCAACTACTATTAACCCGGCGCAACAGCCAGGTTCACCTTTGATATATCAGGCTACGCCAGCTGATAAGCAGGTAAAAGGAGAAACCGGTGAAAAAAGTCCGCCGGTAATTAGCCGGGATCTTTCAAAAACAGTACCGGAAAAGCGGCACATCCGGCCACCATCCTCCGTTGTAACGCCTGTGCCGTTTGTGGTTCCTGCTGCCCGCCATTCCAATACTGCCTTGCGGTTTGGTGTAAGCGGGTTACAGGCGCAGCAAACACCGCAGGTAATAAAAGTATCCATTGGACGAATAGAAGTAAAGGCTGTGCAGGCGACAGGCCCTGTAAAAACAGCAAGGGTAGAACCGCCTAAGCCAAAATTATCTTTAGACGAATATTTAAACAAGCGAAACAGTACCCGATAATGAGCACGGCCCTCCGGATAGCATCCGTAACACAGGTTCTTAAAGATCTGCTGAACCAGGGATTGGATGATCATGACCTGACCGGATTTATCGGTGGAAATATTGCAGTGATGGCGTGGCCTCCCGATAAAATTGATACGGCTATTGGAAAAGAGGCGAGCCAGTTGAATATATTCATGTACCAGGCAAGCCCTAACCAGGGTTGGCGAAATGTGGCACAACCCTCTTTCAATTTCAAAGGTGAAAGGATTGCCAATCCGCCGCTGGTGCTTGATCTGCATTACCTGCTGACGGCTTTTGGTTCGGGCGAACTACATACCGATATTCTCCTGGGCTTTGGTATGCAGATATTACACGAGAGGCCGGTATTAGATAAAAAGACCATCCGAAAGATCATGGATGAATCAGTGGGTGGTAGTAGTTCTTTGAAGCTTCTGTCGGATTCGGGATTGGTGGACCAGGCAGAGCAAATTACCATTACACCCTTAGTACTCAGCATTGAAGACATATCGAAATTATGGGCGGCCTTCGGCACTAAATACCGGCCCACTGCTGCTTATAAAGTTACCGTTGTGCTTATTGAAAGTGATAAATCGTTCAAACCTGGTTTACCGGTTAAACAAAGAAACATATATGTAAATCCTTTTAAGGAACCGGTAATTGATGAAATTGGTTCGCAGGTATCAGCAAACGCTCCGGTACTGAAAAATCAAAAAATACGAACTGGCCAGCGTTTGGTACTGATTGGTAAACAATTGATGCACGAAGCGGTCGCAGTTTTGATAGACGGGATTGCGGTAGATAGCATAGCGGGAAGCCTGCTTGTTTCCGATGAACAGGTTTCTATTAGCCTGTTGCCATCCATCTCTGCCGGGCCTCACCAGGTGCAGGTTGCCCATCCGCAATTAATGGGAAGCCTGCCCGTACCGCACCACGGCGTAGTTTCAAAACCGGCGACTTTTATGCTTAGCCCGCAGGTGGTAAGCACGACGGTTTCCAATATCACTCATTCCGGTGCTGGTCTCCTCTTTGCTGATGTGGGTCTGAAAACAATTCCCTCAATAAACCCCGGGCAGAAAGTAGCGTTGCTGTTAAACGAGGTGACAAATTCGCTTGTCGTACATTCCTATCACTTCCCGTTGTCTGCCGCAGCCCTTCAAAGCCCGCCTGAACCAACAGACGATATTGTAATCCCGGTCGCCGGTGTAGCGCCCGGAAATTATTTGTTGCGCATCAGCGTGGATGGGGCAGAAAGCCCGCTGGGAACAGATGCACAGGGCCGGTATTCATCACCCGATATTGATTTCTCATGAGCATTTCTCAACCTACAACTAATACGGATTGGGCTGTTGCTAACCAACACTATCTCACCGGAATGCTCAAATTACTACGGCAGCAACTGGAATGGTATCTCAGCACTTTAAAAAATAAATCAGAAAAAAAAGACCGGCCTGTTGATTTAGAGTTAGTAGCAGGATTGGAAAAAACAGCTTCCTCCATGCAGCAACCACCTGCCATTGAAAGGTTGGTATCTTCCTTACAATTATCGGCTTTTGAAAAAGATATTTTGCTGATGTGTGCCGGTATGGAACTCGATGCCGGACTGGGTGATTTAATTGCTTCTATACAGGGTGATGCCTCTTTTTTTCAGCCCACATTCGGATTGGCAGTGGCTGCCCTGCAAAATCCACACTGGAGCGCTGTTTCGCCGGCCGGCCCGCTGCGCTACCGGCGGTTAATAGAAATAAACCGTGTTTATCAGGTAGTAAGAAGCCCACTGAAAATTGAGGAGCATATTTTGCATTACCTGGCAGGAATAACCGGCACTCATGAAATCATAAAAGAGATAGCAACACCTGTTACTGCCGGTGAGCAACTGGCGCCTTCGCAGCAAACATTGGCGGATGACATTGTTCAAACCATTCGCCGGCAGGAAAAGCATACCATACCACCTGTTATTTTTTTGAACGGTGCCGGGCTGTCTGATAAAGCTGCTATTGCTGCCAATGCTGCTTCAATACTTGGATTACAGCTTTTTGTAATTTCAGCTTACGCTGTACCGGTTGGTAGCAGGGATGCAGCAGAACTGGTTCGCATCTGGAACAGAGAAGCTGCATTAAACGATTATCTGTTGTATCTCGACTGCACCGACCTGGATAAGGGCGAAAAGCAAAGAATGCAGTCGGTAACCAGTTTTATTGAAAATATACAGACGGCAGTAATTTTAAATTCAGATCAGGGGTTTCCCGACCTGAAACGCACTAAAGTTTTTTTTGATATTAAAAAGCCGGCTGCGGACGAGCAAAAGCTATTATGGAAAATGGTTTTGGCAAATGAAAATTTGCCGGAAGCCGGGTTAAATCAAATTGTGTCACAGTTCAACCTGAGCGCTGATATTATCCGTAAGGCTGGTTATGAATTAAAGACACATCTTCTTTTAGATGAAAATGACAGAGACAGTCAAAATTTATATAACAAGCTTTGGGCGATCTGTTGCCATTACACCCGCCCGCAGGTAGATGAGTTGGCACAGCGCATCGAACCGGTTGCTTCCTGGGCCGATATTGTTTTGCCGGAGGCGCAGGTAATTACGCTAAGTGAAATTGCCGCCCAGGTAAAACACCGGAATAAGGTGTACGAAACATGGGGTTTTGGTTCAAAAGGGGCACGGGGATTGGGTATTAGCGTGTTGTTTGCCGGCGAAAGCGGCACTGGTAAAACCATGGCTGCTGAAGTGCTGGCAAACGAATTAAAGCTGGACCTGTATCGAATCGACCTGAGCAAAGTAGTAAACAAATACATTGGTGAAACAGAGAAGAACCTGAAGCGGATATTCGATGCAGCCGAGGATGGGGGTGCTATTTTATTGTTTGATGAGGCGGATGCCTTGTTTGGTAAACGCAGTGATGTAAAAGACAGCCACGACCGTTACAGCAATATTGAAGTGAGTTACCTGTTGCAACGCATGGAAGCCTACCGGGGCCTGGCTATTTTAACCACCAATATGAAAAATGCGTTGGATAAAGCATTTCTCCGGCGTATTCGTTTTGTGATTCATTTTCCTTTTCCGGATGCAAGCCAGCGAACGGAAATATGGAAAAAAGTATTTCCTGCCGGAACACCGAAAAACGGGCTGGATATGGAAAGATTAGGGAAATTTACAATACCGGGTGGAAACATTCGAAATATCGCTATGAATGCAGCTTTCCTTGCTGCCGATGATGATGTACAGGTGCAGATGTCGCATATAATACGGGCTGCCCGGTCGGAGTATGCTAAGATTGAAAAACCTTTTGTTAGTATATAAACAAGAATAATAATGAATCATTCAGTGGAAGTGCATATTGAGGAACTGGTGTTGCATGGATTTCAACCGCAGGACCGCTACGGTGTTGCCGCAGCGATAGAAGCAGAACTGGTTCGGCTTTTAACCGAGAATGGTCTGCCTTCTTTTACAGGCGGGTCTGGTTACCCGCTGCTGAGTGGCAATCAGTTTCAGTTGTCAGATATTCATACTGACCAGGGAACGGGAAACCAGATTGCAGGTTCCGTATATTCGGCAATTACTAATATGGATACTAAAAGATAAAATGTTTTTTACAATTAAGCATAAAGGAAAATTGATATTTAAATATAAAAGACCGTATGTTATCAGTGTTCCGTTGTCTGTCGTCCGTGGTCTTTTATCTAAACTTTTGAGGTAAAATAGTATGACATCATTTCCCGGTTCCCCTCATCTCGTAAAAGGTGGTATTGTGGTAATCAATCCCAACTCTGCTATAGTAGAACGGATTATTACCCTGCAATACAACCCGGATACGCTATCCCGTACCCTGCAGGTACATGGTACAAGTGGTGAAGGGGCTGGCCAGCGGTCGGAACCGATGCGCCTGACAGGCCCCCCGGTGGAAACAATTAAACTGGAAGCGGAAATCGATGCCACTGACCAGATGGAAAATGGAGATCGGGTTACTTCGCAGGTAGGTATACAGCCGCAACTTGCCGTTTTAGAAATGCTTCTTTATCCCAGCAGCGCACACTTATTTGCAAACAATACGCTGGCTAAAACAGGCACCATTGAAATTGCTCCCATGGAAAGTTCAATGACACTTTTCATCTGGAATAAAAACCGGATTATACCCGTGCGGCTAACCGAATTCAGCGTTACCGAAGAAGCGTTTGATGTGCTCCTGAATCCGATACGTGCGAAAGTAAGCCTGGGTATGCGGGTATTGAGTGTTGACGATTTGGGTTTCGAGCATAAGGGGGGCGGACTATTTATGAGCTATCATCAGAATAAGGAAAGGCTGGCCCGCACATTTCACTCCGGTTCGCTAAGCGAATTAGGTATAAAAACCATTATATGATAGACATAACCCAATCTATTTTACAGCAAACCGGCGTAAAAACAAACTCGTTTCCGCCATCCAGCCGTTACCGTGGTATTGAAACGGCATCGATGGATGGAAGCAATGGTGAACCACTGGTGTACCTGCGCCGGCGAATAGTACCGTCCGCCGAAAAATTTTATGTGATACAGGAACATACCGTAAAAGAAGGCGAGCGGCTGGATAATATAACGGCGGAATACCTCGGTGATCCGGAGCGGTTCTGGCAAATCTGTGATGCCAATAATGTACTGGAACCCGGCGCACTAACGGAGGAACCAGGCAGCACTGTTAATATCACATTGCCTGAAGGAATACCCGGAAATACATATACATAATAATAAATTATCAGATGTAAAAGTAAAGCTAAATAGAAGTAATAGTAACGAATATCTTAATGTTAAGGCAGCAAGAACCCATCAGTTTCTGTTGATCAGGAAGTTTAACAAAGGCACCCTTCTCCGGGAGGAGAAGGGCCGGGGATGAGGCCGAATAAAACACACCAAATGCTGAAAGGAATTTACCTCACATTGCTCATTGGCCCGGCTATACCGGTGATAGCGCCCAAAGTGGTAATGGATGCCTTGAACAGCATTCAGGTAACCAACAGCAGCGAACGCAACGGTTTCCAGATTTCGTTCAGTGTTTCAAAAAGTTCGGTGCTGCTCACTACTATGCTACCTGCCGGTTATTTCGATCCTATTACCACACGGGTTATCATCATTGCCACGCTCAATGGTATGCCGAATGTGCTGATGGATGGGCTGGTTACCAATCAGGAACTTGCCCCATCCAGCGAGCCTGGCAAATCAACACTTACCATTACCGGCGAAGACCTAAGCCTTGCTATGGATATACTCGAAAAGGTAATGCCCTTCCCATCCATGCCCGATGTAGCAAAAATTTACACGATACTGGCGCCTTATGCAGTCCTTGGGATTATTCCGTTAGTTATTCCGCCCATCATACCTACTGTAAAAATACTGACTAATAAAATTGAATCGCAACGTGGAACAGACAGAAGTTATTTAAAAACAATGGCCCAAAAATGCGGATACATTTTTTGTATGATACCGGGGCCTTTGCCTGCTCAAAGCATTGCTTATTTTGGTCCCGATATTAACCTGCCGATACCGCAGCCGGCACTCACTATTAATATGGATGCGCACAATAATGTGGAAGCATTAAGCTTTACCAACAATGGTCTGGCTAAAAAAGTACGAATGTTTACCATTTTAGATCCTATTACCGGAACCATTCCAATTCCAATTCCCGTTCCCAATATTAATATACTGAAGCCCCCGCTGGGATTAAAGCCTGCTCCGCCTTCAAAAATAGAGCTATCCGATAATTCGGCCCGGTTAGCGCCGGATGATGCCGCAAAAGAGATTCTTGGCTTTTTAATGAATAAGGAGAATGCCGCATCTATCAGCGGGAATGGCTCTCTCGATGTATTGCGATATAATGGCATATTAAAATCCCGTATGCTGGTAGGGGTAAGGGGTGCCGGCCTTGCTTATGACGGGATGTATTTTGTTGACAGCGTAACACACAATATCAAACCCGGTGAATATAAACAGAGTTTCACATTATCCCGTGACGGTTTAATTTCTAACACCCCATTTGTAAGAATATGAGTGACGGAAGATTTTTAGGAAAATACAGGGGCACGGTACTGAATAACATTGACCCCGAACTGCGGGGACGACTAATGCTGACGGTTCCCGATGTATTGGGGCTGATACCTTCCACCTGGGCAGAAGCCTGTGTACCGCTTACCGGCCCTACCGGCCCGCCAATGGGAATGTACGTAGTGCCCCCTATTGGTACCGGTGTATGGGTGGAATTTGAGAACGGCGATCCTGACTACCCGGTATGGGTAGGATGTAGGTGGGGCGTGGCTTCCGGCGTTCCGCCGCTGGCACATGCAGGCCTGCCGGTGTCGCCAAATATTGTTATACAGAGCGCAGGGCAAAGCACCATTATGGTAAGCGACCTGCCGGGCCCTACCGGTGGTATTATGCTTAAAAGCCTGACGGGTGCTACCATTATTGTGAATGATACGGGTATTTACCTACAGAATGGAAAGGGTGCCAGCCTTACCATGGTAGGACCTGCGGTAACGATTAATAATGGGGCACTAACAATTATATAAATTTGGGTTAATGAGAATTAAGTAAATAAGAAAACTGTGGACAAGAAACAAGTGAACGGGTGAACCAAAAAACTAATTTATGCCAGGATTTTTATTACATGCAGGTGCTACGGTTTTGTGTGCACATGGCGGCCAGGCTCAGCCTACGGCGCCTAATCCGCGGGTGCTGGTAAGTGGCCAGCCTATTGTAATGCAGCCATCTCCTCATGCAATTGCAGGATGCCCTTTCGTAACACCCGCCGGCAACCCGCTGCCATGTGTAATCGCCCAGTGGATTACAGGAGCTGTCCGCGTTACGTCTAATGGAATGCCCGTGCTGCTGATGGATAGCCAGGCAGTCTGCATACCCAATGGTACACCTGCAACGATTGTTGTTACCCAAACGAGAGTTACAGGAACATAAATGGACAAGAAAACATGGAAAAAGAAATATGGTAATAAGAAAGCAAAATAACGAGTGAACGAAGAAACAAGTGAACAGGTGAAAGAGTGAATAGCTAAACTTTACGATCTTTATGAATATAAAATTTCCTTTTCAGTTCGATCAAAAAGGTCAAACTGCCCTCAGCGGTGAGGATCAGCACATCCGGGATATGATCTGGCAGGTTTTATTTACTTCTCCCGGCGAACGCGTAAACCGGCCAACTTTCGGAAGTGGCCTGATGCAATTAGTGTTTCAGCCGAACAGTGATGAACTGAGCGCCACAACTCAGTTTTTGGTACAGGGTGCATTACAGCAGTGGCTGAGCGATTTGATAGAAGTGAATGCAGTTGACATACAAAACACAGATTCGACATTGCTGGTAACTGTCAATTATACTATCCGCCGTACACAACAGATGAAAATAGCAGAATTCAAAAATTAATCGGATGACCACGCAGTTTTTTTGTAAGAACAGGGATCGCTGGAAAAAAGTAAACGCTTCCGGTATCGTTAATGGTATCGATTATCTCGAAGTGGCATCAACTGATCAAAAAACACTGAAGATATATTTCCTGCATAACCTGCCCGGCGAGCCCGGAGGCATACCTGCCCTCCCCCTGTTGCAGAAGGAAAATATCATTTTTGAAGGCGGTGTACGGGTTAAAAACATTATGGCAGAAACGGTAACGGCTAATAACAAAATACTTACTGTTACCGTTAGCGCTGCCGGCGATTTTTCTAATTACATACTAAAAATTGCTACATCATCAATTGAAAAAGATATACCCCCGGTGGGTTTTGACGAGCAATTATCAACAGTAACTTTTTCTTTCAAGATTAATTGCCCGAACGAATTTGATTGTAAAACAGACCCGGTTTGTCCGCCTGAAAAAAGGGAAGAACCGGCTATTAATTACCTCGCTAAAGATTATGCAAGTTTCAACCGGCTGATGCTGGACCGGCTGAGTATAGTAATGCCGGACTGGCGGGAACGGAATGCAGCCGATTTACAGGTTGCACTTGTTGAGTTATTAGCTTATGTGGGCGATCATCTAAGCTATTACCAGGATGCTGTAGCAACGGAAGCATACCTGAATACGGCCCGGCGCAGGGTTTCCTTAAAACGCCATGCACGCCTGCTCGATTATTTTGTGCACGACGGCTGCAATGCAAGAGCATGGGTGTTTGTAGAAACAGAACCGGGAGGCAGTGCAGAAAACATTCCGTTAAAAAAGGGCAGTTTACTGATGACCGGGGGGAACGGAAAAGAAGCGGCCCTTCCTGAATCGTATAAGAAAAAATATTTAAGTGAACGCAGCCCGGTTGTATTCGAAACCATGCATCTCATTATGCTGAACAGCGCTCATAACATCATCCGTTTTTATACCTGGGAAGATTCAGATTGCTGCCTGCCCAAAGGAACTACAAGCGCTACATTCCGTTACCACCCGGCTATTACCCTTGCAAAAGGTGATGTACTGATTTTTGAAGAGCTGTACGGCCCTGAAACCGGTAAAAAAGCGGATGCCGATTTTTTGTATCGCCACGCTGTGCGGATAAAATCAATTCAAAAAAACCTTACCGATAACCTGACCGGTGCAAAGCTGATGCGTATTGATTGGTTTGATGCAGACGCACTGCCGTTTCCATTATGCCTGACCAGTCCGGTTGAAAATGAAGATGCAGACCTGCCACTCAATGAGAAAAGCGTAGCCCGTGGAAATATTGTGCTGGCCGACCAGGGAATCAGTATGTCGGGACAAAGCCTTGCTCCGGCTATTGCCCCGGCGGAAAAAACATATTACCCGAAATTACCGGCTACCGGAATTACGGTTGCCGCTGCTTACGGACATCAATTAGCAAAGGAGGGCGCTGCAGATATTGCCATAAAGCAGAATCCGCACCGGGCTTTGCCTGTAGTAAATTTAAGCGATAATTACGAGGTTTGGACCGCCAGTCGTGACCTGCTGGAAAGTGACCGTTTTGCTGCCGAATTTGTTGTAGAAACCGAACAGGACGGAACGTCACACCTGCGTTTCGGTGATGATATTTCCGGTAAAAAAGTGCTGAGCGGATTTACGCCAAAAGCTTCCCTTCGGGTGGGTAATGGCAAATATGGTAATGTGGGTGCGGATGCCATCAACGTAATCCTGCTCAATGGTGGTGGTATTAAAAAAATAAGGAATCCAATGCCTGCTTCCGGCGGTACCGATCCGGAAACGATGGAAGAAGTACGGCAGTTTGCACCGCAGGCTTTCCGGCGGCAGGAGCGTGCCGTTACCGAAGCGGATTATGTAAGCAAAACCGAAATGCATCCCGATGTGCAAAAAGCAGCAGCCCGTTTTTACTGGACAGGGAGTTGGTACACGGTGTACATCACCATTGACCGCAAAGGCGGAAAAGAAGTAGATGAAGCCTTTAAACAGGAGATTCAGGAATACCTGGAGCAATACCGGATGGCAGGCTACGACCTGGAGATCAGGCCTCCACATTACATTCCGTTACAAATTATTTTAAATGTATGTGTAAAGCCGGGGTATTTTAAAAATGATGTAAAGGAAAATTTATTACGTGTTTTTAGCAATTACGATTTACCCAACGGCACACAGGGCTTTTTTCATCCGGACAATTTTACATTCGGACAACCAGTATACCTAAGTGCTTTGTACGAAAAAGCTATGGAAGTTACCGGCGTTGCATCGGTAGAGATAAATACATTTCAGCGCTGGGCAAAAAGTGCAGCCGGTGAAATTGAAAGCGGTTTGCTAAAGCCATCCGAATTGGAAATTCTCCGGCTTGATAATGATCCCAGCCTTCCGGAAAATGGTAAAATAGATTTTATAATGCTTGGTGGATTATGAGTAACGATAACCAGAATATCTGTACCTGCGGGTGCTGCGACGGCGCTGAACACGTAACGCCTTTTAGCGTGGAAAATAAACCCGGGCTTTCTGCATTGCATTACCGTGTGGGGACACATAGCAGTTTTAAAGAATCTATGCTGCGGTCTGTTTCCGGCAATAAAGCATTAACAGCACTTAGTTCCCGTTCCGGTGACGATATGGCCATTGCTACGTTAGATGCATGGGCTACCGTACTGGATGTGCTTACCTTTTACCAGGAAAGAATCATTAACGAAGGTTATTTGCGTACAGCTACCGAGCGCTTTTCTATCGTAGAACTGGCCCGCCTGATTAGTTACCGGCCGGGACCCGGCGTGGCAGCGGGAACATTCCTGAAATTCAGCATGAACGAATCTCCGGGGGCACCACCAACAGCCATTATTCCTGTGGGTACCAAAGTACAAAGCATACCGGAGCAGGCTCAATTACCACAGGTATTTGAAACCATTGAACAAATAGAAGCACGGGTAGAATGGAATGCCATTCAGCTGCAAACCAAAAGAAGGATCATTCCCGGGTTTGGCGATACAGAAATTTATTTACAAGGTATTAATACCGGCCTCCAACCCGGCGATGGCCTGCTGATGATTGGGGATGAAAGAAATGCAAAAGCAGATAATGAGAATTGGGATTTTAGAAAGGTAAAATCAGTAATGGCAGATACGGCCGCAGGTTATACAAAAATAACCTGGAGCGATGGATTGGGCTATTTTAAAGGGGATAAAAAAGTGAACCCTGCACATGCTGGATTTAAAGTATTTGCGTTGCGGCAACGGGCTTCTTTATTCGGCTATAATGCACCGGATTTCCGTTCGCTTTCAGGCTTTGTAAAAAAAGAATTTATACCATCTGGTATTACAGGCGAATATTATAACGATATTAATTTTTCGAATAAAGTATTTACGCGTACGGATGCCAGTATTGATTTTACCTGGAATAAGTCTCCGGGTGCAGGTGTTAACGAAGATCACTTTTCTGTAAGATGGTCTGGGTTTATATTATCACCATTTACCGGGCTGGTTACGTTTTTTACTAATTCTGATGATGGTGTAAAGCTGTGGGTTGACGGGCAGGTATTATTTGAGGATTGGCACTCGCATGGCGCTAAAGATAATTCAGGAACCATCTGGCTGCAGGCAGGTGGGCTGTACAGTTTCCGCCTGGATTATTTTGATGATACCAGTGTTGCCAGTGTAAGCCTCTCCTGGTCGGCACCTGGATTTCAAAGAGCTACCATTCAGCCGCAATACTTTTTCTTACCCGGAAATTACACCAACTGGCCGGGCTATACCATTTCCGCCGTCGCCGGTACCGCCGATACCATTTATTTGGATTCGATCTACTCAAAAATTATTAAAGGCAGTTGGATAGTACTGGTAACGGAGGATTATAGCGAGGTATATAAAGTTGAAAACAATGCAGAATCGGGCCGCAGCAATTTTACATTAGCCACGAAGTCAACGGCGCTGAAAATTTCCGGTGAAAACCTGGCAGCAAAATTTAATGACCGTGTACGCGATGCCGCTGTGTATGGCCAAAGTGAGGAATTGGAAATAGCCGACACCCCGGTTACAAATGCTATTGTCGTAAATGGTAAGGAAATTATATTAGAAAAACGCGTAACTGATTTGGCAGCAACAAAACCGATAATTATCAGCGGTAAAAGAATGCGGCTACTCCTGCTGGAGGGGGCTGGGCACCCGGAATTTATTGTGGCAGAAAACAGTAGTGCTACCCGGAAATTATCACCTGGCGATTCGCTTATTCTTTTAAACTATTCTGCAAAACCTGATGACAATGGCAATACCACCTGGTTAGTAAAAGATAATACAGGCCTGCAGGGCAAAGTAAAAATTAACGGATCCAAAGTAAACATCATTGATTCGGCAAAGAGCGATGAGATGGTGACCGAACTCCATACCATTGAAATGATTAAGCAGGATACGGATCCTAAGAGTATTGTTCTAAATACGATTCTTGTTTTAAAAGAACCGGTTACAAATTATTACGATCCGTTTACAGTGGTAGTGTACGCCAATGTAGCCGCCGCTACGCACGGTGAAACCAGGCAGGAAGTACTCGGCAGCGGCGATGGATCGCAGCGCTTTCAGAAATTTGAACTGAAGCAGGCACCACTTACGTTTGTATCGGCTGCTACCGCCTCGGGCACAAAAACAACGCTGCAGGTGCGGGTGAATGATATTTTGTGGAAAGAAGCAGATACGTTATACGGGTTATTGCCCGACGATAAAGTATATGTAACCAATATTAGTGATAATGGTAAAGTGACGGTTGCGTTTGGTGATGGTATTACCGGCGCCCGCCTGCCCACAGGTACAGAAAATGTAAGGGCAACCTACCGTGTAGGAATTGGTACCCCTGGTTTACTACATGCGGGCCAATTGTCTATGCTGTTGACGCCGCAACTCGGTGTAAATGGGGTAACCAACCCACTGGATACTACCGGTGCTGCCGATCCGGAATCCCGTGATGATGCAAGGCAAAATGCACCGCTTACCGTTCTTACATTGGACCGGATTGTATCGGTGGCTGATTTCGAGAATTTTACCCGTGCTTTTACCGGTATCGGTAAAGCCCGTGCCGAAATGATCTGGAGCGGCGAAAAACAGGTAGTATCTATTACGGTAGCAGCCAGTGACCAGTCGCAAATAGATAAAAATTCATCTTTATATAAAAGCCTGGTGCAGGCGGTAAAAGATGCCGGACATTCTAACAATACGGTATATATTGAAAATTATCACCGTGTTTTATTTTCGGTAAATGCCGCCATAAAAGTGGACAGTACTTACCTGTTTGAAAATGTAAAAAATAAAGTAGTGCAGTTACTAAAAGATCGGTTTTCTTTTGACGCCAGAGATTTTGGGCAGGACGTAACACCGGCTGAAATAATTGCCACTATACAGCAGGTAGAAGGTGTGGTATTTACCCGCTTATTGTTGCTGAAAGAGATAGATCCCTTTACACAGCAACATTTCCGCCTGTTGGCCGGCCTGGCACTGTTACAACCGGACGGTAAAATTTCACCTGCCGAACTATTGGTTATTAACTCCAACGAAATTTACATCACTGAAATCGTATCATGAGCTTTACAGAAAAAAACATATACGAATTATTACCCTCGT
The DNA here is from genome assembly GCA_965246935.1 of Chitinophagaceae bacterium. Lineage (GTDB taxonomy): Bacteria > Bacteroidota > Bacteroidia > Chitinophagales > Chitinophagaceae > JAZKFT01. Next base: position 389,610 of record CBDFGC010000001.1, on the reverse strand, counting down.
ATTACCGCGTACGGGATGAGGATCTTGGCGGGCCTTTAAAAGGCTTGCTGGAAGTGATTGCCCGTGAGGCCCTGGTGACGCAGGATAATATTGCAGAACTATATGAGAATTGGTTTATTGAAACCTGCCGGGAATGGGTAGTGCCTTATATCGGTGATTTGCTGGGCGTACGCAATTTACATACGATCAAAGGGGCCGGTGTTGTAAGCCAGCGGGCTTATGTAGCGAATGCGCTCAGCTACCGTCGTCGAAAAGGCATTGCACCTTTACTGGAACAACTATCACTTGATGTTGCCGGGTGGCGGGCACATGTTACGGAATTTTTTCAATTGCTTGCCACGACGCAATATATGAATCACATCCGTCTTCAGCGCACGGTTGCACCCGATCTACGTAATATGAACGGGCTTGATTTGCTGAATAGTGCGTTCGGTTCTATTGCGCATACAGCCGATGTAAGGCATATTTCTTCGGGCCGTGGCAGGTATAACATTCCAAATATCGGCCTCTTTATCTGGCGGCTGCAGAGTTATCCGGTTACCCGTTCGGTTGCCAGGAAAATGAATTGTATATCCGGAGGAGGTGCTGGTATTTATTTTACGTTTAGTCCGTTGGGCGATGATATTCAGTTATTCAACCGGCCGCAAACGGAGGTCGTTGTTACGCATTTGTCGGAAGAGATAAATGTGCCGGGTTTACTGCGACGCCGGGCGCTATACGATGAACTGGAAGCCCGGCGCCAGGCAAAAGCTGATAACAACGATCCCGGCTATCAATTTTTTGATGACCGCCTGGTTGTTGAAGATGACCCACATTTAAAAAAGCACCCTGTATTTGAAATATTCTTGAATAACGATGATAAGCCAATAGCATCTGAAGAAATTTTAATCTGCAACCTGGAAAAATGCTGTACTCCGCCCGACAAAAAAAATTATAAGGTATTGCAAAATGACGGAACCTATGCCGAAGTTGCGTTACCCATAAAAGTTGCCGTAGATCCGGTGCTTGGCCGTTTCATCTTTACGGATCCGGCGGTAACAGCAGCAGTGGTCAGTTATGCGTACGGCTTTAGCGGCGATACCGGCGGCGGACCTTATAACCGGCAGGATTCTATTCCTGAAAATTTCAAAAAAGATCAATTTGTAACGCTGGCAGAAGATTCAAATACAGAAGAAGGAAAAAAGGAATTATGGCATTGTGGCGTTAGTAAATACCTGAAGGCTGTTTCAGATGAGAAAATATATGAGACATTAGAAGAAGCTATTGACAAATGGAGCAACAGACTGACATCTGAATCGTATGGTATTATAAGTATTATGGACAATGCGATGTATGATAAGGATCTTAATTTATTCATTAAAGAAAAAGATAGTTTATTAATTATTGCCGCCGACTGGCCGATAAGAGAGGTACCTGATACGCTACCTATTCAGAGAAAACGCATAAAGGGCGATCTGGCAGCAGGCGGACTGCGGCCACATATTGCCGGAAATATTAACGTAAAAGGTCTGGCAGATCCGGAAAAGAAAACAGGCGGAAACCTTACCTTGAACGGATTACTGATTGAAGGAAAATTACAACTGCTGAACGGAAACCTGGGCCAACTGGCACTGGTACATAGCACGCTGGTACCTGGTAAGGGTGGACTGGAAGCCATTTCGGCTTCGCCGCCTGATGTATTATCTAACCAATGGCTTACCCTACAATTGAACCGGTGCATTACCGGGCCAATTGTGATGCATGATGCGGCAGTCAAGTTACTGGAAGTAACAGATTCTATTATAGACTTTGCCAATGGGCGGGCTATTGATGTTCCAAAAGCTCCGGTAACATTGCATGGATCAACTGTACTTGGGAAAACCGTCGCAAAAGTGTTGAATGCTGAAAATTGCATTTTCACGGAAATTATAAAAGTGGAAAGGCGGCAGGAGGGCTGCATCCGTTTCAGTTTTGTGCCGGTTAATGATGTTGCTCATCCGCTTCAGCTTTCAGAAACGCCCCGTAAGTTCCGCTGCCAGCCGGAGCTCGAAATAACAGAACAGACTGCAGAAGCTGAAAAAGCAGGGCCAATTACGCAGGCTCAGAAAAATAAAATAAGAGACAATATCCTTAGCTGGCTGGTTCCGGGATTTAGTTCCGTTACATATGATCATTATGCATATGCACAACTGAGCAGCAATTGCCCGGTGCAAATCAGTTCCGGCGCCGACGATGGTTCCGAAATGGGTATATTTTATTTCCTGAAACAACCACAGCGAACGGCAAACCTACGGATTGCGTTAGCGGAGTACCTGCCTTTGGGCCTGGAGGCGGGACTTATATATGTTACCTGAACCGGTCAGATCCGCCGCGGCGGACCCGACCGGTTTCCATCGACCGTCAATTATAGTTTTTATTCATTTGTTTTAACAGTTTTTATAACAAGGAGTACTTATGAAAGGTGATTTTTCAAAACTCAGGTTCGATGCTAAAAAGCATTATCACGATGTGCTGATGCAGCAGGGAAGGGTAATGCTGGACAGTGACTGGAACGAACAGGCCGCCATTGAGGCATACCGTACCGAAGCAGGTACACTGGATATCATTGGTAACAGTGGCGCACCGATGCATAATGCAGGTTTCCGCCTGCTGCCTTCCGACAACTCCGGCAATCCGGTTGTGAATGGGAAAAACCTTAAAATTTTTAAGGGTCGATTATATGTTGATGGAATCTTATGTGAAAATGAAGCGGATGTTCTTTTCAGCGCCCAACCCGATTATGCTGAAATGCCCTTGCCTGCTCCTCCTCTTCCCTCTTCTCCGCCAGGAGCAGTAGCAACCTATCTATTTTACCTGGATGTGTGGCAGCGGCATATTACCGTGTTGGAAGATGCTTCCATAAGGGAAGTAGCGCTGGGTGGGCCGGATACCACTACCCGCAGTAAAATCATCTGGCAGGTAAAGTATGCCGATACAAAAACCATGACAAGTGGCATTAATTGCCTTACTAATCTTCCGGCAGACATCCTGCCGCTATCAACCGGGTTGCTTAGTGCAAGGCCTGAGCAGGCTGCGGTTGCTACCGATCCCTGCGGGCTTACGGCAAGTGGTGGTTACCGGCGGTTGGAAAATCAATTGTACCGTGTTGAAGTTCATACAGGAGGAGCCACACGGGCCGCCTCCAGGTTCAAATGGTCGAGGGATAATGGTTCGGTAGCTGTAAAATGGGAAAGTGTGGAATCGGCTGATCCCAACAAGTTGATTGTAAGCAGTGCCGGTCGTGACGAATTATTAGGATTTAAAAGCGGAAACTGGATAGAACTGATCGATGATACAACAGACCTGCTGGGAAAGCCGGGCGTGATGGTGCAGCTTTCAAAAGTGGATGGAAATGTATTAACGATTAATCCTGCAACCATTAAAGATTCTAGTAATGCATCTGCAACCACAGTCGTAAGAAGTACGAATAATCCGCGGATCCGCCGCTGGGATTCGGATGGTATTTTGCAGATGAATAGCACCAATATTGCATGGGTGAAACTGGAAGATGGCGTAGAAGTGAAATTTGCCGAAGGTATTTATAAAACCGGCGATTACTGGCTGATACCTGCCCGTACGGCAATCGCAGATGTGGAGTGGCCGAAAGACAGTGCCAACCAGCCCTTGTCCTTACCGCCCCACGGAATATTACATCATTTTTGTAAGCTGGCTATTTTAGACGTGGACTCAACCGGACAGTGGACACTTAAAAGCGACTGCCGGCCTGTTTTTCCACCCATTACAGAATTAACTAATCTGTACTATGTAGGTGGCGACGGGCAGGAAGCAATGCCCGGAAATAAACTTCCGGCAACGCTTAAAGTAGGCGTGGCTAACGGACAATGGGCAGTAGCTGGTGCTAAAATAAAATTTGAGGTGTCACCAGGCGGAGGGACGCTTAACCAAACCACTGCCATTACCAACGCACAAGGGATTGCCGAATGTGAATGGACACTGGCAACTAATGTTGCTGACCTTTTATTGCAGGTAAAAGCAAGCCTGCTGGATGCGGCAAATAATGTGATGCCGCAACAGTTACCAATTATTTTTAATGCAAGTTTCAGCATTGCCCAAGATGTTTTTTATCAGCCTACCTGTACTAACTGGGCCGGCACCCCACCCGATACGGTTGCAAAAGCACTGGATCAGTTGTGCGAAAGAAAATCCGAAAGCAGCACCGGCTGCAGTTACACCATTGGACCTAAAGGCGATTTTAAAAATTTACCGGAAGCAATTACTGTATTAATTAAGAAAAAGGAAAAGGATGTAAGCCTTTGTTTTATGCCGGGTGAACATATCATTGAAGAAGATATACTGATGCTGCAAAAAGTAATGCGGTTTGATATTCTTAAAATATCGGGCTATGCCGCACGTATTACGATGAAGGTTAAAAGAATTGAACTGGTTGCCGAGAAATTAATTATGACAGGTTTGAACCTGGCATCGGTGGGAGCAGATACCGGCGCAGAAAACAATGCCCAGATTTTATTATTTGCGGCAGAAACACTTATGGATTATTGCTCTTTAGCACGAAATGGCCAATCCGGGGCGCCTTTTGTCATCATCCGTAAAGAAGGGCTTGTTTATCTTACGAATAATAAAATATTCGCCTTTCCCAGCCTTGTATTGGCAAATGGTGTACAGGGCATTATTGAAAAAAACATCATTGAATCTATACTGCTGCAGAATCTGGAAATAGACCCGTTTAAGCCGGTACCATTGGGATGGCCAAATGCCGACATAAAAAAAGCAATCCGGAATAGCTTGATCGGTAATAGTCCGGATGAGGTAAAAATAACGGACTGGTCACTTACCATCCGTGGCAATCGTATTGGCCTCATGATGACGGATGTAAACAGGCCTAAGCCACAAGATCTTTACCAGAATATGATCATTTCAGAAAATATTTTTCAATTTCCGCTAAATAGTTTTGGTGCGAAATATACCAGTATGATTAATAACCAGTTTCTTTTTGAGCAAACTGAGCAGGCGCAGGCTGTTCTGGCTTACGTTTTAGGGTTCTTCATAGTCATTATGGGCAATAGCAATAGATTCTCCGGAGGACACACGCCCGGCTTTTTGCAAACGGGCGCATTGGACGTAATTGCACTGCTCTCTATAAAGGGCGATGGCGTTGGCTCCAATCAATTGTTAAATTTAGTAAATGTAATTACTACATAATTTCACTATTTTTTTACATTATTGCCCTGCTTATCCTCCTGCTTTTCTTATATGAATGCGCTTAATGTAAATACTAAAAATATGGTTTTGCCACTGGTTACCTGCATGATGCCTACCTGCAACCGGCGGACTTTTGTGCCGCAGGCCATTAGGTATTTTCTACAGCAGGATTATGAAAATAAAGAATTGTTGATAGTTGATGATGGTGACGATTGTATTGAGGATTTAATTCCTGTTAGTAATCAGATTAGATATATCCGAAGTGAAAAAAACAAGACCTTAGGTGAAAAAAGAAACTTTTGCGTTCGGGAAAGCCAGGGTAACCTGATTATGCATTGGGATGATGACGACTGGATGGCGCCTTACCGCATTAGCTACCAGGTAAGTGAATTGCTGAAGCACAAGGCAGAGGTTTGCGGCCTGCAGCAAATGCTGTATTATGAAATGGACACCGGTGCCTGCTGGTTGTATCAATATCCCCCCAACGCACAACCCTGGCTGGCAGGTAATTCCCTGCTTTATACCCGTGATTTTTGGGAGAAAAGACTTTTTCCGGATATGCAGGTAGCTTCAGATACAAAATTTATTTATTCACACCGGTTGGAATCGTATGTAGCGCTGGCAGATTATCATTTTTATGTAGCTACCGCACACCGAAATAATACTAGTACTAAACACACGAACAGTAAGTTATGGCATGCTATTTCACCAGTGACTATACAAAATGTAGTAGGGCCGGATTGGCCGCTATATGCAGGTAATGGAAAAGGGGATAAGCAAACAACCAACATACAAGGGAATGGCAAACAAGATGAGCCTGTCTTTAAAAATGCAGTATCGGCTTGTTTACTTTCTTACAAAAGGCCTGGAAATATTCAAAAGATTGTAGATAATATCCACCAGTACAACTTTATAGATGAAATTCTTATCTGGAATAATAATACCGAACATGAACTGAATATAAAAGGCTATAAAGTACGGGTGATTAATACTATAGAAAATAGTATTTGCTACGGACGTTTTTTATGTGCCCGTGAAGCTAAAAATGAAATCATTTATTTTCAGGACGATGATGCGCTGGTTCATAATGTGGCTACGCTTTACCAGGCTTTCCTGAATGATAATTCGTGCATCACTTATGCATTGTCGCCTCTTCATTTTAAAGTAAAGGAAAAATATGTGTACAGCTCCGGTCAGGTAGCTTTCCTTGGCTGGGGATCATTTATACAAAAAAGCTGGATAACAGTACTGGATAAATACCTTGAACATAATACCAGTGCAGACGATTTCCTGTTTCGCCGGGAAGCGGATAAGTTTTTTACATTATTATTAGGCAAGCAGAATAACACGTTGCCTGCCCAAATTGAATTACTTCAATATGATAGCACCCGTGGTATTTCCCTGTATCTTGAAAAAGAGCATACATTGTATGTAGCTTTAGCCATCCGAAAAGCGCTTGAATTTAACCGGAAGCAACTGATACATCAATTTCCGGTAACCTGGAATATTGTAATTGCCTGTAAAAATTATGGCTGTTACCTGCGGGATGCGGTGAATTCGGTTTTGTATAACCATGCCGATTATATAATTACGATTGTTGACGATGGTTCAACAGATAACACACCGGATATTTCGCTTCAGCTAACTCAAAAATATTCATTCATCAAATATATCAGAAACGAAGAAAGTAAAGGGACGGGTTTTGCAAGAAACCAGGGAATAGCTTCAGTGGAAAGTCTTTTTGTAGTATTGCTGGATGCGGACGATAAAATAGGAGGCGAATATCTTTTTGAAGCGGAAAAATTATTAAAAAAAGGGTATGATGTAGTGAACCCGGATGCGATACTTTTTGGGGATATAAGTTCAAGATGGCCCGTACCGGAAACTGTGTCCTTGCCCATGCAGCTCCAGCGCAATCATGTGCATTGCTGCTCCGCCTTTCGCCGAAGTTACTGGGCACAAGTGGGTGGCATTGACGAGCAAATGCAAAGCTGGGAAGATTATGAATTCTGGATCCGGCTGACGGCTGCCGGTGCACGGATAAAGAAGATATCCGGCGATCATTTTTTTTACCGCAAACATGGCCCCAGCAGATCTTCCGGTTCGGATGTACATAATGAAACAATGAAAAATTATATCAGAAAAAAACATAAACTTTTGTTTGGGTAAACCCGGTTTATTTAATTCAGGCATACGGTTTATAAAAGATGGAATTATCATGTACGCTCCACTTCACATAAAACCTGCAACTGCACCACCTGTTAACCGGGTTGTGGCTGAACCTGCTCATCCTGCCGGGAAAGAAAAAGAGTGTGTGCCCCATGATTTACAACATACCGGTAAGATAAAGCCTGGAAATACCTGGCATACACCGGCTGAGGATGGTATAAAAAAGGATAGCAATTTCCTAGTTTCACCAAAATTAATGTACGGCTTTGGTGATGTTCCTGTTTATGCAGGTACCACAGTAGCCATACAACCCAAACTAACGATCAATACGCCTGATGATGAATATGAGCAGGAAGCTGATGCAGTAGCAGAAAAAATAATGCGTGTACCGGATAGCCGCAAAGTGCCGGTTACTATTTCCCCTGTTGGCATCATCCACCGTAAATGTTCGGTTTGCGGAAAGGAAGAACATAATACTGCTGAAGAAGATAAGAAGGAACATTTAAATCAGCAGTTAACCATTCAGCGAAAATGTGCTGCCTGCGAAAAAGAAGAGGAAGAAAAGAAGAAGGTACAACGAAAGCCATCCGGCCACACAACCCCGGTGACTACTGATGCCGTTTCTCAAACATTAAAATCACCAGGTAAACCACTGAACAAGGATACCCGTTCTTTTATGGAGCATCGCTTTGGCTTTGATTTTAGCCAGGTACGGATACACGATCATGCACAGGCCAATGAATCTGCAGCAAAAATAAATGCACTTGCATATACACATCAGCAAAATATTGTATTTGCCGGCGGGCAATACCAACCTTACACACAATCCGGAAGAAAATTATTGGCCCATGAGCTTACCCATACGCTACAGCAATCCGGTTCCGCTGTAAAAAGAAAAGGAGAAACGGGTTCGGTGCAATCTTCATCAGCCCGGTTTATTGTGGACGATGATATGTCGCCGGCAGAAGGCGTAATGACCAAATCAAATTACCTTTCTACACTCAATGATGCCGTATGCGCTACCGTTGATCAGGAGTTAAAGGGTACTGCATACTCGTCCGATAACTGTCCGTATATACGATCCATATTTGCCCGGCAGGCAAACAATACACCTGCCCAAATTGAACAATTGGCGGCACGGTATGAACCCAAAACAGCCTTTGCCCAAAGCGCAGCAGAGATGATAGAATTAATATTAGTGCGGGTAAGGGTAGCTGTAAATCAATGGAAACAAAGGAAGAGCCTTGCTGATGTGAGTGGCGATGTGATGGGAATGCTGGCAGAAAGTTCCGTTGGGGCTCCTGTTTCAGGAGGTGCCGGCAAAAGTGATTCTTTACAGTTCAAGTCAAAATCCGGTACCGCAAATAATACGCAATCTCCGCAGGCCGTGATGCACAGCCTGGGTAAAGGAAAGCCACTTGATAGCGGAACCCGCAGCCGTATGGAAGGGGCTTTTGGAACTGATTTTTCGAAGGTGAAGGTTCATACAGATAGCCATGCTGCGAACCTGTCCGGCGGTATGAATGCCCGGGCCTTTGCTGTTGGAAACCATATTGCTTTCGGAAGCGGGGAATACCAGCCGGGAACGCTGATCGGAGATGCTTTGATGGCACATGAGTTGGCACATACCATTCAACAATCAGCAGGCGAAGCTGAACAAACACAAATGCAGTCTGCAGCGGTAAGTAATACCCTGGAAGAAGATGCAGATACCTCTGCCATTGGTGTGGTTGCTAATATCTGGGCACTCAATCCGAAAGAAACAACCAAAAAAGCAAGGCCTTCACTCAAATCCAAATTAAAGCTTCAACGATGTACCGGATCCAAGTGCCCGGATGGGTTCTCATGGGGTATTGTAAACAGGACTTGCGCGGCTTCAATTGGTGATTGTACCTGGGCCTGCGTACCCTATTCATCCGGCGGGCCTTCTATTTCCGATCCTTATGCCCCAAGGCCTTCTTTGCCTTCCCGAAAACATACGGTTGGAAATTGTGTGGGAGGAATTGACAAAGTGAATATTATGTGTAACCCACTGAAGGACGAAGACGGAAACATACTCGGAAGGGATACGCAGTTTGGTGAACCCGACCAGGATTACACGGGCGCCCTGGCAGCCGGGGCGCATATGAATGAACAAAGGAATGCGAATAAGGCTCCGCAGACAACCGATCAAAAACCAGTTTCGGGCGAAGTTCGCCCGAAAGATGGGCAAACAACTCCTCCATCAAAACCACCGGTGCCACCACCTGTAAAGCCTGTCACCGTTGAACCCGTAAAACCTGTCACCGTTGAACCCGTAAAACCTGTCACCGTTGAACCCGTAAAACCAGTTGCCGTTAATCCTGTAAAGCCGGTTACAGTTGACCCGGTGAAACCCGTGACAGATGAAACTGTGAAACCCGCAAACACTACCGACCCGCCTCCAACCGCAAAAGCGCCGGCTACTACAACCCCAACAGTTCCTACAACCACAGACCCAATTGGCGAACAGATTGCTAAACAGGAAAAAGATTTGCAGGATTATCAGCAAAAAAGAACTGATAACGGAAAAGCACAAAAGGAACAAAGAGATATAGTTGAGCAGGAAACCAAGGCAAAAAATGAGGCCCTTGATCAGCAGCAAAAAGCAAAGACTACCGAAGAAAAACAGGCATCGCTGGAAAGGGCAAGGCAAGCCAACCAACGACGGCAGGCCGCTGTTGATAAATTATCGGATCTGGAAGCAGAAAGAAGAACAATTGATGATGAAGTAAAGAAGATTCAGAAAGAGCATGACCGGCTACGTGATGTCAAAGCACCCCGTACACAGGAAGACAAAAATATAGATCCTAAACCCCCTGCTGCCAATAATGGCAAAAGTACCATCGGTACAACGCCCAACCAGGAAACGCAACTGAGGGCAGATGTTACGGATGCAGCACAACGCGGTGCTACGGATATACGGGTGAACCAGGAACAGGTAGATGCTTCCGGTAAACGGGTTGGCATCAACCGTCCCGATTTACAGTATACTATCGGTACGCAACGCTATTATGTTGAATATGAACATCCCAATAATCCACGTGGGGCCGACCATGTAAAACGGATATTAGCGAATGATCCAACTGCAATTATAGTGGTGAAGCTGGTACCCAATACAGCTAATTTTACGCCAGGCCAGGGTGTAACAAACCTGAAATTTCCATAACAGGATATATACAATGAATGCTTTATTAAACAACGAATTTGCACCCATCACTACTACTATCGGATTTCTGGAAACGGATATGGCTTCCGCCACCCGGGCATTTTGGGACTGGCAGCAACAACTTTTGCAAAATGAATCACCATCTGTTTCTTTTGAAAAAAAACAGGTTGGGGGTACATTAAGTAAGGTTTTGAATACCCTGTTACCGCTTGTTTCACACGAACCATGCCGGCATCTTTTTATTCCGACGAATAGTTCCTGGGTAGCGTACTTTAATAATTTATGGCAGGGAACTGATCCGGTGTCAGTCATATCTTACCTCCCCACCAAAATTGGTTGCCGTGGTTTATTAACCAGGGCCATACCCGATGTGCAAGAACGGAGGGGAAACCAGCCAAAGCAATATGGGGCTGTGGTACTGGATTTGCACGGCCCGGAAATGGTGAATTACCAGAATACAATCCGCAGCATCTCTGTTTTAAACGATGGAGGCAAATGGAAATTCTTTGAGGAAGGCATTCCATTTCCGTTCGAGGAAACGCAACAGTACAAAGCTGAACGCATACAGGAGCGGTTTACAATAGACATGCTTCAACAATATCTGCAGGCATTGGGATTGGCGCCCTTTAATGAACACTATTACCTGCCTGCCGGTAACCAAAGCGCTGTGCTGATCGAAAAAAAAGGTGAACTGTCGCCGGTGGTGAAAATATACAGTCTTGAAGAAGTACAATCGATGATGTAATATGTATCCGATAAATAGCATGTGTTTAACACCACGATTACATATCCGCTTACTGGGATACAGGATTAATTCTTTTATCTTATTTGGAACGATCGGCTTTGTTGCAGGAATGTCATTGGGGGTATGGATAACATCTTCTCTTCATCTGGATATAAAGGTCATTTTGTTAATGAGTGGAGTTGCTGCGGCCACATTTTTTCTGTTGGCCATACTGGCAACTGTCATCACCGGGTCAACTATTATTGTTTACTATCACCATGAAATAGCGATACTGATTACATGTTCGCTGGTGTTGAAATTATCAGGTTTACCGGTATTATCTTATCTTGATATTGTAATACTTGGTATCGCCACATTTCTGGCGTTCGGAAGAATCGGGTGCTTTTCGGTGGGCTGCTGCCACGGATGCCCGGCAAAAAAAGGCATTGTGTACACATCTACGCATGTGGAAGCAGGATTTACCCCCTATTACGAAGGCGTTGCGCTGCTGCCTGTTCAGTTAATTGAATCCGCATTTGTATTTATATTCATTATCACCGGCGTTTATTCACAGCTATTCCGGCACCTGCAGCCCGGCACTATTTTAATTTTGTACACCGTTGTGTACGGTAGCTTTCGCTTCGCTATTGAATTTTTCAGGGGCGATGCCGAAAGGCCTTACTTTAAAGGATTGTCCGAAGCGCAATGGACAACCCTGATCCTGGTAACGGTAAGCATGGTGTTGGGCTATGCAGGAATGTTGCCCTTGTATAAATGGCATTATGTTGTGTTCATCGTCATGTTGCTTGGCAGCGGCTATATAATACTTCGTAATAATGTAAAAAATGCTATTACAATGCCGGCACATATCGGCCAGATTGCAAGGGCATTATACGCCCTGGAGGAAAAAAATTCTTCGATAACCGGCGGCCAAAATGAATCATCGGGTCCAGTCAATATTTTTAAAACGGATATGGGCCTGCACTTGTCTAAAGGAAGATGGTTACAGCAGGAAGCTGTGGTACATTACTATACCATTTCCTTTCAGCATCCCGGCGTTTTAAACAATTATGTAGCTGCAAAAATCGCTGACATTATCAGGCAGATAGATAAGCATAAAGTTTCATTTACACTTCGCGAAAAGAAAAATGGCGTATTTCAGATTTTGTTTGATGCATAGATTCTTTATTTATCATTCAGTGTTCCAACTTTTAAGCATCTTTTTTGTAAGTTCCTTTTACCTAAAAAATTTATAGAATGAAGTACAAGCTATTGGGAAATACCGGTCTTAAGGTTTCGGAACTGTGCCTGGGCACCATGACGTTTGGCGGTGGCGAAGGCATGTGGAGGGCCATCGGCAGTTTGCAGCAGGATGAGGTAGACAACCTGGTGAAAAAATCGGTTGATGCAGGCATTAACTTTATTGATACGGCGAATGTGTATTCCGAAGGTATCTCGGAAGAGATGACCGGCGCTGCTATTCGCAACCTGGGGCTTAACCGGGATGACCTGGTAATTGCCACCAAGGTACGGGGCAAAATGGGAGAGGGGCCAAACAACAGCGGCCTTACCCGCAAGCATATCTTAAAGCAAGTTGAAGATAGCCTTCGCCGTCTTGGTACGGATTATATTGACCTGTACCAGATCCATGGCTTTGATGCGCTAACGCCCTGGCAGGAAACACTATGGACGATGGATGATTTAGTGAAACAGGGAAAAGTACGTTATATCGGTTGCAGCAACCTGGCCGCCTGGCAACTAATGAAAGCATTGGCTTTTTCCGATTACACCAAAGTGCAGCGCTTTGCATCGTTACAGGCTTATTACACCATTGCAGGCCGCGATCTGGAAAGAGAATTAATTCCGCTGTTGAAAGATCAGAACCTGGGACTGATGGTGTGGAGCCCGCTGGCTGGCGGATTGCTGAGTGGTAAATACACCCGGCAAAACCAAAGCGGCGAAGAAGGCAGCCGCCGTGCTAATTTTGATTTTCCGCCGGTGAATAAAGAACGGGCTTTTGACATTGTAGAGAAACTGGAACCTATGGCGCAGGAAAAGGGCGCTACGGTGGCACAACTGGCACTGGCATGGCTGCTGCACCAGCCGGCCGTTACCAGCATCATCATTGGTGCAAAAAAACCGGAACAGTTAGATGATAATTTAAAAGCAATTGACATAACCTTTACAGAAGATGAGCTGAAACAATTAGATGAAGTAAGTAAGTTGCCTGCGGAATATCCCGGCTGGATGCTGGAACGGCAGGGTGGGGATAGAAAGGCTTAACCACACCATTAAACTTCATCCTGGAAGGATCTGACCCACACCTTAGAAAGTAAAAACTGTTGTAGTTAAAGTTAAATTCAGAACGTTGCATTAGCATGAGGGATAGATCGGAAGCCCCGTTAGAAGATAGAAGTAGCGAAGCTGCGTTGCTAAGACGGAACTGCGTACATGAAGAGATAGCCCGACCCATTGCGCCTGGAACGAGACTTAAACATAAGTAGAAAATGCAGGCGCAATGGGCACGCCCTGATTCTGTTTTGTATTACATTCGTTTCTTATACTTGTAATTGGAAAGTTTGGGTAAGATGCTTGCGGTACCGGGTTAGGAGCAGTGTCATTAAAATAAGGATTGTAGTAGCTGCTATGCGCCGTAGGTGCAACCTGTTTGTAGAAAACAGACATCAATGATATTGGTGCATGCCGCGTAGTGGCTACCTAATCAGAGAAGATGAGTGGCCACTACGTTGCAATGATTCCCTTTGCCTCTGTGTTTGCTACAAACAGAAAGCCCCGATGAGTTTAACTTATGACATTGGGATTAAGGGGCGTGAAATACAATAAACCATAAAAAATAAACCATGACAGTAACAAAAGGATACGCGGTGCAAAGTGCCGGCGAACCGGTAGCACCCTGGGATTTTGAGCGCCGCAAACCCGGGCCAAATGATGTACAGTTTGATATACTGTACTGCGGTGTGTGCCATACGGACATTCACCAGGTTCGGAATGAGTGGGGTGGCAGTATGTACCCCATGGTGCCAGGCCATGAAATTGTGGGGCGGGTAACTGCTGTGGGAGAAAATGTGCAAAAATTTAAGGAAGGCGACCTTGCTGGAATCGGCTGCCTGGTAGATAGTTGCCGGGAATGTGATAATTGCCAACGCGGGCTGGAACAATTTTGTAAAAAGGGAGTCATATTTACGTATAACTCGTATGAGAAAGATGGCAAAACGATTACCTATGGCGGGTACTCCGATAAGATCGTAGCTCATCAGGATTTTGTTTTATCAATATCGGACAAGTTGCCGCTGGAAGGGGTAGCGCCGCTGCTATGTGCCGGCATTACAACCTACTCGCCGTTACGCCACTGGAAAGTAGGAGCAGGGCATAAAGTAGCGGTTATAGGCCTGGGCGGATTGGGTCACATGGCGGTTAAATTTGCCGCATCATTTGGCGCAGAAGTAACGGTATTGAGTACCTCGCCGAATAAAGAGGAAGATGCCCGTCGCTTAGGCGCACACAAATTTGCGGTGACAAAAGACGAAGCCCAGTTGAAAGACCTGACCGGTTATTTTAATTTTATAGTAGACACCGTTTCGGCGCCGCATGATTATAACATGTATCTGAATATGCTGAATACAGATGGTGTTATGATTTGTGTAGGTGTGCCCCCATCAGCAACGGAAATAGTGGGATTCAACCTGATTATGAACCGCCGGAGTATTGCCGGTTCACTGATTGGCGGCTTGCCCGAAACACAGGAAATGCTGGACTATTGCGCCGAACATAACATTGTATCCGATGTGGAAGTAATAAACATTGATTATATTAACGAGGCCTATGAACGCATGCTGAAAGGAGATGTGAAATACAGATTTGTAATTGATCTGGCAACACTATCCTGAACATAAATTCATGTCCAATAGCCGCCCGGAAGTAGTATTTTCCGGGCGGTTTTTTATGGAATCAGGTTAAAAAAACAATTCAAAAATTTATGTCGCAATCAGCCCCCGATATTGCCGTGTTTACACCCTTAACAGGAAAATTGCTACCGGTACATTTGTGTGGTGATAAGGGTTGATACCGAATTCAAATAGGCAACGGACAATTAGCAATGAGCAAATTGGTGCAATCCAGCGGTGTATTTTTCGCAACCTGTTTTAATTTGGTATAATTAATTGTATAAGTTGGCTGAGTTTGAGTATTATAGCAAATTCAATTCGGTTATGACATTTATGTTAGCAGTCTGCATTTGATTTGCCTATTGCCTTTTTTGATTTGTTACTTACTGACAATAAAAAATTAAAAACTCATGAAACAAGAAATGCTGACAACGTTTGAAAAAGCTAATCTTGACCTGCAAAAAATACTTGCTCCTTTTGACAATCAGCTATTAAACATCGTCCCTTTTGAAGGTAGCTGGACGGCAGCACAGGTGGCATCGCATGTGTTAAAGTCACAATCATTTATAAGCGGATTGCTTTATGGAAAAACACATCCGGCAGAAAGAAACCCCGTTGAAAAAGTTGAGGTAATTAAAAAAATATTTTTGGATTTTACGACAAAATTAAAATCGCCTGATATAATATTACCGCCCGATGAAGCCCAGGAGAAGGAGGCGTTGATCAGCCATCTGAAAACAGTGTCAGCAAAAGTAACAGCGGCCATTGAAAGACTTCCGCTTTCAGAAGTTTGTGAAGAATTTGTATTACCTGATATGGGTGAACTGACCCGGACGGAATGGATTTACTTTATTATTTATCATACACAAAGGCATTTACACCAGATTGAAAACATCTCCAACATTTTGCTGTCCGAAGCAGCGACTCAAATATAATTACAGCAAATCAAAACAGGCAATGGACAAGAGGCAATAGGCAAATCATGGTTCGGCAGCTAAAGTGAGGTCCATAGCCTGATTTAACCTGGTATTACATCAACAATTAGTTTACAAATCAATTACCTATATGAAAATCATTAAACGAATTTTAGTCGGAATCGGATGCCTGATTGCGTTATTGTTAATCGTTGCCCTGTTTGTAAAAAAAGAATATACCGTTGAACGGGAAATTACGATCAACAAACCCCGGCAGGAAGTTTTTGACTATGTAAAACTTTTGAAAAACCAGGACCACTACAGCAAATGGGTGATGACCGACCCCGCCATGAAAAAAGATTTTACCGGTACAGATGGCACTGTTGGTTTTGTGTACGCCTGGGACAGTAAAGATAAAGACGCCGGAAAAGGAGCGCAGGAAATTACAAGCCTGGCAGAAGGAAGAAGTGTTGAAACGGAAGTACGTTTTGAAAGGCCAATGGAAGGAATTGCACATATACACATGAACACGGAAGACGCAGCGGCAAATGGAACCAGCGTAAAATGGGGAATGAATGGAAGGAGTCCGTATCCATTGAACCTGATGAATTTATTTATTCCAAACATACTCGGTAAAGACCTGGATGTAAGTCTGGCTAACTTAAAAGGGATTCTTGAAAAGCCATAATTAAAAACATTTGTGTCGAAGCAAGTCACTAAAAAACAAACATTCATTAACCATAAAAAAAAGATGATGCCAACTAAAATTTTCGTGAATCTACCTGTAAAAGACCTGGATAAATCAAAGTCATTTTTTACCAGCCTTGGTTACCATTTTAACCCTCAGTTTACCGACGATAAAGCAGGGTGCCTCGTAATTAGCGAGGATATTTTCGCAATGCTGTTAACAGAGCCGTTTTTTAAAACATTTATTCCCGGCGAAATTGCGGATACGTCAAATGGTACAGAATCAATTACGTGTTTAAGTGCCGACAGCCGCCAACACGTAGATGAAATCATAAACAAAGCTGTTGCGGCTGGTGCCACTACTTACAAGGAGCCGCAGGATCATGGATTTATGTATGGGCATGGCTTTCGGGATCTTGACGGGCACCTGTGGGAGTACATGTGGATGGATCCGGCTGCTATTAACGGAGGCTCTTAATTATCATCATATTTGCTCAGCAATCTTCAAAATCAATTTAATTTAAAGCTCTGGTCATTGCGAGATTGGGTTCGTGCCCAACGAAGCAATCTTCCCGTTTTTGTTGGAGATTGCCACGGGCAAGAACCCTCGCAATGACAGCTCTGCGATGACAAAAATATTTATCAGATGAAGGTATATTAAAATTTTTCGTAAAATACAAAGACAATCATGATAACCATCAATCCCTACCTGAATTTTATGGGCAACACGGAAGAAGCCTTTAACTTTTACAAATCTGTTTTTGGCGGAGAATTCATAACGGTAGTGCGGTTTAAAGATACACCGGAGAAAGACAGAGTGCCGGAACATGAACAAAATATGATCATGCATATTGCATTACCAATTGGTGGTAATATTTTGATGGCTACGGATGCGCTGGAATCGATGGGCCATCATATTTCACCGGGGAGCAATATGTCTATTTCAGTTGATGGCCAAAGTGAAGAAGAAGTCCGGGCAATTTTTGATGGCCTCAGTGCTGGTGGTAAAGTAAGTGTTCCAATCGAAAAAATGTTTTGGGGGGCCTGGTTTGGAATGCTCACCGATCCGTTCGGCATACAGTGGATGATAAACTATGATGAAAACAAAAACAATAAAATGTAAATACAATGAATATAGTTCAAATTAAAAAGGCAATTGATATTAATGCTTCCAGAGATACTGTTTGGCAGGTATTAACGAAAGATGAATATACCCGTAAATGGTATGCCCTGTTTTCGGAAGGAACCAAGGCGGAAACTGATTGGAAGGAAGGAAGCAAAGTGTTATTTACTGACAACACAGGAAGTGGTTTAGCAGCAAAAATTGCTACTAATAACCCACCTTCGGAATTGATCTTTGAATACACCGGTTTTGTTGCCGGTGGTAAAGAGGATTATGAAAGTGATGGAGCCAAACAGGTACAGGGAGGTAAAGAGATATACCGCCTGACTGAAAATTCCGGGGTTACACACCTGGCAACGGAATGCGATATGGATAAACAGATGTATGATATGATGGCTGCCGCATGGGATAAGGCCATACTAAAAATTAAAGAGCTGGCGGAAAATAATTGAGTGCAAGTTTTTATTCCTTGATAGAGCCTGTTGTGATTTATATATTGCAACAGGCTTTAGTTTGACACAAGCTACGAAGATATTTGACTAGCCTGACCTGATTTGCTTATTGTCCATTGCTTATTTCAAGTTGGTTTTTGCCCTTTACTTCTTCATATAAGATAGATCCATTATTTCTACTTTTCTAAAATCTACCGGCTGCCCTTCGCTTTGTAAAGCAATAAATCCACTGCTTAACAGTTTGCCATCTTGTTTCATTTTTGGGTCGTAGCCATTCACCACTCCACCACCAATCTGTGGCTTCGAATACTGCAAAACCGTATCGCCGTTAACGATATGTGTTACCAGCGAATCACCGTACACAATCAACTCTGCCCGAACCCATTGATCACCGTCATAGGTTTTAGAAGTAGAGTTAATACAATGCCCGGCTGCAATTTTACCCTGGTAAACCACATTGGTGCCTGGTGAGCACATGTTTCCGGTAGGCCTTGGTTTGCCATCACCAAGTCCACCCAGTAATTGAAATTCAATGGATATAGGCCAATCCTGCTCAACCGGCATTGTATGAGGATCCTGGGAGTGAAACATGACACCGCTGTTAAGTAAAGTGTAAGAAGGCGCTCCTTTTTGCTGCTTCCCTACAAACCGGTATTCCACTACCAGGTGAAACCAGGAAAAAGGGGTTTTGTAATAGAGGTGGCCAAACTGGTCATTAAAATCCCGGTACTGATCGTAACGTACTTTAATGATCCCATCTTCCACCCGGAAAGTCTTTCCAAAATTGTCGTCTATGGCATGGTGATGAATCTTTACAAGCCAATTATTTATATCTTTTCCATTAAAAAGCGAAACCCATTGGGATGTTTTTTGGATTTTTAACCGGGATGAGCATCCTGTTGAGATAAGCAGAATAAGAAGTAGAAAAAGCAGGTTGATGAATTTCATTTTTTTTATTGTATTAAAATTTTTATGATTGATATATTTCAGGACTTGCTGGTTGTAAGATTAGCCAATAGTGTTTGCTTCCAATACCGGAAACAATAAGAAGGAACGCTAACCTTATCAATTCCAAATGTATTTATTGTAAAATCTTTTCGCCGGGAAATCCTGCTTCTAAAATCTTTGCACTGATTTTTTTTACGGATAGAAATGGTGTTGTCGTTTTAAACTATTCTTTTGTAATGTACGAATGCAATTGATGGGCTAATAACAATAGACGATAAGCAAAAATTTAAAATTGCTGGCATGGTATTTAAATTATCTTTTCAAACTTTACATTATGTCCACAACAACAAACGGCCAGACAACTGCCGGAAAATCAACATCTTCTAAAATGGAACCAGCATTACTGGAGCTGTTTACTGATGAAATAAAAGACATTTACTGGGCCGAAAATCACCTGGTAAAAACACTGCCTAAAATGATAAAAGCCTGCACTTCGCAGGAATTGGCTGCTGCTATTACGGATCACCTGGAACTGACGAAAACACATGTAGCCAGATTAGAACAAGTGTTTGAGCTATTGGGCGAAAAAGCGCAGGCAAAAAAATGCGACGCCATGGAAGGTATCACAAAAGAAGGAGAAGGTATTTTAGAAGATACGGAAGAAGGCACAGCTACCCGTGACGTAGGAATTATTCTTGCTTCACAAAAAGTAGAGCATTATGAAATTGCCACTTATGGCGGCCTTGCTCAATTAGCAGAAACATTGGGACTTGCGGAAATAAAAAACCTGCTGGGCCAAACGCTGAGCGAAGAAAAAGAAGCTGACCTGATGCTTTCAGAAATTGCTGAAAATAAAATTAATTATGAAGCTTCAGAAGAAGCATAAATAGTTTTATTTCGTAAAGGTGGTATCAACGTACCGCCTTTTTCGTGTACCTGACTTTTCATATAACCAATCAATAAAATGCAAAAGAAAAAGCCAGCCCGGGATAGTGCCCATTTTCAACCAGATGACCTGAAGGATAATAATCCGGAAAATGTGAAGATTAAAAAGTTAGCCGAACATACGGCTGATGCCACGGATAAATTCATGACAACCAACCAGGGGTTGAAAATAAGCGATGATCAGAACTCGCTAAAAGCAGGAGAGCGGGGACCAACCTTACTGGAAGACTTTCATTTCCGGGAAAAGATGACCCATTTTGACCATGAGCGCATTCCGGAGCGAATCGTACATGCCCGCGGATCTGCGGCACACGGAGTCTTTAAAGTGTATGAATCTCAATCTGCCATTACCAAAGCAGGGTTTTTAAATGATACCGCTATTGAAACGCCGGTGTTTGTTCGCTTTTCAACGGTTGCCGGTTCCCGTGGCTCAACCGATCTTGCCAGGGATGTGCGTGGATTTGCAGTGAAATTTTATACTCAGGAGGGAAACTTTGATCTCGTTGGAAACAACATACCAGTATTTTTTATTCAGGATTCAATAAAGTTCCCTGATCTGATACATGCTGTGAAGCCGGAGCCGGATAACGAAATTCCGCAGGCGGCATCAGCCCACGATACGTTCTGGGACTTCATTTCTTTAACCCCGGAAAGTGCCCACATGATTATGTGGCTGATGAGCGATCGGGCTCTTCCCCGCAGCTACCGCATGATGGAAGGTTTTGGTGTGCACACTTTTCGTTTTATAAACGAAGCAGGCATTTCCCATTTTGTAAAATTCCATTGGAAGCCGTTGTTAGGCGTTCACGCCGTAGCCTGGGACGAAGCCCAGAATATTTCGGGTAAAGACCCGGATTACCACCGCAGGGATTTATGGAATGCCATTGAGAGCGGAAATTTCCCTGAGTGGGAATTAGGTGTACAAATAGTGGCCGAAGAAGATGAGCATAAATTTGAATTTGATTTATTGGATTCCACCAAGCTCATCCCGGAAGAACTGGTTCCAGTTCAGCGCATTGGTAAAATGACGCTCAACCGCAACCCGGATAATTTTTTCGCCGAAACGGAGCAGGTTGCTTTTCATTTAGGCCATGTGGTGCCGGGCATTGATTTTAGTAACGATCCGTTATTACAGGGTCGTTTATTTTCCTATACTGATACCCAGTTGAAACGGTTAGGCGGCCCTAATTTCCATGAAATTCCGATTAACAGGCCTGTAATCCCCGTTCATAACAACCAGCGGGATGGACATATGCGCCAAACTATTAATAAGGGAAAGGCAAGTTATAATCCGAACAGTTTGGGTGGTGGCTGCCCTTTTCAGGCGGGTAAAATGCAGGGTGGTTTTTCTTCCTATCCTGAGAGGATTGAAGCACATAAAGTGCGGGAACGCAGCAGCAGCTTTTTTGATTTTTTCAGCCAGGCCACACTGTTTTTTCACAGTCAGTCGGAACCTGAGAAAAACCATATTGTTGATGCCTTGAGTTTCGAATTGGGAAAGGTTCAAACAATTGCTATCCGGTTGCGGATGCTGCGTATTTTAGAAAAAATTGATAAAGGTCTTGCCACAGAAGTAGCATTTGCACTTCGGCTACATATTCCAAAAGATTCTGATGAATTGCTGAATCAAAGTATCCCCGCAGATGCCGATCCGTTGCGCTACCAGCCGGTAATAAAAGAAGGTTCGTTGGCAAAGTCGGGAGCATTAAGCATGGCAGGTTATGTACTGGAAAATATTAAGACCCGCCAGGTTGCTATATTGGCTGCGGATGGGGTAAATAGTAAATCGTTAAATACCGTAAAAAAAGCATTAATGGCCGCTGGTGCTGTGGTAGAAGTAATAGCACCCCGGCAGGGTTATGTACTAACTGAAGATAATAAGCAAATACCGGTTGATAAGAGTTTCCTGACAGGGGCTTCAGTATTGTATGATGCGGTGTATTTGCCGGGAGGTACCAATAGTGTAGCATCCCTGGAAGCAGAACCGGATGCCATTCATTTTTTAAATGAGGCATATAAATACTGTAAAGCTATTGCGGCAGATGCGGATGCGATGCAAGTACTGGAAGCTACGTATTTCTTTAAAAAACTTCCACCCGATTACAGTATGGAAACCGTACTGGCAGAAGGCGTTGTGATAAGTGACAACGCGGCTGCCCTGGCGAAAAATTTTATTTTAGCTATTAAGCAGCACCGTTTTTGGCAAAGAGAAAAAGGAAGAAAAGTACCAGCTTAAACGAAGGTTTTTTTGTTTAGAAACGGGAATGTTAACAGCATTCCCGTTTCTGTTTTCAGTCATTCATAATTGATGATGAATTATCTTTCTGCATATTTGTGCCGTTGCGTTTGGGTTAGGATTTTTAGCACTTTTACACTGGTGCATGTCTCACCAATATTGTTCGAAAGAAATTTTAGAACGCATTATAAAAAGCCCTGGAAGGGCGAAATAACTTAGCGTAGGGTGAAGCCCTACGAATAGAAAGAATAGTGAAATGTTGTGAAGCCCTGAAGGGGCGAAATAACTGTATGATTTTATGCCGCTCTTTCAGGGCTTGAGGAATCAAAATTATGTACTACTCAACATAAGGCTGCACCCTACGCTAAGCTATACCGCCCTTTCAGGGCTAATAAACATTCTTCCAAACAACTGTAGTGTCTCATGCACCGGAATACCTGAACAGAAATAACTATGTGACAGGCATTTTATTCCAAAATTTAATTACACCTGTTATGAGCATATTTGTATTGTTTAATTGATGTATTCATTTATGAATATAAGCGTTTCAACCATTCCGGTGCATGGAACACACACCAGTGCGTAGCCATTGATTAATCATTCGTCATACCTTCCAATTCTTTCCCATGTAATCGCTTTCAAATTCAAGTTTAGCTGTCTGTATTATATTTAATCACATTTAAACAGGCTGTGGAAAATACTTGGCTGGTTTACATTGATTAGCACACTGCTATTTGTCCATTGCCTGTTTAAATTTAGTATTAGACCCTTAGCGAGCCACGGAACGCCCTGGCAGCGTAGTAAGATTCTGCACCGTTATGATACACGAAAACAGTATTATAGCGATGATCACAAAAGAGGGCGCCGCCGAGTTTTCTGATATCAGCGGGTGTTATTATCCAGCTTGATGTTTTCGTATCAAAATTTCCAAGTTTCTGAAGCGCTCTGTATTGTTCTTCTGTCAAAAGTTCAATGCCCATGGCAGCAGCCATATTAATAGCGTTATTTTCTGGTTTATTTTCTTTCCTTGATTGATGTGCTTCATGGTCATAACAAATACTTCTGCGACCCTTAGGGCTTTCTGCTGAACAATCATAAAAAATGTATTCGCCCGTCTTTGTATCCTGACCTACAATATCCGGTTCACCGCCGGTTCTTTCCATTTCATTGAGTGACCACAGTTTTTCAATATTAGCGTCCAGCTTTGCTTGTACTGTAGCCCATTCAAGACCTTTATGACGGTTCGTGTTTTTCTCGAAACGTCCCTTTAATACGCTGAGTAGTTCATCGCGTTGTTCCGGTGATAATTCCTTTTTATTTTCCATCGTAGTACTGTATTGTTTTGATTTGCTTACAATGACTTGAAATTGGTATGTGCTATGTTGGATTAAACGGCCCTTTATTCTTGATTCAAACAGGGAATAGGTGATAGCGATTTCCTGCCAGAATCAATTACAATTTTACATAATTGCTTATAGTTTCTGTAGCTTATACCCATTGTGGTATTCCTTCATTAGATATTTTTTGTTGATATCGTTATCGGTAAAAGCATGTTTTGCATCATCCCATTCCAGTTTTTTACCACTGCGAAAAGCGATGTTACCCATTTGTGATACCGTAGCAACATGGGCCGCTGCCTGTATCGGACATTTCAGATCAGCGGTGTTCCGGGATTTAATTACATCCACAAAGTTCTGCATGTGTTTATCCAGCCCGTTGTCCGAAGACTTTACAAGGGGTTTCACCACCTTATTTTTACTCTGGCGTTCTTCAATTACCTCCCATCCGTTGCGGTTTAAAATGAGGGTGCCATTGTTGCCAATATAGGCAATACCATGGTCCCGGTCGTAGGAACCATTATCGATACCCATGGCCGAATCCCATACCATATTAAAGCCATTAAATTCGTATAACGTAGTTAATGTATCCGGTGTTTCTTCATATAGGTCGGGATAAGCAAAGCGGCCACCTAATGCCGATACGGACTTTGGTACCGGCGACTTCATGCCTAACAATCCGTAATCGATCAGGTGTACACCCCAATCGGTCATCAGGCCACCGGCATAGTCCCAGAACCAGCGAAAATTAAAGTGAAAGCGGCTGCTGTTGAAGGGCCGTGTTGGTGCTGGTCCCAGCCAGGCGGCGAAGTCCACACCGGGCGGCGGTGCACTATCCGGTACTACAGGTGCAGGTTTCATCCACCCCTGGTAGCACCATACTTTTACCGTTCGGATATTTCCTAACTGGCCGCCTTGCACAAAATCAACGGCATCTTTAAAGTGTTGCTGGCTGCGCTGCCATTGGCCGGCCTGTACTACTTTATTATGCCGTTGCTGCGCTGCCACCATAGCCTGGCATTCTCCAATTGAGTTGCCTACGGGTTTCTCCACGTACACATCTTTACCTGCCGCTACCGCATCCGTCATTATCAGTGCATGCCAGTGGTCGGGGGTACCAATAATAACGGCATCTATTCCCTTATCATCCAGCAAAAGCCGGTAATCCGCATAGGTTTTTACATTACCTGTATTGATCTTCATATCCTTCAACTCGCCCATGCGTTTAGCAACTACATTCTTATCCACATCGCAAATGGCTGCCAGGTTTACGCCGGGGATTTTCAATGCCGCTTTAACATCAGCCCAACCCATGCCATTAATACCTATTGCGCCAATATTCAACTGATCGCTTGGCGGCACACTGTTTTTAAAAATCGCAAAAGCCGGGTTCTTAAATGCCGACAGTAATAAACTGCCACCAATGAGAGAGGCAGAATTTTGTACAAATTTTCTACGGGAGGTCATGGCAATCGTATTATCTGTTTAAAAAGAGAAGCTTGGCAGCGAATATCTAAAATAACTGTTTTTTTGCATTGTAAGATGTTTCGTAAAACAGAATGACTAAACGACAAGATACGTAGATAAGCGTCAGCATTAAAAAATCAAATACGCTTTTTTATTGCAGATATCTCTCCTTCAGTCAGAATAATCATCGAGTAAATATAAGCTGTGCAGGCATGTTGTTAGGTGAAGGATATACCCCCTTGGATGCAGTACACTGTAGGCTTATATCAGGCCGCAATCAGATATTTCCTAAAAAATAATCTTCGCATTCTTTCCTTCTTCTAAAAAACCGAATCTTTACGGCTCCATAAATTGCTCATCCTATGATTGACAGCTTCGAAAAAATTGCCGTACAGCTATTTGATACACCGGCGGACGGCGGCCATTTTGCTGCCGCCGAAATTGCGGCTCTTATCCGGCAAAAGCAATCAGCTCAAAAAACCTGTGTATTAGGGTTAGCTACCGGCTCTACACCCATTGGCTTATACGCCGAACTGGTACGCATGCACCGGGAGGAAAACCTGAGTTTTAAAAACGTTATTACTTTCAACCTGGATGAATACTACCCGCTGGAAAAAGAGGCTTACCAAAGTTACCACAACTTTATGCAGTTGCACTTATTTAGCCACGTGGATATTGAGCCCGGCAATATTCACCTGCCGGATGGTGAATGGCCAAAGGAAAAAATTAAAATTCGCTGTCAACAGTTTGAGCAACAGATAGAAGCGGCAGGCGGTATTGATTTGCAGATATTAGGAATTGGCAATAATGGGCATATTGGCTTTAACGAGCCCGGCAGCAGCATTCTAAGTAAAACCCGGTTGGTTACATTGGATAACACTACCCGCCTGGCCAATGCACGCCAGTTTTCCAATATTTCACAGGTACCCCGTCAAGCCATCACGATGGGCATTAATACTATTTTAAAGGCAAAGAAAATATTGTTACTGGCCTGGGGTAATAAAGCACCGGTAGTGGCGAAAAGTGTAGAGGGTAACGTAACCGAACAAATTCCTGCCAGCTTGTTGCAGCAACATCCTGATTGTATGTTTGTGCTGGATACACCTGCAGGGGCTGAACTTACCCGCATTCAATCGCCCTGGCTTACCGGCGACTGTGACTGGAATGATGCAATGGTGAAAAGAGCCGTTATTAACATGGCATTGAAACTGGGAAAACCCGTACTAAGCCTGAGTACAGCAGATTATAATGAAAGCGGCCTAAGCGACCTGCTGATTGAAAAAGGCGATGCCTACGAAATCAACCTACAGGTGTTTTACCTGCTGCGGGATAGCATTACCGGCTGGCCCGGTGGCAAGCCCGGCAATCCCCTGCCCAATCATCCGGAGCGTAATGAGCCGGACCATAAAAGATGCCTGATCTTATCGCCACATCCCGACGATGATATTATCAGTATGGGTGGTACTTTTATGCGGCTGCATAGCCAGGGGCACGATGTACATGTAGCTTATCAAACCAGTGGAAATATTGCCGTTACCGACGAGTTTGTTACCCGCTTCCTGGATTTTGCTGTAGGATTTGAAGAACTGTTTGGAATAGATAATAATACCAGCCGGCGGATACTGGCAGATGCCCGTAGCTACGTAGCCCACAAAAAAAGCAATGAGCGGGACAGCCCGGCTATAAGGGCCATTAAGGGATTAATCAGAAGGTGCGAAGCCAAAGCTACCTGTCGCTATGTAGGCCTGCCGGATGACCGCGTACGCTTTTTAAATCTTCCTTTTTACGAAACCGGAACCATTGAAAAAAAGCCGATGGGGGAGGAGGATATACAAATAACAATGGCATTGCTCCGGCAAATAAAGCCCCATCAGATCTATTGTGCCGGTGACCTGGCCGATCCGCACGGCACCCACAAAGTATGTTTGGATATTGTATTTGAAAGCTTGAAGCGGTTGAAAGCCGATGGTGATGACTGGATAAAAGACTGTTGGCTATGGCTGTACAAAGGCGCCTGGCAGGAGTGGCATATCTCTGAAATACAAATGGCTATTCCGATGAGCCCGGACCAGGTAGCACAAAAGCGAAATGGTATTTTTATTCACCAGTCGCAAAAAGATGCAGTTCCTTTTCAGGGGAGTGATAGCCGGGAATTCTGGCAACGTGCTGAAGACCGCAATGCACACACGGCTGATTTGTATGCACAGTTGGGACTAACCCGGTATGCAGCCATGGAGGCATTTGTGCGATGGGCATACTGATAATTAATAATGTATAATTGATAATTAATAATGATGTCTGGTGAGCGTAATAATGAATCATAACATTGTCTGAATTAATTATTTTGGCACACCATACATACATATTATTTTGAACCACCATGAAAAGCTACCGCTTTATAAGAAATGGAAACAACTGGTATATTGATCTCCCGGAATTTCTGGAACAAGGCGGAAGCATGGGCGATTTGCAAATGGTAGAAGGTGCGGATAAGATGCTTGATATGATGGCAAAGGATAAAGATTCGGTAGCCCTGACGATTGCAAGGGAGCCATTTGAAGGAGCAGATAGTCTTATACTCACAGAAAAATGTGATCCCATTATTGGTGGCGGCTATTACCTGATGCAACAATATGCAGGGCTGCCTATTAACCGGACGATGTGGTTATGCCAGGTTACGGAATTTATTTTTGGCGATCTTCCTGCTGAAATATTTGTACGTCGAGAACAACCATAAAAAACGTCCGGAAACTTTACTTTGGAAACCTTCCGGACGTGATGAATTCTTTTACCTACAATCAAGATACAAGGCATTGGTGAAACAGAAGTAGTTATGGTACGATACCAGATTCAATTTGCCTGTAGATTCATTTAGCTGTTTAGAACTGCATTTGCCTATTGCCTGTTGTCTATTGCATATTTTGATTTCGTATTAGTTCACACCGGCATCATGCAATACTTCCTTGTTCAAACGGATGTATTCCGCACTATTTAGCGCTGTAGCCAGTTTAAGTCCTTCATTAGCGGAAATTATTGCCGATTTTTTATCACCTGTTTTTAATTGTAACCTGGCTAACCAGTATTTTATATTGTAAGCCTGCGGTTGTGCTTTATCTGCTTCCTGCATCCAGCTAAGTGCCTGCTCCAGGTTTCTGTCATGATTGTAACACCAAACGGCCGACATGTAATAGGGTTTCTTTTCACCCTTCATTGCCTCCTGTATATTGGCCATGATACGGTTAGCAACATCGGTTTTTAGATGGAGATTGATGCCCGTTTTTTCCCATAATATCTGGAGCAGGCAATCTTCCTCCTGAACGTCGGCAAATTGAATAGCTAATGTTTCAACCCTATTATTCAGCTTGGTTGGTTTCACTTTAAAACGAAGAAGATCTTGTTTTTCATCATATGAATAAGCACCCCATTGGTCAATTTTTTTATTAAATATGATAGTCCATTCATCAGCATCGGGTATACTAAAAAGAGAATAGGAGCCAGGTGTTATGGTATGACCTTCTACTTGGATCGTGTCTGTCAGGGTGATAACTGTTGCATTGTTGGCCCCGGTTCGCCAGACAATACCATAAGGTTCCATTCCGCCGAATATTTTTCTGCCCTTCGTATTTGGCCGGTAATATTTTACTGAAATCATACCAAGCCCAAAATCCTGTTCAATACGCTGGCCGGAGCTTGAAGCCGGTATCTTCCCTTTTAATTCCTGTGCACCGGCTTTGTGAAAATTAAAACAAATAAAAGCAAGAAGACAAAATGTTACTGTTTTCATGGTTAGTAATTGATAGTTATAGGCTAATATAAGTGTTGGCCCAATACAAGGCATTCATTTATATTTCAGGCCTGGCATTCTGTCTTCCTTAAATTAGGAACTTGAATAAATATCCTTTTACACAACTTTTTCAGCTTTCGTCAGCGCAACCTTTACTAAAGATCAACCCGTTTAAGTAATACTTTTCACAGTAAAAATAAATTTAATAATAATGAAAAAGCTTTTGAAGGTTTTCTGCATTTTAATGGCAAGAAGATTACTTTAAAAATACAGACACCATAAAATGCAACAACGTGATGCACTTGCATCACGTTGTTGATAAAATTTGCTTTTTTGTTACCCGACCTGGATTCGAACCAAGACAGGCAGAACCAGAATCTGCAGTACTACCGTTATACTATCGGGCAATTTCGTTGGCCTACATGGATTCGAACCACGACAAACAGTACCAAAAACTGTCGTACTACCGTTATACTATAGGCCAATACCTTTTACGGGCAGCAAAAATAGCGGTGCAGACAGTAAACGCCAAATTTTTGAAGGAAACTAATCCCCTATTTCTCAACAGGTATGACAGTCCACTGACGCCGTAATAGACTCAGCGGGTTAGTTTTGTACCTCAAAAATGAGTCGGTATGAGATGGTTATTGGGATTAATGATGAGTTTACCGCTGTTTGGAAGCGGGCAAACAGCAGGAAGTACAGCAGGAGACTCGCTACATTACGCTGATGAAAAACATCTTCAACATGTGCGTCAGCTTACGTTTGGCGGCGATAATGCTGAAGCTTACTGGAGCCACGATGGTAAGTCTGTCATTTTTCAGCGAACGAACCCATCAGAAGGATTGCCCTGTGACCAGATTTTTATGGGTAGGCTACCCGAAAATGCCGACAAACCATTTACTTATAAAATGGTAAGCACCGGAAGAGGCCGTACCACCTGTTCTTATTTTATGAATGACGGCAGGCGTATCCTGTATGCGAGTACCCACCTGGGTGCGGATACCTGCCCACCCTTGCCAGACCGGGCCAAATTTGGAAACCGCTATATCTGGCCCATTTATGAAAGCTTTGATATTTTTTTGGCCGACACAAGCGGCCATATCGTAAAGCAGCTTACTAAAACACCCGGTTATGATGCAGAAGCTACGCTAAGCCCGGATGGTAAAAAAATGTTGTTCACCAGTATGCGGGATGGCGACCTGGACTTATATATCATGGATCTGAAAACCGAAAAAGTTACCCGCATTACCAATACACCCGGTTACGACGGCGGCGCCTGGTTTAGCCCGGATGGTAAAAAAATTGTATGGCGGGCAAGCCGGCCCAACACAGCGGAAGAACTGGCTGACTATAAAGATTTGCTGCACAAGGGACTGGTAGCACCTACCCAAATGGAGGTTTTTACAGCAGACACTGATGGTAAAAATGCAAAACAGGTTACACACTTCGGGCAGGCCAACTGGGCGCCGAATTTTTTACCCGATAGCAAGACCATCATATTTTGCAGCAACCACGAATACAAAAGAGGTTTTCCCTTTAATATGTACACGATTAATGCGGATGGCAGCAACCTGCAGAAAGTAAGTAGGGATAAAGGTTTTGATGCGTTTCCAATGTTTAGCCCCGATGGAAAAAAGATTCTTTTTTCCAGTAACCGGAATAATGGTGGCACCCATGACACCAATGTTTTTGTAGCAGATTGGGTGGAGTGATATCCGTGAATCGTCAATAGTGAATAGTAAATCAGCTTTCGGTAGCAAATTCATCTGTAAATACCTGATAGAGCCGTTGAAATTTGACAAAGCCTTTCTCATAAATTTCATGATTGCGGGTATCGGGTTCATGCACGGATACAATTTCCGGATGAATTTCTACCGGTATCTGAAGTGCTTTTATGCCAACCATTACGGCGCCCAGGGCAGAACTTTCCGGCGTACCCGATACCAATACTTTACAGTTGAAAATGTCTGCTACTAATTGCAGCCACAAAGTGCTTTGCGCAAAACCGCCTGTTGCATACAGTTCATTCAACGGGGTAGTCTGCAGGATATATTTACTAATACTATATAAATTAAAAATCACCCCTTCTAAAGCTGCACGGATCAGGTGCGCTTTTGTATGATTGATGGTTAAGCCAAAAAAAGCACCGGTAGCATCAGCGTTCCAAACCGGTGCTCTTTCACCTAAAATATAAGGCACGAAAAGAAGATCATTACTCCCGGCACCGACACTTTCTGCTGCTGTAAAAAGTTCAGGAAAACTTTCAGCAGTTTGCAGTATGGATTCTTTTAGCCACTGAAGCACGATGGCACCGTTATTACTGGCCCCGCCAACGATGTATTGCTTGCCAATCGCATGATAGCAAAATGTACGCATATCAGGTTGTGTAACCGGCTGATCGGTAAGTACGCGTAATGCAGCACTGGTGCCAATAGTAATGGACATAGATTGATTGGCAACCGAACCTGCACCGAGGTTGGCCAAAGCGCCATCACTGCTGCCTGTTACAAAAGGCGTTTCATCTGGCAGATGGAGTGAATGCGTAACATCTGTGCGCTGATGGTAATATGACAAATTTTCTACCGGTACGATTGCCGATAATTTTTCTGCTGAAATTCCCAGCATATCCAGTGCTCCTACCTCCCATTGCAACGATTGCATATTGAGCAAACCGGTTGCAGAAGCAATGGCAGTATCAATGATGTATGTGCCAAACAGTTGATAAAATATATATTCTTTAATGCCGATGAATTTATATGCTGCATCAAACATTTTCGGTTCCTGCTCTTTCAGCCATAGCAGTTTACAAAAAGGAGACATGGCATGAATGGGAACGCCTGTAGCATGATAAAGTCTTTTGCCTTCTTCTGTTTGCCGCAATTTTTCGGCAATCCCGGCGGCCCGGTTATCAGCCCAGAGGATACAGTTGGTCAATGGCGCCCCTTTTTCATCTACTGCAATCAGGCTATGCATCATGGCGCTAAAGCTGATAAACATGACTTTCTGCGGCTGTAAGGTTTCGATTACGTTGTTGATGGAGTGAGTAACTGCTTCAAAAATGTCAGTTGCATTCAACTCGGAATAGCCAGGTTGTGGATGCTGCATCTGATAACCTCCCGATTGCTTACAAAGTATTGCACCTTTTTCATCGAACGCAATTGCTTTCACCGATGTGGTGCCAATATCAACCCCCATAAAATAATTCATAACTGTCTGTAGTTTATCCTGATCTTAAAATACAAAGATTATACTGGTATGAAGTAAGCACTTTTAAAATTAACTTGCAGTACCGGATAACTTTAGTATGAGATAAATTAAATAAATGTAGAGCCGCCCCGGTTTCTGCCCTCACAAAACGGAATTCAGAAATTCAAATAATGTATCTAACTGTATTTATCACCAAATTTTTACATCCCGCAAAATGTTAAGCCATGAATTCACGCCGTAAGTTTCTGCAAAAACTAACGATTCCATTTATTGCATCCCCTTTATTGAACCTGCCCGATTTGAAAAGCAGCAAAGACCTGCCTTATCAACCCGACGAAGGCGCTGTGTTGAAGGTAGCCATTATGGGATTGGGAAGTTACGGAACCCGTGTAGCCGAAGCGATGAAAGATTGCAGGCGGGCCAGGTTAGTTGGTGTTATTAGCGGTTCACCTGCTAAAATAAAAGACTGGCAAAGCCGGTACAATATTCCGGAGAAAAACTGCTATAACTACGAAACCTTCGATCAGGTTAAAAATAATCCGGATATTGATGCGGTATATGTTATTACACCAAATGCCCTGCACCACGACCAGGTAATACGGGTGGCCAACGCTGGTAAACAAGTGATTTGTGAAAAGCCAATGGCTGTAAATGCCAGAGAAGGGCAGGAGATGGTAGATGCCTGTAAAAAAATGAACGTCAAATTACTGGTAGGCTACCGGATGCACTTTGAACCAAAGACGTTGGAAATTATCAGGATGCGCACAGCAGGGGAATTTGGAAAAGTTTTGTTTTTTCAGGGACTAAGCGGATTTAAAGCCGGTAACCCTAATCAGTGGCGGTTAAATAAACAGTTGTCCGGGGGTGGATCGTTAATGGACATTGGTATTTATTCCATTAATGGCTCCAGATATATGATTGGGGAAGATCCGGTTTGGGTAACGGCCCAGGAAACCAAAACCAACCCGGCGCTGTTCAAAGAAGGTGTCGATGAAACGATTCAGTTTCAGTTGGGTTTTCCCGGCGGCGCTGTGGCATCCTGCCTGTCTACGTATAATATGAACAACCTGGACCGCTTTTTTTTGACGGCAGAAAATGGCTTTGCTGAATTGTTGCCGGCAACCGGTTATGGCCCTATCAGCGGACGCACTAATAAGGGTGAATTAACACAGCCCCATGTAACACACCAAACGATACAAATGGATGAAATGGCAGGTATTCTGTTAGATGGTAAACAACCGGTGGTACCGGTGGATGGTAACGAAGCCGTAAAGGATTTAAAAATTATTGATGGTATTTACCAGGCCGTAAAAACGGGTAAAAGAGTGGAATTAAAATTATAGAAATTTCAAATTAAATTTTGTGTACAAGTGTTATTTTTACAACCTTGGCTTCACCGGTTTGATGGGATCCTGAAACGGATTTACACCCCTGACCCGGAGTTTGCGGCGATATACTTTATCAACTGCCGTTACATATAAGGTATCAAAGTTTACACCGCCGAAACAAATATTAGAAGGCATTCCGGTGCCCGGAACCGGTAAAATGGCATTTACCCTACCTGTCTGGTCAAGGATTTGAATACCCATGCGGGACGTAACGTAAATACGGCCGCTGGTATCGCACCGCAACCCGTCACTCCAGGCATTTTCAGCATCGTCCGGTACATGCAGCCAGCCATAGCGTTGCTTGGCAGTCAATGTTCCATCAGGTTGTATAGCATAAATCCAAACCCAGTGCGAGGCAGATTCCGTAACATATAATTGCGTTTGATCTGGTGACAAGGTAAGGCCATTGGCATACTTTAATCCCTCATCTACCACCACCTTTTCGCCGCCTGGCCGAATTAAGTATAGTTTACTTGGACGCTCCGAGCCATTGGGAGCCGTAACGTACATGTTACCATTTTTTGCAACCACAAGATCATTGCCTGAAATACTGTCTGCTATTACTGTTTCCTTGCCGTCAGTTGTATAGCTCAATACCTGCCTGGTTCCGCCGGCCACTACATACCGTTTCCCGTCCGGGCCAAAGGCAGTCCCGCTTGCTTTTTTTGCATCCAGTTTTAGTGTTGACAGTTTTCCGTCAAGACCTATTTTATAGGTTTTTGAAGCCGGGATATCCTGGTAAAAAACTTCGCCCATTACGTTGGTGGCTGTGCCTTCCGTAAAGCCATACCCTTTACCCACTAATTCCCATCCGGCACCCGGAATAATGATATCACTTAAAAACTGATTTTTTGATTTTCCTGCCACAACCGGCTTTGGATAATCCTTCCATAACCATCGCATAGCTGCGGGAAAAATAGATGTGGCTTGCCTGCCATTGTGTGCACCTTCGCCCCAAATATGCTGCACATCGTATCCTGCAAAGGTGAATGCCCTTTCCATCGTTTCGTTGGCTTTCCACCAGTCGCCGGCATAAATATTATTGTCGTTGGAGCCATCCTGCAAAAAAATCCGGATGGCTTTTGGTTCGTATTTTCGAATCAGGGTAGGGTAATGGTCGCCACCCCGAAGCCCAACGTATGTGCCGATAGAACTAAATACCCTTGTAAATACATCCGGCCGCTCCCAGGCTGCAGTAAAAGCACAAATAGCGCCACTGCTGCTACCGCCAATGGCCCGGTCATTTCCACTGTTGGATAGACGGATGATTCTGCCATCACTGGTTTTCTGCTTTTCCACCTCGGGTAATATTTCTTCCAGTACAAAACGGGCATAGGCATCACCCAGGCCATCGTATTCAAAACTGCGGTTGTAACGGTCTAACGCAGTAGCGGCACTGGGTGTTTGTACAATACCAGGATTGATAAATACACCGATGGTTACCGGCATCTCTTTACTGGCAATCAGGTTATCAAATACGGTAGGCGCTTTATATTGAATCCCATCCTGGTTTATGTATACGCAGGCTGGTTTATCAGGCTGGTACTGCACCGGCACATATACCCAATATTCCCGCCAGGTGCCCGGAAATATTTTTGAATTACTAAATGTGAATTTCAGGACTTCCCCTTTTGGTATACCTGTGTGTTCTACCGATGCGGAGTCAACCGGGTAGTTGTCATCATTGGCCTGACTACAAACAACCAGGCATGATAGCAGGGAGCCAATAAGCAGTAAAATCTTCATAAATACAATTTAAAATGAATGTTAGCTAATGTGCCTGTTTAGTATTTTAACAATTAACCACAACCTGTCCCGTATCGTAGTCGGATAGGCCAACGTTTTCCGAATCTTTGTCAGCGTGGAATACAGGTGCTGGAATACAATGTAACTACATAGGCACATAAAGCACATAGGAATACAAGTGTGGGAATACAAAGCGTACATGAGGTAACATAAGCCTTGAGTTTGATTGCTTGTTTCTACAATAACGTTGGCTACGTATTTCTGTATTTCTATGTGTTCTATGTGCCTATGTGTTTCAAAAATGTATTTGTATTGCTATCCCCGTTAAGGTTTGTGAAAACTTGTGCCTGTGTAATTCATTATAGCTATTAACGACTTCTACTTGTTAAAATACTAAACAGCCTCAATGAAAACTGTTTACTAAAATGCAGGTGCCAAAAAATAATCCAACGGGAAATCAGTAACTATTGCTATGAAACGGAGCGTTTACAAAGCAGGCAATTTTTCATTGTATTCATCTTACTTTAAATGCTGCAGCAATATATCATTGAAGTTTTGCAGCGAGGAAATCTTCAAATCGGCTGCACCCCAGCGGGCATCGTTCAATTGGTGGCCGGCAGGAACCATAATACATCGCATACGGGCAGCTTTCGCAGCAATTAATCCGTTAAACGAATCCTCAAAACAAAGACATTCCTGCGGCGGGACCATTAAGGCAGCGGCACAATTCAGATACACCTGCGGGTGTTGGCTTACCGTAATCCAAATGTTCGGCTGTGGAAACGGCGCTCACCACTTTTTCAATACCCAGTACAGCAATCACAGCATCGGCTAAAATCTGAGGTGAGGAGGTAGCAATTCCAATGGTACACTCTTTCTTTAAAAAGTAGTCAATGATGTAGGGCACACCAGGCATAATCATACCACGCTGTAGGATTTTGGCTTTTACCCGCTCAATAATATCGGTAACGGCTAATGGCTGCCAAATGCTGCGGCAAATTGAAATGCCGGAACCAGTGATCAATAAATTCTTTGGTACGCAGACCTGTGGTTGTTTCATATTCTTTTAAAGAAAGTTTTACGCTAAAGGGATGCAAAACCTCGTGTGCAGCTTCCTGCCAAAGCGGTTCGGAGTCTATCAGCAAACCGTCCATGTCAAAAATGACAGCTTTAATCACCATACGGGCTTCTGTATTAGGTTTGCTCAAATGTAAGCCGATGCCTATAACAAGCGGTGCAATTCTTATTTTACCATC
This sequence comes from Chitinophagaceae bacterium, assembly GCA_965246935.1. Lineage (GTDB taxonomy): Bacteria > Bacteroidota > Bacteroidia > Chitinophagales > Chitinophagaceae > JAZKFT01. The sequence goes on along the minus strand of CBDFGC010000001.1, from coordinate 352,933 downwards.
ACCCAACATGGATATTCACACACCATTACATTTTATAAACTTTTGAAATTGAAGCTTTATACGGAACTTGCAGCTTTGAACGCCGTAAAATAAATTATGACATTTAATGATTTCGACCTTGATCCTCATGTGCTGGAAGGGATTGAAGCAATGGGATACAAGACACCCACGCCTATTCAAACGCAGGCTATACCTGCCATTCTGCATGGCCACGACCTGATAGCCTGTGCACAAACAGGTACGGGCAAAACCGCCGCCTTTGTATTGCCTGTACTGGATAAAATAATGAGCACCCCACCCGGCGGAATTAACACACTGATATTGGTGCCTACCCGTGAACTGGCTATGCAGATTGACCAGCAGATAGAAGCTATGAGTTATTATGTGGATGTAACCTCTATTGCTGTGTACGGGGGTGGCAGCGGCCAAAACTGGAACCAGCAAAAAGCAGGTCTTACTCAGGGCGCTGACATTATCATCGCTACGCCAGGCCGGCTAATTGCCATGATACAGATGGGAGGATTTAACTTTACCGGGTTGCGACACCTGATATTGGACGAGGCCGACCGGATGCTGGATATGGGCTTTTATGATGACCTGATGCGTATTATTTCCGAACTGCCAAAGGAGCGGCAAACATTATGCTTTTCCGCTACCATGAATCCAAAGATGCGGAAACTGGCAGCTACGATCCTGCGAAATCCTGAACAGATCAACATTGCTGTTTCCCGCCCGGCTGAAGGTGTATTGCAACAGGCCTATATGGCTTTTAACGAGCAGAAGGATAACCTGTTGCTGAAGTTGTTACAGGAAGCCGATTATCAAAGCAGCCTTGTATTTTGCTCCCGTAAGGAAACGGTTAAGAAATTAGAAAGAGAATTACGCCGCAGAGGTATTGCCGCCGTGGCCTTTCATTCCGATCTGGAACAGGAAGAAAGGGAGCTGATTATGCAGGATTTTAAAAACCGGAAAGTGCCGCTGCTGGTAGGTACGGATGTGCTTAGCCGCGGCATTGATGTGGAAGGTATTGAATTGGTATTGAACTATGATGTGCCGCCCGATCCGGAAGATTACATACACCGTATCGGCCGTACAGCCCGTGCACAACGCACCGGTACAGCCATTACATTTATTAACCCGGCTGATGTGCGGAGGTTTATAGAAGTGGAGAAAATGATTGGCAAACAAATAGATAAACAGCCTTTACCACAAGGATTTGGCCCGGCCCCGGAATATGTGCCAGGCCAGCGTGAAAGCCGGGGCAGGGGTGGATTTAACGTGAAAAGAGGCCAGGGCGGCTTCCGGCCAAACCGGCAACGGTAACCTTGCCATAACTGTCTGGAAGGGCATTAAATTAATAACACTTTATTACAATATGATAGCTGCATGTGGAAACGGATGCCCGGTATAATCTGAAGTAATTAACAACTGTCGGATACTTTATTTTTTTATCAGCTGCTCTAATTCCTTTTCCATTTCTCTTTTTATTTCATGATTGGCATGTGCTTCGTCAATTGAATGTGATTTATTCAGGGTTTCTTCCTTTTGCGTAAATTCACTTAGCTGGCAATAATATTTTTGAATGATACGCAGTTCATCTTCTGTCATGCCTTCTACATTTACCAGCCGGTTGCTGGCAAATTTATTTGCTGCTACCAGTTCATTCAGTTTAAGCTGTATAGCAAGTGAATCTTTATTCTGCGCTTTTTGAATTAAAAATACCATCAAAAATGTAATGATGGTGGTGCCGGTATTAATAACCATTTGCCAGGGTTCGGAATATTTAAAAATCGGACCACACAAACCCCATATTACAACAAGTCCAAAAGCACTGATAAATGCAGCAGTGCTGCCGGTCGCTTTCGTAACGGATGCAGAAAATTTTTCGAAAAAATTTTTCTTCGATTGCGGTAAGTTATTATTCATGGTTTAAAATTATTTATGATGAAATAATTAGTGTTCACATTATCAATTTACTGGCCTAAAATATAAAAATGAGCGTAAGCTGCCGTAAATGTTTTCACAATTGTTAATTTGTTACGAAGTTCCTCTAACCACATTCAACAAAAGGGTTATTGGCTTCCATCATTCTGTGTAATTATCCTATTTACCTTATTAATCGGAGTGCTATTCAATAATTCTTTCTAAAGCACATATATTTCATTTCATACTTTTTGCATTACCTATAAAAGTCGAATCGCTATTCAAATGAATGTGCCTCCCTTTATACAGCTATATCAGTCAATACAAAATGCAACCTGGAGGGGCTGCATTTTGTATTGACTGATCTGTAATATGTATTATGCGTTAATACCACCATCTACATTTAGCGTGGTACCGGTTATGTAAGATGCAGCCGGGCTTACTAAAAAAGCAACAGCATCCGCTACTTCTTCCGGTTTGCCATATCGGCCTAAAGAGGTAGCTGCTTTCAACGCAGTTGCAAAATCACCGCTATCCGGATTCATATCGGTATCAATAGGCCCGGGTTGTACGGTGTTAACGGTAATTCCTTTTGGTCCCAAATCACGACTCCAGCCGCGGGTATATGCGGCTACGGCTGCTTTGCTGGCAGCATAATCACTCAGGCCCGGCCAGGCTGCCGAATCGCCTACCACTGAACCGATGGATACGATACGGCCTCCATCACCCAAATGTTTTACTGCTGCACGAACAGCCGTAGCTACACCGGTCACGTTGATCGCAAATAGCCGGTCAAACGAAGTGGAGTTGTCAACCAGGTCATCAACCGTACCGGTTGTAAATACGCCGGCGTTATTTACCAGTATATCAATACCGCCCAGCTTTTCAGCCGTTTCTTCTACAGCAGATTCTATCGATTGCGTATCGCCGCTATCGGCCTTTATGGCAAATGCTTTCCCGCCGGAAGATTCAATTTCAATTACCAGGGCATCTGCTTTGTCCTTTGCATTAATGTAAGTAAATGCTACGGTGGCGCCATCAGAAGCAAGTCTTTTTACAATAGCGGCACCTATACCACGGCTACCACCGGTAACCAGGGCTTTTTTGTTTTTGAGTGTTAACATGGGAATTAGTTTTACTTTTGTTACACAAACATACTATCATTGGTTACTAAAAGGAACTGTTGTAATGTAAATACTGGTAACCTGTTTGTAACTAAACCGGATAAAACAATATGAACAACGATTTATTTTTAAAGACACAGTGCCCGATGACACGTACCATGGCTACCATTGGTACCAAGTGGAAGCCCATCTTAATTTATGCCATTGGAAAAAAGAAAATGCGTTTCGGACAACTGGCGGCGCAGGTATCACTTATATCCCGCAAAGTGCTGACAGAGCAGTTAAAAGAGTTAGAAGAAGATGGTATTTTAGCAAGGGAATCTTTTAAGGAAATACCACCACGGGTGGAGTACACACTTACAGAAAAAGGCCTGGGTTTATTGCCCATCTTAAAAGCGATGTGCGACTGGAACAGGAAATATGAAGGCACCAAGGCCTGCAGGCGTTCGGCTGCTGAAGTTTGAGTTCCGGTTGATAAAACGTTAACTACTGTATATCCTGGTTTTTAGTCCCTAACTTTATAAAAAATAGTATGATGCGTATTCTGTTGTTTTTTGCTTTTGCCCTGCTCGCTGGTGTAAGCCGTGCCCAGCAATTTTTTCCGGGTGATATGGGTTATAGCCGTGCCTATAGTCATGCATTTGCACCGGCGGACAGTAGCGGTAAAATAAAAAAATGGTCGTTGCAGAAATACAGCAGCCTTTCCCTTGGGCTGATGATGTGGAAAGGAGGTAGTGCGTCGTATATTAGTGCGCCCATTGGGTTGCAACTCACCCGACGAATCAGTAATAACGTATTTGCATTTGCCGGTGTAAGCGTAGCTCCTTCGGTCATTAATTTCCGGCAGGCATTTACCAATCCCGATTTTAAACAATCAGGCCTGCGTGGCATGAATTCATCCTACGGTTTTGGAATGTATTCCCGTGCAGAAATTGGTTTAGGATATACCAACGATGCACATACGTTTGAAATAAGAGGCAGCATTGGTATTCAACGGAATGATTACCCGTTTCAGCCGGTGTACAGGAATACCGAAACGAATAAAACGGGAATGATCAGATAAGATAATTGATCCGTTACTGCCTTCATTGATTTTACATATATAGAAAACAGAAAAGTGCAAGTGTTCCGGATGTTGCAACAATGCTCCACCCTAAACATCTGCACTTTTGCATATTGGCACATTTGCAAATTTGGCTTTCTACTCTCTTCCGTCAAACAGATTTCCCAATCCTCCTAAAATGCTGCCTTCTTCTTTACGGTTGTACGTTCCGTACTCCAATATGCGGCTGGCCAGCCTGCTGATGGGCAAACTTTGTATCCAGATTTTGCCGTTGCCCTTAATGGTTGCATAAAATAATCCTTCGCCGCCAAACAGTTTATTTTTAATACCGCCGATAAATTCAATATTAAAATCGATGCCACTGGTATAGGCTACAATACAGCCGGTATCAATCCGCAACAAGTCGCCGGTGTAAATCGTTTTTTCCTGCACAAAGCCGCCCGCATGTACAAATGCCATTCCATCACCTTCAAGCTTTTGCATAATAAAACCCTCGCCGCCAAATAAGCCGGTTCCCAAACGACGTTGGAATTCGATACCGATGCTTACACCTTTGGCCGCACATAAAAAGGCATCTTTTTGGGCAATTACTTTTCCGCCAAGTTGTTTTAAATCGAGTGCGATTATGCGGCCGGAATAGGGAGCCGCAAAACTTACCCGGCGCTTGCCTTTTCCATTATTTGTAAAAGCCGTCATAAATAAACTTTCACCGGTAAGGATGCGTTTGCCGGCATTCATCAGCGCCCCTAAAAAGCCTGTATTCTGCTGCTGGCTGCCGTCGCCAAACATGGTTTGCATTTGTATGCCATCTTCCATCATCATAAAAGCGCCGCTTTCGGCTACAGCGGTTTCCTGCGGATCTAACTCTATTTCTACGTACTGCATTTCCTCACCGTAGATTTTGTAATCAATTTCGTGAGACATGTTAAAAATTTTTTGACTATCACACCCTCTGTCAGTTAATGCTGAAAGCATCTGACTCACAAAAAGGATGGGTAAATAAATAATTTAGAAAGTAGGTTATACAAAATATAACCTATACCTCTTTTATCAAAATAAATAAACAATGCTTTTATGAACGTAAAAAATGTAGTTTGAAATGGCGTGGGTCGAATGCTCTCAGTATAAATTACAAGGAGGTGTTTACGGAAATATTCCCAGTTCGTAATAGCTGGTTCCTATTTTATTGATAGCCACTACAAAGGCAGCCGTACGCATGTTTTCAATTTCAGGATCCGCCCGCCAGGTTTCCATTATTTCACGGGTAGCCTGTGCCATGGTTTCTTCCAGGCCACTGCGAACCAGTTCTACTTCTTCGGCTCCGTGCTGTATAAAATCCCGTTCTTTTTGCGACACATTTTTACCGGTCAAACTTTCTATCTGGCTCAGAATATGGGTGTTCATGTTTTCATTAAACTTTTTTTCCATACGGCCATAACGTACATGGCTTAAATTCTTCAGCCATTCAAAATATGATACCGTTACACCGCCGGCATTTAAATACATATCCGGCACTACCAGTGTTCCCTTCTTTATTAGTATTTCATCTGCATCCGGCGTTAGCGGTCCGTTAGCAGCTTCAGCAATAATTTTTGCTTTTACATTGCCTGCATTGTTTTTATTAATTACATTTTCCAAAGCCGCTGGTATCAATATATCACATTCCAGTTCCAGGGCATCGCTGCTTTTATTAAGGTTACTGCTACCTTGAAAGTTTAGAATAGAACCAGTTGTTTTCCGGTGGTTGAAAACCGCGTCTATATCAAGTCCATCCGGGCTCATAATGGCGCCTTCAAACTCTGCCAAACCAATTATTTTAGCCCCTGCCTGCTGAAAAAACAAGGCACTATGATAGCCTACATTTCCCAATCCCTGCACCACAACTGTTTTTCCCTCAATGCCGGTGGTCAACCCCAGTTTTTCCATTTCCGTAGGCATATTGCAAATTTCCTTAATGCCATAAAATACACCCAAACCTGTAGCTTCTTTACGGCCACGTACACCGCCCTGCGTAACGGGCTTACCGGTTACACAGCCGGCGCTGTCTATTTCGCCAGGGCGCAGGCTTTGATAGGTATCTACAATCCAGGCCATTTCCCGTTCACCGCTTCCATAATCCGGAGCAGGTACATCGGTACCGGGGCCAATAAAGTTTTTCTTTACCAGTTCCGAAGTGTAGCGGCGGGTTATTTTTTCCAATTCGTACACGCTGTAATTGCGGGGGTTTACTTTAATGCCCCCTTTGCCGCCGCCAAACGGCACATTTACAATAGCGCACTTATACGTCATTAGTGCTGCCAACGCCATTACCTCATCCTGGCTCACCTCATCGCTAAAACGGATACCACCCTTGCACGGCGTTTTGTGGTGTGAGTGTTGTACGCGGTAGGCTTCAATCACTTCAATAGAGCCATTGTCTCTTTTTAAGGGAAACCGTATTTGAAAAACGGCGTTGCACTGTTTTATCTGCTCCAGGATGCCGGGATCCCAGGAAGTAAATTTAGAAGCCTTATCAAAACTTTTTTCAACGCTTTGAAAGAAACTGTAACCTGACATGGAAGACATACATCAAAGTTTTATTTGGGTTAAGCAATCGTACAAGTAGAAGATATGAGAGTTGAGATATGAGTGATGATATGTGTGGTTTCGGTATCATACAGCGGCCGGTTATTCATAGAATGGAGGAAGGATATTAGGTATAGTGTTAGCCGGATATTTTAAACTTCTATATTCTTTTTTATGAAAATACAAAGCGAATCTATTTCTAAGGTTGTTAACCCTGTATCACTTTATTCTTTCCAGTTGCCTTTTTCCAGCCGGGAAATTTTTCTGTCAAGGCGGGTTAAATAAAGAAACAGGCCACACAAAATGATAACTAATACGGTTACTACTACATAAATTTTTCCGTTGCTACGCATGGTGCCGGCCATATCAACAGTCGGTACGGATTGTGTTTTTGCCGTATCGCCCTGGGCTATTGAAACACTTGCCTGTAAAAAAAACAATAAAAAAATGGCACTGATTTTAGCAAACTGTGTTTGCATTATACATACGAAATTACTGAAAATGGCGGCAGGTGTTTTGAACTGCGGTTGCAGACCCTGCCGACTGCCGACTACTGACTGCTGCCTAACGACTAACTTCATTCAAAATATTTTTGTCGGCCAGTTTCTGCAGCCGGATATACAAAGTCGAAATCCAAACGCCAAGCAGTGTCCAGCCAAGCACGGCCGGCCAAAATACAGCCCGCATCAGCGGGTCGATATCATTCTGGCCCATGGCCGGATTGCCCTCGCCGCCGGGGTGCAGGCTATCGTACATCCGCGGAATAATCCATAATGTAGGAAACAGCATAGCACAGGCAAAGATGTTGTACACAGCACTTACCCGTGCCCGCTTGTCAATATCAGGTATGGAACCCCTCAGTATAAAATAGGCTGCATAAATCAGCAAAGCAATGGCAGCTAATATTTGTTTGATATCGTTGCTCCAGGGAGCACCCCAGGTATAGGTGGCCCAAACACTGCCGGTTGTTATACCCAGCAGGCCCATTACCATGCCTGTAGCAGCAAACTGGTGGCTGTAAATATCGTGTTGCAGCTTGTTACTACGCAGGTATTTAACGGCATAAAAAACGGAGGTAAAAAATAGAATCATCATGCCAAACCACATGGGTACATGGAAGTAAAGATTGCGGATGCTTTCGTTAACGATGGCCTTGGCAGGTACGGGCAGCAAAAAACCGCCGATAACGGCGTAGAGCAAGCAAACAATACTAAGTATTTTCCACCAGGCACTTTTCATAACAGCGCAGCGGGGCTGCTTTTTAGTGGGCGCAAAAATAGGGAGTTTGAGAAGGCTGTAAGTAGCAAATCTGCAATTTGATAAAGCGGATTGTTGTCATTCAAAAAGCCTGTCAGACATGTGGCAAGCAGTTAAATAGGATATTAGACATCGAATCGCTTCTTCTTTTCTTTATTAATTTGATAGACCCGGTTACCAATTTATTTTCAATCTTTCCATAAATACGAAAACAAAATAACTGCTAACAGTATAATTAATACGTCCAGGCCAGCCAGCAAACCGGTTAACTGCATAACCGTACCACTGCGGAATACTTCGCCAAATGCAGTTTTGCTAAGCCTGGCCAGCAGCACCAGTTGGGGAATAATGACCGGGAATCCGAGGATAGCCATTAAACTTGCCTGTTGCTGTGCCTTTGCCGCTATAGCACTTAGCAGCGTAAACACCAACGATAAGCTTACGCCACCCAACAAAGAAATACCTAAAAATTGAAGTCCACTTACCACCGGACTACCAAGCAATAAAGTATAAAGCAACAGGCTTACCGCATTCAACACCAACATCAGCAGCACATTGCCAATGAGTTTACAGATAATATAATCTACTGGTTGGGTGATAGTATAGTAATACAACTGACGGCCACGGCTTTCGCCCAAAAAGCTTTTTGCTACTGCATTGGTAACTACAAAGAGTTGTGTTACCCAAAACAGTCCATTCCAGGTGGTAGCATTTGGCCGGTTGATAGTGAGGTACAACACAAAAATAGTGACGGCCACATACAGGAGAATACCGAACAACGCATACTGCTGCCGGAATTCAATAGTCAGGTCTTTTTTTAGGAGGGTTATGATGTGGCGTGGGTTCATTGTTTTTGAATCGCGGATTTGTGAGATTGCGCAGATAAGTTCTGAATCACGGATTTATAAGATTGCACAGATTTCACCGATTTAATACAGCAGGATTTCATCTGCGGCATCCATCAATCCCACTAATCCGTGATTCTGACGTTATTTCTGAATCACAGATTTATAAGATTACGCAGATTGCACGGATTTAATACGGCATGGATTTCATCTGCTAAATCCATCAATCCGTCTAATCTGTGATTCTGACAAAGGAACAGATTTCACCGGTTTAATACAGCAGGGTTTCATCTGCGGCATTCATCAATCCCACTAATCCGTGATTCTGAAATCATCCCTGTAAAAGAAAATTAAAAATATCAAAATGGGGCTGTTTACTTTGCGCCTTCGTTACATTCAACCTTTAAACAGCACAACATGAATGATTTAATCAAATATTGGCCCGTACTGGTCATCGCCGTTATTGTATTCAGCGGGCTGGTCACTATCAACCAGGGCACCATTGGTGTAGTAACTATGTTTGGTAAATTCCGCCGTATCCTGCGACCGGGACTGAATTTTAAAATTCCGATTCTTGAACAGATTTATAAGAAAATCAGCATTCAAAACCGAAGTGTAGAACTGGAGTTTCAGGCCGTAACGGTTGACCAGGCCAATGTGTATTTTAAAACCATGCTCCTGTATAGCGTGTTAAACCAGGACGAGGTAACCATTAAAAACGTAGCTTTTAAATTCATCAGCGATAAAGATTTAATGCAGGCCCTGGTGCGTACGGTGGAAGGCAGCATCCGGGCTTTTGTAGCTACCAAGCGCCAGAGCGAAATCCTGAGCCTGCGTAAGGATATTGTGGAATTTGTAAAAGAGCAGATAGACCTGACGCTGGAAGGCTGGGGTTATCACCTGCAGGATTTGCAGATCAATGACATTACGTTTGACAAAGCCATTCTCGATAGTATGAGCCGGGTGGTGGCCAGCAACAATCTAAAGGCCGCCGCCGAAAACGAAGGCCAGGCTTTGCTGATTACTAAAACCCGTGCAGCCGAAGCAGAAGGTAATTCTATTAAAATTTCCGCCAATGCGGAAAAAGAAGCCGCCATGCTGCGTGGCCAGGGAGTAGCACTTTTCCGCCAGGAGGTAGCGAAAGGTATGAGTGAAGCCGCCGAGCAATTAAAACAGGCAAACCTGGATACCAACGTCATCTTGTTTAGTATGTGGACAGAAGCCATCAAAAACTTTGCAGAGTATGGCCGGGGTAACGTGATTTTCCTGGACGGAAGTCCAACCGGTATGGAAACAACGATGAAGCAAATAATGGGGATGCTGCAAATGAAAGACGCAAGGGAGCAGACAGCCGGTAAAAATGAGGCTGCTGCACCAAGAGACCGCAGTGGCGTTTAGAGAATGTTAATAGCAATACGCCAAACCAAATTTTCAAAATATAAACCGTTATTGTGTCGTTTTCAGTGAAGATCGTCAATCGTGAAAAGCAGTTTTGACTGTTCATGCTGGCAATTGAACTTCATAAATTAACAACCTTAAATGTAGATTGACGATTCACGACTATTATTCACGATTGACGATTCACGACTATGTTTCTACTTTTTTTCCAGGGCCTTGCAGATACCATTAAAAACACCGTTGGCACACCGGCTGTGGGCGAACCCACCACCAGCCCGTTTAGCCTGTTGTCTAAAGGCGGCCCGTTGATGATACCACTGGCTATTCTTTTTTTGCTGGCTATCTTTTTCTTTTTCGAAAGGATGATTGCTATCCGGAAGGCATCCAGAATTGAAGGTAACTTCATGAATATTATCCGGGACCATATTGTAAACGGTAATGTGACAGCTGCCCGTAGCATTGCTAAAAATACCGATAATTCTGTTGCCCGCATCATTGATAAAGGACTGCAACGTATTGGCAAACCCATTGAAGCCATTGAAAAAAGTATGGAAAGTGTAGGCAAGCTGGAAATGTATAAAATGGAACGCAATGTTTCCATTCTATCCAGTATTGCTGGTATCGCACCATTGTTTGGATTTTTGGGAACTATTTTCGGAATGATACAACTATTCCAGAGCATCAATTCCACTAATAAGTTTGAACTGAATACCATTGCCGGTGGTATTTATGTAAAAATGATTACTTCGGCTACCGGATTAATTATCGGATTAATAGCTTATATCGCACACAATTATTTAACCACCCAAATTGATAAGACAGCCTTTAAAATGGAGGCCGCCAGCAGTGAGTTTTTAGATGTACTGCAGGAGCCGACGAGGTAGTGAATGGTGAATGGTCAATAGTGAATGGCTGTTCTGCATTTGCTTAGTTAGTCATCACGGGTTACTAGGTTCTTCGGGTTCTTTTTTTATGAACTAAACTATAGTGCAGTAATGAAGCTGCATGGGCGTCGCACTCTTGTACAGTATAGTATTATTCAGCAACAACCCACCTTTAAAGGGTTTATTCACCATCGACTATTTATCATTCACTACTATGAATATTCGCCGAAAACTCAGAGCACATACAGAGGTACACACCGGCCCGCTCAATGATATATTATTTATACTGGTTATGTTCTTTCTCATTGTATCTACCTTGGCTAACCCGAATGTAGTAAAGGTAAATAACCCAAAGGGCAAAAGTGACAGCAAGGCAAAGCAAAACATTGTAATGAGCATTGACAAGGATAACCGCATGTACCTTGGAACAAAGGAGATCGCCGAAAACCAGTTGGATTCACTTGTAAAATTCGAAGTAGACAAAGCACGGGAAACAGTGGATACTCCCTCGGTTGTTATTAATTGTGATACTATTTCTTATACCGGTGGTTTCTTTCGCATTATGGCCGCTGCCAAACGTTCGGGTGCTAAAGTAGTAGCGAATGTGAAGGATTGATAGTCATCAATCGTGAATCGTTCCGCCGAGGCGGATGAATGATTGATGCAGTTTGTATTTCAAAATCAATGGCAAAGAAGCCATTCCAGTTGACTCCTCAATAGTATTTAAAATGAATTATAATCAGGAAAGACAAACTTAAGTATTCACGATTCACGATTCACGCCTTTCATCATCCGCTCATTTCCATTAATATCTTTTTTTATAACAGCCGTGTACCCGGTTGCTGCAAATAATGCCTGCACCGCCCCGGCATAATCCTGATGCGTTTCCATATATATAACTCCGCCAGTTGCTAAATATTTTTTCCCGAAAGCAGCTATTTTTTTATAAAATAATAAAGGTTCTTCATCAGGTACAAACAAGGCCATATCCGGTTCCCAGGCCGTTACGTTTTTATCCATCGCTGTTTTTTGAAATTTTGGAATGTAGGGCGGGTTACTAACAATCCGGTCGTATTGCGGCAATTGATGCCAGGTGGTTTCATCCAAAAAATCGAGTTGTGAAAATTGAACTTCAGCCTGATTATAGGAAGCATTGATTGCGGCAACTTGTAAAGCGGCAGCACTCAGATCTATTCCATGAACAGTTGCGATTGCGAGCTTTTTTTTTAATGTAACAGCAATACATCCACTGCCCGTGCCAATATCTATTATCTGCAAATGCCGGTTATTTTTTTTTTCATCCCCGACCATCCATTCTACCAATTCCTCTGTTTCAGGCCGTGGAATTAATACGGATTCATTCACAAAAAATTTCATACCATAAAAATGGGCGAAGCCCAGTATATATTGCACAGGCTGGTGTGTCAACAGTTGTTGATGTGCTTTTTCCAGTTTCTCATACATTTCCCCGGGCATCGTTTCGTGTTGCATAGTCCTGCGCAGAAAACGGGTGTATCCTGTTATTGCTTCCATTACCCAATCTGTTATGGTAGCGGCTTCACCTGCATCATATAAGCTTTGCAGGCTTTCTGTCAGCAACTTTTCATATCCGGAGTAGGTCATGCAGCAAATATAAAGCCTCACCTCCCTCATCACCTCATCCCCGACCCTTCTCCACGCAGTGGAGAAGGGTGCCTCTTCGCAGCATTTATTATAAAATGTAGCGATGGGTTCAAAAGAATCAAACTTTCAATGTATACGGTGATTTCAAACAGCAATACTCCGTTCTCTGCAAGTAATTAATAGAGATCAAACAGCAGTGACCCGCTGACCGAAAGCAGTGGTGCAATCCCACAGAGGCTCCCTTCTCCACCCCGTGGAGAAGGGCCGGGGATGAGGTGTATCTTCGCTTGCTTGAATTTACATCAAACATACATGTACCGATGCCTGCAACAGGCTGCCTTAGGTGCAGGCAATGTAGCGCCAAACCCCATGGTGGGCGCTGTGTTGGTACATAATGATACTGTGATCGGCGAAGGGTATCACAGGCAATACGGAGGGCCACATGCCGAAGTAAATTGCCTGAACAGTGTGCCGGAATATTGGCAACACCTGATTCCACGATCTACCATGTACGTAAGTTTGGAACCTTGTGCTCATTTTGGTAAAACGCCGCCCTGTGCAGATTTAATTATTAGGAATCGCATCCCAAAAGTTGTGATTGGCATGCGGGATCCTTTTGAAGCGGTCAATGGTAAAGGCATTGAAAAACTGCAACAGGCCGGGGTTGAAGTAGTACAATCCGTTTTGGAAAAGGAGTGCCGGGAAATGAATAAGCGTTTTTTTATATTTCATCTTCTTAAAAGACCCTATATTATTTTAAAATGGGCACAAACAGCAGACGGTTTTATGGCTGCTGATAACCACAATGCAACAACACAACGATTGCTTATCAGTAATACTTTTTCCAACCGGCTGGTACATCGGTGGCGCAGTGAAGAAGCCGCTATATTGGTTGGCACGGATACCGCATTGGCAGATGACCCCTCACTTACCAACCGATTGTGGACAGGAACCAACCCGGTAAGGCTGGTGTTAGATAAACAGTTAAGACTGCCCGGCAATTTGCAGTTATTCAATCAGGAAGCACCAACCATTATTTTTAATCAAGTAAAGGAGGAGCGTAACGGAAACCTGCATTATTTTCTTTTGAATAAGGATAACCCTTTTCCTGTACAATTTTGCCGGGCATTGTATCAGCTAAACCTGCAAAGTGCCATCATTGAAGGAGGCCCGACCCTGTTGCAAAGCTTTATTGATGCAGGCTGCTACGATGAAATACGCCTGATTGAAAATACTTCCTTACGCATCGGCGAAGGATTAGCCGCACCGCATTTTAAAGCTACTATTTCACAACCAACCCTACTATTGCAGAACGACCGAATTTATTTTTTTCAACCGCTACCTCAACCTGGCACATTACCTTGAACAGCTACCTGACTATTGACAAAAATTCCTTGGCTGAGTTCAAAGACCGGGGCAGCCGTTTTATAGCCTATGCGTATCCGATTCTTTCTGTTGAAGAATTTAAATTACATCTTTCTGCATTAAAAAAAGAACACCCTAAAGCCGTTCATCATTGCTTTGCTTACCGGCTGGGCGCCGATGGCAATACCTTTCGGGTAAGTGATGATGGTGAGCCGTCCGGTACGGCAGGCAGGCCCATTTTAGGACAAATAGATAGCCGTAGTCTTACCAACCTTTCTGTAATTGTAGTGCGTTATTTCGGTGGCACACTATTAGGTGTTCCCGGATTAATAAAAGCCTACAAAAGTAGTACAGCACTGGCTTTGCAACTGGCGCCTGTGGTTGAAAAAGCTATTGAAATCCCATTTCTTATTTCCTGCAGTTATCCGCAACTGAACGAAGTAATGACAGTATTAAAACAATTTAACTGTACTGTCATTCAACAGGAATCAGGCTTGTTTTGCAGTATTACCGCCGGCTTGCCAATGGCCATATTGGCACAAGCGAAAGATCGGTTACAGGAGTTAAATGATGTAGAACTTAAACGTATGGCCTAAAATAAAAATCAGGTTTTTAATCTTAACCCGTAGCTTTTAAATATAAATCTTCTATGGCAAGGGCGTCAACCTATCAGTAAGCAATGGAACACCTGCCAATGCAAAAGCGAATAACCGGCGGGTGGAGTTTGTAAAGCTATAGTTGTCTGAAATAGATGCCATTGGTACCAACAGAATCTAAAAACAGTTACCAGCTAACTGGTGACAATCGAAATATACAATTACCGGCATTTGGATTTTTTTTGCGCCGCCTGCAACGGTAACGAACGTAGTCATTAAAATCAGAAAAAAATTAACCATATTGGCAATATGTTCTGCATCCTTTTATACGGCTGTATGCTCATAAATATTGCCAATAGCCAGCTACTAATAAAACACCTGATCCCCGTTGCCGATTCAAAAGTGTATGTAGTGGAAAGTGGTAAAGGTCCGGTTGTTATTTTATTACATGCAGGCAATATGGATCATCGGATGTGGGCTGGCCAGGCGCCGGTTCTTAACAAAAAATACAGGATATTAAATTGTGATTTACGAGGCTGCGGCCTTACGCAGGATGGCGACAGTACGTATTTACAATCTGATGCGATCCTTGCCATTATGGATTCGTTACATGCTGAAAAACCTGCTTTTGTCGGCGTATCCCTTAGAGCAGTTGCTGCAACAGATTTTGCACTGGCGCATCCCGGTAAAGTAAGTAAACTGATGCTGGTTTCTCCCGGTCTCATCGGCATCAACCTGGAGCATGATTCTGCACTGGTGCGGTACCAGCGGCTAATGGCAGCAGCTTTTGAAAAAGGCGAAACGATTGCCTATACAGAAGCTTTTATTACGTCGTCGTTCGATGGTCCATACCGGACACCTGCTCAGGTAAACCAAACAATCCGTAAAAAGGCATTTACCATTGCATACGAAACCATCCGGAAGCGAAGAGCCGGTGTGCATTTGGGCTTTATGTATCAGCCCACGCAACTGGAACGGTTACCGGAATTACGCATGCCGATACTGGTAATCGCCGGTAAAAATGATATGCAGGATATACTGATGATTGCTGATGTGTGGAAAAGAGCAGGAGCAACAACCCTTATCTTATCCCACGTTGCCCATCTGCTGAACATGGAGCAACCCTCCCTATTTAATAAACACCTAATGCAGTTTTTACATTAGCGAAGGCTTCGGTCTTCCATTTTTAAATCATTATCGAACGGGCTTTTGGTAAATGGATACATAGTTTGCCGAACGAAGCCTTTAGGATAGGCCGATTCATGAACGCCTGTTCCTTCGGGCCAGGTTTTACCTGGCAGGTAATACGTGCCAAAAATCATATCAATCACCGGGAAAATAGATGCAAAATTTTTACCATAATATTTCGGATCTTCGCAATGGTGCCAGTGGTGGTATTGCGGCGTGGTAAAAATGTATTTCAGAAATCCAAAGTTAATGCGGGTATTGCTATGAATGAGCACAGCATGGATGGCAATGAAAATAATATAGGCGTTGAATACTGGTATTGAAAATCCGAACACATACAATGGTATAAACGTCATGGCACGGGTAAAGAAAGTATCAATAAAATGGGTGCGGCTTCCGGCCAGCCAGTCCATGTGCTGCGTACTGTGATGTACCGAATGAAAGCGCCACAGGTACACATGATTGTGAAAAATACGGTGTGCCCAGTATTGAAATACATCCGTTACAAAAAAAGCCAGGAACAGGCCTGCAATAAATGGTAATTGCTGCACCCACAGGTGAATTTTATCGAGTCCGATCCAGCCAAAGAAAAGGACTGCCGGCTTTTGCGTAATGACTCCAAAAAACTGGATAAACAAATGACTGATGACAAAATAGATCAGGTCAGTACGCCACTCTGCATGAAACTTTGTTTGGTTTTTATTCTTCGGAAAAAATAATTCGATAGGAATAAAGATTACCGTCATCAACAGCAAATCAAGCAATAGCCAGTCTAATCCTAAGTGCCAGCTTGTTTTGGCGACTGCCCGGCCCTGCAAATTAAAAGCACCCAGCAAAATGGCAATGCCGCTGATGACAGCGCCTGGTAGTGCCAGCCTGATCCTTTTACTGAGCATTAAACTCACCAATGCAAAAAAGAAAGAAGCGATGATGACAGCCGTCATTAATATACGCATGGAATCGCCGGTGTAAACTTCCCTGAACTCCGGCGTAGTAAGCCTTTCGGGGAAGCGGAAGCATAAAATACCCACCAATGCCAATATGGAAAGGAAAATAGAAATATAGCTGCTGATGATACCGTCTCCGACTTTTAAACGGGTGGCTGACGTCATAATAATAATTTGCGGTAAAAATAATATAACAAGGTTCTTTTAAAAGTAAAGATTATTAACCGGCAGGTTTGGGTTTGTTTATGGCTTTTATCGTGAAGATGATGGCTGAAAATTGTTTCCGGCAATTCGCCTTCCCTGATTGATAGAAACCTGACAGCATACCTGTTTGTATCACATCTTAAAGTAGAAAACGGCATTCAGCATTTGCGACAGCGAGACGGATTTCATGTTAAAAACAGCCTTCCACTAGTTAAGATCATACCTTCAAGCTTGTTCCTACAGAAAAGACTAAGCACCTAAATGATTGTATCAAAATTTGAACACATAAGAAACGGCCAAAATACAAAAAAACAGGTTATCTCAATCAAATGAGACAACCTGTTTTCAGTTACAGATACGGCAATTACTTATTGTTTTTGTACAGACTGTGTATGAATAACCATGTTGTTTTTAACCACCGTTATGTAATAGATACCGGCAGGCAAACGCTCGGCGTTCACTTGTGTAGTCCAGTTACCCTGCTGGTTTTTCAATGTAGTTGTGTTAATTATCCGGCCATTTACATCGGTCATTTTAATTTGTAAATCGGCCTTTTCTGATGCAAAACCAGCGACGTTCAATACGTTGCTAACCGGGTTTGGATACATCGTAATTTCGTAACCACCATTGAATTGCAATTGTATTGTTTTGCTATAGGTTGTTCTGGCATCTTTATCTGTTTGTAGCAGGCGATAATAATTAATGCCTTTTACAGGAGCCAGGTCGTTGTAATAATAGTTGAGTGATTGTGTACTGTTACCATCAACCGCTGCTGAATTTATTTTACCGGAAATAGCGGAGAATTTCATACCATCTACACTTCGTTCCAGCATAAAGTAGCTGTTATTGATTTCTGTTTGTGTAGTCCAGCTAAGATGGCTGTTGCTTCCGGCTTTGCTACCGGCAAAATTAACCAATGTTACGGGTAAAATTGGCCCGCCACCGTTGGTATTTGAAAGCCGCACTGCCATTTCAGTAATACCGGCGGCTGCGCCAATTGCACCAATCAACGCGGCTTCACCTGTAGCAAGATTAACGGTATATAAATTCGAAGTTGTTCCCGAAACATTTGCCGATAGGAATGCCGTGTTTGCACCTGTAACCGGATCCCTTACAATATCCATGTCCAGGCCATTACCTGATGCCGTGATAATACCCGTGCGGCCTACAGTGTTTAAGGCGCCGTTATTTGGAAGCGATGTGGTTGCTAAAACATCCAGCATATAATCATAATAGTATATACTGGTGGTAGTGGCACCCGACATATTGTTTGTATACCCTACTGCGTTGATGTTCGGCACAGCAACAACACTTGCATCTCCTGCTACATAGTTCAGTGCCAGGTCCGTTGCAGCAATCGTACCGTTGATCGGATTCAACCGGTAGTTTTGACCTGTGCTGCTGGTAACCCGTATTCTATCGGCCATTGGATTAAAATCAACGCCTAATCTGCTCATGCCTGATGGTAGCAAAACAGCAGCTCCAACCGATGTGGCCGCTCCGCTTGTTGTATCAACGGTATAAACTTCGGTTGCCCCGGTAGCCGTATTATAACCTACTGCATATAATCCCAATGTAGCAGGCCGGAAATCAAGTCCTTCAATCGTTTGACCACCCGTGATGCCGCTGATGGCGCCAATGGTAGTAACACTTCCGGGCGTTATGGAATTGAACTTGATAAGGCTGCTGCCGGAAATAGCGTAAATAGTTCTGGAAGGAGTAGGCGGAGCAACATACACCGCAAAATCAGTGATAGTGCCACCGGAACCAATGTTACCCAACAGGCGGGCATTACCGGTAGTAAGATTCAGGCTATATAAACTATTACTGGTACCGGTATTAGCAGATAAAAATGCGGTATTAGGATTGATGCCCGGATTGGAGCTGATGTCCATATCCAGTCCGGTAGCATTTGCCGGCGTTATACCGGTTACACCTACCGTGGTTAATACACCTCCGTTTGGATTAGTAGAAAGTGCGAGGCTGTTCAATCCAAAATCGTAGTAATAAATGGTGGTACTGGTTGCGCCGGCAACGCTATTGGTATAGGCAACAGCAGCTACAGCAGGTGTATTGCCGCCACGTATATCACCGTTAGCATAAGCCAGGTTGCCATCAGTAAAGGCGAGGGCCCCGGTAGTAGGAACCAGCCGGTAATTCTGTCCATTGGCAGATGTTACCCGTATGCGGTCGGCCATGGGGTTAAAATCCATAGCTACGTTAGTCATGTTGGCTGCCAGCATTATGGCAGCACCCACTGATGTGGCAGTACCAGTAAGGGTATCCACGGTATAAACCTGGGTCATACCGCTGGTTGCTTCATATCCTAATGCATACAACTGTCCGGTGGCAGGTCTGAAATCAAGGCCTTCGATAACCTGTCCGGTAGTGATTCCTGTAATGGAACGGGTGTTCAAAACAGTAGCAGGCGCATTGGAATTAACGCTGATCAGGTTGCCGCCGGAGATGGCGTAAATAAGTTCCTGAGGTGGCGGTGCTAAAAACACAGCCATTTCTGAAATGCTGATACCTGAACCGATAGTGCCTTGTGAAGAGGCTTTACCCGTTGCCAGGTTCACTGTATATAACATGTTAGTAGTGCCGGAAACATTAGCAGTTACATAAGCCATCTGCATTCCGGTAGTGGGGTTTGTCATAATATCCATATCAAGGCCATTGCCGGATATAGTAGCAATGCCGGTATTGCCAACCGTATTTAAAACCCCGCCATTGGGGTTAGAAGAATTAATAATGTCATCAAAGGCATAATCGTAATAATAGAGAGTAGTAGCCGTAACCAGCGTAGGCGTGCCTCCAAAATAACTGTTTGTGTAAGCAACTGCTTCAATCCTGGCTGGTACGCCTGCATGTACATCACCGGTTGCATAGTTCAAATTTCCGTCCGTTGCTACAATTGTTCCTAAATCAGGGTGAAGCCGGTAGTTCTGGCCGCCGAAACTGGTAACACGGATCCTGTCAACTGTGGGGTTGAAGTCCATCCCTATTCTTACCATATTCGCAGCCAGTTGTGCAGTACTGCCCATAGCGGTTGCAACACCGGTTTTATAATCTATTCTATATACTTGTGCCACACCGCTGGAAGCTACATAACCCAATGCGTACAACTGACCGGTGGCAGGCCTGAAATCTAATCCTTCAATTGTTTGCCCTGCGGCAATACCTGAAATCGAAATTGAAAAATTGATGATGCCGGGATTTTCTGCTTTAAATGCAATTAAGTTAGCGCCGGAAACAGCGTAAATATCCTGCGCCTGTGCAGACTGAAACAACAGTAGCAGTCCTACAAGTGCAGCTCCGCATTTGCTGGTTACTGTTTGAACAAAATGGTGGGACATTGTAAGCAAGCGGCGGGTAAAAATGACTTTCATTGATGAAAATTTTGAAGTGAATGGTTTATAAATAGCAGGTTTAAAAGCAATTATCGTATGAATATGGCAGCAGTTAATGAAACGCTATAATCGCAGTTTCATAATAAGGATGTCGGAATTAACACTTTATACGACAATCCGGCACATAAAGATTTAAACGGCACCCAAAAACAGTAGTTTTCTTTTTTGTAGCAACCAGGAAAGCTTACTGATACAGGCTGTGTTACTTTCGCAGTTATGAAATCAACGTTTTCTACTGAACAGGCATTGTTGAATCTGCAGATTGATGCACTCAACGAAATGCAACATGCCGCTATTGAAGCGGGTAACCAATATCAGAATATAATCCTTTTATCTGCAACCGGTTCCGGCAAAACCCTGGCTTTCTTACTTCCCATCTTACAAAACCTGGATATCAGTAATAAACTAACGCAGGCACTAATCATTGTTCCTTCCAGGGAACTGGCTTTACAAATTGAAAGTGTTTTTAAACGAATGGGTACCGGTTTTAAAGTAACCTGCTGCTATGGTGGTCACCTCCGGGAAACAGAAGAAAATAATCTGGTACAGCCACCTGCCCTTATTATTGGTACAGCCGGTCGTTTGGCTGACCATATCCGCCGGGGAAATATTACGGTACAATCTATTACTACGCTGGTATTGGATGAATTTGATAAATCGCTGGAACTTGGCTTTCAGGAAGAAATGGCTTTTATTATTGGTTCATTACCTGCCTTGCAAAAACGGATGCTTACCTCTGCCACTGATGCGGTAGAAATACCACCTTTTATTGGCCTTCATCAGCCACATAAACTTAATTTTTTGAAAGAGGAAAAGGGCGAAACTAATTCGCTGGCGATACAAGTGGTATGGAGTGACGACGTAGATAAGATCGATACCCTATTCCGGCTGATTTGTTACCTGGGCAACCGGTCCACTATTGTATTTTGTAACCACCGGGATGCCGTGGAGCGGGTAAGCCAGATGCTTTCGCAAAAAGGAATTATTAATAAATGGTACCATGGTGCACTGGAGCAGCGGGACCGGGATGCAGCATTGAGTAAATTCCGTAATGGCAGTACCAATGTACTGGTAACGACGGATCTGGCATCCCGTGGATTAGACATTCCTAATATTCGTTATATTATCCATTACCATCTTCCTGCCAATGAAGAAACGTTTACGCACCGCAATGGGCGTACGGCCCGTATGGATGCCAGTGGTACCGCTATTCTTATTCTTTCGGGGGAGGAACGCCTGCCGGATTATATTGATCCCAAGACTGAACAATTGCAACTACCCATCGATAGCCGGCTGCCCGAAAAACCAAAATGGGCAACCCTGCTGATGAGCGTTGGTAAAAAAGACAAAATTAATAAAGTGGACATTGTTGGATTTCTTACCAATAAGGGCGAATTAAAAAAAGAAGACATCGGTCTGATAGAAGTAAAAGATTATGTAAGTTTTGTTGCCATCCGGAAAATAAACGCCAGCCGTACCTTACAATTAGTTCAGAACGAAAAAATTAAAAACACAAAGGCAAAGATGGAAATAGCCAAGTAGAGACACAATGTTTGCGTTTGAAATAATGTTTGTATCTGAAACTGCGTAGCAATTCAATAGGCGCCTCTCACCTCATTACAGTTAAAACGTGTTTGTAACAAACCTGTTTATTTGAAATGCCAACTGCGCTATATCCATCTGCTCAATAGGGTGCGGTGTTCCGGGCAATATAGCCAGTTGCGCATTTGGTAACAATTGATACACTTCCATTGTTTCTTGCGGGGTAACCATTATATCACGATCACCAAGTAGTAGCAGTACGGGTATTTCAATAGAGCGCAAATCCTCTGTTTGCAGCAGATTACGTGTACCCATATCTATCAGCATGGCACTCGTTTTTTGTAATACGATCTTCCAGTTGTTAGGTGCATGCCGCTGCTGTAGCGTTGCGGCAAATTCAGGTAACTTTTCTGAAATTTTACCGGCATCCAACATTTTTACTTCTTTTGCAGCGATCACTGCATCCCAAAGAAATTTAGTGGCCAGCGTACAAATGCAGCTAATAAGTTTCGGGTGATGTACTGCCAGGTACGCCGCTACATACCCGCCCATGCTATAACCAAAAACAGGAACAGGTGCCAGGTTGTTTTGCTGAATGTATTGAGCTACCTGGCTGGCAAACAGGTTGATGGAAAACCCGCTATCACTCAAATCGCCGCCGTGACCGGCAAAATTGAGCAGATGCACTGTGTAATTATCCTGCAGTTCGCTGGCTAACGGATTCAATTGTTGGCTGGAACCTATAGCACCGTGCCGCAATAGCAGATTTGGTCTCATAGGCAGACATATTTAGTAAAAAGCTAATTTTTTAATTCACTTACAACCCCGGTCAAATATCGTTTTTGTTTTCTTTATCATTTGATGGAGATTGGCTCGTATAAGCTACTATTATATTTTCAAGCGGCGGCAGCAATATATCGTTAATCATCATTACAAGCGGTAGATGTAGCAGTGCGTCTTCAACTTCTGTAAATAAGTCATAATAGGCATTTGCTTCGGGCAATTTTGCTTCCTGTACATGCCGTACAATTTGAATAGCCCAAAAAAAGAAGAGTTCTGTATCGCCCCATTCCTGTAATTGCGGCATAGCATCTTTCGCATGCCGGGCTTTGATGATCTGCTGCCATTCTTCGGTATTTTCGTTAATCAGCAGGCTTTCTAAAGCCAGTAATAATTGTACCATGGGGATGGTGTGGATCGGCTGAATATATTGTTGAAGCAGGGTACGGCTGTTTTTGTTTCGCTGCAATAATTCATACTCGAAAAGCATGCAAATGAATAGCGGGTTATCCTTATTTAATTGCAGGTAGTTTTCTTTTATAGAATCACGTTCGGAGCTTTCTGATTCTAAAATCATTAGCTCGCCTGTAGCATCCATAATTTGCTCCATAGCAGTTTTATAATTGTCCTCATTCATGCCCGTTTCAAAGGTGCCGGGTTCGGGAAACATATCCCATTCTTTATCTATAAATGACGTTTGATCTTCCTCTTCCGCTGTTAGTATAGAGTTGTAGGTTCTGACAATTATTTCTGCCTTGCAAAGTAATTGTTCTATTTCATTTCGGGAATCCACTATATTTCTATCTAGCAGGTCATATAGGTCCACATCTCTTATATTTATCAGATTAAGGTCGCCTTCGGCAATTTCGGCTAAGCGCACTTTTGCTATTTCATCGTCATCTTCTTCATCCTCAATATCGTCTTCCTCGTCAAAATCATCGTCATCATCAAACACATGATCCCGGGCCAACTTAACGGTGTACCTATAATTCCCTTCGCCGGCATTTTTTCGCAACCTGGCTAATGCATCGCTATATTCGCCTGCTTCATATACCATCAGGTGTGGTATTCCATTACAGGGCTTTCTTATAAAAAAGCAGTAGGGTTTGAATAACAAATATTTTTGAGTTTCTGAGGAACAAAAAAGCTGTTATGGAGACGCTACTGCCGGTGCAAAGTAATACATTATATGAAGCACTAAAAAACTGTGAGCAAGTGGATTTGCGGGATAATCGTGGAAAAGTGCATTGTGTGGGCTTAGTGCTGATGGGGGTTATCATCGGTTTGTATCGTAACCGCGACGGGGTTTTGTCCGGCATTCACCGCTCTCTTACAAATACCCATGCCCCTTTGTGCCACTATTTAGGTATAGAAAACACTACGCCCATTTCAAGAGCACAACTGCCTATTCTACTAAAAAAGATAGATCCGCACCTTTTTGCTAAGCTGCTCTTTGATTTTGCAGGAATGGTGTTAAGTGAGCAGGAAAAACAGTGGTTTGCTGCCGATGGTAAAGAGTTGAGGGGCACGATTGCCAAAGGTGAAAAGCGGGGTGAGGCAGTCGTGCAAGTTGTTAGCCATGCCAACCGGCAGGTGTATGGGCAGGGCTTTTACAACGGTCAGAAAGAAAGTGAGCGCCCCTGTATTCAACAAGTATTGGAGGTAGGATTAGGCAATCAAAAAATCACCCTGGATGCCCTGCATTTTATTCCCCAAACCATTAAACAGATAGCTGGCAGCCAGGGCATCTACCTGGTAGGGCTAAAGGAGAATCAAAAGGAACTGTACGATGATATGGTTAAGGTAAGCCAAAACTACCGGCCGCTCAGTGAACGCCAAACGCTTGAAAAAGGGCATGGGCGAATAGACAAGAGAACGTATAAAAGCTATGATATTAAGGATGAATTTTTTGATGAAAGATGGGCGGGTGCTAACTTTCAGACGTTGGTAGAAGTGAAAAGAGAAACGTTTCAATGCAAAACAAAAGCGGAAAGTAAAGAGGTATCTTACTACGTGTCAAATGAGGTGGTAAGACAGGGCAATTCGAAGGAGCTTTTCGGGGCAGTACGTGGGCATTGGGCTGTTGAAACCAATAACCATATAAGGGACGTTACTTTCAGGGAAGATCATTTACAAACAAAAGAGCCCGTCATTTCTAAAGTTATGGCTTGTTGCAGGACGCTGGCATTGACGTTTTTAAATAAATTGAAACTCAAAAATATCAAGGCAAAACTCGAAGATTTTGCAGATAATTTTGACCTCCTTATTAAGTGGATGGCTAGTATTAATTTTTTATAAGAAAGCCGTGTATTCCATTATCACCGGTTTCAATGTCAATCAGGGGAATATTGTCTGTATCTTCTTCCAGTACAAACCTGGAAGTGGCGAATTCCTTGACGGGGTGAATATCAAACTCCATGGCAAAATCATGTCCTGCATATACAATATTGTGTGCCAGGGCATAATCAATAGTTTGTAACGGCACATCCTGATCCCCAAACTTTTCCATTATATCTTCTTCTAATTCGTTAAAAAACCAAATTGAATCCTTTACGCCCAGGCATTTTAAATCAACCAGGTACACGCCGCCGGATACATTTCCGTTTACATGCCGGCGCATGACGAATACATTCGCCATACCGGCTTCCTGCCAGTTTTTGTTTACCAGGCATTTATATACCGGCAGCAACCGCACTTTGGTTTCAATATATTTTTTGGGAGATAAGGGCTTCATATCATCGTTTTTTTACCACGCAATATTAAGCAGGCATGCTGCTTTGTTGTTGAAAAAAATCACGGGTGGCAATAATTCCTGTATGATAAAACCAACATGTAAAAGCCCCGCAGAAATGCGGGGCTTCTATATTGAAATAATTATTGCTGTATTGGTAATTGATAACGGCTCAACCAGCACTAAACCTGGCAGGCCATTTAATACTTACTAAAGCTTTCCTGCAATACTGTACCGTTCAGGTTTATCATCAACTTATACATTCCTGCTGAGAGTTTGCCGATATCCAACCGATTGTTTTGCAGTGTTGAAGCAGTTGAGCGAAATACAACCCTTCCGTTATAATCAGCAATCATAATAGCCGCTTTTTGGTCGGTAGCCAGGCCGGTAACAGTAAAGGCCAGCGAGCCATTGGTAACCGGATTTGTCATGATGCTGAGACCTGCTTTCGATTGCATAAAATTAATACGGATAACGGGCGAATAAGTAAACCTGCCATCAGCATCCACCATTTTAAGCCGGTATAATACATACTCGTTTTTGCTAATAGCAGGTACATCTTCCAGATTATATTTATTGGTGTTGTTTCCGCCGGTAGCAGCAACGGTCGCTTTTTTAATCCATGCACCATTCGCATCCTGTTGTTCCACTTCAAAATGGCGGACATTTATTTCCTGGGCGGTTTCCCAAACCAGCGCTATCAAATTGCCTTTTTTATACCCGTTGAAATAATTAAGTTTTAGTGGTAAAACCACGTCACCTAACTGGGCCCGCACTTCACCGCCCGGATAAATGGGATTATGAATATTTGCATACGTATAACCCCTGATCATGGAGTCTGCAAAACCGGGTGAAACGGTTAAACTTCCGGTAATGGTACCGGAGGTGGAAGCCGTAACGCTCAGTGGCACAATGATTGGACCGGCTACGCCTACAATTCCCTGGTGCAAGTGTCCGGCAGTTGCATTAGCGGTTAATCCGGAAAAATTGCCGGAAACATATACTTTTAAGTTTGTTTTATCCAGTAGCACACTTACGAAGCCGGTAGCAGAAGATCCGTTTCCGGGTATAGGAGTTTCCTGTGAGCCCTGAAATGTGCCGGTAAATATTTCTGCCTGGCCGGTTACTGGTATTAACTGCCCTCTTATTTCACCTCCCGGATTATTAGCGGTGTGCACATTCACATACATTAATCCGTTTAGCAAATCTGCTTCCTGTACTGTTGTAAGGGTGGCTATCCCTATTACGTTTCCGGTTGTGCCACCGGTATTTGCCAGTGTAATAAGCACCGGTGCATTTACACCCGGACCAGCCGGCGAGTGAATATGCGAATCGTTGACTGTAGAAGAGACATTCTGGTAGTCACCAACTAATTCCAGATATTTAGTAAAGGGATTGTACTTTACAATAACTGTCCCCTTTCCGGCGGATGCATTTGCCGGAACCTCCTGACTGCCGGAAAGCGTTGCTGTCAGAAAACGCAATTGTGATAGTTGGGTAAGCTGGCCCCTGATTTCACCGCCGGGAAAATTGGCATTGTGAATGTTTACGTACGTAACGCCATTTACCATATCCAGTTTATTGGCCGCTGTTATGGAAGCTGCTACATGCAAGGTGCCCGCCGTGGCATTGGTAAAAACAAGATTTTGAAATACAGGTCCGTTTGAACCAGGTGCAGCGCCATTATGAATATGCGATGCGTTTGCTGCTATGCTAAGGCCGGAAAAATTTCCAGTAAGATATACAGAGTCTTTAACCTTATCTAACAATACAAATACGCTTCCGGTACCTGTGGAATTATTGGGAGGTACCTGCAGGGCGCCCTGCAAACGGCCATTAAAAAAATCCGTTTGGCCATCTGTAGTTGCACTTAGCTGGCCTCTGATTTCCCCGCCGGGAAGTGATACAGTATGAACGTTTACATACATCAACCCGTTGAACATATCGGTTTCCTGCGCTGCGGTAAGGGTAGCCGTTCCTTTGAGTGTGCCTGCCGTGCCGCCGGTATTGGTAAGATTAATAAGCACTGCGGCATTTACCCCTGGCAGCGCAGGTGAGTGTATGTGCGAATTATTCACAGTACTGGTAAAGCCCTGATAATTGCCCACCAAATCCAGGAAACGGGTAGCAGTGTTGTATTTTACAATAACCACCCCGGTAGCGGCAGAAGCGTTTGCAGGCACTTCCTGTGCACCTTGTAAAATACATTTCAGATAGCGTATTTGCGAATGAGAAACAGCTACCAATAACAGGAGGGAAAGAAACGTAAAAATCTTTTTCATACGGAAGCAAGTTTTATGTGGAAAAGGAGAACAGCGTTATTATGCAAGAATTATACTGTTTTCGGCATTCTTTTATCAAAATACCGCCAACCGTACTAAACATTAGCAAGCATAAATGGCTGCATGAGTTATACGTTTTAATACAGGAAAGGTTGCGTTCAAATATTAAAGCGAATTTATCATGAACACCGGGCCGCTGTGGAGACACAAATTGACTTCAGCTAAAATCAGTTTTTGAGGTGCCTGCCGGTAAGTTGCAATAATTGTATAATTACTGCCGGCTTAAACGGCGTGTTGCATTTGTCCGGTCGGCATTAAGTTGGCTCAGATATACCACTAAATCACCATACGAACAAATAGCTGGTGGCTGCTCTCTAAAATAGCCATCTCTTGAAAATGAAAGTGTACGCAGATTACCATCCGGCAGGTGCAATGCAATGTCTTTTAAGGTCCACAATGTAGCAATGGTTGGCGCCTGCCACTCCCTGGGTATAAGGCTTTTCAACGGGCTAAACTGTAGCCGGTCAAGCTTTGGAAACAGTGGAAGGGTTTGAAAAGGAATTGATTTCATAAGATGGAATTATGTAGCTGAAACCGGCTTTGCTATTATCTTTCCCAAACCTATGAACAGCAAAGAAATGACAATAAAACCAAGCATGATCCAGCCACTGTTGGTCAGCACTTTTGCATAACCGTAGGTAGCTGCATCTACAAAAGGGTAGGGGTACAAATGCGTAGCAGCACCCCGGGTAAGGATATATAACAGGTAGATAAACGGGTAAACGAGCCAGGGTAAAAAGTCCATCCATTTCAGTGTAGACTTAGGCACGGCAAACAGCCAGTATAGTGAAAAGAAGATGGGCATCATCGTATGCAGCAGATTATCTGCCAGCCATTGCCAGCCTTGTGGTTGCCACAACTGTCGCAGCACCAAATGATAAATAGCACCTACAATCGTTATGTAAACGGCCGTGGCTGCAAGCGTTTTTGACTTTGTAAAAAAGTGGACCGG
Source organism: Chitinophagaceae bacterium (assembly GCA_965246935.1). Lineage (GTDB taxonomy): Bacteria > Bacteroidota > Bacteroidia > Chitinophagales > Chitinophagaceae > JAZKFT01. The sequence goes on along the minus strand of CBDFGC010000001.1, from coordinate 324,194 downwards.
TGTAGGTTTGAATAATAATGTTGTAAAACAAATTGCCACTAATATATTGGTGAGAATAGTAAAATAGCTGAAAAACTGAACGACCGTTGCCGGCACACTTAACTTACGGTTGGAAATTAGTAAGTAGAATTGAAGTAAAATAGCAAACCAGCCGGTACCAGCACAAATGGTTACTACTATTTTTACCGGTACAGGTGACGATTTTTGCAATGGATAGCGGTTTATTTGGCTCCGAAAGATAATAGCTCTTTCAACAATTTTCCGAATGCTGACACTTTCACTCATGCAGCCCTGGGCATCGCTAATTGTAATGGGCATTAAAACCATTGAAACCCGACGCTGGCAAACGGCTCACCGTGGGCCAATGCTTATCCATGCCAGCCAGCGTAAGGCTGGTGCTTTAATAGCTACAGAACCGCCTATTGCCCGGTATATTCCCGATTTTAACAAGCTACCCTTCGGCTGCATTATTGGCCAGGCAACACTTACTGATATTATATTACAGGAGCATTTGTCACTTTCGAAATTGGATATTGCATCCCGGTCCCTGGAGTTACAGGCGTTTGGAGGCGAAGCCTTAAACTGCTACGCCTGGCTGCTGGAAGATGCATTTGCATTTGACCAACCTGTTCCTGCCCGTGGCCATCTGCATTTATGGAAGTATACAGGTATAACCTTCTAATCATCCGCAGCAGCCTTACTTTATACCCATAAATTAGCAGCCAGGATGACGTGTTTATTCGAAAATAACATTTAGGTCAGATTCTTACAGAATAAAGTTAAGGGGATGCTCAATTTTAACTTCGTCCTCTTATTTTTGCGTGTACTCATAACCGAACCTTTTGTATGGCAACAGCAGCAATTCCGGCAGGCACTAAATGGTGGAGCGGTGGTAAAAGCCCCTTTAACCTGAGTTATGGCAAACTAATGATGTGGTATTTTCTGATGAGTGATGCCTTTACATTCGGGGCATTCCTGATTAGCTACGGTACCATTCGCTTTAGCGCCAACTTCTGGCCCGATCCCAACCATGTATTTAGTTCCTTCCCCGGCACCGGCCATGCGAACCTGCCGCTGGCATTTGTGAGCCTGATGACGTTTATTTTGATTGTGAGTTCGGTTACCATGGTATTGGCGGTACACGCCGGTCACCACATGCAAAAACAGCAGGTAGAAAAATATATGCTCTGGACAATTTTTGGTGGCCTTGCCTTTTTAGGCTGCCAGGCCTGGGAATGGTGGCACCTGCTTACGCCTGCTCACCAAGTGCTTTTGCAGGATGGTGCTACCGGAAAATATATATTGCAGGAATGGGCACAAACCACCAGCCATAATCCCTGGGGTCCACAGGTTTCGCATGAGGAACTGGCGGCCTTACATTTACCTATTCCACCCGAAGGCGAACATGTGTATAGACCTGGGCCGGTTGCATTTGGTGGCTACTTCTTTGGCATTACCGGTTTTCACGGTTTTCACGTATTCAGTGGCGTAATTATTAATATCATTATGTACATTAAGGCTAAGCTGGGCCATTTTGAACAACGTGGCCATTATGAAATGATTGAGAAAGCCGGGCTATACTGGCACTTTGTTGACCTGGTTTGGGTATTCGTATTCCTTTGTTTTTACCTGTTGTAATTTCTCGCCGACGGCCTAATTATTGAGTTAATGCTCGTATTAGTTTTCAAGTAACAGGCAAATCAAAATTCATAAATCAAAATTCATAAATCGATTGATATGGATCATGCAGTTTCTTCCGCTGAAATAACTTTGACTCACCCCGGCACTTCCGGTACCAAACACATCTGGAAAGTGTTTTGGATTTTACTCATCATTACGGTTGCCGAACTGGGGCTTGGCTTAACAATTTATAAATTTGTTCATGATCCGGGTTTAGCAAAAAGCGTTGTGAAAGGGGTTATTGTTATTTTATCGCTTGCCAAAGCTTTTTATATTACCGCTTCTTTTATGCACTTAGGCGATGAAATCAAGAACATGATTATGACGATTGTAGTGCCTTTGATGCTCTTTATCTGGTTTATCATTGCCTTTTTATATGAGGGCAATAGCTGGCGTAATTTACGTAATACCAATGCCGGTACCACCAAATACCAAAAGCAGGTACAGCAGCCTGCCGATGCCGTTAAACCTGGTCAGGAAAAATAGTTTTTAAACAGTATTTATTTACAGCCTTGTCACTATTCAGTAGCGGCAGGGCTGTTTTAGTTGGTAAATACATCTCCGGTATATTGCACCCATACATCACCTGTTTATTTTAAAGGCACCATTGTGCAATACACGGCCCACCAAATAATACGGGACCAACTAACCAAAAAACAAAATCCGGAATCAGAACAATTATAAAAAGCACGGCTTTCTTATAAAAAATTAATACTAGCCATCCACTTAATAAGGAGGTCAAAATTATCTGCAAAATCTTCGAGTTTTGCCTTGATATTTTTGAGTTTCAATTTATTTAAAAACGTCAATGCCAGCGTCCTGCAACAAGCCATAACTTTAGAAATGACGGGTTCTTTTGTTTTTAAATCATCTTCTTTGAAAGTAACGTCCCTTATATGGTTATTGGTTTCAACAGCCCAATGCCCACGTACTGCCCCGAAAAGCTCCTTCGAATTGCCCTGTCTTACCACCTCATTTGACACGTAGTAAGATACCTCTTTACTTTCCACTTTTGTTTTGCATTGCATGGTTTCCCTTTTCACCTCCACTAACGTCTGAAAGTTAGCACCCGCCCATCTTTCATCAAAAAATTCATCCTTAATATCATAGCTTTTATACGTTCTCTTGTCTATTCGCCCATGCCCTTTTTCAAGCGTTTGGCCTTCACTGAGCGGCCGGTAATTTTGGCTTACCTTAACCATATCATCGTACAGTTCCTTTTGATTCTCCTTTAGCCCTATCAGGTAGATGCCCTGGCTGCCAGCTATTTGTTTGATGGTTTCAGGAATAAAATGCAGGGCATCCAGCGTTATTTTTTGATTGCCTAATCCTACCTCCAATACTTGTTGGATACAGGGGCGCTCACTTTCTTTCTGGCCGTTGTAAAAAGCTTGCCCATACACCTGTCGGCTGGCATGGTTAACAGCTTGCACGACTGCCTCACCCCGCTTTTCACCTTTGGCAATCGTGCCCCTCAACTCTTTACCATCGGCAGCAAACCACTGTTTTTCCTGCTCACTTAACACCATTCCTGCAAAATTAAAGAGTAGCTTAGCAAAAAGGTGCGGATCTATCTTTTTTAGTAGAATAGGCAGTTGTGCTCTTGAAATGGGCGTAGTGTTTTCTATACCTAAATAGTGGCACAAAGGGGCATGGGTATTTGTAAGAGAGCGGTGAATGCCGGACAAAACCCCGTCGCGGTTACGATACAAGCCGATGATAACCCCCATCAGCACTAAGCCCACACAATGCACTTTTCCACGATTATCCCGCAAATCCACTTGCTCACAGTTTTTTAGTGCTTCATATAATGTATTACTTTGCACCGGCAGTAGCGTCTCCATAACATCTTTTTTGTTCCTCAGAAACTCAAAAATATTTGTTATTCAAACGCTACTGCTTTTTTATAAGAAAGCCCTGTTATAAAAAAGGAGTGCTATACTTATCATTGAAAATGCTTTTATCTTCCCGCCATAAAAAATAAATCTATGGACGCTGCTATTCAAACCAAAATAGATACCTGGCTTACTGGTAATTACGACCAGGCTACCAAAGACGAAATTAAAAAGCTGCAAACCGGAAATCCTGATGAACTAACCGATGCTTTTTACCGCAGCCTGGAATTTGGAACCGGTGGCCTTCGCGGAATTATGGGCGTAGGCACCAACCGCATTAACCGCTACACCGTAGGCATGGCTACCCAGGGCTTTGCCAATTACCTGAAACAAAAAGTAGAAGGGGAAATTAAGATTGTTATTACCCACGACAGCCGCAACAACAGTCGTTTTTTTGCTGAAACGGTAGCGAACGTAATGGCAGCCAACGGTATTAAAGCGTTCCTTTTTGAATCCCTGCGCCCTACGCCGGAACTCAGCTTTGCCATCCGCCACCTGCATGCACAGGCTGGCGTTAATTGCACAGCCAGTCATAACCCTAAAGAGTACAATGGCTACAAAGCTTATTGGAATGATGGCGGCCAGTTAGTGCCACCGGATGATACAAACGTAATTGCCGAAGTGGAAAAAATAGGAAGCGTAGACGATGTAAAATGGGAGGGAGGAGAAGAAAACATTACACTTATCGGGAAAGAAATAGATGATGCTTACCTCCGCATGGTGCAGGGGTTAAGTGTTTATCCCGATGTATGCCATACGCAACACGACCTTAAAATTGTTTACACCTCTATTCACGGAACGGGCATTATGCTGGTGCCCCAGGTGCTGGAGGCTTTTGGTTTTGATAATGTGACCATTGTGGAGGAACAAAGAACGCCGGATGGCAACTTCCCAACGGTGAGCAGCCCCAACCCCGAAGAAAAGGATGCCATGCGGCTTGGACTTGAAAAGGCAAAAGAACTGGATGCCGACATCCTGTTGGGAACCGATCCTGATGCTGACCGGGTAGGGATAGCCATAAAAAATGGGCATGACGAATGGACACTCATGAACGGTAACCAGACAGCTTTGCTGGCATTTAATTATATTATGGAGGCCCGTAAAGCAAAAGGCGTAGCACAACCCAATGATATGGCGGTAAAAACCATCGTTACCACTTACCTGATTGATACCCTGGCCGAAGCCTATGGAGTTAAGTGCTATAATGTACTGACCGGCTTTAAATGGATTGCTGAATTAATTAAAGAAAAAGAGGGAAAGGAAAACTATGTAGTAGGTGGCGAGGAAAGTTACGGATTAATGATTGGCAGCCAGGTTCGGGATAAAGATGCGGTAAGTGCTGTAGCACTACTTTGCGAAATGGCCGCTTATGAAAAAAACAGGGGCCGCAGCTTGTTTCAGAAATTGCTGGATTTATATGTGCAATATGGGTTTTACAAGGAACACCTGATTAGTATTACAAAAAAAGGAATGCAGGGAGGCGCAGAAATTGCCGCAATGATGGAAAATTACCGTAAGCAGCCACCGGCTAAATTAGGTGGTAGCCCGGTAGCACAGTTGCTGGATTACGAAACCAGCCAGGGAAAAAATCTGGCTACCGGCGAAACCTGGACAATTGATTTACCTAAAAGCAATGTATTGCAGTTTATACTCGAGGATGGCAGCCGGATCAGTGCCCGCCCCAGCGGCACGGAGCCAAAAATTAAATTTTATTTTAGCGTGAAAAGCAACCTGATTACCGCTAAAGAGTATGATACCGTAAATGCACAAGCCGACGAAAAGATTAAAGGAATTATCGCCGAAATGAAACTGTAAAATGAAAGGTAGGTTTCAAAAGGCTCTGCAATTATGCGGAGCCTTTTGTACTTTTAAGTCTGAAAAATTAAGATTATGGGCTACGCAGAAAAAATACTTCCGCATTACACATACAAAGATTACATTCATTGGGAAGGGAAATGGGAATTGCTAAAAGGACATCCTATTGCCATGAGCCCGGCCCCTTTGTACAAGCATCAGCGTGTAGCACTAACCTTGAGCTTCGAATTAGAACTGGCAATCAGAAAAACGAAGTGTAAAAAGTGCAAAGTATGTGAACCTGTTGATTATAAAATTTCATCTGATACTGTTGTCCAGCCTGATGTATTGGTACTTTGTAAAAAAATGACTAAACAATTTCTTGACTTTCCTCCTATTTTTGTAGCCGAAATTTTGTCTCCATCTACTGCCCTACGTGATCTGAATGGAAAATTTAAAATTTATCAGAAACAGGGTATCAAATATTACATGATAGTGGATTCTAAAAAAGAAACGTTTGACTTATATGAAATAAAACGAAAAAAGTATTCACTTGTAAAACATGATTTTAAACAACCTTATCTACTCACATTTGACGATTGCAAAATAGAAGTTGTTCTAAATGAAATTTGGGCAAATATTTAAAACTTTGCTGAAGGCTCTAAGTATGAAGGCACCATGCAATTGCCTGATATTTTCAATAATTTCGATTTCATAAACAAACTTAGTAAAGTGGTCAAAATAACTTGTACAATTGAAGCGGGATTTTATTCGGCGTTGGTTGCCCCTAACCCCTTTAGGGCAATGTCATTAAGATAAGCCCCATCGGGGCTTTCTGTTTGTAGCAAACAAAGAGGCAAAGGGGATCATTGCCACGTAGTGGCTACCCCTTCTCTGATCAGGTAGCCACTACGTGGCATGCACCAACATCATTGATTTCTATCTTCTACAAACAGGTTGCACCTACGGCGCATAACTGATACATTAATCCTTATCTTAATAACATTGCCCTAAAGGGGAACTCGTTTTTACCTGAAAAATTAGTGATAACTACGAGTATTTTGAAGTTCCTATGAAGTTTGAAAGTGTCCAAAAGCCCCCTTTAGAGCCTGTCCCGTACCGATAGGTCGGGAGGGTTTGGGGGCGACCAGGCCAGATTGATGAAATGTCCAAGTTATTTGGATAACTTTTCTTAGTAATGGCTTACGCAGAAAAAATACTACCGCATTACACCTACGAAGATTATGTTCATTGGGAAGGCCGATGGGCACTACATGAAGGGCATCCCATTGCAATGAGCCCTGCTCCTTTATTGAAACACCAACGTATTTGCGGAGCCATCTATGTCGATTTCGAATTAGCACTAAGAAATAAGGTCTGCAAAAATTGTAAAGTATATTTACCAATTGATTACAAAATTGCAGAAGATACCGTGTATCAGCCTGATGTGCTGATTATTTGTAAGGAACAAAAAAAGAAATTCATTGATGCTGCACCTGTGTTGGTAGTAGAAGTGCTTTCACCTTCTACGGCTTTACGAGATCGCAATTCTAAATTCGGTACTTATCAAACGCAAGGTGTGAAATATCATCTTCTTGTGAATTCGGATAAAGAAGCCTTTGAATTATACGAGTTAAAAAATGAAGAATACATATTATGTAATCATAATTTTAAGACGCCTTTCAACTTTATTTTAGAAGATGATTACGTTATAAATGTTGTGTTGGATGAAATATGGGAATATATATAATCATACTATTTCATATCCGCCGCTACAATCTTTCCATATTCTTTTTCCTGTGCATATACCACAACTGAATAATCGGTAGCGTTATAACCAGTAGGAATTTCTATGTCAATTGTGCCCCTGCCACTTTTTGAAGCTATCGTTTTCCAGCTACGAACCACGTTGTAATTAGTTAGTGTGCGGCCACCATTTTCACCAGCCTTCACAGGTGTTGCAATTGCCTTTTGTACAACAGCTATGTTTAAATTGGTAGCATTACCCTGATAATCATAGCCTACTTCCAGCATACTGCCGCTTTTTGGAATGATGGATTGAATGGTTACAGAAACATCCGTTTTTTCTGTAAGTGATTGCCTGATAAAATTTTCGATGGTTCCTTCCTTTCCACCTACTGTTTCCCACTGTCCATTTACTACCGCCTGCGGAGTATAAACACCGTCCAGGTTCATCTTTCCGGAATAACCGTATTGCCGTTCTGTAAAAGCATGTTGGCTATAAGGATCTGTCCAGCCGAGGCGGTTCCAGTAATCGACATGAAAGGAAAGGGCAATCAGCTTTTTACCGGCTTTAGCATACGCTGCTATTTCTTTTCCCAATAGCGCATCGGCAGGGGGGCAACTGCTGCATCCCTGCGAAGTAAATAACTCCACTACGGCAAATCCCGTTTGATTGGCAGTAGATATGGATTTATCCGGAGATGTAGTAGCTGGCATAGATGGCTGGCTTTGGCAGGCAGTAATGGATTGCATAGCCATCAGGCAAAGCGGCAAAATTTGTTTCATAGCCGTAAGCTACGCCAGCCAACAAAAAGGGATTTGCTAAAAATAAAAAAAGCAGTGATTTAGTATAGAAACGTGAGAATTAATTGACCTCTTCAATAGAAGACTTTAAATAACATGGCGTACGTTTTTTCTATAGCTTTCAATGAATGAGGATGCCGTGTTTAATTATAACCCTGGTTCATCCTTTTAAATCCTACAATACGGGCAGCCCAGTATTTGTCCTGCAAATCGCTGATGGTAACTCCATGCGACGAGCTGGAATGAACAAACTTGTGATTATGCAGGTACATGCCTACATGGCTTACCCCACGGCTGGTAGTATGGAAAAAAACGAAATCACCTTCCTGTGCATCTTCCTGGCATACGGGCTTCATTTGTGCATATTGTTCCCGGGCCGTACGAGGCAACACCCAGCCAAACGATTGCGCAATTACCTGCATAAAAGCTGAACAGTCAATACCGCGGTGCGAAGTACCACCAAACCGGTAACGGGTACCAAACCACTCATCAATACTTTTATATAAGGAAAGGTTAGTAAGCTTTTCAACCGTAGCATTCATTAGAATGGCATATTTAAACTGGAAGGGCAGATAGCTCTCCAGTTGTAAACCCGACATTTTAGTGATCCATGCCGGTAGATTGCTCAGGCTGAGCTTTACCTGCTGTGGTGCGGATAAAGGCGTAGTAATATCTCTGGGTAAAATCTCTTCGTCTGCGTCTGATTGAAGGAAGATGGTTTTGTTTTCCACCGGCTCAGCAGCCTCATCTGTATTTGTTTTCTTTTTGGTACTTAATTGGCTGAACCCCATTTTGAAGATAAAAAATACACAAAACAGGATAAATCGCAGGCAGTTTTTCAACACCATGGGCAATAATTTATACAGTTATTAATTAGGAAGGTGGCGAAGATAATAGCCCATGTTGACAACTCATAACCTTTTTGCATTTTTTTCTGACGTTATTTTACCTCACTCCCGGCTCTTCTCCACGCCATAGGCACGGAGAGGGGCGCCTCTGTGGGATATTCGTTCTTGTTTGTTACAACGGGTTCATGCTGTTTATGATTTGCTGGTTGTTTTTGAACGTATGGGTTCAAATTGCTTAACGTCAAAAGATATTTTAAAGACTTGATTCTTTTGAACCCGCCGTTGAATTTTGAGATGAATGATACGTTGAGGCCCCCCTCTCTGCCCCAAGGGCGGAGAGGGGCCGGGGGTGAGGTAGTGAGTTATTAATCTTTTAAAAGTGAATAAGAAACCCGATGAGTACCTTTTCCCATTTGCATGTGCATACCCAGTTTAGCCTGCTGGATGGCGCAGCTTCAATTCCCAACCTGTATAAAAAAGCGATTAAACACAACATGCCGGCCCTGGCTATTACCGACCACGGCAACATGTTCGGCGTATTTCAATTTGTGAAGGAGGCTTATAATAATAAAAATGAAGATGGCACCCTGAAAGTAAAACCTGTGGTTGGCTGCGAATTTTACCTGACAGAAGATATGAGCCGTAAGGCATTTACCAAAGGGGAGAAGGACCCCCGCCGCCACCAGGTATTGCTGGCTAAAAACGAGCAGGGCTACCGCAACCTAATAAAGCTTACCAGTGCCGGGTATATGGAAGGCATGTACAGTAAATATCCCCGCATCGATAAAGCCCTGCTACTGAAACACAAGGAAGGCCTGATTGCCACCACCTGTTGCCTGGGTGCCAGTGTGCCGCAGGCCATTTTGCATAAAGGTGACGATGCCGGCGAAAAAGAATTTTTATGGTGGCTGGATGTGTTCGGTGAAGATTATTATGTGGAAATGCAGCGCCATGGCCTGTACGAGCAGGATAAAGTAAACCAGGTATTGGTGAAACTGGCCCGCAAGCACAACGTAAAAATGTTTGCCAGCAACGACAGCCACTACGTAAACCAGGAGGATTTTAATGCCCATGATATTCTGCTGTGTATCAATACCGGCGAAAAGCAGGCAACACCTATTGCCAAGGGCAACAGCATGAACGATGAGGCCGATAACAAGAATACCCGTTTTGGTTTTGATAACGACCAGTTCTTTTTTAAGACCGGCGACCAGATGCTGGAAACGTTTAAAGATCTGCCGGAGTCAATTGATAATACCAACGAAATCATCGGCAAGATTGATACGCTGAAACTAACCCGTGATATTCTGCTGCCACACTTCATTATACCGGCTGAGTTTGCCAACCAGGACGCTTTTCTGGAACACCTCACCTGGGAAGGCTCCCGGAGGAAATATACGGAGATAACGCCCAAAGTAGAAGAACGCCTGAAGTTTGAATTGTTTACCATTAAAACGATGGGTTTTGCCGGTTATTTTCTGATCGTGCAGGATTTCATCAACCACGGTAAAAATATTGGCGTATTCGTTGGCCCCGGTCGTGGGTCGGCAGCCGGCAGTGCCGTAGCCTATTGCATTGGCATCACCAATATCGATCCTATTAAGTACGACCTGCTGTTCGAGCGTTTCCTGAACCCCGAACGCAAGCAAATGCCGGATATTGATACAGATTTTGATGACGACGGCCGCCAGAAAGTAATTGACTATGTAGTAGAAAAATATGGCCGCAATCAGGTAGCCCAGATTATTACGTATGGCACCATGGCCGCCAAAATGAGCATTAAAGATGTGGCCCGGGTAATGGAACTGCCGCTGAGTGAAAGCAATATGCTGGCGAAGATGGTTCCGGATAAAGTGGGCACCAACCTGAACCGGGTGTTGTTTGCCCCCATTACCAGCAAAGAAGGGGAGAAGAGCCTGGAAGATAAAGAAGGCTACGCACCGGAAGACATCGAAAATGTAAAACGCCTGCGGGAAATATACAAGCAGGACAGCCTGCAGGGAAAAGTGCTGCGGGAAGCTGCTACACTAGAAGGTTCTGTCCGCAACACGGGTATTCATGCATCGGCTATCATCATTGCGCCGGACGACCTGACGAACATTATACCCGTGTGTACCTCTAAAGATTCCGATACACTGGTAACGCAGATTGAAGGCAGCGTGATTGAAGAAGCCGGCGTAATTAAAATGGACTTTCTGGGTCTGAAAACCCTGAGCATCCTGAAAACGGCCCTGGAACTGATTAAGGAAAACCACGGTGTAAGCATTGATATCGAAGGCATTCCTATTGACGATAAAAAAACCTACGAGCTGTACCAGCGGGCCGATACTAATGCAACGTTCCAGTTTGAAAGCCCCGGCATGCAAAAGCACATGAAGGATCTGAAGCCGGACACTTTTGCTGACCTTATTGCCATGAATGCCTTGTACCGGCCCGGCCCTATGAAGTATATTCCCAACTACATTGATCGCAAACATGGCCGTGAGCCCATCATTTACGACCTGCCGGAAATGGAGGAGTACTTAAAGGAAACCTACGGCATTACCGTGTACCAGGAGCAGGTGATGCTGCTAAGTCAGAAGTTAGCCGGGTTTAGTAAAGGCGATGCCGACATATTGCGTAAGGCTATGGGTAAAAAACAAAAGGCGGTGCTGGACAAAATGAAAAAGCAGTTTGTAGAAGGCGCCACGGCAAAAGGCCACCCGGCACCGGTACTTGAAAAGATATGGCACGACTGGGAAGATTTTGCACAATATGCCTTTAATAAAAGCCATAGTACCTGCTATGCCTGGGTGGCTTACCAAACGGCTTACCTGAAAGCGCACTACCCCGCTGAATACATGGCTGCCGTGCTGAACCACGCCGGTGCTATTGAAAAGATTACCTTTTTTATGGAGGAAGCCCGCCGCATAAAAGTGCCGGTACTGGGTCCTGATATTAATGAAAGCAGTAAAGGCTTTGCGGTGAATAAGCGGGGCGAAATCCGGTTTGCCTTAACAGCCATTAAAGGCGTGGGTGAAGCGGCCATTGAAAACCTGGTTGAGTGCCGCAAAAAGGACGGGCCATACAAAGATGTGTTTGACCTGATGAAGCGGGTGAATCACCGGGCCGTGAATAAAAAAGCAATGGAAAGCCTGACCTATGCCGGCGCCTTCGATTGCTGCCCGGCCCTGCACCGTGCCCAATACTTTTTTGTTGCAGATGGCGAGCCGATGAGTAACCTGGAAAAAATTATCCGGTTTGGCGCCCACTACCAGGCCAATAAACAACACGCCAGCAATAGCCTTTTTGGTGATGTGCAGATGGCTGATGTAAGCCTGCCTAAACTGGCTAATTGCTCCCACTGGACGCTAACTGAATTACTGGCCCACGAAAAAGAAGTGATCGGCATTTACCTGAGCGGCCACCCGCTGGATCATTTTAAGTTTGAGATGCTGCACTACGGCATTACCCAGCTTTCGGAATTCAACGAGTTTACCGAAGCCATTACGCCGGAAAGCAATCCCAGCAAGCCTTTTAAACTGGCAGGCCTCATCACTGGTGTAAACAAACGGGTGACCCGTGCCGGTAAAAACATGGCCTCCTTTAGCCTGGAAGATTACACCGGCAAAGTGGAATTTGTGCTGTGGAGCGAAGACTGCGTACGCTTCGATACCTTTTTGATTGATGGCATGGTGGTAGTGGTGACCGGCGCTTACAAACCAAGAATGCGCTACATGGGCCCCGAAAAAATACAGGATGGCTGGGAGTTTAAGCTGAACACCATGCAACTGATGGAAACCCTGAAACGCACTACCACCAAACAATTAAAACTAAAAGTAGAGGCCCGCAGCGTGGAAGAATCCATGGTAAGCTTCCTCGGTACAAACCTGCAGCAACACCCCGGCAGTTCCCGGCTTTGCGTACTGGTGTACGACGAAAAAACAGAACTAAGAGTAGATATGCAGCGGGGTGGCTTTGAGATGAATGATGAATTAGCGAATTTTTTGATTGGCAAGCCGGAGTTGGAAGTGGCCGTGGAGACGGTGTGAAAGAGATGAATCATTATGGCTCATTTTCATCAATTCTTAACTGCAACTATTGAAAGAGACAGTATGTACAAAAGCATACAGTAATAATAAATTACAAGCCATTAACTATGCGAATTTTAATTAACGACAGTGACAGATGTAAAGAGCATTATAGAAAAGCATTCTATAGTCGGGGATATGAAAAGAATGAACTTGTTTTTTTTCACTCATTTGAATCTATTAAGGAATTTATAATAGAACATCTTGAAAAAAATAAATTACATGTCGATTTGATTATTACGAATAGTACAAGTGATACATCAAATGATTTTCTGAAAGCCAATCAACTTTGCTCTTTTAAGAATCAGTTACGCTCATCCTTTTCCAAAAGGAATTTTCGCATAAGTTCAATTCCAATAATACTTTATTCAAAAAATGAAACTAAGTCAACAGATTATCATAGTGGCTTCAATGCAATTATTGAGAAAAAAAGCAATGGCGATTATGAATACTTTATTAGTGTATGTGAAAAATTAATCAAGAACTGGCGCACATCCCTGTATGATGACTTAGAAAATTTAGAGATAAATTCAATGCCTTTGAGAAATTTTCACAACAGTGTTAATTTTAAAAAGAAATACTCCAAAAAAATTACTCCGAAAGCTGAAAGTTATTTTGTTCATAAAACATCTGTAGTTTCTCTTGAATTTATTAAGTGTCCAGCAATGTTGAATTATGACTGGGTTGTGAGCAACGAACTTGAAATTGAGGAAACTATATTGCAATACATAGACACTTACAGACATCATGTCAAATACGACCGTAGGAATGGGGAAAGAACTATTCTACATAATTTTTTTAGAAATAATAAATCAATTCTGCTGAGGGATAGTTACAGTGAAATGAAGTATGAAATGAACTTGAAGGAAAAGAAATCAAGGAAGAGCGAAGAGTGCGACTTTATTTTAAAGACCGAGTTGCCAGATTTTTTAGACACAACTTTTTTTGAGGTTAAAAAAGAGGATGTAGTTTTTTACACCGGAAAGAAATCTAAAAGGCCACAATTTACTATGGACTTTTTTGCTCATTTAAATCAAGTTTGGGGGTATAGGCAATTTGCTAAAAGCACAGTGAATAAAGACGAACTTTCATTGAAATTAAACTACTCAACACAAAACTTCAGTTTTGTTCTACTTGCTGGACGACTTGAAGAAAAGGAAGAAATGAAAGAACTATTTGAACCAGAAATTAATAGAATGTTTCGGGGTATAAAGGTGCTGACATTTGAAGAGTTAGAAAAACTTAACGTAAATCGATTGGAAAAATTTAATCGGCTATCTGTATAGTCCACCTTTTCCTGCATTGTTGGGTTACTTTCCTAAGAAAGAAGAACGTGCCAGCAATTTTACCATTCTCTAGCCATATATTTACTGTGATTTAGGCATTCCTGATGACTGCGAAAATATAACTCTTATGAGACCCTTGCTACTATTAATAGTACCTATATTGATTTTACTATGTTCTTGTGGACAAAAATCTTCCACGCAGATTGCAGACAAAACTTTCGTTTATGATAGTAAAGTTTACAAAATTGTGGACAATGAACTTACGGAGTTAGCAGATTTGAATTCTAAAAATATAAGGAAATTAGAATTTCTAAAACCTAAGCAAAAATCACTTGGGAAAATTAGTTTGTCATACATCAAAGAAGACGCAACCGCTCAAATTGATGCGTTATACAGAGGAAATATCTTGTATTTCAAACTAAATATTAATGACCTAAAAGACTTAAAAGAAAAATACAATGCAGGTAAGTTTACAATAGAATTTCTCGATGAGTTTAATTTCATATTGAATTCAGTGGACGTAGTAACATCAGATTTAATAGGTCTTGTCGACGAAGAAGGTAAAGTAACTCAATATGTTTATAATGGTAAAGTTGAAATGAGTACGGACATTAATTCTGAAATCAAATCCTTTTCAGTCAGCTCAACTGTAAAAGCAAAATGATCCGCCTTTGTTAATGTTCTGCACCAACGAAGAGCGTCGCTTCAGCAATATTACCTCGCCATGAAGTAGGTTCATCGCTGGTGAAGAAAACCAGTGATAGCATTGCGTCTACAATCAAAGCAACCTCACCCCATGCGTCCTAACAAAAGTCAGCGAAATCTTTGGATTATTAATATCCTTATTCCCATCGACTTTCCATTTCTTTTCCCAGGCAGTATAGTAACTTTCTAAATTGGTTGGCTTTAATTGAAAGATTTCAAGCAGGTCAATACCATCATACACGGTAAATATCCAGTCCACTTTGCGGTATTTGGCAATGATTACCGGGTTCATGTGGTGGTGCGTGGAGAAACTTTTGGTGAGCTTGATGTTTACTAATTTTTGTTCGTACCTCTGTTTTGGCGCAAGGCTGCTAACCTCTGTTGCTCCACTCTGTCAAGCACCCTCCTGCTGCTTATCACTAAAATTGTTGAAACTGTCCCTATCTTCATACTATGACAGCTAAAACCTTCATTTTTGATAATACTACCGCTATTGCGCTACCGAAAGACATGGTAGAGCAATATCACCTGTCAGGTGAAGTAGATATAATACCAACTGTTGACGGCGTTTTGATTAAGTCTGCTAATATTAAAGGTGTTCCACTCCGTCAGCAATGGGCAACCCTTTTTGCAAAAGCACAGGAAGAGGGACGCTTACCGTTAGCAGAGGAAACAGGTTTTATTGAGAACGATTTTGATAAAAATGACTGGACATGGCCTGGCTTATAAAACGCTTTGAAGTGTGGCTGGCCGATTTAAATCCAACCGTTGGGAGAGAAATAAATAAAGTAAGGCCGGTAGTGATTGTTGGCGAACAGGCTGCCACCGATTATTTGGCTACGGTTACAGTTGTACCGCTTACCAGTACCATCCGTAATATACCCACTCGCCCTGCATTTTTGTTTAATGGTGTAAATGGCGAACTGGCAGTGGATCAAATCAGAAGCATTGATAAAACCCGGCTCATCAGAAGAACAGGAAAATTAGATAATGCCTCTTGCCGTAACTTGTGTACTGTACTTGTTGAGTATCTGAAATACTAATCACCATAGCAGGATACAGAACAAAATTGGGAGAAGCTATTTGTGCAGATTCACTTTCGGCGCTGGAAGGGTTAGCAGATAACACGGTGGACTTGGTATTTACAAGTCCGCCATTTGCGCTGCTACGTAAAAAGGAATATGGAAACGAAAACGAATCTCGTTATGTAGAATGGCTGGCACAGTTTGCAGCCATCGTTTATAAAAAGCTAAAGGATACCGGCAGCTTTGTAGTTGATTTAGGCGGAGCGTATATGCCGGGTCTGCCTGTACGTAGCCTGTACAATTTTCGGGTGCCTATTTATTTTTGCGATAAACTCGGTTTCCATTTAGCCTAAGATTTTTATTGGTATAATCCTTCCAAACTTCCCAACTCGATTGAATGGGTAAATAAAAGAAAGATCAGGGTAAAAGATGCGGTAAATAATGTGTGGTGGTTCAGCAAAACGCCTTACCCAAAAGCGGATATTTCTAAAGTGTTGGCTCCTTACAGTGACCGCATGAAAAAACTGCTTCAAAATCCGGAAGATTTTTACTCGGCTAAACTTCGTCCTTCCGGGCATGATATCAGCGATTCTTTTTCAAAAGACAATGGTGGAGCAATTCCGCCAAATCTTCTGCAAATCTCCAATTCAGAATCGAACAGTAATTATTTAAGCCATTGCAAGCAACTAAAGATAAAAAGCCATCCTGCCAGGTTTCCTATTCAATTGCCTGAATTTTTTATTAAAATGCTTACAGATGAAAAAGACCTGGTTGTTGATATTTTTTCTGGTTCTAACACAACCGGAATGGCATGCGAACAACTCAAAAGACGTTGGTTAGCTATTGATATGGATAAGCAATATCTGGCAGCATCTATATTTAGGTTTGCTCCTAAAAATATGCAGGCAAAAGATTTATTGAGTATTTACGTGTCTATCTTAGGAGGAAATACCATTGAGTTGATGGACACATTAGCAGTTAGAAAATCGAATAACCCGCAGGTGGAGGAAATAGTTATGAGCCTGCTTGCAGAACTTTAATCACCAATATTTAAAATTACAAAAACACAGAAACATGAAAGTTGTAAACGGTGGCGATACACATATTTAGAGTGATGCCAAACACTTTTTCGCCTTTGTTGGTATTCTTCACCAACGAAGAACACCGGTTTATGAATCTTACTATTCGTCAGCTATATCCCTACTGGTAAAGAACACCCGATTCCGGAAATTATTCGCTCCATAAAAGTAGCTATCTTTAGCAGACAAAAGTTACCCCAAAATGATGGCTTTTACAGAAACACTTACTCAAAAGTTCACAGTGGAAGAATACCTGCAGATGGAAGCAAAATCTGCTGTAAAGCATCATTTGATTGGCGGTGAAATAATACCTATGCCCGGAGCAACCCCTCAACACAACCTGATTGCCGGTAATATTATTACGCAGCTTAATATTCAATTGCGGACAAAAAGTAAACGGTATTTTGTGCTAACCAGCGATAGCCAGATTTACATACCCCGGCTACAGAATTTTGTGTACCCCGATGCGGTAGTTGTATGCGAACAGGTGGAACTGTATCCAGGTTCAACAACGGTTATCACCAACCCACTTCTAATAGTGGAGGTGCTTTCCCCATCTACCTCCCGGCACGACCGTACCAATAAGTTTTTCGATTATAAACGAATTCCATCTTTTAAAGAATATATGCTGGTGGAGCAGGGTATGCCTTTGATAACTACGTTCCTCAAAACAGCGAACCACCTTTGGAAAGATACTGATGCTGAAGGCATAGCGTCAACTATTCATCTAAATAGTATTGACTGCACACTTGATCTGAAAGAGATATACTGGGGAGTAAAGTTTTGATTTCTATATTTCATCTTGTTGATAGGCACTGGCAAAGAACAATCGTTCAGTAATACTACCATTTATTAGAGGGATTCATCACTGGCGAAGAAACTTAGCGATGGCAAAAAAGCAGGCAATTGGAAAAAAGAGTAATTTCATCACCAACTAAAAAGAAAAATATGAATAGTATCAAAGGTTGTGACACCCATCTATAGTCAATCAAGCCATAAAAAATATTAAAAGCCCTCAATAACTATTGTTTTGAGGGCTTTCTCAGTTTCCGCCTTTGTTGGTGTTCTTCACCAATAAAGAACACCGGTTCAGCAATCTCACCATTTATCGAGAAAACTCATTGCTGGTGAAGAATACCAGCAATGGCGGAAAAAGATGCGGCCAAACCCAAAATTTGGCGACGTATTGGATAGGGAAAATAAAACGATTTGTATGACACCAAAATTGAGCATTGTACTTGTGATGATTGGTTTGCTGGGGCTCTCAGCCATTATTGCCTGTAACCGGTCAGGCAACAACGATTCAACAAAGATTTCCGATACGGAAGATTCCAGCCTGATCCCGGTTTTGCAGGCACCACGGGTGTGGAACGGCGTAACCATTAGCAGTACCAGCGGCCGCACTTTTGTTTCCTTCAATCAATCGGACGGGCCGGGAATACAATTGGCCGAGGTTCTGACTGGCAACGTCATTAAACCGTACCCTGATAACGCATGGAACACAACCGATACGATGCAACCTTTATCCCATCGGTTTGTAGCCATCAATGCACTGCGGTTTGGGCCGGATGGTATGTTATGGGTAGTAGATGCCGGTGCAAAGGGAATTGGCAAACCTGCCGTTTCCGGCGGCGCCCGGCTATTTGTTATTAATACAGCTACCAATATCATTCAAAAAATATATGAACTGAAAAACGCACTGCAACCCATGAGTTACGCAGACGATATTCGGTTCAACGGATCGTATGTCTATATTACGGATGCAGGTGCTCCGGGTTTAATTATACTAAACCAAACTACGGGTGAGTTAAAGCGTCGTCTGGATAATCATTACAGTACTACCGACCAGCGGCCCATGTATGCGGACGGTAAAATAACCTACGACGAAAAAGGGCAGCAGCGTTATACCCATGCCGACCAGTTGGAAGTATCTCCGGATGGTAGCTGGTGCTATTATATGCCTTGTTGTGGGCCACTATATCGTATTGCTACCCCATTGCTGAATAATTTCGCTACCACCGAAGATTCTGTTAGAAAGGGCGTAGCATTATTTTTTGATGGCCCTACAACGGGAGGCACTGCTATTGACGCTTCCGGCAATATTTATTATTCGGATACTAAACAACGACGTATCCTTAAAATTGACCCACAGGGTAAATCATCTGTATTCATCGCTGATAAACGCCTGCTATGGTCGGATGCTATGTGGATAGACAAACAAGGCATATTGTGGATCCCAGCCACCCAGCAAAACCTTACACCTGGTTTTAATAACGGTAAGATGGAAGTAAAATACCCGGTATGGATTTATAAATACAACATCGGGCAAATGCCTTCCCCAATTGATCATCAGTAAGCATCTGTTTTTGCCTTTTGTAGTGTTCTTCTTTATACTTGTAGAGAAGACCACAGCAATGGCAGAAAGAACATTTCCGTTAAGTAACTTCAGCTTTAAAACTGTTGAACATACCTGGACTAATACAGAAGCAGACGGTTTGGAAACATCCATCTATTTGCAACGCATTAATTATATTATAAATTTAATTAATATGTATATAGGAGTAAAGTTTTAATGTCATTTTCCTTTACTTATCTTATGCTGCAAACATTCTATTCTTTCTAAGACAACTTGAATTCTGTTGCCATTCACCAGGTTATCCCAGATCAGTTTAATTACGGGTAAGAATTAAGGAGCTTTCTGTATCAATGGCTGCCATCCAAACGGCCATACATTTTTATCCGAAATTGCCCAGTGGGCTGTATATGTTTTTCTCACAGATTTATTCTCATCTACGATACGGAAAGCGGGGGTTCCCTGCACCTGCGAAATTTCAAAATAGCCATCCGGGCCTGTTTGCTTTCCGCTACGGTAAGTAACCCCGTTAATTTCAATCTCCAGGTACGCAGGCGCCCTCAAATGACAGGCCATCCGGATGTTGTAGTAATTTCCATCCTGGTATTTCTTAATTCCCCTGATACGTACATGTTGTTCCTGTGTGCTATCTCCTGTACCGGCGTTAGGCCCGTGATACATAGTGTGATTCCACCACTGCTGTGGCGTACCGCCGTTTACACTTGCGGGCCTTGCCTCCGCCAGGAAGGATGGTATAGTAGTGATAAACGGAGCATCCCTCCGATGCGGAACGTACCAGTAAAAAATTTCATCTGTGCTGAAAGTAACCGGCGTAGTATCGGTATGCTTGAACTTTTCAATCCAGGGGCGGATGAATTTTTGTATACCACTACCATCGACAACCGGGTATGGCGTATTATCGCCTAAATTAAAGCCAGCTGACAGCGGAGGAATAAAGGCTAAACCATTAACTACCGGCACAAGCGGCCTGCTCATGGCACTTCTTTCAACGTAATCGTTGCAGGTAACGTCACATATTCCTAACGGCCAATCGCTCAACGGTCTGATAGCCAGAATATCCTTTACCTGGTTGAGCGTACTTTTAAATCCATACGAAACGTAAGCGGCACTGGAATAATTATGATTTATTCCAACGATACCGGCTTTATGTGAACTGGCAGACTGCTTTGCAATAATCAGGTTACCACGGCGTAGGTTACCTAAGTCCTGCAGATCATTTTGGAGTGCGACAGGAAAATTGATGATGCCATCGAATCTGCCGGATGATCTGCCGGAATCATAAATATATTCGATGGACTTGCCAACATCATTCGGGTAACTCTTGTGGTAATTGAACCACACGGAGCCAGGGCCACCCTGACGTTCAGCATAGCGTGGAGTGACCCAATAGTAATAGCTGCTTTTGGGATAAGCGTGCCTGCCAGGATAAGCGCCATTATCCCATTCTCCCGTATAATCGTATCCCTCGTATACACGCATTCCCTTGTATCTGAATAATGCCGGATGGTTCCATGTTTCCAACAGCATTATGTAATAATTGAGGGTGTCCGCCTTACTTTGATTTCCTACCAGAACAGGCATCCCAACAAGTGCGGCGCTGTCCATAAAGTTAAGACCCCACCGCTTGCCTCCCCGTGGGTTAGCATCATACCAGTAATCACCAAATAGCCACAACACATTATATCCGTCAACATTCTTCATGCTATCGATCCACGTATGTAGATTTTCAGCATTATTGGTGAACGCATTCATTACATGCGCCATGTATAACCTTTCAGGATATATTGTTTTAACAGGTAATGATGAACCTGCCGGGTTCGCAGGATTTGCAGGGCAGGCTGAATTAATGGAAACATGTCCGGACTGCACTAAAGCGGAAATAAACAGTAATCCACCTATTATGAAAAGTAGCTTTCTCATTAAATGCTTCCTCCGATTGGATTAAATAAGTCGGATGTTCCGGTTATAGTAAATCTGAAATAAAGAATAAGGAGTGATAATTTAGTAATCTTATCATTCAAAATATTCATTATTGCTGGTAAGGAATTTAGTAACAATCGCAAAAATAAAGCAGGGTAACGGTTGTAGGGTATAAACAACTATTCTCTTCCATTGTTAAAAAGTCTTAACTTTAAAAGTTCTCCGGTTTTTTTGTGGAAGTTGATTTTAATTTTTCTTAAAAGGCTCCTATTGCCCTTTAGTTACGTATACAATGAAAACGGGTAATCTGCAAATAGTCATTCCGCTACAAACATCGAAGAAACACGTTCAAACTTAAACCAGAAAAAGTGCAGCTTTTAAAACGATTGCGTAAAAACAACATTCGGATTTACCGCATTGTACTGCCATTGTTACTGTTCAAGGTATTTCTACTATCCTTTTACGTTACCGGCATTGCCCAAAGTTGTCCCTATAATATCGATTTTGAAACAGGAACCTTTGCCGGATGGACTTGTTATACCGGTACAACAGCAGCAGTTGGCGGACAAAATGTAATTTCACTCTACCCTTCCGGTGGCCCTGTTTATGAACATCACACAATGTACACTGCTAACACAGGAGAGTTGGATCCTTTTGGCGGTTTCCCGGTAAGTTGCCCAAATGGCAGCGGTCATTCTATTAAATTAGGAAGTACCGAACCCGGTGGACAAGCGGAAGGCGTTTCTTATGAATTTACCATTCCTGCCAATGCCAATTCTTATTCCCTTATTTACAATTATGCGGTTGTCTTTCAGTCGCCCAATCACCAGACGTATGAACAACCCCGAATGGAGATTGAGGTAACAAACGTTACGGATAATATGCCTATCAGTTGTGCTTCATTTAGTTTTATTGCCGTTGGCACCTCCTTACCCGGCTTTATGGTTTCAACCTTAACCGATACGATTACTGTGTTGTATAAAAACTGGTCCGCTGTTTCTGTTGATTTATCCGGCAATGCAGGCAAAACGATCAGGTTATTCTTTAAAACTGCCGATTGTACTTTCAGACGGCATTTCGGTTATGCTTATATAGATGTAAATTCAGAATGCAGCGGCAATTTTGTTGGCGCCACTTATTGTCCTGATGATACATTAATAAATGTAACCGCTCCTTATGGCTACCAGTCTTATACCTGGTACGATAGCGCAGTGACCACAGTTCTGGGAACACAACAGGTTCTTACTTTATCACCACCACCCCCTTCAGGAACAACGATTGCGGTGAAACTGGAACCCTATAGTGGGTATGGGTGCCCCCAAACTTTATTCACGAAGTTAAAAGACTCACTTACTGTTACTGCAAATGCCGGCAGGGATGGCTTGTCTTGTAACAGGAGTCCTGTGTCTATCGGTATTAACCCAAAAGCAGGCTTACATTATGCATGGACGCCTGGTTTCGGCCTCAATGATCCCAATATTGCCAATCCATTGGCTGCTCCGGATACCACCACCACGTATGTTGTAACAACCACCAACAGTGGTGGCGGCTGCCGTACTACCGATACAGTTGTGGTAAGAGCATCCATCATCAACGATTCTTTGCAATTAATTGGCAAAGCTGCTTTTTGTGCAAACAACAATGATAGCGCTGTTTTACGTGTTAGCCCGACCAGCAGTATCCGATGGTTTAATAATAATATTGCCATTAACCAGGCAGTGCAAACCACTTACCGGGTAAGAACCAGTGGTACGTATTACGCCTTGCTCAAAAATGCCGATGGCTGCAGTATTATTACCAGGAAGCAACTCATTATTATTGATACGGCAAAACCCGGTATCAGGTATCCTACAGAATATGCGCTTAGTAATGTACCGCTCCCTTTACAGGCAAGAAAAATTGGCGAAACTATTTTATGGAAACCTCCTTTTAATTTAAATACTCAAACAAGTTTTAACCCTGTTTTTAAGGGATCTGCGGATCAATTGTACACGATAGAAATACGTACAAACACAGGCTGCCTTGCGGTAGATACACAATTGGTAAAAAAAATTGATAAGGTGGATATTTTTGTTCCCAGCGCATTTACGCCTAATAAAGATGGCAGAAATGATTATCTATATCCCATACTGATTGGATTAAAAGACTTGCACTTTTTCAGGGTATTTAGCCGTTGGGGCCAGTTATTATTTGAAACAAAAAATCCACATCCGGGATGGGATGGTGTTTCTAAAGGAATTGAACTACAAACACAAACAGTGGTATGGATATTAGAAGGCACAGGCCTGGATGGAGTTGTATATACCCAAAAAGGCACAACCGTTTTAATACGGTAAATATAACAGCGGTGGGAAACGTTGACCGTTACTTAATCATAGCCTTTCCTTGTTTAATGATGCATAACAACATATCTGTCATTTGCTGCTGTTGCGCTGGTGTGTAGTTCACACTAATTAGCTTATCCTCATCCGGATTTACTTTAAATTGAATGGAAGCAATTTTTTTCTGGCTAAGTCTTTCCAGGTAAGCAGGCGTAATAGCTGCATTTCTATACATCACCTGGAAAATGCCCTGGCAGTTTACACCACCAATGTTTTTTAGTTTTACTTTACTACGGTCGCCTTCAAAGTTCACCACTCCGGTACTTTCATCTTTAAAGCAGGGAGTTGGATTTTCAATCAGAAAGTAAAGATTTAATTCTTTAGCAGTAACTTCCATCGATATGGACAATTGAACACCACCCGAATTAAAAGGAACGAAACCTGTTGTTAGTGTTTGTTCACTCGTAATCGTATTCACCTCCTTTTTTAGCGTACAATCCTGGGCTATAGAAAAAAGCGGTAGTAAAAAGAAGAAAAAGCATATTTTTTTCATGACAGAAGTTTTTTTTAATTAACGTAAGTACCCATACTAAAGTTGCGTAGCTTTTATCGCTGCATTGGCACGAGATTACCTGCTCACTATCGCTTTAGCTTAGCGTAAGTGCAATTCCGCTCAGCGTTCACAAAATCTTTAGGTAAAAATCCCTGCAAATTTTGTTTTTTCTATTGGCGTTGATAGTAGCTGATTAATCATCTTTAGTACCGGTGGATAGTACACCATTAGCATATGATCCGGTACAGGGAAACGAATAACATGAGCAAAAGAAACAACAGAAGATTTGGCAGGAATAATCGTAAGATCCATCGGTGTGTATAAAACCGTGGAGACTATTTCCTTTAACCGGTCTGCATCATTATCCAAATCTCGTAGAAAGGGACTTCCAGGCCGCATTTGCCGGATACCCGGCCCGCTAAAAAGATGCGCCGTAATGGTGCCTTTATGCGGGGTTGAAATAGAAATAAATCTGTCCGTCTTTAAAAGCCCGCCAAGACGTTGCAGATAGTATCGGCATATAAGTCCGCCCATGCTGTAGCCAACTAAATCTACCTGTTTATCCGATGAGATTTTTTTTGATATGAAGGATTTTAATTGCGCTGCCAGTTCTTCCAGTGGTACGGCCCCATTACTCGGTTGTAGTGTAGGTGTGAGCACGTTCCAACCACGGCGCCTTAAATATGTAGCCATGTAAGCCATCCGGTGCTCGCTGTCCATAAAACCGTGTACAAGAATAATAGTATTCATATTGAATGCAAGTTAGTTCAATAATCTGCTGAAAGAATCCTGCATTTGTTGGATTTCCCGGATAGCCAAGACAGGCATTACCAGTACGGAACAACACATTGATGATTAGCTAAACACCAGATTTTCACTATCTGAAGTAATTGGGTTATAGAAAAATCTGAGTAGATTGTATAAGTTTGAGGATGTTAAACAATTGCCGCCTCTTGATTAACCGGGCCCTCCGTCAGTGTTTTTTTTATAGCTTTCTTTTCTTTCTGGCAGCCTGTGCTTCCCACAAAACCATCTCCGCCAAAACAGATGACGGATACCAGCTTGTTTTCGACGGCAAGTCGCTCGAGGAATGGGAATACGATCCTGTTTACTGGCGGGTGGAGAACGGCGAACTTGTAGGAGAAGTTACTCCTTCTACCTTGCTGAAAAGGAACACCTTTATCTACCGGAAAAATTTGGATACCCGTGACTTTGATCTGAAAGTGGAGTATCGTATTTCTGCAAAAGGAAACAGCGGAATTAATTACCGCAGCAAGTTGATTGATACATTACCGTATGCGATGGTTGGTTACCAGGCGGATATTGACGGGCAAAACCGCTACACCGGCCAGAACTATGAAGAAAGAGGCAGAACAACATTGGCTTATCGTGGCCAGGTAGTGACCGTAAATCCGGTGACGGATACAACTTCCCTGCCATTGAATGTGCGTAACAATGCCTGGACACATACGACAGTTGTAGCCTCATTAGGAAATATTGATTCATTGAAAAATAATATTCGAAGTGAAGACTGGAATGAGTGTCACCTGATTGTGAAAGGTAACCGGCTACAGCATTATATCAATGGTGTTTTGATGAGCGATGTAACGGACAACGATACAACTAACCGCATGTTCTCCGGGATGATAGGCGTGCAGGTACATGTGGGCCCGCCAATGAAAGTAGCATACAGAAATTTTCGTATGAAGAAAATATAGTATTTGCTTTAATTTAACCTTAAAGTGCCTGCGCTTTTAACAGCTATCCATAACGTTTATAAAACAATTATCTTTACGAACATTAAATTATGCGGATATGAGTGCGCCTCCAGCAAATATTTCTAAAATATACACCATAGAAGAATACCTGTCTATGGAGGAGAAGTCTCTCGTAAAACATCATTTTATAAACGGTGAAATCATTGCCATGCCCGGAGGAACATATAATCACAATCTGATCGCAACCAATCTAACGACAGCTTTAAATAATGCGATTGCGGAAAAAGAATCTGATTTTCACGTACTTAACAGTGACATGAAAGTTTTCATTTCCCGCACCACCTCTTTCGTTTATCCTGATGCCATCGTTATCTGTAGTGAACCGGAATTTTATTCAGAGAGAAAAGACATTATAACAAATCCACTTTTAATTGTTGAAGTATTATGTCCGTCTACTTCCGAAACCGACCGGGGTACAAAGTTTTATGATTATAAACGTATACCCGGTTTCAAAGAATATGTTTTAGTTGAGCAGGCGAATCCATTTATAACCTTAAGTTTTAAAACTGCCGAACGTACCTGGACTGATATGGAAGCTGAAGGATTGGAAACAGCTATCTGCCTGCAATGCATCGATTGCACCATTGACTTAAAAAAGATTTACAAAGGGGTGAAGTTTTAATCGAAACAAAAACTTTTAATTGTGCAAAGGGATTTTTAGATTGATAGCCTGAAACAGAAACAATGTAGAAAAAGGGCGAAAATGAATTGGATTTTTTTCATTTCAATTACACTTTTCAGAATGTACGATTCATTAAAAGGTATACGTAAGTGCAATTAATTCTTAAAAGTAAAAAAGTATGTCAACAAAAAAAATACTATCGGTTGTATGTACGTTGATGACGCTGGCTTCGTGCAGCAGGCAGCTTACTAAACAAACCGCAGAAGCCTTGCTGCGTAAGATTTATACGAAAGGCAATAACCCGGATGAGATGGGTGGCACACAGGTTGATTTAAAAAGCATACAAATAGATAGCATCCATCAGCAAGGCGATACGGCATTGGTTTTTTATAAAGTCAGCGGCAGCGCAAGCAACGGCTCCGCATATCAAACTCACCTGAGTGATGGTGAGCAGCAAGATAATTTTGAACGCAATTTCTGGGGTAGCTGGAAAGAAAAAGAATACAATAAATAATTGAAATGCAACGGTATATCTTGTACTGGCAATTATAATTTCTGTGTAGGCTATTCAATATTATATTTGGAAAAATAACGCACTTATGAAAAACCTCCTCCTATTCAGCATCGTTCTTCTCCTGTTATCCTGTGGCAATAATAGTTCTGATAATAATACAACATCCGGTAACGATAAAGACGCAGTTGTAAATAAAAATGTTATAAAGGATGATCAGCTTTATCCCTTCCTTCTCGGTGGCGTTTATATATTCCACGGCTACGGCGGTAGCAAAGAGACACAAGATAAACTGATAAAAGAGCAAATGCAAACAAAGCCCGGTGATGATGGATTTGTAGAAGAACTGCATAAAATGTACACCAGTTATTTTATTTATCCTTTTAAGCCCGAAGATGGTGGCGCTAAAGAAACACTTAAAGAATATTGGGATATTACCGATTAAAACTCTTTCCTGAAAACGCAGGCAGAACTGCTTTCCAACGGTCACCAGTCAAAATACCTTTCCTTGTCAGCATCCGGCGCAACTGCTAAAGCCCCTGAAGAAAAAGAGCAGATTGCTTTTATCCAGTCACATAAAACTGAGTTTCCGAAGCAAGGGATCAAAGCGTGGGATATTGCCCGCTACGTAAATAATACGGCAATAGGCTATGCGGCCGGCTACCTAACGAAAGAAGAAAGCAATGCAGCACTTGCAAAATTGCAGCCCCTTGTAAGCGGGCAATTTAGTAGCTGGGATGAATATTGGAAAAGTTATAACCTGGGGCGCAAATTTTGGGCAGGCGATGCAGAACATGATGCGGAATTCGATAATACCAGTAAAGAAATGTTACAAGGGGATTATAGTATTTACAAATATATAAAACTATAATATTGCCGTATACAGATGTTCCCTAACCTGGCAGAGATTTGGTAAAGCAATACGAGTTGAAAAGCAAAGCAGATTTGATATAATTGACGAAGAAGTACCTGTAAAATCCCTAGTTCAAAGCCGGTTTCTTTATCGCCGTCCAATAGGAAACCCTATTTGCTTAGGCAAAAAAGGAGTGCCGCCTTTCGGTAACTAAAAACCAGATATTATTTAAAATGATTTCGACAAAACCGACTATACATTGCTCGCTTTTAATACGCTTTAAAAATGGTTTAAACGAATTTACAATTATTAAACATTTGCTGTCTAATAGTTACCACTTCAGTGTGCGGAAATAATTATTTCCTTTAAGTTTATCTCCTTTTAATTCATGCCAAATGCCAGGTATTCGGCCAGCGCATGGCTAATTAGTTGCCCGGTATTTCTTTCATAATAACTATAGCCCGGCGAAGGATTTACCTCGAAGCAAATTACCCGGCCATCATTTGCAAACATCAGGTCGATACCGGCAAAGGGCAGCTTCAGGCTATGCGCCAAACAAATACATTTTTCGGCCACATCATCCGGCAGCACGTAAGATTCCAGGGTAGTGGTTTTATCTTCTGTGTGGGCATAACGGTAATCAACCGCATCGCTGCAAATTTTGGTAGCAATGGCTTGTTTCCCGATTACGTGTACCCGTACATTGTACCCGGTTACACATTCCTGAAATTGAACGGGACAATATTTTATTTTGTACAGGTTCTGCAGGGATTGTGCGTCTACCTGTTTCACAACGCTTCGGGTGCCGCTGATAGATTTATAAATTACTGATTTGTAACCGGCCAAAAAATTTCTGGCTTCCTCTTCATTGCTGGTAATGCACATATCGGGTATGTGAAGACCATGTTGCTGTATTACCAACGACTGATAAGGTTTAGAATTATTTGACATTTGTACGGACGGTGCATTCGTAATCCGGCAGGTAGTGTCCGCATCCAACAACCGGAACAGCCTGTTATACATACTATTGATCTCATCTTTGTTTTTACTGCCTGTATATTCCGGTACCTGTGCCTGGTCCATCGTACGCAGGTACAAGCCCTTGCAATCCCCGATCCTGAAGCAAGCTGTTCCATTCCATAAGCAACTGTCATCTATGTGGACATGGTCTACATCTATTTTCCACTTTTCCTGCTGACGCTGGTTAAATAGGGTATAGGATATCCGTTTCTTCTTACACGCCTCAGCAAGCAACCGTACAGGTGTTTCGCTGGGTATGCCCATCAATAATATCATAGCTGGTATTTTTAATCTGCTGGTAAATAATGTTGGATGCGTTTTTTGCATACAACGATAAAGATGGAACTTTTGATACCTGAATCAATTGCAGGTTGCTGCCTTCTCGAAAAAAAATAAATTCCCGCATATCATTGTCTCCATTTTCCAATAGTATTTTTTTCAAATCGCTGAAAACAGGCGCAGGCAACTGTTGCAACGGTGTAATCAGTTGATTGCCTATTTGCATATGTCTGCAAATATTTTCAGCAGGCGTGTTTTGCAGTAGCGTATATATTTTCCCGGTTGTATCAAATAGCAGGGGATGTACTGGTAAATAACAGCGTTTGAAATAACCCGCCCATTTTTCAGCAAGGGTAGCCTCCCCATACAATGATCCATTGTATATGGGGTTGCTTACCGGGCACTTGAGAGAATGTATGAATGCCGGAAAGAATGCATTGATCTCATCGGTTGCATAGTTTTTTTCAACCGGGTAAGTATGTTGCCAGGTAAGTGGGTTAATATAACTGAGCCGGTTGATAGCATAGCAGAGGTTATCGCAATTCAGCGTAAATCCGGTTTCATAAAAAAAGATGGATGCGTGGTGCCGGCCATCATTTTTCAGGTGCAATGAAATACTGTAATCCACTCCCAATGCTTCCGGAATTAACAACCGGGTATTTACCCTGTTTTCTGATTGTAGCAGATCATGAAAATACCTGGCCTCGGCATCATGATGGTGGGCAATAATGAGTAACATGATTTATTTTACAATAACAGCCGGCAGACAAAGTAGTTATATCTACTATATCTGCCGGCTATATAAAAGAATTATTCATTTGATAGTGCACCCTGGCCCAGGTCGGGACGAAGGCTGCTTTCAATGAAAGAGGACATGCCTGTAACAACGGCTTCCAGTTGCTGTATGCGGCTTTCCAGTTCGGATGATGCCTGCTGACCGATTGGATTGCCTGGAATAACCGGTTGAAAGATCTCACTTAGTTTTTCCTGATGTTTGATCTCAATTTCCTTAATAGGTTTGTGTTCAATTTCTTTGAACTCCAGTTTAGTCTCCTTGATTTCCTTGTGTTCAATTTTTTCATTCTTCTCTTTAAATTCCAGTTTCTCTACTTTCACTTCTTTTGTTTCCAGCTTTTCAAGTTTCTCTTTTGCCTTTACAAATTTTAAGACGGTTACTTTCAGTTCCGCTTCTACAAAAGCAATGGGATTTGCGATAGTACGGGAAGCATCTCCGGCAAAAAGCAGGGCTACTACTTTATTAGCGGAATCAACAATGGCAGAGCCGGAATCGCCGTGGTCGCTGAACATGGGGTTGTGTGCCGTATCGGGCCGGATAAAAATTTGGTTAGTGAGTGTTTTGGTACCCAGGCCAGGGCCATAGTTTACATTTACTGTACCACTAAGGCCATCAATAAATCCAAACGTTAGCAGGGTAGTGCGTCCACGTTTGCGTACCGCAGCGCCTAATACAGCGGTACCGGTACCAACTACATTACCAATACCTTCAATGGTGGCCGTGCTGCTGATGCCTGCATTAATATTGGCTACCGCACCATCTACGTGTGCAGATAAAACAGCCCGGTTTAACGTTCCGACTACATCGGCATGCGTACCCGTATCTATCAGTGAAGGCTGATCCATTTTATCGCCAACATGAAAGCTATTATCAATGCACATTACGTGAAAATTGCTGAGCATTAATGTTTTTCCGGTAGCATTGTCTTTTACCAAACAACCCAATGTGCCTGCGAAAATTGAACCACCTACTGATCTGTCCGGGCCAATACTAATGCCGCCTTTAATGGGTCTGTAATGTACCGTATCTGCCTGTGCATCAACCGTGATTACTTCTTTTTTTGAAACCAGTTGGGCATCATAGGTGCCTTCGATTACATCGGTTTTAACGCCGTTGATTTCGGCAGGAATCATCTCGGCCTTTGGCACATTTTTTTTCTTTTTAGCTACGTGTACCCTGATCACTACTTCATCTGTGCGTTGCCCGTTTACGTATTTGAAGCCAACATCCACTGCATTTACACCGGGTATGTTTAACAGCTCTTTTTCGCTTTGTTTTTTTTGTGCTGTCAGGGCTTCTATTGAATTTTCCATTGGTCTTTTTTTTAAATTGTTTTTTTTTAAATTTTTTAATTCAAATTGGCGGCAGCAATCCGGAATTGCTTCCGCTGAAATCAAAAGTATTGTTGAAGAAATGGGAGTATCAGGAAGAATCTACGAGCGGCACAAAAAAATCTGCAAAGGGATTTAATGGTAAAATAGCAGGTGAGCAGGAATGGGCAATAATATTATATTAAACTTGCAGTCATTGCAAGATTGGGTTCTCGCCGAACGAAGCAATCTCCCCGATTTTGTTGGGGATTGCCACAGACATCCGCCGCGGCGGACGCAATGACCCACATGGGTGAACAAACACATTTCAATCTTGTTCGTGATGCTGTACCAATTACCTGTTTTTCCGATGGCCGAAATAGTGAACATCATGTGGTTTCGCCGCGATTTGCGGCTGGAGGATAATGCTGCTTTATACCATGCATTAAAAAGTGAACATCCGGTAATACCTGTATTTGTTTTTGATAGGTTGATACTGGATGCCCTACCCGAGAAAGCCGACCGCCGGGTAGAATTCATCCACCTTCAGGTAGCGCAATTACAGAAACAATTAACAGGCATGAACAGCGCTATGGAAGTATACTATGATACGCCGGAAGGTACCTTCTCAATGCTGCTCCAAAAGTATACTATTGAAAAAGTTTTCGTGAACAGGGATTACGAACCGTATGCTACCGAAAGAGATGCTGCCATTACAAAGTTGCTGACAAAGCGGAACGCAAGCCTGTACCCTTATAAAGACCAGGTAATTTTAGAGCGTGATGAAGTGCTGAAAGATGACGGAAAACCATATACTGTTTTTACACCCTACAGCCGGCGTTGGCATGCAGTACAAACTGATTTTCATTTAAAATCCTTTCCGACAAAAAAATATTTTTCTAACTTTTTTAAACAAGCTGCACAGGAGATCCCGTCGCTTCAATCCATGGGTTTTGTAGCCGTGGGAGTGCCATTCCCTTCAGCCAAAATAAATGAAGCTGTTATCAGTAATTATATGGCCCGCCGCAACTATCCCGCCGATCCGGAAAGTACAACTCGCTTCAGCATCCATTTACGCTTTGGCACCATCAGTATCCGTAAATTGGCTACTTATGCAAAAGAAGCTAGTACAACTTTTTTAAACGAATTGGTCTGGCGGGATTTTTACCAGATGATTCTCTGGCATTTTCCACAGGTGGGCAAAGGCAAAGCATTCAAACCCGCATACGACCAGATACAATGGCGGCATGATGAAGCAGGTTTCAAAGCCTGGTGTGAAGGCAAAACCGGGTACCCGATCGTAGATGCAGGTATGCGGCAATTAAATGCTACCGGTTTTATGCACAACCGGGTTCGCATGATTACCGCTTCCTTCCTGGTAAAACATTTATTAATCGACTGGCGCCTGGGCGAAGCTTATTTTGCTGAAAAGCTGCTTGACTTTGATTTGGCCAGCAACAACGGTGGCTGGCAATGGGCTGTTGGCAGCGGTTGCGATGCCTCTCCGTATTTCCGGGTATTTAATCCTACGCTGCAGACTATTAAATTCGATGCCCGGCGTACATATATCAGGCAATGGGTGCCGGAGTTTGAAACATTTGAATATCCACCACCGATCGTAGAACATGCATTTGCCCGGCAAAGGGCCATTAATACGTATAAAAAAGCGCTAAAGGGAAATGAATAAATTTCATCCCGGCTAATAGATGTCTCCTATATTTATCCCATTAACTAATCAGTCATTGTAATGCTGGCATTAAATCCGAATGTAAAAATGAGGAGAATTGCATTTTATATGTAGTCCTTCATATTACATGGATTGCTACTGATTAGTCATTAATAATTAAATATTATTTATGCCATTAATAATGGTTACTGGTGCCTACGGCCAATTGGGTAATGAGTTGCAGCAATTAGCGGTTGCTTTTCCACAATTCCGTTTTCATTTTTCGGACAGAGATACACTGGATATTACAGATTATGCAGCCCTTGAAAATGTGGTAGAAGAAATAAAACCGCAGTACTGCATTAACTGTGCTGCCTATACGGCCGTTGATAAAGCCGAAGCAGACCTGGCCACTGCCACCGCTATCAATGCGACGGCAGCTGGGTACTTAGCTAAATTATCAAAACAGTATGGCGCAAAATATATTCATATAAGTACCGATTATGTGTACGATGGCGGCAAAACAACGCCTTATGTTGAAACAGATGCTACCAACCCGTTAAGTGTATACGGCCATACTAAGTTGGAAGGCGAACAATTGGCGCAACAGGAAAATGAAGACACTATTATTCTCCGCACCGCATGGGTATACTCTGCATTCGGGAACAATTTTGTAAAAACCATGATGCGGCTGATGAAAGAACGGGAAAGCCTGAACGTAGTAGTCGACCAGACTGGCAGCCCAACCTATGCCAGAGATTTAGCAGAAGCCATTTTAGAGATTATCAACAAATCCGAAATTTTGCCATCGCAGTGGCAACCGGGTATTTACCATTACACCAATGATGCCCATATTTCCTGGTACAATTTTGCAGTGGCCATTAAAGAAGATATAAGTAGCCATTGTACCTTGCATCCTATTACAACGAATCAGTATCCAACACCGGCAAAGCGGCCGGCTTACTCCTTGTTAGATAAATCAAAATTTATTTCGACATTTGATATAGAATTAAAGCCTTGGAAAGAAAGTTTGAAGGAATGTATGGCGATTTTGGAACCAAAGTGATATAGAGTATATAAACAGTTTTTGAAAACTTATCCATTTGAATTACTTGTAAGCAAATTGTTATGTATGAGTGTTTGGAGGCAAAAGGCTATTCAATGCCTGCCTGAAAACAGAGTTGAATTTGAAAACCCGAATACATCTATTTACGAAGTTTTCAGTGAACTGTTACATGCAATAATTGAGGCTCACAAGAATAATAATACTGATAGGCTTCAACTTATTTATGGATTTGCAGATTGGTGTTTCAAGCAAAACGCCAAAGAGTTATGGAATGCTGCAGGCGTTTCTTTTTATGAACATTTATACGACTATAAAGAAACAAGAGAATCATTTACCAAATGGATAAAGAAAGATATTTACAGGGATGTTAGAGTGCTTTTGGAATTAAGTGTCAATAAAACAGAATTAGAAAAATTAGACAAGTTTTATAAGTAAATACTAAGACGGATTAATTTACATTATGACCTGCTTGCTTTATTATCCGGCATGAACAAACCTTTTACAAACGATATAGAAAACTGCCTCACCACGCTTTACTCCGGTGGCACGATCCTCTTTCCGACAGACACCGTATGGGGAATTGGCTGTGATGCTACCAATGAAATGGCTGTGGATAAAGTATTACAAATCAAGCAACGTTCACAGGCGCAGGGCTTAATCGTTCTGTTAGCAACTGAAAGTGAATTAGAAAAATATGTAATACTGCCGGCTCATCAGCTATTACAACGCATCAGTCATCAGCAAAAGCCGACTACTATTATTTATGAAGGAGGAAAAAACGTAGCAGAGAATATCTTACCACCTGAAGGCACACTGGCTATCCGGATAGTAAAAGATGCTTTTTGTGCGGAATTAATCAGCCTTTTTGGCAAGCCGATTGTTTCTACTTCTGCTAATATCCATGGGCAGCCTACGCCGGCATCCTTTGGTGAAATTAATGCTGCTGTAATAGCACAGGTAGATTATGTGGTGCAACACCGGCAGCAGGAGCGGAGCATTGCGCAACCTTCCGCTATCCTGAAAATAGGTCCGGATGGTTCTTTCGAAACCATCCGGCGGTAAATATTAATCTAATTTTTCCTGCGATTGAAACTTCTTGGCATCTTCCAAAAATTTTTTCAACCCAATATCTGTTAGCGGGTGGTTTAGCAGGCCCAATATGGAAGCAAGCGGCGACGTGATGACATGGGCGCCGGCTTCCGCAGCCTGGATAATATGCAGCGAACTACGGATACTTGCTGCCAGAATTTGTGTCTGATAGCCTTGTATGGCATAAATGTTCGCAATCTGCTGAATTAGTTGCATTCCATCCCAGCCAATATCATCCACTCTTCCTAAAAATGGTGACAGATAAGTGGCGCCAGCCTTTGCCGCCAGTATGGCCTGCCCGGCACTAAATATCAATGTACAGTTGGTACGGATACCCTTGTCGCTAAAATATTTCAACGCCTTAACACCTTCTTTAATCATTGGCACTTTTACTACAATGTTTGGATGGATGGCTGCCAATGCAAGCCCCTCTTCCACAATCGTGTCGAACGTAACGCCTACTACTTCAGCGCTAATATCACCATTTACCATTTCGCAAATGGTTTTATAATGGTTATGGATGGCTTCGGTTCCCGAAATACCCACTTTCGCCATCAGGCTGGGATTGGTAGTTACGCCATCCAATACACCGAGGTCATTGGCTTCCTTAATTTCATCCAGGTTAGCGGTATCAATAAAGAATTTCATTACAATAAGTATTTAAATGAAAAAAACGCAACAAATGTGCTACGTTTCTCATCAGTAAAAAATAAAAAATGGCAGGCTGATTACATCGCACCGCTACAACCGCTTATCCTTGCTGCCTTCCGACCCTGGGGAGGTTCAGCAGGAGCTGGTCGTGTAAGACCTGCCGCTGCAAATATAGGATTGCAAGATTAGTGAGTGCGTTTTTTTTACCACATAGGCACATTAGTTTTCACATAGGAGCACATAGAGATACAGAAAAGAAATGAAAGGAAGCAAAAGATAAACTTGAAGAAAATTGTAAACCAGACTACTGCATTTTTGATGTCCTGCCAACTCTGTACGCCTTGTATCTTCCAAATGAAACTCTTGTATTTCCCTTTGTATTCTTATGTGAATCTATGTGTACCTTATGTTCCTATGTGGTTAAAATCGGATTGTACCTTTCAGGTTCAGTGTATTTACGGTAATGCTGCCCACTAGTTCATCTGCACGGCCGCCAAAGCTGCGGTAATATACCAACACAGTGTATTGGTTTTCCGTATCCCAGGTATTACCTTCAGTATATTTAAATGTAGACACTGCATTTTTTACCTGGTCTTTGGTTACATAAGCATAGCTGTAATATCCGTTTTTCAGTAGCAGGTCTTTTTCGTAAACACCCAGATTCTCGTTGAATGTTAGTCTGCTGCTTTCATCCTGGCGATAGCCGGTCATTTCGCCTAAAATGAACAGGTCTTTGCCTACAAAGGGTTCCCGGTTGGGTGGTATAAACGTAAAATGTACTTTGGCATAATCACTTTGCCAGAAAGGATTATAATTCTCGAACATGCCGATGTAATACAACCCGTTATAATCTTTATAATATTGATAGCGGAATGAGGGCCGGGCCGTATCCGGTGCAACGGTAATGTTGGTGCCGCCATCTGTATAAGTGGCGTTTCGTACCCGGTCGCTTTGCAGCCGGTAGCTGCGTAAATCCAGCCAGCGGAATTCTTTTCCACCTTCAAAATCAAACAACCCTTCCTGGTTGTATTCCAGGTTTTTATTTCGCATAAACGTAGGCGCAATACCCATTTGGGCTTCATCCCAGCGAAAGTTTTGCAGTACTACCACTTTCAACTGCTGGTTGGTATTAAAAATATCCAGGTTATTCGGATTAATGTTTACCGTTACCCGCTGGTGCGTATTAAAATCCCGCCCGGAAAACGGCTGGATAACAGTGGCACCAACGCCGGTTTTGTTGTCGGTTACCAGCATCTTTTTGGTAAACAGTAGTTTGGAAGTATCGCCGTTCTCAAACACTTTCAATAAATAATTACCGCTCCGGCTGGGCATACAGTTTCGGGAAGGAAGGGTAACCGTATAATGCACATAACGGGTAAGCGATACCGAAGATGGCCGAAACACGCTAAGCCGTTCCTGGGAGTAGCCTTTTATATAGTCAAAAGTACTAAGCTGTACCGGCGTCCAGTCGGCATCACAAAGCTGATAGGTATAATAATAGTTCCGGGATGCAATAGCCAGATCATCGAAATGTAATTCCAGCGCATTTTCCGTATTTAGCGGGATAATAGGGTAGGCCAGCTGGTCATTTACCGGAAATAGCTTGATACTTTTAATATTATCATTACGGATTACCTCCGGTGGGAAAGGGGAAGCGGTTGCAGTGGCGAATAGGAAATGGTGGATGGTAAATAGCAGGATAACAAGCTTTACAAGGGTTTTTTGCATCCGTGAAAATAATCATTAATCTCGTTCGTAAATCGTCACACTCCTGTAGTTTATGCTGGAAGCATCTGACCCACACCTAATTATGTATAATCTTTGTGTGGATCCTAAACCTTAAAATAAATTTCCAATAGTAATCCCAAACAGGTTGGTTTGAAACTCAAGTATGGTTTTTACATTTCAATCACAATTTGCTTTAGCATGAGTCAGATGCTTTCAGCGTAAACTACAGCGGTGTGATTGCCAGCATATATTTGCCCCTATGAGCTGGAGCACCTATGTAGCCCGAAGAATACTAACCGGACCGCAGCAATCATTTTCGAAATTTATCATCCGGCTTTCGGTAGCTGCTACCGGTTTCAGCGTGGCTGCCATGCTGGTAACGTTGTGTTTGGTAAACGGGTTTCAGGAAACGGTAAGTAACAAAGTGTACAGCTTTTGGGGACATATACACGTGCAGGCCTACGAACAGGCGCAGGCATTGGTTTCAGAAGAAACGCCCTTTGAAACCAGTGCCGCTTTACAGGAATTGATTGTAAAAACAAATGGGGTAGCGCACGTGCAGCCTTTTGCTACTAAAAGTGCCATTCTTAAAAAGGGGGATAATTTTTCAGGTATCATTCTCAAAGGCATCAACCCACAGTTTGATTGGCAGCATTTTCAACCCTTTTTACAAAAAGGCAAACGGTTGGATTTTACGGATACATTGTATAGCAAACAGATGATGGTAAGTGCCTCCGTTGCCAAAGCATTAGAAATAAAAACAGGCGATACGCTACAGGCTTATTTCCTGCGGCAACAAAGCGGCATTCAGTTTCGTAGCCTGCAGGTGGTTGGTATCTATAGCAGTGGTATTGAAGAGTATGATCAGAATTTTGCCCTGGCCGACCTGCGCCTGCTGCAACGCATGAACCTTTGGGACAACAACCAGATTGGTGGTTACGAGGTATGGATTAATAACCTGAACAGGCTGGATACCATTAACAATATCATTTACAGCCAGTTACCGCAGGGCCTTAACAGCCTTACTATCCGCCAGCAATATCCCAGCATTTTCGATTGGCTGGATGTGCAGCACCAGACCAAGTGGATTGTAATTATTGTAATGGGTATTGTGGCATTCATTAACCTGGTTACCTTCCTGCTGATTATCGTGTTGGACCGTACAAAGATGATTGGTTTGTTGCAATCATTAGGTGCTACCAATGATTCTATCCGGCTTATATTTTTGTGGTATGGAAGCTACATTAGCTTGGTAGGTATTAGCGCCGGACTGGTACTGGGTTTGGGAATTTGCGTAGCAGAATATTTCCTTCATTTTATTAAAATGGATGAGAACACATATTATGTAAGTTATGCACCGGTGTATTTCAACTGGTGGCAAATACTGGCCGTTACGCTGGCTACTGCGCTGGTATGTTTTGTTGTGTTGATTATACCCTCTTTTCTGGTAAGTAAGGTCACACCGGTAAAAGCATTGCGTTTTTCCTAAAGACAGTAGAACCAGCCTTATTTTCTGCAGTTCGTATCTCTTGCATTTGTTTGTTGCAACCATTTCCATTGGCTTTAGCGCCATTTGTAACAAGTAATATGGCTAAAGCCAATATATTCCTCTATTTGTATCCGTTGGCTGAAGCCAATGTCATTAAGTGAAGGATTGATGTAGCAGCTATGCGCCGTAGGTGCAACCTGTTTGTAGAAAACAGACATCAATGATGTTAGTGCATGCCACGTAGTGGCTACCTGATCAGAGAAGATGGGTAGCCACTACGTGGCAATGATTGCCTTTGCCCCTTTGTTTTCTACAAACAGAAAGCCCCGATGGGGCTTAAATTAATGACATTGGGCTGAAGCCAACGGCAATTGATAGATACACTTTAACTAAATGACATTAAGCTAAAGCCAATGGCAATGAATAAACCCCTAACTAATGACAATCTTGCTACAGCAGATCAGTGCTTTTTTAGCATAACAAAACCTTCACGATAAAGCTTTTGCGAAGCACTATTTTTGCCGGCATATTTTACAACATGACAAAACTGGTAAACGTAGGATTGGTGCAAATGAGCTGTACGGCTAACAAAGAAGAAAACCTGCATAAAACAATTGAAAAAGTACGGAAGGCTGCCGCCCAAGGCGCCCAAATTGTTTGCCTGCAGGAACTGTTTACTTCATTATACTTCTGCGATGTGGAGGACTACGACAACTTTAAATTAGCAGAACCCATTCCCGGCCCAAGCACCGATGCACTGAGCGCCGTTGCCAAAGAACTGAATGTAGTTATCATAGCCTCGCTGTTTGAAAAACGGGCGGAAGGTTTATATCACAATACCACTGCCGTACTGGATGCTGACGGAAGCTACCTGGGTAAATACCGGAAGATGCACATACCTGATGATCCGGCTTTTTACGAAAAATTTTACTTCACCATAGGCGATCTTGGCTACAAGGTTTTTAAGACCAAATATGCTACCATTGGAGTATTGATATGCTGGGACCAGTGGTACCCGGAAGCAGCCCGTATTACTTCTTTAATGGGCGCTGAAATTTTATTTTACCCCACTGCCATTGGCTGGGCAACCGACCAGGAAAATACCACCAACGAAGAACAATACAATGCCTGGCAAACCATTCAGCGCAGCCATGCCGTGGCTAACGGCGTACATGTAGTAAGTGTAAACCGCACCGGTCAGGAACAGGATGGCAAAATGCAGTTCTGGGGAGGATCGTTTGTGGCTAACCCGTTTGGCTCGGTTATTTACAAAGCCCCGCATTTGGAAGAAGAAGTACATGTACAGGAAGTAGACCTGAGCAAAACTGATTTTTACCGTACTCACTGGCCTTTTTTGCGTGACCGCAGAATTGATTCTTACCAGCAGATTACGAAGCGGTATATTGATGCAGAATAAGTCAGGAAAGACCGGAAGACAATGAGTCCGGAAAACCGGAAGACTGAAAGTCTGGATGCTAATAAGACTAATAGAAGATCAGTTTTGCAGTTCAGTATTTTAAAAGTTTTTACTAAAAGAAATGATTCATACAGAAAGTGATCAGGATGATATAGATAGTATTATTACTACAGCGAATGCGGAGCTCCCGTTTTCCGGACTTCCGGACTTGCCATCTTCCGGACATACTCAGTCTTCCGGACTTCCGGACTTCCGAACTTCCGGACTTTCTCCTGCTTCCCTCGGTTATTATTTCCCTGCCGAATTTGCGCCACATGAAGCTACCTGGCTCAGCTGGCCGCATAAACAGGCATCCTGGCCCGGAAAAATGGAAACCATATTTCCGCGGTACGCAGAATTCATAGCCACACTGAGCCGTACTGAAAAAGTGCGTATTAATGTGGGGGATGAAAAGATGAAGGCGTTTGCAATCAATTACATTCAGCAGGCAAATGCAAAAATGGAAAGTGTGGAATTTTTCCTTCACCCCACCAATGACGCCTGGTGCCGTGATCACGGGCCGGCATTCCTGATTAATCCGGACGCTGACCAAAAAAAAGTAATTGTGGACTGGGGCTATAATGCCTGGGGCAATAAGTATCCGCCATACGATCTGGATGATGTCATACCCTCGTTAATTGGTAAACATTTCAAGCTGCCGGTGTATCATCCGGGTATTGTTATGGAGGGCGGTTCCGTAGATTTTAATGGCCGGGGAACGGTGATTACGTCAAAGCAATGTTTATTAAACGAAAACCGGAACCCGCATTTAAACCAGCAACAGATTGAAGAATACCTGCATCAATACTACGGCGTACAACAGGTGCTTTGGGTAGATGAAGGAATTGTAGGTGATGATACAGACGGGCATATTGATGATACGGTCCGTTTTGTAAACGAGGATACGGTAATAACAGTAATTGAAGAAAACAAGCAGGATGAAAACTATCCCATCCTGCAAGCCAACCTGCGGCAACTACAGGAAATGCGGCTATTGGATGGCAAACAATTAAACATCGTTGAGCTTCCCATGCCGGACCCGGTGGAATATGAAGGCCAGCGTTTACCGGCTTCTTATGCCAATTTTTATATAGCAAACGCCGTGGTAATAGTTCCTACTTTCCGCTGTGTTACAGATGACAAGGCACTGGCAATTATTCAAAAGTGTTTTACAGATCGAAAAGTGATTGGTATAGATTCAACCGACATCATCTGGGGCCTTGGCAGCTTTCATTGCCTGAGTCAACAGGAACCGGTCACACCTCTATAATGAATACTGAAAGTGCCTGCCAATGATGAATACTGCTGTACGCTTAACTACTTGTGATAAATTTCAATATTCATACCGCCGGGCTGCCCGTTAAATTTGATTAACAACGAACGGAAACAAATGAAAATAGCGTTGGTTTGCTCTCTGACTATTTGTGTATAACAATATCCATTTTCATGCACCTACTTTCAAAAAAACAAGCTGCCTCAGCCATCATTGTATGTACGCTTACCTTATTGGTATTTAGTGCAGGCGCTTTTCAACAGCAGCAGGAACGAAAAGCTCAAAATTTAAAAGTACTTCCGAAAGATATTTCGCATGAGGACCTGGAAAAGGAAATGCACTTTTATAACAATGCTTTGAACGTAAAGTGCAATTACTGCCATGCCCCATCCAAAGATCGTCCCGGCAGGCTCGACTTTGCTTCCGACAGCAACAGCCATAAAGAAGATACCCGGGCCATGATGCGAATGACCAATGACCTCAATGAAAAATACTTTGAGACAAAAGCCAATTCTCCACAACATCTGAATGTGGTGAATTGCTATACCTGCCACCGCGGCGAAGAGATGCCGTTGGTATTACCACCTGCCGACACAGCGAAAAGGGGAAATTAATCCGGAATAAAAAT
Source organism: Chitinophagaceae bacterium (assembly GCA_965246935.1). GTDB lineage: Bacteria > Bacteroidota > Bacteroidia > Chitinophagales > Chitinophagaceae > JAZKFT01. Next base: position 281,882 of record CBDFGC010000001.1, on the reverse strand, counting down.
TAAGATAGACGGATTCTAAAACCATTTGATGGGAGACATTTATAAATTTTAAGAAAGTTTACTCCATATTCGTATGTTGTACCCCTCTTCTTATTTATAAAACTCGAATCCATATGAATACTTCCATCCGTGTTGGTATTGCTGGTTTTGGCATGAGTGCCCGCATTATGCAAATACCGTTTTTGCAGGTTAATAAAAATTACAAAATCGCAGCAGTGCTGGAGCGGCATGGGCAGCAATCGAAAACTCTTTTGCCGGATGTAACGGTAGTAACCAATATTGAAGAATTAGTAAATCTGCCGGAAGTGGACCTTGTCATTATCTCAACGCCAAATCATACCCATTTCCAATATGCCGAAAAAGCGCTGTTGGCAGGCAAACACGTAGTGGTAGAAAAACCATTTACCGATACCATTAACGAGGCAAAAATTTTGATTGAGTTAAGCCGCCGGATGAACCTGACGCTCAGTGTGTACCAGAACCGGCGGTACGTAGCCGACTTTCTAACGGTGAAGCAGGTACTCGCAAATAAGCTGTTAGGCGACGTAGTGGAGTTTGAGGCCCATTACGACCGTTACCGTCCCGAGGTGGTACATAATTCCTGGAAAGAGCAGGGCCGGCTTGGCAGTGGCACGCTGTATAATTTAGGATCTCATCTTATAGACCAGGCGCTGACTTTATTTGGCTCTCCAAAACGTCTCTATGCCGATATCCGTATGCAACGTCCTGGTGTAAAAACCGATGATTATTTCGACATCCAACTGGATTACGGATCTTTTAAAGCCATTCTTAAATCCTGCTTGTTAGTGCGGGAGCATGGTCCGCGGTTTATCATCCATGGTACCAAAGGTTCGTTTATTAAATATGGCGAAGATGTACAGGAAGAAATGTTGAATAAAGGCATTTCGCCGGATAGTGCTGGCTGGGGCAACGACCCCGAAAACCAGTGGGGTTTGCTGCATACGGAAAAAGATGGCCACGTAATTAAAGAAACCTATCCTTCCGTAAAAGGCAGCTTTGGTATTTTTTATGATGAATTGTACGAAACGCTGGTGAATGGGGCACCGCTAAAGGTAACCCCGGAACAGGGCTATAATATTATCCGCATTATTGAATTGGCCCTCAAAAGCAGCAAGAAAAAAGCAGTGGTGGATTGTGAAGGCTTTGTGTAAGTAATAACTTTTAACGGATAGATAAGAACAGACATGAATAAGTGACAGCCGGTAATCAATAAAATTACGAGCGTTATCAAAAAAAACAGATCATCCAAAACCCTAAAAGGTTTGAAATGATATAGCCAATTGGCATTTGCTATTCTCTGCTCCTATACTAAATTAAAGTAGGTCGTGGAATGGCTGTTTGGTATATGAAGGCTCTTGCCTTCGTATCCTTATTTTGCCGCCTCCCGGCAGCTTACTACCAGCAGTCTGCTACTTAATTTAATCTGGTATTATTAGTTATTACATCATCCTTATTATCTGTAAATGGGTAATATCAAACCTTTTTATAGCATTACATTAATCTGGATGCACTAACAAATCCTTGCCATCGTTGTCAGTTATTATTTCTTCATTATCACCTGCATACGGCCACCATCCTTTTTGTTTCGCCAAAATAAAATAAGCGATCACGCCTGTTGCTATTACAATCAGACCACTCAGCATAAACGTAGGGCCGGTGCTGTAAAAAACAAATATCCAGATGGCAATGGCAATAATAACCGGAACCGGGTACAGCGGCATTTTATAAGGCATATTGGCATTGCCTCTTTTTTTACGCAACAGGAACAACCCTGCGGCTTGCCCTACAAACTGTATCATAATCCGCATGGCAAGGATGGCACTAATTACGGCTTCTATCCGGAACAGGAGGCTAAAGGCAAAAGCCACCGCACCTAATACCAAAAGCGATATGTGTGGAAAATTTTTGGTAGGATGTAGCCGGGCAAAAATTTTGAAAAAGCTGCCATCAGCGGCGGCGGCATAGGGTATGCGGCTATAGCCCAACGTAGCAGAAAACACCGATGCAAAAGCGACCCAAAGTATCAGGACCGTGGCAACGTTGGCAGCCGTTTTTCCGGAAATGATTTCAATAAAACTGCTCACTACATATTTATTCCCCTTTGCCTCGTTCCAGGGAATAACGCTGGTAACAGCGATATTCATACCCAGGTACAATAAGGTAATGCAGATAATAGAAATAAACATACTTCGTGGGATGTTTCGTTCCGGATTGATAATTTCACCGCCTAAGTGGCAAACATTGTAGTAGCCTAAAAAGCTGTAGACTGTTTTTACAGAGGCAAAGCCGATAGCTGCCCCAAAAGCCCAGTCGAACTTTACGGTATCGTTGATATGCACTACCGGTGCAGCCATGTTGCCATGCCAGAACCCACCCCCAATAATCCAGGCCATGGCTACCAGAACACCTACCCACAGTGTAACACTTATTTTACCAATATCATCAATTTTACGATATAAGAGCGCAATGATCAAAATGACTACTGTACCACTGATAGCTTTGGAAGTATAATCGTTTAGCGGATGAAAGTAAGATAGGTAGGAAGCAAAACCGATGGCTGCAGAAGCAATGACCAGAGGCGCCTGAATGCAGGTTTGCCATACAAACAGAAAGGAAAACATTTTACCAAGGCGGCCCGGACCATAAGCCTCCTTTAAAAAATTGTAGGTCCCGCCAGCCAATGGCAGGGCTGCACCGTATTCGCTCCAGATGGTGGCATCCATAAGGCTCAGTACGGCACCAGCTATCCAGGCGTATAAGAAATGGGGGCCATTTACCAAACCAATTACAAGCGGCAGTGTAACAAAGGGCCCGATGCCCACCATATCAATCATGTTGATGGCGGTAGCCTGTAAAAGGGTAAGCCGCCTGGTAAGCTGGTTAGACAATATTTGGGATTAAATACAGGTGTAAAAATAAAAAAGGCCCGGATAGAAATCCAGGCCCGTCTAAATCCAATATTCTATGAAAAACCGAGGGTGAAATTGCAATGTTTTTTTATAACCACCAAATATTTTACAAACTTATTTTTCCACATAATTTTAAAATATCTAAAAAATATCTGTTTTTTAATTGCGGATTAAATTTTCATATCTCTTAATCAGTGATTCTTGACAGTTTTACAATCAGACTATTTCGGTAATTATCTGTATAAACAATTGATTATTACCATTCATATTCCGCTGTTGTTTCACGTTTTAACGTTACGAAGAGTGCTTGTGATACGATATTGAGACAAACTATGGTATAGCAACGCATAATATTTAGACATGCCTCTGTTTATATTTATATTGCGGTTAACAAATGATTACGCAAAAAATAGTGGTAGCAGTCAGTGGCGCCAGCGGTTCCATATACACAAAGCTGCTTTTGGACAAGTTATTAAGGTTGAAAAATCAGTGGCAGGCACTTGCGGTTGTTATGACGGACAACGCAAAACAGGTGTGGCAACACGAACTGGGCAATGAAGATTACAAAAACTATCCCGTTCAATATTTCAGTAAATCCGATTTTTTTGCCCCCTTTGCCTCCGGATCCGGGCAGTACAATACCATGATGATTGTGCCTTGTAGCATGGGTACCCTGGGCCGTATTGCCGGTGGCATTTCCGACGACCTGATAACCCGTGCGGCAGACGTAATCCTGAAAGAAAGAAGAAAACTGATTTTAGTAGTGCGGGAAACTCCCTATAACCTCATTCACATCCGTAACATGGAACAGGTAACGCTGGCAGGTGGCATTATTTGCCCGGCCACACCTTCTTTTTACAGCCGGCCAACCACTATTGAGGAGGTAGCCGCAACGGTTGTTGATCGTATCATAGACCTGGCCGGGCTATCCATTGATACTTACCGGTGGCAGGGGAGTACCGAAGCATAAAAAGCTCAGCTTTTGTTTATTTCGTTCCGCTTGGGAATGGCCAAGCGATCTTATCTTTCTAGATGCCTACGTTCCAACAGGTAACTATGAATAGGCCGTAGTGACGCCACAGCGGACGTACGCACACAAACATAAGTTGCCACTTACGCTGCCTTATTAAACTGTAGTTCATCCGGGATTTCCCATGATGGGCTTTTATATTTGAAGCATCTAACAATAGAGATGTAATGAAAGCAGCCAGTTTGAACGAAATAAAGCAGGAATTAAAAGCACTGAATGCTACAGAGCTTTTGGAAATATGCCTGCGGCTAGCCAGGGCAAAAAAGGAAAACAAAGAGTTATTTACTTATCTTTTGTTTGAGGCGCATGACATAGACGGATACATCAGTCACTTAAAAACGGAAACGGCTGAAGCATTTACGCATGTACATACGCACAATCTGTATTTTTTGAAAAAGAACCTGCGGAAAATTGTAAGCTGGCTGAATAAGCACTTACGTTTTGCCGGTTCAAAGGTGGCTGATGCCGAAGTGCTGCTCTACTTTTGTACCTGCATACATCAACATAAAATATTCTATAAAAATAGTACGGCACTGATAAATTTATACAATGCCCAGCTAAAGAAAATTAAAGCAGCCATCGCCACGCTGCATGAAGATTTACAGCATGATTTTACCCGGCAGTTGAATGCATTACAGCATAACAAATAAGCGTTTAAATTACCGTTGATTTATGATAATAAAAAAGGTGTAAATAATCCTGATAACCTGTTACGTAATCATTCCTGCATCTGGAGTAAATATGGAAATCTGCGTCCTTTCCTATAAGTTTAACCCGGAAATCCCCATTACTAATTCTAAACTTTTAACCATGAATATTCTGGTAGTAGATGATGAACCGGATATGCAGACGCTTTTTGAGCAACGCTTTCGCAAAGAAATCCGGGAACAGATCGTTCATTTTGCTTTTGCTAATTCCGGTGAGCAGGCACTGCAATACTTGCAAAGCCATAATCATGAAGCCGTACTTATACTCTCCGACATTAATATGCCCGGCATGAGCGGGCTGGAATTGCTGACGCATATCAAAGGAAAATATGCTGCCCCACCTCCCGTGGTAATGATGGTAACGGCTTATGGTGATGACGAGAATTACAAAATGGCGATGAAGTCAGGCGCCGATGATTTTTTAACCAAGCCAATTGATTTTGCTGCATTAAAAGAAAAATTAAACCTTAAACGATGAAGTCAAAAATACTGGTGGCAGATGATGAGGTGGATTTGGAATTACTGATTAAACAAAAATTCCGCAAGCAAATCCGGGAGCAGAAATATGAGTTTGTATTTGCACTGAACGGTAGCGAAGCACTGCAAAAGCTATCCGAAAATCCAGATACCGCATTGGTGTTAACGGATATTAATATGCCGGAAATGGATGGGTTGACCATGCTAACCAAACTGCCCGATGTAAACCCGATTGTAAAAGCGGTTATGGTGTCGGCTTATGGCGACATGGATAACATCCGCACCGCCATGAACCGTGGTGCATTTGACTTTGTATGCAAGCCCGTAAACTTTGAGGATCTGGAACTCACTATTGAGAAAACCATCCGGCATGTTGCCCAAATTAAAGATACCATTCAGGCTATTAAAGAGAATAACATTCTGCGCATGTATGTGGATGAAACGGTGCTGAACTTTATGAGCCGGCAGGATGCTGCTTCCTCGCTAATGGCAAATGAAATGGTAGAAGCTACAGTTGCCTTTATTGACATCTGCTGCTTTACTGCCATTACTGAAACACAGTCAGCAGATATGGTAGTAAAGCTGCTGAATAAGTATTTTGATGTAATGGTAAAAGAGATCATAGCACAGGGAGGCTATGTTGATAAATTTATCGGCGATGCAGTGATGGCTGTTTTTAAAGGGGACTATCATTTAGATAAGGCTGTGGATGCCTGCCTGGCCCTGCGCAAGCAAATAGAAGAGTTGCCGCAGGAAATGGGTAGCGATTTGTTTTCACCGAAAGTCTCTATCGGAATTAATAGCGGTGAGGTAATTGCCGGTAATATTGGTTCCGCCAACCTGCGGCGGCTGGATTATACCGTAATAGGCGATGTGGTAAACACCGCACAGCGGCTTCAATCTGCTGCAGTACCCGGACAAATACTGGTAAGTGAAACGGCGTATCAGCAGATCAAAGAATCCTTTAACTGCCAGCGGGTTGGGGAGAAGACACTTAAAAATAAAGCTGGTATGCTGGTGGTGTATGAAGTACTGGATTGAAGGTAATACTGTAGGATATAGACAGTGTGTGAACTAACTTATATAACAATGTTTGTTAATCTGTACGGTGTGAAGAGTTGACATGTGAAAAAAATCTGCCAACCAACGTTTTCGTAAGCATAGAAAACTAAAGACTCAGGATAATAATAATCATACAGGATAATAGCTCCGGAATTCTTCAAAAGATAGCTGGTAAAATCTTTCAACCTTTCTTCACTACTAAACCAACAGGGCAAGGAACAGGATTGGGGTTGAGTTTAGCCTATGATATTGTGAAGGCGCATGGCGGAGAATTGAAAGTAGAGACAAAAGAAAGTGAGGGATCTGTATTTACAGTAACACTACCAAAGTAATAACCGTTGATATGACAAAAGAAAAAGAAAAGACACTGAACGATACACTTGAAAAAGCGACCAATATTGGTTTCGGCCTGGCACCCATCGATGATATCGAAGAAGTTTTTGCACAAAGGATTATGGCAATCGGTACGGCTGTGGAAGAAAAATATATTTCTCTTGATGGTTTGCGTGAACTGATTCGCATGCAGAAGGAACAGAGCCAGGGAATGGAATTGAAATTCACCCGGACAGAAGTATACCGGGATTATCCTGCTGATGGCAATATCGCTATCATCGTAGAAGATATATACCTGGAAATTAAAATCAACACTGACACAACCGGTTTTGGCATGCGGGCATCCGCCATTTTTGAATATAGCAACAATCAATGGAAAATGATACACTGGCATGTATCAAAACCTGACAATGTACAATCATCAACTGATACATATGGCATAGAGGAATGGAAACAAAAGGCAGATACCCTGGAAAAATTAGTAGCAGAAAGAACAACCGATCTCATAGTAAAAAACGAAGAATTAAATGCTGCTATAACAAATTTAAAAGCTACACAATCACAACTCATCCAATCAGAAAAGATGGCTTCCCTCGGTGAGCTTACTGCAGGCATTGCCCATGAGATACAAAACCCTTTAAACTTTATCAACAATTTTTCGGAAGTCAGCAACGAACTAGTGGATGAAATGACGGAAGAATTAGTAAATGGCGATGTGGAAGAAGCAAAAGCCATTGCATCAGATATTAAACAAAACCTGCAAAAGATAACCCACCATGGTAAGCGGGCTGATGGTATTGTAAAAGGGATGTTGCAACATAGCCGAAGCAGCGGTGGACAAAAAGAACCAACAGATATTAATAAACTGGCAGATGAATACCTGCGGCTGGCATATCATGGATTGAGGGCGAAAGACAAGTCATTCAATGCAACGTTACAAACGGATTATGATGAAAGTATCGGCTCCATACATATCCTTCCGCAGGATATTGGCAGGGTCATTCTTAATTTAATTACCAATGCGTTTTATGTGGTGGGAGAGAAGAAGATTCAACAGCCTCATGGCTACGAACCAACAGTATGGGTCAGTACAAAAAAAGCAGGTAACAAAGTAGCAATAAAAGTAGCTGATAATGGTAACGGCATCCCACAAAAAATACTGGACAAAATCTTTCAACCCTTCTTCACTACCAAGCCAACAGGGCAGGGTACAGGTCTCGGCTTGTCATTGGCGTATGATATTGTAAAAGCACATGGAGGAGAAATAAAAGTAGAAAGCAAGGAAGGGGAAGGCACAACGTTTATCATTCAATTACCTGCATAAAAGATCACAATGGTAAAGTATTTACGACCCTATTTTGTTTGATGCTCTTTAAGCAGATAAGATTAGCAAGTGTAAAAAACAATTGAAAGGCTGGATAAGCCATCAACAAAGATGTCAGATAAAAAATCTTTCCCGGGGCCGATACCCATTTTGATGATAGTGATTATACTGGCTGCTGTGACCACCTGGCTTTTACCAGCCGGGCAGTATAATAAACTGTCGGTAACCGGCAAAACTTTCACCATGGTTACAGATACCAGCGAATTGGCATTGCCTCTTACCCAAAAAACCCTGGACAGCCTTGGTATCCAAATCAAAGTGGAGAAATTTATTGGTGGTGATATCCGCAAGCCGGTATCGGTACCCAATTCATTTACCAGGCTAAAAAGAAATCAACAGGGATTTATTGCTGTTCTGCAGGCGCCTGTCAAAGGGATTGTGGATAGCATAGATATTATTTTATTTGTACTCATCATTGGCGGTTTCATGTTTGTGTTCAACGAAACAGGCGCCATGGTAAAAGGTATCACCTGGCTGGCACATACTATGAAAGGGCGTGAACACTGGCTCATCGCCATTCTTACCATTGTATTTTCTTTCTTTGCCGGCTCTTATGGCATGGGTGAAGAGGCACTTGTTTTTTATCCCATACTGGTACCGCTTTTCCTGGCTGCAGGCTACGATCTGCTGGTGCCGCTGGCCATCATTTTCGGTGGCACCAGCATCGGTGCTCTTCCCGCTTTCTCCAATCCTTTCGCCACTATTATTGCATCCAATGCCGCAGGTATCAACTGGATGGATGGACTAACTGAACGCCTGGTGCTGTGGGTAATTGTTACAGCATTATTGGTTTGGTATATTTTAAAGTATGCTGCCAAAATAAAAAAAGATCCAACTGCTTCACTGGTATATAAAATTGACGGCGAAGTAAAACCGCTATATGAAGTACACATCAGCAATGAAACCTATACTCCCAAACTGGAAGGGAAAACAAAATTGTTGCTGCTGATCTATATCGCAACTTTTTTAACCATGATTGGCGGTGTGGTATTTTTGGACTGGTGGACAACAGAAATGTCTGCATTGTTCCTGGGTTCTTCCATCCTGATTGCGGTAATAACCCGGCTGAATGAAAAAATATTTATCCGTGAATTTATCAGGGGTTCAGAAAGTTTATTATCAGTAGCATTTATTATTGGTGTGGCAAGAGGCGTTACCATTATTTTAAATGAAGGGCATGTAAGCGATTCCATATTGTATTATACAGCCAACATGGTACAAGGTATTGAGCCTGCATTCTTTATCCTGTTGCTGTTGCTGTTTTATGTCGTCTTTTCTATTTTCATACAATCCACATCCGGCATGGCGGTACTAACCATGCCCATTATTGGAGCCCTGGCCATTTTAGTAAATGTGCCAGGCAGGGAAATTGTGAATTCATACATGTATGGTATGTGCCTGATGTCCTTCCTGGCTCCTACCGGCCTTATATTGCCATCGCTGGCGATGGTAAATATAAGCTTGAAGACATGGTTTAAATTTATAATGCCGCTGCTAATGATTCTTACCCTGATAAGCATGGTAGCATTGGTGATAGGTATTTATTTGTAGCGTAGTTAAATAATAGTTTGCAGCATAAAAAAAATTAATAAACAATATGTCTCAAACCCGCCAGCTTGCCGCTATTATGTTCACCAATATAGTTGGGTACACGAAATTAATGGGCAATGATGAACAAAAGGCCTTTGAATTGCTTACAATAAACCGGTCAATACAAAAGCCCGTCATCGAACAGTTCAATGGACGATGGATAAAAGAGTTCGGTGATGGCGTGATGGCAAGTTTCAATATGGTTTCGAGTATTAAAACAAACGAAGAAAATTAACAAGTATAAAAACTTAAAACGAAAAACATGAACATTTCGAAAAAGATTGTGCTATCCCTTGCTGCACCAACATTCATGTTGACCGTTTTTGCACAGTTGCCTGTAGCTACTGGTAACAACACCGTATATGGCAATAGTAAGACAGGGAAATATGTAAACCACCGTGGTTTTAAAATGTATTATGAGGTCTATGGTACAGGCAAACCACTGCTTATCATTCATGGAAACGGTGGCAGCATTAAAGACTTTAGCAACCAAATTCCTTACTTCTCCAAAGAATACAAAGTGATACTTGCAGACAGCAGGGCTCAGGGCAAATCAATTGATACCAGTGATTCATTAAACTACGAAATGATGGCGGATGATCTCAACGCCTTGCTTGATGAACTGCATCTTGATTCCTGTTTTGTAATTGGCTGGAGCGATGGCGGCATCAATGGTTTATTGCTTGCCATACGCCACCCTGAAAAAGTAAAAAAGCTTGCCGTTACCGGCGCTAATCTATGGCCCGATTCTACGGCGCTTGAACCTTCCCTTTATCGTTGGCTGGCTGCTGAAGTTGATTCTTTATCCAAAGTAAATCAAACTCCTGAAATAAAGAATCAATACAAGCTAATGGCGATGATGACTAAAGAGCCAAACATTACCGTAGCGCAATTGCATACCATTAAATGCCCCACGCTTGTAATTGGCGGTGATCATGATGCGCTGTTGCCTAAACACACGTTGCTGATCGCTGAAGCAATCCCTCAATCTTATTTATGGATCATTCCAAATTCAGGTCATTCAACGCCTATTAATTATGCCAGACAATTCAATGAAACGATTGATGATTTTTTTAAAAAGCCATATAGCGTTATTGAAGGGTTGGACAGATTGAATTAGGTTATCCTAATTATTGCAACCACAAACTAAAGAAAAAATGAAAGCAAAATCGATTAAAGGAAAATCACTTTCAGCAATTCAACTGGCATTGGCTGAAAGTAAAAATGATGGATACTATCCCACCCTGGCCCTTGTTTTTCTAACAACTATTAAAAATGCAGAAGCCTTACGTGCCATGCTGACCAAAGAAGGAATTGCCATCTTCGGTGCCAGCACTTCTGAAAAATTCACGGAACAGGGAATGGAACCAGATGATATCGTTGTTTTATTATTAGATATTCCCGAAGACTATTTTAAAATAGCATTAAAAGGTTACCAAACAAGTTCTGTTTACGAAGCAGCCCGGCAGGTTGGTGAGATTGGATATCAGGCATTTAAAAACCCGGGATTCATCATCTCATCTGCTGATTTCAGGATGTCCGGAGAAGATTTGATCAAAGGATTGACACATATAGGGGGCAATGATGTTACGGTGATGGGCGGTGTGGCTGGCAACCCGGCTGATTTTTCAGGTATAGTATTTAACAATGATATATCCAGTACCGGCGGTCTGCTTGCACTCATCATTGACCAGGATAAAATAGCAATAGGTGGCCTGGCTGTTTCAGGTTGGAAACCTGCAGGAACAGCGAAAAAAATTACAAAGTGCGAAGGCTCCTGGGTTTATACCATCGATAATGAACCTGCCATGACTGTGATCCAAAAATTTTTAGGGAGTGAAATAATAACCTTCGATAAACAAGCACAGGGACTGGTTCCCCTGGATGCAGGCTATCCTTTGCAGTTTCAAAGAACATCGGGAACTCCTTTGATGAGACCGGTGCTACTCTGGAACACAGCCGATCAATCAATAATGCTGGGAGGAGAGGTGAAAGAAGCTGACAGCTTTCGCTTTTCACTACCTCCGGATTTTGACGTGATAGATACAGTTGTTGGAAGTGCCAGAACAATAAAAGAAAAGGATATGCCTGATGTTGATGCATTGATCGTTTTTTCCTGTGTGGGCCGGCTGGGGTCATTGGGCCCAATGATCTCAGCAGAAATAGAAGGATTGGCAGCAATATGGAATAAACCAATGGCTGGTTTTTTCTCATTAGGTGAATTTGGAAAATTGGATGACAGTCGTTGTGAATTTCATGGCACTACAGTAAGTTGGGTAGCATTAAAAGAAAAATAGGTTGTTCAATATGTAAATAAAAACATGAAAGCAAAATCAATCAAAGGAAAATCAACAGAAGAAATCAGTTCTGCATTAACTAAAAGCATGGCAGACGGATTCAAGCCAACTTTAGTCATTGTATTCATATCTGTTAAACAGGACAGAGATGCTATTTCCAAATTACTTGACGAAAAAGGCATTCAGATATTTGGTGCTACTACTGCAGGCGAATTTATTGATGGCGAAATTGAAGGAGGTAGCATTGTCATGATGTTGCTCGATATGAATCCAGCTTATTTTAAAATGGAATTTCTTGAAACAAGCCCAGAGACCGCCTTCGAAGACGCAAACAAACTGGGCATTACCGGAATAGAAACCTTTACCAACCCTGCGTTTATTATAGCAAACAGTGGAGTGTCCTTGGATGGTGAACCATTTGTTGAGGGCATCATACAAGGTTTTGGAAAATCTCCCTCGTCGGCAGGCAGGGAAGTAACCATATTTGGAGGTAAGGCTGGAGATGATCTGGCACTTGAATCAACATTTGTTTTTACCAACGGAAAAAGTAAAGACTGCGCATTGGTAGCACTCATTATTGATGAAGATAAAATAGATGTTAAAGGTATAGCTACTTGTGGATGGAAGGCTATTGGCACCACAAAAACGGTTACTAAAAGCGATGGTAATATTGTGTACACCATCGATGATAAACCAGCATTGGATATGTTAATGAATTACCTTGGCGTTGAGATAAAACAGGAAGGCAACAGGGAAATCGTGACATTTCTAAGCTCCTGGTATTATCCATTGCAGGTGGAACGTGAAAATGTAGATCCTGTAATACGTACAGCCATGTTTGCCAATCGTGAAGACCGTTCCCTTATTTGTTCCGGAAAAGTGCCGCAGGGATCAAAAATCAAATTTTCGTTGCCACCGGATTTTGATTCCATTGATACAGTCGTTGCAGATTGTAAGGGTATTAAGGACAATGCACAGCAGCAAGCCGATGCTTTGATCATGTTTTCATGCGTGAGCAGGTATTTATCGTTTGGGGTTGTAATGAAAGAGGAGATAGAGCAGGTGCAAAAAATCTGGGATGCGCCCATGGCAGGCTTTTTTTCCTATGGCGAATATGGAAAATCAAAAACCGGTAAATATGATTATCATAATAATACATGCTGCATAGTGGTATTAAAAGAAAAATAATCCCCCGACAAACTCCCACGATAGGGATCGGGGCAGGCAGGATTACAAAAAATAATTATGAAAGCAAAATCAATCAAAGGCAAATCAGTAGAAGAAATTCAATCTGCTTTACAACAAAGCATGACCGATGGTTTTAAGCCAACATTAGCCATTGTTTTTATTTCCGTCAGTCAAAACCGTGCGGCAATTTGTAAAATATTAGATGATGATGATATTGCTGTTTATGGCGTTACTACCAATGGAGAGTTTATAGATGAAGAAACGGAAAAAGGTTCAGCAGCAATACTGCTGCTTGATATCAACAAAGAAAATTTCCGGATATACTTCGACGAATATCCTGAAAAGAATTACAGGGAAGTTTCAGGAGCAATCGCCAAACAGGCAAAACAAAAATTTGCAACCCCTGCTTTTCTTGTTGCAGGAAGCCACCTGGAAACGGATGCGGAAGAATTATTATTTGGTTTTGAAGATGTGGTGGGTAAACAAGTGAATGTATTTGGCGGCATGGCTGGTGATGATTACGCATTTACACAACAATTTGTTTTTACCAATGGAAAAGAAAGTAACAGGGGCATTGTAGTTATTGCATTAGACGAAAGCAAAATATTAATGAAGGGAAAAGCTACCTGCGGATGGAAAGCGGTAGGCACTGAAAAGATAGTTACCCGCAGCGAAGCCAATCATGTGTTTACCGTTGATAGTGTTCCGGTGCTTGACATCACGGCAAAATATGGAGGTATTGAAAACGTTTCACCGGATAATAAAGGGTTGCTGATGGAACTCGCAACCACTTTTCCCTTGCAATTGCAGCGTGAAAAAGGTGACCCTGTTATGCGTCCGGGGCTTATGGTAGACTGGAATGACAGGTCGTTTTATTGCAGCGGCTCTGTGCCGCAAGGTGCTAAAGTACGGTTCTCACTACCGCCCGATTTTGATGTAATGCAAAAAGTGATTCTTGCCACAGAGGCAATGAAAGCAACTGAAATGCCCGAGGCAGATGCATTGATTATGTTTAGTTGCGCAGGCAGAATAGTAGCACTCGGTCCAATGATGAGTGAAGAAATAGAAGGTGTAAAAAATATCTGGAATGTACCGATGGTTGGCATGTTTTCCAACGCAGAATTGGGACGGGCTACTGGCGGTAATTTGGAAATGCACAACTTAACTTCTTGTGTAGTGGCATTAAAAGAAAAATGAAATAACAATGAACCAGCATCTTCAAAATATAGTAACCATTATTCAGCAAGATGGAAACGTAACTGCTGAGCAAAAAGATGCTATTTCAAAATCATTGAAAGCCGCTGATAAAGAATTGGAGATAACAGCCTTCAAACTCGACCGGACAGAAAAAGTAAAACGCACCACGGCAATTCTTTTAGAAGAAACCATTGAAGAACTGGAACAAAAAAGAAAAGCCGTTGAAGAGCAAAATCGGGAACTGGAAATCGAATCTTCACTTGAAAGAGTAAGAACAGTTGCTATGAGCATGAGCAAGGCTGATGACTTATTGAACATTTGCGAGATACTGTTTACACAATTACAATCGTTAGAATTTGCCGAACTCAGGAATGCAATGATCGATATTCATTATGATGACAAAAATTTTTTGCTGAATTATGATTATGCTGAAACGTCAGGAAAAACGATAACGAAATTTGAGTATGGCAAACATCCAACCATAGATAATTTCATTAACCAGTCAAGAATTTCAAACGAAGCTTTTGCTGAAATGATTTATGAAGGCAAAGCATTGGATGAATGGAGAGCTTTCAGGAAAAGTAATGGCGAAGAAGATGATCCAAGGCTGGAAAATACAGATGCGCTATACTATCATTTTTATTCAATCGGAACGGGCGCTATCGGCATCTCAACTTTTACAAAAATCAGCGAAAAGCAATTAGTAATACTCAAACGTTTTCGTAATGTTTTCGACCTTGCTTATAAAAGATATGTTGATATAACGAATGCCGAAGCGCAGACAAGAGAATCACAAATACAACTGGCGTTAGAAAGAGTGCGTGCAAGAACAATGGCTATGCATCAATCAAATGAATTAGCAGATACGGCTTCCATATTATTTCAGCAAATAAAAGAGTTGGGGTTTGAAACCTGGAGCTGCGGATTTTGTATCTGGACAAAAAATGATTTGGCAGAAGTATGGATGGCGGCAGATTCAGGAGGTCTATTACCGCCAATGATGATTCCTTACAAAGAAGAACCAACACATGCTGAAATATATAAAGCATCATTGCGTGGAGAGCCGGCGCATAATAAAATATGGGAGGGAAAAGAATTGGAAAAGCATTATGTATTTCTTAAAACTATTCCCTCTGTTAAAACCGCCATTGACATACTGGAAAATTCCGGATTAACGCTTCCTTCAAGACAATGCTATTATATTGGTTTTTTTAAAGAAGGTTATCTGCTGCTTATTACAAAAGAACCGAATGAAGGTTTGAAAGATTTAAGTAAACGTTTTGCTTCTGTTTTTGATTTAACCTACACCCGTTTTCTGGATTTGCAAAAAGCAGAAGCACAGGCAAGGGAAGCACAAATTGAAGCAGCATTAGAGCGTGTAAGAAGCCGCACACTTGCCATGCAGAGATCTGATGAGCTTGCAGAAACTGCAGCGGTGCTTTTCAGGCAACTTATCCTTTTAGGCATTGCGCCAAACCGTTTATACATCGGCATTGTAAAAGACGATGAGGGTCATATTGAGTTTTGGGTAACGGATGAAGACGGCAGTAAAGTAAGCACACAATTCATTGGCGATATCAACCGTAATGCCAGCATGAAAAAAATGTATAATGCATGGCAAGAAGAAAAAAAATCATTGACGATTGACATGCAGGGAGAAGAACTGGAAAAGTATTTTCATTACCTGTCAGATGAACTCAATGTACCTTTTAAAAAGGGTCTTTCTCAAAAAAGAAGAATACAAAGCTTGGCCATTTTTGGAAGAGGTTTTATTGGCATGGCATCTCCTGATGAACAACCTGAAGAAACAATTAATTTATTAGAAAGATTTGCGGCAGTCTTCAATCTTACTTATACCCGTTTTAATGATCTTAAAGTTGCGGAAGCACATGCCATACAATCTGAGCTGGACTTAGTAAAATTAAAAGAAGAAAAGAAGCGCACAGAAGAAGCTTTGAATGAATTGCAGGTTACACAAAAGCAATTGATCCAATCAGAAAAAATGGCAAGCCTCGGTGAACTTACCGCAGGCATTGCACATGAAATTCAGAATCCATTAAACTTCGTAAACAATTTTAGCGAGGTAAGCAATGAACTGATAGAAGAATTACGGGATGAAAGATCAAAGCTGAAAGGTGAAAGAAATGAAGATATGGAAGATGATATATTAAAAGATATTGCTGCAAATCTTGAAAAAATAAATCATCATGGCAAACGTGCCGAGGCCATCGTAAAGGGCATGCTGCAACATTCCAGAAGCAGCACAGGTAAAAAAGAACCAACTGACATCAATGCCCTGGCGGATGAATATTTAAAATTAAGCTATCATGGTTTACGAGCCAAAGACAAAAGTTTTAATGCTGATTTCAAAACTGATTTTGATGAAAGTATTGATAAGATAAATATTGTTTCGCAGGATATGGGCAGAGTGTTATTAAATTTTTTCAACAATGCTTTTTATGCTGTAAATGAAAAAAAGAAACTGGCTGATAAAGCGTACAAACCGCTTGTTTCCGTTCAAACAAAAAGATTAAATGATAAGGTTGAAATAAAAGTTAGTGACAACGGCAACGGTATCCCACAAACCGTATTAGATAAAATATTTCAGCCTTTCTTCACCACCAAACCAACCGGTCAGGGAACCGGCCTGGGCTTGAGTTTGAGCTATGATATCATTAAAGCACATGGTGGAGAAATAAAAGTAGAAAGCAAGGAAGGGGAAGGTTCAACATTCACTATACTGTTACCCATTTCAGGATAAAAAATTATTATGAAAAAACTACTTCTCTTTTTAATGCTTTTTTGTTTTGCTGCTGCAAACGCACAGTACCAAAAACCATATTTTAATACACTCTCTGTGCAGAGCGGTTTGCCGGAAGCTAATGTAAGGGCTACTCTGGAAGATGATAATGGTTATTTATGGCTGGGTACACAAAACGGTCTCGTTCGCTATGATGGCTATCAACTAAAGCCGTATCCTATGGCTAATGACAAAGGCGTTACCATTACCCCTATTAATATCCAGTATTTGTTTAAAGACAGGAAGGGTAAAATATGGGCTTACACAAATGAAAATGGCATTTATTATTATGAGTCGCAAAACGACCGGTTTGTAAGCGCTTTCGCCGGGAAAAAAATGCCTGAAGCAATAAAAAATTTTTTTATACTTTCTTGGGTTGAAGACAGGAAGGATAATATTTATTGGCTTATGGACTACAACCTGATTTCATTTAAGTTGCAACTGTATAAATTCAATAATAATGATCATACATTCCAGGAATACAGTTCAACTGCCGGTGGTAACTATCATATTCCCAAAACAGAATTTATAAGCATTAATAAAGATGCCTCCGGTAAAGTATGGATGGTTTGCGATAGTGCGCTTACGTATTATGATGATGCCTCCCAATCATTCAAGTCTTATGCTGTAATACCCGGAAGTTTAAGAGACAATAAATTATGGGGTCTAACGCCGGACCCGGCTGATGCTGATATTTTGTGGATGAGTACCGATAGTTCAATTTACACACTCAATAATTTTGTGAATGCTGTCTATTCCTTCGCTGGCTGGCATATGTTGCGATTCAACATCAAAACAAAAAAATACCAGGTTTATTCAGCCAACAGCAAGGATGCTAATTCGCTTCCGGCAAATAGTCATAAAGGTTTTGTGGATTCATTAAAACGGTTTTGGCTTTCCACCGAAAAAGGTATTTCGTTATTTGATCCGCAGCAGAATAAATTTATCAACTATAACATTAATTTTCCCGGCAGGAATGATTTTGTAAGCACTATTGCTTCAGATAAAGATGGTAATCTTTGGTTAGGTGGAAATTTCCGGGGCCTATATTATTTAAATACAAAAACGGGTAACACTACTTTATACAACAGCAATGCTGAAGAAGGAAGTTTGCCTTTATACACAAACATTGACAGATTATTTTTTGACAGGTCGGGCACCCTTTGGGTTGGTATGCCTTATTTTGGCATCGCTTACTTAAACAAACAAAAATCATTGTTTGCCGTTCAGGATGTTATACTTGGTAAGACAAGTACAGTTAATAATACTGGTGCTTCAAAGTTCAGCATCGCAGGATCACAGGGAGACAGTATTTGTTTTATTTCCGATACTAGCAGCCTGTATACCTGGCATACCCAAACAAATCAATTTGATAAGATAGACCTTAAGCAAAAGGATGTTTACCAGTTAGCGTTTACCGTTAGTAGTATTGATAATACAAATATCTGGATCGGTTCATCGGGCGGAGGCTTATTTTATTACAACCGTAAAACCAGATCGGTTATAAATTATAAAAATGTTCCGGCTGACAGTTCTTCACTTAGTAGTAATTACATTAATAAAATTGCTGTAGAGAAAAACGGAAAAGTATGGATAGGCTTCCAGAATGAAGGTCTCTGTAGTTTTGATCCGCAAACAAAACGTTTTACCCGCTATCCTTTTATTCAGAATGATAATACGATAAAGCCTGTTGAGAATAAGCTGGATGATAGCCGGGTGATAACATTATTTTTTGACAAAACAGGAATATTATGGATCGGTACCAACCAGGGTTCTTTAAACCGGTTAAATACCAGGACCGGCAAGTTTACCAGTTACATGAATAATGAACAAGGATTTTTTTGCGTAGTAAAAATATTTGAGGACAGTAAAAAAAGATTGTGGGTGGGTACTTATTTATCGGGGCTGTTTTTATTTGACAGGGTAACAGGAAAGATTATTAAAAAATACACAGAACAGGATGGGCTGTTGCACAATACTGTTTTAGATATTAACGAAGATGCCATGGGAAATATCTGGTGCTCTTCTGAAAGAGGTTTCTCCAGGATTGATCCTCAAACCGGTAAGATTTCCGGTTTTGCCAAATTAAACAAAAGCTTTGCCGGCAGCCATTCGGGTGTAATTTATAAAGATGCCAAAGGATTTTTTTATTTATACCTTAACAGTGGAATGATGCGTTTTAACCCCGCAGAATTAAAAGCAAATCCAATACCACCTTCCGTTATTATAGAATCTGTTAGCTATCATGCTGCCCATACAAAAACAGGTATTGATACAGGTTTATATACAAAAGCCAATCAAAAAATAACATTACAATACAACGAGAATAAGATAGCGTTTCAGTTTGTGGCATTGCATTTTGCCGATGCAGCCAACAATCAATATGCCTGTCAACTGGTGGGTTATGATAAAGACTGGATACAGGCAGGCACGCAACGCACCGCAACTTATACAAACCTTTCTGCCGGCAATTATACTTTTAAAGTAAAAGCATCCAACAGCGATGGCGTTTGGAATGAAACAGGTGCAAGCATTAGTATAACTATTCTTCCTCCCTGGTGGAAAACCTGGTGGGCTTATTTATTATATGCGGTTATTTTTATTATAGCCATATCATCCTTCATTGCTTACCGCTCCGCTGCATTAAAAAGAGAAAATAAAGTATTGGAAGAAAAAGTGGAGTTGCGAACAACACAGTTACAAACTTCTATTGCAGATCTTAAAGCAACACAAACCCAACTCATCCAGTCGGAAAAAATGGCTTCACTGGGAGAACTTACGGCAGGCATTGCTCATGAAATACAAAACCCGTTAAACTTCGTCAATAATTTTTCGGAAGTAAGCAATGAACTCATTGACGAAATGAAAGAAGAATTGATAACGGGCAATTATGATGATGCGAAAGAAATTGCAGATGACCTGAAATCAAACCTTGAGAAAATTAATTATCATGGTAAACGGGCCGATGCTATTATTAAAGGCATGTTACAGCATAGCCGAAGTAGCAGCGCTACCAAAGAACCAACAGATATTAATAAACTTGCGGACGAATATTTACGGTTAGCTTATCATGGTCTGCGAGCGAAAGACCAATCTTTCAATGCCATACTTAAAACAGATTATGACGAAACGATTGGACATATCAATATCATTCCGCAGGATATTGGCCGCGTTATTCTCAACTTAATTACCAATGCATTTTATGCGGTTAATGAAAAAAAGAAATCAGGAAATGAAGCGTATGCGCCAACAGTTTCAATAACCACCCGGCAACTAAAAGATAAAATGGAGGTAAGTATTACCGATAATGGCAATGGCATTCCTCAAAACATTATTAATAAAATCTTTCAACCATTCTTCACTACAAAACCAACAGGACAAGGAACTGGCTTAGGGTTGTCGTTGGCTTATGATATTATAAAAGCACATAGCGGAGAATTGAAAGTAAAAACGAAAGAAGGTGAATCTACTGAATTCATTATTACATTGCCC
The DNA here is from genome assembly GCA_965246935.1 of Chitinophagaceae bacterium. GTDB lineage: Bacteria > Bacteroidota > Bacteroidia > Chitinophagales > Chitinophagaceae > JAZKFT01. The sequence goes on along the minus strand of CBDFGC010000001.1, from coordinate 261,395 downwards.
GCTAATTGATAGATTTACGTATATAGTTTCTGACAGTTCCGGCAATAGAAACTGCTACGGTTTAGCTCACCCGTAAATTCTTTTGCCAGTACCGAGTGGCAATCGGGGCAATACTTACGGCGGTGTACACAATAATTTTTGCGCAGGGTACCTTCCTTTCGCCAGCGGTAAAAATCGTAGCTGTAATTATGTGCTTCTGTCAGCAATTCATTTATCTTTTTTGGTGGCAAATTTCCCAGTTCGGTTTTTGGTTGAACTTTAATGCGAAATAAGGCTTCATTCTTAATTACATTTCCTACGCCGGCAAAAATTTCCTGGTTCATCAGTGCATCGCAAACCTGCATGTGCGGCTGCTGTTTCAGTTTGGCTTTTGCTTTAGCTTCATTCCAGCTTTCGTCCATAATGTCCGTACTGAAATCGTACAGTTTGCTCATGTCCGTTTCGGGTAAAATAGCAACAGCACAATTGTAATTATTCCATTCGCTGCCATTGGCAAAATGAAGGGAAAGCTTTGGCTCTTTTTCGGGATGATGACTGTTGAGATAGTAGTTGCCAAACATGAGATAATGAATACGGATGGTACAATCGTCCAGCACCATTAAAAAATGCTTGCCGCAACTTTGCAGTTTTTGCAGGCGTTGACCCACCAATGGTTGCTTATCTGCTTTGCTGCTACCACCTGCTTCTGTAATAGTTTGACCGATAAAATCCTGAGCTTCTTCTTTTAATAAGGTTAGTGCCGGGCCTTCCATATTTTATTTCTTATTATTGGATTACAAAATATTAAGTTGGAATGTTTAAACACGCCATTGCCAAACTAACAGAATGACAACGTGTATTACTTTCTTAAAGCAACATTCATGTCATCAACCTCCTATATCGGAAAGCCCGTTAGCCGGGTAGATGGTTTTGCCAAAGTAACCGGTGAAGCTACCTATGCCGGGGAGTTTACAGTGCCGGATTTATTGTATGGCGTAGTTGTAAGTAGTACCATAGCCAAAGGCAAAATGCTGAAGATTCATACAGATGACGCATTAGCATTATCCGGTGTGGTGCAGGTTTTTTCACACCAGAACGTGCCTTCATTGGCCCGGTTTAATTTTAGCTATATTGACATGGATGCTCCGCCAGGTAAGCATTTCCGGTATTTCCAAACAGATGAAATAAGCTTTGGCCAGCAACCGGTAGCATTAGTGGTTGCCGAAACATTTGAACTGGCCCGCTACGCAGCTACCCTTGTAAAAGTTGAATACGAAACGGAAGAGCCCGTAACGGATTTATTGTCGTATTTATCTGCCGCCCGTAAGCCAAAGGGCAAAAAGATCGGCTATAAAAAACCAAAAAACAAAGGAGACTTTGAAAATGCGTTCCGGAAGTCGGCTATACAACAGGAAGCTGCTTATTACCATGGGGCCGAGCACCACAATCCACTGGAAATGCATGCCACAACGGTGGAATATAAGAAGGACGGAAAATTAGTGGTGTACGACAAAACACAGGGTGTATTCAACAGCCTGAAATATGTATGTGGTGTATTTAGCCTGGCTTATAAAAATGTAGAAGTGCGGTCGCCGTATGTTGGTGGCGCTTTTGGCAGCGGGCTTCGGCCACAGTACAATCTGTTTATGGCTGCACTGGCTGCTACGCAATTAAAGCGTTCGGTACGGGTTACACTCACCCGTCAGCAAATGTTTTCTTTCGGGCACCGGCCTGCGACACAACAGCAACTGGCATTGGGCGCATCTGTAAATGGAACATTACAGGCCATCAGCCACACGGCTATTGGCGAAACCTCTCAATTTGAAGATTATGTGGAAACCATTGTAAACTGGAGCAGTAAATTGTATCCCTGCGAAAATGTACACCAGGATCACAAACTGGTAAGCCTGGATGTAAATACACCATTGGATATGCGGGCGCCTGGTGGCGTAACCGGTGTGTTTGCACTGGAGTCTGCCGTGGATGAATTATGCTATCAGTTAAAAATGGATCCGCTGCAATTCCGGCTGCAGAACTATGCGGAGAAGGATGGCGAAACCGGCAAACCCTTTTCCAGTAAAGCGTTGCGGCAATGTTTTACGCAAGGCGCCGAAGCATTCGGCTGGGCCGCCAGGCCGACGGAGCCACGAAGCATGAAACACGGTAATACCTTAACGGGCTGGGGAATGGCAACCGGTATCTGGGATACGTTGTTTATACCGGCAAGGGCAATCGCCACATTAACGGCTGACGGCAAACTAATAGTAGGCAGCGGCACCGCCGATATTGGCACCGGCACCTACACCATCATGACCCAGATTGCTGCCGAAACCCTTGGGCTACCAATTGAAGATGTTACATTCCAATTAGGCGATACATCCCTGCCATTGGCATTTATCGAAGGTGGGTCGGCTACGGCTGCTTCGGTGGGTACAGCCGTATTAAAAGTCTGTACTGCAGTAAAAGAAAAACTTTTCCGGCTGGTAAAAAAAATGGACGACTCACCATTTAAGCATATAAATCCGGAAGATGTTGAATTTAAAAATGGTACCATTACCCACAAGACCAATACAGATGTTTTTATTTCTTATACAACCGTTTTACATAGAAGCGGCACCAAAAAGATTGAAAAAAAGGTAACGGCACTACCCGCTTTTTTTAAGCAAATGGGTTATGCACAAAATACGCACTCCGCCGTATTTGCTGAAGTAAAAGTGGACGAAACATTAGGAACGATACAGGTTAGCCGCATTGTAAGTACTATTGCTGCAGGCCGCATCATTAATCCTAAAACAGCCCGCAGTCAGATATTAGGCGGCATTGTGTGGGGTATTTCCATGGCGCTGCACGAACACTCAATCATGGATCATCATTTTGGCCGCTACATCAATCACAACCTGGCAGAGTATCATGTGCCGGTAAATGCCGACATTCATAACATCGAAGTAATTTTTGTGGAAGAACAGGATACCATCGTTAACCCGTTGGGCATAAAAGGAGTAGGCGAAATTGGAATGGTAGGTGTAGCGGCGGCTGTGGCTAATGCTATTTTTCATGCTACCGGTAAGCGGATTAGGGAATTGCCGATAATGCTGGATAAATTGTTATGAATCGTATTTATACACCCATTTAGTTTATCTCGGAAAAATCTGACTCACACCTGTTGCTGGTATACTGCATTCAATACCACAATAATTCACTACTTAATTACTGTAGCCTGAATAACGGGCATGTAAAAAACGTATTCAGTGGCAAATTGAATAAAAACTATTCTTTAAAAAATGCAAAAATGAAAGCGATTTTTTTAGTTGGCATTTGGAGCATCATTATTTATGGTTGCAATACAATGCCCGGTAATACAACCAAGAGTAAAGCAGCAGATAATACAACTAGAAAAAAACCAATTCTGAAACAATATTTTTTAACGGGAAAGGCCACCAATATTACATTTAAAGAAAGTTGCGGGGTAGAAGTGGAAATAACGGAAACCGAAGATAAAAAATATAAATGCAGATGTCAATTTGATAATAAGACGCTTTTTGGATCCGCTGAAATGGATGGTGGAGAATTTAAAGACCCTAATTCTCCAGGTGTATTAAGCTTTCAATTTACCGGGCGTCTCGAATTAGGCGACAATGATGGCTCAGGTTATCCCCCGGGCACAAAAAGAGGGTTTTCGTCTATATTTAATTTATTTGCTAAAAACGCCATAGGCAAATATGTGATTGATGTATTACCCGATAACGGATGGGTCAAAGAAATTGGATTGTACGATCTCCAGATTATTACCAGGTACAATCGTCCTCCAGGAGCTTTCGATACGGTAAAAAAAATCAATAAAAGCGCAGGTCAAAGTTTTCTTTCCAGCCAAGGTCGTCACAGTAAGGTCAAGTAAACACGATCACTGTTATTATTTTGCCGCCCCGATTCGTGTTTTACGAATCGGCATTGTAAAACCACATTAATTTTCCAAATGGGTAAGTTATTTCGGAAAGTGCAATTCAGCAGAATCAACTATATGTTGGGCAGCCACTATCAACGGCCGGAAATATCTAATGACTACGGACGAAGTTAAAATGCTGGAAATTGAATCATGCCGATACAAAGTGTGAATTGCTAAATAGCAGTACTAATTCGAACGGTGCCAACGCCACAAATGCTTTTTTCTTATTTTGTTGCCTGGCCCATAAAAACAGTTAGCACTGGCAACCCGTGATGAGTTACTAAACAAAGTAAGCATAGAAGAAATCTGCTAATAAAGGTTTGGGCCAGATTCTTTCAGAATAAAATCAGGGGTGTGATTCCCAGGCCTTTTTATACGCATTAATAAATGTGGCACCCAAATTTTTATACGGCGGTATGTAGTCGTCGAACTCCGTCTGCATATCAGCCCCGAGGCTTTTGCGAACCATGGTCCAATAGGCAGGCCAGTTAATATCGTTGCCTTTTTTCAGATGGTCAATCATACTGCTAAACAGCGGCACATTGATAGCACCATAACCGGTTTGCTTGCTCGCTACCAGATATGCATCGGGACAAATATTTAAAATTTCGTCCATCGTATGGTAAGCACCGCAACTGCCCAGGATAATTACTTTACTGGATGGCGGTAACTGCTTTACCGTATATTTTAAGGAGTAACTATGGCCGCGGTGTACCGTAATCGATGGTTCGTACCCGTTCTTTTCCATCCATTCTGCCAGGTGCTGTTGCGCCAACGCATCTTCATTTTTATTTTCATCGCCGGGGCGGTTGGCAAATATTACAAATGGCACCGGGGAATTGACACTGGTAAATTGCGTCCATTCCGGGTTATCGGTACGCTTCCAGGCTGCATTGCTATATCGATTCCGAAGTACATTGTAGCTGCCACGGCCCGTATTATCACCGTAAAAAAACATTTGTAAAACAATCCGGCCAGCACTATCCTTTAAGAAGTTATTAGTTACATCATATACCGGTAATATACCCAGGCTATCGGAAAGGTTGATGGTGCTGGCCGAATCGCTGCTTTGCAGAATCAGTTTTTCCAACCGGTAAATAATTTTTGCATTCTCATTATCCCCGTCCATGGCTCTGTCATAATTCTTACTGATCTGGTCCAGCATTAGTTTTTTGATCTCCGGATTTTTAATACTGGCATAGCTGCTGGCAACGTCAACCGCATCTTCCAGGTCGCCGGTTTTATCCAGGTTATTTACAAAACGGGTCATGATGGTAGTGGCGTGTTCCTTACTCATTTTACTCAAAAAATCATCCAGCGTGTTGTAGTTGGCAGCCATGCTGATGAATTTTTTATAATGGTCACTGTTTACCAGTGCCAGCAGGGTGTCGGCATTGGGGTTGGCCATCCGTTCCCAGATCATTTTATAAATATTTACATAGCTGCTGGTATAAATTTCCGGTTCGCACACCATACTGAGGTAGTATAAATCCTGGGCACTCATAGGCTTTAAAATGCGAAACCTAATGTCCAGAGATGAGGCTTCGTGCAGGTCATTCACTGTACTGATAAATGGCTGGTAGGCTTTGTCGTGCAGCATTAGGGAAAGCTTATTCCATATAGCAGGTGTATCGCCTTTTGCAGCCCTGCCGGCATAATCAATTTGTGTTTTTACCAATAGCTTAAAATAGGCAACACTGTCTTTTGCTGCTTTTTTGATTTCAGTGGCGGTAATATTGCCCCGCTTCATATTGTCAAAAAAAGGGAGGCAAAGCTGTCCGCTATTATCAGCTGCCAGGCTTGCCAACAATCTTACAGTTTCGTTGGGATGCAACCGGATCCGTTTGCCAAAGCGGGTGCCGGATGCCTGTGCATAAGTAAATAATCCGCCCGGATCTTTGATAGCTGCCAGTGCAATCAGGCTATCGGCAAAGGGAATATCCGGGTTTTCCGCCAGCGTTTGCAATACCTGTTTGGGATTTTCTTCAATGTACCGTAGTACCAGCCGGTTACGGGCAGCCGGCAGTCCGGTATTGTTCATAAACGAAATTCCCTTTAGTATTACTGCACCCACTGCATGTGGATAGTTTCCAATGATGGGTTCAATGGATTGTTTTCTTTTATCGGCATTGTAACCTGCCTGCCAGGCTTGCATTACATCCGGCAGGTAAAGTAGTTTTAAACGGTGTTGCCTTATGGCATCTCCAAAGGCAGTCAATACTTCGCTCAGGCCACGCAGGTAAGTAACTTTCTGATTATTATCAATGGTAGTATCCAGTTCAATCTCTTTTTGAAGGGCATCAATTTTTTGGATAGCCGTATAAGTTAACTGTAGGTTTACTTCCTCATCACTGCTACCACGCAGTATATCATCCGCCTTTCCATCTAAAGCCAGCAATTGTTTTTGCTGCTTATCAAGGTTATAATGCACATATTGGCGGGTAATGGCAATGGGATAGGCAGGAGGTTGTGAATAACCGGCAACTGTGTAAAAACAAAAAAAGGAAAAGCAGGCAATGGTGAAAATAAGTTTCATGCGTTGTTAAGTCTCGTCTTTCAAAAATAGCTGTGCAAATTACAATCCTTCGGTGGTGTAATAAACTGTAAGACCGTTAAAGATTGCTACTTGTTGCATGGAGCGAAACGGTTCAAATGTTTAAACTTCATCCGCCGGGGCGGATAAAGTTCTGAAATTCAGGATTTGTTGACGAACTGCATTTTGCCGTCAGGATTAAGCATGGGTACACTAACCTTAAAATGGATTACTGCTATAAACCACATATTCGAAAGCTTTTTAAGGTCGCAAATCACGGTTTTCATTTATGATTTACGATTTACGATTCACGAACCCCACACTTAACAATTTGGTAATTACCTATTTAGCCACCGGCTGCCCCCGACTACGTTATTTTTGTGTAAATTAATTGTTAATGGATTTAAAAGCAAGTATCCTGATTGCGGACGATGAGCCGGATATTCTTGAGATTGTACAATACAATTTAGAGAAGCAGGGTTATCAGGTTTATACAGCTATTAATGGGAGAGAAGCAATTGAAAAGGCGAAGCTTTTGCATCCGCAATTAATTATTTTAGACGTAATGATGCCTTACCAGACAGGCATTGAGATTTGCCGTTATCTGCGAACGTTACCCGATTTTAAGGATACACTGATACTGTTATTAACTGCTTTAAATGATGAAGCTACCCATATCAAAGGGCTTGACAGCGGTGCCGATGATTACGTAAGCAAGCCCATTAGTCCTAAAGTACTGGTAAGCCGGGTGAACGCTTTACTACGCCGGGCACCCCGGCCGGAAGATGAGAAATCCATTACAATCGGTAATCTAAATATCAACCCTGAGAAATTCATGGTTAATCTGGATGGCCACGACATTATACTGGCAAAAAAAGAATTTGAGCTGTTGTACCTGTTGGCTTCCAAACCGGGCAGGGTGTTTTTGCGAAATGAAATTTTAAGTTCGGTATGGGGCACAGATGTGATTGTAGGTGACCGCACCATTGATGTACACATCCGTAAAATCCGTCAAAAGCTGGGGATTGACTGTGTAACCACGGTAAAAGGAGTGGGGTATAAGTTTGAATGGTGAAAATTGAATTAGCAAATGTGCCAATCAGCAAATGTGCCAATTTCCTATTTTGATCAGTGATTACTTATTTAGTCTTACGAAAGAAAGAGGTGTCTCCTTTACGATTCTTTAAACAAAAGAGCAATTGTATAATTCAGCCATTTGCACATTTGCTAATTGGCTAATTTGCACATTTGCATTATGTTTTCCTCTAAAAATATTTCCACCCAGCAAACGGCTGCATTTAGCGCCGTGTCCATAGCAGTTATTGGTAGTGTACTGGTGTGGATTTTTACCCATAGCTGGCTGGAGGCTTTAGCAACACTGGGTACCATTTTTTTCCTGGGCTACTTATTAATTCATTTTTTTTTACAACGGTTTATTTATCGAAAAATCAAACTAATTTATAAGTTGATTAACCAAACAAAGGCCAGCAAAAAGGAAGAGATGTATTACAAATACGTATTACCGCAAACAACGATTGAAGAAGCGGAGGCCGATGTAGCAAACTGGGCACAACAACGCACCAATGAAATTGAAATATTGCAGCGTAATGAAACTTTTCGAAAGGAGTTTCTGCAAAACCTGGCTCATGAACTGAAAACACCCATTTTCGCCTTGCAAGGCTATATCAATACCTTATTAGATACAGGCGTAGAAGACACCGCCACTGCAAACCGGTTTTTGCAAAAGGCCGGTAACAATGTTGACCGGATGGTGAACCTGGTAAATGATCTGGATGAAATAACCCGGCTTGAAAGCGGAGAACAACCTTTATCCAAACAAAACTTTATTATTCAGGATTTAATCAGAGAAACATATGAAAGCCTGTCGTACTTAACAGATGAGAAGCAAATACACTTTAATTTTAAAAAGGGGACAGAACAGGACATTACCGTGTTTGCCGATAAGGAAAAGATCAGGCAGGTACTGATCAATCTTTTTGAAAATGCCATTAAATATGGCCGCCAGCGTGGCAATATTGTGGCCAGTGTGTACCGTACATATGGCCGCCACGTACTTATAGAAATCAGCGATGATGGAATGGGCATAGCTGATGAGCACCTCGGCCGGATATTCGAACGGTTTTACCGCACAGACTCGGCCCGCAGCCGCAAAATAGGAGGCAGTGGTTTAGGCTTAGCCATCTGCAAACACATCATAGAAGCACATGGGCAAAGTATTCATGTACGCAGCAAAGACGATATTGGTAGCACTTTTGGCTTTATGCTGGAAAGTAGGGGAAACGGATAATGATTTTAATAAAACAGCAGGTGCCAAATTTGATATTGTACACTATATTACTAACTCATAAATCAGCATATGAGGCTGTTTAGTATTGTAACAAGTACGAGCCTTTAGTAGCTATACTGAATTACACAGATACATCAGTAAATAGAAGTACAAATACATTTTTGAACCACATAGGCACATAGAACACATAGAAATACAGCAATACAAATCCAAATAATGGTAAGAATATGTGTTCACCAGCAAGCCTTATGTTACCTCATGTTACCTTATTTATTCTTTGTATTTCCTCACCTGTATTCCTATGTGTTCTATGTGCCTATGTGGTTACATTGTATTGCCACACCTGTATTTTACGCCGGTGCGATCCGGAAAACACCGTGCCTATTTGATTAATTGTTAAAATACTAAACAGACACTATGACTATTTATAAACATGCCATTAAGATCATTTTAAATTTTTTCATTTTAATCTTTTTCCTATCCTGCAAAAACGAAAAACCAACTCCAATCAGTACCGTAACCGACACGGATACTACCATACATACCATTCCAAAAAGATTATTTTTTGACAGTTTTCCTCCACCAACCGGGTATGTAAATGATTACGAGAATGTATTTACGGCAAATGAAAAAGATACCTTAGCTGGCATAATAAAACAATTCGAGAAAGAAACCACCATCCAAATTGCAGTCATCACTTTTGACACTGTGATGACAACCGCAGCCGGATTGGATGCCCTGACTTTTAAAGTGGCTAATGCCTGGGGCGTTGGTCAAAAGGGTAAAGACAATGGAGTTTTGATCGGCCTGTCAAAACAGTTAAAAAAAATTAGAATTGAAAATGGAAAGGGTATTTCAGAAATACTTTCGGATGTACAAACAAAGCAACTGATAGATGAAGATTTTATTCCCTTTTTTAAACAAGGCAAATACTTTAATGGGGTGAAAACAGGTTTGCTGATGCTGATGAAAAAGTTACGGCTGAAATACACAGCATAAACATATGATTAGCCATGGCCTGCCGCAAAATTAATTGGCATAATTAGAAAGCTGTGGGTCAGATCCGCCGTGGCAGATCAATTTAGAGGGTGTGTAAGTAAACTTCTCCTTTCATATAAAATACGCATTGGCCGCCAATCACTACTCTTTCTTCATCTACCTGTTTGCAGTACAGCATACCGCCCCGGCTGCTCAGTTGTTTAGCGTTCAATTCATTTTTTCCCAATACTTCACTCCAATAGGGGATAAGCTGGCTATGTGCCGAACCGGTTACCGGGTCTTCATTAATGCCGGCAGTAGGTGCAAAAAAGCGGGATACAAAATCGGCCTCGCCTCCTGCAGCAGTTATAATAATTTTTTCAGTAATGTGTTGCATTATTGAAAAATCGGGTCGGCAAGCCTGTACGGCTGCTTCATCTTTCAGCACTACCAGCCAATCCCGGTATTGATGCACACTTTCTATGGCTGCACCACCTAATGCATCACTTAACATAGAAGGGTAAACAGTTGCAGGCTTGGGTTTCCAGGACGGAAAATCCATCAGGTATCTATCAGCTTGCTGTGTTATTGTTAGTAACCCGCTTTTGGAATGGAACACAATCTTCTCTTTACCGAATCCTAATTGCGTAAATAAGATGAAAGCTGAAGCTAAGGTTGCATGGCCGCAAAGATTAACCTCAATACCCGGCGTAAACCAGCGGATATCATAATCAGCCTGTCCGTTTGCCGATGGTACAAAATACACAGTTTCACTCAGGTTGTTTTCTAGTGCGATCTGTTGCATCAGCTCATCCGGAAGCCATTGTTGAAGCGGCATTACAGCCGCAGGATTGCCGCCAAATAACTTGTCCGTAAATGCATCCGCCTGGTAAATAGGAAGTGTCATGCTTTATAAAAATCTATTTTGAGTAAATATCAATTTGAACGGGCAACAAATGAATGATGATTTTATTAATTGCTACGGTTATAAAAATTCGGTAGTGATAAGTTATATTGAACAACAATAATTCGGATCAGTACAATAATTGCAATACCAATAGCTTGTGCAAAGACATCTTTCATCCGTAAATAAAACAATAAATAAAATATAGAGCCGCCGGCTATACAGGCTGAAGCATAAATTTCTTTCCGGAAAATAACTGGTATCTCGTTGAGCAATATGTCCCGGGTTACGCCGCCAAAGCAGCCGGTAACCGTGCCCAGCGCTACGCAAATACCCGGCGAAAATTGCAATTCAATTCCTTTTTGAATTCCGATAATGGTGAATAATCCTAATCCAAGCGAATCAAAAAGAAAGAGTGTATAATTAAATTTTTTGATAAACGTTTTAAAAAACAATGTACCCAGCGTTGCAATCAGGATTACATTAATGGTAGTAGCATTACGCAGCCAGCCTACCGGTGTATTGCCAATTAATACATCCCGTAGTGTGCCACCCCCGATGGACGTAACAAAAGCAATAATCAGGATCCCAAAAATGTCCAGTTTTTTACGCAGTGCCGCCGATGTACCGGATACAGCAAAGGAAAATGTACCGAGGATATCGATGATATTTAAAAGTGAGAAGGACAAATTAGTGAATGGTGAATGGTCAATGGTGAATATGTTGATTTTTAGTGATGAAGCTATTAAAACAAAGTAGATAGTCAAAAAAACAAATAAAATATCCATAAAACCTCGCGGATATGAAAATCCTATTTGCGGCCGGCAAAGTAATTTATTCACCATTCACCATTCACCATTCACCATTCACCATTCACCATTCACCATTCACCATTCACCATTCATCCTACTCACTGATTATTTGCTCTACAGCCTCTACCACATCTTCTACATTCGGCTTGCTGAAATAATCGCCGTCACTGCCATAAGCCGGCCGGTGAGCCTGCGCTGTTAAAGTGCGGGGCGTTGCATCCAGCCACCGGTAACCACCCTGTTCTTCCATTACTTTATTATACATATATGCTGCTGCACCGCCTGGTGCGTCTTCATCAACAAATAATATACGGCTGGTTTTTTTTAGCGATGCTAATATGCCATGATGAATGTCAAATGGCAGAAGCGTTTGTACATCAATTATTTCACAACTTGTACCAGATTGTTGCAACTGTTCGGCAGCTTCTGCCACTATTCGCAAGGTTGAGCCATAGGTAACAATAGTAATATCCTTTCCTTCTCTTATAATTTCCGGTAAACCCAATGGTACAGTCATTGTTCCTATGTTTTGTGGCAGCTTTTCTTTTAGCCGGTAGCCATTTAAACATTCTACTACAACAGCCGGGCTGTTGCCCTGTAACAGGGTATTGTACATACCTGCTGCCTGCACCATATTGCGTGGTACACATATATACATTCCTCGCAACGCCCCAAGCATCATTCCCATCGGCGATCCGCTATGCCAGATGCCCTCCAGCCGGTGGCCGCGGGTGCGTACAATTAGTGGGCAGCTTTGTTTTCCTTTGGTACGGTAGTGGGTTGTAGCCACATCATCGCTCAACGGCTGCAGGCCATACAGTAAATAATCAATGTATTGAATTTCGGCAATGGGCCGCAAACCGCGCAGTGCCAATCCAATCCCTTGTCCCATAATTGTCAGTTCCCGGATACCGGTATCAAAAATCCGTTCTTTGCCGTATTTCTCCTGTAGCCCGCTAAATCCCTGATTCACGTCGCCAATATAACCTACGTCTTCCCCAAAGGCCAGTACTTTGGGATTACCGGCAAAAAGCTGGTCAAAATATTTATTTAGAATTTCGTATCCGTTTAACAATGGCGCATCAGCACCATATGTTGGCGCTACCTGACGAACTTTCATAGTGCTTTTGGGGCCTTCATCATACAAATGGCTGTTAAACAACTCTTTATTTGCTGTAACTAACTGCTGATGATATTTTTTTAGTGCCTGCTGCGATGTTTGGATAGCAAAACGGGACGCCACACCAAGCGTATGCATAACATCCCGTCGCATAGGCTCCCGGTTGGCGGTTAATGCTGTCATTATTTTTTTTACTTCCCCTTTTGGGTCATGTCCGTTTTGTACGGCTTCCTGCAGTAACCGATTGGCGATAACTACCTGTTCTTTAATGGGTTTCATGTAAGCATCCCAGGCATTTTGACGGGCTTTTCTTACAAACATTTTTGCTTCCATTTCGGTGTTCTGCAACTCTTCCTCCGTATATAAAAAATTAGCCAGCATCCATTCCTTCATCTTTTTAATACTATCCCATTCCCTTTCCCACTCCAGCCTCTCTTTTGTTTTATATCGTTCATGGCTGCCACTGGTACTGTGCCCTTGTGGTTGTGTCATTTCATCAATATGAAATAAAGCAGGTACATGTGTTTCCCGCATTTCGGATAGGGCAGGTTCTATGATTTCGCACATGCCCGCATAATCCCAACCTTTCAGTTTGTAAATATGTAGCCCGTTGGTTTCTTCCTTTTTTTGGAATCCTTTTGCGGCTGCAGAAATAGAAGCTTTTGTGGTTTGAAACTTTTTGGGAACGGAAATACCGTATCCGTCGTCATATACAAAAATAGCCAGGGGCACCTGCAACACACCGGCCGCATTTAATGTTTCCCAAAACTGGCCTTCGCTGGTGCTTGAATCGCCAATTGTACAAAAGCAAATTTCATTACCATTATTGCTTAGTTCTTTAAACTGATGCAGTTCAGGTATGTGCCGGAAACTGCGGCTGGCATGAGCTAAACCCAGTCCCCGGGTCATTTGTCCTGCGGTAGGTGCAATATCGCTGGAAGTGTTTTTTGTTTGGGAAAGGGGTAGCCAGGCACCCTTATCATCAACATTTGGCGTAGCAAAATGTGAATTCATCTGCCGGCCCGCACTAAACGGATCATTATTAATATCAGGATCGGCATACAACTGTGCGAAAAACTGTTCAACAGTGGCTATCCCGGTTGCAAAAGCAAAAGTTTGATCGCGGTAATAACCCGCCCGAAAATCACCCGGCTGAAAAAATTTGGCTATTGCTATCTGGGCAACTTCCTTACCATCACCAAAAATGCCGAATTTGGCTTTTCCCGTCAGCACTTCACGCCTGCCGGTCAGGCTGGCCTCCCGGCTTATAACAGCCAGGCGGTAATCTTTTAATACTTGCGTTCTGAAGCTTTCAAAGGATAACTGCGCTGAATCACTAATGGCAAGATTCTGTTCCATAAGGCAAAAGTATTGTTTCCGGTAAAAGGTGAAAATAGCAGCTTACAACTTTAAAAATTCAGATTGGTATGCACTTTTTACAAGTATTTTATCTTGAAGTTCTTCCATTTGTAAGTTTTTAACAAAAAATCGAAGCATCACGTTCAAAAATAAAATACTTTAGCGGACGGAAAAATTACTAACCAATCAACAAGATAATTATGAAAAAGGGTTTCTTTTTAGTAGCTGCCAGCCTGATGCTCGCAGGTGGCGCCATGGCTCAGAAAGATAAAAAAGTAAAAGGTTCGAAAGAAGCACATGTTACAACAGAAGTAAAACAACCGGTAATGGTTTCTCCGGCTGTAACTACTACTCCAAATGTTCAACAAGCTGATGCCGCCAAGCCAGCAGAAACGTTATGGCTGAATGAAACTGCTCATGATTTTGGTAAAATACCTCAGGGTAAACCGGTAACAACAGAATTTGAGTTGAAAAACACAGGTAAAGATTCTTTGGACTTACAAAGTGTTCAGGCAAGTTGTGGTTGTACTACACCGGTTTACAAAACCGGTAAATACGGTCCGGGTGAGAAATTTAAGATCACAGTTGGTTATAATGCTGCTAATGAAGGTGCATTTACAAAAACGGTTACAATTACCTATAATGGACAGCAGAAAGTAGTTACGATTGGTGGCACTGTTTACGCTACACCATCTACTCCGGCCCCTGAAAATAAGGGTGTTTCCAAAGTGCAGGACTAAATTATCTAAAGCAAGTTTTACATGAAAAAGATTGTAGCGGGTTTATGTTTGCTGATCGCCGTTGTTGCCTTTGCCAAGCCTAAAGTTGAAGAGCTGGTTAAGTTTGATAAAGAAAGTTTTGCTTTTGGTAAGGTAACGCAGAACAACCCGGCATCTGTTGAATTTACTTTTACAAACACTGGTAAGGCACCAATTATTATTGAAAGTGCTACAGCTGAATGTGGATGTACGACACCGGAATATCCTAAAACACCAGTTATGGCTGGTAAAAAAGGAAAAATAAAGGTTACCTATGATGCAAAAAATATCGGAAGTTTTACTAAAAGGGTTACTGTTAAATTGGTAAATGTTTCTGATGCCAAAGTACTCACCATTACTGGTGAAGTAGTTGCAGCGGCAAAATAGCTTTTTCATTCATTTATTTCTACAGGCCTTCCAAGTTTTGGAAGGCCTTTTTGTTTGATTAGCCTTTATTTTTGTTTAAACCCACTATCAATTATGCTTACTATTAGTCAGCGAGGTCAGCTTATGCCAGCCAGCCCTATTCGGAAATTAGTGCCTTACGCCGAATCGGCAAAAAGACGGGGCATTCAGGTGTATCACTTAAACATTGGCCAGCCGGATATCGAAACACCACCGCAAATGATGGATGCAGTAAAAAACAGCCATATAAAAGTGCTGGAATACAGTCATAGTGCAGGGAATGAAAGTTACCGGCAAAAGCTGGTAAAATATTATGAAGGCGTAGGTATAGCGGTCAATGCCGGGCAAATAATTGTAACTACGGGTGGCTCCGAAGCAATTTTATTCGGATTCATGGCTTGCCTGGATGCGGGTGACGAAGTGATTATTCCTGAACCATTTTATGCGAATTATAACGGCTTCGCGGTAGAAGCCGGTGTAAAGGTGGTTCCCATCACAGCCTATATCGACAATGGATTTGCCTTACCAGCTATTCAAGATTTTGAAAAAGCAATCACGCCGCGGACCAGGGCTATTGTAATTTGTAATCCCAATAACCCAACCGGTTATTTATATAGTGCAGCCGAGATGGAAACCCTGAAGGGTATTTTACAGAAATATAATTTGTATTTATTTGCTGATGAAGCATACCGGGAATTTTGCTACTCCGGTGTTCATACCAGTGCCATGCACCTGCGAGGTGTAGATGACAACGTAATTTTAATGGATACCATTTCGAAACGGTATAGCGCCTGTGGTGCCCGATTGGGTGCGTTTGTTACGAAAAACAGCCAGGTATTGCAGGCGGCTATGAAATTTGCGCAAGCCCGCCTTAGCCCGCCATCACTTGCACAAATAATGGCGGAGGCAGCGGTTGATCTGCCTGCAGATTATTTTAATAGTACAAAAGCAGAATACTTGTTACGCAGGAATACCATTGTCGAACGGTTAAATATGATCCCAGGCGTTTTTTGCCCTACGCCCGGAGGCGCATTTTATGTAATTGCCAAACTACCGATTGACGATGCTGATACATTTTGCCAATGGTTACTCGAAAGTTTTGAGCATAATGGAAGTACGGTAATGCTGGCACCTGCTACCGGTTTTTATAGTACGCCCGGTTTGGGGAAAAATGAAGTAAGGTTGGCTTACGTTTTAAACAAAGAGGCTATTAATATGGCGATGGACTGTTTAGAAGCTGCGTTAGCGATTTATCCCGGTAAAACCGTTCATTAACGTCTTTACCAAGTTGTGAAACCATCCTGAAGTGAAAATTAATAGGTATAAATCGAAATTAATTAAAAAAATATGTAAAGCTTTTTATCAAAGTGCATCATTTTTGATTGAAAAATATTAAAAAAAAGTCGTTTTTTATCTTTTTTCGATTTAGAATAAAAAAATTTTAATTTTTAGATAACATGTATTAATTTCATCTGATTACATAATTGGCGACTTTCGTTCACCACCATTTTCCGAACGGTGTTTTTAATAACAAAAGAATAGGCAAGATTTTCATATGGCAAGCAATCGTAAGACCTGTTGTTTCTACAACGGGTCTTTTTTTACAGCATCCTGTAAGAAAGGATTGGATGGTACAAAGCAGAACCTTATTTTTGCGACCCGTTTAAAGGTTTTACATCCTTTCTTACAGGTTGTCAATCTTATAACAGGATAAGTTCCCCGGCGGACGGCAGTTCAAGTATGATTGAATGATTTAAAATATGGCGAGGTTCCGCCACGGCGGAGATTAGAGCATCGGATTCATATCCGCCGTGGCGGACGGTAGTTCAAATCTGTTAATGATTTAAAATAGGGCGAGGTTCCGCCACGGCGGAGATTAGACATCGGATTCATATCCGCCGTGGCGGACGGTAGTTCAAATCTGGTTAATGATTTAAAATATGGCGAGGTTCCGCCACGGCGGAGATTAGAGCATCGGATTCATATCCGCCGCGGCGGACGGTAGCTTAAGTCTGGTTGAATTTAAAATATGGCGAGGTTCCGCCACGGCGGAGATTAGAGCATCGGATTCATATCCGCCGTGGCGGACGGTAGTTCAAATCTGGTTAATGATTTAAAATATGGCGAGGTTCCGCCACGGCGGAGATTAGAGCATCGGATTCATATCCGCCGTGGCGGACGGTAGTTCAAATCTGGTTAATGATTTAAAATATGGCGAGGTTCCGCCACGGCGGAGATTAGAGCATCGGATTCATATCCGCCGTGGCGGACGGTAGTTCAAATCTGGTTAATGATTTAAAATATGGCGAGGTAGCTCAGCTGGTTAGAGCATCGGATTCATAACCCGAAGGTCGGCAGTTCAAGTCTGCTCCTCGCTACAAAGCCTTGCAATTAGCAGGGCTTTTTTATTGCTGATGTTTACCGTTTATGTTTTATATAGTGTTAATTTCAACAAGCATTATACGGGTTTTACAACTGATCTTCCTGGCAGGTTAATCTCCCATAATGAATTAGGCCATGGGTGGACGGCAAGATACCGGCCATGGATACTGATTTATACAAAAGAATTTAATGATAAGCATGAAGCAATGGTTCACGAAGTATGGCTGAAAACAGGCCAGGGAAGAGAGTTTATAAAGACCATAGAGAGTGCTGATGGATAAATTATTCGTAGTTCAACTGGTAAGAGTATCAGATTTATATCCGCCGCGGCGGACGGCAGTTCAAGTCTGCTCCTCGCTACAAATCCTTGCAATTAGCAGGGCCTTTTTATTGCTGATGCTTACCATTTATGTTTTATATAGTATTGATTTCCACAAGCACTACATTGGTTTTACAACCAATCATTCAAAAACTATAATCTTACTTACGTCTTTTTATTACTCAATAGCAAACGCTGTAACTGGATTTACTAACAAGCGCTTATTAACCTTGCTCATATCGAAGCAGGTGCTTTTTCATTAGCGTCAGGTATTTTTTATTTTCCCGTGCCCTTTGCCAGGCTTCATAAAAAATAGCCGCACTTTTAGCCTTTAATTCATCAGGTTCATTTGGTAGCTTGCTGCGGCCATGTGCACCGCTTTGTCCTTTTTTATCATCCGGTACAGGTCCGTCGTACTTCTTACCCGATTTATGGTTAGCGTAGCGCCGGCTTCGGGTGTAGCCCATTTGCAAAAATTTGCGGGCCATGTCCATACCGATAAAGTCATTCGCTTTTCCGTAAGTAAAAGTGTCAAAATAAAACCCTGAATTAAGGGTAAATTCTGTAATTGAGTTCAGGTATCTGGGGATGATGGGTAATTCGTTTTTGATCTATCAATTTTCTGTCAACTTTTATTGCTGTTTGGTATTCTTTAAGATTAAGTCTGACTACGACTGTCAATCCTGTTTTAGTAGCTGTCTGCTCTATGCATCTTTGAACGGTTTGGTAGTCGCAAAACACCACTCCTTCCATGGCTTTGTGTACCTGCGAGAACAAGCGGTGTTCAATTGGATTCCACTTGGAACAATAGGGCGGATAATGGCACACAATAACCGACAGTCCCGTTTCTTTGGCAAATTGCAGCAACCGGTGTTTGAATATAAAATGCCGGTAACTGTTAGCCCCACCCGCATCACACAACAGCATTATATTTTTTGCATCCGGATAATGATGTATGCCATATTCATACCACCACCATAGTAGGTTATCTATTACAAAATCGGCTGTCTCACTACTACTGCCAATAGAAATGTACCCTCTGTTGGCTTGCACATCATAGATGCCATGGGGTATCACTTTGCCTTGCGAAAGATGTTCATAATCATGATCGTATACTTTCAGTGCTTCTGTGCAAAAGCACCTGCCGTTACGGTATAAATTGCCCAGGCGTTCTTTCTTTTTACAATCTATGCTAAGTACAGGGCTTTGACAACTCATTACTAATATCAAAGAACAAATAATGCGGAACTGTTCGTCCCGCTTGCCATAACTACCGGTAGCTAACTGTTTGTGCTGCTTGCGGTAAGCATAGCCCCATGCCTTTAACTGACGTTTGATGAACTGGTGGCTCAGCCTGATTTGATGCTTCTCATAAAACAAAGCAGCAATGGCACAGGGTTTCAGGCTTATCCAATACACCTCGGCTGCTGTTGGGCTGCCAGCTTTATACGTCTCTATCAGGGCAAGTAACTGGCTGGTAATATCAGGATATTTGTCCATCTTTTTTTTTCCTGCCACCGCCCTTGCGACGCTGCCTGCCCACTTCAACAGGCTGCTGTTCCAATAGCTCCTTTCGTCCCTGCCAAAGCGTTTTTTTATCAATCAGCAGTATTTCACTGATATAGTCCACACCACCACGACCCAATTTAAGCGATTCCAGGGCAGCGTAATGCCGGCGATCCTTTTCTGATAAACGGCTGTAATGCAACTGCATCAATTGTACTATCTCATCGAAAAATGGTTTCAATTTCATATCCCTTTTTTGCTCAACAAGATTACAACACTTTTCGGGAACTTATTTTGATAATCTTACTAAGCGATAAATAGTTGGTATATTTTTTTTGATGAAAGGAGGGCTGCCTCCGGCGTTTTGAATTTCCAATACGGCAGTATTTCGCTTTTATAAGGCTGTACCAGTAAAACACCCTGCTCACCTTTGCCTATCCGGTACAGCTCAGGATGTTCCCTAAGGTTAAGGGTAGCATAATCAAACGTATAATCGAATTTGGCTGTAGGCAAGATATGAATGGTGAATAGTTAATAAAACCTGAATATCGAAATTCATAACCTTCGGATTAATGCTCTATTCACAAATCAAAAATCTTACGTGAGATTATGGAATACTTTCTGCACATCTTCATCCTGTTCTAATTTATCTACCAGTTTGAGCACATCCTCCGCTTCAACTTCGCTTAAGGACACTGTAGTAGTTGGTATCCATTCCACTTCTGCGCTTAGCGGCGTTATTTTCTTTTCGTCCAATGCTTTTTGCAGGTGCCCAAAATCAGTAAAAGCAGAACGTAACACCAGTACTTCCTCTCCGTTTTCACCTGTTCCTTCCCCTATTTCTTCCAGCCCCGCATCAATTAATTCCAGTTCCAGTTCTTCCTGGTCCAGCCCGGCCGGGTTTAGTTTAAAAACCCCCATTTTTTTAAACTGAAAATTTACAGAATTACTGTTGCCCAATGATCCACCGCCCTTATTGAAAATAGCTTTTACATTAGCAACAGTCCGTACGTGATTGTCAGTAGCCGTTTCCACCAATACCGCTACGCCATGCGGCGCATACCCTTCATATAAGATCTCATCAAAATTCACCATTTCTTTGCCCTGTGTTTTTTTGATAGCAGCTTCTACCCGGTCTTTGGGCATATTCACCGCTTTGGCATTTTGAAAACAACGGCGCAAGGCAGCATTGGTAGCCGGGTCGGGACCGCCGGCTTTTACAGCTATAATAATTTCCTTTCCAATACGGGTAAATTGTTTTGCCATGCGGTCCCAGCGGGCAAACATGGTAGCCTTACGAACTTCGAATATGCGACCCATCGTTAATTATTTAGGAGTTTTGAGTTATGAATTATAATTTGAATGAAATGGGCCATCATCCGTGATTTCGTTTGCTGCCAGCATTTCGGGGTGTAAATGTAATTGGTTGAAGCTTGCAAAAAATTGTAAGTCAGTTGAACATCAGGCAATGAAATAAAAAAAGCAGGAGCACAAAAAGTAAAGCCGCCCAGCATGCTGAGCGGCTATTATTATCAATGATACATTAGGTAAATGCGTTAGGCTATTTTATGTTGTCGGCCTGATAACCTTAAAATGTAAAATAAAGCGTGGCCAGCGGCTACTATTAAAGAAAAATAGAACAAGCCGGAATCATCTTTTCCTGATTCCACTGTTGAATGATGCATAAAAGCTACAATCGCTAAAATAATTGATAGGGAAATACCGGTAATGCTTAAAATACTTATTCCCTTGCGGTTAACGTTACCCATACCTAATATGCTGTGCTTTAATCCATATCCAACATACACATCAATACCAATCAGCATCCACACAATCAGGCGTATCCACGTATCAAGTGGAAGAAATACCATCATGAACAAGCAGGTAAAAATACCCAGGATCGGTACTAAAGGAACGAGTGGTGTTCTGAATGCCCTTGGTGCATCGGGATTACTTTTTCGCAGCACCATCACGCCTACACAAACCAGTATAAAGGCAAACAGGGTACCTATAGATGTCATTTCCCCCACAACTCTGGCAGGTATAAATGCTGCAAATAAACTCACAAATAAAAGGAACAAGAGATTGTTTTTTGAAGGTGTGCGGAATTTTGGATGCACTTCGCTAAATACTTTTGGTACCAAACCATCTTTGCTCATACTAAAAAATACTCTGCTTTGGCCCATTAACATTACTAAAATAACGGAAGCATAACCGGCAAGAATGGCTAATACAATTGCCCGGTTTAACCATGGGTAATCCGGGGCCCAAACACCGGGGCTCACCTCTTTACCCATGTGTTCAATTGCGATTGCAACCGGCGCAATTCCATCTTTCCCGGCAAAGGATGTGTAACTCGTAACACCGGTCATGACATGTGCAAACAGTATATAAAGAACAGTGCAAATAGCAAGGGAACCAAGAATGCCCCAAGGCATATCTTTTTTTGGATTTTTGGCTTCTTGCGCCGCCGTACTAACGGCATCAAAACCAATATATGCAAAGAATACAATAGCAGCTGCCCTGATGATACCACTAAAACCAAACTCTCCGAATTTGCCTGTGTTATCAGGAATATAAGGAGAGTAGTTAGCTGTATTAATGTATTTCCAACCAAGAAATATAAAAATTAAAACGACAACTATTTTAAGCCCTACGATTATGGCATTTACTTTAGCGCTTTCACTGGTGCCTTTTATTAGTAACAAGCTCATTAAAACAACAATAAAGACTGCCGGGAGATTAACGATGCCACCATCCCATGGCCCGGACATCATCGACTCCGGGAGGTGGACTCCAAAACCTTCTAAGAACTTTCCTAAATATCTGCTCCAGCTTATTGCTACAGTAGCTGCACCAACTGCATACTCCAATACCAGATCCCATCCAATAATCCAGGCTATAAATTCTCCCATTGTAGCATAGCTGTATGTATAAGCACTGCCTGCTACCGGTATCATAGATGCAAATTCAGCATAACATAAACCTGCAAATCCACAACCTAAAGCTGCTACAATAAAGGAAATGGTAATGGCCGGTCCGGCTTGGTTTGCAGCCGCTCCCCCGGTGATAGAAAATAAACCCGCACCGATGATGGCACCTATACCAAGGGCAATTAATGAGCCTTTACCCAAGGTTTTTTTTAAACCCTTCTCGGTGTCGTTTGCTTCTGCCATTAGTACATTCAATGGCTTCTTTACAAATAAACTCATAGTTAGTAGGTTGGTAATTTAATAGTGAGCCAAAATAGGCAATAATATTTTATAAAAAAATTAGAGAATAGAACCCTTAATAACAATGTAGAAAACTCCCCGTTACCAACCGCTATATTTGAAACTTACAATTCCTGCGAACTGTGGATTATTTGTTATTTGGTTTCTATTTGTTGCTTTTAACCTGGCTAATCACCAAAACACCTTTTTTTAAAAAAATGCCTATTCCCCTCTGGGTGCTGGTGTTTTTGTTTTTGATAAAAGTAGGAGCGGGCATCTATTATGGCTGGTTTTTTACACACCTGCCTGATTATAAAGCACGGGCCGATACCTGGCGGATGTATTATGAAAGCCTCGTTGAAACCCAATGGTTAAAAAGAGATCCTTTAGGTTTTATCTCAGACCTGTTTCGTTCCCGTTACCAGCAAACATCTGATGGAATACTGGCAACTTCTCACAGCTACTGGAACGATATAAAAAGTGTGCTGGTAGTAAAGCTGATGGCAGTTTGCAACCTCCTCACCGGTGGCCACTATTATATCAATCTTCTTTTTTTTGAATACCTTAGTTTTTTTGGGCCAGTGGCTTTGTGTCGTTTATTCATTCAACATTTTCCACAAAAAAAGTGGTACTTGGTTGCCGGAGCATTTTTATTTCCTTCAACGTTGCTTTGGTGCAGCGGTTTTCATAAAGAAGGCTTGTTACTGACCTCGCTGGCCATGGCAACTTGGATCATCCATAGCACCATACTGCAAAATAAAAAACTGCTTCCAGGTATTGCCTTACTTGTTTTTCATCTGCTGATCGTTTTTCTGCTGCGCAATTACCTGGCGCTGTTTTTTGTGCTTTGGTGCATTCCGTGCCTGATAGCTTACCGGCTGCCGGCTTTTAAATGGCTTATATTTTCAACAGCAGCAATTATCTATGTTATCCTTTTTTTCTCTACCGGCCTCATTGCCACTTTGCCAAACCTGCCGGCAAAGCTGGCCAGCCGCCAGCATGAATTTTTGAAAATACCGGGTGAGTCAGTCGTACAGCCGTTGGCGTTGGGCGCCGGTTTTAAGGACTACACCGCTCTGTTTCCCAAAGCAGTTGTAAATGGGTTTTTACAACCCCTACCTTTTCAACTAAAAAAAGCAACATATCTGCCTGCAGCAATGGAGATTATTTTGTTTGTAATACTATTATTACATGCTTTATATTTTCTGGTAAAAAATAAAAAAATTCTTACAGATTCGCATCAGAAAAGAAATGGTGCCTTATTGCTGTTTTGCAGTTTTTTCTGTGCTTCCTCATTTTTACTGATTGGTTATCTCATTCCTTATCTGGGGGCTATTGTGCGCTACAAAGCAGTTGTGTGGCCTTTTCTTATCTTACCGCTCTTAAGCATATTGCCAAATCCAAAAGCATTCATTAATAAAAAAAATATAGAAGGATAATTGGCTTATTTAACTGGTAAAATATTTACTATAGTGTTGAAAAATGCAAAAATCTTCTCCTCAATTGCAAATTCTTATGATTGTACCTTATTTTCGGCTCTTATACGCGTATTATCATCTGCAACAAAAAACTAATTATTATGGAATCATTGCGTTTTAAAGCATTAGCAAATCTTTCTTCTTATCCTACAGAAGTGATAGTGGAAGGATCCACTAAAATCACTGCTATTTTCGGGCAAAATGTATTCACCCTGAAAACTGCCAGGGAGTTTTTAAGCGACGAAGCCTATAAAAGCCTGACAGGCTCTGTTAAGAGTGGTAAAAAAGTAGACCGGTTAATGGGAAATCAGATTGCTGCGGGCTTGCGGGCCTGGGCCGAAACGAAAGGTGTTACCCATTTCACCCACTGGTTTCAACCATTGACAGGTACTACGGCAGAAAAACATGACTCTTTTTTTACGATTAAAAGTGATGGGACTGCCATTGAAGAATTTGATGGAGCAGCGCTGATACAACAGGAACCAGATGCTTCCTCTTTTCCGAGTGGCGGCCTCCGTGCCACTTTCGAAGCCCGTGGCTACACCGCCTGGGACCCTAGTTCACCCGCTTTTGTAATGGAAATAGGCCGGGGCAAAACGCTGTGCATTCCTACTATTTTTGTTTCTTACACCGGTGAAACACTGGATGCTAAAACACCGCTGCTGCGTTCACTCGATTCCTTAAATAAATCTGCCGTAGCGGTAGCACAGTATTTTGATAAAAATGTAAATAAAATAACCGCCACGTTGGGCTGGGAACAGGAGTACTTTGTAATAGATGCAGCGATGGCCAATGCCCGTCCCGACCTGGTAATGACCGGCCGGGCCGTATTTGGCCATGCACCGGCTAAAGGTCAGCAATTAGAAGACCACTACTTTGGTTCCATCCCTGAAAGGGTATATGCCTTTATGCGGGATTACGAAGAAGAAGCCTATAAATTAGGTATTCCGCTACGTACCCGGCACAATGAAGTGGCCCCGGCGCAATTTGAATGTGCGCCCATTTTTGAGGAAGTAAACCTGGCGGTGGATCATAATACGTTGCTAATGGATATTATGAGCCGGGTGGCCAAACGCCATAACCTGGCGGTATTGCTGCACGAAAAACCATTTGCCGGTATCAACGGTAGCGGCAAGCACAATAACTGGAGCATGGCTACGGATACCGGTGTTAATTTATTAGCCCCCGGTAAAACGCCGAAAACCAATCTGATGTTCCTGACCTTCTTCGTGAACACCATTAAGGCGGTACATGATTATGCGGCTCTGTTGCGTGCTTCCATCGCCTCTGCCAATAACGACCACCGCCTGGGTGCTAACGAAGCTCCCCCGGCAATCATTTCGATTTTTATTGGTAAATATCTGACGGAAGTGCTGAATGAAGTAAAAAACCGGGTAGGTGATAACTTTACAGAGCAAGATGAGATTTTACTTAAACTGGATATTCATAAAAATATTCCGGAGTTGTTGTTGGATAATACCGACCGTAACCGTACCTCGCCATTCGCATTTACCGGTAATAAGTTTGAGTTTCGTGCAGTAGGATCATCTGCTAACTGCGCCACTAATATGACTGTGCTGAGCACCATTGTTGCTGAGACACTCAGTAATTTCAAAAAAGAAGTAGACGGCCTGATTGAAAAAGGGGAGAAGAAAGAAATCGCCATTATGCTTACCATTCAGAAATATATTGTGGAAAGCGAAAAAGTGCTTTTTGAAGGAGATGGTTATAGTGAAGAATGGCATCATGAGGCTGAACGTCGCGGCTTACCAAATGTACGCACCACACCCCTGGCACTGGATGCATATGTAACCGAACATTCGAAAAAGTTATTTGAGAACAATCATGTATTAAATCATGCTGAACTGGAAGCCCGCCACGAAATAATGCTGGAAGATTATATTAAAAGGGTACAGATTGAAAGCCGCATTATGGGTGAGCTTTGTACCAGCCATATTTTACCTTCAGCTGTAAAGTATCAGAATGTGTTGATTAGTAATATCCAGGGATTGAAAGAACTGGGGCTTGAAGCATCAACCTATGCCAATCAAATGCAGATACTCGTAAAGATTAGTGAACACATCAGCAAAGTAGCAGGACTGATTGAAAAAATGATTGAAGAACGTAAAATTGTAAATGCCATTACAGATACGCGAAGCCGTGCCATTGCTTACAGTTCGCAGGTAAAGGAAAAATTCTTTGATGAAATCCGTTATTACGTTGATAAACTGGAACTATTGGTTGACGATCAGTTCTGGTTACTACCCAAATACCGGGAAATGCTGTTTTTGCGGTAAAAAAATCTATTAATGATAAAGGCTTTCCCAACACCGGGAAAGCCTTTTTTTATGCCGCTTATAAAAATTCTAATTGGCAATGTACAAAAAGCAATAAGCAATCAATAATAATCAGTCAAGTATTTTCCACAGCCTTTTTTTTGTGGTATTAACGCACAACTATTAAGGGAGATTGTTGGATATTTTTTTTGGTATCGTGTTATTAAAAGGTGTTTTCTTAATTATCATTCAAGTCCATTATTTGGTACGGTGATACGGCAGTACCGATGTTTAAAGCTGTTTTAAAAATATCGCTGTTCCGATAAACGGTTTATAAAGAATTTAGATTTATTTTAAAATTATTTCATTTATACTGAAAATTTAGAAAAAATATACTTTTAAAGCTTATCAAATTTGATAAAACTTATAATTTTCTGTTGTTAGTTGTTAGGAAAACATAGTTTTGCCGTTCCTTTTATCACTAAAACGATTGCTCACATGCCTTACATGGATACACCTGTAATGCCTGCTGTAAATTTGCACAGCTTCGGTATTACAAACGAAAACTTACACTATCAGGAAAGTCCGGGTGAACTTACCGGCCATACACTCCGCCGAAAAGAAGGCCGGATAGCGGACTCCGGTGCCCTTGTCATTCAAACAGGAGAATTTACAGGCCGCAGCCCTTTGGATAAATTTATTGTAAAGGACGCTATCACCGCAAACACTGTTGATTGGAACGGATTTAATATTCCAATAGATGAGCGTTATTTTTTTCAGCTTAAAAAGAAGATGGTTGCTTATATCAACCGGCAGCAGGAAATATGGATACGGGACGCCCAGGCATGCGCACACCCCGATTATAAACTTAATATCCGCGTCATTAATGAAAATCCCTGGGGGAACTTATTTGCATATAATATGTTTTTACGTCCTTCCGGTGATGAATTAGCAGATTTTGACCCGGATTGGTATGTATTACAGGCGCCGGGCTTTAAAGCTGACCCTGCGGTAGATGGTACCCGCCAACATAATTTTTCCATTATATCTTTTGCCCACAGAACCATCCTGATTGGCGGTAGTGGCTACACCGGCGAAATAAAAAAAGGCATTTTCTCTGTACTTAACTATTTATTACCGCAGCAAAAAGGGGTTTTAAGTATGCACTGCAGTGCTAACATTGGTTCAAAAAACGATACTGCTATTTTTTTTGGATTGAGTGGTACCGGAAAAACAACACTAAGTGCAGATCCCAACCGTGCACTAATTGGCGATGACGAGCACGGCTGGGCTAATAACAATATTTTTAATTTTGAAGGCGGCTGTTACGCTAAAACTATTGATTTAAGTGCGGAAAAGGAACCGGATATATTTAATGCCATCCGGATTGGCGCATTGGTGGAAAATACCACGTTTGTACCAGGCACAGATCAGATTGATTTTAAGAGCAAAAAAATAACGGAAAATACACGGGTAAGCTATCCACTGCATTTTATTGACAATACAGTAACACCTGCTATTGGTAAAGTGCCACAAAATATCTTTTTTCTGACGGCTGATGCCTACGGTGTGCTGCCGCCTGTTAGTAAACTTACACCGCAACAGGCAATGTACCATTTTATCAGTGGTTATACAGCAAGGGTAGCAGGTACCGAAGCCGGTGTATCAGCGCCAAAAGCAACATTCAGCGCTTGTTTTGGGGCGCCGTTCTTACCCTTACACCCCGGTAAATATGCGGCAATGCTGGGATATAAATTGCAGCAAAACCCCACTATTAATGTATGGCTTATCAATACCGGCTGGACGGGTGGACCTTATGGCACCGGCCACCGGATTGACTTAAAGTATACCCGTTGCATGATTAATGCAGCGCTAAACGGATGCTTACAAGAGGTTGCTTACACAAAGCATCCAATTTTTGAAATGATGATGCCGCAGCAATGCACTGGCGTACCAGCCAGTATATTAAACCCGGCTAATACCTGGCCTGATATCAATGCTTACAATATAGCCGCACGCAAGCTGGCAGAAATGTTTATACAAAATTTTGAAAAATATGCCGCTGGTGTAAATGAAGAAACCCTGGCAGCAGCGCCAAAGATGTAATTAACCTTTAGAACAAGTTGTCGTGTGGATTTTTCGGGAATACCCTGTACCAATTGGTGCAGGGTATTTTTTATACTGAAAAGTACGTCCGAAATAACAGGGTTGCTATCATACAAAAATACAAAGGGTTCCAAACCTGTTAAGGCGGAACCTTTGCTTCTCACAGCTAGTGTTGGTTGTAAAAATCCGAAGGCATTGCTGCCAACAGTATATAAGACAAGAGCGGATGTGCAAAACGCTGCAAGGAACTGAAAATTTTTGTTTCGAAAGATATTGAAAGTTTAGAAAATTCGTATTATTGTTGAATGAAGTTAGCTGAAGCTAAAAACCAGTTTATTAATACCTGGGGGAGTCTGGGAACCGATTGGGGTATCAATCGTACTATGGCGCAAATTCATGCCCTTTTACTAATCAGTGCAGATCCCCTGTGTGCCGATGACGTAATGCAGCAATTAAATATTAGCCGTGGAAATACCAACATGAACTTGCGGGAATTAATTAATTGGGGCCTTGTGAGCCGTACCATTATTACCGGAGAACGAAAAGAGTTTTTTACGGCAGAGAAAGACATCTGGAAAGTAGCCCGGCTAATTATAAAAGAACGGAAGAAAAGGGAACTGGAGCCAATGATTTCTTTTTTAGATAGTGTTAGCGATATTGAGGGAAATAAAGCGGAAAAGGAAACAAAAACTTTTTTAGACACCATTGGCAGTATTAAAAAATTTAGCCAGCATGCCGATGGTTATTTGGATACCCTGATTAAAGCCGACGAAAACTGGTTTTTCGGAACGCTGTTGAAGCTGTTTAAGTAGATTAAATTCTGGGTTTTGAGATTGATATTGAAGTGATCAATTAATTTTTAATGCTGATTTTTCGAAGGTTTTAGCTGTTTCAATAAATTTATATGCTATCATTCAAAAAGGTGGATGCGTATGCACAGGTGTTGCTCATTGTTGCCGGAATCATTTTTAGTATTGTTATGCAGAATGATATATCAATCCTTAATGTTTCATTACAGGGCGACGTATTCTTTTTGAGCTATTTTGTTGTCGGTGGCTGGCAGGTGTTAAGTGCTTTAATCCATCTCTTTGGCTTTAATACAAAACCTAAACTGGAAGGAAGAAAATGGTATTTATTTACACTGTTATTTTTAGTGATAACGGGTCTTTTGTCGATAGTTACTTCTGATTTAGTGATTGTTTATTTATTCGGCCTGTTATTTATTTCTCCGCTACTGGCTGTATGGTATTGCGTTATTTGTTTCCTCGAACTAAGGCTATGGGAGCAGTATAAATCGCCTGCAGTAATATAAATGCTGTAATCATTGTAAAAAATTGTCTTCGGAAAACCTGGATAGTAGCTGATAAACGACGATGCTGTTTAATATTTTAACACTTGTTGGAAAATAGATACAAAATGGTATGGGATCGGTTTTATGTGCTGTAGGCACATTCTGTTTGTAGTAGTAAACATATAAGTGATTTGGTGCTTTATGCCACGTAGTGGCTATCTGTTTAGCCATTATATACCTGATTTGACAGCATTTGTTTAAAGGCTGTCTAAAATTATTTTAATAAATAATCTGTGTCGCTTTCCGGCTGCAATATCGTTGGATTTTTCGCCGTAGAATGCCGGCTATGGCTGCAAAATCCGCCTTATTTCGCTCAAAAATCAACTACATAGTAAAGTGTCAAATAAATGTAGACACTAAACAACTTCCTGATTTATTATTTCAAACAACACTTGTTCCTTTACTTTAAAATGATCAAACAGGTAGCCACTACGTGGCATGATAGCGTTTTTAAAACTTTCATTGCTACAAACAGGTTGTACCTACGGCACAATAGGCCATTACACTTTGTTTATAAAGCCCGGCATACCTGTATTGTTAAAATACTAAACAGTTTCGACGCTTTAAAATAAGCTTACGGCAGGCATTTTGAATGATTGATAAAAACACGCATTATGGCTAATAAAAAAACGCTTGTCATAGGCGCTTCTCAAAATCCTTCACGTTATAGTTATCTTGCCATGAACCGGTTAAGGCAAAAAGGTCATGAAGTGGTAGCGATCGGCACCCGTGAAGCAACTGTAAATGGCATTACCATCGAAAAAGAAAAAAAGAGTTTTGAAAACGTGGACACCGTAACGTTATATCCTAAATCCACAACGGCAACAGGAATACCACGATTATATTCTTTCCCTGCATCCAAAACGAATCATCTTTAATCCGGGTACGGAAAAATGATGAGCTCTGGAAAAAAGCAAAAGCAGCCGGCATTGAACCCATAGAAGCCTGTACACTGGTGATGCTGAGCACCGGGCAATACTAAAAGGCAAACAGGCAACTTCGCAACAAGCAATTAGCAAGAATGCAGACAAAAAAATTAGGTAGGGTAAATACGCATTAAAATTATTTGCAGAAATTCTAATTTGGTCATTTGCAAAGTTGCACTTGAACTGTTCATTATAAATTTCCTGGTTGCTTATTGCATTTTAGCCCTTTGCCTATTGATTCTTTTCCCCAACTGTTTATAAAAATAATATTTGCATAACAGCTTGTATTGTTCAGCCGCTTAACTTACGGTAAAATAACAGCGATTATGCTTTGGAGAAAATTTACAGGGGAACCTATTCAACTGCCTATCAAAGAGGCAGTGGAACAGGCTATTGAAAGAGAAACGGCTGCGGGTTATCATCTAAAAGTTTGTATTGGTACCGATAGCCAGGTAAAAGGGGTAGAAACAGAATTTGCAACCGTTATTGTTTTCCTCCGGGAAGGCCGCGGTGGTTTTATGTTCATCCATAACGAAAAAACCACCAAGAAATACAGTATCAAAGAACGAATGCTGGTAGAAGTTGCCAAGAGTATCGAAATTGCTTATGAGCTATGCGATCTGTTTACCTTATATGATGTGGATATGGAGGTTCATGCCGATATCAATACTAATCCTTCCTTTAAGAGTAATGAAGCGTTACGGGAAGCGATGGGGTATATCCTGGGTATGGGCTTTGCCTTTAAAGCCAAACCGGAAGCATTTGCCAGCAGTAGCTGCGCTAATAAAGTAGTTAATTAAAAAGGCCTTTACGGGCCTTTTTTCTTTTTTTGGCGTACATAAAGGCTCACTAAGTTTGCGGCTGCCGGGACTGCTTTATATTTATCCTTACGGCCGTTTTTGTGTTATGAAAATATCAGGATTTACGATAATTAAGAATGCGGTAATAAACGATTACCCGGTGGTAGAAGCTATACAAAGCATTTTGCCGGTGGTGGACGAAATGATTGTGCTGATAGGCGATTGTACCGATGAAACAGAAGCATTAATAACAGCTATCAATTCTCCTAAAATCATTATCCACCATTCCATATGGGATAAAACCCTGCGTAAAGGCGGTGAAGTATTAGCTGATGAAACCAACAAAGCTTTCAGCCTTATTGATCCTGCTTCTACCTGGGCCTTTTATATACAAGCTGATGAAGTGGTACATGAGCAATATCATGGTGCTATAATAACTGCCTGCAAGGCATACGCAGGTAACCAGGCCGTACAGGGATTACTATTTGATTATCTGCACTTTTACGGTACATACGATTATGTTGGCGATAGCCGGCGCTGGTATAGCCATGAAGTACGCATTATCCGAAACAATAAAGGCATCACGGCTTACCGGGATGCACAAGGCTTTCGGATAGGCAATACCAAGCTTTTGGTAAAGCCGGTAGCAGCGTGTATTTACCATTATGGCTGGGTAAAAGTCCGCAGCTAATGAAGCAAAAAATGAAGGAAGTAAGCCGTTACTGGCATACCGATGATGATTGCAAAACAGCGAAATTGAGAACGGGGATGTTTTTAACTTTGATGATTATGATTCTTTACAGAAATTCACCGGAACGCATCCGGAGGTGATGGCTGGCAGAATAAAAAAAGCTGCGTGGAAGATTGACGCAGATGTGAGTAAAAACATTTTTCTTTAAAAAATAAAGTCCTCTATTACATTGAGAAAAAACAGGCAGGCGGTTATTCGATTTCAGGAATTATAAACTACTATAACCAGTATAAAATATGGGCCTGTTCGGCAAAATAAAATACTACTTTCACCTGTATTCAAATATTAAAACGTAGCAGAATATCGTAAAAACCGCAGGTACCGGGATGTCCGGCCCCTGCAATTTGTAACACGCCCACACCCCCTTCATTTTACAGTGGCATTCGGTATGTACCCTGTTTTTAAGGAAATTTTTGCCAGGATGCTTACCGGATTAACAGCCTGATAAAACAACTGCCTCCTGATGCGGCGGTAATTGATGTAGGTGCCAACTGTGGATTCTTTGATGTGCTGCTGCTATCCAAACTGCCTGCTGTCCGCATATTTGCTTTTGAACCACTACCCGTAAACGTAAATTTTATACACACAACCATACAGCAAAATGTACAATGAAACGGCAGATGCAAGTGTTTGCAGAAGCCGTAACCGGTAATCTGAACGGCCAATTGGAACTATATGTTGAATCTTCTGACTACAACTCCGAAATAGCCTCCGTATTTGCTGATTTTGATAACCGTAACACAAAAAAAATTTCAGTGCCTTGCCGTACACTGGAACAAGTGATAAAGGATGCTGAACTGCCGTGGATAGACCTGCTGAAGATGGATTGCGAAGGAAGTGAATATGATATTTTATACAATACACCTGTTAGCAGCCTACAAAAAATTAAGCGGATAGCAGCTGAGGTGCACGATCTGGATACTGAAAAGCGTAATGTAAAGTCAATGGCTGCATTTTTACAAAAGTTAGGTTACACGATTCAGTATTGGCCGCTGCACAACTCCTGCTATTATCTACAGGCAAACCTGCCTGCCGGTATTGGCGGGTCATAATTTGTTTATTACTACATGAGCCATCTTCATCAACTGCAGAAGGTCCTGTTCGACTGTGAACGGATGAAATACCCGCATACGGGGTTATATCATTTTTGCCTGCATTTAGGAAGAGAGTTATTGGCCATTGCAAAAGCAAATCATAAAAAAATATTTTTTTATACAAACGATGCCTCGGCAGGCATTTTTGGGAAAAAAGAAGAATACATTAAGCAGTATTCTTACCAGAAATACTTTAGACTACCACACGGTGGTATTGATATATGGCATGCTACTTACCAGGGAAGTATGTATTTGCCAAAGGCACAACAAATACGAAAAGTGTTTACCGTGCACGATCTTAATTTTATGTATGATGAAACAAAGCCGACCTCAAAGAAAAATAAATACCTGCAGCAGCTTCAGCAGAAAGTTGATCGTTCCGACGCAGTAACGGCCATATCGGAATACACAAAAAAGATTTGTTGAAATTTATCGATATGAAAGGAAAGCAGGTGTCTGTTATTTATAACGGGTGTAATATTCCTGCAAACATTACACCTGCCAAGCCTTCGTTCATTGGTGAAAATGAACCCTTTCTTTTTACATTGGGAACCATTACCACCAAAAAAATTTTCACGTACTACCCTGCCTGCTTCATGGCAATTCTTACAAACTGATCATTGCAGGCATTACACAGGAAGAAATCTATAAAGAAAAAATCTGGCAACAGGCACGGGACTGGAATGTAACCGAAAGAATGATTTTACCCGGCCCTGTTACAGAAAAAGAAAAATGGTGGCTGCTGCAACACTGTACAGCATTTATGTTTCCTTCCTTATCAGAAGGGTTTGGGTTGCCCGTAATTGAAGCTATGTATTTTGGTAAACCGGTGATGCTTTCCAACTTATCGTCGCTGCCGGAAGTAGGCGGTGATTGTGCCTATTACTTTAATACGTTTGAAGCAGCAGAGATGCAGCAAACACTTGTAAAAGGATTGTCACACTACTTTGAAAATAACATGGCCCCACAAATCCGGCAAAGGGCACATATTTTTAGCTGGCAACATGCTGCCCGGCAATACATGAATATTTATAATAGTTTGTCTTAACCATAAATTTGTGAAAAACCGACCTTAATTAAGCATGTTAAAACGACTTGGCTTTTATAATAAGTACAAATTGAAATACACCAACCGGATGGCGTATAACTATTATAAATACCAGCTTCATTTACAAACCATCGTTCCGCCGCAGCTGGAAGTACCACCTAAAAGTGATTATAATTTTAAACACAGCGGCAATTGTGGCGACATCATCTATGGAATTCCAACGATGCTGGGGCTTGCCGGAGATGCCGGTTGCAAATTATACCTACATCTTAACCAGCCTACTCATTTCGAAAAACACGTAACGCACCCTTTAGGCAACGTGATGCTGAATAATAATATACTGGAAATGCTGAAGCCCTTGCTGCAATACCAATCCTATATCAGGGAATGTACTGAGTACAAAAATCAGCCAATTGATTATAATTTAGATAAATTCCGAGAATATCCCCTGAAACTGGACAGGGGCAATATTGCCAGGTGGAATATGCTGGTTTTTCCTGTTGCATATGACCTTAACAAAGAGTGGCTGGCCGCACCTAAAGAAAAAGGACTGGAAGATGCGATATTAATTGCCCGGAGTTCCCGGTACAATGCACCGGGTATCAGTTATCAATTTTTAAATAAATATCCGAATGTGTATTTTGTAGGTGTTAAGGATGAGTATGTTGAAATGAACAAACAAATCAATTCTTTGAAATATCTGCCGGTGAAAGACTTCTTACAGTTAGCCGGGTACATAGCCGGGGCGAAACTCTTTATTGGAAATCAGTCCTTTCCTTTTTCCATCGCTGAAGGGATGAAAGTGAACCGGCTTTTAGAAGTGTATTACCGGTCGCCGAACGTAAATGTGTATGGCACAAACGGGTTCGATTTCTGCTTTCAGCCTCAGTTCGAACACCTGGTGAAGAAGCGTTATGAAAACCAGTGAACCAAAATTTTTGATAAAAAAAAGCCGCCCGGCTGTTTATGCCGGGACGGTTTTCAATCAGGATTAATATACCAGTTACCCAACTGCCTTTTCGTATAACTCGTTTGCTTTATTCCAGTTTACAACGTTCCAATAAGCATCTACATAATCAGGGCGTTTATTCTGATATTTCAGATAGTAGGAATGTTCCCAAACGTCAAGTCCTAAAACCGGTGTGCCTTTTACTTCGGCCACATCCATTAAAGGATTGTCCTGGTTGGGAGTGCTGGTGATAGCAAGTTTTCCGTCTTTTACAATCAGCCATGCCCAGCCACTGCCGAAGCGGCCAATTGCTGCTTTTTTAAAATCTTCCTTTAATTTATCAAACCCACCCAGTTCACTTTCGATGGCATCCGCCAGTTTGCCGGTTGGTTTGCCACTTTCGATTTTTTGCAGGCTATTCCAAAAAAAAGTATGATTCCAGTGGCCACCACCGTTATTGCGGATGGGGCCGCCCAGGGTGCCGGCACTTTTCACCAGTTCTTCAATAGATTTATTTTCATTTTCGCTGCCTGCAATGGCGTTATTCAGATTGGTTACGTAAGCATTGTGGTGCTTGTCGTGGTGTATTTCCATGGTTGCCCGGTCAAAAAATGGCTCCAATGCATCAAATGCATACGGAAGCGGTGGAAGCGTAAAAGCCATAACAATTTAAATTTAAATGATGATAAAACAAGATTGATAACAACACAAAAGTAGCGTGTAAAGTTGGCAGGTTATCCATACCGTTTTATGAAACCGGGAAATTTAGGACGGAGTCGCTCGCGGTGACAACGTCCTTTAAATTAGTTCTTAGGACGGTATCGCTTATCACCCATCTTCAAAATTTTCAAAAGCGACATTGATGCCGACTCGCAAACACACAAAGACGGTGTTTCCGAAAGCGGCTCCATCCTATCATTCACGATTGACGATTCATGATTGTTACCTTTGCGCCTACATGAGTAATTTTATTGATTATATCCGTATCTACTGCCGCAGTGGGCATGGTGGAAAAGGCAGCAAGCATTTTGCCCGTACAAAGTACAATGCCAAAGCCGGACCCGACGGCGGCGATGGTGGCAGAGGCGGTCACATTATTTTGCGGGGCAATGCCCAGCTTTGGACACTGTTACACCTCCGTTATTATAAAAATGTAATTGCCGATGATGGGCAACATGGTGATAAAAACAACTGTACCGGCCACGAAGGCAAGGACATTATTATCGAAGTACCCCTCGGTACCATCGCAAAAGATGAAGAAACAGGCCTGCAGGACCTGGAAATATTAAAAGATGGGCAGGAAATAATATTGTTAAAGGGGGGCCGGGGTGGTTTGGGCAACCAGCACTTTGCTACACCTACCCACCAGGCGCCGGACCATGCACAGCCTGGCGAACCGGGTTTGGAGGCATGGAAATTACTGGAACTGAAAGTGCTGGCCGATGTAGGACTGGTTGGCTTCCCCAATGCCGGTAAAAGCACGTTGTTATCAGTAATAAGCGCAGCCAAGCCTAAGATTGCCGATTATGCGTTTACGACTTTGGTGCCGCAACTCGGCATTGTAGCTTACCAGGATAATAAATCGTTTTGCATGGCCGACCTGCCGGGCATTATTGAAGGGGCTGCTGAAGGCAAGGGGCTGGGCCACCGGTTTTTACGGCATATAGAGCGGAATGCCGTGCTGCTGTTTACTATACCTGCCGATAGCGCCGGCCACCTTAGGGAATTTGAGATTTTACTAAATGAATTGCGGGAATACAATCCTGAAATGTTGCAAAAGAACTTTGTGATTGCCGTTACCAAAAGCGATATGCTGGACGACGAATTACAGGCAGCCATCAAAGCTGAATTGCCCGATACATATCCTGTTGTTTTCATATCTTCCATTACTCAAAAAGGATTGAATACGTTGAAGGATGTGCTTTGGCAGGCACTACAAATCAAAACTGAAATAACCAATCTGCCGACACCGCATGAAACAGTTGAAACGAAATAACAAATGCTTTTTACCGGTCATAACATTCGTGTTATCGGTATCTGCTTATGCCCAACCGGGTATCACAGGAAAATACATTGCGTATAATACTGATACTTCCCACATCATTATAGTCAGGCTTAATAAAGATAGCATCGGCTACCACTGCACGTACGATTTGCCGCTGGGTGGTGTAATGAATGCTGTTGCAAAAAATGTACTGCTCCGGAACGATACGTTGAATATTTACCTGCAACAACCAGCACCAACCATTATCAGTACGGTAGTTGCAGGTAATGGCCGGTTATCAGAAATGGTCTGGAAGCAGAACAGTCAAACCGTCAAACTACAGGTTAAACCATTGGTAAGGCCACAGGCGCCCCAGCCGCCATACCCTTATTTATCTGATTCGGTGGAGTACGATAACACAGACAAAACGGTGCATCTCGGCGCAACTTTTACCCGGCCAAAAGGCAGTAATAAAAAGTTTGCCGTTGCCATTCTTATCACCGGCAGTGGGCGGGAGGATAGGGACGAAACCGTTTTTGAACACCGGCCATTTGCCGTGATAGCGGACTATCTTACTAAAAACGGAGTTGCCGTGTTACGGGTGGATGACCGGATGACTGGTAAAAGCAGGGGCGATGTAGTGAAAGCAACTTCAGCTGACTTTGCGCAGGATGTACTGACCAGCCTTAGCTACCTGAAAACCCGCAATGATGTTGATACCAATAAAATAGGGCTGATCGGCCATAGTGAGGGCGGAATTATTTCAGCTATCGCTTATACCGAATGGCCGCATTTTGCATTTATTATTTCTTTGGCCGGAACCGGTGTGCCTGGAGCGGTTATCTCATTGCACCAGCGAACCGACATGTTGAAAGGCATGCTAAGCAAAGCCGCTTTAAATGCGTATTATGAACTTGATAAAGAAAAATTCGACGCACTGGAAAAATACTACGGAAATGATTCCTTATTTATTGCAACTGCCGCAGCCGGTTTTGATACCTGGAAGTTGAGATATCCAGATAGTGTACTGAATGAGTTACATGCAAAAACTGCCACCGGTGCTTTATACGGGCTACAGCTAAAAGCAGAGCTTACCGCTTATAACCCATGGATCAGATTTTTTTTACATGCAGATCCGGCTGATTATTTCCAGCATGTAAAATGCCGCGTACTTGCGCTAAATGGCGAAAATGATACGCAGGTGAATCCTGTTCAAAACACAACGGCTATTAAGACAACCTTACAAAAGGCTGGCAACAATCATATCACTACGCTCATTATTCCCCGGTTAAATCATTTGTTTCAGCACTGCCAAACCGGGCAACTAAAAGAATATCCTTTAATTGAAGAAACGTTTTCAGCCGAAGTACTGACCATTATGAAGAACTGGTTGCAAAAGATGCAGTTTACGAAATAAGAGTAAAATCCGGAAGTCCATAAAATAGAAAGAAAAAAGCCAGAAAGGGACAGAAGACGGAAAATTTGAAAGATCAAATCCCGGAAAAACTGCCACACAATTATTCATGATTGACGATTCACAACAATGAACTACTTAGCCCATGCATACCTTTCTTTTCGGCAGCCGGGGCTGGTAGTAGGCAATATGATCAGCGATTTTGTTAAGGGGAA
This sequence comes from Chitinophagaceae bacterium, assembly GCA_965246935.1. Classification (GTDB taxonomy): domain Bacteria; phylum Bacteroidota; class Bacteroidia; order Chitinophagales; family Chitinophagaceae; genus JAZKFT01. Next base: position 222,485 of record CBDFGC010000001.1, on the reverse strand, counting down.
AAAGCAGTATGATTATCCGCCGGAAATTTTCCGGGGTATAAAACTACACCGGGCTATTGATGAATTTACAGACACACATGAAACAACCCGGCAGGCAAAAGAATTTTTTCGACCGGTTTACCGTTTATATGCCGGTGCTTTTGTGGACGTGGTGTACGACCATTTTCTGGCAACCGATGCCACTGTTTTTGTTGATGGAAAAAGTCTGGAGGATGTAGCATCGCATACTTATCAAACATTACAGCAATATTTCGATTTGCTGCCGCAGCGGTTTCAACAAATGCTGCCATACATGCGGCAACAAAACTGGCTGTACCATTACCGCTTTAGGGATGGCATCAAGCAAAGCCTCGGCGGCTTGGTACGGCGCAGCACGTATCTTACTGAATCCGCAACGGCATACCACATTTTTGAAAACCAATATAGTGCATTACAACAGTGTTACCAGGAGTTTTTCCCGGAGTTGGTAAGTATGGTAAAAGAATTTATTCTACGATAATTTCATTTTCGCATCAAGGCCAGTGCGATGTCCGTGCAAGTGAAAACCTGATAAATTGATTTTTTGTAACAGACTCTTTATTAAGTGAAGTTGTCAAAATAAGTTCAGCAATTCAAGTGATGTTTCTCCCATAGGGAGATTTGGTGGGTAGCAGCAATTTAAGGTAAAAGCTTTCAACGTTCCATCGGAACGTTTGGTGCTGCCGTCCGCATCATGCGTTCCGATGGAACGCTAATAGGAGCCGCCCCATCATCTTCTACTCACCAAATGCTCCGATGGAGCATAAGGCCTATTTGCTGAACTTATTTTGGCACCTTTACTAAGATATATCTGCCAACATATAAAACGCTGAAATCATTTTCTTAATGGATTTACACGACGACGAATATTTTATGCAGCAGGCTATCCGGCAGGCACAACTGGCTTACGAAGCGGATGAAGTGCCAATTGGGGCTGTGATAATTCAACAAAATAAGATAATTGGCCGTGGTTATAACCAGGTAGAACTGTTAAACGATGCCACTGCCCATGCAGAAATAATTGCACTAACGGCAGCATTCCATTTTTTGGGCGCTAAATATTTGCCGGAGGCTACCTTATTCGTAACAATAGAACCCTGCCACATGTGTGCAGGTGCTTTATTCTGGAGTAAAATTGGCCGGGTCGTATTTGCGGCTTCCGATGTGAAACATGGTTACCGGACTTTTTACAAGAGCGAAAATCCGTTTCATCCAAAAACACAATTGTCAAATGGTATTTTACAGGAGGAAGCTGCGCTGCTGGTACAACAGTTTTTTAAAGAAAAAAGACGGAAGTGGTAAATGGCGCAGTCTCAGTTATGTTTACTTATTAGTTGATCGATTTTGCCTAACAGATCATCCATTTCGAATGGCTTAGCTAAAAAATCATCAGCACCGGCATCTAAAGCCGATTGACCAATGTCTTTGCTGGCCGAAATCATCAATACAGGAATGTGCTTTAAACTTAGATCTTTTTTAAGTTGCCGGCAAATTTCACGGCCATCCTGACCGCTCATCCAAATGTCCAGCACCAGCACATCGGGATATTTATCTTTAATACCCAATACAGTGGAACCATTAACGGTAGAAGAGACTTGGTAACCTTCAAATTCAAGCATTAATCCAATAGCATCCACAATACCCGGATCATCATCAGCGATCATTACTCTCTTATGCTTTTCGTTCATACAAATTTCCAATCAAAAATTAATCCTAACCTTGTTGGTCTAAAAAATATTTCACGGTTTCACAGGTATACTCACAGCATTTCGGATTGGTAGGGCAAAACAAAATGTCGAACCTTTTCCTTCTTCGCTAACAACCCAAATTCTTCCGCCCTGCCTTTTAATAATTTCTGAGGATATGTATAAACCAAGCCCCAAACCCGGAAACGTATGCTGCAAATCGCCACTCACCCGGTAAAACTGTTCGAAAACACGATTTTGTTTTTCCGGCGGAATGCCTACTCCAAAATCCTGCACGCAGACTTCTATTTCTTCATTTTCATTCAATTGCGTAATTACAATAATTGGTTTATTACCTGGTGAATATTTAATAGCATTCGAAATCAGGTTTACGATTACCTGCTCTATCCGGTCTTTGTCGGAAAAAACAGTTCCGCTGAAATTAAATTTTTTCATAATGGTGTGCCGGGTAGTGGTATGCTGCAGGTCATCGATCAGTGTATTCATCATTTCATCAAAATCAAACGCTACCACATTTAACTGAAGTCGTCCTGAATTAAGTTTGGTTACATCCAGCAAATCACCAATCAGGCTGGTAAGCCGGTTGATCTGTGCATCCATTTTCTGTAACATACCGGCAGCTTTCACATCACCGCTTTTTTTAAAAATAGCTTCCAGCACCTGCCCATATGCTTTTATGCTGGTTACCGGTGTTTTTAATTCGTGGCTGGCAATTCCAATAAAATTATCCTTCTGTTGTTGTAATTGTTTTTGTTCTGTAATGTCTACACAGGCTCCGATAAATCCACTAAACGAACCATCTGCACGATACTGAGGGTTACCGGTACAGGCTACCCACCTTACCTGCCCATCTATGTGTTGTAATCTGAATAAATTTTCATGAAAGCGCCGCTCTGTAAAGTCGTTTTTAAATTGTTGGGTTGCTTTTTCACGATCGTCTGATAGCAAACCGTTCATCCAACCGGAACCTAAATTCCTTTCAAGTGGCTGACCGGTCCAGTTTTCCCATACCTGGTTTGTATACGTAATGCCACCCTGCTCATCCGTCATCCATAAAGCAGTAGGGGCGGCAGTTGTTATATCTCTGAACAATTGTTCGCTATCTGCAATTGCTTTTTGGGCTGCCAGTTCCGGCCTTAAATCACGCAAGGCAGCGCCCCTGCCAGCCGGACTGCCGGTAATAGGATCATTTATCCGCACATAATCCGCATGGCAGGGTATTATTTCGTTCGTTTTTGTATGCCGCAAAAAAACCTTGCTGTGATAATTCTTTTCTGTAAGCACAGGGGGCAGGCTACTTATACCTGTAGTATCTGCAGCGTAAAAATCCTGAAAGGAATGCACGGATACGTCTTCGTCGTCCCTGAGACCTATCAGCAGGCGTCCTGCTTTATTCAGGTAAATTTTTTTTCCTTTCAAATCAGTAATACCCATGTAATCGCTGCTGTTTTCGACCAGGGTCAGTAATTTCTGCTGTTCAATCCGGGCTTCCATTTCCATTGTTACCTCAATGACAGTTCCGGAAAATCGTTCTACAACATCGTCGTCATTAAAATAAGCCCTGCCTTTGACATGGAGCCACCGTAGCTTTTTTTCCACAACACTGATGGTTCGGAATACAATATCACAAATACCGTTATTGGCAGGGTCTAATACTTTTCTTACCTCATTGTTCACCCGCTTAATATCTTCAGGATGTATGTAAGAAAACATATTACGTAAGGTTGGCTCTTCGCCGGGTGCAAAGCCAAATAATTGTTTGCACCGGTCGTCCCAAATCAAAATTTTATTGATTGTATCCTGCTCCCATGTGCCTACCTCCGCTGAATTTAATGCCAGGGTAAGACGTTTTACAATGCTATCCGATTCCTGCTGAGCCATTACCAGATTCGTTACATCGGTCACGGTATTGATAATACCCCAAACCTGCCCGTGATTATTCTTCAGCGGTTTACAGGTAATATCGAAGTAAAATTGTTGTAGCAAGCCAGCTCTTCCCAACAGCACAGGGTTGGCTTTGGCTTCGTAAGTGATGCCGGATTCGTATACATCATCCAGCAACTGAAAAAAGGGTTGTCCGGCTAATTCAGGCATAGCCTGCCGCAAAGGCTGGCCAATTACAGAGGCATCTTTATCAATAATTTGAAGCATCGCCTTGTTTGCCAGTTTTATGATCATATCACTGCCTGCATACAATGCTACAGGCTGGGGCAACTGCTCCATCCATATCCCCGGAATTAATTCTTCGTTTGCAGCGGGCCATTCAATCGAAGCAGACTCTGTTTCCATATTAGAAGCGTAAAAGTAGCGGATTGGCGAACATGCCATATAGCAGGTGTAAACTATCCTGTTTTTACCCGGCTATTACCATCTGTTGGCATAGTTATCGTATCGGAAATATTTTACATCAAATTAAAAATAAGTTTTATGGCAACGAATGGAAAGTATGCATTGATTACCGGTGCAACAAGTGGTATTGGATACGAACTGGCCAAATTATTTGCACAGGATGGCTATAATCTGGTAATTGTAGCCCGTGGTGATGATGGCGGATTGGAAAGAACGGCAGATGAACTGACCGGCCAACACGGAATTGAAGTAGTAACCCTATCAAAAGACCTGTTTAAAAGGGAAAGTGCTTTTGAAGTGTACGACGAGGTAAAAGCAAAAGGCATTGAGATTGACACGCTCGTGAACGATGCTGGGCAGGGTGTATATGGTCAGTTTGCCGAAACGGACATCAACCGGGAACTGGATATTGTTCAACTCAATATTATGAGCCTGATTGTGCTTACTAAAAAATTTTTACAGGACATGCTTTCCCGTGGCAACGGTAAAATTTTGAACCTGTCGTCTCTGGCCAGTAAAACACCTGGTCCATGGCAATCGGTGTATCATGGTACCAAAGCGTTTGTTCAGTCATTTACCGAAGCAATTCGTAGCGAAAACAAAGACAAGGGTATAATAATTACTGCATTGTTGCCTGGCGTAACGGATACAGACTTTTTTAATAAAGCGGATATGAATGAATCAAAAGCGGTACAGGACAAGAGCAAAATGGCCGACCCCGCAGACGTGGCGAAAGATGGTTATGACGCCCTGATGAACGATGATGATAAAGTAATCTCCGGTTTTAAAAATAAAGTACAGGTAGCGATGAGCAATTTAATGTCCGACAGTATGGTGGCTGATAATATAAAAAAGCAGCAGGCACCAGTTGGAAGCAATTAAACAATGTGCAAATGTGACAATTAGCAAATCTGCAAATGAAAACAAAAGACAATTAAAAATAGGCAATAAGCGTTAACAACTGAAACGAAAAGGGTGCATAACATTTTTAGGCGGCTTTGTTAGGGTGGTATTGTTTGGTGATGGTTTGGCAGACTTTCTCCCACTGTCCGTTCATCTTAATGGTTCTCAGCGTAAGCATATGAGCAGCGCCCGCATTGCTCCACCGTTGCCCGGAACGTTTCATTCTGCACTGTATCACGGTTCGATGAGAAGACTCCATGGCCCCCGAACCGATCAGCCCTTTTCCAATCGTTACATAATAAGCATAATCCATTCTGCCGATGTTTTCCGTGTAATAGCTGATCAGTTTGGCAGCCGATGGCATTTCCTTATCCTGTTGCAGGCATTTTACCGCTTCTATCACCTGCTGTGTGCAACTCTTTAACAATAGCGTTTCCATGGCTGCTATCCAGTTTCTGCGCATTTCCTCGGCTTCAAAATAGTCTTTGGCTACAGCACACAAGTATTCTTTGGCATGATAAAAATCCAGGATCGATATGGCTTCGGGGTAGGCATCCGCTATCCAGTTGCGCATCCACACCGCCCCATCCGTAATAAAAATTAACCGCTTTTTCAATGAACCATACCCTTCCAGCACACGTTCCATCTGGGCCGTAAAGGCTTTGCTATCTCCGAAGTGTGATACATATTGGGATTGGATAATCTTCCCCTGCTTATCCCCCAAACGCAGGCAATCCTGCCCACGGAACAGCCTGCCTAACTTCACTTCTTTATATTGTTCTGTGCGGGTTAGGATCATGGAGCCATCCAGCATCGCATAAAGCACATCCTCCTGCTTTTCTAAAGGATGAAGGCTTGTATTGTTCTGCAATACCTCCTGCAGGGCTTGGCCATAATGATCGGTAAGGCGATACAATTGCATCTCATTTATTTGCAGGTTCAGGTATTTGGATAACAGATCTTTGCTAATGCTATAGGGGCTTTCGGCGCAGGTAGCCAGTATCAACTCCTGTAGATAGGGGCTGATTTTGAACCCATTGCCCGGTTGGCTGTAAGGATGAGTGGTGGCTATTTGGAGGGTGCCGTAGCGGGCTTCAATTTTTTTTTATAAACCGGCTGTTTCACTTCTTCTGTTAAACGGTGCTCCAGCATCTGGCGACCAAAGGCATCGTGTAAGTTCACAAACTGCTTCTCGAATTCGTAAAAATCCAGTTGGGTGGATAAGTTCTTTACGTTTGCTATATAGCTGTCAAATAATTCCTGGGGCGTTTGCATAGACTGTAATTTTTAAACAAATCTATGGTTTCCTAAAAAATGTTATGCACCCAACGAAAATCCCTGGCAGCTCACTGTTGGGGATTTTTTATATACCTGTTTTTCATTAGCCCTGAAAGAGCGGCAATATACCGGCATAGGGCAACGCCCTATGAATCGTGCCAGTTACGTTTACACATTATAGCTCAGGTGCCGGATCAGTTCTTCCGGCAGTTTGGGCAATTTGCGCCGTTCAATTAAATAAGTTGACAGGGAAGACAAATCCTTAAAAATGTAATGCCGGTTAAGAGCACCTTCGAGGTAGCCGGCGCCACTGGTATTACCGGTGCCTACCCGCAAGCCAATCATACGCCGTACCATTACCAGGTGTTTATGCCGCCAGGTAGCCATCAGGTGGTCTAATTCAATCAGGTTATCCAATATTTGGTAGCCAGTCTGGAATACCGGAAAATCGCGGTACAGCATAATGAATAAAGCGGCTTGCATGGCTTTATTGCTGAGGCTGCTGCGTAATGCCTGTTGCTGCTCGTCCGAAAAGCTACCGGTTTGCTCCAAAAAAACATAATCAAAATCTGCCAGCTTACTCACTTCTTTTTCGCTGAGCCCTTGCTGATAAACGATGCGGTATTGTTGCCAGAAAGATTGTTCGCCATTTTGAGCAGGCGGCCAATAGGCACCATCAAAAAAAGGTAATCTTTCCAGCCAGCGGTTTACTAATTGCAACAGTGTAGGTTTCTCTTCAATAGAATTAATAGCTGTAAAATGCGGTTGCGTAAAACCACCTTCACCGGTGCGTTTGTAATAGGCTGACTGGTGACGATTGTCCAAAGCCAAACCTAAACGGGCCTCGATCAGCCTGAATTGAACACTCTGAAAACCCGATGATGGTGTTAACAGGTTGCGGAACTCCAGAAAATCAAGCGGCGTCATGGTATCTAATATATGCACCTGCTGGTTTAGCAGTTCATAAATGCGGGTGATGCGGTGCAAGCGATGGTTTACCAGGTTCAGGTCTTCACTATTGTCGTCTATCTTTTCTTTTTCAAATACCCCCATAATATAGTCCAGCTCATACTGAATTTGTTTGAACCAAAGCTCATACGCCTGGTGAATAATGATAAACAGCATTTCGTCATGTGCGGGTTGATGACCCGGTTCAAAACTATAAGGGTGCTGGGCATCCAAAACTTTTTCTAATTGCAGGTAGTCGGTATAGTAAGGAGATGGCATAAGGCAAAAGCAGTTTAAGGTTCAAAGTTTAAGGTTCAAAGTTGTGCGGGGTAAATTTGCTGAAGCTTTCAGTAAAGAGCCTGTTTAGTATTTTAACAATCAACTACAACCTGTCCCGTTCGTCCGGCATAAGCACAATGTTTTCCGGATCGCAGTCGGCGTAAAATACCGGTGGTGGAATACGATGTAACCATATAGGCATATCCGCCCAGGCGGACACAGTAGGCACATAAGAATATAGGTGTGAGAATACAAAGAGTGCATGAGGCAACAGAAGCCTTTAGTTTTGAACCCTTGTTCTTACAGTTATTTGTATTCCTGTATTCTTATGTGCCCTGTGTGCCTATGTGGTTCAAAAATGTATTTGTATTTTTATACCGGTTAAGGGTTGTGACAACTTGTGCCTGTGTAATTCATTATAGTTACTAACGACTTCTACTTGTTAAAATACTTAACAGCCTCTACTTGTGTCTTTTCAAACAGAAATTCCATGCTCATTTTACCAGCTCAATGCTAAGTTGTTTTCCAGCGCTTTCAAGTTGCTTATTCCATGTTGCTTATTGCCTCTTTTGCTTCGTTTCTGCTAAAATTGCAGTCTTTTTTACATGGCATAGCTATTGCTTTAAGGGCTATTCAATCCCATTATTCACATACCATTTAATCGCTGTTAACAGGCGGTTAAACCATTTCGACACTAGACCATCAGTAGTTTTTACACGTTAATTTTAAGTCTGCAAAACAACACAAAAGAAAAACGAAATATGAAATTTAAAAATCTCTTGCTGATCATCGGTGTCAGCGCATCCACAGCCGTAGCCAGTGTTTGGGGCTATGGTAAATGGCAGGAATCAAAATACCAACACGCAACAGTACAATATAATGCCATTCAGCCATCGGGTAAAATTCCCGCTAATTATGCTTCCTTTACAGAAGATGGCCCTGAAAAATACGGGCCGGGTGGGGTTGATTTTACAGTTGCAGCGGCAGCATCTACACCGGCCGTTGTGCACATTAAAACAAAAATTAATGCCCGTACCGTTAGCAACAACAGTACACAGCGCCGTAACCCGTTTGCCGAATTATTTGGCGGCGATGATGATATGTTCGGTGATATGTTTGGGAATCGTGGCCCTCAGATGATACCAGAACAGCGGGCTAGCGGCAGTGGTGTCATTGTTACGGACGACGGTTTTATTGTAACCAATAACCACGTAATTGAAAATGCGAACGAAATCAACGTAACGCTGAATAATAAGCAAACGTACAAAGCGCAACTAATTGGCGCCGATCCGCAAAGCGACCTTGCCGTGCTTAAAATAAATACAACAAACAAGCTGCCTTACCTGTTGCTGGGAAACAGCGATGAGGTAAAATTAGGCCAGTGGGTATTGGCTATTGGTTACCCGCTTACGCTTGATGTAACCGTTACGGCTGGTATCGTAAGTGCAAAGGCTCGTTACCTGGGCATTAACGGACGCAGCCGCAGCCAGAATGCACAGGGAACCACCATTTCGCCAATTGAATCTTTTATTCAAACGGATGCTGCAGTAAACCCCGGCAACAGTGGTGGTGCATTGGTTGATACAGATGGAAAGCTCATTGGTATTAATTCTGCCATTGCTTCTCCTACCGGATCCTATGCTGGTTACAGTTATGCTATTCCGGTGAACATTGTAAAAAAGATTGTAGGCGATATTAAGAAGTTCGGAGCCGTACAACGTGCATACCTGGGAATTAATTACGCCAATGAAAACCTGTCTGATGAGCAAAAAAAAGAACAGGGTATTATAGAAGGAGAAGGGGTATATGTAATGGGTGTTAGTACCGATGGTGCTGCACAGGCTGCCGGTATCCGAAAAGGTGATATTGTTACAGCAGTAAATGGTGTTCCTGTTTTTTCATCTGCCGAAATGGTAGGCCAGGTAGCCAACTATAAACCAGGTGATAAAATTACCCTTGCTTACAAACGGAATGGTACGGAGAATACGGTGAACCTGACACTGAAAAACAATAGCGGAAACTTTGATATTGTTAAGGGTGGCGGTGGCGCCGATTTGAGCGACCGGCTTGGTGCTGAATTGGAAACTTATGATAAAAAGAAAGCGGTACAAGCTAATATCAGCGGCGGTGTATTAGTAAAGAAAATAAATCCCGGTGTTTTGAAAAGCACCAAGATGCAGGACAACTTTGTCATTACCGGTGTAAATGGTGCAAACGTTACTACGGTGGAAGAATTAAAGGCGGCCTTAAATAGTGCTACCGGCATTATCCGGTTGGAAGGTATTTACCCCGGCTATGAAGGTGTATTTGCTTACCCGCTGAATTTGAAAGATAACGATAGTGATCAATAAACTATTTCAGTATTCCATAGGAAAAAGCCTCTGCCATTGCAGGGGTTTTTTTGTTGAATGAAAATTTAGTCACAATGGCGCAATGCATCAAAATCGTTACTGGTTAACAATGGCAAATTGCGTGTTATTTTATCCAATTCCCAGTTCCACCATTGCAAACCCAATAAAAATTGAATTTGTTCATCGCTGAAGCGTTTGCAGATTTCTTTTGCCGGGTTGCCACCAACAATTGTGTAAGGGTCTACGTTCTTTGTAACAGTAGCATTTGCGGCAATAATAGCACCATCACCAACAGTTAAGCCTGCCATGATGGTTGCGTTATAGCCAATCCATACATCATTACCAATAATCAGGTTGCCTTTATTGGGATATGTTTTGCCAGCCATTGCATTTTCCCATCCGTTGCCAAACACGGCAAAGGGATAAGTACTGATAGCATCCGTCAAATGATTAGCCCCATTCATAACGAAGGTAACACCGGAAGCAATCATGCAGAACCTGCCAATGATCAGTTTATCACCAGTGAAATCAAAAAGGTATTTTACATTTTGCTCAAAGCGGTTTACATCTTCAAAATCATCGTAGTAAGTAAAATCCCCCACTTCAATCTGCGGATTGGTAATGATGTTTTTAAGGAAGCAGAGCCGTTTGTAATTGGCTATTGGGAAGCGTTGATCAGGAGAAGGGAAAGGCATAAAATCTACAACTTACAGGCATATTAAAACATCATCCCAACTTTTAATGCAGTGCTAATTTACTGCCGACTAACGGTATTTGATTGCCGGCAGAGAGTTTATTGTATTCCATCAAATTATCCAGCCGTATACCTTCTTCCTGGCTAATCTGCCAAATGGTTTCGCCAGGTAGCACTACATGGTAAGCAGCAGTTCCCTTTTTAGATTTTTTTTCAATAAACAGCAACTGGCTAACCGGCACCAGGTCTGCCGGTTCCATATCGTTCCAGCTCAAAAGATTTTTGAGATTAATACGGTGCTGCATAGCAACAGCCAGCAGCGAAGTGCCACGTTCAGCAAAAACCACTTTACAATTATTAATACTAAATACGCCGGTAGGGTAGGTGCTGGTAATGTCGAAATTAGCGTTGGCTATTTGCCTGACCGGTATCGCTGTGGTTGCCGGCGGCAGGGTGTCCATTGAAAAAATGGCAGACCCGGTTTTAAATACTGCCGGTGCAACCAGTCCATTGGTATTAAAAGCAATATCGTTGCCTAATTCATTGGTTTTATCAAGTGCCAACAGGCTCAGATCATTCAGGTGAAAACGCTCGATAGTCGTTATTAAAATTTGCGGATAGCGGGGGTTCGTCGCATAGCCGGCCTGCTTCAGGCCTTTTGCCCAGGCTTCATAGTCCAGTGGGTCATTCTCAAACAAAAAAGCATAGCGCTTATTCGCTTTCAAAAAATCGGAATGGTCTTTATAGGAGTCTGCCGGGCAGGTATAAGCCCGGAAACATTCGCCTTTGGCATCATCATCGTGTAGTACACTGGATCCTAACCAGCCGGCTTTACATTTTATCCCAAAATGGTTATTCGACTGCTGAACCAGCAGGCTACTACCGGCAGCACTTTCATGTATACCCTGTGCAATGGTAATGGCTGCCGGTACACCGGTACGTTGCATTTCGGCTATGGCTACACCCCTGTATTGGTCGATATAATGTTGAATGGTGACAGAGTCTTGTGCAAAGCATTTGGTCAGTAGCAAAATGAAGACAAAAGCAAAACGAATCATAGGCAATACTGTTCAAAAGTAAAAATGACGAGGCGTAAAAGTAACAACGTCTTTTAAAGAATGATCGTATCTTAAAAACTAAGGAGATATACACAATCAGCAACCCTGAGGCGGAAAGCAGAGATAGAGAATAAAACAGCAGCATCCTATTTTTTCCTAATGAGCATTAGGCCATCTCTTATCGTAAGTACTACCTGTTCTGTGCGTTCATCCAACTGAACGTACTTGTTAAAAGCGGTGATGGCAATGGCACTTTTGCCGGTTACCGTTTCCTGTAACACCTGCCCGTGAAAAAAAATATTGTCTGCAATGATAAGCCCACCTGTTGCCAGTTTTGGCAATACCATTTTATAGTAATCGATATAGCCGGGTTTATCGGCATCAATAAACACCAAATCCCAAACCTCCTGTATTTGCGGAATAAGGTCAAATGCGTTACCTATATGTAGTTTTATTTGATCTCCGGAGGTAGACTGATTAAAAAAGCTTTGTGCAATAGCTGCGTCTTCCGGGCGTAATTCGATGGTGTGCAGTTCACCCTGCTCAGCTAAACCTGCAGCCAGGCACAGGGCACTAAATCCGGTGAATGTTCCGATTTCCAAAATACGTTTTGGTTGTTGCAACCTGCTTACAAACTGTAGAAACAATCCCTGTTCTTTACCACTGATCATGTGTGCATGCGGATGATTGGCTATTGTGTAATCCAACAAATATTGCAATAATGGATCAAGCGGAGAGGAATAAAGCGAGGCGTAATCTTCAAGTTCCATCAGCGAAATAATAATTTGCCAACAAAGTAAGGAAACAAATCATCATCGGAAAATTAGATACCGGCTGCAAGTGAGACACCAGCATGGTGTTTCTACAATATAAATCCATCCCGTGTCTTATCCCAATCATCCCATCCTATCCCAGTTCAGGACTATCCCTGTCAGAAATTGGGGTTTAGTTTATGGTTCCGGTAAAAGTCCAGGATATAATCAACGGCTTCATCCGGTGTATCTACCAATGTAAATAAATCAAGATCAGCAGGGCTGATGTTCCGTTCATCTTCCAGCATAGCGGATTTAATCCAGTCAATAAGTCCCTGCCAGTATTTTTTCCCGACAAGCACCAACGGTATCTGGCTGGCTTTCCGGGTTTGTACCAACGTAATCACTTCAAAAAACTCGTCCATGGTGCCAAATCCGCCGGGCATCATAATAAAGCCCTGGCTGTACTTGGTGAACATGGTTTTGCGTACAAAAAAATATTGAAAATCCAGGCTCTTATCACGGTCGATGTAACTGTTCGGCATTTGTTCGAATGGCAGATTGATATTTAGGCCTACCGATTTGCCACCAGCCATACGGGCGCCTTTATTTGCCGCTTCCATAATGCCGGGGCCACCACCGCTGATAATGCCAAAACCTTCTTCCGAAAGCTGCCGTGCTATTTCAACGGCCAGGTTGTAATAGGGATTACCCGGTTCGGTACGGGCACTGCCAAATATGGAAATACAGGGGCCGATCTTTGAAAGTGCTTCAAATCCATCTACAAATTCGGCCATTATTTTAAAAAGCTGCCAGCTACTGTGTGCTTCACTTTCGCTCCAGCGCCGCATTTTGGAGATCTTGATTACTTCATTCATGGTGTTGTGTTATTATTACCACATAGGCACATAGGACACATAGAATACATTAGAACGTTATCAATTGGAAATTGTATTCTATGTGTCCTATGTGCCTATGTGGTTCATTTAAAAACGTAAAAGTCTGCTGTCAGGTTTTAACCTTGCAAAACTTATTTCAAGCTTAACGTTTGCAGCGGCTGCTTTTGGTTGGTAGAGATGATTAGCAGGCCTAAGAAAGTAATTAGCCCGTTTATTACCAGCAGTTCCAGGCCTATTTCAAACGAGCCAAATAATTGCTTCTGATATTTATCAATAAAAAAACAAATTACCGGTGATAGCACACAAATCATTGGTACCCAGTTATCCTTCACATTACGTTTGGTAATAATGCCGAAGGTAAACAGCCCAAGCAACGGGCCATACGTGTAAGCTGCTACTTTAAGGATAATACCGATCATACTGGCACTGTTGATCGCTTTAAAAACAAGCACCATCAACAAAAAAATGCCAGCAAAAACGAGGTGAACCGTCTGCCGGATCTTTTTACGTTTTGCTTCACTCCAGTCTGTACGGCGCTTCAGGCCAAGCATATCAATGCAAAACGAAGAAGTAAGTGCGGTGATGGCGCCATCAGCACTGGGAAACAGCGCTGATATTAGCCCGATAATAAAAACGATACTGATTACCGGCGGCATGTGATGAATGGCCAGTTGGGAAAAAAGCGAATCACCCAACACGTTTTTATCCATCAGCATGTATTTAGTTACCAGTTGACCATTTTCCATTACCTGCACGTACCGGGCTCCCTGGCTACCGGCATACAGGTAAAGCAATCCGCCTAAAAACAGAAACAGCAGTATTACGCCCACCATAATGAAAGCTAAGCTCATGATGTTTTTTTGAGAATCCTTCAGGGTTTTTACGCTGATATTTTTCTGCATCATTTCCTGATCCATACCCGTCATGGTAATAGTGATAAATGCACCGGCGATAATTTGTTTCAGAAAAAACAGTTTGTTGTTGGGATCGGTAACCAGTGTTTTGGCATATCCCTTTTCCGTAATTGCCTGCACCCCCTGGCCAAAACTGAGGCCGAGGGTATGAAGTATCCAGCATACACAAATTACCAGCCCGAGCAACATACAGGTGGTTTGCAGTGTATCGGTGTAAACAATTGTTTTTACGCCGCCTTCAAATGTATACACCAGGATCATGAGTAAGATGATGAGCGTAGTAAGCCAAAACGGTACGCCAAAGGAGGAAAGGATCACATCCTGCAAAATGGCCACCACTAAGTACAGCCTTGCGGTAGCACCCAACACACGGGATAATACAAAAAAGGAAGCACCTGTTTTATAGCTCCTAAATCCTAACCGGGTACTGAGGTAATTATAGATAGAGGTTAAATTGAGCCGGTAATACAAAGGGAGCAGAACATATGCAATTACTGTATAGCCAATCAGGTAGCCAATGGTAATCTGAAAATAGGAAAAAGCCTCAAACCCAACGCCGGTGGGCTTACCGACTGCGCCGGGCACACTTACAAACGTTACACCGCTGAGGCTGGTGCCAATCATGCCAAAAGCCACCAGCACCCAGTTGCTGTTTCGGTTGCCTATAAAAAAAGATTCATTGTTTGCATTGCGACCCGTTCGCCACGCCACGAACAATAAGATTACAAAATAGGCAATAACAAAAAATAACAAAGTCCATGGTGACATGCAGGATATTTATTTTAATAAATTACTTGAACCAACTCGCCCGGCAAACCTACAAAGTCATTCATAATCAGTAAATTGGTTGCTTTGTTTCATCTAAAATAACGATTTTGTTTTTCAAAATTTGGGAAATTTCATCCTGCTAACTACCGCCGGATTGATTGCCCCATCTTGATTAAAATGCCAACATTATGAATAGCCGTGATAGTGTTTGCAAAACCATTGGGAAAGCGAAAGGTCAAACATACTGTAAATGCAGGTATCGGAAATGGAGCGATACGTCCGGATTTTTGTATAAAAGGAAATCAGACAACTATCTATTTTGACAATGGTAAAGAGTAGGATGCCGGTTTTATGATAGTGATCTTTTACATTAATAGCAATTAAAGGGAGATAAATGAACGCCTTATAAAACATTTCATTTGACTACTCATACTGTTACCGGCTCTAATGCCAATTTTTTGCAGGTTGAGACCATAAACTCTGCTTTGGCAAGGCCAATAAAATCAATGGTTGATACAGCACCAATGCGGCCTTCCTGAATGTCTTTAAAATACGCTTTCATTTTTTCCTTCGAAATACATTCGTCACCATACCACTCCAGGTAGCGTTCCAGGTTTTCATCATTATACTCGGCGTTATAATTTGGACCCTTTAATAACCTTGTTTTCTCATGTTCGCCTTTTTTGGCAGCTTTTTTACCAATCATCCGATCAGCTTTTAACCTTACATACATCACCAATTCTTTCCAGGGCAGCGGAGCCGTAACGGCAGTGTAAGGAATTTGTGGGGTAGGAATGCGCCGGGTGGCTTTAAAATCGGGTAGCCGGAACATGTAAAAGTGCAGCTTTTGCCTGAGCTTATGTTTTAGCGGTACACCAAGAATAGCAGCTAAGTATTTGTCGGTACAGAACAACGTAAAGCCTGTGTTGATACCGGAGCCTGAACTGGATTGCAGCCACATGGCAGTGCGGCCTTTGGAAAGCCAGTAGGCTATTTCATTCAGGTCTTCAATATACTTTACGCCAAAATGCTTAAAGTCATTCAACCAATCGGCCAGGTCGGCCCGAATGGTTTTTTTCATCGCATCACTGTCATATTTTTTTCGCATTTCCGTAGTTAGCAACGGTGCGTTTTTTCCCATTTTCCGCATAAAGTATTCTACCTTGTCATTCACCCAATTATCAAACCCATATACCTCTATTGTTTGCATAAGGGGTTTGCCTCCCCACATCAGGTGCAGGGTTGTTTTTTGTTTATTTGCCCGGCCCTCCCACATACTGGTACCATCTACTTTAAAGGTTTCAAAGAGGTCGCCCAATATGAGTTGCTTCGGCAGATTATTCGTTAACAAAACATCTTTTATAGCATCGTATTCTATCACCACGCCGCCATCATGTAAAAAGTATTTTTCCAGGCTCCGTTTTGCCGGAAACATTCTGCCAGGTGAGTGAGCTACATATATAGGAATCCGGTGGGCGGTAGCTACTTCTTTAGCCCGTTGAAATTCATAATAATCTTCCCTGCCATGGTTTACTGCTACCAGTTTTTTTACATGTGGGTAAATGGCTGTCAGGCAGGTGCGGCTATCCACGCCACCACTTAAACACATACAAGCTTCCAGGTTTTTTCCGGCAAACTGCTTACCAATGTCTTTGTAACCTTCCCATACTTCCTGTACACAATCCACCACTTTTACCTCCTCCGGCATATAGTTCACTACAAAAGGAATTATACGCCGGCTGTAAGTACCATCCGCATGAAATACCACCTGTTCAGACGAAACGAGCCGGTATACATTTTCAAGAATGGTAGTGCGGGTATAAGTTTCCATCCATTCATTTAGCGTCATTTGTAAAGCGCCTGCATCTCTTACCGGTTCCTGTATGATATGTTGCAAGCATAAAAGGGAACTACATATAGTGATACGGTCATTAATAGCACGGTAGTAAACCGGTTGTAAACCGCTGAATGTGTTGAAAATTTTAAGCTGGTTGTTGTTGAAAAAAAACAGTGTAAAACTGCCGGTATAGGCTGCCCGGATAGTGGCGGCATCCATTTTATTCAGATCAGCCAGCAGTCTTTCAAAAAAAGCAGTGTTACGATCTTCCCAGTCCCACACAAACTCCGGGTGGCGGATGAAACCACATAGGATAAGTGCGGTTCCGCCGGATGTATGATAATGACAATCGGCGGATGGTAATATAACGGCTTCAAAATCATCAACTGTAAAAACATTAAGCTTGTCAACAGCAGATTGGGCTGTTCTAAAAAATTTTTTGGCAGCCAGTTCTATTTCATTGCCTTTTGTACTGATAAGAATGAATGGGAGCATCGTATGTTTAACCCGAGAATTTGATTTTGAATGAAAACTTCCTGCGGCTTAAACATAGAGTCGATGAGCAAGTACGTGTAAATTATGGGATGCGGATGTTTTTTTTCGGGATTCTAAATTTTTACAACCTTAAGTTTGCTACACTACACTTTACTTATTACAAAAACTTTTCTTTATGGCAATAGCACCTGGTCAAAAAGCTCCGGATTTTACGCTGTACGACAGTGAAAAAAACAAAATAAGCTTACATGACTACAGCGATAAAAATGTTGTGTTGCTGTTTTTTCCGTTGGCTTTTACATCAGTATGTACCCGGGAATTGTGTAATATCCGGGACAATATCGGTAACTACAATAGTATGAGTGCACAGGTATTTGGAATTTCTACCGATTCGCTTTTTACGCTTGCCAAGTTCAAAGAGGCGCAACAAATCAATTTCCCCCTGCTCAGTGATTATAATAAGGAAGTATCGGCAGCTTACGACTCGTTATATGAAACTTTTCCCTCTTTTGAAATGAAAGGCGTAAGCAAGCGTTCGGCATTTGTGATAGATAAGGAGGGGAAAATTGTGTATGCCGAAATATGTCCTACTCCCGGTGACGAGCCGGATTATGCCGCTATTAACCAGGCATTGGCTACTTTGAATGAATAACCATTTTGATAATAACCCGTTAAAAAGGCTGCTATGTTTAATCTGTGTGTATCTTTTTGGTCAGAAAGCAAAAAATACGCATGAATGTTTTTACTTTGCAGTTCTGTTTATCTAACAATATTTTGAAAAAATTTTTTACAATACTTTTTTTTACCTGCCTTACCGCCTGTTGCCTCGCTCAAAAAAGCTGGGCACAAGCAGGTAACGACGTTAAGATTGTAAAATTTTATCCCAGCCCGGCAACCTCTTTTATTACATTCGATATACAAAGGCCGGTAGAGAAAGGGTATGTCATTCAGATTTATAATTTTCTTGGCCGCCGCGTATTAGCCGTAAATGTCAGTTCCAATAAGATAACGGTTCCGCTGGACAATCTTTTCCGTGGCGTTTACATCTTCCAGCTTCGGGACAAAAGTGGCAATATCGTAGAAAGCAACAAATTCCAGATTAGTAAGTAAAACCTCGTTTAAAGTTCAAGGTTTAAAGTTTAAAGTTGTATGGGTGCTGGCTAGGTTGTATTCTTATTTCTTCCAACATTTTGACTTTTTAATTCAATTTTCAAATTATTCGTAAGTGGGGGTTGATTAGTAAAGTCAAAAGTTTCATTTGCACATTTGCTAATTGCCACATTTGCACATTGGTATTCAATTCTGTGTTTTGCTTCCGAATGCCAGGTCTCCGGCATCACCCAGGCCCGGTACAATATATCCTTTAGCTGTTAACTCATCATCAATATCGCCGCACCAGATTTTTACACCGGGCTGCAGGCGGCGTACATATTCAATACCAACTGTACAGGCAATGGCGCAGGCAATATGAATTTCAGCAGGCTTTCCTTCGGCCACCAGGTATTGAATGGTTTTTACCAATGAGGCTCCGGTAGCCAGCATAGGGTCGCAAATAATGAGTACCCTGTCTGTCAGGTCGGGGCAGCTTACATATTGCAGGTCTATTTCAAAAGTACCGTCCCGGTGATGTTTCCGGTATGCACTAATGAAAGCATTATCAGCCCCATCAAAATAATTCAGCAAGCCGTTGTGCATCGGTTGCCCCGCACGCAGGATGGTAGCGACTACCGGCTGATCTTTTAATTGTTTCGAAAGATGGGTACCTAATGGCGTTTCTACTTCCACCGATGACCAGGCCAAGCCTTTACTTATCTCATACGCAATCACTTCTGCAATCCTTTCCAAATTTCGCCGGAAACGCATCCGGTCCGTTTGTATCGTAATGTTCCGCAGTTCACTAACCCAATTTGAAACCAGGCTGTGATCTTTACTCAGGTTAATAACCATAGAAGCTTGAAGATTAAAGGAAAATAAGTTGGAAGCCTAAAAATAAGGGATGATGCGGGTTTGGAGGATTATTTAAAAACTGCTTCCCGGATTCCTGAAATGCCGCAACTTGCAGGCAGCAAAAACGAAAATTATGGTTTACCGGGCAATCGGGTTGATGAGTGGCAGCAGTTTAGATGGACTGGATATCTGTTTTGCTGAACTGGAAGAAAGTGGTGGTCAATGGACTTATGTGATTAAAGCAGCGGATTGCCAGCCTTACAGTCATCAATGGAAAACCAATCTGGCAAATGCAGACCAGCTATCTGCCCGGGACTATTTGCGGTTACACACGGCTTATGGCCATTTTTTAGGCGAACAGGTGAACCGTTTTGTGGAACAAAACAATCTCCATCACCAGGTAGCACTGATTGCATCACATGGCCACACCGTTTTTCATGAGCCGCAGCATCGGATGACCGCTCAATTGGGTGATGGTGCTGCCATTGCAACTACTACCAGCCTGAATGTAGTAAGTGATTTGCGGAATATGGATATCGCATTGGGGGGCCAGGGTGCACCCATTGTGCCTATCGGTGAAAAATTATTATTAGGTAATTATGGCATGTTATTGAACCTCGGCGGCATTGCCAACATCAGTTTCAATCAAGGTTCTGCCCCCGATCATTTACCGCTTGCTTTCGACATTTGCCCGGCCAATCGTGTATTGAACCTGCTAACAAATGAATTGGGTTTTGCGTATGATGCGGAAGGCCATATGGCTGCAACCGGAAGCCTGCGGGAAACACTGTTACAGCAACTGAATGCATTGGATTATTATAGCCAGCCCGCTCCTAAAAGCTTAGCCAATGATTTTGGAACGGATACTATTTTTCCGTTGTTACAACAATCCGGCTTTTCTATACCTGATCTGCTTTGCACCTATGTGGCACATATTTGTACCCAGGTGCAAAATGCCGTTTCCCAATTCGCCGGATTTATTAACCCATTGGCCGAAACAAAAATGTTGATAACGGGTGGTGGTGCTTTTAATACTTTTTTGGTAAGGAGCCTCCAGGAAAAGCTGCAACCATTGGGAATAAATGTGGTGATTCCTGATAAACAGTTAGTGGAGTTTAAAGAAGCATTGGTAATGGCATTGATTGGCGTACTTCGCTGGCGGGAAGAAGAAAACGTATTAGCATCCGTTACCGGTGCAAGCCGAAGTAGTATCGGCGGTGCATTATGGCTGGGAAGTTAAACGGTCGGTACCGCAGGTCAGACCGTTACCAATTACCCAACAACGGCCTGACCTGCTGTGCCGACCGATCAGCCAATTAAGGCAAACGTATCGCCATCAAACAATCCTTTATCGCTTAGTTTTATATGCGGTATTACCAGCAGCGCCATAAACGATAGCGTCATAAATGGTGCAGTTAATTTGGAGCCCAACCCTTTAGCCATTTTGTCAATGGCGGTATACGCTTCAGCCACTTTGTAACCATCTTCATCACTCATTAACCCGGCAATCGGTAAAGCCAGTAATTGCTCCTTTTCGCCGTCAATACAACTGATGCCACCCCTGTTTTTGATAATCAGATTGACGGCCCGGCATAAACTCTCATCATCTACGCCTACTGCAATAATATTGTGACTGTCGTGTGCTACACTGCCGGCAATGGCTCCGTTCTTAAGCCCAAAGTTTTTTACGAACGATGTTGCTACCGGTGCAGCGGTGTACCTGTTTACAACAGCAATTTTAATCATATCCTGTTGTACATCGCTTATTACTTTACCATCCATTGTTTTAGGGGTACAGCAAAGTTTGTTGGTGATTAGCTGGTCATCCATAGCTTCAATTACATTAATGCACTCCTCTCCTGTAAAAACGATTTCGAAATCAGCGGGTTGTTTTTTTGTACAGTTAAATTGGTTGATAATCGTAGCCGGTGCAGCTTTGATTCCGGTTTTACCGTTCTCCGCTACCAGCTCACCATTGATAAAAGTCTGAAGCACCTTAAAATGAATCAGGTCCTCTACTACGATGCAATCAGCAGCGTCACCTTTCCGTAATAGTCCCACGCCTAACTGGTAATATAGTACGGGATTGATACATGCTGCCTGCAACACTTTAAAAACACCTACTCCGGCTGCAACCGCTCTTTCGCAAAGCTGGTTGATATGACCGGCCGCTAAGCTATCCGGATGCTTATCATCACTGCAAAACATCATATTTTCATAGTGGGAATGAAGCAGGTGTACCAGTGCATCAAAATTTTTAGCAGCACTGCCTTCCCGGATTAAAATCTTCATACCATGCTGCAATTTATCCAGGGCTTCTTCAGCGGTAAAGCATTCGTGATCGGTGTGAATACCGGCATCAATATATTTTGCAGCATCAGTACCCCGCAGCCCCGGTGCATGTCCATCTACCGGTTTGCCTAAAGCTTTTGCAATAGCTATTTTTTCCAATACCTCCGGGTCTCCGTTTAGTACACCCGGAAAGTTCATCATTTCACTCAGGTATTTTACTTCCGGCTTCTCCAGCAGATACTTTACCGCAACTGCGTTCATCTCAGCTCCTGCCGTTTCAAATGGTGTGGCGGGCACACAACTGGGTGCGCCAAAATAAAATTTAAAAGGAACAGTTTGACCGTTTTTAATCATGTAATCTACCCCGGCGGCACCGCATACGTTGGCTATTTCATGTGGATCGCTTACCGTGGCTACCGTGCCGTGAACCACTGCCAATCTTGCAAACTCCGACGGTGGCAACATGCTGCTTTCTACATGTACATGGCTGTCAATAAACCCTGGCAGAACATATGTTTCCGGCGTTTCCTCTTCAGGTTCCAAAGGCTTTATGCTTTCAATTTTGCCATGGCTAAAAAAAACAGTTGCCGGAAAGATGCGCTGATTAAAAATATCAACTATGTTACCGGTAATAGAATGCGTCATAGCTCACAAAGAAACGACGGATTATTTACAACGGACTGAAGTCCGTTGCTACAAAATGGATCGCCTCTACGAGGCTTTGAGTGTAAAAATGCAATGTGTAGTGCCAGCCTGTCCCGTTGTTCGGGATAGGCACGATTCATATTGTAGCGCAGGGTTTAAACCCTGGGAACCGTAGGCACGATCCATTTTATAGCCAGGTTTTTTAACCCTGGACGTTAGGTGTGATCCATTTTGGAGGTATAGATTTCAATCCCTGAAACTGTGGAGTCCGTACGTAAGAACCATAATATTATAGTGCAAGTTTTTAATCACCGGAATCGGTTGCACAATCAATTCTAAAACATTTAGTTCAAATCTGGCATAATATTGCTGAACAAACGTTGATTTTTATCTTGTAAAAGAGCCTTTTACCTTTAGCCACAGGATATGAAAGCGAGCTGCCTGCCATTTACTATTTTGATTATTTGTATGACCATGACGATTAATGCGCAAGCGCAGTTTTTAGTAAAGACTAACAGAATCAATAGCACAACGGTACAAACACCCGCCGGCAACTGGCAATTTAGTTTGTTTCCGGGGGGCATTATTAAAACTATTTATCGTCCTGCCAATAGCACCCATAATGAGCAGGTATCAGATGCAGTTATTCTACAGGCAGAACGCATCCTGCCTAAAATTGCAAATACACCATCGCAAACTATTCTAACCTGGGGTAACGGTACGATGTTGAATATGACGCCATCCGGCATTAATTATGATCTGCCGGGTGGTGAAATGCTGCAGCTTACCCGTTGTTTTGCCAGCGAAAGCAACCGCGGTTTTGCTTTTCACCTGCTGCCGGATGAAATGATTTTTGGGGCAGGAGAACGAAGTACGCCACTCAACCGCCGGGGTTATTTTTTCCCCCTCTACAATGCACCTGCTTACGGCTACGAACAAAATGCCTCTCAGCTTAATTTTAGTGTGCCATTTGTTGTAAGCAGCCGGCGCTATGCCATCCTTTTTGATAACCCATCTAAAGGTTATCTGGATATAGGTAAAACCGATGCGAATACACTGGAGTATGGCGTGCAAAGTGGTGAATTGAGTTTCTACATTATACCCGGAAAAAACTTCGATGAAATTTTAAGTAATTACCATAGGCTAACAGGTACCCAGGCTTTGCCGCCACGCTGGGCCATGGGTAATTTTATGAGCCGTTTTGGCTACCAGAGCGAGCAGCAGACAAGGGATATTTTCAGCAAGATGAAGGAAGATCAAATTCCTTTTGATGCCGTGATATTCGACCTGTTTTGGTTTGGTGACAGCATAAAGGGCACTTTGGGAAACCTGGATTGGGTAAATAAAACCGCCTGGCCTGATCCTAAAAAAATGATTGCCGATTTTAAGAAGGAAGGTGTTGAATCCATCCTGATTACGGAACCTTACGTATTACAAGCCACACCGAATTATGTGCCCTCCAAAAATTACCATGCTACCGATAGTGCCGGACACCCTTTCATGCTCACTGATTTTTATTTCGGGCACGGCGGTTTAATTGATATGTTCCGCAAGGATGCACAGGAATGGTTTTGGAGTAAATACAAAGCTCAAATGGATAACGGAGTTACCGGCTGGTGGGGTGACCTGGGCGAACCGGAAAAGCACCCCGCAGGCATGTATCATAATTTAAAAGACCTGGGTTATAAAAGGTTATTTGCAGCAGATGAAATACACAATATATACGGCTATTATTGGAGCAAGATGGTGTCTGATCATTTTAAAAGGGATTTTCCGAGCAGACGGCTTTTTCACCTCAACCGCAGTGGTTACCCCGGTTCACAACGGTACGGCAGCTTTCCCTGGAGTGGCGATGTAAGCCGTACCTGGGCCGGGCTGGCTGCACAACTACCGCTGATACAGGGTACGAGCCTTAGCGGCATTCCATACATACATAGTGATGCCGGTGGTTTTGCTATGGGTGAAGTAGATGATGAACTGTATATCCGCTGGATGCAATTTGCCGCCTTTACACCTATTTTCCGCCCGCATGGTACGGCATTGGGTGCTGTTGATCCTTCGGTGAAAGACATTCCCAGCGAACCGGCACTATGGCCCGAAAAAACAAAAGCCCTGGCAAAAGCAGCAGCCGATTTGCGTTATGAATGGCTACCTTACAATTATACACTGTCCTACCAGCAGGCCCGCTTTGGAAAGTTGTTGGTGAAGCCCATGTTTTTTTTGAATGAGCCGGACAGTAATTTATACGAAGCAACCGGCCAATACTTATGGGGTGATCATATAATAGTGGTTCCCATTACTGAAAAAAGCCAGCACTTAAAAACCTATTATGTCCCGGAAGGGAAATGGATCAATGTGTTCAATTACCAATCCTTTACCGGACCGCAATGGGTAAATGACAGTAACATTGTTATGGATCATATTCCGGTGCTGGCAAGAGAAGGCAGTTTTATTCCCCGTAAGCGTGGCTTATTGAACACAAAACAATATAATAGTCAGCCACTGGATGTATTGTACCTGCCGTCCCCACAAAGCAGTCAGTATACCTTATATGAAGATGATGGTGAAAATGCAGATGCGATTGCCACGAATCAATATGAGTTACTCAGCTTTCGCAGCTTAGGCGTAAAAAGGACAACGCATATTACCGTTCAGTCGAATGGCGGAACATTCCCTGGCCGCCCTGCCCGCCGGGAAATCATGATCACCATACCGAATCTCGATTCCAAACCAATCGGCATTGTAGTAGATGGAAAGAAAATACCGTTAACGGAAAACGAAGCAGGGAATATTCATTTTACCAATTTTGGTGAATGGACGCCAGCTACCAAAACATTACGGATACCCATGTTATTTACCGGTAAAAGGGCAGAAGCTGTGATACGGTTTTAGGCCTCATCCCCGGCCCTTCTTCCCGAAAAATCGGGACAGGCTCTCCCGGAGAAGGTTGCCTCTGTTATCAGTGGTAATTAATGTAGCAATGGATTCAAAAGGATCAATTTTCTAAACCTAAAGTTTAAAGAACAAGGCAGCGACTTTTATTCCAGATAAAAAAGTGCTTTGTGAGAATAGACTTGCCTGTAAAACCCTTGCCTGTTTTCTTCGTTTCATTTACTTTTGAAAACCGCACTTAAGAAGATCCCTGTCACTTTTTATAAATATTTTACGGAGAGGCATCTCTCTCCGGGAGGAGAGGGAGCGAGGGTGAGGCCTCTTATTTATGTCCAAAGCTACTGCCGACACGCCTTTGATGCAACAGCATAACACCATTAAACAGCGTTATCCGGATGCCATTTTATTATTTAGAGTAGGTGATTTTTATGAAACATTTGGAAAGGATGCCATTGTCGCTTCCGGCGTTTTAGGAATTACCCTTACCAAAAGAAATAACGGGCAGCCCGACTCTTCGGAACTGGCCGGCTTTCCGCACCATGCACTGGATACCTATTTGCATAAGCTGGTAAAAGCAGGTCACCGGGTAGCCATTTGCGACCAGCTCGAAGATCCTAAACTGGCAAAAGGCATTGTAAAACGTGGCGTTACCGAACTAATTACGCCGGGTGTTACCACCAACGATAAACTCCTGGATCTTAACTGTAATAATTTCCTTTGCGCCATCCATTTTGCCAAAGAAGACTTGTTTGGTATTTCGTTTCTGGATATATCGACCGGGGAATTTTTTGTAGCTGAAGGCAACCGGGAATACGTGGATAAACTATTACAAAGCCTGCAACCAGCAGAAGTTATTTTTCAGCGGAACCAGCAGCGCAATTTTAAAGAATACTTCGGGCTGCGCTTTCATACCTACACATTGGATGAATGGATTATGGATGAAGCGTATGCGACCGAAACCCTCCTGAAACATTTTGGGGTGCATTCGCTGAAGGGCTATGGCGTGGAAGACATGCACAATGGATTGGTAGCTGCCGGTGCGGTACTGCATTATCTGCGGGATACAGAACATCCCAACCTGCAGCATATTACCGGCATCCAGCGGCTGAACCAGGAAGAGTACATGTGGCTGGACCGCTTTACCATCCGCAATTTAGAATTATTGCACAGCGCTGTAGAAGGCGGCTATACCTTGCTCCGTACATTAGACAATACGGTCAGCCCGATGGGTGCCCGCCTGCTGCGTCGCTGGATCACCTTGCCGTTAAAAGAAATAGGCCGCATCAACGAACGACTGAATGCAGTCGAATTTCTTGTAAAAGAAGCAGAATTGCGCACCAGCTTCGGACAACTCATTAAAAGCTGTGGCGATATAGAAAGGATGGTGAGCAAAGTGCCGCTGAAAAAAATTAACCCCCGTGAATTTTTGCAAATTGCCAAAGGGCTGGAAGCAGTGGACGTTATCAAAAGCCTTTGCGCAGGTGCTGCTAATTCCTACGTTAAACGGTTAGGCGATTCGCTGAATCCGAGCACATATCTGGCTTCAAAAATTTTAATGACGCTAGTGGCACAGCCCCCGGTTGCAGCTATCAAAGGGGGTGTAATTGCCGAAGGGGTTCATGTCGAATTGGATGAATTAAGAAATATATCAACTACCAGCAAAGATTACCTGAGCCACCTGCAGGATGCCGAAGCAGAAGCAACCGGCATCAGCAGTTTAAAGATTGGTTTTAATAATGTGTTTGGGTATTACCTGGAAGTAACCAACCTGCACAAAAATAAAGTGCCGCAGCACTGGATGCGCAAGCAAACGCTGGCCAATGCCGAACGCTACATTACCCCGGAATTGAAAGAGTATGAAGAGAAAATTACCGGTGCCGATGAAAAGATTTTAGCCATTGAGATGCAGTTGTTTGACGGCTTGCTGCTGGAGTTAATGGATTACCTGGCGCCACTTCAGTTGAACGGCCAAACCCTGGCAATATTAGATTGCCTGTGCACCTTTGCCCGGAATGCTTTGCATTACAAATACAACCGGCCTGATGTACATGATGGGTTGGAGATGCAATTAACCGAAAGCCGCCACCCGGTAATTGAGCGTTACCTGCCTGCCGGCGAAACGTATGTGAGCAACGATCTGTTGCTGGATCCGGCTTCACAACAAATTATTATTCTGACTGGCCCTAATATGAGCGGCAAAAGTGCCTTGCTGCGCCAAACAGCATTGATAACCTTGATGGCACACATGGGCAGTTTTGTGCCGGCTGCTACTGCCCGTATCCCGCTGACAGATAAAATTTTTACCCGTGTAGGCGCTTCAGATAACCTGAGCGGCGGCGAAAGCACATTTATGGTGGAGATGAACGAAACCGCTAGTATTATCAACAATATTTCGCAACGGAGTTTGGTATTGCTGGACGAAATAGGTCGGGGCACCAGTACGTACGATGGCATCAGCATTGCCTGGAGTATTGTAGAGCATTTGCAAAGCAGCGATTGCAAGCCCAAAACATTTTTTGCCACGCATTACCACGAACTGAATGAACTGGAAAACAAACTGCAAGGCGTTCGTAATTATCATATTACGAATAAAGAGGTTGGCAACAAGATCATCTTTTTACGCAAATTGGCCGAAGGTGGCAGCCGCCATAGCTTTGGTATTCATGTAGCGAAAATGGCTGGAATGCCGCCATCGCTTATTAACCGGGCCAATGAAATACTAAGTCAGTTGGAGAGCTTTCATGAGGAGAGTCCGGAAGACGGAAAGACGGAAAGACCGAAAGATGGAAAGACGGAAAGACCGGAAGACCGGAAGTCAGTAAGACAGGAAGCGGAGAAAGGGGATTCTTTTGCAGTTACTACTACACAATTAGGCCGCATGAATCAATCAGTAAAAAACATGACAGCACCCAAGATGCAGCTCTCCATTTTTGATGCCCATACCGAAACATTTGATGAAATACGAAGACTACTGGAAAATTTTGATATTAACCGGTTGACGCCAGTAGAAGCATTGCTAAAATTGAATGAGATTAAGGGATTGTTGAAGTAGTAGGGTTTCTTGAGCAGGGCTCCGGCCCTGTGCATAATTGTTACCTAACCTGGAATAGTATGAATGTTTGAAATAAGTAACAGGCAAGCACAAGGCCGGAGCCCTGCGCTAGTGAAACTTCGAACCATTCTTGAATACACAAAGGGAATGAATTATGATAAATTTATTGCAAGCCAAATTGCGATAAATGCGGTAATCAGAAATTTTGAAATTGCAGGTTAGGCAGCTACTTAGGGCTTGCTGAACAACCTAAAAGTCTTAATATATTTGAGATGTATGGAAAAGACTACTGAACAAGTGCAGGTAAAACCAACAAAGGCCGTCAGAAAGCGTGCATCTACCCCTACGTATGTGAGCCCAAACCAGCTAACGCTTTGTGGTTTTGAAACACCTTTTGCACAAAAATTAAACAAGAACAATCGCTGGGTAAAAATGGCACATGCCATTCCCTGGGATAAGCTGGTAAGCGCTTATGATAATTTGTTCAAATCCACAGAGGGCCGCCCGCCCATCAGCGGCAGGGTGGTGCTGGGTGCCATAATGATCAAACATTTAGAAAACCAAACCGACAGAGGCACCATAGCGCATATTCAGGAAAACATGTTTATGCAGTATTTTTTAGGTTACAGCAGTTTCACCAATGAAGCCCCTTTCAGCGACACCCTATTTGTAGAAATCAGAAAGCGGCTAACCCTGGAACTACTTTCCAAACTAAATGATGTCATTGTCCTGCACTGTATAAAAGAAAGCCCCGAGGATCCCCAACAACATTCACCCCCACCCAATGATGTTGCTGAAAGAAAAGAGGAAACACCGCACTTGATCAATACAAACACATCAGAAAATAATATAACACAAGATTGCTCAACGCCAGCGCCACAAACCCTTATAGCGGAAACAAAAAGTGAATCGACTCCCGTAATGCTCAACAAAGGCAAGCTTATAACAGATGCCACCGTAGCCCCACAAAACATTACCTATCCTACTGATTTAAAACTCCTCAATGCCGCAAGAGAAAAAAGTGAGGAATTGATAGATCAACTGCACGACCCGCTCCTTCATGGCAAAAAGGTGAGAACCTACCGGCAAATTGCACGCAAAAACTTTTTACATACAGCCAAAAAGAAAGCCAAAACAAGGAAAGAAATATACAAAGCCGTCGGTAGCCAATTACGCTATGTAAAAAGGAACCTGCACCATATTGATACGTTGTTGGCAGCCTATGATAAATTTCCTTTGAAGGCCAGAGAGCAAAAATATTTAATGGTTTTGTACACGGTTTATCAGCAGCAGGATCAAATGCACCGTAGCAACAGCAACCGCATTGAGGATCGCATCGTAAATCTCCATCAACCGCATGTGCGGCCCATCGTGCGGGGCAAGGAGGGTGCAAAAGTGGAGTTTGGTAGCAAACTTCAAATGGCACTTGTAGCAGGCTTTGCCTTTATTGATTATTTGTCATGGGATGCATTTAATGAGAGTAAATATTTAGTACATACAATAGAAAAATACAAAGAGCGGTTTGGTTTTTATCCGGCAGAGGTGCTGGCCGATCAAATTTATTGCACCCGGGATAACCGAAAGGTACTGAAAGGCAAAGGGATAAAGTTGATAGCAAAGCCCTTAGGGCGACCGTCTTCAACGGCAGTGGCAGTCCACCTAAGACCAGGCGAACGCAATCCAATTGAAGGGAAGTTTGGGCAGGCAAAGATTGCTTATGGATTGGACAACATCAAAGCCAAACTTAAAGAAACCTCTCAATCCTGGATTGCTTCAATAGCTTTAGTGCTAAACCTCGTCCGACTGACGAGGCGGGCACTTTTGTCCCTGATATATAAATATTACCAAATACTATTGGGCCTAATTGAAAATTTTAAAATAAATCGCTCTGGGATATTTCCCTTAATATCCATTCAACCCTGAGTTGTTGAGCAAGCCCTAAGTATATTAGCCCGGCATTTAAATTAGACAATCCTCAAATAGAGTAGTGTAAACTGACCGATTTCAGAACTTGGTTGATTCATCATTACTTCGAAATCAGTTATCTAACTATTTGAGGCGTAGTAAATGAAGAGGGGATGGTTTATTTAAATATTATAGAATTGATTTGAATTTATACTTTCTAAATTATTACAAAAAAAGGCACAATCTATAAATTGTTCTTTACCTGATGGTTGTCTAAAATTTCCTTCAAATCAACTAATTGGCCACCCCATACATCCTTTTTCGAAATGATATTTGCTGTGGTATTGTTATGCCATATGAAAACCCAATTTGTTAGTGCAGAAACTTTGTAAATATTGTTCCAGCTTGTATTTGATTGTAAGGAAGGGCTTTGTATCAACAATTCATTTTCGTTGAAATGATATTCTATTGTTTCTTGTAAACTTTTTGTTGACCTATAATTTTGTCTTGCTCTTAAATAAAGAAGGATAGGCCGCAATGATAGCAAAACTGGCAAATAGATATATTCAAATGGAGAGCCTTGCCTGAAATATCCGAATGAAAGAATACAGATTATGATAACAATAGAAATAAATGCATAGTAGATTTTTGTAGCAGTTTTGCTAAACTGCCATGCAAAACTTGCATTTATAAAATCTTTTTCAGAGAGTTGTGTTTTAATTAGCATTTACATACATACGTTTAAATAATTCCTTTCGATATTTTAGCTCACTTCACATCTGCCATATCCGGCACTGCATCTACTTTATATTCACCCTGTTCCAGCTTGGCCCTTGTTTCGCTAAAGGCATTTAAGGTTTGTTCAATATCTGCATCGGTATGCGCAGCCGTAGGTATGAGGCGGTAAATAATATGACCTTTTGGTATAACCGGAAATATTACTACAGAGCAGAATACATGATAGTTTTCCCGCAAATCCATTAGCAGGGCCGTAGCTTCCGGCAGGTCGCCCATCATATACACCGGCGTTACTACACTATCCGTTTTGCCGATATTAAAGCCGCGTTCTTTTAAGCCTGATTGCAGCTTGCCGGCATTTTCCCAAAGCTTGGCTTTTAGCTCCGGTTTTGTACGCAACATTTCTAAGCGTTTCAGATTGCCCAGCACCAATGGCATTGGCAGGCTTTTGGCAAAAATCTGGCTGCGGATATTATAGCGGATATAGTCAATAATTGCTTTTGGGCCACTCATAAAAGCACCAATGGAAGCCATGCTTTTTGCGAACGTGCTGAAGTATAAGTCAATGGCATCTTGGCAATCCTGTGCTTCGCCGGCACCGGCACCCGTTTCGCCAAGCGTACCAAAACCATGGGCATCATCCACCAGGAACCGAAACTCATATTTGTTTTTTAATGCAGCTATTTCTTTCAGTTTGCCCTGGTCGCCGGCCATACCAAATACGCCTTCTGTAATTACCAATATGCCGCCTGCGTTTTGCTTTTCAATGAGGCCGGTTGCCCGTTGCAATTGCTTCTCGCAGTCGGCAATATCGTTATGTTTAAATACATAGCGGTGGCCGGGATGCAGGCGTAGTCCGTCGATGATACATGCATGGCTTTCGCCATCGTACACAATTATATCGTGCCTGCCGCATAAAGCATCAATGGCACTCATAATACCCTGGTAGCCATAGTTCATCAGGATGGTGGCTTCCTTATTTTCGAACGCCGACAACTCGTTTTCCAGTTGTTCGTGATAGTTGCTGTTGCCACTCATCATGCGGCTGCCCATTTGGCATAGCCAGGCCGTATTCGGCAGAAGCATCTGCATCAATTTTGCGTATTTCCGGGTGATTTGCAAGACCGAGGTAATTGTTCAGGCTCCATACAATCATTTCCTTTCCCCGGAATACCATGCGGCTGCCAATGGGGCCTTCCAGTTTCGGGAAAGCGAAATAGCCATGTGCCCTTTCGCGGTGTCTGGCCTAACGGGCCTGAATTTTTTATGAGTTTTTCGAAGATGTCTGCCATAAAATAAATGTGCTTTTGGGTTAGGGCGGCAAAAATAAGGGTTAGCCGCCTCATCCCCGTCCCTTGTCCTCTCGGAAAAGGGTGCCTCTATTTGATAGTGATAAGAAAATCTGAAAGGCGGGTTCATAAAAATAATATTTTAAAATAGATAGCGATGTTCGAACAGCAGAGGTTAGTAGTTGAATGTTAATCATAAAGCATCACAGAGGAATCCCTCTCCAATACACTTGCATCCATTTCCCTTTTCCTGATGGATAAGGTGCCGAAGGCGGATGATGCTGAGAGGGAATGAGGGTGAGGCGATTAGACAATGATAGCAAACCTGGTTAACGATTTTGAAATGCAACAGAGTGTTGCTCAATTGAAAATCTGTACCTGAACGGTGCCAACGCCACAACGGCTGTCTTGTAAAATAGAACTGCCCGGCTCAAAAAAATACGGCAGAACCGGGCTACCTGTGATGACTAACGAAGCGATGCCTGGCAATTTTTTAATGATACTGAAGCGGCATTGATGCAAAAAATCAATATTCCTAAATCATAAATCACAAATATTTGCGCTATGGATTACGTAAAGGAATACCGTAGTTTTCTATACAGCCATTACCTCTCCGGCGGTATCCGCACCACCGTTGGCATATTGCTGCCGGCTATGCTGTTTGGCTATTTCAACATGCTGCCTATGGGTATGATGATTTCCTTAGGTGCACTGGCTGTAAATGTTACCGATAATCCGGGCCCTATTCATCACCGGCGCAATGGATTTGTAATCGGGGCAGCTATTACATTTTCAGTTGCCATCATCACTGGCCTGGTGTTGCGGCAAAACTGGCTGTTTCCGATATGGTTGGGACTGGGCTGTTTCATTTTTTCGCTGATGGGTGTGTTTGGTGCAAGGGCGACATCCATTGGGCTGGCAGCAATACTCATTATTGTACTGCAAAGCCAACACCAGTACACGGTACAGCAGGTATTCGTTAATGCTTTATACATGTTGGCTGGCAGTACCTGGTATATTTTGCTGAGCCTGTTATTATATAGTATCCGCCCCTATCTGCTTACACAGCAAGCGTTGGGTGATTATATTCTGGCAGCCGCCGACTATCTGCGAATTAAGGCGTCGTTTTATCAAAAGGAAGTAAATTATGAGGAAACGTATAAAAACCTGCTGACCACACAACGGGCCTTACAGGAAAAAGGCAACCTGGTGACCGAACTGATTTTTAAAACCCGGAATATTGTAAAGGAATCTACCCACACGGGCCGGGTGCTTCTTATGCTTTTTTTGGATACCACCGATTTGTTTGAACGGGCCATGACCAGCCACCAGGATTACGGGAAGCTACACGCTTATTTTAATGAAACCGGCATCCTGGAAGACTACAACCAATTGATAAACGGACTGGCCGGCGAGTTGGATAAAGTGGGCATTGCCGTGAAAAGCGGTAAGAAAAGTGGTTATCGCAAGCAATTAGACAAACAGCTTACCGAGGAGCGGGACCATTTGCAGGAATTACGAATGAAGGTGCTGAACCCACAAAACCTGGAAGGTTTTATCAGCCTGCGCCACATACTGGACAGCATCGATGATATTGCTGCAAGGGTACGCACCCTGCACCGCTATACTACCTACGACGTAAAGCTGATGCGGAAAAAAATTCAGACACCTGATCCGGAAACCTTTATTCAGCACCAGCCTATAGACGTGCGGCTGATGGTAGATAACCTTACTTTCACATCCAACATTTTCCGGCATTCTTTACGGTTGTCGCTGGCTGCCGTGTTTGCATATGTAATATCTAGGGTTTTACCATTTGGCCATAGCTATTGGATACTGCTTACCGTTGTTGTTATTATCAAACCAGCTTATAGCCTCACCCGTACCCGGAATTTTCAACGGCTGGCAGGTACAATAGCAGGGGCTTTGTTGGGGGCATTGCTGTTGTATTTTGTTCAAAACAAAACAGCCGTTCTTGTTTTGATGGTTGCATTTGCCGCCGCATCGTACAGCTTTTTACGAAAGCAATATTTGGTGAGTGTTTTTTTTATGACTACTTACCTGTTGCTGATGTTTCACCTGGTATATCCGCAAAGTTTTGAAACCATTTTAAAAGACCGGATTATTGATACGGCTATCGGCAGTGCCGTGGCTTTAGTATTTAGTTTTTTATTGCCACCGGTATGGGAGCACGAAAGTATGGATGGCTTTATGAGTGCCGTGCTGCAACGCAACCTGGAATATTATCGCATAGTAGCACAGGCATTTACCGGCAAACCAGTAGCTAAAGCTGAAAGTAACCTTGCACGCAGGCAAAGCTGGGTGGCATTAGCCAACCTGAGTGATGCCCTGAACCGGATGCTCAACGAGCCACGCTGGAAACAACGGAATGCTACACTGCTGCATCAGTTTGTCGTAAGCAACCACATGCTTACCAGCCATATTGCCACACTTTCTATTTATACGGATACATTACAACCAGAACATATTTTACAGGAATACAGCCCGGTAATTACATCCAGTGTTTCCCGTTTGCAACTTGCACTGCATCATATTCAACAACCGGAAAAAGTAGCTGATATACAGATGCCGGCGGAAGGAAAAAAGCCCCGTGCCCTGGAAGATAAAATGAATAAAATGCTACAGCAAAGACGTCAGGAAATAGAACAAAAAAATTATAACACCAATACTCGCAAACTGGTAAGCGATCTGAAAGCGATTACAGACCAGTTTTATTTTATAGATAAAATTGCTGCAGATGTGGAAAAGGTAAGTGGAAAGGAAAAGTGGTGAAATGCTAAATTCAAATAGGCAATGGGCAATAAGCAATTGGCAAATCAAACTTGTCACCCACTGTATTGCCAAACTGTTTGTGCGGACATCTTGTCTTTCGTTCGTGACCTTTAAATATTTCCTATATCACTCTATACTAAACTTTATAGGTAGCATATATTGAACCGCCACTTTTTTCCCATTACATTGTCCAACATCCCAATTAGTTAAGTGGTTTATCACTTTAAGCGCTTCATCATTGGGGTTGCAAAAATCGTTGTTGCTTAAAAATGTTTTATATATTCTCTGGTTTGTCACCTTGCCGGTTGGTTCAATAATAAACGTTACATAAACTATCCCTTGAATATCACATTCCCCACTAGGCAACTCTAAGTTTTTTTTGATTGTAGTAAACATTGAATCTTGTCCACCACGATACTTCGGCATCCTATCAACCAAAATATAGTAAGTCCGATTTAAAGTTGTATCAAATTTGGAGACACAATTACTATCGTGTGATTTTTTTTTGTCTGAAATTTTTTGTCCATTGACATTGAAAAAAACACTTGGAAGCAAAAAGATTATTGCTAAAATATATATTAGCTGTGTTGTCATAAAATGCCCGTTAACTAATTCTACTTTACCAAGTTATCTTAACCAACTAGCATTGTTACTAAACCTTCACCCAATCGCCTCATCCCCGGCTCTTCTCCGACAGGAGAAGGGTGCCTTATGTAATATTTTCTATAAAATTTAATGTTCCTCCCTGCTTTAATACAAATTGGCAAAGTAGAACTAATCTATAAATTTGTTTACTGCCCTTCCTTAACAGGTGCAGGTACAGACCGCTGCATTACATTCGGTGCTCTGCCTCCGGGATTCCGTGTATTTTCGTTAGCTGCTTTAAACAATTCGAACCGGGTGGGTACTTCTCTTACTGGCCAGTTATTATTGCTGAGGTTGATGTCGGCTGTTTCCCGCATCGGATCGAGGCGGATGGAAGCAACCTGTTTATCCAGCACAAAAACCTTGGTTACATGGTTTTCATTTTTTCGCC
Source organism: Chitinophagaceae bacterium (assembly GCA_965246935.1). GTDB lineage: Bacteria > Bacteroidota > Bacteroidia > Chitinophagales > Chitinophagaceae > JAZKFT01. Next base: position 186,647 of record CBDFGC010000001.1, on the reverse strand, counting down.
ATATTTCGGCTGCAATGCGAACCACTTGTTTGCTGCTGTCGGTAAAAGTAAATTCCACAATGATGGGCATTACTAATCCGCCCAGGTTATCAAAGCTAAGCTGGTAATACCATTTATTGGCATAGGCTTCATTAAATTCTGCTGCGGATAGCGGCTCCTGTACATGGCTGCCGAATTTATACGAAGTATCTGCACCTATTACGCCGCGGTCATATTTATAATAAAAATCCTGTAAAGCCGTATCCGTGTCCACCACAAATTGCACGGTTTTGTCCTGGCGGTTACGCAATTTATTCAGGTCCTCAAATTCGTTCAATACGGGTCGTGCCAGCTTAAATGTATCGTTGAAAGTTTTGGCTTTAGAGGCCGGATTGGCCCGGAACACTTTTACGGAGTCCAGCGCAATATCGCAGGGTTCGATGCCATAAAACCAGCCCCGCCAAAACCAATCCAGGTCAATGGCGCTGGCATCTTCCATCGTACGGAATAAATCAGCCGGTTCGGGATGTTTGAAAGCCCAGCGCCGGGCATATTCCTTAAATGCATAATCGAATAATTCACGGCCCATGATGGTTTCCCGGAGAATGTTGAGTCCCGCAGCCGGTTTGCCATATGCGTTATTACCAAATTGTATAATATTATCACTTGCCGACATAATCGGTTCCAACTGATCCTTTGGCATTTTCATATAGTCTGCAATCTTATAGGCAGGGCCTCGCTGGCTGGGAAATTTATTATCCCACAATTCTTCTGTTAGGTACTGGGTAAAGGAGTTGAGGCCTTCATCCATCCAGGTCCATTGGCGTTCATCGCTGTTAATGATCATCGGGAAAAAGTTATGGCCTACTTCATGAATAATCACACCCAGCATTCCATTTTTGGATGCTTCGGTATAGGTTCCGTCTTTTGCGGCCCGGCCATTATTGAAGCAGATCATCGGGTATTCCATGCCATTACTAGCTTCAATACTTTGCGCCACCGGGTAAGGATATGGAATGGTAAAATGCGAATACGTTTTAATAGTATGTGCCACCGCTTTGGTAGAAAAACGCCTGTACAATGGATAGGCTTCTTTTCCGTACAGGCTCATACACATTACCTTTTTACCTTCTACCGTTGTCGGCATGGCATCCCAAATAAATTTACGCGAAGCCGTCCATGCAAAATCCCGGACCATATCGGCTTTGTATACCCAGGTTTTTTTAGTGGTATTCCGCTTTTGCTCATTTGCTTTTGCTTCTGCCAATGTCACAATTTCCATCGGTGTTGTAGCCGTTTGTGCTTTTTGCCAACGGGCCAATTGGGCCGGCGTCAGGTTCTGTGCATAGTTCAGGCATTCACCGGTACTTGCTAATACCAGGTCGGCAGGTACGGTCATTTGCACCCGGAAGTTGCCGAACGTCAATGCAAATTCTCCACGGCCTGTGAATTGGTGGTTTTGCCAGCCATGGAAATCGCTGTACACACATAGCCGTGGATACCATTGGGTAATCGTAAATATATAATTGCCATCCTCCGGAAAATATTCATAGCCACCGCGGCCTCCAATCGTTAATCTATTTGGTATCAGGTAACTCCATTCTACTTTTAACTTAAACTGCTGGCCGGGTTTAAGTGGCGCCGGCAGTTCCACCCGCATCATTGTTTGGTTGATAGTGTATTTTATTGGCTTGTCTAAAGCATCCGTTAGTTTGGTTATTTTATCGCCAAGGCCTTGTAGCATGTCGGGGCGGTGCAATGCAGTAACTTCTGTCGTGGTCATTTCAGCCTTTACAGCGCTGGGGTCGAACATATTACTATTGCTATTCGGATCGTGCTCGTTTTCATCCAACTGTAGCCATATGTACGTAAGCACATTGGGGCTATTATTGTAATAGCTGATGGTTTCTTTACCCCGCAACTGTAATTTTGCTTCATCCAATTCGCAGGCAATATCATAGTCAGCACGTTGCTGCCAGTATTTGGGGCCGGGTGCGCCACTGGCGGTGCGGTATTCATTCGGCGTAGGCAGCATGGCATCAATCTGCTCGAATTTGTTGCCGTGGTTGCTGCGGGTTTCCTGGGCATACAGCGTATAAGTAAATACGCACAAAATCAGCGGTATCAGTTTTCTCATTACTCTTATATGTGTTTGGCAGGTGTCAAATGTAAACGATTTGTTAACGATTTGCTTGCCGTATTCCATTAAAATAATAAAACAATTCCAGGGATTGAAATCCCTGGCTACAAAATGAATTGTGCATGCAAGTTTCCAGGGATTGAAATCCCTGGCTACAATATGGATCGTGCCTACGGCACTACATGTCAGGGCTTCACACCCATAGCCTCGTAGAGGCGGCCCATTTTATAACGCAGGGTTTTAACCCTGGGAACACGTAGGCACGGTCCATATTGTAACAACGGATTTTAATCCGTTGTCTTAAAAGCAATCGATTTCTGAAAAATATTCTTACACATCTCTGTATTTAATTATTTTTAAGCGCTGACATTCAAAACAGTACATATGAAATTAATTCCTGCAACACTAAGTATTGGATTGTTGATGATGATGTTTACCCACACGCAATGCCAGCTAATTACTACTCCCCCGGTTATTCCGGTTGCAGACAGCATGCCGTTAAAAGACTCTTTGCCGGCAGTAGCTCCTATAAAAGCACTGCCGGCTTATGATTCACTGGTATATATAAATGTGCAAAGTTTGCCTGCTGATCAGGGAACCAAATCAGTATTGTTCAACAAGGCAGGTACCCGTTTGTATGCCATGAACCTGGAAGGCATGAGCGTGTATGAATACGATGCAGAGAAAAGAATTCAAACCCGCTCTTTTGCTTTTAAGGCCACACCGGGTATGGGCTGGAATTATGAGAAAGACAGGCCGGTAAAATCGTTTGAGGAAAAACCGGTGGAATCCTGTTTGTCCAAAGATGAAAAGTTGTTATGGGTATCGCTGCACAATGCCGGGGGAATTGTAGCCCTGCCGGTGCTGGATTTAGCCCTGGCAGCACAAAGTGCCGACACCGGGAAAACGAAAAGAGTATATGTAATTGATAAAATTACAAAAATGAGAGACTCGATATGGGTGCCTATTATACATACAGGAATGACACCGAAAGTAATAGCCCGCACAGCCAATGACAGTTTTGTGCTGGTAAGCAACTGGCATAGTTTCACTATCAGCGCATTGCAACGGCTGCCGGCTACGCCTTACTTAAAAAAAATTGCTGATATAAAAGTAGCGGCCATTCCACGTGGCATTGCGGTGGATGATATGCACAATAAATCGTATGTAGCTATTATGGGTGGAAATGCAATAGCCGTAATTGACAATGCTACCTGGACAAGGGATGCTGATATTCCGGTGGCTTCTAATCCACGCCATGTGGTGATGGACGAAAGGGGGCGTTTATTTGTTTCGTTCAATAACCTGGCAAGGGTTGCCTGCATCGACCCCGAAACACGTAAAACTTTATTTATGGCGTCTACGGCTGCACAGCCACGCAGTATTGTGCTTAGCAAAAACGGCAAATTTTTTATTTGTAACCTGTTACAGTGGTAACACGGTCGATGTTTTTAAAGTTCAGGACGATCATTTTACAAAACTATATACCCTTACCTGCAAAGGCAAAGCCGGTGGGTATCGATATCCGGGAAACAGATACTGCACTGGAAGCCTGGGTTTGTAATTATGTAGGTGGTAATCTTGTCCATCTTTCAGCTTTTCAGAAAAAGATGGCAGGGGAGAAGCAATAAGTAATAACGGAAAATTTATTGATCAACCCGAATACTGACAATCATATGATGAAATTAACCACCTTGTCCTTTTAGCAAAGTGTATCAGGATTAAGTTTTGCAGGAGGCAGTGGTAAGATAACCCTTGTCCGCTCTACTTGCTGAAGTATTTTTCATTTAGATACCTTCAATGAATTACTATCACTATACACGTTATCTAGTAGTGGTAAATTACCGGCAGGATAAAGCATTGCAAGTTCTTTTGTACCGGGGTTTATTTATATATATCTTACTGACGTATGTTTTTTAGACACCGCTAACTGATAAAGAGGTTCTTCGGTAAACTTAGTGAACTTGGCTTTTGCCTGCGTAATACTTATTTCAGGAAATGCTGTTTTATACGTCAAAATGCTAAACAGGTGAATAAGTAAGCGAGCAAAAAGGTGAACCTGAGAATTGCAATTCCACTAACCCTGCCGAAGAACCGATAAAAAGCTTATCAATTTCGTTTGACCGGACCTATGGCTGCATTATTACTGCACAATTAATGAGAAGTCCATTATTCTTTAGGCCTGCAATGGTTGGATTTGCCGGATTCATTGCTGTCGGATCAGATATAATATCACCGGATTGCAATAAGGTTTTTACTTCATCAAGTGTTCTTAAACGTTTTCTCTTGCCTGCTGCTATAGCGGCGTCTGTCCATAAATATACATGAGCATCCCACATAGGACTATAGTTGTTATTGTCTTTAACATCATTCTGAGGGCCCTGTTGAAAAATATTGATTGGCTCCAAACCTCCGTCCACTATGGTAGAATTTAAACCCTGCCGTTGCGGATTATTTATTCCTGTAGGACCATTACCCACCAAAGCAAATCCTCTAAGGCAAGATGCATCTGTTAATGTGTTTTTGCCAAAGCTTGGAAGATTCTTCATACGCGGCGCATAAATACCGTTTTCAATAGCTGCTGGTACAGGATCAGAGGCATCTGTCACCAGGTGATAGAAGTATTGTTTGCCGGCAAAAAAACCATCAGATACCAACAATGTTACTGTCATTGCATTGTAGTCGATGCTTAGCACTCTGTCCTGTACACCCGTATTGTTTGCTACCATCGGTGCATTATAAACAATACCATTAAGAACAATAAATGGTGAATATTCAGCATCGCCGATTGCACCTGGTATAGCTGTGGAAGGCGGGAATACATTGGGTGAGCCTTGAATAAGAACCCGTACTACAGAAAAATCTACATTTCCTTTAAACTGAATTCTACCATCACTGCCACGGGTTACATTCTGTACACCTTGCGAACCTATGGCATTTTTCATGATGGGTGAGAAGCTGACGCCTAACTTTTTAGCATCATCATAATCTGAGGATTCGGTGATGAAGTAATAGGCTTTTTCTCCATTAGGCGTCCAGCCTTGCAGGAGTGGCAATGTGACGGACTTCGCAGTAATGTTACTAAGATTAATATTAAAAGCAGATTTTACATAAACAGTAGCATCGGCGTCGTATTTTCCACTTGGCTTTTGGTTTGCATCAGCCTGCGTTTTTGAATTATTGTCTTTACTACATGAGGAAAGTAATAGTACGGTAAGTAGCAGGCCAGTTAAAGAAAAGAGTGTTTTTTTCATGAGTGATAATTTTATTAGATATCGAACTGATATTAATCTTCCACCTTTATCAAAAAAGATGCTAATGCGGTTAAATTATATCACAGTTCTATACTAAAACTATCACAGTTTAAATTGGTTGCTATTTTTAAATCCTCGGTTTGGCCTATAGTTACAACTTGTTACTATGGATAAAAATGATAATATCAAATCCTAAACCGATGTTTGCCTGCAAATTGTGTGCTTTTGTGTATCAGCTTTTATAATTTTATTTTAATACCACCATTTATTACAAAGCCATCAACAGGTGCATAAATATCTCTGAAATTTGGATTAATAATAGTGCCTGTGTAAATGGTGTCGAACTTTGTTTGTCTTGTATCAAAGATGTTTTCAAAGTTTACAAATAGTGAAAATTTTTTCCATAACTTTTCTGCCATCAGGCCATTTATCCAATATGATTTACCGGTAGTGCCGTCACTCAACCTTTGCAGACTAAAATAATATGCTTCCAAACCAATCTTTAATTTCCCTTCCTGCTCGTACATCAAAACATTGTTTAACCTGTGCCTTGCTGTAAGCGGAAACCAGCTCCTGGTATTATTGAAATAACTGTTGACATCTGTATAAGTGTAACCAATGAATAATTTTAAATTATAGTATGTAAACCGAAGATTTGTTTCTATCCCTTTTGTATCGATAAAGCTATTGGCATTTACAAACTGATAATCGCTGTTTCCGGACGTGGTCAAAACCAATGGCTTATTCAATCTGGTATAAAAGAAAAGTTGGTTGACTGTAAATCGTATATGACCAAAACTTGCACGGTAGTTAACATCAAGATTACCACCTACGGAACGTTCATTGTTTGCCACCTGTTGATTGATGGGCAGAATATGTTGGAACTGTATCTTCTCTGCTTCTTCATTAAATACAGTTGGCGTTTTGTAACCTAAACCACCGCCTAACCTTGCAGTTAATTTTGGATTAATTTTAAGCATGGCTGAAAATCTCGGCAGCAATTCAACGCCGTACTGCTTTACATAATCACTTCGTAGTCCTATCTCTACAGTGAAGTTGTTAGCAGGTGTCCATGTGTTTTGTACAAACGCACCAACTGTATTGTAGTGATAGCTTCTTAATGCGGTTGTAGTATGTTTTTGCTCATTGAAATCATCTGTTAGAAAATTTATGCCTGTTATCCAAAAGGACTTTCTACTTTTTGTATGGAAGGTCAGTTCCGAATAGGATGATTGTTGTATACCTTCAAAAATATATGCAGGCATTGTTATCAGCCTGTTGAAATTGGTAAAACTGCTTTTGAATTGAAGATTTGAACTGTCGCTTAACGTATGCTGAACTTCAACCTGGGTGGTAAAACGTTCCGTGTTGTTCTTTTCAAAATAGCCTGCTGTGCCATGCAGGATATACTCCGTGCTGCCTCCTATCCGATCTTCTGTAATATAGCTACATCCTATATTGGCGTTTGTTTTATCACCATAGAAAAATAGTCGGGGGTTAATGGTGTACCGCTCAAATTTCGGAATAGCTGTTAAGCCAATACCTGCCGGGTCGTATGGACTGCCTTTATTTCCCGAACCAAAAACCGTTATACCAATGTTCTTACCACGCTGGCTGTAAAAGCCACTAAGGTCTAAGCCTTTTGCTGATGTAGCATTGGCAATAAAACTTAGTTCTCTTTTCGCTGCAGGTATTTTAGATATAAGATTTACCAACCCTGCAATAGCGCCGCCACCATACAAAGTTGAAGATGATCCTTTGATAACTTCTACCTGTCTTAAGTCAAGTGGTGCAATCTGCATGAGACTTAAGCCGCCCGAAAAACCTGCATAAAGCGGAAAGCCGTCCCTGAGTAGCTGTGTGTATCTTCCATCAAGGCCTTGTATCCGAATGCTGGAACTGTAAGATGTTGCCGAAGTTTGTTGTGTTTGAATTCCCGTGCTTTCATTGAGCATCATTCTTATATCACCCGGCTTCATGTTTCCTTTCTCTGCTAATTCTTCGCCTGAAATGGTTTCCACTCTTGTTGGAATGTCTTTAATTGACCTGCTGGTTCTGGTGGTAGTTACAATCACTTCTTCTTCCTGTTCTTCTTTTACCGCTAATAATATCTCGAAAGGTTCATTGGCAGGCTGCGGAACGGTTACAGAAACTTCCTGTTCTTCCATGCCTACATAAGAAACTGTTATCAGGTATAAACCCGCTGCAACATTTGTAAAGGTTGCTACGCCTGAGCTGTCGGCAATGGCTGTTTTGTTAATGGAACTGATGGTAATTGTCGCACCTGCAACAGGTGTTTTTTCAATGCTGGTTTTTATGGATAGTGTAAGTATATGTTGAGCATAGGTATTGACAGCAAGCAATACTGTTATACTTACAAAAAGTAGTTTCTTCATTTTGTAAATAATGATATGGTTAATAAATTCTTTTTGTCCTGAATTAATTAACCAAAGCGGGGCGGCTGAAACAAACTGGCGTAATACGCTGACTTAGAAGAGAAATGAAATTCACTGTAGGAAGTAGAAATATAAAATTCTATTGGTTCTACCGATGGAGTACCGGTATTAATTGTAAAGCCATGTGCCGCGGAACAAATAGAAAAAGGCGAGCAGTCGCTACAATCTTTTTTATGGTCTGTATCGGAACTTCGTTCAATAGAGTCTACTTCCTGGCAATTGTCAAAAACGGAGCATGGCATTACTGTACTGAATAGAACGTATAACGACAATAGGTAGGTAATACATTTTTTCATCCGGTACAAAAATAGTTAAACCGACGATTTGTATGACGGTAAAATTTTGACTTTTTTGTAAGATGGCTTATGTGTATTGCCTTTGTACACATGCAAAATGTGCGGTGGGTTTATTGAGGCTCGTCGTTTACGGCTAATACGGAATGCAAAGGTTACAGCCAACGTTGAAGCATTGACGTTGGGCGGCTCAGCCACAAACGCCGCCTCCCGCAAACTTTCCGCCGCCTAATGCCAATGCAACGTTACAGGCAGTGCTTTTGAAGATTAAATTAATTGGTTTTATTAATTACATCTTCAACGATATATGATTTTATAACCTCTCTGATTGGTGTCTCTTCAAAATATTCTGAATTGAAGTCATAATCTGTTGCTTTTTCATAAAAAACTTGATGTTCAAATCGGAAAATATTTTGGTGTTTCTGTAATCCAAAATGAACCAAATCCTCGTCCATATGCTCCAACGGGTCTGAAATAAGCGTTGAATAATCTATTATTAACTGGTTGATAATAAAAGCTACGAATTCCTGATATTTCAGACCACGCAAATGGATTAATCAGATTTAGTCCTAAAAGAGTAAACACTACAATTGAACAAATAATGTTTATTATACGAAGTGTCAAGGCTAACCCAAACGTTTTTATCCTAATTTTAAAAACGAATAGCAAAGCAAATATTGAAAGAAGGATTGAAAATATTACATCTGTCCAATAACCTGTTAGAGAAATATTTGTCAGTAGAACCGTCGCCAAATAGAGCGGAAATAAAATTGTTGTTGCTGTTTGTAATTTATTTGTCATTTATGATTAGAAACGCTTTTGCCAGAATTGCCCCCAACTTGTAAATAAGCGTGTATGTTGGTGTTAGGCAAAAAATTTTAGTACAGATTTCAAGCGTTTAAAAAAAACACGAGTATTTATATTTTTTACACGCAATATGCGTTATGCGTTTTTTGTTTCCAATCCATTTCGTAAATCCTAATCCACTTTACACCGCCCCGGTAAACTGCCGCAAAAACCGGACATCATTTTCGCTGAACAACCGCAAATCTTTTACGCCATATTTCAGCATCGTAATTCGTTCTATTCCCATTCCAAATGCAAAGCCGGTATATTTATTGGGATCAATACCGCAGTTGGTCAGTACGGCCGGGTGCACCATGCCACAACCTAAAATTTCCACCCATCCGGTTTGTTTGCATACACTGCAACCGGTGCCGCCACAAATCAGGCAGCTAATATCCATTTCGGCACTCGGCTCGGTAAACGGGAAATAGCTGGGCCGGAAACGCACTTTGATATCCTTCGCAAACATCTCCTGTACAAAAAAATACAGCGTTTGCTTCAGGTCGGCAAAGCTTACATTATCGGCAATATATAATCCTTCCACCTGGTGAAAAAAGCAATGTGCACGGGCGCTGATGGTTTCGTTGCGGTATACCCGGCCCGGCATAATCATACGGATGGGCAGTTTCCCCTTTTCCATTTCCCGCACCTGTACACTGCTGGTATGCGTACGCAGCACCCAGACCGGGTTTTGGGAAATATAAAAGGTGTCCTGCATATCCCTGGCCGGGTGGTCTTCCGGTAGGTTCAGGGCGCCGAAGTTGTGCCAGTCGTCCTCAATTTCAGGGCCTTCGGCTACGGCAAAGCTTAGCCGCCTGAATATAGAAACAACCTGGTTGCGGACAATAGAAATAGGGTGACGGCTGCCTAGGGGTAAGGTTGTGCCGGGCAACGTAAAGTCTTCACCGGTAATTATTTCCGTGGCAGCACTCCCGGTAGCTTTTAGTGCTTCAAACTTGTTTTCGGTGAATAGTTTAAAGTCATTCAGCAGTTGCCCGAATTCCTTACGCTGGTCAACCGGCACATTTTTCATTTCGCCCATTACGGCTTTTACAATGCCTTTGGATCCGAGATATTTAATCCGGAATGCTTCCAAAGCCATCGCATCAGGAGCAGTGGCTGCAGCTATTTCTTCTTTATAATCCGCTATTTGTTTCAGCAGTTCGTCCATGCCGGCGAAGATAGCTTGTTTACTTATTTCAGCTTAACTGCTCATCCAAAACCGGTGATTACTTCATGGCTGTTGCCAATGCTGTTTTAGCAACGGTATTTTGCCGCTTCAAAATTTTTTAAAGTATTTCATATGAAAAAAGTGATTTTTTACCCCGCTATTTTATTATTTACCACAGGCGCAATAGCGCAAAATGTGGGTATCGGTACGCCTACTCCTACCGAGGCCAGGCTTACTGTTGTTGATCCTTCGGGTAACCAGTTTGTATCTCGTACATCTTTAACAGGGCCTGGCATTTCTATCTACCAGGCATCGGGCAGCCCTACACTTGGTTTCAACAGCAAGCTTACACCCTCTTACGGTTTCATGGGTTCAGGCTATGGTAGTTTTTTTCAATATGATACGGCAACCGGGAAACTTAGATATTTTTCAAGTACGGCAGGTGGGGCTCCAAACACGAATATGGCAGCCACTACTCAAACGCTTTTGGCTATAACTGCTGACGGCAATATGGGCGTTGGAGTATCCAGTCCCCTTGCCGGGCTTCATGTTCGGGGCAAAAGCCTGTTGGTTGATAATACAAGCGGTTTTGGCGATGTAACGCTTACTGCCACTACATCTGCTATTGGCGGGTTGATTGAATTGCGAAATAATACCAATATACGCACCGTGGCCATGCGTGCCGGTGATGGCTCCGGCATCAGTGGAGAACTGATATTTTACAACAATACAGGTACTGTTTCTTCTCTGGAATTGGATGGCGACTATGCTGCCACCGGTCGCAGCCGCATTATTGTAGATGAATTACAAATAAAGGGCGGGGCCGATTTTGCAGAATATTTTGATGTGGCTACCACGGCTACCGTAAAACCCGAACCTGGTATGCTGGTAAGCATTGATGAAGAAAATGCAGGAAAACTAATCATAAGCAATACCGCTTATGACAAAAAAGTAGCAGGTGTCATCAGTGGGGCCAACGGTATTAAGCCGGGTATGTTGATGGGCCATAAAGGCACCATTGCCAACGGCGAATTCCCGGTAGCTATTACCGGAAGGGTGTACGTACAGGCAGAAACGCTGAGTAATGCCATTCTTCCCGGCGATTTGCTGACTACTTCGGCCATCGCAGGCCATGCTATGAAAGCAGCAAATACTAAAAAATCTGCAGGCGCTATTATCGGAAAAGCAATGAGCAAACTGGAAAAGGGTAGCAAAGGAATGGTGTTGGTATTACTCGGCATCCAATAATTAACTGAACCCATAAACAGATTATATGAAAAAGATTTTTGGATTCATGCTCCTTTGCAGCACCTGCTTTCAAACGATGGCCCAAACAGCCTGGAACGAAGGCCGCTGGCAGCAACTGATAGAGGAGCAAACGCCTGAAGAAGTAAAAATGAGTTCTCAATTGTACCAGTTGGCAAAACTTGCATTGGTAGATAAGGCAGAGGCCAACAGCCGATTATCTCATACGGAATTACGGCATACAAAAAATGATAACCGGGTGAATGTTGAAATCGTTTTCCGGAATGATGAAAACATCGAAAAAATAGTGGATCAAATTAATGCGGAATACTTGCGTGGACTGGGATTTGAGGTGGAACAAACCTGGAAAAACCGGGCCAGCGTATGGATTCTGCTGGATGAAATACTGCCGAAATCGAAACTGTTGAGTAAGGATTATTTTATATTTCTGGTTACGGTGCAGCGCCACGACGACCAGGGCCCCGGTGTAATTAACAGCAGTACCTACAAAACCGGTTCCGCCCCCGCAGGGAGTGGCCGGCGGGTAGCTATTTTCGACGGCGGCTTTACCGACCTGGCCGGTGCAGTAACTGCCGGTAAAGCCAAAACACCGGCATACGTTGGAAACGGGGGCGTTGCGTCCACCGTTGCGGGTGTGAATTTTTCAGGTAATGAACATGGTACCGCCTGCGTGGAGACGGTGTACGACCATTGCCCAAACGCAGTGTTTGAAGTATATGCCAATGGCAATGCTACCGAAAAGGGTGCTGCTGTGGCAGATTGTATTGCCCATGGTGTAAACGTAATTTCTATGAGCCAGAGTGAGTACAACCTGGGATGGTTTGATAATACCGGTGCTGCCTGTGGATATGCCCAGGATGCAGCCAATGCGGGGATTCTTTTTTTAACCAGTTGTGGCAACCGGGCCGATAGTCATTACGAAGCCGTTTTTAAAGATGCTGATGCCGACAACCGGCACGAATTTTCCGGAACAGATGAAGGAAATAATATCAATGGAACCATTGCCAATAATGATAATACGCATTGCTACCTGAGCTGGAATTCATCTGCCGGGTCCGATTATGATATTTACATCTGCCGCACTTCAGATAATGCAGTTCTTGCATCCGCCACCACCGTTGGTACCGGCGTATCGGGTTTTGAATATGTTGGCTGGAATAATACATCCGGCAGCAGTGTGGGCGTTTATTTCCGGGTGGTAAAAAGAAGCGGTGGTAATACCACTTTCGAAATGTTTACCCATAATGCCGGCAGCTACCAATATGCGGTGGAAGCTGGTTCCAATACGTCGCCTTCCAACACCACCGACCTGAATGTTATTTCAGTGGGGGCGGTAGATTATAACAGCTTTGATGCCGCTGCCGGCACCAGCGGAATTATTGCCGGTTATAGTAGCCTGGGGCCTACCAATAGTGGCAACCTTGCGCCCAAACTTACCGGCCCTACCAATACCACTACCCGTGCTTATGGCGGTTCCTTTGGTGGTACCAGTTGTGCTACGCCCAACCTGGCAGGCGCCATCATTGCTTTCTGGAGTGCAAATACATATCTGGATGCTACCGGTGTACGGCAGATACTGTTTCGAAAAGCACAGTTGTATAAAGACTGGGGCACTGCCGGTAATGATAACACCTATGGCTATGGCGGATTATTTTTATACGACTGGGCCAGTAATCTCCGGTATATGCTTCGCAGCAGCACCAATGCAGCAGTTACGAATGCTACCCGTCCGTATTACAGTATGGCCGTAGCGCAGGATAATGCTCCGGCCAATAGCACTGTCATCATTCTTAACAGCGGCAATTACACTGAAACGGGTTTGTACGGCGTGGCCGGTGCAGGAAACGGGAAGAAAATTTTTTACCGGGCACCCTTTACCAATGTCACCGGAAATTTCGGATTCTGATGTTATAAGAAAAATGTTTTATTTCAGGAAAACGGTTACTGCTGATGTTAGCAGTAACCGTTTTGCTTACTGGTATGCTTCATCTGCTAATTCATATGTGCTGTTTACTTCCCGGGTGTACTTGTTTTCCCAATCATTGCTGATATTTATTTTAGCCCCGAATTTGTTTTGTCAACTATACTGTGCAAAAAGGACTCAAAGTTGAAGTGTCGGCCCATCAGGCAATCTGCTTCACCTTGTTTTTAGCAGGCAGTTAATTGGTTGGGACAGCAGGAAAACCCTTAAAACAGCAAGCATTAAAAAGTTATTCTTATACACATTGATAGCGGCAAGCTGGCTGGGACAAAGTTTTGCGCAAACAGGGCCGGTTTTTTCATTTTCTAACATACATAGTACAGTCCGGATTGATTCACTTGTACCGATATATGAACTGGTAAACGAAAAGCAGGGCAGGGTTCTAAAAGCGGCTGATCAGCAAACGGCGAAAGCCTGTGTTTTATACTTTACGGTGGTGAATGACCTGGATGCCGATACTACTTTTTATTTTACGACGGCCGACAACGGATGGATCAGGCTGGTATTGAAAGATGAAAGCGGACATGCGATTTTAGAGGAAGTAACCGGGTCTAATCAGCCCATCCAAAAAAGGTTTGGGCAGGATGAGGAATATTTTTTGCCGGTACGGGTAAAGGCAGGTAAAACAATAACGGCAACCGTTATCCTGCAGGCAGCTTTTAGCTTCCCGGCCGACCCTGCCTGCTACCTGTATTCGCCGCTGGCATATAACCAGTATTACAAAACCGGGTCGGCAATACAAAATACGCAGGAGAATATTATTATATTTTTTACCGGTGCTACATTAATGCTATTTCTGTTTTTCTGTTTTATGTATGTAGAAAGCAGGCAGGCATTATACGGACGGTATGCCTTTTACCTGGCGTTGCAATGGCTGTGGGGAATGCTAAAATTGGGTCCGGCAACATTAATAGGCTATGCAACCATGCATGCACCGGTACTGCGGTACGTAATGCAGGAGCCGTTAGTACTGGCAGCCGTAGGCGGGTACACCTGGTTTGTTATTGAACTGCTTGGCCTGCGCTACCAAAGTCCGAAACTGGACCGGCTGCTGAAGTGGGTAGCTTACATCATCTGGGCGTACTGTATATTGTTTGTCATTGTAATGTATGTATTTCCCGCATTTCCATTCCGGCGAATTGCTTTTATCATTACACGGGGAACACTTATTCTGGTAAATATTTATGTACTCTTCGCTATTGCATTTGGTGTAAAAAGCACGGTAAAGAAATACTACCTTATTGGGAATATCTTATTCCTCGGCTTTGCAATCATATCAGGCTTTCAGGGGCAATTGCACATCTTTTCCACCGGCTATCTTTCCCGTTTCTCGGTAGCTTCCTGGTACATGATCGGGGTATTGCTGGAATGTATCTTTTTTGCTTTTGGGTTAGGTATCCGCATTAAAGAACTGCAGCAAAGGGAGCAGGAAAGCGACCACAAACTAATTGAGCAAATGCAGGTAAGCGAAAAATTAACGATGGAAATAAACCAGCAATTAGAGCAAAAAGTAACGGAGCGTACTGAAAAAATACGCCGCCAGGCCGCACAACTGGAAGAAGTACGTATGCAGGAAACAAAAGCTGCTTATGAAAAGCAACTAAGTGAAACCCGTATGCAGGCCCTGCGGAGCCGGATGAACCCGCACTTTATTTTTAACAGCCTGAACAGTATTAAATATTTCATTCTTAAAAAAGAAAATGATACCGCTGAATTTTATTTGAATAAATTTAGCCGGTTGTTACGGCTGATCCTGGATTATACCACACACGAAACCATTACACTGCAGCAGGAACTGGAAGCGCTGAACGTCTATCTTGAAATTGAAAGTGTCCGTTTTGATAAGTCGTTTCACTACCATATTCATGTAGATGAAAGTGTAAATACAGATATGGTGCATATACCACCTTTGCTGCTGCAACCCTTTGTGGAAAATGCCATCTGGCATGGCCTGGCCAACAGCGATAAAAACGAAAAATATTGCCACATCGAAATCAGCCGGCAGAACGGAACGGTATTAATGCAGATTAAAGACAATGGGGTAGGACGTAATGTATCAGCGGGCATCAATGCCAATAAACCCAATAAGCACATTAGCCATGGTATGAAAATTACAGAAGACCGGGTCACACTGTTTAATAATACGAAACAAGGCATTTTAAATATTGAGATACAGGATAATATGGAAGAGCCGGAAGATCCGTCCGGCACTGTTGTAAACATTACTTTCAAAAATGAAACTTCAGGTGGATAAGCTCACTTGTTCACCAATTTTTAGAACCGTTTAAGGTTTAAAGTTTAAGGTTTAAAGTTCAGAATTTTGACCAGGAAGAGGGTTTGTAAGTTCGCTTTTTGCGTATTTGTTAGCTGATTCGAAATCCGGGAATTACGTTACTGAATATGTATACATGATTTTATAACTATCTTGTAATGACATTAACCGTTTACCCGCTTTACTTGAAATTCAAAACGCCGAACCTTAAACTTTAAACCTTGAACTTTAAACGGTTTCCAAAATAGGTGAACTTTTTCTTAACTACAAACAGTAAAACCAACAATTATGATAAAAATTATTTTGGTAGATGATGAAAAAATGGCTACAGAAACCCTGCAGTTGCAGTTAAAAAAACTGCGAAAGGATATCGAAATAGTCGCGGTTTATAATGATAGCCAGAAAGCACTGGCCGACATTCCAAACCTGGATTTTCAAATTCTTTTTCTGGATATTGAAATGCCGCGGTTAAGCGGTTTTGAACTATTGAGCAAACTGATGCCTTTTAATTTCGACGTTATTTTTGTCACTGCTTATAATCAGTATGCGGTAGAAGCATTTAAATTTAATGCAATCAGTTATTGTTTAAAACCGGTAGAAGATTCCGAACTGGCGCAGGCAATCACCAACTGGGAGCAGAAGCAGCAGCAGGTGTTAGGAAAGGAACAGTTTGAAAATTTCTTTAGCGCCTACCAGGTGGCGAATGCAACGTCGCAAAAAGTGGCGCTGCCCACGGCAGATGGTTACCAGTTCATACCGGTTCAGAATATTGTACGCTGCCAAAGCCAGGATAATTACACGCATTTTATTTTAAATACAAAAGAAAACCTGCTGATATGCCGTACGCTGAAAGAAGTGGAACGGATTCTAAGCCGGCGGGGATTTATCCGCATACACCAATCCCATTTAATAAACCCGGCTTTTCTTAAAAAATATAGTCGTAGCGAGGGCGGATTTGTAGTAATGGATAACAATGATGAGCTGCCTGTATCGCCGCAACGTAAAGAAGCGGTAGTACAACTCTTTGAGATGATACAGCGGGACTAATTTTCGTCAATCGTGAATCGTCAATTGTGAATACGTAGGTGCGTTTCCTTGATTAATTTTTAATGGCGTATGATAACAGTTTTGAACCTGATAACCCATCAATCATTCACGATTGATGATTTACGATTCACGCTCCTCATTCACCATTGACCATTCACTATTCTCATGCTGGGGTTGTTTATATACAACGGATTGATTTACAACTGGGATAGCTTGTTATCTGTGTATCCCGTATCCTGCGGCACAGGGTTTGCAAAGAGGTACAACTTATAAACCTCCATTTATTTTAAAAACGTTTACTTATGAAAAAGATTAGCCTTGCCCTGGCAATTGCCCTGGCCACTTTTACGATGCACTCCTGTAAAGATGCTGATAAAGCAAAAGATCCTAAAGAAGTTGCTACGGACACCAACGATAAAAAAGATGATGCGAAAGCCATGGGTGTATCAGAAGATGATTCTAAATTTATGGTTTTTGCTGCGGATGGTGGTATGACCGAAGTAGAAGCCAGCAAACTGGCTCAAAGTATGGGTAGCAGTAAACAAGTGAAAGAATTTGCCGACCAGATGATAAAAGATCATACCATGGCAGGTAACGAATTGAAATCACTGGCGCAAACAAAAAACGTAACATTACCAGCAACTGTGGGTGACGATAATCAGAAAGCGGTTAATGATCTTAGTAATAAGAAAGGTACTGACTTTGACAAAGCCTACGTGAAAATGATGGTGGATGATCACCAGAAAACAGTGGATAAATTTAAAGATGCTTCTGAAAATTGCAAGGATGCCGATATTAAAGCATTCGCTGCAAAAACACTTCCTACCCTGCAAGGCCACCTGGATCACGTAAAGGCTTTGAAAGATGGTATGAAAATGTAATGTAAACGAATAGATATATCGAAAGCCGTTCCGTTTTATACGGGGCGGCTTTTTTGTGCATGGGAAGGGTAGTTTATTACTCCGGACATGATTTAGTGCTTTTTTTTAGATAAAACTCTTACTGGCATTGAGTTATAGAGGATTACTTCCATACTAAACCATGTCCGGAATAATAAAAGGTTGCCAACTTTTAGGAAGTTGGCAACCTACTTACTTAATTTGACAACATTACACAACTACTATCACATCATCACTTACAGGGTGGCCGGTACAGGTAAGAATAAAACCGGCAGCTTCGTCTTCATCCGTCAACACCTCGTTGTAGTGCATTTGTACTTTACCCTGGGTTAGCTTTGCACGGCAACTGCTGCACCGGCCCGCCCGGCAACTATATGGAAGTTCAATACGATTCGCCAATGCGGCAGAAAGGATTGTTTGCCGGTGGGGTACAAATAAAGAATAAGCGACCCCATTTTTAATAAGGGTAATGGTATTATCTGTGTTGTCGATGTAGGTGGTTTGGGCAGCCGTAATATCCGGCAGTGTAAAAATTTCACGTCGAATATGTTTGCTTTCAAAGCCATGTGTAAGGGCAACAATTTGCACCATCTGCATAAAATCAAAAGGGCCGCAGGTGTAAATCAAAGCGTCTCTTTTCGCAAAATGCAAATGCCGGTCGAGTAGCAGTTTCAGCGAAGTGCTGCTAAGCCGTGCCTGTAATATTTGCTGATGGTCGCTGAACAAAAATTCGATATGTAATTGATGGGGAAATTTTTCCTGCAATTCTATTAATTCATCTAAAAAAATTGCCTGGCTCCGGGTATGGTTGCTGTAAATGAGGGTTACAAAACCGCCCGTTTCATTCATCAAAATATCTTTCAGTAAACTATAAACAGGCGTAATACCGCTGCCCGCTGCTATTAAAAAAATATCTCTTTTTAGTGTTTGCTGATAAGCTATCGTAAACATGCCTGCCGGTGCAATGGCGTGCAGTGTGGTGCCGGGCTGCCAGCTATCGTGTATCCAACGACTGACGATGCCATTTGGTTGGCGCTTGATGGTAATACTTAATGACTCATCCCAGGCCGGGGAGGAGGAAAACGAGTAAGAGCGGCGAACTTCCTGACCGTTTATGATAAACAGGAAAGTAATAAACTGGCCGGCCTTATAGGGCAACAATTCTTTGCTAACTGTTTCAAGGTAAAATGTTTTTACAGTAGCCGTTTCAGAGCGGATTGCAGTAATGCGAAGCGGAATTGTGTCTGCCATTCAGGTTTCGATGTAGGATGGATGAAGGGCCGGTTTGGTAAAGATGCGTAATTAGCTGACGTCACCCTATTCTGTAATTGCGGGGAGGTTCTTGCCAGAAGAAACAAACTCTACGAATGTTCAGGAGATTGCCACGGACAGTCTCGGCTCAACAAAGATTACAATTCCGGTAGAACTAATTTTGCATTTTATTCTTTTCCCAAAGTTGCTTTGCGTATTTCTGAAATGCTTCCGGTGCTTTTTTAAATGCCTCATCTAACTTGTACTCCCCGCCTTCAAAGTCTGTTTCTGAAAACTTTATTTTAGTACTTCCCCTAATAGCGTATTTTTTCTCTCCTTCATACATCATCATTTTCATATCCTCCGGGTCAACGCCACCCCGGCAACCAAGTTTATACAGGAGCCAAATTTCTGCTTTGCCATTTTTGTCCAGATCTGTTACTGCAAAACTATTCTTAATATAAGTAACTTCTACATCAACGTCGCATTCTTTGATGTAATCCTGCATTTTCCAAATCAGTTTTAATGAATCTCCCGTCTCCACATAATGGAACGCATATAAAGCTGCATCCCGGTAACGCGGTACGCTTTTGCTCGGGGTTACGCCTGTTTCGGTCGTAATTACAATATGCTGACCGGTACTATCCGTCCATTGTACGGCATTTTTTATTTGGCCTACGTAAGCTATCTTTTTCGGAATGGTAGTTGCCGTAAGCCTGGTCACTTTAATTTGCGTAAAAGCAATATTGGCTATTAAAACGAATATCACTAAAAGAATCAGTTTCATTGGTTAGGGTATGGTGTTTTACGATTATATGCTGTATTATCGAAGTATGGGAATCTATACTTTTCAATTCAAAGCTAAGTTTCAAAAGTAACAGTCAAATTATAGAAAAATGAAATTAAAATGTGCCGGATGGCGCTGAAGTTGCCATATGGTTAGTACCGAAATTCTATTGATCTTTCTGTTTTTGTAAAAGCCATATAACCTAAAGTCAATTGTCTGTTTATTTGAATTTCCATCCTTTATCTGTCAAAAATGATTTGCAGTCTTTGCAGAATTCTTTTTCTTCATTCGTAGGGTTATGCCCTTCAGCATCACGCATAAAACAAGAGGTAACAGAACAGTGGGAGAGTCCCTGTGTATGGCCCAGCTCATGAATGGATACTTTAAATAATTGCAAAAACTTTTCCTTTTTTGAAAGCCTGAAACCCGATACGATGCAAGCTTTTCCCGGACAAAAACCCAGGCCCATTACACCCCAGTCTTCGATGCTTCCCTTAGTGGCGCTTACATCTTTATTCGTTAAACCAATGGTTACATGTCCGGCTGGCGTAAGCGTATTCAGGTAACAAATTAACGAGTCTGCCCTATATCTTTTTCGTTTGGAATAAAAAGCTGATGGAGGAAGGCTAATAGAATTTTTGAGTTCAATATATGGATAAATTTTCCCTAATTCATTAAAGACGTAACATCTTTCTTCTTCAGAAATGCCTGTAAAAGGTTGTACGTCAATGATGATAAAACTTTCTTTCAGTGCGCTGTTTTCTTTAACATGATGGCAGGAACCTACACAACTAAGGATGCTAAAAAGTATACAAAAGAATATTACTCTTTTTACGATTTTCATATGCTTGTTTCTAACATAAGTTAATGAAAAAACATGCAGTCTATTAGAACAGATATTAAACTTAATTAAGCTAAATGATGTATCTTTTTTGCAGTGATATCAAAAGTAACAGCAAGTAAAGGCGGCTATGCCATTTTTACAAATGGTGCTGCTGCCAAAGGTGCGGATACTTCTTTTTAAACCGCTGTTTAATAATAGTGCTGATGAAAGGCATGACAGGTAACACCATGTATGCCATTCGCGGATCGATAAACGATACCAACGTAACTAAAATAAATACGATTGGAGTGGTAAGGGCACGGGTAGTATTGTATTTAAGAATAGGTTTTTCCAGACCCTGGCTCAATTCATATTTGGGCGTACCTACTATCTTCCAAAGGCGGTAGCTGCAAAAGCCGGTAAAGCAAATATTAATCGTGTAAACAATCAGCGGCACATGTAGTTGCGAAAAGTAGTGCTCACTCAAAAAAACGGTGCTAAATGGCATCATCACAATCGGTAGCAGAAATAACAGGTTGTTGCTTATTAGCTTTTGACTGCTGCGCACCACATACCGGAACAAACGGTGGTGCGCCATCCAGTACAGGCCAATTACAAGAAAACTCATAAAAAATCCCACAAATTGAGGGATGGTATGCATCAGATTAATCACTATAGTCCTGTCAGTGACTTTACCGCCTTCCGATTCCGGTACTTTAATTTCAATGATGAGCAGGGTAATAGCAATTGCAAAAATGGCATCGCTGAACAAGGCAATCCGCTCCATCTGAAATTTCTCTTTATGCTCGGTATCATGATTTTTATTATTCATGGAATTGCGTACAGTTAGCGGGTAAAAATACAGGAATCATTGCACGGATGTAAAGCAATCAGGCAACAGGTAACAGGCAATGAGCAATTAGTAAATCAAATACAGAAATTTCAAAAATTTAGTATTATCTGAAAGCGGGTATTACTATCCTGCTCAGGCAAAAAAATGCCGGCTCATTCCATTTTAAGAAATGCCGGCATTTAATACACTATTTTATCAGGTTATAATAAATGGTCCAAATGAATGGGCAGGTTGCGCCACCTCTTGCCCGTAGCATGAAACACGGCATTGGCAATAGCGCCGGCAACTCCTACAAGACCTATTTCACCAAGACCTTTAGCACCCAAAGGATTAATAAGGCCATCTATCTCTTCTACAAAAAGGACATCTATCTGGTTAATATCTGCATTAACAGGCACATGGTATTCTGCAAAATTGTGATTCATAAAGCGTCCCAGGTTATGATCCATTACGGTATCTTCTTCCAGTGCCTGACTTATACCCCATACCACGCCGCCCAATACCTGGCTGCGGGCGGTCTTAGCATTCATAATCCGGCCCCCGGCAATGGCACTCACCACTCTTGTTACTTTAATAGTACCGAGATCTTCATCCACTTTTACTTCTACGAAAGTTGCATTGTGAGCGTGCATGGAATACTGTTTCTTAACCAATGGATCAGGGCCTGCTGTTTCTGTTACCTCAATATTTTCTTTTTGTTGTGCCAGTATATCCATGATAGTCACCGCCTTGTTTTCATCTTCAATAGAGATGATCGAACCATTTTTCAACACTACATCTTCAAAGTCAAGGCCGGCTAATGGTGAGCGATCCATGTCCTGAGCCAGTTTCAATAGTTTTTTTCCAATGGCTTGGCAAGCCTTCTTTACCGCCGATCCTACGGAAGTTACTGTCCAGGAACCACCTTCCAGCGGGGCTACCGGCATCAGGGTATCGCCCAGTTTAAAGGTTACATTTTCAAAAGGCAGGCCCATGGTATCAGCAGCAATCTGTGCAATAACGGTGTAGGTGCCGGTACCAATATCTGAAGAGCCGCTGGTAACCTCCAGGTGTCCGTTGGTGCCAAGTACCGCTTTTGCACCAGCAGGCATTTGGGCTGCATCCCAAATACCGGTAGTCATTCCCCAACCTACTAACTGGTTCCCTTCTTTCATACTGCGAGGCTCTATTGGCCGCTTTGCCCAGCCAAATTTTTCAGCACCTTCGCTGTAGCATTTCATCAGTTCCTTGCTGGTAAAAGGCTTTTCCATATTTTGGTCTTCATGGGCATAGTTTTTTATGCGGAATTCCAGCGGATCCATTTTCAATTTATAAGCCAGTTCGTCCATGATACTTTCAATGGCATGGAATGCTGTGCAGGCCCCGGGTGCCCGCATATCAATCGGTGTATAGGTATCCAACTTCACCAGTTCATATTTCTGTTCGGAGTTTTCGCACTGGTAGGCCAGGCCACTCCAGTTCACTACTATTTCGGTATAGTTTTCAAATTGCGAGGTTTCAGAATAACATATATGCTCCATCGACTGCAAATAGCCTTCCTTGTTGGCACTGAAAGCCAGGCGCTGTAAGGTTTTGGGCCGGTGGCCAAAAGAAAACATTTGCTGCCGGGTAAGCGAAACCTTTACAGAACGCTTTAATTCCAGTGCCGCCAGCGTAGCCATAAATAACTGGTATTGCGGCCTGAGCCCACTTCCGAATCCGCCACCGACAAAAGGTGATAAAATCCGCACATCATTTTTACTAACCCCAAATACACCGGATACATAACTTTTGCTATTGGTAATACCCTGTGTTTTATCGTAGATGGTCAGCTTGCCGCCGCCCTCATATATTACAATAGAAGCAAACATTTCCATTGGATTATTGTGTTCGGCTCCATGGATGTATTCTCCTTCTACTTTCACAGGTGCTTCTTCAAACGCTTTTTTTGCATCACCCCGGGAAACAGGTGGCAGCCAGCCAGCCTTTCCTTTGGGTCCTTTAAAAGACTTATCCAGGTTTTCGCTCAGGTTGGTAACCGACGATTCTTCTTCATATGTTACGTCAATAAGCGTTACGGCGAAACGGGCCAGCTCAAATGTTTCTGCAATAACCAAAGCTATTGGCTGCATACTGTACAGAATCCGTTCACTATGAAAAGGCCTGAAAGGGTGGCCCGGTACTGAATCCTGGTCGGTCCATTTAAAATCCAGCCAGGCTGTATCCCGTACATTTTCGTGGCTGAAAACTTTGATCACCCCATCCAGCGCCAATGCTTTACTGGCATCAATGGACAGGATTTTCCCCTTTGCAATGGTGCTGTTTTTTACATAACCATGGAGCAAATCCGGCACATGATATTCAGCTGTATATTTTGCCTGCCCGGTCACTTTTAGCGGGCCATCCACCCGGTTATAGGGTTTACCTATATGGTTGGTTTTCATTGTCATATTATTATGCCTCCATATTTACAGCCTGCTGCAGCGCACGAACAATAGCCCGTTTAGCAAGTTCAATTTTAAAATGATTGTGCCGGTGACCTTTTGCGCCTTCTAAAAGAATGGCAGCGACTTGTAAAAAGTTTTCCTTTGAAGCAGGTTTGCCAGCTAACATTTCCTCAGCCTCCGGTTTGCGCCAGGGTTTGTGTGCCACACCACCCAAAGCGATACGGGCCTGTTTGATAATATCGCCTTCCATTTCTAAACCAACTGCTACCGACACTAATGCAAAAGCATAAGAGGTGCGATCACGAAGTTTGAGATAAGTGAAATTTTTAGCAAAATTGTTGACCGGTAATTCAATAGCGGTTACCAGTTCGTCCGTTTGCAGGTTATTATCTATATGTGGCGTATCTCCCGGCAACCGGTGAAAATCAGCAATAGGAATACTGCGTTCGCCATTTTTACCTTTTACTTTTACAACAGCCTCTAATGCGGCTAAGGCTACACACATATCAGAAGGGTGGGTGGCAATGCAATGTTCGCTGGTTCCTAAAATGGCAAGAATACGGTTATACCCATTGATGGCAGAACAGCCGGTTCCGGGTTCCCGTTTATTACAGGGAGTGGCTACGTCGTAAAAATAATAGCAGCGGGTGCGCTGAAAAAGATTGCCCCCATTGGTAGCCATATTGCGCAGTTGTGGCGAAGCACCTGCTAAAATAGCTTTGGATAGGAGCGGATAACGTCTTTCCACCAGTTCGTTCCAGGCAGTATCGGCATTAGTGGCAAATGCACCCAGGCGAAGACCACCATCCGCTGTTTCTTCAATTTTGCTGAGCGGTATACGGCTTACATCTACCAGCGAAGAAGGTTTCATTACGTTTTCCTTCATCAGGTCCAGCAGGTTGGTGCCGCCGCCAATATACCGGGCAGTACCGCTGATGCTCTGTACGGCTGTATCTACATCAATGGTACGGGTATAGGTGAAATTGTTCATATAGCACACCCTTTAATTTATTCTGAAAGAATCTGACTCAAACCCTTTCAGCTTTGTAGAAAATTTGATTTCGGGAATCTGTGTGGGTCAGATGCTTTCAGCATTAGAATACACAGGACGTGTTTTTTGAGTGTGGACAATCGCATCCACAATATTGGTATAGGCACCGCAGCGGCAAATGTTGCCACTCATTAATTCTTTAATTTCATTAATGGTATTGGCTCTTCCTTCTTTCATTAATGCGATGGCACTGCATATTTGCCCCGGTGTACAATAGCCGCACTGAAAAGCGTCGTAATCAATAAACGCCTGCTGTAGCGGATGCAATTCTTTACCGTTAGCAATACCTTCAATGGTAGTGATTTCACAGCCGTCTTTCATAACAGCCAGGGTAAGGCAACTATTAATCCGTTTACCATCTACCAATACGGTGCAGGCGCCACATTGCCCGTGGTCGCAACCTTTTTTGGTGCCGGTCAGGTGCAGGTATTCCCGTAAGGCATCCAGCAGGCTTACCCAGGGTTGTAATTGTAAATGATGATCATTACCATTAATTCTAAGATGCACAGGCAGTGCACCGGCCAGGGCCGATTTTGGCAAGCTTACTGTTCCAATGACCGGATCAGCAAACGTCGTTGTTGCAGTCATAAATAGGAGGGAGTTGACTGTTGCCTCACCTAACATTATGCCAATAAATGCAGCCGGAAAGATTTCAAAAAAAGATAGTTTAAAAAGGGAAATACTTGTCAGTAAATAGTGGTATGACGCTGTCAGAAAATAAATTTAAATACGGGGGGTTGTATAAAACAAATGAGCAAAGCGGTTAAGCTTTGCTCATTAAAAGTCGGGAGGACAGGATTCGAACCTGCGACCCCCTGGTCCCAAACCAGGTATTCTACCGGCCTGAACTACCTCCCGAATATTTTTAAACTATGAATTTGAACTTTATAACCCTCCCGATCTCAATCGGGATACTCTGCCAGCCTGAACTACCTCCCGAATATTTTTAAACTATGAATTTGAACTTTATGACCCTACCGATCTAAATCTGGATACTCTGCCGGCCTGAATTACCTCCCCAATATTTTTAAACTATGAATTTGAACTTTATGACCCTCCCGATCTAAATCGGGATACTCTGCCGGCCTGAACTACCTCCCGAATATTTTTAAACTATGAATTTGAACTTTATGACCCTCCCGATCTAAATCGGGATACTCTGTCGGCGTGAATTACCTCCCCAATATTTTTAAACTATGAATTCGAACCTTATAACCCTCCCGATCTAAATCGGGATACTCTACCAGCCTGAACTACTTACTAAATATTTTTATAACTAACCTTCTATTTCAATTTACCCGTTTGGCCAGCTTTTAATTTCGGGCTGCAAATATGGAGGTTTTACCGGAAGTACCATTAAATTTTTACATCAGAAAAACTTCTGATCATACCCAGCATCATTTTACTCATCTGTTCGTACTTCAAATAAAACTTTTCAGCCTCCGCTTCTTCAATCCATCCAAAATCTTTTGCTATTTCCAGCATTGCCACGCAGGTATTGATATTCCCACGGGCCAGCGTTAAATAATGTTTTTTTTCCGGATGGGTCATACGGGCTGTGCTTTCTGCCAGGTTTATAACGGTTCCCATACTTACTGATTTCCATTGTTCGGAAAAATCCTTTTCCAGGTTTTGATGCTGGAGAAGCCATTTCAATAAGTCCAGGTTTTGGTTTTTGGTGACCTGGTACACTTCTAATTTTTCAAAATCAAACATGGTGTTTTTTAATTCTTGCCAGCACGGTTTAGGTAATCAGGAGCTGGTTTTCATTGAGATTTTAGATTTACAAATTGATTCTGTCTGATGGGTATAACCAGGCTGGTGGCGCTATAATAGCAAAGCGTTTGCGGAGAGGGAGGGATTCGAACCCTCGGTACAGATTGAAGTCCGTACAACGGTTTAGCAAACCGGCCCTTTCGGCCACTCAGGCACCTCTCCGTTATCCTTAACATTTGTTCAGGACGGCAAAAATAGTCGTTCAGAAATAACTTTCACCTTTTTACGAAAAAAAACCAAACTCTTTTAAGTTTGGTTTAATGGAATGGTACTGAATTGATTCCTTTTACCCTCATTTTCCTGCCGGCAAGCTAATCGGTTGGTTATTGTGCCAATGAAATACGTATTTGCAAACCGGCACGGGTGTTAATGGTTTCGGCGGATGAAGAAATATAAGGCTTCACATGCTGCTGATCGAAATATAACCGCAGGTTAATCCGGTTATTGAGCACATAATCAATGGACGGCTGAATTTTAATCACTTTCTGTCCGGCGGTAGGAATGGTACTACCCTGGTCGAGGCGGTTATTGCTGGTAATATCGTCCCGAATACTTAGATCGAGCTTGAAGTTGATATCATTGTCCAGTTTTTTGCCACCATTCTTATTCAGAATTTTGGGTAACTTAAACGGCAGTGGGAATCCCCGCTTGCGCCAACTGGCGCCAATGGTGAATTCGGTACTGCGTATTTCACTCAGCTGGTAATCAACCAGGCTAAGGCTTAGCTGCCGGCTTTTTTTATATTCAAACCGGGTGTTGATCTGGTTGGTAGTCGTTAGGTCAATGCCAATCAGCGGTTCAAAGGCTTCCTGAATAGAAATATTAGGTACCAGGAAAAAAGGAATATAGTTGTTGCTGGTCGTATCGATGAAGGATGGATAATTGGGAGCAAAACGGTTTTCCTGGTAATTGAGCGCCGATGTAAAACTGTTCATACTAAGGCGGCTTTGATAGGAATGGCTGATGGTAATAGCACTAAAAGCTTTTGCCAGTGCGGGTATTTTCGTGAGACCAGTAAAATTGAGCCGCCAGTTGGGTTTTGGTTTTATCGCTTTGAAAGGATTATCATTAATCTTCGGATTGCCATTAGAGATTAAGCCTACCGTATTTGGATCTTTTTTGGTGTAGGCAGCAATAAATGCCGGTATCAATACATCCTGGCTATAGCGGCCATAACCTTTATAATATCCATCCTGATTAGTAGGCGTACTGCCACCAACTTTGTTGGGATTTAAATTATACAACCGTTGAGAAATAATGATCCGGTTATTTTGGAACGTTCTAAAGGTTTGACTTATCTCATTCGGATCATATTTTTCAAACAATGTATTAAAGGAAATAAAGCTAACGCTAAAACCACCTGTGGCATAAGGGCTTAGGTGGCGCAGGCCTGCACGGCCGCTGGTGTCCTTATATAGCTCACTGAAGTTTTTAGTATATGTTTTATCCAGGTTCAGGTCAATCGTAAATTCCTTGATGGGTTCCAATTGTGCCTGCATGTTCAGCTTTTGATCGTAGCCTTGCGTAAACAGCAGGTTAAAAGTGGAATCTCTGGTGAGCAGGCCGCGATTACCCAGGTTATTCAAAAAGCTGGTATCAGGCTGCTTGCCTAAAATATACCCAAAGCCAGGTGCTTTACTTCGCCAGTTATTACCAAAAAACTGAGTACTATCCAGATAGCCGGGGATGCGGCTATTATATACCTCGCCATAATTCAGTGAGGCCCGCTTTACCATGGTAAGCACCCGGCCGGCTGTACGAACCAAACCGCTCATTTCTACAGGCTGGTTCTGGCGTTCTTCCCTGCGTTTTATACGGGCCAGCTTACGGGCTTCCTTGCGTTGCTTCTTTGTTAGTTTGGCCATGGCCTTTACATTCGTGGAATCGACCGGCTTTACCGTCTTCTTCTTATCTTTTGTTGTGGTTTGGCCATTAGCTGCGTTGGGCTGTTTGGGAGCAGGTGTTTCATCCAGTGCCCGAAGCCAGCGGCTTTTGCTGTATAGCCGGGTAAAGTCAAATTCACCGTTTAGATTTTTGTCAGCACTATTTTCCAAAAAGCTTCCCTGGTTAAGCTCCTGGGCCAACAGGCTGCTGGCTATCCAGCGGTAGCCGGCTGTATAACTGGCCCTTGCCGTAATCCAGTCGGTAAGGGGTAGTTTAGCCAAGGGCAGGGTATAGGTAAAAATGATCTTCTGATCGTAGGTCGTTGTTCTTCCGCCTTTCAATACGTTGTTCCAAACCGTATCGTTTTTTGCTTTGGTATCAAACGAACCAGCCGGTTCGTCTACACGGGCTTTATTCAATGCCGTGTAGTCGATATTGAACGAGCGGGTTACATCCCAACGGTAAGCATAAAAGCGGTCGAAGTTGAAATACTTGTCGTAGGTGGTATCTACTTTCACTTTATCGTAGCGGGTGATATCCCTTGGCACAAACCTGCCGAACTGCCGGTTCAAATCAAAGCGAACGCTGACCAGCGAAGGGTTCGGATTAAAGTTGAAATCTTTTATCAAATCGAACCAATGCGTTTTGGATTTAACGTACTTTTTGAATGGTTCGTAATATTTGGGCTGCGATACATAATTGTAAGCAATTACGCCGCGGTGCCTGTCTACCTTATCACTTTCTACCGTAGGCGACCGCCGCTCCTGGCTAATGTAGGAGTACGTAACATCCACATTAGAAGGGCTCCAGGGTTTCAGTTTGGTGCCCGGCTTCTGCTGAATTTTTACATTCGTAAAATTGACCGTTTTAGTCGTTTCTTTTTCTATAGCTATGTTCCTAATCGAATCTTTTTGATCGCTATTAGCTGCTTTTAGTTTGTCTTTCAGCTTAATGTCAAGGTCGTAGGGATCGTACTGCGGTATTTTGCTGTTGCTGCTAAAGCTGGCATACACCGGTATTTGCAGGCGGGCCTGTTTAGGTAGCAGCTTTCCTAATTCCAGATTGGTGCTAAAATCAACTTGTGAAGTTGCATCCCTGCTCCGCTCATTTACCCGTTGCTCAATGGTACCCCAACCTATACTTCGATGCGCTACGCTAAAGCTGGCGCTGCCCAGGTCGGCAAGCTGTAAATCAACCCGTCCAATGGCTGCCCAGGCTGCCTGCTCATCCAGTTCGCTCAACCGCAGCTCATTAATCCATACCTCTGCACTTCTCGGGCCGCAATCGGGGCAATTGGGGTTCAATACCGAAAACAGGATTCCCCGCACTTCTCCTAAGTTCGGGTTACCGAATATGCTGTACGTTTTACGGTCAAATTTCTGAGAGAAGTACGACGTAATGGAAACCCCCTGGCTGTTGCGCAGATTTTTCAACCGTATCAGATCATCCAGCCGGAAATCGAGGTTATTGAGTGCCGGCCAGATGGTGTCGGCTGAAGTTGCACCAAAGGGTGTTACCCGTAACGGAACTTTTATTTCGTAGTAATTGCTTAAAAAATCCTGGCCTATCCGCACAACGCCGTAGATCGTATCATTGGGTAATGGCCTGGAGAAAGGATCAGTAGCAGGCAATGCCTCTGCATGGATGAACATGCTGAGTTTTTTATACTGCCGCAAATCAAGATTGAGGGTTTTAAATACGCCACGGGCTTTTCCGGCCGGCAGGTCGCGTACCTGCAAACTCAGCGCCTGTTCATTTTGCAGCAGGTTTACACCACTATTAGCCAACGATTGTACTCTTTCAATCCCCGGTGGCGTAACATATTTGATGGGTGTCCGCTTGTCATTTTCTTCAATATTTACTGCCAGGGTATTCAGGGTGGTTGTAGTGCCGGTGGGGAGCAGCGGATAGGTACCATCTGTCGTTAATTCAAAGGCAAAATTGCGCCATTGGTTACGCACCAGGTCTATCCGGGCAAAGCGCAGGGTTACACTATCCTGCCAGCCTTTTAAATACATCCGCATAAAGCGAATACTTTTAAAATCCGGAATGTTGCCCACTTTGTTGGTGAAGTTGCGGATAGGAATACGGAACTGGTACCAATACTCAGTGCCTTTACTACCATTAGAGTAGGTAACTGATACAGGCCGTCTGTCGGTTATATAATTTTGCCCTACGGATGATAGATCAGTGGGTGTCAGGTTCACCCGGTACTCAAAATACTCTTCATTTTCATTCAGCGTGTTATCCCGGTTCAGGTCTTCATTATCGGGGTAAAGGGTAGCTGCATTTACCAGGTTTCCACCGGTATTAATCGGGCTGTTGCCCTGTGGGTTATTGTAATTTTTATAACGCTGAAGGATGGTTGCATTTTGTGCATCCAGGGCATCGTCCCGGTAATTCTGGAAGTTATCACTGCTCGGGTCGGCAATGGCCTGCTGATAAATGACACTGCCCACACCAAACCGGTTTCGAAGGTTGTTTAAATAAGTGGTGTCGAACTTGCGTTTTTCGGCTTCATCGGTGAGGCCATCGAAGCCTACGTCCTGAAAAGGCCGGTCGGCCGGATCGTTGCTGAAAGCTTGCGTCAGTTGAATAGGGTTCAATGGCGTTTTTCCCCAAACCGATGTTGAATCTACAGCCAGCGTGGGTTGCGAGGGCGTGTTCAGCCCGTTTTCATAAAAGCGGCGTCCATCTTTTAAAATGTCTTCCGAAATATTGCCTAAGTTAAATACCAACTGACCACCTGCCGGGTTAGTAAAGCCGATGGGAAACTGCGAATTTTTTATAAAAGGGTCCTGTAGCCAGAATTCAATGAATTCAATATTGTTACTTTCAAAATCAGTCTGATCAATGCTTCGCATGATACCACCCCAGCGGCTGGCCGGGTTCAGCATTTCATTGTTTGCTGTTACGCTTCCTATCCGGTCGTCATAGTTGTATTGCCCACGTTGTTTGGGGCGGTAAGTCATATCAAAGGTAATCAGCTGGTTTTGACCGGGGATAACGGTGCGTTGCGGAAAAAGCTCACTATTGTCTACGGCCCGTATCCGCGGATCGCTCAGGCGGGTGCGGTCTTTTGTGGGATTGTTCGGGCTTTGCGGATCCTGTAGCACCGGTTCAATCTGGTACCACGATAGTTTTGAACGGTTATACCCGTAGCTTAATTTATTGATAGAATCGGCGCCAATAATACCTGCACCGGCAGGGGTACTGGCCAGTGCCCAGCCTACGAATGGAAAACGAAGGTCAATATTGGACCGGGTGCCTTCAAAGTCATCAATATAAATCAGGCCTTCTTCGCCTTTGCCTATTTGTGCCGGGTGGCCAGGTTTTAGGAGGGCCGCTTCGCCGTAGGCAGTAATCGTACTAACTGCTTTGGTACTATAAAAAGGCAATTTATCCAGCAGGCGGGTAAGGCCCTTGCTTTCGGAACGGTAGCTAAAATCCACGCCATACATGGTATTCTTAATCGGGTCTTCGCCAAAGTTGACTTTGGTAAAAAAAGGACGCTCGGTAAGACGCTGCATACTGGCGCCAAATGTTAGTTTTTTACTGGCAAGGTAGTCGGCACGCAAACCTAAAAAGCCGCGGTTCTGGATACCAAAACCGGCGTTATTTTCGAAATTTACGCTCACCGGCACGCCGCTGTTGGTGATGGCCTGGTTTAAGATTTGTACACGGCCCAGATTATAATCAATGCTGTAGTCTACGCCTTCAATGAGGGCCTGGCCGCCTGCGGTTACCGTTACCGAGCCCTGCGGAATATTAAAGGCGTTCAGGTAAATATCACTGCTGTTGGTGCTTTTAGCCGAACCCCGGATCAGAAAGCGGTTTAGTTGCGGAAAGTTTTGCTGGGCAATGGCTTTGATAGTATCGTACAGTGCACGATACACATATTTATCTCTTAAAGCCAGCGGGTCACCGCGAAAGGCAAGCGTATCCAAATCATTGCCGAAGGGCTCCAGTACCGGGAAAATGATACGGCCAAACTGCGACTGAATAGTATAACCTTCTACATAATCAAAAACACCGTCCGGCTGGGGATCATTATTACTGTTCAACCGGTCCAGCCGAAGCAGCGACAGCAAAGGCCTGCCTTTTTGTGCACCTTCCGGCAAGTATCTTTTTTCGCCGCCGCTGGGTTCCTGGTACAGCAAATTCAGCTTAAAGCCATCCCGTTGAATATTGCTTAGTTCCAGGTTATATACGTTCTTCATCATCAGATCCCACAACGGCAGGTTGGGACGCTGGCTGGTCGCTTTCAATAATTTCAGGAATAATACTTTTTGAATACCACGGGAACTGTCCAGCGGAACATCCTGTGCAAATTCGCCCACCTGATATGGATGACCATTATAAGTATACTGAAAAGCAACGGCCAGTACTTCATCTGTTTGCAGGGTCGTATTCAGCGAAATAAAACCTGCCTGCTGATTGAATATGTATTCAGTCGGGTTGAGCTTACGGGCATAGGTTTTTTCAAAATCCGCCACAGGCCGCAGCGTGATCCCATTCAACGCGGAGGAAACGGTGGAAGGGTTGCGGAATGCATCACCACGTACCGTATTGTACAAAGAATTGGCGTTGTTTTCTGGCAGGCGGAAAGCAGGGTTTCGAATAACGGTTGGATTAAAAGGATTATTTTCCCCCAGGTCCATCAGCCCTACTATATCCCTGGCATCGGTGGTGGTACCATTACGGTTAGTAACCCACACTTCCAACCGTAAAACATTTATCTGGCTTTGTGCTACCGGCAGGTTGCTCATTACCCGGTTGTAGTTATCGTGGAAATATTGCGCCAGCAAAAAGTGCCTGTTTTCCTCGTAGTCGTCCAGTTTCTTTTCAAAGGTTTGCGTAGCCGCTCCACCCTGGAAACCCTGTGACTGGCGCTGACTTTTTTGATTAGCCAGGGCAGCAGTTACGAAGAGTTTACCAAATTGCAATTGTGTTTTAATACCGAACAGTGATTGAGCACCGGGTATCAGTGTACCTTTATTAGCAAAAGAGATATTACCGGCCTGCAATAACTTCAAAATCTCATCGTCCTTGCCGCTGTAATCCAGTTTCAACTGGTTTTCAAAATCAAAATTGGCGAGTGTATTATAGTTGATGGGCAGTCGCAGCTTATCGCCGATATTAGCATTTACATTGAACTGTGCGTTCATATCAAAATCGAACGTGCCGTACTTGCGGGCATTTTCAGGCAGGGTCGGGTTCTTTGTGTTTTGGCCCTGGTAGCCGGCCAGTATATCCACATTCCCTTGTGGCTTAATATCGATTTTAATTTTACCGGTGCTATCCGTGATGCCGCCAAAAATTCGATTGAATAAATTGTTGCCGATCCGCATTTTGGGTTTCGCCAGTTTGCGGTTCAGGGCAAAGCCGGTATTGGCCCGCTTGCGGAAATTTTCGATTTCAATCTGGCGGGCACGCAGTTTCCAGAATTCCTCAAACGTAAGGCTGATAGGCTTGCGATAGTAGCTGTTGCCCACCTTTTCGTAAATATAATATTCCCTGGTTTTGGGATCGTACCGGATATCCTGTTTTACAAAAGCGGTATCCTTCAGATCAAAGGGGTTGTTGCTGCCGCCGGAATAGCGGTCGCCACGGCGGTCCTGTATCGGATATTTAAGTGTATCACTGCGCTGTGCTACCACGGTCATCCAGCCAATAAAGGACAGTGAGATGGCGACAGCCAATCGTAAGATAAGTCCCATTCGGGTTATTAGTTTCGGTTGGGTAACGTTATTTTCTTAGGCAGAAAATTAAAGGGTTTTCAGCACTTGTTTGATTAAATCTTCCACGGCAGCAGGTGCATCCGGTGTTGCAGTTATTTTTCGCAGGCTTTGCTCTGCTACAATCCGGTTGATACCCAAGGCTACCAGCGCTTCTAACGCATCGTTGGTTGCGGTATTGTACAAGGAGGTAGAAATAGCGGGGATAGCTGCCTGCCGGCCTACTTTATCCTTTAACTCCAACACCAGCCGCTCGGCTGTTTTTTTACCAATACCTTTTACACTTTCCAGCAGTCGTGCATTTCCCGTGAGGATAGCAGCCTGCACATCGGCAGCTTTCATACTGCTTAGCATCATACGGGCCGTACCAGTACCTACACCACTCACACTGATCAGCAATAAAAACACTTCTTTTTCCACCGGTTCACTAAAGCCATATAAGGTGTGGGCATCTTCGGCAATTTTCAGATAAGTAAGCAATGTGCCTTGTTCTAAAGATTGTATAGCTGTGTATGTATTGAGGCTAATATTGACTTCGTAGCCTACACCTCCGCAGTCAATAATGACCATAGTGGGACTTTTATGAACGAAGCGTCCGGTAAGTTGTGCGATCATGAGTCAAAGTAAGGCAAACGTAGGCATATGAAGTTAATGTACGAAAAATTTCTTAGAACAACCCAACTCCTATAAAGGAGGGGCTTCTTTATGCAGAGGCACAAACGAACAATAGCCAGTCAGTAAATCAATCATTGCAACCGCCATTGGATATAACCATTCAGAATGGCAAAGCTTTGGGGATGAGTCTGAACTCCCCCTTTAGGGCAATGTCATATAGTTAAGGCTTGTACGCTATGCGCCGTAGGTGCAACCTGTTTGTAGAAAATAGCCATCCTTGATGTTGGTGCATGCCACGTAGTGGCTACCTAATTAACGACAAGGGTAGCCACTACGTGGCAATGATTCCCTTTTTCCCGTTGTTTGTTACAAACAGGAAGCCCCGATGGGGCTTAACTATATGACATTGCCCTAAAGGGGAGTTGAGGGGGCCGTGGTTGGGGAGGCTGTTTGCCTGCGCCTCCTATATTTGCAATTATGAGCGAAAAAATTACGGCTGCTATTACTGCCATCGGAGGCTACGTGCCCGATTATATACTCACTAACGCCGAACTGGAAAAAATGGTGGATACAAACGACGAATGGATTCGTACACGTACCGGCATTAGCGAACGAAGAATCCTGAAAGGCGAGGGTAAAGCAACCAGCGACCTGGCGGTGCCCGCTGTGCTGGAATTGCTGGCACAACGGGGCATTGACGCCAACGATATTGACTGTATTATTGTAGCTACCGTTACGCCGGATATGGTTTTCCCGGCTACCGCCAATATCCTGGCCGACAAGATTGGCGCTACCAACGCTTTTGGTTTTGATTTGAGCGCAGCATGTAGTGGCTTTTTGTATGCCTTAACTACCGGCGCTGCCTTTATTGAAAGCGGGCAATGTAAAAAAGTGCTGGTAGTAGGCGCCGATAAAATGAGTGCCATTACGGATTATACCGACCGGAATAACTGTATTTTATTTGGCGATGGCGCAGGGGCTCTCTTACTGGAACCAAATAATGAAGGCTATGGCCTGCTGGATAGTATTTTACGTAGCGACGGCAGCGGTCGCCATTACCTGTACATGGCGGCAGGCGGCAGTCAAAAACCGGCTTCCATTGAAACCGTACTGGCCAAAGAACATTTTATATACCAGGAAGGCAAAACAGTTTTCAAATTTGCCGTAAAAGGAATGGCCGATGTAAGTGCCGAACTGATAGAAAGGAACAACCTGAAAAGTGAAGATATCGCCTGGCTGGTACCGCACCAGGCCAACCTGCGGATTATTGACGCCACTGCCAACCGCATGGGCCTTTCCACAAATAAGGTAATGATTAATATACAAAAATACGGTAATACCACAGCGGCTACCATACCACTTTGTTTGTGGGACTGGCAAAAGCAATTGAAAAAAGGAGACAACTTGGTGCTGGCTGCATTTGGTGGTGGATTTACCTGGGGCGCTACCTGGGTAAAATGGGCGATGGGTTAGCAGGCAAATGTGCAAATATGACAATTAGCAAATATGCAAATGGAAAACCCTGCAATTGTTAAAACGCAATGTGTTGCGTCACAAAAAATATGCTAATAGAAAAAAATACACGAAACGGAATTAAAGATTAAAATTTAATTGCCTGTTACTAAGTGGTATTCTATAGCTACAAACAGGTTTTTATTATTATTCATTATCCATTATTAATTATCAATAGTGATTATTCGTAAAGCCGTAAAAGAAGACTGCCCACGCCTGCTGGAATTGATTCGTGAATTAGCGGTATTTGAAAAAGCCCCGGAGGCTGTTACTGCTACCCTGGAACATTTTACAGAAAGTGGGTTTGGTGAAAAGCCTGTGTGGCAGGCATTTGTAGCCGCTTCACCGGATGAAGCGGGTAAAGAAATTATTCAAGGATTTGCCTTGTATTATATCCGGTACAGTACCTGGAAGGGACAACGCTTGTACCTGGAAGATTTAATCGTAACCGAAGCCATGCGCTGCCACGGCATTGGTACCATGCTGATGAATGCCCTGATTCAGGAGGCAAAAGAAAAGGGTTATAGCGGTATGGTATGGCAGGTACTGGATTGGAACGAACCGGCAATTGCCTTTTACAAAAAATACAATGCCACTCTTGATGCAGAGTGGGTGAATTGCATGCTGGAATGGTGAGGTGGTGAATGGCCAATGATGAATAGTAATTCAGGCTGTTTTCAGGGAAAATGCATTTGTATTTTAATGAAGTGATGAGCAAGCATCTCCCGCCACCTCAGATTGTATTAACTACCTGATCTTTTAATGGCGGGAGTATACAACTAATTTGTATAATTCTTGCATCAATAAGTGCCAACCTGCTTGTTGCCGGTATTATAAGAAAAGCTGACATTATTTATCCAGTCTTTATATCCGTAGATGCCGGAGCTTATTGTAATTTGCTCAGACAGACTGAAGCCCGTTGTGCTGATGCCCAAATTAAAGCTTGAAATCTGATTATTGGAAAGTTTAATGGAGTAATACGGCGTGAGCGCACCAGGAACAAACGCCTTAATTTCAATAACTATTCCCTGAAGGGGCGAACTTGCTGCTACTGCTTTGGTAAAAGCAATAGAATTAATATCAAGTGTTTTTGTAAAGGCCACATCCTGAAAACTAGAGGTTGTCCCTGAATTGGCAATACCATGGCTGAGGTTTATCAGTTTATATGTGCCATTTACAAAACTACCTGTTGCACCGGTAATGGTGTAAGTAAGCGAATCAGTGTTAGCAGTTGTGGCTGCGGTTCTGGTGGCTATTGTATTCCATGCTGTACCATCATGAAAAGCAGGAGACCTGGTTGCTTTGTTGTAAATCATTAGCCCGGCACTTGGATTGCTGACCAGCGTTGTATCGTTTACCCTGGGTAGCAGGATGCCCTTATTAGTGCTGCTAACATCCAGCACCGCATTGGTACTGGGGCTATTGGTGCCGATACCCACTTGTGCAATCGTAGCATTGCCTACCAATAAAATAACCAAAAGGAATAACATTTTCATATCGCATAAATTTTAGCATAGCAAGATAGCTGATTCTATTAAATGCTATTTTGGTTCCTTCAGGCTGGCTTTCATTACATTTATCCTTTTTGAAAAAGATAAGAACGTGAAAAAATTACGCTGTTTAGTCCTGCTAACTATTGTAGTGAACTGCTGCGGGGCACAGTTTTATATTTCTGTGGCACCGGCACTTACCAACGATGCAGGAACCATCCCTGAAAAAGCGAACCTGTCGGTAGAATTTGGTAAGCAATGGGATGTTTTTAGCTTAGGATTGGATATTGGTAAAACCAGCCTGGGAAAGCAAAGGGGCAACGATACATCGGCCTACCTGGAAGTGCGACCTAATCTGAATGTATTTCAACAAGGCAAATTCACCAATACATTTACAGCTGGTATTGGTTATATTTTTAATTCCAACCAAAGCCTGCTTACCGAGCTCACTTCGGGTATTGAGTATGCCTCCAACGAAAAGCTGCACCTGAATGTATATTTTGGGCAGTATTACTATAGTGGCCGGTATGCTGCCAGCAGCACTACGTTTTTTGGTATTTCCGGTATGTTCTATTTCGCTTCTGCTCATCCTAAACCCCTCATCAGGCAGAAGGCTGCACAGCAACTGCAATAGGAAAATTGAAACGAGTAGCGGGCAATTGAAACCCTCGTATTAGTATATAAACACCTGGCTGAATATAGTTGCTTGCTGCCTGAATATAATTTTTTTACCATACAAATACTCGGGCAGTAAGCATTGGCTAAATCTAGGTATCAGAGATTGCTTTTTTTCTTCCTGATAAGTTTTACACCAGTTTCTACACTTTCATTTTGGTTGGTGACTTGTATGGCCGGAATATAATCTTCTCTTGGTTTTCCTTCAACGGTTTGTAATTGTACACAGGGAAAAGAAAAAGGAATTTTAAATTCAGGGGTTTCAAAAGAAAATATCTCCCCTAATAATCCTGCCATTTTTGTTCCGACAATAGTAGCCCGGTGCATTGCATCAAAACCAATAGCAATTCCCTCACCCATACTACCTGTCCAGTTACCCACTAAAACAACGAGCGGATTCTTATACACTTTTTGCCGGGGCGAAACCAATTCTAAAGTAGTTCGCTGTATGCCTGTCTCTCTTTCTTCGGCTATGTATATATGCTTTTGATAAGCCATTTCCTTTCCGATGAATCTGCCCATGATTGCTCTTGCTATTACAGAAGTGCCACCACTCGGCGTTTCTCTTATATCCAGGATAATACCCTCCGTATTTACCAGGCTGTCCATTGCCATATCGAAGGCTTTCATCAAATCATCATTTCCTAATGAGTTGTTTATTTTAATGTAACCAATAGTTGCTTGTATTTTTTTGCAGGCAAGCACGGCCGCATCATTTACTTCTGTTTTATTCGGAATACTATCCGGGAAATAATCTTTGGTATTCCCATTTAACTGAATGGTAATTCTCCGCTTGGTATTGTGTGTTCCTGCTAATAGCATGTTTACGGCATACGCATATACGGTAGCATCATAGTTTGTAAATGATTTGGGTAAGTACTTCTCAATCGCTTTTTCAACAGGTTGGCCGTTATAAGCAATTACCTGCATTCCTTTTTTCAATCCGCATATATCAGTGTTAAAGTTTTGCCTTACTTCATCAATAATAAATTTATCATTTTTAAATATTACTTTCAAATCTGAGCCGGTTGGAATCAGCCGGTTGGACGCATCGGTATTTGTGTTTAAAAAATTATGTCCGTTATACAACTCATTCAATGTTTGTTCTAAAATCCGTATAAAACTATTTCTTGTTGAACAGGTGTCTATCATAGGCTGATAAATCCCTTTTACGGCTTCCCAGTTTGTTTTTTGCTTATCAAAATAGGCGTAGTTCTCTTTAATGGTTTGTAGGTAGAAATCAAAGTCCTTTTGAAACTTTGGCTGCGCCTCAGCATTTGCAATAAATAAGGTAAGAATAAGTGTAATAATTAATTTGTTCATAATTATTAAGGTAAGTGGTTTATAAAACTACTGCTAACATACATCTATTGCCAATGGTGTGGGCAATAATTCCTTCCTGGTAAGTGTCCTTATTTCAACTTCCTGCACCGGGTGTTGCCACCGATGGAATCATTTTAACTTAGCGGGATGAATAATCTTTCGCCCCGGCGCACAGAACGGCAAACTGAAATATATATAAACGGATTTGCGGGTAGGCATTCACAAGTGCCGGCTGATACATTAAAGCTGGAGGAGAAAGCAAGAAAGCGGATGAGTAAACGGGCTTATGCATATGTTGCAGGCGGCGCAGGATTGGAAAATACTGTTGCATCCAACCGGTCATCATTTGAAAAGTACAAGATTGTGCCACGTATGTTGCGTAATGTAAGTGAGCGTGACACCAGCATTGAATTATTTGGCAGGAAACTTCCATCGCCATTAATCTTATCTCCTGTAGGCGTGCTGGAGATGTTTCATGGAGAAGCTGATATTGCTGTTGGCCGGGCTGCTGCGGCAGAAAGTGTTCCATATATTTTAAGCAACCAGGCAAGCAAGCCAATGGAAGCGGTAGCAGCCGCAATGGGAACAGGCGAACGCTGGTTTCAATTGTATTGGAGCAAATCAAATGAGCTGGTTAGGAGCCTTGTGGCACGGGCAGAAAATTGTGGTTGTTCTGCTATTGCCGTTACGTTGGATACCACCTTGCTTGGGTGGAGAACGCGGGACCTGGACCTTGCTTATCTTCCGTTTCTGGAAGGTAAAGGGATAGCGCAATACACATCAGATCCGGTTTTTCAACAATTGATGGACGAGCCTGGGCCAGTTGCACCTCGTCAAAAGCTTACATTACAAACAGTGCGGGGATTGATCAGAATGGTAAATGCCTATCCGGGCAATGGTTTCATTGCCAAGCTGCGTTCAGGACGACCATTACAGGCAGTTAGAAGATTTGTAAGCATGTATTCCAACCCGGCATTAACATGGAAAGACCTCCATTTTTTGCGTAAGCATACAAAACTTCCCATTTTGTTAAAGGGAATTCTTCATCCGGGCGATGCAAAGCTGGCAACCGATCATGGAATAAACGGAATTATTGTATCCAATCACGGTGGCCGCCAGGTTGATGGTGCTATCAGCACAATTGAAGCACTCCCTGGGATTGTGGAAGTAGTGAAAGGCCAAATGCCTGTTATTTTGGACAGTGGTATTCGGGGAGGTGCAGATATGTTTAAAGCGCTGGCACTGGGTGCTACCGCCGTTTGCATTGGGCGGCCCTATGTGTACGGACTGACCATAAAAGGCGGTGCAGGCGTTCGGGAAGTGATACAAAACCTGCTGACAGATTTTAATTTAACGATGGGTTTGGCAGGCTGTACATCCATTTCCGAAATCAATCCGGAAACGCTGATGCGATTTTAGTTGTTAGTAAAAGTACCAGGCATTTGTGTTACATCACAGCAACTCCGGTCTAATGTATCCATTTTTTCCAGGCGGCTTTTCTGTTCCACCGGTACAACTACCCTGTTTATTACCTACCCGGTATTTTCGTAATACCAGGCCTTCACAAATTACCTCGATTTCCAATTTGTCAAGGTGCCAGGTGCTCATAGTTACCCGTTTTCCCTTACTTTTGCCGCCCTTTCGGAAAGCCATAAGATTTTCTGAAGCATTGCCCACATGGCTCCCTAAGTGTCCCGTCTGTTCGGGGCCGCCGGCAGGGCTTTATTATTAATACTTTGTGCAGTATGCCAAAAGTAAAAACCAACAGCAGCGCCAAAAAGCGCTTTAAGGTGACCGGCACCGGTAAAATCACCTTTCAAAAGGCGTTCAAACGCCATATTTTAACCAAAAAAACAACCAAGCGCAAACGTTCGCTCCGCATGAAAGGAGAAGTAAGCGATGCCAACATGCACTTTGTAAAAAGGCTGTTAGGGTTGAAGTAGGAATCGGAAGGTAGCGGTCAGAAGGCAGTAAATATAGCCTTTGACTAATCGCCAATTCCATTCTGCCGGTTAAGAAAGGAGCGGATTGTTCCGTTTTATCAAATCTCATTTAATGAAGTAAACTACATGCTGAAACCAGCAGATAGTTATTAAAATTTCTAAAGAAATGCCCCGTTCAAAAAATGCCGTTGCCAGCCGTGCACGCCGCAAAAAAATATTAGACCAGGCGAAAGGCTTTTACGGTAAACGCAAAAACGTATATACTGTAGCCAAAAATATTGTTGAAAAAGGAATGACCTATAGCTATGTAGGCCGTAAACTAAAGAAACGTGAATACCGTACCCTGTGGATTGCCCGTATTAATGCCGGCGTTCGGGAAGAAGGACTTACCTATTCTGAATTTATTCACCGGCTGAATCTAAAAGGTATCACCCTGGACCGTAAAGTGCTTGCCGATTTAGCCATGAACGAACCGGAAACGTTCAAAAGCCTGGTTGCTTCGGTAAAATAATTTCTTAACCAAACAGGCACAGCAGGTAAACATAGATAGGTTCGCATATAAATGCAGTAAAGAAGAATGATTGCACGTTTTTATTAGTTCAGCTTATTGTATTCCTCTGTATTTCTAAGTGAATCTAATGTGGCTCTTATGTTCCTATGTGGTTAAAACCCAACGCCGGGTGTGAAAACTTTCACACCCGGCTTTTTGTTTTCCATATACATTTGTTATCCATATACATTCTTGTTCAACAACATATTATTCCATTTAAAAATAGATGAACAATACCTACACCGGCCTGGTGCAACAAACCTTCCACTTTCCGCAGGAAGGTTTTGACGTAAAAGACAACTACCTCCGTTTTAACGGACTTGACCTGAAAGCATTAATCGAAAAGCATGGCACACCGCTAAAGCTCACGTACCTGCCTAAAATCGGCAGGCAGATACATAAGGCCAAGGATATGTTTGCCAATGCTTTTAAGAAATATAAATACACCGGCCTGTATAATTATTGCTACTGCACCAAAAGCTCCCACTTTTCTTTTATCGTGGAAGAAGCACTTAAGCATAGTATTCACCTGGAAACATCGTATGCGTACGATTTAGAGATTGTAAACAAACTATACCAACGGCGCCGTATCAACAAGGATACGTTTATTCTTTGTAACGGATTTAAGCAACGTAGTTATACCAGCCGCATTACGAAGCTCATCAATACCGGGTTTAAAAATGTGATACCGATATTGGATAATAAGGAAGAATTAGCTGCTTACAAATCAGCCAAAGTGCCTTTTAAACTGGGCATTCGGGTGGCCGCCGAAGAAGAGCCAAGCTTTCCGTTTTACACCAGCCGGCTGGGAATCCGGCCACGGGATATACTGGAATTTTATGTAGATGAAATAGAAGGTTATGAAAATAAGTTCCAGTTAAAAATGTTGCACATCTTCCTGAATAAAGGCATCAAAGACGATATTTATTACTGGAGCGAACTGAACAAA
Source organism: Chitinophagaceae bacterium (assembly GCA_965246935.1). Taxonomy (GTDB): domain Bacteria; phylum Bacteroidota; class Bacteroidia; order Chitinophagales; family Chitinophagaceae; genus JAZKFT01. The sequence continues at coordinate 143,397 of CBDFGC010000001.1, read as the reverse complement.
GTCATCAACCTGTACTGCCAGCTAAAAAAGATTTGCCCCGAACTGGATTCCATCAATATCGGCGGCGGATTTCCTATTAAACATTCGCTTGGATTTGAGTACGATTACCAGTTTATGATTAATGAAATTGTGCGGAATATAAAAGCAGCCTGCAAAAAAGCCAAAGTGCAGGAGCCGCATATCTTTACGGAATTCGGTAGCTACACGGTAGGGGAGAGCATGGCCCATATTTACAGCGTTATCGGGCAAAAAGTACAGAACGACCGGGAAATCTGGTATATGATTGATTCATCATTTATTACCACACTACCAGATACCTGGGGCATCGGCGAACGTTTCCTGATGCTGCCAATCAATAAATGGGACCAGGAGTACCAGCGGGTGGTATTAGGCGGCATGACCTGTGATAGCCACGATTATTACGATTCGGAAGAACACATCAACGAAGTATTTTTACCCAAGGTAAACAGTGCCGATAAAGAGCAACTGATCGTTGGTTTTTTTCATACCGGCGCCTACCAGGATCAGATCAGCGGTTATGGCGGTATTAAGCACTGCCTGATTCCATCGCCTAAACATGTAATTGTTGACTACGATAAAAACGGCAAGTTGGAAGACTGGGTGTATGCCCGGGAACAAAGCGCCCAAAGTATGTTGAAGATTTTGGGTTATACCAGGGGGTAGCGTTCACACCCTTAAACCTTGTGCTGAAAGCAACGGACTCACAAAAAGAAGATAGGAGTTATAAGAGATAAGATATGACCCGCTTAGGTGCTTACATTTATCATAACTCATCACTGGTTGCCCGGCTCTACTTTATTTTTTGAACCCGGTAATAAGATTTCAGAGGGCGGCAATATTCGCACAGTTTACCTGCAAAACTGTGGGGCACTCTTGTACAAACAGCAGGTGGCAACAAAAGCACTGCGGCCCGCAAGCCCCGCCGGTTATTTGCCTTCCATTTATTTTTGCTTTCCTATAAAAAAGGGGATAGTGAAAAGAAATAAAACATAATCATTACCTGTTTATATTCATTTGGTAATGGATCGTTTATTTTTTATAGCCATTTGTACCGGTCTGATCATTTTATTTTTTTAGCGTCTGTATTTCTTCCATTTTGATGTAAAACCATCTTTGTAACAATACCATTCTCGTTCCTGATGAATTCTATCTGTGCATCAAATAGTTTTGGAAAAAATTTGTTATTGGCCTCCGGGTAGATGTCAAACGTTGATTGCCCCGTAGCTTGTGAAGTAAGTTGGTTTCCGTTTTTCGTTACGGTTATGATAAACTTCGGGGTCAGCTCAAATTGACCTACATAATCCTGCAAAACACTGTCACTTACCGTAATAATTTTTTTGACAACCGGGGTATAATAATTTTCCCATTTATACACATCGGCAATACTATTTATTATTTCATCAATTATTGCCATATTGTAGGTGTTCGACATTACCACAACACCATTCCCGTTTTCGAAACTGCCAACATACTGGCTTACAAAACCTTCATCCACTCCGCCATGTGTAAAATATTTTTGTTCCCCCTTTTTTTCAATAAAAACTCCTAATGCTGCACTTGTATCAATATAAGGAGTAAGCCTTAATTGGGTAAAGGCTTGTGACAGCCCTTTTTGCGACTTCCCCTGCAAGGCTAATTGAGTTTCAATAATATATTTTCCCAGATCGGTTGGATTGGTCCACAAGCCTGCCGCAGCCTGTTCCGGATAGATATGGTATTTTCCCGTTACAGCTTTTCCATCGTTATAGTAAGCAGTGGCTAATAAACGCTGATTTTCTACAGGCGGCGGTTGTGTATAGGAACTGTACGTCATTCCCATTGGTCTTAGTATATTTTCCCACATGTATTTATCGTAGGGCTGCCCGGTGATATCCTGTACAATTAGTTGAGAAACGGTTGTGCCCCCACCTGAGTATTGCGATTTTAAAGATGGTTCAAATGCAGAACGAACAGGCGCAGTGTTGGCAGGCCGTTTGCCGTCTAATATCTCAGAAAGTGTTGGAATAGTATCCCCCTTTTCATAGCCGGGAAATCCGTGAACTGTCAAGCCTGCCGTATGGCTTAGCAAATTCGCTACCGTTATTTTTTTATTTTTTGAAAGGGAATCATATGGAAATTTCCACGATTTCAAGTAGTTGTTAATGTCTGTGTACAGATCCAGTTTCTTTTCCTGAACTAATTTTAAAACGCCAACTCCATTTAGCGATTTGCTGATAGAGCCGGCCTGAAACAAAGTTTGTGTAGTAACCGGAGTTTGGTTAGAGCTATCTGCCCAACCGTAACCTTTTGCCCATTCAATTTTAAAATCCTTTATTACCGCAATACTTACGCCATTTGCGTGGTAATATTTCATTCGCTCTGCTAATGACCATTTCGGTTCGCTCTCAATCTGTACCCATCCTCCCAGACCATGTTCTACCAGATTGATTTTTGCTTCTGTTTCTTTAGAATAAACGGCTGTTGATTGTGCATGTAAAGAGTAGTTGTGGATACTTACAACTAATGAAATAAGTAAGATTGCCAGCGGCCTAATGAATTTTAAAAAGTGCATGGTTTAAACGTTGATGAAGAAAATGAGAGTTGGTACTACGATTAAAAGATTCTTATTATTTTTTATCCGCTTCCAATGCTATTGTTCCGTCCGGGGTTATTAACGACAATCCGGTTATCGCTCCACCGGCGTTTGTTTTAAACCGTACTACAAAACCAACCATGTTTTTATAGTAAATTTATTGGTGCCGGTATAGGCTAACGGGTAATCGGACTGGCCGGGGAAAATCAGAATTAAGCTCCTGTCCTTTAGATTAATTTTTAGGATTGTGCTGTTGTCACTGGTTGTATATTGTCCGGTATATTTTCGTAAACTATCCGGTGAAATAGCTATTTCTTCAGCAACTGCAATGGCCGGTACTTTAGATTGGATGTAAGCGGCAACCATGGCAGCGCCTGCGGTCTTTTGAGCAGTAGCAATCGTATTCAATGACATATTGATAAAAGGAATGGAAGACGAAACAAATCCCGGTAAGTTATCTCTGAAATCAACAATGATATCTGTTTCTTTTTTTACGGTGGCCGTATCTTTTTCTTTGCCCAGTACTGCTACCAGAGGAGTCAGCAGCCCAAATTTCGAACCTGGAGAAGCATTAATAAAATGATGATAAATAAATGGATAGTTGCCTGCATTGCCGTATTTGCTCAACAGGTCAGCCAATGTGAAAAGCAAGGCTCCCTTTGCCGGTTGCGCTGCTAATTGTTTTGCTGTATTGAAAGCACCAACACTATCTGTTTTAGCCATCGCCGCCAATGCACCGGCGGCAACTGAATAAGAGGAATCGAAAACGGCCCTTTGTAAAAAGGAAACAAACGCTGCATTCTTACAGGTATCGAGGCTGTTAATAGCGGCTGCCCGTACCAACGGCTTCGGGTCATTTTCTGCAACACTGATCAACACGGGTTCCATCGCCTTTCGTACACTGTCTTTTGCCATTTCCAATCTGCCCAAAATAAAAGTTCGCAGTGCTTCATTCTTATCTTTTAAAGCCGTAGTTAAGAAAGGCAGGCTTCCGGGGGTAGTTTGATGTTTCAGAAAATAGGCGATGGCTTCCCGCCTGTCGGCATAATTACGTCCATGGCTGTATTGGAACATAAAATTGTCCGCAGTTTTTGCATCGGTTTTTTCGCAGACCAGCGTTTTATCGGCATCCACATTTATCAGCAGCGGCATCGAATGGCAGGGAATCGAAAATGTATCGGCAATATGTTGCACAAAAAAGTGGTAACGGTTTTTCCCGGCACCTTCGTACACATCTATCGCTAGTGGAAAAGTGAATGCCCTACCTGCCTGTGTTTGCCGGATATACACGTTTGCATGCTGACCGGTTGAATCATAATGGTAAGAGATGTTCAGTTTGGGATGGCCGCTTGCATAATACCACTGATTGAAAAACCAGTTGAGATCCTGCCCGGTCACTTCTTCAAATACAAGCCGGAGGTTTTGGGCTTCGGCACTTTTAAATTTATTTGTTGTAAGGTATAGTTTTATGGATCTGAAAAAAGCCGAATCACCTACATAATTGCGCAGCATGTGCAATATACAGCCTCCTTTTTGGTATCCTACGGCGTCAAAAGCATCCAATACATTTTTATAATTAAAACGGACCAGGTCTTCTGTTGCATTATTAGGAACAGAGAGGTACGTCCGCAGGTCAGCATATATTTTTGCTTCGCCGGATTCTTTGCCATATTTGTACTCGTTCCAAAGCGTTTCACTGTAGTCGGCAAAGCTTTCGTTCACAGTAATGTTGCTCCAGCTTTCCGTGGTTACATAGTCGCCAAACCACTGGTGGAATAATTCGTGGGCAATAATATCTTCCCAGGTATTGCCATCTACTAATTCCCTGCTATCCTGTTGTGCTGTTTCTGCATGCAATGTGGCGCTCATATTTTCCATGGCGCCGAAAATATAATCCCTGCCAACGATCTGTGCATATTTCTGCCAGGGATAATCTACACCGGTTATCCTGGAAAAATATGCCATCATTTCCGGGGTGTTGCCAAATATTCTCTTTGCCAGCGGTGCATATTCTTTTTCTACATAATAATTTACTTCTTTGTTTTTGTATTTGTCTTTTATGATTGCATAATCGCCCACCCCCATGAATAATAAATAAGGGGCAAAAGGCAGGTCCGACTTCCAGGTATCCGTACGGGTTCCATCCACATTTGTTTTTTGACTGGTTAGCAAACCATTGGAAAGGGTTATATACTTAGCAGGCACCGTCATGCTTATTTCAGATGTCGTTTTTTAGTTGGGCTTATCAATGGTAGGCACCCAGCAGGAGTTGGCTTCGGTTTCGCCCTGTGTCCATATTTGTATAGGCTTATCTTGTATGGCGCCGGTAGGGTTGATAAAATACAGTCCTTTTTCATTGATGGTTAATATGCTGTCGGGTTTCTTAAATTCATCGGGGGCAGCGGTATAATTCAGGTACAGCGTATAGCTTTCGGTTGGCTGATAGACTTTGTCTAGTTTGATAGTTAGTTGTAATGTATCGTAGGTGTAGGATAAGGCAATGTTTTTACCATTTGATACCCGGCTGATTTCCGTGAATGTCATCCCCTTTGCATTCAGTACCAACTGATTGGTAGGGTAAAAATGCGGATGCAGGGTAAGCCATGCTTTGCCATATAGCCGGCTTTTTGTATAATCAAACCGTACATCCAGTTTGGTATGCACCAGGTCATTGGATTTGGTGGCAGTAGCACGGTAAAGCGTTTGCCAGGATTGCGTTGCCGCTGTATCGGTTTGTTGGGCAAAGCAGATAATACATGGGAAAAGAAATAACGAAACGAGAAATGTTTTCATGGTTAGGTCAAATAAATATATGGAAGCTGTTTAGTATTTTAACAAAAATGGCCATGCAGACATCATCAAAGCTTGCGGTGTGCATTTATGTGCTGTAGGCACAACCTGTTTGTAGCAATTAAGCGGCGATAATAACTAATTGCCCCGGCGGGTAGGGTGTCCAAAACTTTGGAAAGCCGATTTTTATTTTAGCCTTTAAAACATTGAAATTCAAATCGTTAGCCCTCAAGAAGTGATGCAAATTAAATCGCTACTACTCAGTTTTTTTGACTTATAAAGTTATTTTTTATAGAGTACTCTATTAAATTTTTTCAAGGATTTACCGATAATGCTCGTATTTATTAGATAATCAGCTTTTTTGTTAAACAAACCATTGATATTAAAATTTTTCTTATCAAATATTTAACCTGCCTGAGTAGTCATATTAAATGGCTTTTTTTTCAATTTTTGATACTTTATAAACTGATAATCAGCTATTTAAGGCTTAATAGCGTTGTTGCCTTTTTCAAAGTTTTGGACACCCTACCCGGCGGGGCTACCTGTTTCGCTGTAATTTGTATGCAAAGTAGGTTGTCTGTTAAAATACTGAACAGCCTCATGGGTAACCTGTTAATAGACCCGGCTAAGAAAGCAAATAAAAGGTACATACTTTTTATTTATTTACATACAGGTCACCAATCATTATTACAAAGTGCAATTGCCAGGCAATGATATATACGCCCGGGGCGTTAATCGTCAGTTTCCGGTGTGGCCTGCGCTGTCCACCCGTTTCTATAGCTTCCGATGCACTACACTATAGTAAGCCCGGCTTAGACAAGGTTAGACAATATGCAACACTGATTCGACGAATAAAGAAGTGTCTGTATTCTTTTAAATGAAACCTGCATTTCACTTAACCTTATTTAACCCGCCAAACAGTATGCAGCAGGACGGATAAGGATGGGGCAACCCGCTAAATTTACAGCCTCAACATTTTCAGATTGCAAGCCATGCTTTCCGTTCACTTTACAAAAAGGGGTTTCCTGGTATTATTATGTGTTGTTGCTGCATCAATAGCTATGGCACAAATAAAGTTGCCACCCTGCTTTTCGGATAACATGATCTTGCAACGGGATATGCCCGTACCCGTTTGGGGCAAAGCTGCACCCGGTGAAAAAGTTAGCGTATCCTTTGCCGGAAAACAATATACAACCACCGCAGATACAGCTGGTAAATGGATGCTGATGCTGGATAAAATGCCTGCATCTGCCACGTCTGCCGAACTTTCCGTTACCGGCAGTAATAAGCTTACTTTTAAAAATATTCTGGTCGGTGATGTATGGCTTTGCGGCGGTCAGAGCAATATGGAGTACCCGCTTGACTACCGCCTCAACCGGTACACGCCGCCAAAGAAAGGAGCGGACCTGGCACTGCAGGAATTATATCGTACGGCCCGGCCAGATGTCATCCGTTATTTATTCGTTGAAAAGAATTTGAAAGTACAACCGGAATTGCCCGCCAAAGGCTGGATAACTAATAACGATAGCATGGTAAGGCGGATAAGTGCTATCGGATACTTTTTTGCAAAAGAAATTTATGCGGAAACAGGTATACCCATTGGCATCATTCACGATAACTGGGGTGGAACCCGTATTGAACCCTGGACCCCGGACTGGGCTTACCAGCAGTCACCGGTGTTTGGTGCCCAGGCTAAAGACACTAATTTTAAAATTGATGGCGTACACCCCGGACAGATGTACAATAGCCTGATGGCGCCGCTGGTACCATATGCCATCAAAGGGATATTGTGGTACCAGGGCGAAAGCAATGCTATGATTGACGACCAGGCTACGTATAACGATAAATTTAAATTATTGGTGGATACCTGGCGCTCAGCATTCAGGAATGAAAAAATGCCTTTTTATTATGTACAGATTTCACCACATGCGTACACCAAACGCAAAACTGACCGCCCTGTAAAAGGCCCTGAATCGTTGCCATTGGCCTGGGAAGCGCAAACCGCAGGATTGCAAATTTCCAATACCGGCATGGTGGTAACAACGGATCTCGTAGATGACCTGATGAATATTCACCCTTCGTACAAATGGGTAGTAGCACACCGGCTGGCTTTATGGGCAGAAGCAAAAACCTATGGTAAAAAATTGCCGGAATACGAAGGGCCGGTATATGAAAGTATGAAGGCCGGTAAAGAAAATATTACACTAAAATTTAATCATACTGGTAGCGGATTAATGAGCAACGATGGCCAGCCACTCACCAGGTTTACCATAGCCGGTGCTGATAGCATTTTTGTACCTGCAACAGCCATTATCAAAGGAAATACTATTGTTGTTTCGGCGCCCAAACTCACTAATCCCAAATACGTTCGCTTTGCCTGGGACGAAACAGCACAGCCTAATTTTTTTAATAAGGAAGGCCTGCCTGCGCAGCCTTTCCGGACAAAGCTTTAAGTAAGTAATTAAGAGTAAATAATTTTATACAAATGATTTTCGCCTGAGAAGTTTCCTATACAGTAATGAAAAGATTTCGCACAGAGAAAAGGAGACAAGGAGGAATACATCAAACTAACTTTTCTATATATTTCTCCTTTTCTCTGCGCTCTCTGTGCGAAAATGCCCTCCTGAAAATCTCACACGTCTATTACTTATCAATTGCACCCATGAAAAAATTAAAAGCTTCTCTTTTCTTAATATTTCCGCTCTTAAGTTTCGCCAGCCCCTCATTGGATTGGGTTACAAAAACCGGTGCAAAATCCTTTCCATCCTCCACCCGTATTTTTTGGGTAAACGGCTTTGGCGCCAAACCAAACGACACCGCCAAAATAGCTACCAATGCCATTCAGGCAGCCATTGACGATTGCGCTCAAAAAGGTGGTGGCATTGTTGGTTTCAAACCAGGCATCTACGTAATGGGTTCTATTTTTTTAAAGGAAAATGTGCACCTGAAAATTGACAAAGACGTACTCATCTTGGGTTCTCAAAACTTTGCCGATTACCCCGAAATCGATACCCGCATTGCCGGTATTGAAATGAAGTGGCCGGCTGCCCTGATCAATATCATCAATCAGAAAAATGTAGCTGTAACCGGTGAAGGAAAAGTAAACGCCCGGGGCAAATTTTGTTGGGATAAATACTGGGCAATGCGAAAGGATTATGATGCCCGGAACCTACGCTGGATTGTGGATTACGATGCGAAGCGGGTCCGTACTTTCCTGGCGCAGAACGCATCCGACATTACCCTGAAAGGACTTACCTTTTCTAATGCCGGTTTCTGGACGGTGCAATTATTATACTCCAAACAAATTACAGTAGATGGCGTCATCATCCGCAATAATGAAGATGGCAGCGGCCCCAGCACCGATGGCATAGATATAGATTCATCATCATGGGTGTTGATTGAAAATTGCGACATTGATTGCAACGACGACAACTTTTGTTTAAAGGCTGGCCGGGATGCCGACGGGCTTCGGGTGAACCGTCCGACAGAATACGTAGTCATCCGCAAATCGGTTGCCCGCCGCGGAGCAGGATTGGTAACGCTCGGCAGCGAAACCAGCGGTGGCATCCGGCATGTGCTGGCAACCGATCTTACGGCAAAGCATACCGATAACGGATTGCGCATTAAAAGCGCTACCACCCGTGGTGGAACCATTGAGGATATTTATTTTCAGCATTCGGTATTGGATTCTATTGTTAATGTGTTTCAATACAATCTAAACTGGTTCCCCGCCTATAGTTATTCCGAAATGCCAAAAGGATATACCTGGGAAACATTACCGGCTCATTGGAAAGCCATGCTTACAAGGGTAGAGCCGGCCTCGAAAGGAATTCCCGCTGCAAAGGATATTTACATCGAAGACATTATTGCTACGAATGCCCAGGTTGTCTTTTCCGCCAATGGATTACCCCAATCGCTGATCTCTAATTTCGTGTACACTAATTGCACCATTTCTGCTGTCTCACTCGGCACACTGGAATTCACAAAAGATTGGAAATTCAATAATCTCCTTTTTACTGCACTTCAAAAACCGACAGCTAAAGTTGGGGAGAACACAGCAGAAAATGAACGAACGAAGAATTAAAACAAAAACATGTACGATTTGCTATCATTGAACCTAAAAGTATGCAAGTTGGTTAAACAGCAGGAAGCCGTAGTCAAAATTACTTTAGGAATCCGGGCAGAGGCATCCCTCTCCTCCCGGAGAGGGAACGAGGGTGAGGCCCCAAATCGTGGTTAATATAAATCAAAAACTCATCTCGTTCATCTCTATTATCAATTATAATCAATATGAAAAAATTTACCATATTATCGCTTGCTACGATTATTGCCTTTCAACAATTAATAGCCCAAACCAACCTGAACGAAGTAAAATCCTTAGACCAGGGATGGCAATTTTACAAAGGTGATACCAGCGGTGCTCAGCAACAGGCTTTCAATACAACCGGTTGGCATATTCTCGATCTTCCTCACGACTGGAGTATTGAAGGCCCTTACGACCGCAGCAATACAACCGGCCGTGGCGGTGGCTATTTACCCGATGGCATTGGCTGGTATCGCAAAACGCTGGATGTGAATGAAGCAGATGCAAAATCCAGGTTTTATATCGAGTTTGATGGCATTATGGCTAACAGTGAAGTATGGGTCAATGGGAATAGTCTGGGCAAGCGGCCCAGTGGTTACATGAGCTTCCGGTACGATCTGACAGATCATCTGAACTTTGAAAAAAGTAAGCCCAATATCATTGCCGTACGAGCAGATAATTCGGTGCAGCCGGCATCCCGCTGGTACACCGGCGCAGGCATTTACCGGCATGTAAGGTTGATAAAAACAAACCCGGTGCATGTGGCTTATTCAGGGATTTATATTACTACGTCAAATATATCCGACAGCAAAGCAACGGTGCAGGTACAAACTACAGTTGAAAATAATTCTACATCTGTTCAAACAGCTACTATCGAAACCAAATTATTGTCTGGTGAAAAAGTGGTGGCTACCATTCAGTCAACTAAGCAACTTGCCGCCGGCAAGCAGGAAATTGTATTACAAAAAACAGATGTTGCGAAACCAGCTTTATGGAACCTTGATAACCCGCAGCAATACAAAGCTTTTACCACCATTACTATTAATAAAAAACCGGTTGACACCACATCTACTTTTTTCGGTATCCGTAATGCCCGCTTTGAAGCAGCTACCGGCTTTTGGCTCAATGGAAAGAATATTAAAGTAAAAGGGGTTTGCCTGCACCACGATGGCGGTGCAGTTGGATCCGCGGTGCCGTTGGGTGTCTGGAGGCGCCGGTTGCAATTGTTGAAAGGCGTTGGCACCAATGCCATCCGCACTTCGCACAATGCAGTAGCACCTGCATTTTTAGACCTTTGTGATGAAATGGGTTTCCTGGTAATGGACGAAACCTTTGATACCTGGAACTCGGCCAAAAGCAATGCTGAGCGGGGTTACAACCTGTACTTCAACGATTGGTGGGAAAGAGATACCCATGATATGGTGGTACGGGACAGGAATCATCCCAGCATTATCATCTACAGCATCGGCAATGAAATTCACGACAATCTCAACGACTCCGCCGGGTTTCATAAATACCTGATGCAGCAAAACCTCATTCATTCGCTGGACAGCACCCGGCCGGTAACCATGGCTTTATTCCGGCCTAATGTTTCCAAAGTATATGACAACGGCCTTGCGAATAGGATGGATGTAGTGGGTCAGAATTACCGGGAAAATGAATTAGTAGCGGCACACGAAGCCAACCCCGCCCGAAAAGTGATCGGAACGGAAAACGGGCATACCTTATCAGCCTGGCTTCCCGTTAGAGATAATGCCTATATGAGTGGCCAGTTCCTGTGGACCGGCTTCGATTATTTGGGCGAAAATGACTGGCCCAAGGTTGTGAACGGGCAGGGATTATTTGACCGTACCGGCGGTGCCCGCAATATTGCTTACCAGCGTAAAAGCTGGTGGAGTAGTGACCCGGTCGTATACGTAATGCGAAAATCGGACAATGCCGGCGCCGGTGAATGGATCAGCGACTGGAGCCCTACTGATATTGACACGTATGACCAGGCAAATATTCAGGTATATAGCAATTGCGATGAAGTTGAATTGTTTCTCAATGGCAAGTCAGTAGGCATCATGCCACGTCCGGCGGACGATGCGTCACCCCGGATGCTTTCCATTAATTTCCAGAAAGGAACGTTGAAAGCAGTAGCTAAAAACGGTGGCAAAGTGGTGGCTGAACAAGAACTGAAAACCGCCGGGCCTCCTGCAAAAATTGTGCTTACTGCCGACAAGCCAAACATTGCCAATAACTGGGATGATGTAGTGTTTGTAACTGCCACCATCACCGATGAAAATGGAATCCCCTGCCTGAATACAGATAATAAAATCACCTTCACTTCAACCGAACCGGGAAAAATAATGGCGGTTGATAATGGTGATTTAAGCAGCCATGAATCCTACCAGTCAAACCACCGGTTAGCATATAAAGGAAGTTGCATTGCCATCCTGAAAGCAACCGGTAATAGCGGAACGATTCATATTACTGCTGCTGCTGAAGGTTTGCAACCGGGAACGATTAATTTGAATATGAAATAGTATAAATATGACTTGGAGACCAGTAGCAGTATTTTACAAGGCAGCGACATTGGCGTCCGCCGCGGAGGATGTTTTGTATATTTCCATGGCAGCGCCCCTCTGTACATCTCACAAACCGGTCGGCACCGAAGGTCAGACCGTTACCCACTACGGTCTGACCTTCGGTGCTGACCGGGGGCTGCAACTTTTGGCAAGTTCCCAAACTTGGCAAAAGTTTTATTCGGGAGTTTGTAGTTGAAAATTACCAAGAACATATGGCTACGAAGTCAGAGACTGCGAAAAGCAAAAGGTTTTGTAAGGCAAAACATTTAAGGCTAAAACAATTTATCGCCCTGAAAGGGCAGCCCTATTCCAGCATAGGGTAACACCCTATGAAAAATGCGGGCAACGCCTTATGAAACTATAATCAAAAGAATTACCATCATGAATATATTTAAAAAAATTACATTAGGCTACCTGCTGTTTGTGTCCCTGCAATCTACAGCACAGCGCCATATGGAATTCCTGAACCGTGGTGTGTATGCCATTAACGAAGGCAATGGGAAAGTGTTTGTAAGCTGGCGGTTGCTGGGCATCGAGCCGCAGGCCCAGGCTTTTAATTTATACCGCTCCGTGAATGGCAAACAGGTAAAGCTGAACAAGGATCCGCTTACAAAAGGAACCAATTTTGAAGATGTTGGTGTTGATACGACTATGACAATCAGTTATGGGGTAAAGGCAATTGTTAACGGGAAAGAAATGCCTGTTGAAACTTTTACCCTACAACCCAATAGCCAGCCTTACCTGAGCATACCGCTACGTACACCCGCGGGCTACACGCCCAACGATGTAAGCGTTGGTGATGTGGACGGCGACGGTCAGTATGAAATCATTTTGCACCAAACAGGTCGTGGAAGAGACAACGGTTCAGCAGGCCTCAGCGACCCACCTATTTTTCAGGCTTATAGGTTAGATGGTACTTTTTTATGGGAAATTAACCTGGGCCGTAACATCCGGGAAGGGGCCCATTATACGCAATTCATGGTAGCAGATCTGGATGGCGATGGTAAAGCGGAAATTGCAATGAAAACGGCTGACGGAACCATTGATGGAAAAGGAAAAGTAATTGGTGATTCATCGAAAAATTATATTACACTTGGAACAGATACGAGGAATGCCCGGTATGGAAAAATACTGGATGGGCCTGAATATTTTACCATCTTCAGTGGCCTCACCGGCGAGGCGTTGGCAACCACCGATTATATCCCTTCCCGCTACCCCACGGATGGCTGGAATGGCCACGGTGGCAATGGCGGCAGTGATAATAATGGTAATAGGGTAGACAGGTTTGTAGCTTGTGTGGCTTACCTGGATGGCAAACTGCCCAGCGTGGTGATGTGCCGCGGCTATTATGGACGTACGGTATTAGCAGCCTGGGATTGGCGTGGCGGCAAACTTACCAGTCGTTGGGTATTCGACAGTAAGGACGCCGAAAATCCTTTTTCGGGAATGGGCAACCACAACTTGTTTGTGGCGGATGTAGATAACGATGGAAAAGATGAAATTGTGTATGGCAGTATGTGTGTGGATGATAACGGCAAAGGGGTATATTCAACTGGTTTAAGACATGGGGATGCAGTACACGTAACCGATATGGATCCATCAAGGCCCGGCCTGGAAGTATTTGGCATTCATGAAATAGAGGATAATACCAAGGGTCCAGGCAGTGCCATGTATGATGCTTTAACAGGAAAAATATTATGGACCGGCGACCCGGATAAAGACGTAGGCCGCGGTATGAGTGCCGACATTGATCCCCGCTATCCGGGCTACGAATGCTGGGGCGGTAGCGAAGGATTAAAATCGGCCAAAGGTGAAAAAATTGGCCCGGCTCCCCGCAGCGTTAATTTCCGTATCTGGTGGGATGGCGATGTAATGAGCGAACTGCTGGACGGCACACACATCGACAAATGGGATTACACCACCGGACAAATGAATAATTTATTTGATGCAAAAATATATAATTGCCAAAGCAACAATGGCAGTAAGGCAACACCTGCATTAAGTGCTGATCTATTAGGTGACTGGCGGGAAGAAGTTTTATTAAGAACAACAGATGGTAAGGAGTTGCGGCTGTTCTCCACTTCCATTCCCTCCGACATCCGTTTATATACCCTGATGCACAATCCCCAGTACCGCATGGGCATTGCCTGGCAAAACACGGGCTACAACCAGCCGCCATATGTAGATTATTTTTTAGGCGATGGCATGAAGATGCCGCCAAAGCCAAACATTGTAGTGATAGCGCCGAAAACAAATGCAACAAAAAATACTACAGCCAAAAAGTAAGAAAATACTTAATAAACCACATAGGCACATAGGTGCATAAAAATACAGAATACAAGGCATTACATTTTACATAGCACACATTAGAAAACCGTAATTACTCTACATTTTCTCTTGAGTTTTTGTACATCTTATTAAAATAGCAAAAAAATTAATTTATAAAACAAGAATCTTTTGTAATCATAAACATTTATCTAAAATTTAGTTACTCAGCCACAGCAAAGCAGTTCAGAGGAATGGACGGTCCGCCGTGGCGGAAAAAGTATAGCCTTGATTTGCACGGCGTTCGGTGGCCCGTGGAAAAGCAACAGGCAAGGGGCAATAAGCAAAAGAAAACAATTAACAAATGGGCCAGCGAACAGGCCTGCAATTCAACAAGGCTATGCGGTTCCGCCCAACACGAACTTTTAATATTATGAATCTTACGGGCGGTCCGCCACGGCGGAAGCCCGTCCTTGATTTTTTTGTTTTTTTTTAATCAAGGAAAAAGAAAAAGAGAAATTATTCTGATAAAAATATAAAAATCTTTGCTAAACTATGAAAAGGGCCTTTCAGTTAACACTTATAATCTTTCTGGTTTTTACTACCGCACTTGCCCAGCGGCAAATGGAATACCTTACCCGTGGCGTATACGCCATTAACGAAGGCAACGGAAAAGTATTTGTATCCTGGCGGTTACTCGGCGCCGAACCAGACAATACACCCTTTGATATATATCGCACCACAGCCGGAAAAACAATTAAGCTAAACGATAAATCACTAACAGCCGGAACCAATTTTGAAGACACAAAGGCAGATACCACCAAGCCTGTTACATATGCGGTAAAAAGCAGTAAAGAAAAAGCGACTTCCGATAAGTCCTTTACCCTGCAGCCTTTCGCCAAACCTTACCTCAGCATTCCCTTAAAAACGCCACCCGGTTATTCTGCCAACGATGCCAGCGTAGGCGACTTAGATGGGGATGGCCAATACGAAATTATTCTGCATCAAACCGGAAGATCCCATGATAATTCGCAGGCAGGTATTACGGATCCGCCCATCATACAGGCGTACAAATTAGATGGTACCTTTTTATGGCAAATTAACCTGGGTAAAAACATCAGAGAAGGTGCTCATTACACGCAGTTCATGGTGTACGATCTGGATGGTGATGGCAAAGCGGAAATAGCTATGAAAACGGCGGACGGAAGTATAGACGGAAAAGGAAATGTGATTGGCGACTCATCTAAAGACTGGCGCAATGAGCGGGGTTATATCCTGAGTGGTCCGGAATTTCTTACAGTATTTAACGGGCTTACCGGCGAAGCCATGGCTACCACCGATTACATACCACCCCGTTATCCCACCACGCAGAACCCAACAACGGATCAATTAAAACAAATGTGGGGCGATGGGTATGGCAACCGCTTCGACCGTTTTCTGGCCTGTATTGCCTATCTGGATGGGGTGCATCCCAGCCTGGTAATGTGCCGTGGTTATTACACCCGTACCATTTTAGCAGCCTGGGACTGGAAAGATAAAAAACTGACAAAGCGCTGGGTATTCGATACCAATGAAGGATCTCCGACCTTTGCCGGGCAAGGTAACCACAACCTGACCGTGGCCGATGTAGATGGTGATGGAAAAGACGAAATTGTGTATGGCCAAATGACGGTTGATGATAATGGAAAAGGATTATATACCACCCGTATTGGCCATGCTGATGCCCTGCATGTAAGCGATCTGGATCCATCACGGCCCGGCCTGGAAGTATTTAGTATCCAGGAACGCTTTGCCGATGCAGGTGCTAATTTCCGGGATGCCAAAACCGGGGAAATTATCTGGAAAAAAGCATCGGTAAAAGCAGGCGAAGATGGCGAAGGCCCGGGCCGTGCACTGGCAATTGATATTGATCCGCGGTATGAAGGCGCCGAGTGCTGGGTAGCAGGCGCTGGCATAGTGGGCATATTCGATTGTAAAGGAAATAAAATAGCCGACCGCACACCACCCTGCAATATGGGTATTTTCTGGGATGGCGACGATTTAAGTGAAGTGCTGAATGGTGTGGACATCATTAAATGGAATTATGACAGCAGTGTTGGCAATACCATTTTTACCGGGCGCAATTTTGATTGCACTTCCAACAATGGCAGCAAAGCAAACCCCTGCCTGAGTGCCGACCTGTTTGGCGACTGGCGGGAGGAGTTAGTTTGCCGTACCCGGGATAGTAAAGAACTGCGTATTTTTAGTACGACCATTCCCACACAGCGACGTTTATATACATTGATGCACAATCCGCAATACCGCCTTAGTATTGCCTGGCAAAACGTAGCGTACAACCAGCCACCACATACCGACTACTTTATGGGTAATAACATGAAAACACCACCAAAGCCACATATCACCATTAGTAAAAAGTAAATATGAAAATCATCCATCGTATCCTGTCGTTGGCCGTCGTTGTATTATTATCCTCTTTCATTTTTAAAAATGAAAAACATACGCTATATATCATTGGCGACTCTACGGTGCGGAATACCGGAAAAGACCAGGCCGGCTGGGGTAGTTTTGTTGGCGGGTTTTTCGACAGCACAAAACTAATAGCGAACAACCAGGCGATGGCAGGCCGCAGCACCCGCACGTTTATTAAAGAAGGCCGCTGGGATAAAGTAATGAATATGCTACAGCCAGGCGATTTTGTAATGATGCAATTTGGCCATAATGAAGGCAGCAAACCCGATACGAGCCGTGGCGGTTACCGGGGTGTGCTGAAAGGAACCGGAGAAGATACGGTGGCATTAGTATGGCCCGATGGTAAACCCGAAACGGTGCACAGCTACGGCTGGTACATCCGAAAGTTTGTACAGGACGCCAAAAGCAAAGGTGCTACACCCGTCGTAGTTTCGATGATTCCACGAAATGAATTTAGGGAAGGCAAAGTGATGCGGGCAGATAATGATTATGGTAAATGGGCCAGAGAAATAGCGATGCAGGAAAAAGTTCCGTTCATTGACCTGAACCGAATTACCGGCGATAAGTATGACCAGTTGGGCGCCGATTCGGTAAAGCATTTTTTCCCTGGTGACCATACCCACACCAATGAAACCGGCGCCCGGTTAAATGCCCAATCCGTAATTGACGGGGTAAAGATGTTGAAAGATTTGAAATTAAATGAATATTTGAACCTCACCCCCGGCCTCTCTCCACGCTAAGGCGTGTAGAGGGATGCCCTTGTTTAATTTTACAAATCCTATTTACCAGTGGATGACTGCAATTTGAAACTCAAGATTAATTTTGAAAATTGTTCCTTTTGAATCCGTTAATGGATTTAATTATGCTGTTACACAGAGGCACCCTTCTCCGGGAGAGCCTGTCCCGATTTTTCGGGAAGAAGGGAAGAGGATGAGGCGATCAAAAAATCAACCATATGAAAATAATAAAAATTTGTTTCCTATTCGTAGCTATTAGCATTGTGGCAGTAGCTTTTAAAGACCGTAAACCAGTGCTGTACATTATTGGCGATAGTACGGTTAAAAATGGCGATGGCAAACCATCCAACCAATTGCAAGGGTGGGGGAGTAGTATCACGCCCTATTTCGATACCACAAAAATCAGTATTGAAAACGATGCCATCGGCGGCCGCAGCAGCCGCACCTTTTTAACCGACGGCCGCTGGGATAAAATAGTACAAACGCTGCAGCCCGGTGATTTTGTAATTATGCAGTTTGGCCACAATGACAGTGGTCCACTCGACGATTCGGCCCGTGCACGAGGCACCATTAAAGGAACCGGCGACGACAGCACGAAGATTTACAATCCCATCCGTAAAACAGAAGAATGGGTGCATAGCTACGGCTGGTACCTACGCAAATATGTGAATGATGCCAAAGCCAAAGGTGCAACGGCTATTGTTTGCTCACCTATACCCCGCAACGACTGGAAAGACGGCAAAGTGAGCCGCAGCAACGACAGCTACACCAAATGGGCGAAAGAAACCGCCAAAACCACTGGTGCTTATTATATTGATCTAAACAATAATTTAGGCGATGCCTTTGAAAAGTTAGGCAAAGACAGCGTTAGCAAATTTTTTCCGCAGGAGCATACGCATACCAACGCTGCCGGCGCCGGTTTCAATGCAGCCATCGTGGTGGATGGCATGAAGGCGTTGAAAAATTCCCCCCTGAAAAAGTATTTACTGAAATAAAAATTTGTCCATCTTTGATGGCGTCTCACATCCCTTCAAAGGTTTGGCAGGAAGTTGCAACTAATTCAGTCTTCCATATTTTCGCCTACTTCAGATGCAGCAGGAAGCTTGAGTATTTATTTATTTTTTTACGCTTCAAAACGCTATTCATGAGATTAGTTATCCTGCTGATTTTTCTTGGTTTTTTAAATTATCTCTCCGCACAACCCATCAACCGCAAAGCTCTGGTGCAGCGGCACAATGTTGTCAATACAGGCTTTGATTCGCTTGGTTCTTTAACAGTTGGCAATGGCAGTTTTGCTTATACGGTAGATATTACCGGTATGCAAAGTTTTCCAAAGGAATATCAGCATGGAATTTCATTGGGAACGCAAAGCGAATGGGGCTGGCACAGCTTTCCAAATTCGGAAGGCTATCAGCCGGTTGAAGCATTAAAAACATATCATTTAAATGGAAAATATGTTACCTATGCTGTACAGGTAAAAGAACCGGAGCGTATCAAAAAGGCAGTCGACTGGCTGCGGCAAAATCCGCACCGGCTGCAATTAGGGAATTGGGGCATGCAATTGATTAAAAAGGATGGTAGCACAGCAGCCATTACCGATCTCCAAAATATTCACCAGGAATTAGATATGTGGACGGGAGCCATTACCAGTTCTTTTGAATTAGAAGGCGTACCGGTTGCGGTAAAAACGGTTTGCCATCCAACACAGGATTTGATTGCTGTATCCGTAAAATCCGATTTATTGAAAACCGGCCAACTACGTTTTCATCTTCAGTTTCCTTATACTACGGGTGGTTGGGCTGATGATGCGGTGTATTATGGAAATGCAGATAAACATCAAACTAAAATCGTTACACAATCTGCTACCTCAGCCGGCATTACGCATCAGTTAGACAGCACAAGTTATTCGACACAATTACAATGGAATGGTAACGCAACGATTAACAATAGTTCGCTTCATTCTTTTATCATCACACCCAGTGAAGTGGGGAATAGCTTTGAAATTTGTTGCCGTTTTATACCGGAGAAAAATAGCACTGCCGCCCCGGTTCGCACTGCCGCCCCGGTTCGTATCTCCACGAATGCCGCCCCGGTTCGTGTCTCCACGAACCGGAATGTCGCACTTTCATCATTTTCCGAAACTAATCTGGCCAGCACTGATGCCTGGAAAAAATATTGGTCTACCGGCGGTGCTATTGATTTCAGTGGCAGCACCGATCCCCGTGCAAATGAATTGGAACGAAGGATGATCCTATCGCAATACCTGATGAAAACGCAGGAGGCAGGCCGCTTTCCGCCGCAGGAAACAGGATTGACTTACAATAGCTGGTACGGCAGGCCGCACCTGGAAATGGTGTGGTGGCATGCCGTGCATTATGCCTTGTGGGGAAAAATTGAATATGTGGAAAAACTAATGCCCTGGTACGCCGCCGTTGCGGACGAAGCATTCAGCATCGCCAAACGGCAGGGCTATGAGGGCCTGCGCTGGCAAAAAATGACGGATACATTAGGTAAGGAAGGTCCATCCTCCGTGGGTGCATTCCTCATCTGGCAGCAGCCGCATTACATTTATTTAACTGAATTAATATACCGTGCTCATCCTACGCAGAAAACCTTGCAGCAATACCAAAAACTATTATTTGCCACAGCGGATTTTATGGTGTCGTATGCCCGTTATGATAGTATCCGAAAAAATTATGTGTTGGGTAAAGGCCTAATCCCGGCGCAGGAATGTTTTAAAGCAGAAGAAACGTTCAATCCCACTTTTGAATTAGTCTATTGGCATTGGGCACTAACTACTGCACAGCAATGGCGCAAACGCCTTGGGATGCAGCCCGATGAAAAATACCGGCAGGTGCTGAATCACTTGTCACCATTACCGGTGCAGGACAGCTTGTACCTGGCTACGGAGAGTGCCACTGATTCCTATACCAATCCGGTATTTAAAACCGACCACCCGGCTGTATTGGGAGCATTGGGTTATTTGCCGCAAATACCACAAATGGATACTGCCCGCATGCACCATACTTTTAATTGGATTTGGAATAATTGGAGCTGGAAGGACACCTGGGGCTGGGATTTTCCCTTAACGGCTATGACAGCTACCCGGCTGGCACAACCGGAGCAAGCCATTCAATCATTGCTGATGCCCATTACTACCAATACCTATTTACGCAACGGGCACAATTACCAGGACGAACGCCTGCGCTTGTATATGCCCGGAAATGGTGGCCTGCTTACTGCATTGGCAATGATGTGTGCAGGCTACGATGGCAGCAAAAACACACTACCGGGAATACCTAAAAATAGCGGATGGAATGTAAAATGGGAAGGGTTGCAGAAGATGCCTTGATGGTGTAAAATTATTCATTCTTTGCTAATAACAATGCGATGTGAGGCATAGTGCGTTTAAAAGCTACAATTTTCAATTTCTTCTTCCGCAAGCCCTGTTAGTTTAGATATGTCTGTTATTGCAAGTCCAATTATTTCACCCTGCCTGGCTGTTTCAAGATTTTTTCTCTTTTCTGTTTCTTCAACCGCTTGTTTTTCTGCTTTTTCTACTGCTTTTTTAATTGCAAACTCAATACGTCCTATATCATCTTGTTCTTTAATGGATGCTCTTACATAATCTTCTAATTCCAGCTTTGTCCAGTTTTGCTTATCGGCTTCTGTGTATGCTTCCTTTAAACCCTCGTCTGTTACGTTTTCAGGGATAACATTCAAATTCTCCGCATTTTTAATGAAGTATGTCCACTGATCAATATTCGTTTCTAATTGGTCGGCGGCCTTTGTAAATTTTGGAAGTTCTATGAAATTGAACGCTACATCCTGAATTACCTGCTCATTGGTTTCTACGTCCAGTGCTTTGTGCCGGCTGAAATAATTAGGATTGTTGCCAATTTCAAATTCTAAAATTCCAATAAAGTAAACGGGTTTCAGTTTTTGATAGGCAACTCCTTCATCTAATTGGCCAACATAGCTCTGCGAAGTGTAATACAAAATCCGTTTGTGGAAAAAATCGAATTCAGCCACTTGCATGTCTACAATAAAAATGTTTCCTTTTTCATCCGTTGCTTTTACGTCAACAATGGTTGACTTGCAACCGCTCAGTTTGGATAGTTGGTAGGGATTCGTAATCTCCATGTTAACCACCTGTTCGTTTTGGGGCAGGTTAATGACCGCATTCAGGAAAGAGATTAGCGATTTGTTTTTGTTCTCGTTGCCGAATATTTTGCGAATGTCGTTGGTTAGGCGATGAATATCTCCTGTCTAAATGGTGTTTGACCTGAATAACCAGTTTACCTACCCCTGTATGCAGGGACGTACCAATGGTGACGCTTCCAGTGGAATGATTGGAAATAAACTTAGCTATAATTTTTCCATGAACAGTGGCTTTAACGAATAGGCAGTAATAAATAGAGGTTCTTCGATATAGTGATTATTCGGTAAGCTTAGTAAAATTCGGTCTGTACCGAAATTAGTTGGGACGCTAAAACGCTGAACGTATGTAGAATTTAAACAAGTGAACCTAAAATCACCCATTCCACTAATTATACCAAAGAACCTGAAAATTATAGAACTACCGATGTACGCCCTTCGTGTATATCATACTTATTTCAGGACACCACAGGTCAGTTGACTCTCCATAAAATCATAAAATTGCACTCCATTTGCCATTCCTAATCATCAGCCGTCTCAGCGCTGGTATATAAGAAAACGATTATTGCTATGAAAAAAATGCTACCCCTGCTTTTTATCCTCGCAACCTTATTTTCCAAAGCTCAAAGCTGGCAAACCATTGGCAGCCAGCAACAGATAGCGTCCGGTACGTCTTCCTACACCAGCATTACCACTGTGTTAAGCGGTACGGTAAGTGTGCCATATGTTGTGTATGTAGAAAGCGGTATCGCCAGGGTGAAAAAATATGCTGGCGGCACCTGGTCACAAGCCGGCGGAGATGTGGCTACGGGCAGCCCTACTTATACCCGCATCATTGCCGATGAGGATGGAAATTTGTTTGTGAGCTATGTGGATGCGGCCAATGGAAACCGGTTGGCGGTAAAAACACTGAACCTGCAAACCGGCGTATGGGAGCCAATCAATGGCAACACCGCCAATTTATATGTGTCAACCGGTTCGGTTACGTTTAGCATCAGCCAGTATAGCGCTACACCCCGTAGCCAGATGACCTTTGACAATGACAACAAACTGTACATCGTATACGCAGACGGTTCGGGCCTTACACCTTTTGTAAAGCGGTTTAGTTTTTCCGACAGTGCCTGGCAGGCCGTTGGCACCGGGCCACTCTTTAGCGAACGGGCAGTAGGTGTTGGCATTGCTGTTGACAGTACCACCAATTTACCGTATGTTGTATATAGCAAGCAGGCTACGGCCTCTTCCACCACTGGTAGCCTGGTGATTTGCAGGTACAGTGGCACTACCTGGGATTCTATTCCGGTACCTGCGCTAATTGGTGGTGCAGCCAGTGGTGGTACTACGGGCATACGCCATAGCGCTATCACGTTTAACGGCCGCTGGAATCCAATTATTACTTTTTTCAATACGTCCAATTCCAACCGCAATACGGCTGTTCAGTATAATAAAACAAGCGGTGTATGGCGATTATCGTCTGTGCTTTCTACCAGGGATGCACCAAGTAATGTACTTGTGCGAAATGATAGTGGCCGGGTGTTTTGTGCCTTCACGGATATCATTTCCAACGGTTCAGGCCGGTCGGTGGCCCGTGTGATGCAAATGGCGCCGGGGGATTCCACCACCTGGACGGAGTACCGCAACCTCGATTCCACCGTTGGCATTGTTGACTTTGTCGGTAACCTATCCGTTGGGGTTAGCAGGGATAGCAGCCGCCCGGTGATTGCCTTTACCAAAACCAATAGCGGCAGTGTGGTTACACCTACCGTAATGGTTTGGAGCAGTGTGCCGGCAATAATATCTACATCGCCTGGAATACCAGTAGATAGCGTGGTAACCACGGCCCGGCAAATGGAGTATCTCAACCGTGGCGTTGTGGCCGTGCGGACAAGTGCCAGCCAGGTGTATATCGGCTGGCGTTTTAAAGGAACAGATTCATCTTACCTTGGTTTTAATGTGTACCGGGATGGCATAAAACTGAATGATGCCCTCATTACTACCTCAACCAATTATGTTGATAATACCACTACGGATGGAACCTATACTGTACGGGAAGTAGCCAACGGAACAGAAATGGCAGAATCACAGCCGGTAACGGTTTGGAGCCGCATTTATAAATCGCTTGCTATACAAAGGCCTGCCGGTGGCACTACGCCGGACGGCGTGGCCTATACCTATAATGCCAATGATTGCAGCGTGGGCGATGTAGATGGTGATGGCGAATATGAAATTTTTCTAAAGTGGGATCCAAGTAATTCAAAAGACAACTCGCAAAGCGGTTATACCGGCAACGTATTTATGGATTGTTACAAACAAAATGGCACCCGCCTGTGGCGTATTGATTTGGGCCGCAACATACGGGCCGGCGCCCACTATACGCAATTTATGGTGTACGATTTTGACGGCGACGGCAAGGCCGAAATGGCCTGCAAAACGGCTGATGCTACCATTGATGGCGTAGGAGCAGTGATTGGTGATATCAATGCTGATTACCGTACTACTGCCGGTTATATTTTGAGTGGCCCCGAATTTTTGACCATGTTCAACGGGCTGACCGGTGCGGCTATGTCAACCGTTAATTATGTACCGGCCCGTGGTTCTGTGTCGAGTTGGGGCGATAGTTATGGCAACCGGGTAGATCGGTTTATTTCCGCTGTTGCCTACCTGGATGGCAAGCGGCCAAGCCTGATCATGGGTCGGGGCTACTATACCCGGCTGGTACGGGTAGCCTGGGATTTTCGCAATGGCCAGTTGGTGCAACGCTGGGTTTTCGATAGTAATACCGCCGGTAACGGGGCATACGCGGGCCAGGGCAACCACCAGTTAATTGTGGGCGATGTGGATAAGGATGGTAAAGACGAAGTAATCAATGGGGCAAGCACTATTAATGACGATGGCAAGGGATACTATCCCGGCGGCCTGGGCCACGGGGATGCGATGCACCTGAGCGATATGGATCCTGATCGTCCGGGGCTGGAGTTATGGCAATGCCATGAGGATGATAATAGTTACGGTGCCTACGGCCTGGAATACCGTGATGCCAAAACCGGCGTACCAATATGGGGCGTAGCAACCACCGGCGATATTGGCCGGGCTATGGCTGCCGATATTGACAGCACGCACAAAGGCTATGAAATGTGGGGCAGCGCCGGTGCCGGAACGTATGATTGCAAAGGCGTATTGATTAGTGCCAACAAACCTTCCTACAATTTCGGCATCTGGTGGGATGGCGACCTTAGCCGGGAATTGCTGGACGGCACCAAACTGGACAAATGGAATTCCGTTACTAAAACTTCCGGACGGCTCCTGACGATTTATAACTATGGTGGTGCGACGGAAAATAATGGCACCAAAGCTAACCCCGGCGTAACCGCTGATCTTTTTGGCGACTGGCGGGAAGAAATGGTATACCGTAATAACACGAATGACAGTCTCCTGATTTTTACCACCACCATTCCTACTACTACCAGGTTTTATACCCTGATGCACGATCCTCAATACCGGGTGGGTGTGGCGCTGGAAAATAGTGCCTATAACCAGCCGCCAAACCCCGGCTTTTACCTGGGCACTGGCATGAATCCACCCCCGGTACCAAATATTTATATGGCCTCAACCAGTATACTGCCGGTAAAATTGCTGGAGTTTACTGCCAAAGAAAATAGTGGCAAGGTGAATCTGAACTGGAAAACGGCCGAGGAAAAAAACAATGATCACTTTACCGTTGAGCGGTCAAAAGATGGCAAAAGCTTTACCGGCATTTACAGTGTAAAAGGCGCAGGCAACAGCTCACAAATTAAAAATTATGCAAACGTGGATGCACGTCCGTTTACCGGTGTCAACTATTACCGCCTGAAGCAAACCGATGCGGATGGCTCATCCTTTTACTCAGCTATTCAAACGGTAACGATAGGGGCTAAAAGAGAAGCATTGTCTATCTCTCCAAACCCGGTTACCAACTTTGTGAAACTCAATATGGGTGCGGTATCTCCATCGGCGATATTGCGACTCACCGCCAGCGACGGTAAAGTATTACTAACCCTGCCCGGTTCAATAGATCAAATGAATTCAGGCCTCAATAGCAAACTAAGCAACCTAAGCCCTGGCCTTTACCTTGTGGAAATAGTGGATGGTACAAAGATTTATGCAGGTAAACTCATGAAGAAATAAGTAGAAAGCTTCAACTGTTTTTAATCCCTGTTCTGGTATTTTCAGAGTGGGGATTTTATTTTTATACTGTCCCCCTGTTTCAGCATGTGCAAGAAAAAGCTCAAAAATAACTCCACGTGTCTCGTTACAGTTGTTAGGAAGAATGTTTCTTAGCCCTGCAAGGGAGATATAGCTTAACGTACTGCGCAGCCGTACGTTGAGTAGTACATCATTTTAATTCCTCAGGTCCTGAAAGGGCGGCATAAAATCATAACGTTATTTCGCCCCTTCAGGGCTTAACAACATTTTACTATTCTCTATTCGTAAGGCTGCACCCTACGCTAAGTTATTTCGCCCTTGCAGGGCTTTTTATCATGCGTTCTAAAATTTCTTCCAAACACTTGTGGTGTCTTACGAATCGGAAAAGTAGCCTGGCTTAATGCATAAACTTATCCGGTACGAAGTAAAGGTTTACAATGGATAAAAACAATCACACCTGATTTTCCCCGGATGAATGTATTACTAAAGATTCAATCTATAGGCAGCTATTGCCGGTAATCCTTGTATTTAACCATTCAATTATTTGATAGGCGGGAACTTTCTTTTTTCCGGTGAACATATTAGATTTATGGCTTAAACTTTCTTGCCATGAGAAAACACCTGGTATTATTTGCGACGGTTCTCTGTTGCCAAACAGTTTTGCATGCCCAGCTTACTACTTTACCGGATGGGGGTAATAAAAAAGCCTGGGTGGGTGAACGTGTCGGCTTAACGGACGTAACCATTACCTACAGCCGCCCCGGTGTGAAAGGCCGTGATGGTAAGATATGGGGGCAGTTGATTCATACCGGCTTCGCCGATCTGGGTTTTGGTTCCAGCAAAGCAGCTCCCTGGCGGGCCGGCGCTAATGAAAATACTACTATTGAATTTTCAACTGATGTGAAAATAGAAGGGCAGCCGCTAAAAGCTGGTAAGTATGGATTTTTTATTGCCTATGATGCCACTTCGCCAATGCTTATTTTTTCCAACAACAGTGGTTCATGGGGCAGCTTTTTTTACGAAGAAAAGGACGATGCCCTGCGGGTAAAAGTAAAGACGATGCCGGCAGATAAAACGGTGGAGTGGCTGAAATATGAATTCATCAACCAGACCGAAAGTGGCGCTACCGTTGCGTTGCAATGGGAAAAATTGGTAATCCCATTTGTGATTGAAACGGATTATATGACGAATCAACTACAATCGTTCCGAAATGAATTGCGTACGGACAAGGGTTTCAACTGGCAGGCCTGGGACGAGGCGGCACAATGGAGCCTGCAACACAATACGAATCTCGAACAGGCCCTCACCTGGACAGATACTGCAACAGGCCCCATCTTTGGAGGCAATAATATATTCCGGGCCTGGAGTACCAAAGCACAAATACTAATTGCGTTAGGCAGAGGGTCTGAGGCAGATGCGATCATGAAGAAAGCGATGCCCATGGCAGGCATGAATGAGCTGCACCAATATGGACGCCAGCTTCTACAACAGAAAAAAGCAAAGGAAGCCCTAGAGATATTCAAATCCAACTACGAAAAACATCCCGGTGAATTTACAACTGCTATGGGATTAACCAGGGGCTACTCGGCTACCGGTGATTATAAAAACGCTTTGAAGTATGCACAAATCGCTTTGCCGCTGGCGCCTAACGGCCCGAATAAAACATTTTTGCAGGATGCTATGGAGAAACTAAAGAAAGGACAAGACATCAATTAAAGCAGCATCGTTGATTCTGTAAGTGTCTGATAAAGCAGGTAACAACATACCGGGCTACGGGTTAATGATCCCCCTCCGTCATGCTTGTACCTGCTTTTTTATTGACACTAATTCTCCATATATGAAGTTCGCTATTGCTGTGTTTTTACTGCTACACACAGGTATCGGTTTTTGCCAACGTACATCTGGTCCGGTCAGGGTATTCTTTACCTATGGCTTTGGGTATCATCACCAATCATTCGATGGTTTAAAAAACCGGCTGACCAACCGGCCTGAATATGAAAAGCCGGGCAGCAGCATTTTTTCTTTTAATGCAGGCTGGAATGTTGAACGGAATCATTTCCTGTTTGATGCGAATTTTATATTCGGAAATAGCTTTACCGGCGATGCTGATAAACGTAGCAGCAGCTTGGGTTTGTTTGGTTCAGGCCTGCTGCTCGGATACAATTTTTTAAAAAATCAACATCTTCGCTTTTATCCCTTTGCAGGACTAAGTTATCATGCCTATATCGCTAAACTGAACAAAGATATATCCGCTATTCCTTTCGATTCTGTGCTGCAATCCAATGCTGTGCAGCAGCGCACCGAGCCGTTGACTTTTACGAACGGGTTTTTAGGTTACCAGGCAGGGTTCGGAATCGACTTTATGAAACTGAAAAGAAATTACCTGCGAAGTATCGGTATCCGGGCCAGCTATTCCGGAAGCTTTACCCGGGAAATCTGGCGCATAAACGAAACACAATTATTACAAAATGCTCCCTCGGATAAAGTAAAGCAGTTCAACGTTTCTTTGCAATTTGGACTGGGCCGTAACAGAAGAATGAGAATGTAGGTTGAATTTAAATTACGAACACAAGACTTTGAATTTACTATTCATTTGCAGCCGCAATCAATGGCGAAGTCCAACGGCTGAAAATATTTTTCGCAGTCAAATTTATCACACCAGATCCGCCGGGACATCCGATTCTGCAAGAATAAAATTATCCGAAAGCCATATCAGATGGGCAGATCTGATTTTTGTGATGGAGAAAAAACACAAGCAAATAATAATTGATAGGTTTAGTTATTTAGTAGACAATAAAAGCATCGTTGTTCTATATATTGAAGATGAGTACCAGTTTATGGATGGAGAACTAATTGAGATGTTGGAGGATACGGTAACGCCTTACCTTGACAAAATTTAAAAACAAATGCCCTATTGTAAACCAACAGGGCATTTGTTTTTTGAATACGTAATCATACAGTGTTTAGTATTCAGGGCACATTATCTGACTTCTACCTGTATCCAACCCCGTTTCTA
The DNA here is from genome assembly GCA_965246935.1 of Chitinophagaceae bacterium. GTDB lineage: Bacteria > Bacteroidota > Bacteroidia > Chitinophagales > Chitinophagaceae > JAZKFT01. The sequence goes on along the minus strand of CBDFGC010000001.1, from coordinate 114,536 downwards.
AATACAATAAAGAATGCTATGATGAACAATACAAGGGCTACAGGTATAGATATCAGCAATCCCACAAAAAATTTTTTTGTCTTCGTTCCTTTAATCTTTTTCCAAAAGATAGGTATAATATAAAAAGGTGATGCAATTGAGGCAAACAGGCATACCATGCCAATTGTAGTCAATAATGTATCAGACATATATTACGGCAATGATAAAACAAAGCCGATTGAAAAATTTGCATCCCAGTCAAATACAAACGTGTCACAATTGGTAGCATCTGCAATGGCTTTATAAATATTTACACCACTCTTCGTTTTTGGTTTATCCGCATTATAATCGGCCGGGGCTTTTAAAACGGTATACCGTTCTTCGGCTTGCCGGTGCTGGTTGGCCAGTTCAAAAGGAACGCCACCAATAATAAAGCATACTTCCCGCTGCTTTTGCGGTACTTGCGATGCCTTGCTTTTTACTTCATTATACACTGCATCGTCTTTCATATCCTTTTCGTAGTATTTAGCACCCGGCGCTTCTATGGCCGTTATGCTGCTGCCATTCATCCACGCAATTTTGGTATTACCGGATCCCATATCAGTAACAAATGCACTTTCATTGTAAGCTGCCGGCAACGCACTCATTAAACCATATTTACCTTCCTGTTCTGCCGTTACGAGATTTACGACATACCCCATTTTTTTAAGCTCCGACGTAATGATGGCAGTCTTTGGTTCTTTTTGTGCGCCGGAACTGATCACAAAATAAATCAGCTTTCCTCTTACGCCCTTATCCAGCATATCACTGATGTAATTCTTCAATCCTGTACGGATATCTTCTGTAGTAGCCAGGCCTTCGTACACCAGCGACTTGCCAAAATCCTTGGATTTTATTTCCCAGCGCTTTTGCTTATCCACATTTATCACAAAAGAGTTAAAGCCGGTGGCGCCTACTTCTACTACTCCTTTCAATTCACCATTTACCGGCTTCTCAGGCTCAAAATTAAAAGTGCGGAGATTGTTGCTATTGGTGGTAGTTTGTTTATTATCAGGCTTATCGTCGAATGATTTGGGATTAGTATTTTCTGTTTTATCATCCGTTTTTTCATTATTGGTTGTTGTGTGTTGTTCCGTTTTATCGGTCGAGTTTACATTACCAATATTTTTAAACCAGCCTCTGTCGTAACCCAGGTATCCGATGCCAATAATAGGTAAGGCAATAATAATTGCTTTAATGGGCCAGCGAAGGCGGCTCCAGCCGGAAGTATTTTCCATGATAGTAATTTAAAAGGCCCTCTAAATCCCCCAATGGGGAGTTGGAAAACCGTGATGATTTAAATATTGTTCAATTTGATTGTATTTGTTTTCATTCTTCATTTTTAAAACCTCAGTTTGAATAAAATGAATTTTAAAAATTAAGATGTAAGAACTAAGTTCCCCCTTTGGGGGACAGGGGGCTTTTTACAGCAGCGAAAATCCCGGATCTACTTTATCTTCTTTTGTTAAGTCATAGCCAGCGCTTCCTACCAACGGCACATTCAGCATCGTCAGGTGCCGGTCATCCACCTTCTTTACAAAATCTTCCAGATCCGCCTGGGTTGGTGTGCCCCCAACGGTGATATTATTATTCTGATCCAGAAACTCCAGGTTGCTGCGGATGCTGGCTATGTTTTGACTGATTGCTTGTGTAGCGGCACTCATGGCTTCCTGAAAAACCCAGCCGTCCTGAATGTTGAATACATCAGCAAGACCTTCTGTGGCGTTCTTCATTTTTTGTGTGGCTTCCAGTTTTTTCTGCAAAATGGAAATACTACTGTCCAATGTACTCACATAAATACGGGCAGCACTTTCATTGTCTTTCAGTACTTCAATTACTTTAGAAAACTGGTTAGCATATTGGGCATAGCTACGGGCATTCTGTTCCTCAGCTTCTCCTTCTTTACCTAGTAAAAAGGCTTTGGTCCTTGTTTCTTTTGAGGTACGAGCCAAATCATTTGCTTTTTCCGCATTGTTTTGTTGCGTGGCCTGTGTAGCCAGTTCTTCACTTTTACCGGCATCCGCTACCAGCCTTTTTACCAGGGTGTATTTTTCCTGCGCTGTTTGCTGTGCCTGGGTTCCGCTTTGTACCATATCAATGCGTACGCCATCTACATGGGCTATTTTTTCTTTTACTCTTTTTAAGGTGTCCTTGGCTTCGTTCAGCAACATTTGTAAAGCAATTACCGGATTGTTGCGGATGATAGACTTTTCGCTTTTAAAAAGCAGGGTTGTTCCCAGGCGATTGAGCGCACTGATAATTTTAGGTGCCAGTAACAGCAGTACAATCAGCAGAATGCCGTACATAACGAATAAAATACTTTTCTGCGCATAGGCCAGCAGCGTATCCAGGTTTTTGAAGAACCAGAAGGAGCCCCCTAAAACCAGTGCCCAGAAAAAGATATTGGAAATAATCTTTTTCCCTTCAGGCGTTTTCATCGGGGCAGGCAACTTATCGCCCAGCACCTGGAAAATGGGAAGCTGACTTTTTAGCCCGGCGGGAATGGTAGTCAGTGCAGATGTTGATTCGCTCATTTTTTAGAAAATTGAAAATTGATAATTAATAATGTGTGTGTCTGTTTGTTGTTATATAGGTGTTACCATTTATTCATACGGTGTTGCCCTATGCTGAGATATTGCCTTTCATGGCTAAATACAATTGGTATTTTGTTTTCATTTGTATTTTTTGCCTGTTGCTTATTGCCCATTGCCTATTTGTATTCATTGAGCCATTGAGCAATTGTCACATTTGCACATTCGCTAATTAATTTCTTTCTGAATTACTTCCATTACCTGTTGCATTTCGGATACCACACTGTTTACAGATTGCTGACCGGTACTGATACGATGATTAATGTCGGCTATGCGGGGCTCATATTTTTCATTAATCGTATCCCGTTCCTGCTTTTTAGCGGCCAGCTTATCCTGTAAAGCGGTAAGTTGCTGTTCTATTGAGGTAATTTCAGTTGCCAGACTGCCGGCTATTTGTTCTTTTTCCTTTTCAATTTTAGTTTTTTCGTCCAGCCTTTTTTGCGTTTCTGTTTTCAGTACGTCCTGCAGACTGCTCATATAAAACGTACCGGTTTCCAACATTTTGGCCTTGGTAAGGCTTTTATCGGCAAAGCGAAGTGAGGTATAAGCCGCTTTGATATTGGTAGCAGTAGCACCTCCCATTTCCGTAGCGGCATTCCATACTTCAAAAAAATCAACGCCCTGCTTATTCATATTTTCCAGCAACTGGTACACTTTCAGCTTTGTCTCTTTGTTGCTATCGTCTGATGATGGCCATATTGCAGGAGAAGGCTGTTGTTCGGGAACGGGTGAAGCAACATTGCCTTTTTGAGGAGGCGCCTGTTCCGCTACAGGAAGGTTTTCTGCCGGCTCATCGGTAAACAGCATTCGTTTTAATCCTTTCAGAATACCGCTGCCAAAGCCTTTATTGTCGTCACTCATAATTTAAGATGGGGTTAAGCGGAACAAATGTAATAGAATCAGGAATAGAGAAGCTATACATACCATTCTCTATTGCGTACAGGATGCCACAGGATAGAATCCAAGGTGGTATAGCCCTTATTTTTGCTACACTTACTAATAAGCCTGCCATCATGAAACGCATTTTTCTGCATCTGCTGATTGTAATTGGTGTTTGTCAAACTTCCTGTTCTTCTTCCCAAAAGCTACCCGCTAAAAAGGACGTCTTGCAAACCCTTACACTGGCTAATCAATATTTTATGAATAAATGGCCCGACCCGGGCAAGCCAATTGTAACTGATAAGCAACGTCCTGCCAGTATCTGGACCCGTAGTGTTTATTATGAAGGATTAATGGCATTGTACAATATTGATCAACAAAAAGCCTACTATGATTATGCCGTACAATGGGGTGAAAAGCACAACTGGACACCCCGCAGCGGCGTAACCACCCGCAATGCCGATGACCAGTGTGCCGGCCAAACCTGGATTGATTTGTACCTGATAGATAAACAGCCGCAACGGATAGCTGCCATTAAAACCAGTTTGGATAATATGGTGAAAAGCAGTAAGCAGGACGACTGGAACTGGATTGATGCTTTACAAATGGCAATGCCGGTTTTTGTGCGGCTGGGTAAGGTGTATAACGATACATCGTACTATCGTAAAATGTGGGATGAGTACAGTTATACAAAATACAAACACGGGGATAATGGCCTGTATAATCCGTTAGAAAAATTATGGTGGCGGGATAAAGATTTTGATCCGCCATATAAAACACCTGCTGGTAAGAATTGCTATTGGAGCCGCGGCAACGGCTGGGTAGTTGCTGCGCTGTGCCGTACATTGGAAATGTTGCCTGTTTCTGATCCGCATTACCAGGAATACCTGATGGATTATAAAGATATGTTGCAGGCCTTGCTTCCGCTGCAACGCAGGGATGGTTACTGGAACGTAAGCCTAACAGATTCAACCCATTTTGGCGGGAAGGAGCTAAGCGGTACCGCACTGTTTGTATATGGTATGGCCTGGGGCATCAACCACAAAATGATTGACCGGAAAATATATTTACCTGTGCTACTTAAAGCCTGGAATGCTATGGTTAGAGAATGTGTACATCCGGATGGGATGCTGGGATTTGTGCAAGGAACCGGCAAAGAACCAAAAGACGGGCAACCGGTAAATTATGACCACATTCCTGACTTTGAGGATTATGGTTTAGGCTGCTTTTTACTGGCGGGCAGCGAGGTGTGGAAATTAAAGTGAAAGGTCAATCGTGAATGATTGATGTGGGTTCGTTTTAGAAATTAATTTCTATCGTTATGGGGTTAATTAAAAACCTAAGTAAATTGTTGGTTAATGAGCATTAAGATTTTTTTTATTATCTATTTTTTAAGTTTGACAGGCTGTGTTAAACATTCAAACATGGAAATCTGTTTTGATAACGTAAAAAATAGAATAAATCGGATTCAATACTAAAAAAGATAATGTATAAACCTGTTGATTCATATAGTGAGTTCGCCTCCTTAATAAACAAGGCTGTAGTTGAGGAGTTAAAATCAAATTCGGTATGTTCTATAGCTATTAATAAATTTTTATTAGAATAGTAAAAACAGTATCACCGTAAATAATTTAATATTGTTTCAGCAATTTCAGGCGTATTTAAGACATGAGAGGTTTAATCAATCAGAAGCGAGAGATACAGCATTGAAATAGGCAGCAAAATGGAAGTAAGATACCCTATCCCCCCTGCCCCGGTAAATGTCCGCACTTATTGGCCTGATAGCACCGTTGGGAGGTAGCCAATAAAATAACAAAGCCACTTTTTAGGGTGGCTTTACTGTTTGTAAAAGCTATATATCACTCAATATCTTTAATCATCTGCAGCAGTTCTTTATCGGAGATGTTATCCAGTTCACTTTTATCGTAGATGAACATCAGGAACACAGTAGTCCCCTTTACAACCACATGCGTAATCACCCGTGCACCACCACTTTAGCCTTTTCCTTTAGCGGCATTAGCCAGCGGCACCTTGTAGCAGTCATGGCCCAGCGGGTCGCCGGTAGCAGGGTTCTTTTCCAGGTCTTCCACCAGGCCGGCATACTCCTTTTTAAGGGAGCGGAACTTTTTAACCAGGCGCTTCAGTTCCCTTCTAAACCGGGGCGTGGCAATTACCTTATAGCTCATCCAGCACTGCTTTAGCGTCAATGCCTTTGAGCCTGCCGGCCTTTATATCGTTCACTTCCTGCACGGCTTCTTTAAGACCCTGAAGTAATTGTGCTTTAGCCACTTTTTTTACGTTCTTTTCTTCTTCCAGGCTGCTGCGCACTTCCTTTTTCTGCCACTCCGGTATGGGCGGCTCCCCCAGCAGTTCTACAGCATCCATTTTCTGCAGGTCTTCAATCACATCCGCCGCATAGCTTTTTTTAATACGCAGGTAATATACTTCTTCGGGCATAAATAACTTTTAAAGTCAAATCTACTAATAAATTAAGGTACGTCCAGCTATAAAACAACGGAACAAGATGTTAGAAATAGAAGCAGTTCTTTTTGAAGTGGGCGGCAATTCTTTAAAATAGCCAGTTCCTGGTTATAGGGGGTTTATTTAACTGAAAAAAGTGGTGCACGATAAGCCGTTAGGCTATTCAATAGGAAACGGGATTGAGCACCATTAAGCTTATAGTTGATTCACAAAAATGCACTAAGGCATTCACGATTGACAATTCACGCTCTAATAGCTTTCCTTCTCATTCGGGAAATCCCTGGTCTTTACATCGCTGATGTATTGTTTGATAGCTGTATTGATTTGTTCCTGCAGATTAAGGTAGGTGCGTAAAAAGCGGGGCTTGAATTCGGCATTGATGCCCAGCAGATCATGCATCACCAATACCTGCCCATCGCAGTAAGGCCCCGCCCCGATGCCAATGGTTGGAATGCTGAGGCTTTCGCTTACTTCTTTGGCCAACTGTGCCGGTATTTTTTCAAGTACAATAGCAAAGCAGCCGGCTTGTTGCAACAGTTGTGCATCTTCTTTTAATTTGGCCGCTTCGCCTTCCTCTTTTGCCCGTACATTGTAAGTGCCGAATTTATAAATGCTTTGCGGTGTAAGGCCCAAATGCCCCATCACTGGTATGCCTGCCGATACAATACGTTGTACGCTTTCTGCTACTTCCTTGCCGCCTTCCAGTTTGATGCAATGGCCGCCGCTTTCCTTCATGATGCGGATGGCTGAAGCAAGGGCATTATCATTGTTGGATTGATAAGAACCAAATGGCAAATCCACCACAACCAGGCTTTTTTCTACGCCTCGTACTACCGAAGCAGCATGATAAATCATCTGGTCTAACGTAATGGGAAGGGTTGTTTCGTGGCCGGCCATTACATTGCTGGCACTGTCGCCTACCAATATTACATCTACCCCTGCGCCGTCGAATAATCGTCCGAACGAGAAATCGTAGGCCGTAATCATGGCAATTTTTTCACCAGCCACTTTCATCTTTTGCAGCGTAAGCGTAGTGATTCGTTTTACTTCTTTGTGGATAGACAAGACGGAGATTTTTGATTTATGATTTTGGATTTGTGATTTCAGGCAATAATAAATGTGACAATTAGCAAATAGAATATACGTGAAAATTACACAATGCAGCTAATGGTTAACGAGTAAATCAAAATTTAATAACCCATATCTTTATCGAAACCAGCGAGAGACTTGTCTACACAAAATAAATTGTTAGCAACCGGCATTAAATGATATGAAGATGGAATACTTAAAATCCATTCACCATTGACGATTCACTATTCACGACTAATTCATCACCGCTTCATACAAATGCTGTATCAATCCATCTACCAGTCCAATCTTAGGAACATACACTTCTTTAGCATCTACCCAGCGCATTACGTTGATAAATACCTGTAGCGCCGGAACAATTACATCGGCCCGGTCCTCCTTCATGCTGTAAATACGTATACGTTCCTGCAAACTAACACTGCTGAATTGTTTATGAAATTCTTTTAGTTCCTCAAAAAGTACCGGCTTACCCTCTTTCTTTTTAGATAAAGAAAATATTTTATTGATGTTGCCACCACTGCCAATTGCCTGAATATTGGTGAAGCCTTTGGTATTCTTCTTTAAAAAGTCCTTTACCTCGTTCCAGCCCTTCTCGTCTACCTGGTTTTTTAAAATTCGGATAGTACCGATATTGAAAGACGATTTAAACATCATTTTTCCTTTTGCAAAAAAGGTAAGTTCTGTACTGCCGCCGCCCACATCAATATACAGGTACGCATTGGTGCTGTCCAGGTTTTCGGCAATATGGTTTTCGTATATAATGGATGCTTCAACAGAGCCGCTGATCACTTCTATTTCTATCCCGGTTTCTTCCTTCACCTGGCGGATAATATCCGGTGCATTTTGGGCATCCCGCATGGCACTGGTGGCACAGGCTTTCAGGTGGTTGACACCATATGCATCCATCAGGTGCCGGAACGACTTCATGGTATGCAGCATCATGGTGGTACGCTCCGGGCTGATACGTCCTGTTTCAAACACATCAAAACCCAATCGCAACGGCACCCTCACCAGGTTTAGTTTACTGAATGCAGGTTTATACCCGGCAGTTGTGATTACATCACTTACCAACAACCGGGCGGCATTACTGCCAATGTCTATAGCGGCCAGTCTCATCGTGCATAGATAAGAAGAAGTAATCAGTCGGCAGGTAAAAGCCGGTAGAAAAATGACAGGCAAAGAGAAGCAGCACCCAACCGGCAATTTAAAATAAACGGCTTATGGGGCTGATTAGCAAATTGTGTATGGTTGCGGCAAACTTTATGCTTGCATCAACTTAAAATACAAGCTGATGATTAGTGATGTAAAAATTGTAGACACTACAATCCTTTCCGAGGACGAGTATATGTTGAAAAAAGTAACATATGCATATCTGAAGGCGGATGGAACCCGGAAAACGCAATCCCGGGAAGTGTATGACCGGGGCAATGCGGCAGCCGTGTTGCTGTACAACAAGGAACAGCAAACGGTCATATTAACGAAACAATTCCGGCTACCGTCTTTTGTGAATGGAAACCCTACAGGCATGCTGATTGAAGTCTGTGCAGGCCTGATGGATGAAGACAACCCGGAAGCCTGTGCCAGAAGAGAGGCGGAGGAGGAAACAGGCTACAGGATTACCCAAGTAACTAAAGTATTCGAAGCCTATATGTCGGCGGGGTCGCTTACAGAACTGCTTTATTTTTTTGTGGGTGAATACGATGCCTCCATGAAAGTAAGTGAAGGCGGTGGCGCTGAAAAAGAGGAAGAGAACATTGATATGTTAGAGACGCCCATTCAGCAAGCTATGACTATGATTACGACCGGTGACATTAAAGATGCCAAAACGATCATGTTGCTTCAATATGTAAAACTTCACAACCTGTTGTAAGGAAGTAGACTAACCACCGTCAGCAGTAATAAAATAACCTACTTTCAATTTTACATTGAAACCGCATTTTAATCAGTTCATTAAACTACCTTTTTAATACAACTTTTTGAAACCGTTTTTTTTGCTGCTGATAAAATAATAATCACTACCATAAAAAAGCATTTCATCATTTTATTGCCTGGCATTATCTCCTTTGCAGGGCAGGTACCAGTAAAAGGAATTTTTAATCAAGTAAAAAGTAAAGCTGATCAGCGGGTTCAATCAGAAAACCGGCGAAGCTGTTGACGGAGCGATTGATAAAGCCGAATGCAAAATCACCTCTGTAATCGAAACAACTACTCCTACAGAAAAAGCCCGGCTAATAAAAGCGAACAAAAACTTGTTCGCTTTTTCTGCATTGTAGATATGGTTATATTACAACCATCATTCACTTTTACCTGTTTCTAAAACTTTAAAGCCAGCCCGCCGGCAACAATGTATTTTCCATAACCGGCTTCTACATATAATCCGGCACGTTGGCTCATATTGAACTTCACGCCTAAACTTGCCTGGTAAGCTAATGTATTTTCATCTGCCGGAATGATAGCAGCAGCTCCCGTTGCAGTGGTGTAGCTGCTATGCGGAAAGTTAATACCAATGGCTGTTTTAAAATAAGGCGCTACTACTTTCGACCCCGGCATATAACGGGTAAGGTTCAGCATAACGGCGGTATTTTCCAATTTGCCGGTTACAGCAGTTGTTATATCATTGGCATAATAGTAAGGCAGGGTAATCTTTCCGTAATTTACCGTTACACCAATCGCAGTGCTGCGGTTAAACTGGTAATCCAGGCTGCCGATATACGGCCCTTGCTGTACGGCTTTACCGGGGTAATAGTTTAAGAATTCAGCCATACTGTTTTTATCCAGGTTTGGAAAGCCATACCCCAATGATAAAGTAAGGGAAGGTTTAAAATTATCCGCCTGTCTTTGCCGGTTTGGTTCCCGCCTTTGTTGGCTATTGCGCCTGCTGCCCTGGTACATACGGCCCCTGTAACGATATTGGGCAGATGCGGTAATTGAAATCATAGAAAGAAGTAAGGTAAGCCGTATGATCTTTTGCATAAAAATATATTTTCCTTTCCGATAGTTGCGGAGCCGGTTAGGTTTAAAATAAACTTTGGTAAAATAATAGATGCACTTACGATACTGCCCCATTTGTATATTCACCCATCTAATCAGTGCTGCTTATGATCCGCAAAAAAGTACTTTGCTTTGGAGAACTTCTGTTACGTATATCACCTGCGCCGCATGACGATGTTGCAGAAAAAAACCCGATGCTACTATACATGGGTGGAGCGGAAGCCAATGTAGCTACAGCACTTGCCGGCTGGAATATGCCCGTAAAATATTGTACGGTACTACCCGACAACTTCATGAGCAGGCACGTAATTGATTACCTGGAACACAGAGGTATTTTTTCCTCTTCCATTTTATTTGCCGGCGACCGCATCGGTATTTATTATCTTGAACGTGGAGCCGACCTGAAAGGGAGTGTGGTATATGATCGGGACAGATCGGCCTTCTCCGTGTTAATGCCGGGTATGATTGATTGGGACAAAGTGTTGCGGGATGTAGAGTGGTTCAATTTTTCTGCCATTAGCCCGGCATTGAATCAAAATGTGGCCGATGTATGTTTGGAAGCGGTAAAAGCCGCAGCTGCAAAAGGTATCACGGTTTCGGTAGATCTGAATTATCGTTCCCGGTTATGGAAATATGGCAGGCAGCCAGTAGAAGTAATGCCGCACCTGGTGGACTACTGTGATGTGGTAATGGGTAATATATGGAGTGCCGCCGACCTGATCGGTATACCCGTTGACGCCGCTATACACAGCCACAACAGTAAACAGGCGTACCTGGATCATGCACAAAAAACGTCGGAAGCAATCATTTCAACATTTCCGAAATGCCACACCGTTGCTAATACGTTCCGGTTTGATACCGTGTCCAGCGATATTCTTTATTATACCAGTTTATATACCAGTGGCCAATCCTACCACTCCAACGATTTTACCTGCCATGGTGTGGTAGACCGTAGTGGTAGCGGCGATTGTTTTATGGCGGGTCTTATTTACGGATTGTATCATCAGCATCAGCCGCCCGAAATTCTGAACTATGCTACAGCAGCAGCTTTTGGCAAACTGCAGGAAGCCGGCGACGCTACGTTGCAGGATGTGCTTACGATTAATAAGATGGGCAAAGAATAAAGAGAAGATAATTTGGGGCTTTCGGAAACAAAAACAGCATCATCTGTAGTTCGGGCTGGCCGCAAGTAGTGCCGCCAAAATGCCGGGCGGCAGCTACTTTGCGCCATCCCGCAGCCCGTCAGCAGAAAAATACCTATTGAGCTTTTCAGGTGCAGCGTTCATTAATAATGGCAGCTCACTTCTTGTGCAGGCCTTCTAACTTATGCCTTCCCATCAATTGTTTATGGTCTATACACAATTTGAAAATAAGTAATAATACAGCACTAATCGGGAAACCAGCGCTAATGAGGTAGAATAAAAACTTTTGACTGAACTCCTGTTTAAATAAATTCAGATGTGTTTGTTCCCTTCAAAACCTTTTCCAGGTATATAGCTGTTTTACTCTCCTTTACTTTCGCCACATCAACCGGAATTCCGGCTGCTACAATCCTCCCACCTTCTTCGCCGGCGCCCGGACCAATATCAATTACCCAATCGCTTTGTGCTACTACACTCATATCATGCTCTACCACAATTACCGTGTTGCCGGCGTCCACCAACCGGTTTAATTGCACCACTAATTTCTCAACATCCGACGGATGCAGTCCGGTTGTCGGTTCATCTAAAATATACAGCGTGTTACCCTTGCCCAGACGTTGTAATTCGGTAGCTAATTTAATACGTTGTGCTTCGCCACCGGATAATTCCGTAGCTGGCTGGCCCAGTCGCAAATAGCCCAGGCCCACTTCGTGTAAAACGCCAAGGGCACGGCTTACTCCTGCATCGTCTGCAAAGAATTCACAGGCTTCGTCCACCGTCATGCCCAGCACCTGGGCAATGTTCTTTTCTTTATACGTGATCTCTAATGTTTTGGCATTGTAACGGGTTCCGCTGCAAACCGGGCAGGGCGCATATACGCTTGGCAGGAATAATAACTCTACCATTACAAAACCTTCGCCCTCACAATTACCGCAGCGTCCCTTGCCTACATTAAACGAAAAGCGGCCGGCATCATAGTGACGGCTCTTTGCCATCTTTGTAGCAGCAAACAGTTTTCGCACCACGTCAAATAAGCCGGTGTAAGTAGCCAGGTTGCTTCGTGGCGTGCGGCCAATGGGTTTCTGATCTACCCGAACCATTCGCTTAATGGTTTCCATCCCTTTCGTAATCTTTCCGCCAAGCGTCACCACGGCTTCTACCTGTAACCCATCATTTTCCTCTTCTTCTACAGGCAACTCGTGGCCTAACGCATCCGCCACTAATTCTACCAATACCTGGCTTACCAGGCTAGTTTTACCCGAACCCGAAACACCGGTTACACTGGTGAGCACACCTAAGGGAAAAGCCGCATCAAGGTTTTGTAAATTGTTTCTGGTTATGCCGCTTAAACGTAACCAGTGGAGTGGTTTTCGGGGGATAATGGAAGGAAAAGCGAACGTATCGAAAAGGTATTCTTTCGTAACGGATGCTGCTATAGCCTTTAACCCTTCCGGCTTTCCGCTGTATAAAATTTCGCCGCCGCCTTCACCCGCTGCCGGGCCTACATCCACGATCCAGTCGGCATGGCGAATTACATCCAGTTCATGCTCCACAACGAAAAGGGAATTACCGGATGCTTTTAATTTATCCAGCGCTTTTAATAACGCTTCCGTGTCTGCCGGGTGCAGGCCTGCCGAAGGTTCGTCCAGCACGTACACCACACCAAATAAATTGCTGCGTACCTGTGTAGCCAATCGTAGCCGCTGCAATTCTCCCGGCGACAGGGTAGGGGTGCTTCGCTCCAATGATAAATAGCCAAGGCCTAAATCCAACAGCACGGTTAACCTGGCCACTAAATCTTCCGCAATGCGCTGTGCCACCATTGCTTTTTCTTCGTGGTGTTCCTTTTCATGCTTTTTCATGCCTGCTGCTGTTCCATCACTGTAAGGCTGAAAAATACGGAGCAATTGCTTTAGCGGTAAGCGGGAAATATCTGCAATATCATATCCTGCAAATTGGATGGATAAAGCTTCCCGCCGTAGCCTTTTACCATTACAGGTAGGGCACTCACTGCTGATCATGTATTGGGCGACCCGCTTTTTCATCAGCGCACTTTGTGTGTTTGCAAAAGTGTACAATACATTACGTTTTGCGCTGGAAAATGTACCCATATAACCCGGTTCCACCTTTTGTTTGACAGCCCGCTTCACTTCTTCATGAGTGAAACCAGGATACACCGGCACCTGCGGTTGCTCATCGGTAAACAAGATCCAGTCACGGTCTTTTTTCGGCAGGTCACGCCAGGGTATGTCCACATCATAACCTAGGGTAATTAAAATGTCGCGGAGGTTTTGCCCACCCCAGGCGGTGGGCCATGCGGTGATGGCCCTTTCCCGGATGGTTAGCGAATCATCCAATACCATACTCGCTTCTGTTACTTTGTACACGCGGCCCAGCCCATGGCATTGCGGGCAGGCGCCTTCCGGTGTATTGGGCGAAAATCCTTCGGCGTAAATAATGCCCTGACCTTTTGGGTACTCACCAGCTCTTGAATACAACATGCGCAGCAAATTGCTAAGTGTAGTGACCGAACCTACCGACGAACGGGTAGTTCCCGAACCCCGTTGCTGCTGTAGGGCCACCGCCGGGGGCAGACCTTCCACACTATCCACCACCGGTACCGGCATCTGGTGAAACAGCCGCCGGGCATAAGGTGATACGGATTCTAAATAGCGGCGTTGGGCCTCTGCATACAAGGTGCCGAAAGCCAGAGATGATTTGCCCGAACCCGATACGCCGGTAAATACCACTAATGCATCCCGTGGAATAACGAGGCTAACGTTTTTAAGGTTGTGCTCACGGGCACCCCGTACATGAACGAAACCATCCTGGTGGTTAAAGAGAGATTGTTGCGGCATGAAAGACGTGCTTTCAAACTCTATGCCCTGAAGGATAATCGTGTATTCAGCTGCTCTTCCGGTTCTTCGATATTCCTACTTCCATTAAAATAAATAACAATGCGTACCGGTCAGAAGACCATCGCTGGTAAAGTAATGAATTTACTTACCAGGTTGCAATTTTGTGCTGATTGCTATTCTATTCCACGCATTAATCGTTACAATCATCATGATTAGCTGCGCCACATACGATTGGCCAAATAGTTTTTCTGCCTGTTGATACGTTTCTTCTGTTACACCACCCTGATGAATTAATGTAACCTCGTCCGTCAATGCCAAAATTGCTTTTTCTTCTTCCGTATAAAGGTCTGTTTCTTTCCAGGCATTTAGTAAAAATATCCGTTGGGTTGTTTCTCCCAGTTTCATAGCGTCTTTTGTATGCATATCAATACAAAAGGCACAACCGTTTATTTGTGAGGCCCTAATGGAAATAAGCCCTATATGCGTTTTTGACAGTTGTGATGTTTGTAAATAACCAGCCAGGCCATACATGGCTTTCCATGCCTGTGGTTGTGATTCCTGAATATTTACCCGCTTTTCCATGGTGTTTTAATTTAAGGAAGCAAAGCTAAACGGCAGGTTTTCGGAAAAACTTAAACTGGTGTAAGAAGCAATTTTTTCCTGATTTCACTTAAATATTCCGGTGTAAAACCCAAAAACGAGGCTAATAAATATTGCGGAATGCGTTGTGTGAATTCCGGATATTTTTCAATGAAATGGTGATACAATTCTTCTCTTGAAAAATCGTACAGATATTTTATACGTTGCTGTGCCGCCGCAAGTGCCCGCTGTTGGATGATGCGAAAATATCTTTCCAGTTGAGGATACTGATTCAACAGTTTTTCCTGTAATTCGAAGGTGATAGATGCTGCTGCTGTTTTTTCTACTGCCTGAATATAAAAGCCAGCCGGTTGTTGATTTTGAAAGGCAGCGTAATCGGTTATCCACCAGTTTTCAATAGCAAATTGGGTTGTTTGTTCAACTCCTTTATCATTTATAAAAAACATTCGCAGACAGCCTTTTTCCACAAAATAATTTGACCGGCAGATTTTGCCTATTTCTATTACATTTTCTTTTTTGCCAACATTTACCCGTTTAAAAAATGCCAGCATGCCGGGCATGTCTTCCTCCTTTATTTCAACGAATTTCCGGAAGTGATTGATCAGTTGTTCCGACATACGTTTTAATTGAATTGGGTACGGCCGTGGCACAATTTAATGATTATTCAAGGATGCTCTAATGTACTTTAGAAAACCGGAGATTGAAATGTACTAATGGAAAAAGTATTCGAATAACCGTTAATAAATGATTACATTTTAGGAGTCATCATTTCAACTTTCTGTGCCAGCACTTTGGAAGTGGTAAGCAAAAAGCCGGCGCGGGCCAATAATTTTTCTGACTTGTCTTTTACATCGGGTGTAAAGATGTGATACAACAGTTTATCGTCTGCGTAATACCATGCAAAGCGTTGTTCGTGGCTGCTGTCTGCCATGTATTCTTCTACCTTAATTAATTGACCTGACTCGTAATAAAAAGCATTGGAAGTAATCAGATCCTTTTTAATCCCGTTCTCTTCCGTTTTAGTGCGTACGTTATTGGCGTACTTCTTTAATTCTCTTCCATCTACTACCGTGGTTACATAGGTCTTCATGCTCAGCTTTAAAGCAGGCATATCCTGAATAATGGAATCATGTTTTATAGAAAACAGCTCCGAGTGATTGATGGCAAATACCAGTGAATCAATTTGTTTTAGCTTATTGGTAGTATCCTGTGCATATACTTTCATAGCACACAAGAAAATTATAAAAAGCAGTAGTTTTTTCATAGTTCAATGATGAATGATATTTCGGGTCAAAAATCGAAAGTAATGGAAAGTTCGAGGCAATTAATAATAAAAAATATTGCTCCACTGTAAATTATCGAAACAATATTCAATTCAATTTAGAATGCTTTAAGATAGTATCCTTCAGCAGCCTTCTGCGGAATGCTATAACTGTTGAGTGAAGGAATTCTATTGGACTTTAAAATGAAAAGATAGCAAAACCCAACCTCTCAAAAATTGTGATTTTTTCACAAATAGCTTTATACTTTCGTTGGATGTTTATAGAATTCCCTGTAGGCAACTTCCGCTCCTTTAGGGATATTCAAAAATTTTCCATGCAGGCAGCACCTTTAAGGACTAATGATGGTGGATTGGAGGAAGGAAATGTCTTTCATGAAGATGACTTACGCCTTTTAAAGACGAAAGCTATTTATGGAAGTAATGCAAGTGGAAAAAGTAACTTGATTGAAGCGATGAGTGCATTTTATCTAATGGTTTTGAATTCTGTTAGCCAAGAAGATCTTACAAAAAGACTTTGGAACGACAGATTTAAATTATTAGTTGGCTGGGAAAGTCAGCCGATGTTTTTTCAATATATTTTTGTTTTAGATGAAATAATTTTTCGTTACGGATTTGAGATACTTGATAGTAATATTAAAACAGAATGGCTCTTTGGAAAACATAAATCAGCATCAGAGAAAATGTATTTCATGCGAAATTCTAGAGAAATTAAGATCGATGACATTTTCGTTGGAGCAAGTATTTATACAAAACAAGCTTCTAAAGGGAATAATGAATTGTTCAGATCTGATGCCTTGTTTTTAACAGGTGCAGCCCTAAATGGGAATAAGATAGCCGCAAGATTGCGAACAGCAATTCGTGAGATATACTTAATTGAGGGCTTGACTGCTACTAAAGCAATTCAATATGCGTTTGAAGTTTTAGAAAAAGGAACTGAGTTTGAAATAAAATCACTAAAAGATTTTTTAAAAAGCACGGATACTGGAATTAGCGATCTCGAAATATTAGATGCTCCAGATTCTATGACTGGCTATAAATCAGTTCAAGACATACAAAAAGATAATAAAGACAATACAAAAAACCTATTTGTATCACATAATAGGTATAATGAAAATGGTAGAGTTGTTGATCGTATAGTAGAACCCTTTTTTCAATGGGTTTCTAAAGGTACAAGTAAATTGTTGGGTATAAGTTCTTTATCGTTGAATGCACTAAATGAAAGGAAATCTTTAATTATAGACGAATTCGATGCCCGTTTTCATCCAAATCTGACACTAAAAATTGTTGAGCTCTTTCAATCTGAAGAAACAAACCCTAAAAACGCCCAGTTCATTTTCATAACCCATGATTCAAGTTTGCTTAGACGTGCAAAACTACGCCGAGATCAAATCTGTTTTGTTGATAAAGACAAGTATGGTATTAGCACTTTACGAACATTGATTGAATATAAAGGTGTTCGGAAAGACGCATCTTATGAAAAGGAGTATTTACAAGGTAGTTATGCAGGTGTCCCTTATCTGGATGAATTAGATTCTGTCATCACTCAAACACGGCATGACAATGGGATATCCGAAGCCAAGTAAACAGCAAAAAAATGAAGCATATTTGCGTAGCCAAGGGTTTCAGATTGATAAAAACCCATATTTGGAAGAAGCCATTGTGCAAAAGAAGTTGTTATTAATTATTTGTGAAGGTGAAAATACCGAACCCTGGTATTTTAAGAGTTTTCCTGTTCCTTCCAAAACCATTATTGTTGAAGGTGGTTTTAATTCCAAAACTGCTTTAGTTGAATATGCAATAACGCTTAAGCAAAAAGAAGATTACAAAAATAGAGAAATTTGGTGTGTATTTGATTTTGATAGGAAGCGAGATGAACATGCTACTCAGCCAGAGGACTTCAATAATTCAATTGAACTGGCTAAAGCAAATGGAATGAATGTCGCCTGGTCGAATGATGCATTCGAACTTTGGTTTTTACTGCATCATCAGCATGTTGATACTGCACTTACACGTAATGAAATCTATTCAATTTTAAAAGATAAATGGGGCCTCAATAGCTTTCATAACCAAGCCAAGACGGAAGCGTTTTGCAAAGCAAATTATGAACGCCATGGAGGTACAAAAAGTAAAGAACAACTACTTGCTATTCGTAGAGCAGAAAGTTTACACAAACAATATCCGGGTAGAAAAGATTATGCTAATCAATGTCCTTGTACTACTGTTTACCAACTTGTAGAAGAGTTGAATGAAAATCTAAAGGAATAATAAAATTACTAATGCAAGTTACTTTAACAAATCAATAGAACCGACCTGCTCATAGGCTGTATGATATAGCCGGTGGGGAATGAAGGGTGGCATCCAGCTGCAGCCCGAACATATACTAGTATTGATTTCCTATTTCCTTGCTGACAGCCCAGTATTTAATTTTTTTGTATTTGGTTATTCCTTTGCTGCAGGAATAAAGCAAGATGCAAATACTTAATGCAACTCATACGGCATAACTGGTGCCGCAATTACCTCCGGCACTTTCGGTGCATCCATTGCCACAGCGCCACCCAGCCCTTTGCCGGTTACATTGTTGGTACGTAACATTGGGCTGGTGTAGCCCCTTACATTAATATCGCTAAGTTTTGCCTTGGTAATATTAGCCAGTAATATACCCTTGCGGCAGGTGCCGGAAACATTCACCAGCGAAAAACCATTCAGGAGTTTGGCAGGATAAATAGCTGTTCCTTTTACCAGCACCGGCGCATCAGTAACGCGGATATTGGAAAAGTGAAAATCTTTAATGGTGGGCATTCCTTCCTCACCGGGAACAGGAATGGGATCCTGCAATCCGCTGCCCAAAATATTGAACCGTAAAAAGCCACCCTCCGTGCCAGATACATCAATATCATTTACCCAAATATTTTCGATAAATGCACCACGGCCAGGTTTGCTTTTGATATAGATGGCGTGTGTTTTCGCTGCTCCAAATTTGCACTTTTCAATCAGTACATTACGAATACCGCCGGAGGTTTCGCTGCCAATGCCAATGCAGGCAAAAATGCTGTCGGCAAATGTGCAATTGTTGATTTGCACATCTTCGGTGGTTTGCAGTAAAGTATAACCTTCCATGCCACGGCCTGATTTGAGGGAAATGCAATCATCACCGGTGGAGATATTGCAGCCATCAATGCGTACATGCTTGCAGGAATCAATGTCAATGGGCAGGTATTGAATCTTTCAAAATGGTTAACTAACAATTCAGCTAAGTTTACCATTCGGACTGTCCAACCGGATTGGGAAAAGGATCAATTTTACGCTGAAACAGTAGTAGAGGTAACTTCACTAAAAAGTGCTGATTGGAAGGAAATCAACCTTTTAAGTAGAAACGCATGGTTAAGCTCGCTTAATGGTCAGAGATTTGACTGGATAGCCAACCTGGTATTATATGAATTACATAGAAAATATGCAGACATGTTTAGCGTTTTCGAAACAAGGGATAACTGGATAAAAAGCAGGAAAAAAGAAGACATGGCTTACTGGAAGAAAAATTTAAAATGACATCAGTTGATAAAATCGTTCTAATGAGAAAAATAATTTTCTGTATTACTGTATTTATCTGGCATTTTAGCATTGCGCAATCTTTCACATGGAAACCATCTTTGGGAATAAATTACTTAGTTCCAGGTATTTCGAATACGGATAATAAAGGAGGGAAACCTGGATTTGATGTCGGTTTCTTTTCGGATATAACACTTCATAAAAAGTCTTTTTTAGAACTTGGTTTTTTTTATGGACGCAGTAACGGAAAATTGCAGAGAGCATTTATTTATCCGTTTTCTGCTCCGTATTTAGACGTTCCAATGGTCGATGAAAAGTACACATTGAATTTAATAAAAGTTCCGATTAGTATTTTGTTTAAACAAGCAAAGGAATCACCTAAATTCATCTCAGTCGGTTCAGTGATTAAATATAATATTTCATCTAGAAGATCAGGGAGCGTGCCTGATAGAAATGAGACTTATTCAAATCGTTTTAATATCGATTCGAAAAAGGGAAACAGTTTCGGAATAAGTTTATTAGTGGGTGTTGGAAGGGAATTTAAGATAAAAACTCAAAAATTCGGAATTCAAATTAATTGTGATATTGATTTGACAAATTGGCGTTATCCAACTAATTTTGATCTGGAAGAACCAACATATTATCACTTTCGTAGTCAAAACTTTTCACTATTTATCTCTTATACGATACCTTAATTTGAGTCCTATAAATACGGCTAAAGCCCTTGAATGTGCCTGTTTAATCATCATTTAGCAACACATTAAGTAAAAAGGCTATTACTTTCGACATTTTGCCTTTATCAATACTTATGTTCAATATACCACTGGAGTTAGTACTGTTGTGCCTCGTAGCATTTGGTGCCGGTTTTATAGATGCTATTGTGGGTGGCGGGGGGTTGCTGCAAACGCCTGCTATGCTCATTATTTTTCCACAGTACCCGGTGGCTACCCTTTTAGGCACTACTAAAATTCCTTCTTTGAGTGGCACTTCGCTGGCCGCTTTTCGCTATGCCAGCAAAGTGAAGATGAACTGGAAACTTCTGGCTCCGGTTATGCTGGTAGCATTTACAGGAGCCTTACTGGGGGCATACTGTATTACCTTAATCAGCGGTAATTTCATTAAACCGGTAATATTCGTACTGTTAATCATCATTGCTATTTACACGTATTCCAAAAAGAATTTTGGTCTGCACCAGGAAAAAGATTATACACAATTTAAAAGATTACTGATTGGATTACTATTTGGTTTTGCATTGGGTTTTTACGACGGTTTGATCGGGCCGGGAACAGGTGCATTTTTGGTATTGGCTTTTGTAAGCTTATTGGGCAACGACTTTCTGCATGCATCGGCCAATGCCAAGTTTGTGAACATGGCTACCAATGTCGCCGCTATGATCTACTTTGCTCAGTCGGGCCATATACTTTATCAATATGCTATCCCAATGGCTGCTTTCAATATAAGCGGATCTTTTTTGGGTACCAGGCTCGCTTTGCTGAAGGGAAATAAGTTTATACGGGTTTTCTTTTTGGTGGTCGTGTTCGGTACAATTCTCCGCTTTGCATACGACATCTTTTTGAAGAAGTGAGCCTTAATTTATGGATTATGGAAATTGATAAACATTTATCCGGTTTTATTTTTTGTAGGGGTTGCGCTTAGGATTGATACGGGTGTCATACACATTCAGTATAATTACTTTTGTTCCAATAACACGGTAGTAAATGCGGTTATGTTTGGTAATTAGAATACTTCTAATGTCTTTGAGACCTACTTCCGCACACTGAAAGGGGTGATAAGCAAACGCGTTAAACGTCTTTCAAGGAGAAACGAAAAATCATCCGCGACCTTCTTGTTCCATTCAAGCTTTAAATATTCCAGCACTTTCAGCACCTTACTGTAAAAGCGTTTTTAGTTATGAGTTCATACGCCATTGCTGCAGTGCATTTTAAACTCCTCAAAGCTGCTGGTATCTTTTTCAGCAGGTTCATTGGCTAATAATGTAAGTTCTTCGTAATCTTCTGCTGATAAGCCTAAATTGTTTTGTTGCGTATCCTCTTCGTAAAAATCTATGTCATCCTTTACAAACAGCAGTAAATTCCCGTTTTTTGTCATTCTGATTTTCTCAATCAGTTCTTGCTTTAACCCTTCCATAAATGTGGTTTAAATAGTTGTCTGTGAGTTATTTTAACTGCTATCTGCTCATTTCATTTTCAAATGCAGATTGCGTTAAGTATTCTTCATCATCCGGAAGTTCATTGTTAACAAAACGTATCAGTCTCTCTCTTTCTTTCTCCGTTGCCCCCGGAAGATCGTGTGGGCCCTCCATTTTCTGCCGGGTTACATATATCTCTACATCCTCCTTAAAACCTGAAGTATTTCATAATCATCAATACCTGAAATCTTTTCCAGTAATTCATGTTTTAACATCTGCACATCTTCCATAAAATTAGTTTTACCAAATGTAAGAAAATTAAAGGCTATCCAGCAGTTCCACTACCTTCTCTCTTTTCAAGATTAAATATCCCAACCGGTCGTTACTGATGCCTTCTTTTAGCTGGTAGCTAAATTGCAACTGCTCTTCTGAAACAGAGGTTTCAAAATAGCGGAAAGCAATATTGGGATACTGTTTTAGTTCATCACCAATTTCATATAAATGGGTAGAAAGAATAAATAATGAGTTACGCATCTTTACCAGGCCCTGAATCACGGCACTGCTGCATTTCATGGCATCCTGCACATTGGTTCCTTTAAATAATTCATCGATCAGCACCAGCCATTTTTTTCCATTATTAATTTTAATAATAGTGTTTTTTATCCGCTGCACTTCATTAAAAAAGTAGCTTTCGCCTTTTGCAATATTATCACTTACCTGTATATTACTTAGCAAGCCATGAAACAGGCTCAACTGCATAGCGGTTGCCGGTACGCCAAGGCCGACATGGGCTAAATAAACGGCCACTCCAACGGCTTTAATAAAAGTACTTTTGCCTGCCATATTGGCCCCGGTCAGAAAAATAAAATTGTTGGATTGATTGAGTTGTAAATGATACGGAACCGGCACTGGTAACAGCAGGTGAAATAAATCTTTTGCATTGATCTGCGGCTCGGCGCTTTGTAAAAATTGGGGAAAATATAACCGGTGTTTTTTCATGGCAACTGCCATCGAGTGCCAGGCATCCAACTTTCCGTACAAATCTATCAATTCAAACAACTGGCTTTTGAACTGATTTTTTAGAAAATACCCGAACTGTAAAATTTGTGGACGAGTTAGTTTATTTTTCCCGGTCATCTGCTGCATGGCGTTGGCCTCCGGTTTATTCATTAGTTGCCTGATGCGTTCGATGGTGACTTGCAACATGACAGGCTGCTCATCATTTTTAAACAGATCAATGGTTTGTTGCATTCCTTTTATAAAATCAATACAATGGCCTACAGTATATTTCACAATGGAATAATCCGGGGCATGCAGCACTTTGTATAATAAGGCGCTGGCTGCATCGGGGTGGCGGGGCATATCATCAACCGGGGTGTCGTACAACCTCGTCAGCACCATGTTTGTACCATTGGTAATCAAAGCCGGCCACTGTTCTTCTTTTTCCCGAATCAGCCTGATCGTTTGTTGTGTTTGTTCAATTTTCTCGAAGCTCTCAAACGGGTGCGAAAAAAAATGCCGCAGCCAAAACCTGCCGGCATCCGTACGGGTATAATTTAATTTATGAAATACCGATTGCTCTTCATCTGTATTGAAAATCGAGAGATCGGTTAATGATGTCTGGTCTATCTGCATAGTAAATAAAAAAGTCCGAAAGTCGGTAAGACCGAAAGTCCGGAAGACAAACAATAAATATTTTTCACATTCTTGTTTATAGTTGCAACTTATCTGAAGGAAATCAATAGTTATTTCCTTCCGGACTTTCGGTCTTACCGGCTTTCGGACTATCTGCTAAACTCCACCCGCATTCCTTTATTGCTTTCATCGAAACGGCCATTATCATATACTAACTGGCCGTTTACAAAGGTTTTTTCTATGGATGCAGGAAAACTAAAATTCTCCAGCGGACTCCAGTTGCATTTGTATAAAATATTTTCTTTCGTTACGGTAAATGGCTGGTTAAGGTTTACCAGTACCAGGTCGGCAAAATACCCTTCGCGGATATAGCCACGGTTTTTTATTTCAAAACAATCCGCTACGACATGGCTCATCTTTTCCACCATTTTTTCGATCCTAATTTTTCCTTCTTTTACGTAATGCAACATTAGCTGCAGTGAGTGCTGTATAAGCGGTAGACCGCTGTGTGCCCCATCATACGACGGCCCTTTTTCGCTCCACAAATGGGGTGCATGATCGGTGGCTATTACATCCAGCCGGTCGTCCAGTAACGCTTCCCACAAAGCAGCTTTATGACGGGCAGCCTTGATGGCCGGGTTGCATTTGATGCCGTATCCGCATGTCGCATAATCGTCTGCGGTAAAATGTAAATGATGCACACACACTTCACTGGTAATCCGTTTATCTTTTACCGGGAAAAAGTTGGTAAACAGGCGTAATTCTTCTGCCGTACTGATGTGTAAAATGTGTAACCTTGTATTGTGTTTTTTTGCTAATTGTACGGCAGTAAATGATGATTCCAAACAAGCCAGTTCGTCCCGGATAATGGGGTGGTGAAAAGGTTGTAATTCAATGCCGGTTAGTTTTTCCCGGTTGCGGCGGATTACGTTTTCATCTTCGCAGTGGGTAGCAATCAATAACTCACTTTCCCTGAATAATTTATCTAGCGTCAGGTAGTTGTCTACCAGCATATTGCCGGTAGAGGATCCCATAAAAATCTTAATACCACATACCTTACCCCGTTTATCATTTGTCCGCAGCACTTCATCCGCATTAGCATTGCTGACACCCATATAAAACGAATAATTCGCAATGGAATTTTGTGAGGCAATGGCATACTTCTCCTCCAGCAAGTTCTGCGTCAGGGCGTTGGGAATCGTATTGGGCATTTCCATAAAACTGGTGATGCCGCCAGCCACCGCTGCTTTGGCTTCGCTATAGATAGTAGCTTTATGTGTAAGCCCCGGTTCCCGGAAATGTACCTGATCGTCTATTACACCGGGCAACAGGTGCAGGCCCGTTCCGTTTATTTCGGTGACGGCGTAAGGTAAGCCGATGTTTCCACTGATTTTGTCAATATGGCCATCGATAATCAGTACATCGCCTACATTTGTTGTGCCTTCGTTTACGATGGCAATATTTTTTATCAGGTATTTTTCCATAGGTGATTGTCAAAAATTAAACAAAACACTGTTCTATGCAAATAAGGTATTTTCCTGCCGTTCTTTTTATTTTCTTTTTTCTCTCCAAAAGTTTTGCCCAAACAACGTACGTGCAACCCGGTGGAAAAGAAGCATGGTTGCTTGACCGGCTGGAAATTAAACTGCAAACGAACAACGATTTTAACCTGAGTACCGTAAAGCCATACATGCGGAATATATACGTGCGGCAAGCCGAAATACTGGACAGTTTGCTAATGGCCGGTAGTAATGCAGCGAAGCTTACCAGGATAGATCAATACAATCTTGACCGCTTTCTGGCTAATAACACAGAGTATGTACTGCATCCGAAAGATAACTGGAAAAGCAAAAAACCCATTGGTCCGTTTTATACCAGTAAAGGCAACCTGTTGGAGGTGAACCAACCCGACTTTTACCTGAGCGTAAACCCTGCCGTCTCTCAGCAGCAAGGGGTACAAACAGAAATGGACGGCGACCACCCTTTTTTGAACAGCAAAGGTGTTGTAGCACGGGGGCTGATTGCGAATAAAATCGGTTTCAACTTTTTTTTGACGGATAACCAGGAACGGGCCCCTTTGTTTGAGCAAGCTTTTGTCAATAATTACCGGGCAGTGCCAGGTGCCGGATATTATAAAATCTTTAAAAAAACAGGCGTTGATTATTTTGATGCCCGTGGCAGCGTTACCTGGAATGCTACCAAATACATTAATATGCAGTTTGGTTACGATAAAAATTTTATTGGCAACGGATACCGGAGTTTGTTCCTAAGCGATTTCAGCAACAACTACCTTTTTTTTAAGATTAATACCCGTATCTGGAAAATTAATTACACTAACCTGTTTACAGAATTATTCCCTGCTTTTGAAAAACGAAGTGACCGCCTGCTACCACGTAAATACATGGCGTTGCATCATTTTAGCATTAATGCCACAAAATGGCTGAATGTAGGTTTACTGGAATCAGTAATATTTGGCCGTCGCGACCATTTCGATTTCTCGTACCTGTTGCCGGTTATTTTCCTGCGTAGCATTGAGCAGCAAAACGGTAGCCCCGATAATGCAAACATTGGAATTGACTTTAAAGTAAACATTGCTAAAAAATTACAATTGTACGGACAGGTAATGTTTGATGAGTTCAAGTTATCTGAAATAAAGGCCCGCAACGGCTGGTGGGCAAACAAACAGGCAGTTCAGTTAGGCGGTAAATATGTGGATGCATTTGGTGTTCGCAATTTGGATTTGCAGGGCGAACTAAATTTTATACGGCCATTCACCTATTCGCACAACGACAGCGCAGCGGGTTACAATCACTACAACCAGCCCCTGGCACATCCGCTGGGCGCCAATGTGCGGGAAGCAATAGGCATTATCCGGTATCAGCCAACCAACAAACTATACGCTACTGCAAAAGCAATTTATTGGGAGCAGGGGTTGGATAGCGCCGGGTTTAATTTTGGCAGTAATACGTTGTTTGTAAATGGGCTGGTTTCTGAGGGTGGGCGGCGTTTACGGGATTATGGCTATCATATTGGCAGTGGCCGTAAATCACACGCCATTAATGGTAGTTTTCTCCTGTCTTATGAAATAAAAGAAAACCTTTTTATTGATGGTGCTGCACTGTACCGGATCTATGTTTCACCCAATTCTTTTAAAGATGATTACACTACAATGTTTACAATCGGTATCCGGTGGAATATGTTCAGAAGGGAATACGATTATTGATTATTGATTTGTGGTTTCTGCAACATTTACTGCGTTTAAAATCTGTAGCAGCTTATCTTATTCGTCATCACCGTGGATTGTGGCAGGGATGTATAAGTAAATTATATCAAGACTGTTGCAAGTCAAAAAATTGATTGCTATTTCATCCTACATTTGGCCGGTTGATACATCTGGCATTTCAATGGGTGCTTACTCAAATTTTGCCCTGCTGATACATACACTATCCAATTTAATTATCCTGAAAAACCGTTTTTATAAGCATTGATTCCAATACAACTAATTGCAAACTAAGAATTTATGAAAAATTTGCCTTTTGGTAAATCTTCTTTCTGGTACGATTTTTAACTTCCTATCATTCAATCAAACTTTAAAACCAAGCTATATGAAAATTTCTTTTTTAATGGTTGCAGCCAGCTGCACATTACTCATGTATTCCTGTGTGCCGAAAAAGCAACTGCAGGCATCAGAATTCAGAAATAATGAACTAGGTCTTACCAATAACAAACTACAGGAAGATCTCAAAAATTGCCGGGATGCATCCGCCGCACTTTTAAATGAAAAAAATGGTTCCGACACCCGTAATTCGGCGCTGCAGACGCGGATTGATGACCTGACGAAACAAATTGATTTTTTAAAACAGAATAATACGCAGGCACTCAAACAATTGGAAAACCTGTCAGTAATCTCCGGCCAGCAAGCCAGCAGCATTAAGCAGTCGCTGGATAATATTGGCGCTAAGGATATGTATATTCAGGATTTACAGGCATCCATAGCCCGCAAAGATTCCATGAACATGGCGCTGGTAATAAACCTGAAGGGCGCCATTGGTAATTTGGATGATAAAGACATCAACATTAAAGTGGACAAAGGCGTGGTATATATTGATATTTCTGACAAGCTGCTTTTTACTACCGGCAAATACGATGTAACGGAAAAAGCCAAAGCAGTGTTGGGTAAAGTAGCAACCGTTCTTAAAAACCAGCCGGATATTGAATTTATGGTAGAAGGCCATACGGATAATGTGGAATACAAAGGTGCCGGGCTTATATTGGACAACTGGGATTTGAGTACAAAACGTGCCACTTCTGTGATACGTATTTTGCAAAAACAATATGGGCTTGATCCTGCTAAAATGACGGCTGCCGGCAGAGGCCAGTACCTGCCTGTTGCTGATAACAGCACGGCTGAAGGACGTGCTTCCAACCGCCGTACCCGTATTGTTATTCTGCCTCAGTTAGACCAGTTCTTTAAGCTACTTGAACCTAAAACAGGAAATGGCTGATTATAATTGATAATTAATAATGCGAATCAAGGGTTGGACTTGCTTTGTATTATTGGGCAGCGCCCAATTCTGTTGGTAGGATCCGTAATCAATATTAGTATATTATTGGGCAGCGCCCAATCCCTTTAAGTCATATGCTATTTCAAGGGGTTGGGCCATGCCCAACAAATTACCGGGCATTGTTTTACTGATGCTACTACCAACAGGGTTGGGTCATACCCAACAAAGACAACTACAAGCGGCGTAGTGTGAGATGCCACTTACTAAGAGGACAACCAATTTGCTGAATTAAAAGTGCAGAATGAATAATAAACTTACGTTTTCTGTCTTAACCGCCTCAACACTTGATTCGCATTAATAATGTACAATTGATTAATTAAATACAATAAGCGTTGTACGAAAAAAGGCGAAACCCAACATGGTTTCGCCTTTTTTTGATTAAACACTTATCGTTTCTGAAATATAAAAACTTACAATCAGGAAATGTATGGTAGATGATAATTATTAAGTCAAACAAATAATCACTACATTATCAATTCTTCATTATTAATTATCCTACTCTTCGAGGTGAATGGAAAACACAATCATTTTGGATTGTAACTGATCTAACACACTTGAAAATTTTAAGTCCGGTGAACGGCTGTGCAGATTCGTTAAACCGGTTACAAACTTTAATTCAGGAGAAACGGTTACAAACGGCAAAAAGAAGTTGAAACCGAGGCCACAATGTACACCGTAATCATACCGTTTTAACTTAATCATATCATCAGCGTTGCGGGCCTGCGAATTACTGGCCAAATCAATGTCAAATTGTACACCACCCAGCATGTACACCCTGAAATTTTGAATCCGGTCACTATTGAATTTCACCGAAAAAGGAAAAGATATAATAGTAGATTGTATTGTTTTTGTGAGATCCTCCGCCTCACCGGGCAGGTAGTTTTTCAGGTGATATTTAAAGTTGCGGTTCAGGCCCAGCATAAGTTGCGGATTGGCTCTGAATTCCCAGTGATAGGCAGGGTGCAGGGTGGCCAGCAACCCTAAATTAAAAGAAGGGCTAAAACCGGGTGCTGCAGATAATACACTGTCGTCATCTAAAAACCGGGTTGATTTTGTATGGTTGAGGTAGGTATGGCCGTACGCCAGTGTCATACCGAAATAGTATGGTTTGTCATCGTGGTCTTCCCGGTATATTTCTTTTCCGAACTGTGCAATTGAAAATGTTGATAACAAACATCCTGCTATGATAAAGCTTATTTTTCGCCGCAATAAATAGTACATACGCCTAAGGTCAATGGTTTTCGATACAGGCTTTTGAAACCTGCCTGCTTCATTAATTTTAAAAAAGGCTCACCGCTTGGAAACGCTTCGATACTATCATTCAGGTATCGATAGGCTGCCTTATTTTTTGAGATGATGCCACCCGCCTGAGGTGCGATGATTCTACAATATATATTCGCCATCCATCGGATAAAAGCTTGTTGTGGCCTGCTAAATTCAAGAATCACTATTTTACCTCCGGGCCTCAATACCCGGTACATTTCACTAAGACCTTTCTCCAGATTGGCAAAGTTGCGTACTCCAAAAGCAACCGTTATTGCATCAAACGCCCCATCCTCAAAACTTATTGCTTCACTGTCCCCGCTTTTCAGTTCTATAACTTTTTCTAATCCCCTGTCTGCGATTTTTTGGCGGCCCAAAGCCATCATCCCTTCACTGATGTCAATACCGGTTATTTTTTTTGGATGTAAGATCTGGTACATCAGCAATGGCAGATCGGCCGTACCGGTAGCTACGTCTAAAATATGCGTAGGGTTTAGTGGTAATAACTGGCGGATTGCCTTTTTGCGCCAGCCTACATCAATACCGGCACTTAAAAAGCGGTTGATAAAATCATAGCGAAACGCAATGCGGTCAAACATTTCTGCCACCTGCTCCTTTTTGCCTGCGTCTGCTTTTTTAAATGGGACAATTTTATCGTGGGCGAAATCTGTCATTGTCGTGAATCGTCAATGGTTCAAAATGTTTAGGCTTATTACTATTTTTCAGTTTTCCGTCTTTCCGACCTTCGGACTTCCTGTCCTCCGGACTATTTATGGCACATCAATATATTTATGCACCTGCAGGCTAAGCTGCCATTGTGGGTGGGCTTTGATGTAATCAATAATCAATGGCATCATTTGCTGCCGGCGGCTCCATTCGGCCTGCAGGTACAATTTGCATTGAG
Organism: Chitinophagaceae bacterium; assembly: GCA_965246935.1. Taxonomy (GTDB): domain Bacteria; phylum Bacteroidota; class Bacteroidia; order Chitinophagales; family Chitinophagaceae; genus JAZKFT01. Next base: position 84,543 of record CBDFGC010000001.1, on the reverse strand, counting down.
AACTGGTATTGGCTGCATGCTGTTCGGCCCAGGCAAAATCCGTTTTGTTAAAGATGACCACTTTCAGCTCATTGGCTACTGGCATTATCTGGGGCAATGGCGCTTTAAATTTTTTTGGCGATACACAAATCCAATCCCACCGGCCGCTCAACGGCGCCGAGCCCGACGTTTCGATGTTGGTTTGAAAGCCCGCCTGGTGCAGCGCATCTGTCAGTTCGCCTAAATCATGCAAGAGCGGCTCGCCGCCGGTAACAACAACAATAGATTTTTTAGACAACGGACGACGGACAACAGACAACAGGTCAGGATGCGATGTTTGTATTGGAAAGGCACCGGGCTGAATTCCTGATTCTTCTATTGCCTTTTCAATAATATTGTTAATCGCTAATTGCGGGTGTAGGCTTGCATCCCAGCTTTCTTTTACATCACACCATACGCAACCTACATTGCAACCACCCAACCTTATAAAGTAAGCTGCCTTACCTGCATAGTAGCCTTCGCCCTGCAGTGTGTAAAAGCTCTCCATTACCGGCAGTATGGCCGTAGAGACGTTGCATGGCAAAGTCTCCGCAGATTGCCATGTCCCCGCTGTTAAACCTTCCGGGATTAGTGATGTGTAATTTTGTATGTTCAAGATGTTTGGCTGTTTCTATAAAAGTAATCTGTAAAAACGCAGGGAAGCAAGTGATTGTTTGCTAATCATTACGGCGAACACAGGCATCAAATGTATTTTTCATCAGCCCGGCAATTGTCATTACGCCTACACCACCGGGTACGGGTGTAATGAAAGCTGCTTTTTGAGAAACTTCTGCAAAAGCTACATCTCCCTTTATTGTATAGCCACGACTATTGGTAGCATCCGGTACACGGGTAATACCTACATCAATAATAATGGCGCCTTCCTTAACCATATTGCCTTTTAAAAATTCCGGTTTGCCTAACGCTGCCACTACAATATCGGCCTGCCGGGTGTACTGCTCCAGGTTAATGGTACTGCTGTGGCAAAGCGTAACCGTACAATTTCCATAAGGCAACTGGCTGCTTAACAATATACTCATTGGCCGGCCAACAATATTGCTGCGGCCTATTACTACTGCAAGTTTCCCTTTTGTATCAACCTTGTAATGCTCCAGCATCAGCATAATACCATAGGGCGTTGCAGAAATATAAGTAGGCAGGCCCTGAACCAGCCGACCAATATTTACCGGGTGAAAACCATCAACATCCTTTAACGGATTAATGGATTCGATGACTTTTTCCGAAGAAATATGCTTAGGTAGCGGCAGTTGAACCAATATGCCGTCAATGTTATCATCGGTATTCAAATCAGCTATTTTATCCAGCAGTTCCTGTTGTGGTACGGTGGCATCATACCGGATAAGTGTTGACTCGAAGCCCAATTCGGCGCAGGTTTTTACTTTAGAAGCTACGTACGTTTCGCTGCCACCATCATTGCCTACTAATACCGCTGCCAGGTGCGGTATTTTTTTATCCTGCTGTGCCCGGGTTTGTGTTTGCTCTTTCAATTGCTGTTTAATAGCCGCTGATGCTGCCTTGCCATCTAATAATTGCATGGCTGCAAATATACAAATGTGACAATGTGCAAATCTGCAAATCTGCAATTGGAGAGCATTTCAAAATGTCGGTTCTTCATTTGCATATTTGCTAATTGGCACATTTACTAATTGATGGTACATTAGCTTCAAACTATCTGAAAGTGAAGTACCTGATTTTGCCATTTTTTGTTTTGATGAGCTGTGAGGTACAATCGCAACCCGTTACACAATCAATCACAGCCCGGTATGTAGCGTTGGGAGCCTACTCTACAACTAACGTCGATGTATATGCTACCCGTAACAATGCCGCGTCACTGGCGCAGTTGCAGCAATCGTCAGTTGCTTTGTATGCCGAAAGGCGGTTTGCGTTGAGTTCATTAAATCTATTTGCCTTTTCAGCCGGTGTTGTTACCAAATCAGGTTCATTTGCGTTGCATGGCAATTATTTAGGGTTTGGGCTGTTCAGCCAAAGCCGGTTTTCCCTCGCTTACGGGCGAAAGATTAGTAATAAGGTAGATGTTGGTTTGCAATTTAATTATCATAGCCTGCGGCAGGGCAATGGCTATGGCAATGCGTCCAGCATCAATGCCTCAGCAGGAGCCATCTTTCATGTAACGGATAAGCTGAATTTAGGGATTAATGTGTACAACCCAACCGGTAGTAAATGGAGTAAAGTGTTGGGTGAAAAAATACCGGCAGCATTTACATTTGGAGGCGGGTATGAAGTTTCAGAGGATGTATACCTGGGGGCCGAAATTGTGAAAGAAGAAAATTTGCCTGCTTCCGTTAATACAGGGCTTTATTACCAGTTGAATGGGGCTTTTTTTGCCCGTGCAGGTGTTAGCACGGCTACCGCTTCTTATTTTGCTTCGGTTGGTTTTAAATGGGAGAGTTTACGGGTTGAAATAGCTGCCGCTTATCAAACCCCGTTGGGTATTTCGCCGGGTATCCTATTACTTTTCAATCTAAGTGATAATAAATCTGCTGCCGCTAAACCAACAGCTATTTATAATTAAAAACGAAGCCTGCCCATGTCTGTATTTCCGAAAATGGTAATGATAGCACTGGCAGTTTTTAGTGGGTTAATATTACAGGCACAGCAGGATACCATTCCACTTATCAACAGCACAACCGAGCAGCAACTGGAAAACCTGGCCGAAGCAGAAGAAACCGAAACAGAAGATGACAGCTATTTACAGCAATATCAACATCTAAGGCGACACCGGCTAAACCTGAACACAGCAGAAGAAACAGACCTGACAACATTCCTTTTTTTATCACCGCTGCAAATTCAGCAGTTCCTGCAATACCGGCAATTGCTTGGCAGGCTAATCAACATGTACGAACTGCAGGCGGTACCCGGCTGGGACATCGAAACCATCCGAAAAATATTGCCTTATATTCAGGTGGGAAGTGCTGTTTCGTTTAAAGAAAATTTAGTTAGCCGGTTTAGTGGCGGCGACCGTACCCTGCTGGCTCGGGTGGCCCAATTGCTGGAAAAACAGGACGGGTTCATCGCAAAAGATTCCTCCGGACCGAAATATACCGGTAGCCCATTGCGGTTAGTAATCCGCTATAAATATCAATATAAAAACTTATTACAATATGGCATCACAGCCGATAAAGATGCGGGAGAACAATTTTTGAAAGGCCGGCAGGGTAGAGGATTCGATTTTTATTCTGTACACCTGTTTGCCCGCAACTTGGGCATTGTAAAATTCCTGGCACTGGGCGACTTTACCGTAAATATGGGACAGGGCCTGGTGAGTTGGCAATCACTTGCCTTTCGTAAAAGTGCTGATATAACGGGCATTAAAAGACAGGCAGATATTTTACGGCCATACAGTTCGCCGGGAGAGTTTAATTTTCACAGAGGCGCAGGTATTACCCTTCAGAAAAAGGCCTGGCAGGCAACTGGGTTCATTTCCCTCAAGAAAGTTTCAGCTAACCGGGTAGTCGACTCAGCTGCAGTAGATGATATTGTTTCATCCCTTCAAAGTTCCGGCTACCATCGTACCCTTTCGGAACTGGCCGACAGAAATCAAATCAGTCAGCTATCGTACGGAGGCAGTATCGGATACCATCTGGCCCGGTTTCAGATTGGCGTTAATGTGGTTCACCATCAACTTTCTGCTGCATTGCAAAAAGAGGCGGTGCCGTATAATTTGTATGCATTGGATGGAAAAAATTATACGAATGCCAGTGTGGATTATGGTTATACCTACCGGAACATGCACCTGTTTGGTGAAGTAGCCACAGATGCGAATAAAAATACCGCAATGGTGCATGGCTCACTGGCCAGCCTGGATGCACGGGCAGATGTCAGTTTGTTGTACCGGCATATTTCCCGTGCCTACACCAGCCTTTATACCAATGCCTTTACGGAGAGTATTGTACCGGTAAATGAAAATGGATTGTACGCCGGTATCACGCTGAGGCCTGTGTATGGAATTACAGTTAATGCCTACGCAGACGTATTCAGTTTCCCCTGGCTACGCTACCGGGTCGACAGGCCCTCAAACGGCTCAGAATACCTGGCGCAGCTAACCTGGCGACCCGGTAAGCAAACCGAGCTATATACCCGTTATCTTAATCAGAGCAAAGCCATCAATCTTTCCAATACGGCCCTGCCGCTGCACATTACGAATAACCGGCCCCGCCAAACCTGGCGTACTAACTTTTCTATAAAACTTACGCCTGAAGTAAGTTTTAAAAGCCGGGTAGAATTGCTTTGGTTCGACAAGCAATCTAATCGACCAGAAAATGGCTTTCTGACGTTTGCTGAAGTTTTCTATAAACCGGTGTCCGAACCTTTTTCAGGAAATATCCGGCTCCAATACTTTGAAACGGATAGTTACGACAGCCGCCTGTATGCTTTTGAAAACGATGTGCTATACAGCTTTTCCATACCGCCCTCTTTTGGCAAAGGCTACCGCTGGTACCTTAACCTGAATTATAACGTTAGTAAGCATTTATCTTTATGGGTAAGGCTGGCCCAAACAATCATGCCGGATGCTACAACAATTGGTTCAGGTTATGATGAAATCAATAACAATCACCGAACAGAAATAAAGATACAGGCGGCTTGTACCTTTTAAGTAATGAGGAGTTTTAGCGTCAAAAATGCAGCAGACGTTACTGAACCGTTGTCCTAAGCCTAAGGAAGAAGGGGTTATGTAATATTTCGTTGAAAAATATGTGTGTTGATACACACGTAAAATTTCATTTTCTACATGTCAGAGCCGACCCGGTTTTAACGTTTTATTTATAATTCCTTTACATTTACCAAGTTAAAAAATTTAAATAATGCGTATGAGAAAAGTTGCACTTATGATGGTGATGCTTGTGCTAAGCGCTACGCTGGCACTCGCCCAAAGCAGGATCGTAACAGGCACGATAACAGACGAGAGTGGTCAGCCTGTTGCGTTTGCTTCCGTGAAAGTGAAGAATGGGAAAGGCGGTGTGGCTGCCGATGCAAATGGCAATTTCCGGATTGAAGTAAAAAGCGGAACCATTTTAATTATCAGTGCTGCGGGCTCTCAAAATAAAGAAATCACCATTTCAGACAATCAAACAACGTTGAATGTATCGCTGGTAAAAGGAAATACAGAACTAAGCAACGTCGTTGTTTCCGCCTTAGGTGTAAGAAGATCAGCTAAATCCACGCCTTATGCTGCACAAACGGTATCTGCTGCCCGCCTTACACAAACAAGAGAGCCGGATATAACAACTGCACTGGCAGGTAAAGTAGCAGGTATTCAGGTAGTAGGTCAGGCCGGTTCCAAACTCGGTTCTCCGGGCGGAGTCCGCATTCGGGGTGTAGGTGGTTTGGGAGATGTAAATGCTATTTATGTAGTGGATGGCACCATTCTGACCAACGTAACGGATATTAACCAGGATGATATAGAAAGTATTACGGTCTTAAAGGGCCGTAGTGCCACGGCTTTGTATGGTACCCGTGCTACCGGTGGGGTTATTTTAATTACTACCAAAAAAGCCCGTAAAAATTCCAAGGGGGTAGATATTGAATTTAATCAAACCACTACGTTTGAAAAAGTAGGAACACTGCCTGCTTATCAAAATAGTTATATGGGCGGTGGTGTTGCTAACTGGCAGATATTTAATTATAAAGCTGGCGTAAACCCTGCTGAGTGGAGCGTATTTAACGGAAAAAAATATCCTGATTACTCGGATGATGCCAGTTGGGGACCAAAAATCGACGGTACGGAATATATTCCCTGGTATGCATGGTATCCCGGCAGTAAATACGCTTTTAAAACGACAACTGCTACCCCTCAGCCTAATAATATCCGTGACTTTTATGATGTAGGAATTTTTGCCAATAATAATATCAACATTTCAAAAGGATGGAAAAATGTAACGGCCCGTGTTGGTTATACCTATATGAACCATCAGGGTATTTTACCATATAGCAGTCAAGATAAGCATTTGATTTCTACCCAGGAAAGCTGGGATATTTTACCAAAGCTTACATTGAGTGTAAATGCGAATTATAGTAATGAACTGGTAAAAGGAGATTTTGACGATGCTTATTCAAACCAGACATCGGGCACGTTTAACCAATGGTTTCACCGGGACATTGATATTAACATACTAAAGGAGTTACAAGATTTTAAAAGTCCGATAGGTACTCTGGTTAGCTGGAATCATACTAACCCAGGCGCTACTTCGACTGCTACTACCGGAAGTTATTTAAAGGGAAACTACTGGTACAACCACTACAGCTACCTTAAATATAATACAAATGACGATCATCGCCAGCGGGTTTACGGGAATGCCTCATTGCGTTATAAAATTACCAAAGACTGGGATGTTACCGGTACCTACCGGCTTAATTACAGGACCACAAAATTTGAAGCGAAAACACCCTTTATTATTGAAAACAGTGCAGCCCAATCCGGTATTTTAAGTGCATATCAAAACGATAATACAAAATATACTGAACACAACATAGAGCTGATATCAACCTATAAAAAGACCTTCGGCGACTTTTCGCTGGATGTATTGGCAGGTGGTAATTACCTCACAACCAAGACCAGAGATAGCAGCCGGTTAACGGCAGGTGGCTTAACAAAACCGGATGTATTTGATATTTCCAACTCTGCCAGTGCTGCTACTTTAGGGGCAACTTATGGTGATTATAAAATTATAAGCGGATTTGCCAGAAGCACTGTCGGATATAAAGATTTTTTGTTTTTGGATGGATCCTACCGGCTGGATGTTGCTTCTAATCTACCCGTTCAGAATAATGCGTTTGGCTACGGCTCTTTAGGTGTAAGCTATGTTTTCTCCGACCAAATGAAAAAAATAATACCCGAGTTAAGCTATGGAAAAATAAGACTTGCCAGCGCTACTGCTGGTGATAATGGTATCAATACTTATCTGGGTTCTTATGCCACCAACCTGGTTTATACCAGGCAAAATGTTCCCTATCAAAATTATTATTTGTCTGCCGTGCCAAACAGTAACGTTGACCCCAATGTGAAAGCGGCCAAAACTACTGAGTACGAGGCGGGTTTGGAAACCCGGTTTTTCAGAGACAAGCTTGGCCTGAATATTACTGTTTTCAGGGAAAAAAGGAAAGATGAGATTGTTCGCACGCAGGTATCTACCGCCAGCGGATATAGTTCTTATACATTTAACGCAGGCCAGGTAACCAGAAAAGGAATCGAGTTTCAGGCAGACTATAAGCCGGTTCAGACAAAAGCATTTTCCTGGGATATTACCTTTAACTGGTCTACTTATAATTCTTTTGTTGATAAAATATCTGAGGAAACAAAAATACTGTTGGTAACTTCTCCAAGGCTTAGTTCAGCTCCGCAATTTCAGGGTATTCCATTGCCTCAGGTCTATCATATCGAAGGGCAAAACTGGGGACAGCTAAGAGGCGTTGGTATCAAAAGAATTAATGGATTACCGGTATTAAACGCAGATGGCACGTATCAGACACAGGATAACGTTTTGTTCGGAAGTGTTATTCCAAATTATACAGGTGGTGTTTTCAACCAGTTCACCTACAAGGGTTTATCACTGGCTTTTTCGTTTGATTTTCAGCAGGGGGGTAAGTATTTCTCGCTGTCCGATTTTTGGGGAACTTACTCAGGGTTGTATGAAAAAACAGCAGCCACAAACGACAGAGGTAAAAACGTTCGGGATGATGTATCTGCCGGTGGCGGTGTACACGTATTTGGCGTGCGGGAAGATGGTAAGCCGTACGATACATATGTAAACGGATATGACTATTTTCACCAGAACGGGAATAGCGGTGGTATCGCCGATATGTCTGTATTCGATGCCAGCTACCTGAAGGTACGGGAAGTTAGTTTGGGGTATACCCTGCCGGTAAGTAAATGGGGTTGGAAATGGGCTAAAAGCGCTTTTGTATCGGTAGTAGCCCGTAATCCATGGCTTATTTATGCTACCAACCGTGATTTTGACCCATCTGAGATTTCACAAACTTATGGAGAAGCAGGCCAGTTACCCGGTATCCGTTCACTTGGCGTTAACCTGAAATTCAGATTCTAAAACAGACTTTTGTAATACATACATCTATAATGAAAAAACTCTTTTTATATTTCCTGATAGGAAGCTCATTCGTAGCCGGAGGCTGCGACAAAAAGTTTGCGGAAACAAACATTAGCCCGGATCCGAATGTGAGTGCTTTTCCAAATACGGCTAACCTGCTTTCCAACGCATTGAACTCAATGGCGGATGCAGGCTATACAGGCGCTACCGTAACCGGGAAAACAGTTTTCAATACAGAAACAGCGCTCTATGTTCAGTACCTGTCGCTAAGCCAGTATCCTGAACCTTCTCTGTACTCTACCACCAGGGCATCCTGGGATCTTTGGTACTCAGGCCCGCTGGAAGATTTATATACGATTGTTAAATACAACACTACGGAAGGTTTAGCATCGGATTCACGGGTTACCGCAAATGGATCTAATAAAAACCAGGCAGCCATTGCCCGCATCCTGAAGGCGTATCTTTTCTCTATTGTAACAGACCGGTGGGGTGATGTTCCTTACTCTCAGGCGTTGACTGGTACTAACAGGATTCCCTCATATGACAAACAGCAGGCGATTTATGCCGACTTATTTAAAGAATTAAAAGAAGCATCTGCTCAGTTCGACGGCGGCACGGCAGCTACCGGTGATCAATTATATAGTGGTAATCCGGCGAAGTGGAAAAAGTTTGCCAATTCACTCCGAATGATTCTGGCCCTTCGCTTATCGAAAGTGGATGCTGTAACAGGAAAAGCAGAATTTGCAGCAGCCTACAGCGATGCAGCCGGTTATATTTCGACTAATGCAGATAACGCAGCCTACAAATATTTAAACAATGCTACCTATTGCAGCCCCTGGAGCAATTTAAATAATGGGCGGGATGATTATAGTGTATCGGATGTGATGATTAATTATTTGAAAAATACGAATGATCCCCGGCTACCGGTGTATGCACAACCAAATCTGTTAGGTAATTATGTAGGTATTCCTTATGGTCTTGACCGTAATTCTTTAACCTCATTTACCACTGATTATAGCCGGATTGGTGTAAAAATTACCGGGTGGAAATTCACCGGATCAAGCTCAACGCTCGTTAACTATAATGGCATGGATGGTATTTTTATCTCAGCATCACAAATGTGGTTTAGCAAAGCGGAAGCTGAGCAAAAAGGTTGGATTGGTGCAACAACGGATGCCCCGTCAAGTTATCAGCAGGCCATTAAACTTTCCTGGGACGAATGGGGCTTAACGTATACCCCTGCTCAATTTACTACTTACATTACACAATCTACTGTGGATCCGGCAACTAACTTAGCGGCTAAAATAGGTCAGCAAAAATGGGTTGCCTTGTTTCCAAAAGGCCACGAGCCCTGGTTTGAATGGCGCCGCACCGGCTACCCGGCGTTAACCCCAACTCCAAACGCTGTGAACGTCAGTAAACAAATACCACGCAGGTATGCCTACCCCGATACAGAAATTCAGCTAAACCCTGCTAATTACCAGGCGGCAGCTAATGGCTTAACTGGTGGCGATACCCATATTGCAAGAGTTTGGTGGGATAAATAGCATCCCTATCATTCTAAACTATCGACAAATTTTGCGAAAACAACATCAAACAGAAAGTAATGAAACTAAATAAATTAATAATTGTAAGTGTCAGTGCTCTCATCCTTTTTTCATGTAAGAAAAATGTAATCACCGGCGTAGACGACGTAACATACTCAGGCGCCAAAATGGTATCTTTCAATAATTATGAAGGGTACCAGAAAATAAATCTTACGTTAGGTAACAACTTTGTTCCCGTTGAGTACGAAATAAAACTGGCGAATACCACCGGAACTGCCAATGGGCCAATTACCGTAAAGCTGATAAAAGATGATAATGCAGTATATGAATATAATACCATCAACGGTACTGCCCTTTCACCAGTTCCCATCACTGCTTATAAATTTGAACAAACAGAAGTTGTAATTGCAAAAGGGGCACGGACTGCAACTGTGCATTTTGAAATCAATCCGTCAAAGCTTTCTGGTGGCAGTTCTGCTTTTGGTATATCTATTTTCAGCGTAAGCGGCGATGGCGCTGTAGTACACAGTGATAACAGTCAAACCCATCTGGTAGTAGAGTTAAGTGCATTGAATCAATATGATGGTATTTATAGTTTAAAAGGAACTGCTTTAAGAGCCGGAGACGCAGCTCTATCAGGAACCATTCCAACATATGAAATGCCATTGGTAACAGTAACGGCCACAGCGGTTGAATTCGACGATCTGCAGCATTGGGCGGATGGATCGAATGTAGGAATTGGCTATCCGAAACTGGATGTAAATCCATCAACTAATGCTGTGACTGTATCAGCCGATCCGATAACCCCGCCATTGGCAACACCGTTAGGTAATGCACCCGGCTATAACAACAGATATGATCCTGCAACCAAAACTTTTTATATTTCTTTTACCTGGAATGCCGGGCCTACCCAACGATTGGCAACAGATACCCTGAAATATTTACGGCCCCGTTAATCGATTAATAAAACATTAAAGCCGTTCCGACTCAGTCAGGACGGCTTGTTTATTTTATGAAACCTTGCCACTTAGCAAATAATTTGCCTTTATGTTTGCACCCCAAAATATCCTCCCTCCATGAGCGAACCAAATCAAAATCAGAATAACCAACTGAATATCGAAATCTCCGAAGAAATTTCGGAAGGTCAGTACGCTAATCTGGCTATTATCACACATAGCCATGCCGAATTTGTGATAGATTTTGTAAACGTAATGCCGGGTACTCCTAAAAGCAAAGTGAAAAGCCGGCTGATTATGACGCCGCAACATGCGAAGCGGTTTATGAAAGCGTTAATGGAAAACGTTAGCCGTTATGAAGATGGGCATGGCGTTATCAAAGATTTAGAAGCTGTTGAAATACCCCTGACGTTTGGTGGCCCTACGGCATTGGCTTAATTAATACCCATACCAGTTTATTCTGTAAGAAGCTGACCCATACCTGTTACAGACTATTTGTAACACGAAATAGAGAAACTTAAACACGCAAACAAGGCATAGCACATTTAGAAACGAACGGCTGTGGAACGCCACAACAAAATATTATCCTCGATATCCTCGTAAAAATTCCTCAATAGTCATTCTTCGTTTGCCTTCCGGCTGTATATCTGTAACGTGAATAAAACCATTGGCGCAGGCGAATTTAAAAAAGTTTTTTCCATCTGTATCGTAACTGCCCGGTTCGTTATGATGAACGGTAACCTCTTTTTTTGACATATAGATTTTTAACACCTTTCCATGTAGGTAGGTAAAAGCGCCAGGAAAAGGGCTTAGACCCCGGGTCAGGTTATAAATAGATTCACAGGTATTGGTCCAATCAATCCGGCAGGTGTCGGTAAAAATTTTGGGTGCATGTTTTAAAGGAGTCTGGAAGTCTGGAAGTCCGGAAGACCGGAAGTCAGAAATTGCACCATTATCTTTCGACTGCAGACTCAGTGCTACTAACTGTTCGCTACTGACCGCTAACTGCGGCTGTTCCTCAATGCTTCCATCAAGCAATCCTTCAATTGTTCGTACCAGCAACCGGGCGCCCACTTCCTTCATCGTATCATGGAGTGTGCCGGCGGTATCCGTTTCGCTAATTGTAATTCTTTCCTGTAACAATATATTACCGGTATCAATTTGTTGCTGCAATTTGAACGTAGTAACACCAGTTTCCGTTTCGCCGTTAATGATGGCCCAGTTAATGGGTGCTGCCCCACGGTATTCCGGTAGTAACGAGCCATGTAAATTTACCGTTCCCATAGATGGCATATTCCAAACAACTTCCGGCAACATACGAAATGCTACTACTACCTGTATATCTGCCTGGTAGCTTTTTAATTCGTCCAGGAATACCTGGTTTTTGAGCTTTTCGGGTTGCAACACAGGGATGCTTTTTTCTAATGCGTACTTCTTTACCGCACTTTGCTGTAACTGCATACCCCGGCCGGCAGGTTTGTCAGGAGCAGTTACCACAGCCACAATCCGGTAAGCGGCCTGGTACAAAGCGTCCAACGATGCTACTGCAAATTCCGGTGTGCCTAAAAATATAATGCGGGGAGATGTCATAAGGTTTGCTCGTTTACATGTTCACTTGTTCACACGTTAATTAGCCTGTTTGTTAAATACCTGTAAACAGTATATTATATATTTAAAATTACTAAGCTTGAAATGAAATGAGTTATTTTTAGTTAACAAAGATGAATGATGAGAACGGGTAAACTTGTGAACTTGTGAGTGAGCGAACTAAAAAAAATCCTTATAGAGTAAATACTTCTTCCTGATTTTTTTAAATGCAGTGATGCCGGTTTCCCAGCTTTTACGAATTTCTGTCTCGGTTTTGCCGTTCAAAATTTGCCACATCAGTTCATCATTTCCGGCCAGTTTATTAAAAAAATAATCGGTGGTAGATGGATTTCCTTTTTTAGGCCGCACGAAGAAACTATCCTTTTGCGGAAACAATTGGTAAGCTTTCAGCAGATAAGACAAGTTGATCTTTCCGTTTAGTGTTGTAATCAGTTTGCCGGCATCTCTTTTTAAATCATAGCCGTAGCAGGTTTTACCCAATAGAGGCGGGGATTTGGCACCCGGCAGACTTGCTGGTTTAAAACTATATAACGTGTCCGGAAAAGACGGATGACCAAATTGTTGAAAGGGTTTATCGGTTCCCCTGCCCAAGCTAATTTCCGTTCCTTCAAAATAGCAAATGGATGGGTATAATAAAACGCTTTGCAGACTGGGTAAGTTAGGGGATGGCTTCACCGGCAAGTTGTACACCATATTGTGGTCGTAGTTTTTGCAGGGGACTACGTAAATGCTAAACCCATTCGGCAGCATTATATACGATTTTTGAACTTTTGATTTTGCAGATTTCAGCCGGGCAGGTTTAGAATTCCAGAATATGGTAGCAGGCATACCGGTGCTGGTGCTTAAAAGGCCTTCACCCACCAGCATCGAGGCATACTCACCTATCGTCATCCCATACACAACTGGTATGGGTTGCATGCCTACGAAACTTTTAAATGCTGGCTGTAGCACCGGCCCGTCAATATAAAATCCATTAGGATTAGGCCGGTCTAAAATCACCAGGGGTTTTTTATTTTCATCAGCTGCTTCAATAAAATATTGCAAGCTGCTGATATAGGTGTAAAACCGGACACCCACATCCTGGATATCAAACAACAGCACATCCACATCTTTTAGTTCATCAGCGGTGGGTGCCTTGTGATCACCATACAAGGAAATGATTTGCAAGCCAGTGGCTGAATCAATACTGCTTTCTACCTGCTCACCGGCATCAGCATTGCCCCGGAAACCGTGTTCAGGGGAAAAAATTTTCTTTATGGCAATACCGTTTTTCAATAACACATCCACCAAATGCGTTTGGCCAACCATGGAAGTTTGATTGGCAAAAACGGCCACCGATTTACCTTTTAGCAGGGGTAAATACAGTTCTGTGCGTTCTGCACCCGGTATAACAGGCATTTTTTTTTCCGGTTTTCCGGCTTTTGCCTTCGATCCTGCTATGCCACTTAAAAATACTAAGCTTATCAGAAAAAATACTTTTTGCATCAGCATTCCATTTGCATCAAAATTGGCCGCAATTTTTGGTATCGTAAAACCTATTTCAGGTAAAGATGTTGCTACTTCTTATTTTCGGCCCCGCTCACTATTTTCAAAATAAATTCTAAAAAATGTCAGCAGTAAAAAAAGGCGATACCGTGCAGGTACATTATACAGGTAAAACGACCGACGGTGAAATATTCGATTCATCGGCTGGCCGTGAACCGCTTCAGTTTGAAGTAGGCGCCGGCCAAATGATAGCCGGTTTTGACAAAGGAGTGGAAGGCATGAGTATTGGTGATAAAAAAACCATCAGCATCCCTGCAGTAGAGGGCTATGGCGAATGGCAGGAAGAAAACGTGATTGCCTTTCCGATGGAAAATATACCGCCGGATATGAAGCTGGAACCCGGTATGGAGTTGAACCTGCAAAGCGAAAGTGGCCAACCGGTGCAGGTAATCGTGCTGGAAGTGCAACCGGAGCAGGTATTGCTGGACGCAAATCATTTCCTGGCAGGTGAGGATTTGATTTTTGAAGTGGAAATGGTAGATATACCTAAACGTAAGTCGTTGATTATTATGCCGTAGCTGTAGGAATCCCACACGTTCGGGATTCTGCATAAACGCAAAATTAATATTCCATATACCTTACATTCAGAATCCCACACGTGTGGGATTCCTACAAAGATTCATGCCTGCTACCTTCTCTTACGAACAGCTTAGACAGTTTACTCAACAGATATTTACAGCCATCGGCTGCCCGCCGGCAGACGCAGCGTTGGCAACCAAAGTTTTACTGAGCGCTGATGTTAGGGGAATTGATAGCCACGGCATTGCCCGTCTTAGCGGCTATGTAAGGCTTTGGCAGGCAAAACGCATTAATGCTACGCCGAACATTAAAGTGGTACACGAAACGCCTTCTACTGCAGTAATAGATGGTGATGCGGGCCTGGGGTTGGTAATAGCGCCTTATGCCATGCAGGTAGCCATAACAAAAGCAGCACAATGTGGAACAGGCTGGGTAAGCGTTCGCAACAGTAACCATTTTGGCATAGCTGCAGCACACGCTATGCCGGCGCTGGAACAGGATATGATCGGGATTGCGATGACGAATGCCAGCGCCCTGGTAGCTCCCACTTTTTCGGTGGAAAAAATGCTGGGCACCAATCCTGTTTGTGTAGCTATTCCGGCAGGAGAGGAGCCACCTTTTGTGGCCGACTTTGCTACCACCACTGCAGCAAATGGTAAACTGGAAATATTGCAGCGTAAAAATGAAGATACGCCCACGGGATGGGTGCAAACGGCTGATGGGCAACCTAGCACGGATGCAAACATTTTAAAAAAGGGCGGAGCATTGTTACCCCTCGGCAGCGACCGGGAGCATAGCAGCCACAAGGGCTATGCGTTGGGCAGTATTGTCGATATTTTTTCGGCCGTACTTAGCGGTGCCAGTTATGGCCCCTGGGTGCCGCCTTTTCCGGCTTATATCCCTATGCCCGACAATCAACCCGGGCAGGGCCTGGGTCATTTTTTTGGTGCCATGCGGATAGATGCTTTCCGGACGGCTGATGAATTTAAAACCCATATGGACAACTGGATACGAAGGTTCCGTAGTGCAACACCAATTGATGAAAAGCAGAAAGTACTAATACCTGGTGATCCTGAAAGAGACTACGAAGAAGAACGCAAGGCAAATGGAATTCCGTTGTTACCGGTGGTTGTGGAGGATCTGAAAAAAACAGGAGAACTATTCAACATAATTTTCTAAAGACATCTATATTACCGTACACCAAAGGGAAGTGTTACCAGTAAAACAATAAAGCCAATAACTAACAGAACACCAATGGTAAGCCATCCGGTTTTTTTGCCGGTATTAGCTTCTTTATTATACCTCGATTCTTTGGGAATCTGATGGCTGATAACAATAGCGGCAATAGCTGCGGGAATTGATAACAGATTTACACCCGGAACCAACAAACCGATTAGAGAGCCAATACCTAACCATTTCGCCCATTTTGCTTTTCGCTTTAGTCCGGCGTCTGCCAGCGAATCATCTTCCGGTTTAGTGCCTGCCTGAAAGATGTTTTGAATTACCACTTGTTCAGCATCTTTTTTATACTTAAAATTGCCTTCAACATATGACACACTACCTGACAAAGAGGTTACAAATGGTTTGAAATAAGGGTTTTTTGCAGTTGCCGCAAGTGCAGTACTTAATAATACTAAAATAATAATAAACCTCATAATGTTCTTTAAAGATGTATATGAGCATTGAGCTAAAATTTCTCAATATTGCTGCCTGAACTGCTTTCTCTTTTCTTTCGTTAATCGGTTGCTTAATTATTTCTATCTAAATTTCCATGCTTTTAGAAGTGCCTTACATTCATTTCAAAATTTAATCTTATCAGGTTTCCGTTGCAGTAATAAATTAAGCAAATTCACCTTTCCCTTTCACACATTACATTTGAACCTCTTTAAAATTACCCCATTACCCGATTTATGAAAATTATGAAGTTTGGCGGCACCAGCGTGGGCCGGCCTGAACGTATGCACCAGGTTGCAGAATTGATCAATAAAAGTGAGGAACCAACCATCGTTGTACTAAGTGCGCTCAGCGGAACAACAAATGCACTCGTTGAGATAAGCCATTCGCTTGCCAACGGCTACCGCAGCGATGCCAAACATCAGATACAGTTACTGGAGGATCATTACCAGCAATTTACCACCCAGCTGGTTACATCGCCGGAGGCATTACATCAGGCAAAAGGTATCATAGCCGAACATTTTGAATTCCTGCATATTATCCTCAAAATATCATTCAGCGAAGCACTGAATAAAGATATACTGGCCCAGGGCGAACTGCTGAGCACCAAACTGTTTTGTGTATATCTGCAGGAGAAAGGTATGAAGCATGTACTGCTACCTGCCCTGGATTTTATGACGATTGACAGTTACGAGGAACCGCAAATTGGAAGCATCCGGGTAAAGCTAAGCCAGCTACTGAACCAATACCCGGCCGGTAAACTGTTTGTTACACAAGGCTACATCTGCCGCAATGCCAAAGGGGAAGTTGATAACCTGAAACGGGGTGGAAGCGATTATACGGCATCCCTGATTGGTGCGGCCATCAAAGCTTCCGTATGCGAAATATGGACGGATATTGACGGGATGCATAACAACGATCCCAGGGTATGTAAGAATACCCGGCCCATTGAGCAACTGAGTTTTGAAGAGGCGGCTGAACTTGCCTACTTTGGCGCTAAAATTTTGCACCCGGCTTCTATCTGGCCGGCACAGCAAAACAGTATACCTGTAAAGCTTTTGAACACCATGCAACCCTCGGCCAAAGGGACGATTATTTTGCAGGAGGCGGGCAGTAAAGGGGTAAAAGCGATTGCTGCAAAAGATGGGATTGTTGATATTAATATCAAGAGCAGCCGCATGTTGCTAGCCTATGGGTTTTTACGAAAGGTATTTGAAGTGTTTGAAAAATACCGGACCAGTATTGACATGATTACGACATCAGAAGTAGCGGTATCTGTAACTATTGACAACACTGTACACCTGAAGGAAATTGTAAAAGATTTAGAACCGTTTGGTGCAGTAGATGTGGAAGACAATTTTACCATCGTATCGGTAGTAGGTAACGAGATTGCGGAAACAAAAGATATACTCTCCAAACTCTTTGATTCTTTAAAAACGATTCCGGTAAGGATGGTTAGCTATGGTGGTAGCCGCCACAACGTTAGCCTGCTCATATCTTCCGAATACAAAAACGAAACGTTGCAATTACTGAACGAAGGTTTGTTTGGTCTCTAAACCGATACCAGGTGGCAATAAAAATTGTTTTGAACCGAAAGAATGCATTTCTTAACCGCTTACGCCCGTATAAAATGTTGATTGATGGTTTAAACCCGTCATGATTTCAAATGGACAAGTGGAAGAGTTGGAAGTGTCTATTGTAAATGAAACGATCGAGTGCAAAGTGGACTGGTGCTATCCCAGTAAATATGCAATTGGTGCTAAAGACTGGCATATGATTTACTTGAGGGTTAAAAGCGGAATGAAAGGGTTTTGGTTTATCTATCCGCTTATTTTTATTTACCTGATCTTCAGTTTTGCAATGCCTGGCTTACAGGAAAGATTATGGGTAAATTTACTATTGATAAGGCTTGTTTTTTAGGGTTGCCTATGTTGTATTTTATTTATTATGTTACCATTGGCCGCCGTAGTTATTGATTATTGGAATAAGATCGCACCAATGTGATTGCTTCTTAAATGTACACTTTACCTGATTGCTTGTAATGCCTTTAACCGTTTTACAGAAAGCGTATGGAAAATAAATATGCTGACGATACAGCCGATAACTACGAACAAAATACAGTGTTTGAGCAAAAGCAGCAAAAAGCTGCTAAAAAGGAAAGACCTATTCTGCTACAATTATTTATAGAGGTATTCTTAGGTTTTTTTGCAGAGATTATTAAGGGTATTTATGGTTTTTTCAGGCGCTATTTTGTACTCATATGGAATTGCATTAAATTTTTATGGAAGCCGAATGCCGATGAGCACACTTTGGCAAATGCAAATACTGTTAATAATGCGAAGGAAACGTTTGAGCTGATTCTTATTATCACCGGAATTGCCTTTTTTCTAATCAAGCAGAATTTTCTTGAATCAACCGATGAGTTAAAATCATTATATGGAAACGACGTCAGCCAGTATGTGATGGAATTAACATTATTTATCATTTATGTTGCTTTCTTTTTCGTTGTGCTCATCATGCTTGTTTTGTTAGGCCGGTTATTAAGGGTTTTGTTTAAACCGGTCGAGTCCCGTAAGGTAACGGACAAAGTATTTATTAACCTTAGCAATATCTTTTTTATTGTTACGGTCATTTACTCCTTTGCCAGGAAGTTCGATCCTTACAATGCAACGGATCTTCAAAATATTGAACCGGCCTGGTACGCCATCTGGTTTGTTACCTACGCTATTCCGCTGGCTGTAATTGTATTTTTCTTTTTTATACGATTAGTGATGATTAATAAACTCACTTTTGGCCGGGCTTTGGTGTACTGTATTATTGCTCCGGCCATTACCGCCATCATCCTGGCCTTTTTCGGATTATTTTTTACCGCCTTTTTTGCAGGTATCTGATGCAAAATTCAAATAGGCAATCAGCAACAGGCAAATAGGGTTGGTCAGCAAAATTGGAGTCCGCAACCTATATTGTATTTAATATAAGCCAGTCAGGTATTTTCCGCAGCCTGTTTTAATATGGAATAATAAACAAGGCCGCTACACATTTTGTGCAGCGGCCTTGTTTATGGTCTTTAAATCAGTTTTATATCACATCAAGGTTGCGGAAAATATTTGACTGGCTTACACTGATTTCCTTATTGCTTATTGTCTATTTGAATTTAATATCAGATAATCAACATGGCATCGCCATAGGTAAAAAAGCGGTACTTATCCCTGATTGCTTTTTGATACGCTTCCATAATCAGGTCGTAACCGGCAAAAGCGCAGGCCATAATCAGCAGGCTGGTTTTTGGCAGGTGGAAATTGGTTACCAGGCTATCGGCCACATTAAAATTATACGGTGGGTGGATAAAATTATTTGTCCAGCCTTCAGAGGGTTTTAGCAGCTTTTCGGCAGTAAAAGAATTTTCCAAAGCCCGCATGGTGGTCGTACCGATGGAACAGATACGTTGTTCGTTTTCCTTTGCTTTATTCACGATACGGCATGCTACGTCATCAATGCGGTAATATTCTGCATCCATTTTATGCTTGCTCAGGTCTTCCACCTCAATGGGCCGGAACGTACCTAAACCGGTATGTAGCGTTACTTCTGCAAAGCGGATACCTTTTATTTCGCAACGCTTAATTAATTGCTCGCTAAAGTGCAGGCCGGCGGTAGGTGCGGCCACAGCACCTTCGTGTTTGGCGTACACGGTTTGGTAGCGTTCCTTATCCTCCTCATCCGGTTTGCGTTTGATGTATTTTGGCAAAGGGGTTTCCCCTAAAAAGTCCAGCATATTCCGGAACGATTCATCGGTATCTTCCCACAAAAAACGGATGGTACGGCCACGGCTGGTTGTATTGTCAATTACTTCGGCTACCAATTCATCATTATCGCCAAAATACAATTTATTCCCTACTCTTATTTTACGGGCTGGGTCTACAATCACATCCCACAGGCGGTTTGGTTTGTTCAGTTCCCGCAACAGGAACACTTCTATTTTGGCGCCTGTTTTTTCTTTGCGGCCATACATCCGGGCCGGAAACACCTTGGTATTATTTACTACAAAAACGTCTTTGTCGTTATAATAATCCAATATGTCCCGGAAATGCTTATTGTCCATCGTACCGGTTTTGCGGTCTATCACCATCATCCGGCTATCCTCCCTCTTTTTCGTAGGGTTTTGAGCAATAAGGTTCAGGGGCAAATCAAATCTGAATTGGGATAATTTCATGTATGGGTTAATTGTTTTTTAGCAATAGGAAATCAGTAGCTACAGCGTAACTGGTATAACAAAGACGAATCAATAAAGGAAATATTCCGGCAGTTGTCAACTTAAATAACTTTTAAAAGTGCCGGATAACAAACGCTGGAGCCTTGCCTGAAAACCAAGCTGCGGTAGTAAGTAAGCCGGCTGGAGAGCCAGGCATGTTATCGTGTTACGGCACGATGATTTTTATAAAGTGTGCAAATGTAAGCCTGAAATTTTGCCGAATCCAAATTTTTTTAACTGATGTATACACAAGCAGGTATTGATTAACTGATTCCCTTTGGAATAGCAGCAATTAACCGTTTTGTATACGCAGATTGCGGCGTATGATAAACTGTTTCAGCGGGTCCAATTTCCTCGATAATTCCTTTGTTCATCACCATTATCCGGTCGCTCAGGTAATGTACTACGCCGAGGTCGTGACTAATAAACAGGCAGGTAAAATGTAGCTCCGCTTTCAGATCATTCAGCAGATTAAGTACCTGAGCCTGTACACTTACATCCAGTGCCGATACGCTTTCGTCACAAACCACAAACTCCGGATTCAGGATTAAAGCACGGGCAATGACAATCCGTTGCCGCTGGCCGCCGCTAAACTGGTGTGGATACCGGTTGAAATGTTCCGGCGCCAGGTTTACTTTTTCCAGCCATTCGATGGCTTTGTCTTTTCGTTGCAGGGATGATGAATGGATGCCGTGTACATGCAACGGTTCGGTAAGTGCCTGCCCGATTGTAAGCCTCGGATTAAGCGAACCATATGGATCCTGGAAAACGATTCCCATTTTTTTGCGCAGGCTGATTTGCTCATCTGTTGTGTAACTGCTCCAGTTTTTACCTTCGTATATTATGTCGCCACTGGTGGGTTTAATGAGGTGAAGCAAGGTACGGCCAAGCGTTGTTTTACCGCAGCCACTTTCACCTACGAGCCCCAGTGTTTCTCCTTTATAAATAGAAAAACTTACGTCTTTTACTGCATGGTAGGTAGCAAGCGGTTTACCAAAAAAATTTCTTTTTGTGGTGAAGCTTACACTCAGGTTATTTACGGTAAGCAGTGGCTCAGGTGATTGAATTGAATCTTTTAATGCAACTTGTTTTATATCCCTCTGATGTCCCCCGACTGTTACATCTATTGTATTGTCATTATTACTAATTAATTGTTCATTACCAATCAAAAAATCATTTACCACCGGCAGCCGCTGGCCCTTGCTGTACAGTACCGGCCTGCAAAGAAGCAACGCTTTTGTGTAACGGTGCTGCGGCTGGTGAAAAATTTGTTGTACGGAACCCTGTTCAACGATTTGCCCTTTATACATCACTATGATATGATCAGCAATTTCAGCTACGAGTCCAAGGTCATGGGTGATGAACAATACACCCATGTCGTTTTGCAATTGCAACTGCTTAATTAGCAATAAAATGTTTTGTTGCACGGTTACATCTAACGCAGTGGTAGGTTCGTCGCAAATGAGTAATGCAGGCTGGCAGCACATAGCCATTGCTATCATAACCCGTTGTTTCTGGCCTCCGCTTAGCTGATGCGGATAACGGTTGTACATACCTGCAGGGTCGGGCAACTGCACTTTTGTAAACCATTCAATCGCTTGTTGCTTAGCTTTCCCGGTATTGATTTTTTGATGTTGAATGATGGATTCAGTTACCTGGCTGCCACAGGTAAGTACCGGGTTCAGGCTGCTCATCGGCTCCTGAAAAATAGTGGCGATGCGGTTGCCCCGGATAGTTTGCAGGTAGCTGCTATTCATGTGTAATAAATCAACAGCGGCCAACCCACCTTCCTGAAATAGTATTTTGCCGTTGGTATATACTGCCGACGGTGGAAGTAATTGTAATATAGATAAAGCGGTAACGGATTTGCCGCTGCCGCTTTCACCAACGACTGCCGTTAATTTACCTTGTTCAATTGTAAGGGTAATAGCATTTACTGCCGGTGTTTGTTGGCCACCGGCAGCAAAAGCAACATCCATATTTTCTATTGACAGCAGTGGCATTAAATAAAGAATTTTGATATTAGTTTGTTTGGTCATTGCGAGATTGGGTTCGTGCCCAACGAAGCAATCTCCCGGATGTAGATTTAAATTTTGCGAAAAGAAATACAATCTCTCGCCATTATTTGGAGGTTGCCACGGCAAGAACCTCGCAATGACAACCTCATAATGGCACAAGTATTAGGAACGTATATTTCTAAATTTTACTACTATTTAAAATTGCAGATGCCTTACGGTAAGGCCGTTATTCATCAGTTGTTTTAAGGAATCAATACCAATGGTCAGGTGGCGCTGTACGTAATCTGCCGTTACTTTTTTATCACTTTCTTCTGTTTTAACACCCTCCGGAATCATAGGGCTGTCGCTTACCAGTAATAAGGCTCCGGTTGGTATTTTATTAAAAAAACCTACCGTAAAAATGGTGGCTGTTTCCATATCGATGGCATAGGCCCGTATTTTTTGCAAATAGGTTTTAAAGGTCTCATCATGCTCCCAAACCCGTCGGTTGGTCGTATAGCATACGCCCGTCCAGTAGTCGCATTTGGCATCCCGGATGGTGGTGCTGATGGCTTTTTGTAATGCAAATGCGGGTAGGGCAGGTACTTCAGCCGGAAAGTAATCGTTGCTGGTTCCCTCGCCGCGGATGGCGGCAATGGGTAATATCAAATCTCCTATTTTATTACGCTTTTTGAGCCCGCCGCATTTTCCCAAAAACAACACTGCTTCCGGCTTGATGGCACTTAGCAAATCCATAACGGTAGCTGCACCAGGGCTACCCATTCCAAAATTAATAATGGTAATACCATTGGCTGTGGCACATTGCATGGGCCGGTCAAGACCGCTGATTTTCACTTTGTTCCAGGCGGCAAACAGGGTGAGGTAATTACTAAAATTGGTAAGCAAAATATACTTGCCAAAATTTTCCAGCTTTTCACCCGTATAACGGGGCAGCCAGTTGGTTACAATGTCTTCTTTTGTTTTCATAAGTAGTTGTGTTTGTGGTTGGCGGGAAATAAGGTACCGGAACAAATGTAAAGTTGTTTTAAGAAGTTATCCATTCTGCTACTTTCGCTCTATGATTTCCATTCAATTTCCTAACTATGCCTTCAACATCAAACAAGCTGATGGTAAAGATATCATCTTCGATATGGTGCGGAAACAGTGGCTACTGCTAACGCCGGAAGAATGGGTGCGCCAGAACTTTATTCAGTACCTGTTGCAAACGCTACAGTACCCGCAAAGCCTGTTGGCTGTAGAAAAAGAAATACGGATAGGTGAATTAAAAAAGCGGTTTGACATCGTGGTGTACGACAGGCAAACACAACCCTGGATGCTGATAGAATGCAAAGCGATGCAGGTGCCTGTTGATAACACCGTGATTGACCAGGCGCTGCGGTACAATCAAAAGTTAGGCGCTGTTTACCTCGTCATTACCAATGGAAGTTACACCCGATGCTTTCAGTTACAGCCGCAGGTTCAGGAATTAAATGAAATGCCTGTTTTCTTGCAAGAAACTTAATCCACCGTTAGTGTAACATCGCTTTAAAGCGCTGTATAAAATAAAGATCAATTAATAAGTCCTGGAGTGTAGCATAGCGGTAGGCATCCGATGCAACGGGGTAGGCCATATCCAAAAACTGGTAACGACCAACATCGGTTAAAAATAAGACACACAGGTTGCGAAGCTGCTCCGTGCTATAGCATTTTTGCTTTAAAACTTTTTGTGCGGCAACCAGCATAGCATCTGTACCAAATGCGGCGGCAATTTTTTTACGGGCTGTCAGGAAATCCTTTTCATTAGCTACTTCCCTGCATGAAGGATTCATTACAGGTTTTTCAGCAGTCATTGGAATACTGTCTTTAGCTTCAGTTGGTTGGGTGGCAATTCCTGTGATAACAGGTTTTTCAACAGGTATCGTTGCACTCACGTTATTTTTTGTATCAGATGCAGTATCAGGTACGACGCCGACGTTCAGGGGTTTGACAGAATCCATACTTTGCGTGCTATTCGATGGTACTACTTTTTCATCAATAACCGTTGTGTTCACCGGTAGTTTGGGTTGTGCTGATGGTATAAAGACATTCACGGTTTCCCTGCGGGTGTTGTTGATGACGTGATAAGCATAATGCCATCCACTGTCGGTAAATGATTGTTGTATCAGTATCGGTGCGGCGTTGCCTTTTGGGGTGTCATTTTTTTGAACAGCCGGATTGGAGGATGGCGTTGTAGTTTCATTTGGCTTTTCAATTTTTATTGTTTCTATCGCTTTTTCTTTTTGCTTTTCAATTTCAGCAGCCTGCGCTTTTGCGAGGGAGTCAGCTACCTTTTCCAGCCGGTCAGCCTCTTTGGCTGCGGCCTTTGCATTTGCTACGGAGTCCTGCAGGTGCTGCTGCAAAATAAGGTTGCGCTGATTAATTATTGAATCCTCATACAAGTGTTGGCGATTTGCGGTAACCACAGCAGCCACCGAATCGCCATATGCCTGTTGGGTAATTGCTGCATGTTGCAGCGAATCATTCCGCCGCCGTAAAGCAACAGCCTGCGTTTCTTCATCTATTTTGTGCTGACGCTGTTCGTCTTCTGCCTTTTCGGCTGCTGCCAGTCTTGCTTTTTCCCGGGCAGCTGTTCCGGCATACTGTACAGCCATGGTTTGCAGGTTGAAAATTCCCCAGCCCTTATCACCAAAATCTTTTATTAAAAACCCCTGGTCGTTATCCTTTACCTGTAGCAGGTACTCCTGTTCGGCCTCCTCGTTTTTAGCGAAGCCAATCCTTACCGCGTAGTCTCCATTTTGAAGTTTTGGCAAAATAAGATACCCGGATGCCGTAGAAGAATAGTTCTTTTTATTCAATGAAACGTAAAAAGGCGTATGGGTATCGGTTTGCAGGTAGGCAAAATGCAGTTGCTGTGAATAGCCGGTTATACCCGCCAGCAGTAAAAAAGATAGGGGGAGGAAAATTCTCATAATAAATGCCGACAAACGTACCCAAAAATAGAATTCGCTTTGTGAATAAGAGCCAAGTAAAAATGTTATCTTTTTACCGTTTGTGTAAAATTAAAATAATCTTTTTGAGGTTGGATTTATCTTTGAGCTACTATTAAAGTTTCCCAACCATTTACATGAAAAAATTTCTTCTACCGGTCATTGCGGTAATGGCCACTGGCATTGCTATGTCCCAACCTGGTATGCGTAGTGCAAATTCCGATTCCTCCTGGAAAAAGATTTACCGGGCTACGCCTGCGAAAGAATTTGACCTCTTACATACAAAAGTGGACGTGCGGTTCGATTATACCAAACGCCGTATGCCAGGTAAAGTATGGCTTACCTTAAAGCCGCATATTTATGCAAAGGACAGCCTGGTGCTGGATGCCAAGGGAATGTTGATTAATAAAGTTGCCCTTTTGCAGGGAACAATTTCTAAACCCCTTTCATTTTCCTATCCTGATACGCTGCAACTGCGGATAGCGCTGGACAAAATGTATAAACCAACGGAAACATTTACCATTTACATCGAATACGTAGCCCGGCCGGATGAAATGACTTTTGCGGGCAGTGCCGCCATCCGCAATGCAAAAGGTTTGTATTTTATTAACCCGGATGGAAAAGATACTACAAAACCCATCCAGATATGGACGCAGGGTGAAACGGAGGCTACCAGCGTTTGGGTACCCATACTGGATAAAAACAATCAGAAAACAACCCAGGAAATGTATATGACCGTTCCTGCCAAATATGTGACGCTTAGCAACGGCCTGTTGAAAAGCAGTATTGATAATAAGGATGGTACCCGTACCGATTACTGGAAAATGGATCTGCCGCATTCACCTTACCTGTTTTTTATGGGCGTTGGTGATTTTGCCATTATCCACGATAAATATAAAACCATACCGGTGGATTACTATGTGGAACCTAAATATGCCCCGGTTGCCCGGAAAATATTTGGCCTTACGCCGGAGATGATTGGGTTTTTTAGCCAGTTGTTGGGAGTAGAATATCCCTGGGCTAAATATGCACAGATGGTAGGGCGGGATTATGTAAGTGGCGCCATGGAAAATACAACAGCAACACTACACGGCAGCCGGGCATATCAGAAAAGCAGGGCCCTGGCAGACGAAAACATCTGGGAAAGCACGGTTGCGCATGAGTTGTTCCACCAATGGTTTGGCGATTATGTAACTGCCGAAAGCTGGAGCAACCTTACCGTAAATGAAACCATGGCAAACTATAGCCAAACACTCTGGTACGAACATAAATACGGAAAGGACTTTGCCGATGAGGAGAACAATAATGACCTGCAGAAATACCTGTCCAGCCGCTCGGCACCCGGTAAAAACCTGGTGCGTTTTTACTATGCCGATAAAGAAGATATGTTTGATGTGGTGAGCTATGAAAAAGGCGGACGCATCCAGCACATGCTCCGCAATTATATCGGTGATTCAGCCTATTTTAAGGGGTTAAATCTTTACCTTACGGCCAACAAATTTAAAAATGGTGAAGCACATCAACTGCGGCTTGCATTTGAGGAGGCAAGCGGCAAAGACCTTACCTGGTATTTTAACCAATGGTACTACGGTGCCGGCCACCCGGAAGTTCAGATTAATTATGAATGGATTGATAGTGTCAGGCAGGAGAAAGTAGTCATTAAACAGCGGCAGCAAGGCCAGATTTTCCAGTTTCCGCTGGCAATAGATGTATATAATGGTTCGCAAAAAGTGCGGCAAAACGTATGGGTAAAAGATACAGTGAGCAGTTTTTATTTACCTGCTGCCAGTGAACCGAGCCAGGTAAGTGTAGATGCCGATAAAATAATGCTATGGCGGAAGCAGGATAGCAAGCCCGCTACCTGGTATGTGCAGCAATACAACAATGGTAGTTTGTATATGGACCGCAAGGAAGCATTGGACTCTATTACGGCGCACTTTGATAGTAGTGATGCCGAAAGAGCGGTAATGGTAAGAGGATTAAGCGACCGTTACCATACGATACGGCAAATAGCGCTTCGCTTTTGGCGCAGTCACACAGCGATGATGACAAATGCAGATGAGGAAATAGTATATGCTACTGCGCAAAACTTTTATCATAACCCTACCCGTGCCCTGGCTATTGATGTGCTTGGCAAAAGGGGTGGAAAAAAGTATGAAACCTTGCTTAAAAAAAGCACAACGGATTCGTCCTACAGCGTAGCAGGTGCCGCCCTGGAAGCCCTGATCAATAGTGATGTAGCCACGGCAAATGTATTACAGCCTGCATTAAATAAAGATGCGGATGGCCGCTTAAAGACAAGCCTGCTTGTTTTAACTTATATTAATAAAAGCCCATCAGAAGCCGACAGCGTAGCTGCGGCATATAAACGGATGGGGTTACTGGAAAGGCTGACTACCGTAAAACCAATAATGTATTATCTGCTGAATATTACGGACGTAAATTCTTTTAAACAGATTTCAGGTCCGATAGTGGAAGCTGCATTGCGTCCAAATCCATTTGACGCAACAGGTGCTATCCGCAACCTGATGATGGAAAATATTAACTGGATGCTTGATAAGAAAAAGGAAGCATTAGCTGCTGATGCAAATAACACAGCACTACAGGAGCAGATTCAGTATGTAAAAGATAAGCTGGCAGCGAAGTAGGATAATACTTCATCACCTCATCCCCGACCCTTCTCCACGGGCTAATCTTGTAGGGGTTTGGTTGCTGTTCAACTTAGCCCTCACCCCCGGCCCCTCTCCAACCTGTGGTTGGAGAGGGGAGCCGCTGTTTTGATCTTCTAAACGGTCATTCTGACTACGGTCACTGGTAATAGCTGGTTTAGAAGTAGGGTAGAGGCACCCCTCTCCACGCTTTTGCGTGGAGAGGGGCCGGGGGTGAGGGCAATGGCCGTTCAGCGAGGTGTACTTTTGCAAAACCCCTACAAGATTAGCTCCACGGGGTGGAGAAGGGAGCCTCTGTAGAGCTTCCGTTATTACTATCTTTCGGCGGGTTTCTGCTATTTTCAATTTACTTATTGATTTTGGAGTGCAGGTAATTGCTGCTCCAGCTTTGCAAACTTTTTTGATAGGTTGATTCTTTTGAACCCGCTGCTGCATTTTGTGATAAATGTTAAGCAGAGGCTCCCTTCTCTACCTGTGGTGGGGAAGGGAAGGGATTGAGGTTAAAACCGGTACAGCAGTTTCATATCCGAAAAATCTGCATTATCAGCGTTGGCCCGCAAGCCTACACCTGCATGAATATGTTTTGAAAACAGATAGGTAAGATTCAACTGCTCATAAAAATCCGGAGTAGTAGTTCGGTTAATAAAGTAAATACCTATTTGCTGGCTAAAAGTAATTTTACCCAACACAAAGGCATTGCCTGCATGCACGCCTGCCAGTACCGGGTTCTTATTTTCTAAAGTAGCCCCGGGTACTTTTAGCTGGAAGTGATTGTAATGAACAGAGATCCCGGCGGTAATGGCATTGGTATTAGTAAATGGTTTAGTTAATTGTAGCATGGCACCACCAATAAATGTCCGCTGTGCCGTTCGCTGCACATAATAACCTTGCCGGGGCGTAAATACAATTCCTGCATCAACCGTTAGGTGGCGGCTGGTATACTTAATTTTTGTGTTACGCTTATATTTAGGTAAATAATTATCTGATGGCGTGTATAATAAACCAACAGCGGCTGTTCTCCAGTTGATTCCTTTGTTGGGTTGCCGTATTTCGCCATTGGAAGTATGATGAAAAACACCATTCACGGTAACGATAAAATGCCTGGCAGGCTGGTAGCTGATGCCAACCCCGATGTGCATGTCAGGATTTATATACAGGCTGTAATTACGATTTGTTGCATGCGTTATTTCATCATAGGGATTGCTCAGATAATCGACCCCAATACCAGCCTGGTAATAAGCCGTTAGCCTGTTGCCAATGCGGTAGGTGGGCCGAATAAAATAAGATAAGGCAGCTCCGTGTCCCAGGATAGGTGTATGAAAATTAAAATAATTGAACAAAAAACCATCCGGCGCAAAGCAGCCTGATTTGTTCCAGCTATCGAAATCAATCTTCCGTTTGGCAGCTTCCAGTTCCAATACAAATGGCTTTGCTCCCCTGATATTTTCAACTGCAACAGTATGCACAACGGTTTCGCCACTACGCAGGTAAAGGCCATACAGGTGTTGTGGTGGGAGAGAAGCAGTATCCGGCTGTGCGTTACTCAATACACTTTGCAACAGGAATACGATGATTGTAAGATATTTCATGCTACGCCAAATTACGTAGCCTGATTGCCGGTAGTTTCGTTTTATACCCTGCGGCATCGCAAGTATGTGGATGTTCAATAACCTAAATTAGGTTGTATACCAGTCTGACCTGTGGTGCTAACTGTTGTAGAATTACCAGCTGCCGCTGGAGCCGCCGCCACCAAAGCTGCCGCCACCAAAGCCACCGAAGCCGCCTCCGCCACTACTACCGCCACCTCCGAATCCGCTACCACCACTGCCTCCGCCAATAGGTAGCCACCAGATAGGATTCGAAAATCCGCCATAGCCACGCCGGCTCATCATCCCACCGCCCCGGCCGCCTCTTCTTCCAAATATAAAAAGGAGAATTACGATTATTACGATCACCCCCAACCATCCGCCTCCACTGCTACTCCTGCCACGGTTAGCATATTTACTATCGGCCTTGTACTCGCCTTGCGTGGCTTTCATAATGGACTCTATGCCATTGGTAATGCCCTGGTAATAATTACCTGCTTTGAAAGACGGAACAATCTCGTTATCGATAATAGACTGGGTTAAAGCGTCTGTCAGTTTTTGCTCCAGCCCATAACCGGGGACAATACTTAATTTCCGGTCGTTTTTGGCCACCAGCAGTATTACGCCGTTATTCACCTTATTACCTACACCCCATTTTCTTCCAAGCTCTGTGGCATATTCTGCCGGGTCGGTACCGCCTGTTGTTGGAATAATGACAACCGTAACCTGATTGGTTGTTTGGTTATCGAAATCTACCAGCCGTTGCTCCAACGTCGCTATTTCGCTGGGAGCAAGTGTACCGGTGAAATCATTAACCAGCTTCGGTGGGTTAGGCTTATCAGGATACGATTGCCCCAACGCAAATACCGAACAGAAAAGAAAGAATAAAGAGAGAAATTTTTTCATGGGCTTGAATTCTAAAAGCCTTTTGTTTGGTGGTTAGCCGGTAGAAGAAAGCAGAGTAAAAAGCAAAGTTGGTAGCAAACAGATAACAGCTTTTCAATCGGTTAAAACATTGTGTTCGGGATCAGGCAGTGCGTACCCGTATTACCTGCCGAATACAATATCATCCGGCAGTTCGTTTTTATCGGTAGCGGAATCATAAGGAAAGTGTTGGTACAATACCTCGCCAATATCATGTATTACGGCAATAATCCCTTCAGGAATGTTGTCGTTCCGAAATTGAAAAAGCATTTTTTTTACTTCCGCATCCCAAAACTTTTTATTGACCCTGGTATGAATGCCCTCATCTCCAAAAATGGCAACCTGTTTGTCTTTGGTAGCAACGTATACCAGCACGCCATTCCGAAAGTCTGTTTTTTCCATTTGCAGATTGAAAAATATTTCAGCAGCCCGGTCAATCGCATCTACAAACCGGCAGTGGCTTTCTACGAAAACCCTTACCTCGCCGCTGGTTCTGCGTTCAGCTTGTTTTACCGCCTCTACGATCCGCTGCTTATCAGATTCAATAAAGAATTCCTTTGGTTTTCGCTTTAAAAAATCGGTTAGTGCCACGTCGTAGTTATTAATTTAAGAGTCAGGTATGATATTAATCGTAGTGGAAATGATAAGATTAAATATGGATCAACCTAAATATCTAGTAAGGATAGGTTTTATTATAAGGTAAGAAAAAAAACTTCTGCAGTTGTATTAAACTCAAAAGCCGCATCAGCAAAACCGTTCCGAAACAGAAAAAAAACATTTTTACAACTACTGAAATTTCACTTCAGGTGCATTTTGCGTGCCCTGATCTGCAGTAAATCCTTCTTTTTTCGGAAACCCCAATACGCTACCTACTATATTCCAGGGAAAAGCCCGCCGCTTCACATTATATGAATACACGGCGTCATTAAAATCCTTTCTGGCAAACTTTATCCGGCGTTCGGTTCCTTCCAGCTGTGCCTGCAATGTTTTAAATTGATTAGTACTTTGCAAATCAGGATATTTTTCCACTACTGCTATTACCCGGTTGAGATTATTGGTGACATTAGCCTGTGCAGTTTCCTGTTGTTGGTAAGAATTATAACTTACTGTACCTATATTGGTGGAAGCAGCCTGTGCACGGGCTTCCGCTAATTGTTGTAAAGTAGTACGTTCGTATTCCGTACTACCTTTTACTACATTTACAAGACTGGGAATAAGGTCGGCCCGCCGCTGATAAGCATTCTGTATTTCGCTCCACTGCACTTTTACTTTTTCATCCAACTTCACAAATGCGTTATACCCAATACCAAAAAACAGCAGGAGTAATGCCACTATCACAACAGCAATTACACTAATTTTTTTCTTATTCATACCTGCCGATTAGAATTTTACTTCCGGTGCTTTTTCCGTTCCCGCATCGGCTTTAAAGCCATCTTTTACATGGTAGCCTAGTAAACCTGCCATTATGTTAGCCGGGAACTTACGGATTTTTACATTATACACCTGTACATTATCGTTGAAATTTTTACGGGCATTCTTCGTACTATTCTCTATCTCTTCTAACTGGTTCTGCAATTTTGTAAAATTTTCCGTAGCCTTCAATGTTGGGTAAGCTTCCACCGTAGCCAGCAACCGGCTCAGCGAACCGCTCAACTGACCTTGTGCGGCCTGAAATTCAGCAATTTTTTCGGGGGTCAGATTTTCAGCATTAATATTTACGCTACTGGCTTTTGCTCTTGCTTCCACTACATCCGTCAGGGTTTTTTGCTCAAAATTGGCTGCGCCCTTCACCGTAGCAACCAACTGGCCCACCAAATCCGAACGTCGCTGATATTCGGTTTGCACATTGTTCCAGCTTTTCTTTACATCTTCATCAACCCCAACCAGGCCCCGTTGTACAGAGATGCCCCATATTACGAGTACGGCAACGATTGCCAGAATAATTAAACCAGAACGTTTCATAACTGATTGATTTTAAAATTTGAGTGTTGAAGGGTTCAAATATAGTGCTAAGGAATTAGTAACCTGAAATGGCTGTCATTATGCCATCCAATACTATCTGCTGAAACCTCGCAACTAATTCTTTACACTTCCTCTTTCACAATCACCCCATCACGCATTAATAGTTTGCGGTCGCACAGGTTTGCCAGTTCCTCGTTGTGCGTTACAATTAAAAAGGTTTGGTTGAACTGCTTCCGCAAATCAAAAAATAACTGGTGTAATTCTCTGGCATGATGACTATCCAGGTTGCCGGTTGGTTCGTCGGCAAATACGATATTGGGTTTATTAATTAATGCCCGGGCGATGGCAACCCGTTGTTGCTCACCACCGGAAAGCTGCTGCGGCTTATTTTCCAAACGGTTACCCAGGCCCAGTAACTGTAGTAACTCCGTTGCTTTTTGTTTTACTTCCCGCTTGCTTCGTTTAGCAATCCATCCCGGTATACTTACATTTTCAAGTGCGTTAAATTCCGGTAGCAGGTGGTGAAACTGAAATACAAAACCCATATGGCGATTACGGTAGGCGGCCAGGGCATTGCCTGTCAAATATTCAATAGGTTGTTTGTTCAACACAATGCTACCGCTGTCGAACCGGTCCAGTGTACCTAATATATGTAATAAGGTGCTTTTACCTGCACCACTACTACCCACAATGCTTACTACTTCGCCGTCATTAATCGTCAGGTCAACACCTCTCAGCACAGGCAAATTTCCATATTGCTTGGTAAGCTTTTTTGCGGTTAGCATTAAAATTATAATCGTTTAATTATTTCGAACATTTCCTTACACAAAAACTGGTGTTTTTCACACTTGTACCATTCTATCAACAGGTTATGCACATCAGAAAGTGAGATAAAACACTTAAAAGTCAATACAGGTATGGCTTTTCACCTGTGGAAAACTAAACCCCCCTAACACTTTGAATACCAGTGGGAGAAAGTGTTATTTTGTGTCAATAAATGGAAATTTTACTTTAGGCACATTATGTTCAACGGTTTTATTGGTGAATACGAATCAACCCTCGACTCCAAAGGTCGGTTTCTACTTCCCCAGGCATTTAAAAAACAATTGCCGGAAGATAGCGGAAATCTCTTTATTGTATGCCGGGGGTTTGAAAAATGTATCATTCTTTATCCGAAACAAAATTGGGAACCAACAGTTCAGCGCCTTGCAACCTTAAGTGATTATGAACAAAAGCACCGTGATTTTCGCCGCGTTCTGTTGAATGGTGCAGTAGAAGTGGAAATGGATGGAGCGGGCCGGCTGAATCTGCCAAACAACCTGATTGCATTTGCCGGCCTGGAAAAAGACATCGTGTTGGCAAGTGCGCTGAACAAAATTGAAATATGGGATAGCAAAGCCTATCAAAAGTTCTTTGAAGATTATTCACCCGCCACATTCAGCAAACTGGCGGAAGAGGTGATGGGCAAAAATGCCGGTTCAATCAGCTAATGTTTCTGTTAACAACATAAAATGAAACAGCAGTCTGCGGAATCCGGGCAAACAAACAGTTATCACACAACAGTAATGTTGCGGGAAGCGGTTAATGCACTACAGATTAAACCTAATGGCGTATATGTGGATTGCACATTGGGCGGCGGGGGACATGCGAAAGCGATATTAGAGCGGTTGGGTGAAAACGGAAAATTATTTGGCTTTGACCAGGATGCAGATGTACTGCAAAATGTTCCGGCAGATGACAGGCTCCGGTTTATACCGCAGAACTTCCGGCACCTGCAGCGCTTCCTCAGGTTACATGAGGTAACTACGGTAGATGGCGTATTAGCAGACCTGGGTGTAAGCAGCCACCAGTTTGACGAAGGCCACCGTGGTTTTTCGTATCGCTTTGATTCGTTGCTGGATATGCGGATGAATCAGCAGCAACCGACTACTGCCGCAGAAATTGCCAATGGATTCGGCGCCGAAAAACTCCAGCATCTGCTAAGTGAGTATGGAGAGGTAACGAACGCAAAAACCCTGGCACAAACAATTGTAAGCACCCGGCAACAGCGGGCATTCAAAACCATCGATGATTTGGTGAATGTATTAAAGCCATTGGCAAAAGGAAACCCACACCGGTATTATGCACAAGTATTTCAGGCTTTCAGAATGGAAGTAAATGAGGAAATACCGGCGCTAAAAGAATTACTGGAGCAATTGCCCAATGTATTAGCGGCTGGTGGCCGGGCAGCTATTATCAGTTTTCATTCGCTGGAAGACCGGCTGGTGAAAACGTTTTTTAAACAGGGAAGTTTTGAAATAGCAACAGACCCAATATATGGTAATAAACAGCAAACAGTTTTTAAATTGATAACAAAAAAACCACTGGAACCTTCAGCTGATGAATTAAAAAGAAACCCCCGTGCAGGCAGCGCAAAACTAAGAGTGGCAGAGAGGGAATAAGCAAATGTGACAATTAGCAAATATGCAAATGAATACAAATTGACAACAGTAAAGCCCTGAAAGGGCGGCAATACATCAGCATAGGGCAACGCCCTATGGAACATGAAACGGGCAATGCCCTATGATGAAACGGGCAATTTGAAAAAAAATGAAACTAAATAAACTTAAAAAAAGGCATTGGAAAAGGTTGATACAATATCAATGGATTGTAAAGCACCTGCCTTTTTTCCTGTTTATAACATTGCTGGCAGTTGCCTACATCGCCAACGGTCATTACTCCGATAAAACAATCCGGAACATCAATACTGCCCGCACCGAATTGAAACAGTTACAGTACCGGTATAAAATTTTAAAAGCAGAGGTGATGTACCACGGAAAAGAAAGTGAAATAGTAAAAGCCGTTGAACCGTATGGATTAAAAAGGTTAATGACCCCTCCGGTAGTTTTAAAAAGCAATTAAGTTCACTTGTTTACATGTTCACCCGTTCACAAGTTGCAATTGTTTGCTATCTGACCAGATATTAATGTAAAAAATAAATAGAAGTTTTGAAAATAGGTAACAATAAATAACAGGTAAACATGTGAACAAGCGAACGTGTAAACCTTTACAAGCATTGGATATAAAAAAAGACATATTAATACGTACCTATCTGGTATTTCTGCTCATTATCGGGCTGGGCATTGCTATTGCCAGTAAGGCTATTTACATTCAGCAGGCACAAGGTAAATACTGGTGTGCGATGGCCGATAGCGACCATAC
This sequence comes from Chitinophagaceae bacterium, assembly GCA_965246935.1. Taxonomy (GTDB): domain Bacteria; phylum Bacteroidota; class Bacteroidia; order Chitinophagales; family Chitinophagaceae; genus JAZKFT01. The sequence goes on along the minus strand of CBDFGC010000001.1, from coordinate 49,017 downwards.
CCGTATGGAACAATTAGAAGCCGAACGGGGATCCATTTATGCGGAAGATGGCAGTATCCTTAGCACATCGGTACCGGAATTTGATATTTATGTGGATTTTGGCGCTGATGGCCTGGTAGAAAAAAACGGAAAGCTTTTCCGGGAAAATCTTGATTCACTCAGCGAGTGTCTCGCCGGCCTTTTTAATGATAAGCCGGTAGCCGATTATAAAACGGAACTGCAAAAAAGCTACAGCAAAGAAGAACGCTACCATCTACTAAAGCGGAAAATCAGTTTTCAGCAATGGGAAATCATGAAACAATTTCCACTGGTGCGGCTTGGTAGAAATAAAAGCGGATTTATGGCGGATGTGCGTATGAAAAGGTTGAATCCTTTCAGGCTGTTTGCCAACCGTACAATTGGTATTGCAAGGGATAGTAACAAGGTAGGGTTGGAAAAACAATACGACAACGTATTACGGGGCGAAAGCGGCGAACGAATTGTAAGGTACATCGCCGGCGGCGCAGCTATTCCTATTGATGGCAGCGATGTAGAACCAAGGGATGGTCACGATATTATTACAACGCTGGATATTGCCATACAGGATATTGCCCAGCAGGCGCTGCTGAAGATGATGTTGCAAAATGAATGCGAACATGGTACCTGCATTGTGATGGAGGTAAAAACCGGGAAAATAAAAGCAATTGCCAACCTGGGTCGCCAAAAAGATGGTAGTTATTGGGAAGATGATAATTATGCCGTATCCACTACTGAACCGGGCAGCACGTTTAAACTGGCGACCATGATTAGTGTGCTGGAAGATGGATTAGCTAATTTAAATACACCGGTTGATTTGGAAGGTGGCGTGTGGCGGTTTGGCAGGCAAACTGTGTATGACGCCGAGGTGCATGGTATTCACCAAACTACGTTACAGCATGCATTTGAACATAGCAGCAACGTGGGTATGGCAAAAATGGCATATATGAGTTACAACGGAAATCCGCAAAAATTTTTACAACACCTGCACCAGCTAAGGTTTGATACTGTTACCGGAATCGATTTACCTTATGAGTCAAAACCAACCATACACCAACCTGGTACCCGCTATTGGAGTAATTCCACATTGCCGTGGATGGGTTTTGGTTATTCTGTTTCAGTAAGTCCTTTGCAAACACTGATGCTGTACAATGCAGTAGCTAATAATGGCCAGATGATGCGGCCATACCTGGTAAATTCAGTTGCTAAAGACGGGCAGGTATTAGAAATGCACCAACCGCAGGTAGTTAACCCACAGATATGCAGTAACGAAACATTAAAACAATTATACACCTGTTTGGAAGGTGTGGTATTGAATGGAACAGCTGTTAAATTGAAAACCAGTGCGTATCGTTTTGGAGGTAAAACCGGCACTTCACTCGTTACGGATAAAGGAATTACGTATGATGATAAAGTTTATCAGTCCTCTTTTGCCGGATTCTTTCCGTTGGAAAACCCACAATACAGTTGCATTGTAGTAATACGTAATAAACCACATGCTGCCAATTTTTTTGGTGGATCAGTAGCAGGGCCGGTATTCCGGGAAGTTGCCGACAGGCTATTTGGTTTAAAAGTGCAGGAATCACAGTCCACTATCCGGAAAGACAGCAGCCTGTATCAGTTTACCAGTGTAAACACAAGTGTAAAAAAACTAATGCAAACAATCCAGATGCATTGGTCTGATTCAGCAGTCACAAATTCAGAAGTGAGCCTGGTAACAACAGATAAAAACAGTAATACAGTTGTAAAAAGTATTACAACCGGTAAGCAGGTAATGCCCTATATAAAAGGTATGACGCTTAAAGATGCGCTGCATGTATGTGAAGCATCGGGTTTGCGGGCAAGTATCAGGGGTAAAGGCAGGGTATCTATGCAATCCATTATACCGGGAGCTGCTTTTCAAAAAGGACAAAAAATTATAATAGAACTAAGAAATACGGATGGCACTGTTAACTGACATATTATATAAAGTTCGTTTGCAATCAGTACACGGCAATGTGCATGTACAGGTGACTGATTTACAGATCGACAGCCGCAAAGTGCAACCGGGCAGTTGCTTTATCGCCATCACGGGAGCGGTGCAGGATGGGCATGCGTATATACAGACCGCTATTGATAAAGGTGCTGTTGCTATTGTATGCCAAACACTGCCACAGCAATTGCAGGAACAGGTTGTATATGTACAAGTAAGCAATACACAGGAAGCAGTGGCCTGGATGAGCCATTATTTTTTTGGTGAGCCATCAAAAAGGATCGTGTTGGTTGGCGTAACAGGCACTAACGGCAAAACAACTATTGCTACGTTGCTGTTCCGGTTGTTTGCTGCATTGGGTTTTAAGTGCGGGTTGATTTCTACCGTACAAAACCAGATAGGTGAAGAGATTATCCCTGCTACACATACCACACCGGATGCCATTAGCCTGAATGCATTGCTACAAAAGATGGCCGATGCCGGTTGTGCTTACGTGTTCATGGAATGTAGCAGTCATGCCATTCACCAGCACCGGATTACGGCCTTGGATTTTAATGGCGGTATATTCAGCAACATCACACACGACCACCTGGATTATCATAAAACATTTAATGAATATATACAGGTAAAGAAAAAGTTTTTTGATAACCTGCCTGCTACTGCTTTTGCCATCAGCAACCTGGATGATAAACGCGGTACAGTGATGCTGCAGAATACGCCTGCTGTCAAACTTTATTACAGCCTGCGGGAAATGGCCGATTTTAAAGGGAGGATTATTGAAAATGGGCTTACCGGGTTGGTGATGAACATCAACGGATACGAAGTGCATTTCCGGCTCATGGGTGAATTCAATGCGTATAATTTATTAGCCGTATATGGCACTGCCATTAGCCTGGGTATTGATAAGCAGGAAGTGCTAACCACACTCAGCAATACAACCGGAGCGGAAGGCCGTTTCGATTACATTATTTCACCAAAAGAAAAGGTATTGGGAATTGTTGATTATGCCCATACACCGGATGCGTTGCTAAATGTATTGGCCACTATTAAGAAAATACGTGTTGGCCATGAACAGGTAATTACGGTAGTTGGCTGCGGCGGCGACCGTGACAAAGCGAAACGGCCCGTAATGGCACAGGTAGCCTGTGAATTTAGCGATAGGGCCATTTTTACGAGCGATAATCCCCGTAGCGAGGATGCCGGAGAAATCATTAATGATATGATGCAGGGCCTGGAGTCCCGGTACAAACGGAGGCAACTTTCTATACCCGATAGAAGAGAAGCGATTAAAACAGCGATTAGCCTTGCACAACCGCAGGACATCATTTTGGTGGCCGGCAAAGGCCACGAAAAATACCAGGAAATAAACGGTATAAAACACCATTTTGATGATAAAGAAGAATTAATAAAACTGTTTCAATTGCTTGATAGATAATACAGACGACAGACAATATCGCATAATTTATATCTGTTAAATAGTTTAAATGAATGAGTAAACCAGTAAGATCAACGATAAACAAATTACCAATCAAAATTCATAAATCATAAATGCTATTCCACCTGTTTAATTGGCTGAAGACGCAATTTAATGTAAGCGGGGCTGGGTTGTTTCAGTTCATTACATTTCGGGTGGCTATGGCAGTGATACTATCGTTGGTGGTAAGCATGTTATTTGGTAAACGTATTATTCATTATCTGCGCACCCTGCAATTAGGCGAAACGGTAAGGGATTTGGGGTTGGCCGGTGAGCAAACAAAGAAAGGAACGCCAACCATGGGAGGCTTTATTATTTTACTGGCGATGATTGTCCCAACCTTGTTATTTGCTAACCTTACCAATGTGTACATCATTCTCATATTATCGGTAGCCATCTGGTGCGGTGCGATTGGTTTTATTGATGATTTGTTGAAAATAAAGGCAAAAAGAAAAGCCATGGCGTCGGATGGGAAATATTCAAAATCGGATGCTGACGGGTTGCGGGGAAAATTTAAAATTGCAGGGCAGATAGGCATTGGGCTAATAGTCGGTACTACATTATACTTCAACCAATACGTAACAGTACAGCGGGAAATTTATCCGGCAAAAGGCGATACCGTAAAGCAGCATATGGTGAAAGGTGACGAACAATATATCAGAGATAAAGTACAGAAGATAGATGGTGTCAATCACTTGTTTGTTCAGGTAAAAACGCCGATCACAACCATCCCGTTTGTAAAAAATCATGAATTTAATTATTCAAGACTGCTACCGGATGGTTTGAAAAGTTTCACTTGGGTTTTGTATATCCTGATTGTGATTTTCATTATTACAGCGGTATCAAACGGGGCAAATATCACGGATGGATTAGATGGACTGGCAACAGGCACATCGGCAGTAATCGGTATTGGCTTGGGGCTGTTTGCGTATGTAAGCGGTAACATCCGCTTTGCAGAATACCTGAATATTATGTACATACCTAACCTGGGTGAATTGTCCATATTTATCGGAGCATTTATTGGCGCCTGCATTGGTTTTCTCTGGTACAATTCTTATCCGGCACAAGTGTTCATGGGCGATACGGGCAGCCTCGCATTAGGAGGCATCATTGCATCGCTGGCCATTATGGTTCGGAAGGAATTACTGATACCCATTTTTTGCCTGGCATTTTTTGTAGAGCTGTTAAGTGTGATGATACAGGTAAGTTATTTTAAGTACACAAAAAGAAAATATGGGGAGGGGCAACGTGTTTTTCTGATGAGCCCGTTGCATCACCATTACCAGAAACAGGGTTATCATGAAAGTAAAATAGCGATGCGTTTCTGGATTGTAACACTTATTTGTGTGGTAACCAGTGTAGCAACGCTGAAGATCAGATAGCCAATTAGCCCGCCGCGGCGGATGACAATTAGCAAATATGCAAATGAATACAAAAAAACAATGGGCAATAGACAATAAGCAACAATGGAAAAATGAAGTATCAGCTATATAAATGACAACAAATCAAAAATCACAATTCATACATCATAAATAAATTATGGCTCACAAATTTATCATACTCGGAGGCGGCGAAAGTGGTATTGGTGCTGCACTGCTGGCGAAACAGCAGGGGTATGATGTATTTGTAAGTGATAGCTGTGCATTGAATATCATTTATAAAAGTGAATTGCAAAAAGCAGGAATTCATTTTGAAGAAAGTACACATACATTAGATATCATTCTATCCGCTGATGAAATTATGAAGAGCCCCGGTATACCTGAAAAAGCGGACATCATCAAACAAATACGCAGCAGAAACATTCCGGTGATTAGTGAAATAGAACTGGCTTACCGGTTTAAAGGGGCCAGCACTATTGTTGGCATCACCGGCAGCAATGGTAAAAGTACAGCTACGACCCTGTTATACCATATGTGCCGCACAGCCTCGCTTGATTGTGCAATGGTTGGTAACATTGGTTACTCCATTGCCCGGCAAATAGCTGAAGCGCCAAAGCCATTATACATCACCGAAATCAGCAGTTTTCAGTTAGATGATATCCAAACTTTTCGTCCGGAGATTGCCATATTGCTCAACATTACCGCCGATCACCTCGACCGTTACAATTATGATATTAAAAATTACGTGCATTCAAAATTCCGCATTATTCAAAACCAGACAGACAAAGACTACTTTGTATACTGCGCCGATGATGCGGTAACCATGCAATATTTACCCATTTATTTACAAAAATCAAAACCGCTTCCGTTTACTATGAAACAAAAAGTATCACAGGGCGCCTTCATCCAAAATGATGAAATCCTGATAAAGGTGGACGATGTCGAAAACAATGCAAGTGTTTACGACCTGGTTGTAGAAGGAAAGCATAACCAATATAACGCCATGGCCGCCGGAATTGCTGCAACTACGCTGGGTATTCGTAAGGAAAATATCCGCGAAGCCATGCAAACCTACGAAGGGCTAGAGCATCGGATGGAGCCGGTAGCAACTATTAAAGGTGTTGAATACATTAATGATAGTAAGGCTACAAACATTAATAGCACCTGGTTTGCCTTAGAAAGTATGAAAAATCCCACGGTGCTGATTCTCGGCGGTGTGGATAAAGGCAACGATTACTCGCTGATTGAAGAACTGGTGGAAGAAAAAGTAAAGGCAATTATTTGTTTGGGAAAAGACAATGAAAAAATTCATGCAGCGTTCCAGGGTAAAGTGTCCCGATTAATAGATGTGGCGTCTGCAAAAGATGCAGTAGAAGCCGCCTATAGCATTGCCACAAATGGAGATGTAGTGTTGCTTAGCCCTGCCTGCGCCAGTTTTGATTTGTTTAAGAATTATGAAGACCGTGGTACCAGGTTTAAAGATGCAGTAAGCGAATTATAAAAACCGGATTATCTGCCAGGGATAACAAAATTCAAGTTCTGTACATCAGAGCGACAGCAAAGTGCGGCTTATACTTACCATAATCACTTGTATATAAAGTAATAAAATTAAAGCAACCCCTGTGGACACATTTAAAAATATAGCATATGGGTTAAACCTTCCTTCCTTAGCCGGAGGAAATGGTAGCAGACTGTATCGGGGCGATAAAGTAATCTGGAGTATTGTGCTGTTGCTGGTACTTACCAGTTTGCTCATTGTGTATAGCAGTACCGGCTCACTGGCCTATAAACACAACAAAGGAAATACAGAGTTTTATTTGTTTAAGCAAATGGCTTTTATCATTGGCGGTGTTTTGATAATTTATTTTGCTCACCGGATTAACTATAATATTTATAGCAGGGTAGCTCTATGGCTATACTTGCTGAGCCTGCCGTTGCTGATGTATACCTGGCTTTTTGGGGAACAACTCAATGAAGCAAACCGGTGGATCAGGCTGCCATTGATTGGAATGACCCTACAGACCAGCGATTTAGCGAAGCTGGGATTATTTATGTTGCTGGCACGCCAGCTAAGTCGCAAACAAAAAGTAATTACCAATTTTAAGAAAGGTTTTTTGCCACTCATATTTCCGGTTGCGGCTACTTGTTTGTTAATAGCACCGGCTAATTTATCAACCGCATTACTGGTAGGTTCTACCAGCCTTTTGCTGATGTATATGGGCCGGGTACAAGTAAAACATATCCTGTTAGCCATTGCAGTTGCAGCGTTACCGGTAGCGATATTAGTTACAATGGCAGTTAGTACACACAAGGCTGGTGATGACACGGCCTTATATGAAAATACCATTACTGCTAAAGCAAAATCAAAAGGAAGAATTGGTACCTGGGTTCATCGCATACAGGATTTTATCTATGCGAAAAATGACAAAAGTCCTTACCAGGTGCAGCAGGCAAATATTGCGATTGCCAAAGGCGGCTGGATAGGCGTAGGACCGGGAAATAGCCAGCAGCGAAATTTTTTGCCACATCCTTACAGTGATTATGTGTTTCCGATAATTAATGAGGAGTACGGTGCCATTGGTGGCATATTCATCATTTTTTTATACCTGGTTTTTTTACACCGCTGCGTCAGGCTGTTTCAGAAATGCCCGTTTGCATTCGGCGCATTCCTGGCACTTGGATTAAGTGTAAGCCTGGTTATTCAGGCAATGGCAAACATGGCGGTAGGGGTGGGGTTATTCCCGGTAACGGGCGTAACGCTACCGCTGGTAAGTATGGGTGGCACGTCCTTTTTATTTACATGCCTGGCCATTGGAATTATTTTAAGTGTAGCCCGAAATGTAGAGCAGGTGGAAGGAAAGGCAGCACCGGTAATAGCAACAGATGAGGAAGCAACATGACGAACACACACCCGCAAACAATTACAAACACTGCCTATCCTGCTGCAATAGCAGATAGAAGTCTGAAATTTTTAATTGCAGGCGGCGGCACAGGCGGTCATATTTTTCCGGCTGTTGCCATTGCAAATGCAATAAAAAAATTAGTGCCGGGTGCGCAGTTTTTATTTGTCGGCGCCAGAGGAAAAATGGAAATGGAAAAAGTACCACAGGCAGGATATCGGGTAGAAGGATTGGACATAGCCGGGTACAACAGAAGCTCTTTGATAAAAAATATTGCATTGCCTTTTAAACTGTTGAAAAGTTTTTGGCAGGTTCGGAAAATTGTGGCCGCTTTTAAACCAGACGCTGTAATAGGAGTGGGCGGATATTCCACGTACCCGGTGCTGCGATTTGCGCAACGAAAACGCATACCCACTTTTATACATGAGAGCAATTCGTTTGCAGGAAAAAGTAATCAGTTGTTAGGCAAAAAAGCAACGAAGGTTTTTACAGCAAGTGATGATATGGAACGCTTTTTTCCGATTAATAAAATACGCTCTTTTGGTAACCCGGTTCGCAAGGAGATAGTAAACAAAACCATCAACAGAACGGCAGCCATACAACAGTTTGGGTTAAGTGAAAAAAAAGCAACAGTGTTAGCCGTTGGTGGCAGCCTTGGCGCCCGCAGTATAAACCAGGCATTGGCGGCACAAATTGATGATTTCGCAAAACATGATTTACAGCTAATCTGGCAAACCGGTAAAGCAACAGCCATTGAGTATATGAAAATAGCAGCTGGTAAAAATAATATATGGGCTGGCGATTTTATTACCAATATGAATGTGGCTTATGCAGCGGCAGATATCATTATTAGCAGGGCAGGTAGCGGGGCATTAGCGGAATTGTGCATCGTTGGAAAACCTGCCGTATTAGTGCCGTATCCATTTGCTGCCGAAGATCATCAAACAGCAAATGCCATGCACCTGGTGAATAAAAAGGCTGCCCTGCTGGTGAAAGATAGTGAGGTAAAAGAAAAGCTGGTAGAAATGGTGTTGAATCTGGCAAAAGATGCATCCTTGCAACAAGTGCTGGCTACCAATATTTCAGCGATGGCTATTCCCGACGCAGATGAAAGAATTGCCACTGAAATTCTTAAAAGTTTGGGTGCATGAAACTGAATAATGTAAAAAAAGTGTATTTCATAGGCGCCGGCGGTATTGGTATGAGTGCCATTGCACGGTACTTTTTACATAAAAAAATAAGCGTTAGCGGATATGATAAAACACACACGGCGTTAACAGCGAAACTGGCAGAAGAAGGAATGCAAATTCATTTTGAAGATAACGTGGATTTGCTGGATAAAGAAGCGGATTTGGTTATTTATACACCGGCAATACCACAACAGCATAAAGAACTGAACTGGTACAAAGAGAATGGCTTTAAATTATGGAAGCGGAGCGATGTATTACAGGCTATCACTAACGATCAGTTTAGCATTTGCGTTGGCGGTACACACGGTAAAACGACCATCAGCGCCATGACGGCACACGTGCTGCACCACAGTGGTTTTGGATGTACGGCTTTTCTCGGAGGAATCGCGGTGAACTACGGCAGTAATTTTTGGAATGATGAAAATGATATATGTGTAGTAGAGGCCGATGAGTACGACAGAAGCTTTCATAAGTTAAGCCCGGCTATTGCTGTAATTAGTGCCATGGATGCTGACCACCTGGATATTTATGGTACAGCGGAAGCTATGCAGGATGCGTTTATTGAATTTGCGGAGAAAACAAAACCGCACGGATTATTGATTTATAAAAGTTCTTTGAACCGTTTGCAGGAGGCAGCCATTGGCCGCAAGCTAACCTATCATTTACAGGATAGCCATGCCGATGTGTTTGCCAAAGCGGTACAGGCAATCAACGGCGGTTATCAATTTGATGTAGTGATAAAAAACGAAACGATTAAAAATGTACAATTGCCGGTGGGTGGATTGCATAATGTAGAGAATGCGCTGGTAGCCATTGCTATTGCAAAAGAATTAGAAATTGATGATGAAAAAATAAAAGACGCATTACAAAATTTTAGAGGTGTAAAAAGAAGGTTTGAGTATGTACTGAAAAATGATAAACGGATTGTGATTGACGATTATGCACATCATCCGGACGAATTGAACGCACTGATAAGTGGAGCCAAAAGTGTTTTTCCGGGTACAGCAATTACGATTGTTTTTCAGCCGCATTTATTTAGCCGGACAAGAGATTTAGCAGATGGGTTTGCGGCAGCGCTGGATAAAGCAGATCAGGTGGTTCTTTTGCCCATTTATCCGGCCAGGGAGTTACCGGTGGAAGGGGTAAGCAGCGAAATGATTATCAACAAAATGTTTATTAAAAATAAACAGGTATTACATAAAGATGAATTGATCAATTGGGTAGAAAGAAGCCAGCCTGAATTATTGTTAATGGCCGGCGCTGGTGATATTGATGCAATGGTGCAACCGGTAGTTGAATTATTAAGACAAAATAATTAAATAGTTGGAACCTGAAAAATCAACATGGAAACGGTTATTGCCACAGGTGTTATGGTCGCTTGCTGGTGTAGCCTTGTGCATCCTGCTGGTAAGTGCGGTACAGCGAAATAATCAACTACGCTGCAACGACCTGGAAATTGCCATTGAAGGATTTAAAAATGAAATGTTTATTAGTGAAGCCGATGTACAGGCATTACTGGAAAAGAAGGTGGGACAGAAACTGAAAGGTTGCAGCATGGAGAAACTGGATTTACGCAATCTGGAAAGTGTGCTGCAAAAAGATAGCTGGATTAAGCAGGCACAATTGTATGTTGATAACCGTCAGCTATTACACATCAACGTAAGCGAACGGTTACCGGTTGCCAGAATATTCACGGTTGCCAACAACAGTTTTTATATTGATTCAGAAGCGGTGGCATTGCCATTAAGCAGCTATGAGATAGCAGATGTACCGGTTTTTACCAATGTGCCGGACAGAGGTAAAATCGTAACAACAGAGGATAGTATTTTCTGGCGCCGGCTAAGTGGCATAGGCAGTTATATTATCCGGGATTCTTTTCTGTTACTGCAGGTGGGCCAGGTAAGCATCACGCCGGAAAAAGAATTGGAACTATACCCGGTTATCGGAAATCATGTAGTGCGGTTTGGCAATGCGGAGAACTATGAACTAAAATTCGATAAACTAAGCAGGTTTTATAAACAGGTGTTAGCAAAGGCAGGATTAAATAAATACAGTGTAATAGATGTGCGATATGATAAACAGATTGTAGCTAAATTAAGAAGTGGAACAGAGACAATGCCTTCCGAACCGCAGATACAGGTACAGGAAGATCGGGTGGCAGATATAGTTCCGGAAGCACAACTACAAACGTTAGCAGCAGAAAAGCAAACCACACCTAAAAAGAAGGATCCGGCAGAGCGGATCGTCAATCAGCCAAAAAAAGAAAAACCGGTAGCGCAGATTACAAAGACTGAAAAACGGAAGCCCGTTAAAGAACGTGAAAAAATAGTGATAGCCGCTAACAATAAACCAACCCGGAAAGCGATACAGGAACTACCTAAAAAAAATGAAAAACCAGGGCTGGTAGAAATTGATAGCAGGCACAAAAGAGACGTTGAAACGAAGAGCGATCCCAAAGCTGTCATGCCAAAAAAACGAGAAAAATAATTATACCTTATTCTTACCCATTGCTTACTACCCAAACATCACAAACGCTTCATCAACTAAAAAAAACTTGAAACAAAAATGACCAACATGAATCAAAACCCCGTGATTGTGGGGCTGGACATTGGCACTACCAAAATTGCTGCTATTGCCGGTCGTAAAAACGAACATGGTAAACTGGATATTCTTGGCTTTGGCAAAGCCAGTTCCAGCGGGGTACAGCACGGGCAGGTGCTGAACATTGATGCCACTGTAAATGCGGTGTGCCAGGCCATGGCCAGCATGCACACCAGCAATACAGACCTGGAAGTAACAGAAGTATATGTAGGCATAGCCGGGCACCACATCAAAAGCCTGCAAACCCGTGGCGACCTGGTGCGGCAGAATGCCGAGGACGAAATCCGTGAATCAGAAATCGAACAATTAGTAGCAGACCAGCGAAAAACGTACATCCCTGCCGGCGATCAGATCATCGACGTCATTCCACAGGATTTTAATGTTGATAATTATAATAATATTAAATACCCGGTAGGATATAATGGTGTAAAGCTGGGCGCCAATTTTCACATTATTACCGGCGATAGAAATGCGATTCGAAACATTACCCGTGCCGTAAATAAAAGCAACCTGAATATTAAAGATTTAGTGCTGCAACCACTTGCCAGTGCCGATGCCGTAATGTGCGAACACGATATGGAAGCAGGTGTAGCTATCCTTGATATTGGCGGCGGAACCAGCGACCTTGCCGTGTTTCATGATGGTATTTTAAAGCATACTGCAGTAATACCATTTGGCGGCGAAAATATTACGAACGATATTAAGATGGGACTAGGTGTACTGAAAACGCAGGCCGAGCAAATGAAAGTACAATTTGGCAGTGCTTTAAGCGAAGAAGCAAAGGCAAATGCTTTTATTACGATTCCGGGCATACGTGGCATGGCGCCAAAGGAAGTAAGCGTAAAAACGCTGGCACAAATTATTCAGGCACGTATGAGCGAAATTTTAGATTTCGTAACCTATCACCTTAAAACGGTGGGTATGGATAACAAGCAGTTAAACGGCGGCGTAGTGCTTACCGGCGGCGGCGCCCAGCTTAAGAATCTGGTACAACTTACGGAATATGTCACGGGCCTCAATACCCGTATCGGTTATCCTAATGAACATCTGTCATCCGGCCACATCGACGAATTAACCAAACCGATGTATAGTACCTGTGTTGGTTTAATTTTAAAAGGCTACAACGATTTTGAGCATCAGCGTAAAGAGTTTAAAAATCAGTTTAAGGTTATTAACATACCGGAAGAACTGAAACGGGAACAGCCGGTAGAAGAAACCTTTCTAAAACCACAATTTCCGGAACCTAAGGAAAAACTGGTAAAACGTAATGGAATCTGGAGCAAATTGCGCAATAGCCTTTACGACTTGTTTAAAGAAGAGGAAGAAGCAGAATTAAAATAACTCAATGTACCAAACTGCTGCCTGAAATAATTTTTCTAAAAACGCTGACAAACAGATTTTTTACCCGCTTAAAGCTTTTCTTTTGCACCCCTCAAAAAAGCAATAAAAAGTGCTGAGCTTAAACATATTTTCCTATGATACACTTTGATATGCCACCAATGAAGTCGAATATTATTAAGGTACTTGGCTTTGGCGGCGGCGGAAGTAATGCGGTTAACCATATGTACCATCAGCATATTAATAATGTTGATTTTATTATATGTAATACTGATGCACAATCGCTTACAACCAGTGATGTGCCTATTAAAATTCAACTGGGGCCGCACCTTACGCAGGGGCTTGGCGCCGGTGCTAACCCCGAAGTAGGCAAGCAGGCAACCGAAGAGAGTTTGGAGGAAATTCGCCGGATGCTGGAAATAAATACCAAGATGGCATTTATAACCGCAGGTATGGGCGGTGGTACCGGTACCGGTGGTGCACCTACCATTGCCAAAGTGTGTAAGGAAATGGGTATCCTTACCGTTGGTATTGTTACCACACCGTTTGCATTTGAAGGCCCCAAGCGAATGAAGCATGCTTATGAAGGCATTGAAGAATTGAAGAAGTATGTGGATACGCTGCTCGTTATTAACAACGATAAGCTGCGTCAGCAATACGGGAACCTCAAAATGAAGGAAGCTTTTTCAAAAGCCGATAATGTGCTTGCTACGGCAACCCGCTGTATCACCGACATTATTAATAGCACCGGCCACATTAATGTGGATTTTGCGGATGTATGCACCGTAATGAAAGATGGCGGCGTAGCTATTTTGGGAAGTGCTGTTGCTACCGGTGAAAACCGTGCGGTGAAAGCCATTGAAGAAGCTATTCATTCACCACTGCTAAACGATAATGATATCAGGGGTGCCAAGTGGATTTTGCTGAATATTACATCTGCCGAAGGCGACTTTGAATCCACTATGGATGAGGTAAACGAGATTCAGGATTATGTACGCAATCTTTCAGGTGAAGATACAGATGTGTTGCTGGGAATGGGATATGATAGTAACCTCACTAATGAGTTAGGCGTTACGATTATTGCGACCGGCTTTGGCCACCGGGATACTTATGCATTACCACCGGTCGTGAAAAAACAACCCAAAAAAGAAGAACCCAAAGAAGCACGTATTATCGTTGGTGTGTTAGGTGATTCATTAACTGCGGTAAAAGAAGATGTGGCAGAACCAATGGATGCAGCTATGTTGATGACCCCGGTATTAATAGAAGATGCACCACCGCCGCAGATTTATGAAGCTGTTACGGCAAACGATGAAAATACAGCACCCGAATTTATAACGTTAGAAACTCCCGTTGCACAAGCAGCAACTGCAACAGTATTTGCTGTTGATACACCAAAAGAAGATACCAAAAAAGAAACGGTAGCAGAAGAACTTCAGTTTTCACTACATATAAAGCCAACTGAAGAAACAGTTTCCCTTGATAAGGCAACAGCTACACATGAAGCATTGGTGAAAACGATTGACAGTTTGCTGGCAAAGCCTTCGCAGGTTTATGCTTCTGTACCTGCAAAGCCTAAGGCAGAAGAAGTTACAACAGAATCATTGACCCTTCAGGAACCAATGGTGGCGAAAGCACCTGAAACCGTACTGCCGAAACAAGAGCCAATGGAGGTTAAAATGGCGCCTGTTGCATCAACCAGCACAAACCGTTTTGATGCAGAGTATACACAGGCACCACCGGCTAAAAAAGCAGAAACAATAAAAGAGAAAAAGCCATTTGTTGAAGAAGAAAGTTTTGACTTTGGATTGGTAATAAAAACCGATACGGCTGCTACTGATAAAAAACCTGCTGTTGCAGTAGAGAATTACCCGGCTGCTGAATTGAGTGAGGAAGAAGAACAGAAGCGCCGTGCACAGGAAAGGGTAGACAAGATCCGTAAACTTCGCAACCTGTCCTTCAATTTTAATTCGGTTGATGCCGGCAGCGAATTTGAGCAGGTGCCCGCTTACCTGCGCCGAGACACGGACCTGCATAACAGCATTGCCAATGTCGAAAATTTTTATAGCCGGGCACAGGTAAAAAAAGACGATAAAAGCGGTGCTTCTATCAGCACCATCAATACATTTTTAGACGGTAGCAATCCCGACTAAACCGCTGTTCATTTTTTCATTTTGTTTTTAGTTGAATTCCCCGCTTTTCAAGGCGGGGTTTTTTGTGCCGGTCGGTACCGCAACGACAGACAAACTATTACTTTATTCTACAAAGTCTTCGACTATAGGTATTCGAAATCTTTTGAAAGTCCTGATTCCATTACGGTTTTCTGTAGGAACGTGCCTTACGGCACGTTCAGCAAGGAAGCAAATTTCATCATAAAATCAGTCTTTCTGCCATTTTAGAACACGCCGTAAGGCGTGTTCCTACAAAAACATTTGATCGTTGTAAATTATTTCGAACACTCATGGTCAGACACTTCGTAGAGAAGTAGGTTTTTAACCGGTCGGCACCGCAGGTCAGACCGTTAGCTATAAATTTTAATCTGCAGAACCAACCGGAATAAGAGAAACCGAACACTTCTCACATCAGAACGTTTAATATAAGCAAATGAAAACAGTAGCATTAACCGGTGGCACCGGCCTTATTGGTACCGCATTGATTCAGCATTTACTCCGCCACAATTATGGTGTAACTGTTTTTACCAGAGATCCGCAAAAGGCAGTAGCAAAAGGAAAATTTGGCAACCAGGTAACCTACGCAGCCTGGGATGTAAAAGCCCAAACCATTGATGAGAAAGTATTGGCGGAAGCTGATTATATTATTCACCTGGCCGGCGCCGGGGTTGTAGACCATTCATGGACGGAGAAGTACAAAAAAGAAATAATTGACAGCCGGGTGAAAAGCAGTCAGTTATTAATTAATACGTTGAAAAAAATAAAGCATCAGGTAGCTGCATTCATCAGTGCTTCGGCCACCGGCTGGTATGGCCCCGATACACAGCAATCGTTGCATAATGGATTTATGGAAACGGATGTACCGGCGAATGATTTTTTAGGCGAAACCTGCCGCCTGTGGGAGGACAGTACCCTGCCGGTAGAAAAATTAGGCATACGCCGGGTAGTATTGCGTACCGGAATTGTGCTAAGTAAAAAAGGAGGCGCACTGGCAGAATTCGTAAAGCCAATCAAGTTGGGTATAGCTGGTGTGCTTGGCAGCGGAAAGCAAACTGTATGTTGGATTCATGTTGACGATATATGCGAGTTATACCTATATGCTATGGAGCAGAACATCAGTGGCGTGTATAATGCAGTAGCGCCTAACCCTGTGACCAACGAGGAATTGACTATTACCCTGGCAAGAGCCATCAAAGGCAAAGCATTTATTAAAATGCATGTACCTGCATTTGTATTGAAACTAATGATGGGTAACCGCAGTATCGAAATATTAAAAAGTGCAACCGTTTCGTCCAAAAAAACAGAAGCCACCGGTTTTGTTTTCCGGTGGCCACAAATAAAAGATGCGATTGATGACCTGGTAAAATAATTTTTACAAATCTTCTCCCTGGAATTTACGGGTGGTGAACACATGATAAAAAATTATCCATGCAACGCATATGCCCAGGCAGATATAGATATTTGCAGGTAACCAAAAATTATCGGACTGATTTCTAAAAGGATGTTTTAACAAGCTGTCGGCTACATCCAACGGAACCATATAATTACCATAAGGCTTGCCATTAAACAACCAACGGAGAAATAAGGATAATAAATTGTCCAATATCATTCCAAATATAAAATAAACGCCGATTGCCAGAACAGCTTTGCGAAATAAGAAAGCCAGCAACATCGCCAAGAGGATGTATACCCAGCTACAAATAAAAAAATAGCCAATTGCTTCTATTCCGTTGAGTGTAACACTGCCTCCGCCTGCTATCCCAAAAAGAATAGTTGTGATTAAAACAACAATGGTAGATATAAGAGATAGAATAAATGCCACCATTAATTTTATGCTTACAAATTGTTTACGGCTCAAGCCATCAATTACATTTTGCCGGTGCGTTTTAAAAGTATATTCATTACTGATGAGCAGCACCATTACAAAGCCCGGAAAATACAACAGCCAACTACTCATCCAGGTAATGGTATTCCACACATTCGGAAAGGTAAAGGGGCTGCCGGTAAGGGCAGATAATGGCATGTTTTTATTAATTTCAATATTTGCCTTATATACAATGTAATTCATCCCGATAACGGCTACCAGAAATAAGCCCATCAGTACCCAAAAAGTACGGTAGCTTTTTACTTTCATCCATTCTATTTGTAGTAAGCTTTTCATTTTTAATTTATTTAAATTCTCATTCGATTTTAAATTCAACTTTTGAAAAGTTTAAGAACTTTCCAAAAGGGTCAGGCATTGACGATTGACGACCTGCCTGCAGGCAGGTTGACAATCCTCAGTTCGTCATTTCCAGAAACCGGGTTTCCAGGCTTTTCTTTTTTAGCTGCAGGTGATTGAGCACCACTCCTTTATCAAAGCAAAACTGGTTAATAGCGGAAGGGTCAGCAGTTCCTAAAGGAAAAGTGAGGTTCACAAATCCATTTACACCATCGGTAATGCTTTTGTAGCCGGGGTAAGCGCCAAGCACATCTTTCAGAAGCTGGCTATTGGAAGCACCTACTTCTGCAATGTCTTCGTTGCTTAAAATTTCATTTACAGATCCGGTTACAACCAGATTTCCTTTTTTTAGAATAGCCATATGTGTGCACACTTTCTCTACCTCGTCCAGCATGTGGCTGGCCATGATAATGGTGCGGCCTTCAGAAGCGACCTGCTTTATCAGGCTGCGTATTTCCACAATGCCTACCGGGTCGAGGCCGTTCGTCGGTTCATCAAATATCATCACCTCCGGATTTCCCAGCAGGCAGGAGGCAATGGCCAGCCGCTGTTTCATACCCAGTGAATAGGTCTGAAATCTGCTATCCCGCCGCTCATATAAATTTACTTTTTTCAGTACGCCTTCAATATCCGGATTCGCTATGCCTTTAATGGCAGCAGCAATTTCGAGGTTTTTGACGGCACTCAGGTAGTGGTAAAAATTAGGTGTTTCCAGCAACGTGCCGATTCGTTTGCGCTGGTCGGCATCCGGCGTTTTACCAAATAAAGTAACACTACCGCCGGTAGGCCGCAATATATCCATGATGATACCCAGCATGGTAGTTTTTCCACTGCCATTTGGCCCGAGTATACCAAACACTGTTCCGCCGGGTACAGTAAAGGAAACACCATTGAGTGCACGGATAGCACCGTAGTTCTTACTGAGATTATTTACTTCCAGTACATCGTTCATAAGCAGGATTAAAAGGGCTAAATGTAGGGATTTGATGGGGGAAGAAGGTACCGCTCATCAAGTTTTCAATTCGGCTGACTTTTTAATTACCTATAAATGTCTTGCTTATAGGAAAGAAGTAGGAACATACCGTTAAGCATGTTCAGCGGTAAGGCGGTGATCATCGTTCATTGAAAGTTTCCGCCATTTCATACTACGCTTGCAGGAGTCAGGGCAAACGCATCTAAACTTTTTTTTGGGTAAAAAGTATAGGGTTTTTGTGCCGTAGGTCACAACTGGTGGGTAGTTGCAAGAATTTTGGGGCTACCAGGCGTTCCTATGGGAACGCCTGGTGCTTTGCTAAAGGTTTCTACCCATCAAAAGTCCCGATGGGACTAAAAGGCACTTACATTTTAAGATTTAAGAGATTTTGTCCGTCTAAAAATTTAGATGCGTTTGCCCTGTTGCAGGAGTGTTCCTGCTAAATTATAAAATGACGTATTAGAGATTTTACAAGAAAAGGAAGCACCGTCTAAATTTGTATAACCTAATAATTACATGTATGTGTGTAACTGAGTTATGATACACATTTAATGTGAATAAACAAAGGTTTTATGTGATCGTAATTGTTCGGAAGATGTGCATACAAATAGTAAGAAAAATTTGGAATCCGATGTAGAGAAACGCTATTTTAGCATAGCAATTGAGAAGGTAACGCATCTGAAAAAAGACAAAATTGCATGACATTAAAGCATCTGTAACAGGATGAGGTTTTGAAAAGCAAGTTTTCTTTCGATAGATAAATCACCGGATTAATAGCACAGCACCGGGTTAGTAAGTTAAGTAGTGGCTTCGGCCAATATTTAAACAAGCTTGGTGCTTTTTTTATGCCCCTACCTCAACGGCTTATAAAATCAGACTTGCTTGTATCGAAAAATAAACTAAAGTATTACCATTAGCAAAAAAACGGTTTCAGTGATGAGCCATATTATTTACAGGTAATCCGACAATTCTTTTATGGCTTAATATACTACTAAATAACGGTTTTGAATTTCCTGATTCCAGTTTATAAGGATACAAACCAGTGCAGATTCTAAAGTTATTTAGTTTGCAGTATACTTGATCTCTTTTATCCTGAGGTGTTCATTGGACTTCCATGATAACGGGGGCGATTGCAATCTTGAAGTCACTGCAACACATTTACCTTCACCTTAATGCTCATCATATCCTGCACCGCTTTTGCAATAGCCGCTGCATCATAGCCGCATTCCGCATGAAGTTCTTTCAGTGTACCATGTTCTACCAGGCGGTCGGGTATGCCCAGCATTTTTACCTGGGCCTGATAACCATGTATGGACATAAATTCCAGCACCGCACTGCCAAAGCCGCCGATAATTGTTCCATCTTCTACCGTTATGATCTTACTATAATTGGCAAATACTTCGTGTAATAAATTTTCGTCAATTGGTTTTACAAAACGCATATCATAGTGGCCGGGTTGCAGTCCATATTGCTTTAAATCGCGGATAGCTGCTGCGGCAAAATTACCCGGATGCCCAATAGTCAGGATAGCAATGTCTCTACCTCCGCGCAGTTTACGGCCTGTACCTATTTTTATTTCTGTAAAAGGCGTACGCCACTCTGCCATTACCCCTTCGCCACGTGGGTAACGGATGACAAACGGATTTTGAGTGCTTTCTAACTGGGCAGTGTACATTAGGTTACGCAGTTCGCTTTCATTCATAGGCGAACTAATAATCATATTTGGAATACAACGCATGTAGGGAATGTCGTAAGCACCATGGTGCGTAGGTCCATCCTCGCCTACGAGGCCGGCCCGATCCAGGCAAAATACCACCGGTAGTTTTTGAATAGCAGCATCGTGGACTACCTGGTCGTAAGCCCGCTGCATAAATGATGAATAAATATTGCAGAACACCCGCATGCCCTGGGTGGCCATACCCGTGCTAAGCGTAACGGCATGTTGTTCGCAAATGCCTACATCAAAAGCCCGGTCAGGCATTTTTTCCATCATGAATTTTAGAGACGATCCACTTGGCATAGCCGGGGTAATACCCATAATCTTTTCATTCGCTTCTGCCAGTTCTATGATGGTATGCCCAAATACGTCCTGGTACTTTGGCGGCTGCGGCAGTTGATATGTTTTTTTATAAATTTCTCCGGTAACTTTATCGAATAAACCCGGTGCATGCCATTTGGTTTGGTCTTTCTCAGCCAGTTCATAACCTTTCCCTTTTACCGTAATAATATGCAGAATCTTAGGGCCGGGTATTCTTCTTAAATCCTTTAACGTCTCTACCAATTTACTGATGTTATGCCCGTCAATAGGGCCGAAGTACCGCAGCTTCAGCGATTCAAATAAATTACTGTGGCGGTTCAATGCTCCTTTTAACCCCTCCGTAAGCTTATGCGCCATACTACGGGTAAAGTTTTTACCAATGGGCAACCTGCCCAGTGCATTCCAGACATCATCTTTTATCTTATTATACGTGGGAGAGATGGTAATATCCGTAAGATACTCTTTTAAAGCACCCACATTCGGGTCAATGCTCATGCAATTATCATTCAGGATAATGAGCACATCGCTATCAGAAACACCTGCATGGTTCATTGCCTCAAATGCCATTCCTGCTGTGAGGCTGCCATCACCAATGACGGCTACGCACTTGCGATCGGTTTCGCCTTTTTGTTTTGCGGCTATTGCCATACCCAGTGCTGCGCTGATTGAGGTAGAAGAGTGGCCAACGCCAAAGGTGTCGTACTCGCTTTCACTACGTTTGGGAAAGCCGCTGATGCCACCATACTTACGGTTAGTGCTAAATACATCACGGCGGCCGGTAAGAATTTTATGGCCATATGCCTGGTGGCCTACATCCCATACCAATTGGTCGTAGGGCGTGTTGTACACATGGTGAAGCGCCACTGAAAGCTCAACCACTCCGAGGCTGGCAGCGAAGTGCCCGCCGTAAACACTTACCACATCTATGATATATTGTCTTAGTTCATCGCATACCTGCTGAAGTTGATCGTAGGAAAGTTCTTTTAAATCGGCAGGACTATTTATTTTTTGTAGAAGTGTGCCTGGAAGTAGTTCCATATCGTAAGTGCTTTGAGTAACAAAAGTAATGCTTTGGATGGCTGCTTTTTCAAAACGCACAAGGCGTGCTTGCCCGGTTTTTGCCCGCTGCCATAGTTATTTTGCCATTGATACAGTTAACGAATTGTAAATGTTGCAACACTCAATAGATTTGTCATCTGAAATTAACCGATTACGTACTTACAAAAAGATTAAACGCCTGATGAAAAGTGAAAATTGGAAAATAAGGCCTTACTGGGTTTGCCAAATGATTGGCTGGGGCGGTTTTATATTACTTCACACTTTTTTTTATTTCAGCCTTGAGGATATGCAAAATGCTTATCCTTTCTTCTTTAAAAACCTCTTTTTAGAGGCAGGTATGGGTTTAGTGGTAACCCATATGATGCGATACGTTATACGGAGTACGAACCTTCTACAAAAAAACATCAATTTCCAGGTACCACTGTTGCTGGTGATAACATTAGTATTCGCCGTATTTTTTGCTGCCACCAATATTTTTGCGGAACAAACGTTCGGTATTCAAAACCCCAAATTAGCTACTTACCCCTATTCTAATCTGCTCATCCGGACAAGTTTCTCCATATTTGGGTTTTTAATTATCTGGGGTCTGCTATACTTCGCCTATCACTATATTACCCGCAGCCGTAAGGAGCATGTTGATAAAATACGGTTGGAAACGCTGGTAAAAGAACTGGAACTTAAAACGATTAAATCGCACATTAATCCGCACTTCATTTTCAATGCATTAAACAGCATCCGGGCACTGGTAGATGAAAATCCGGAACGGGCTCGTACTGCTATTACCAAGCTTAGTAATATTTTACGTAGCAGCCTGAGTGCTGATAAATTAGAGACGGTATCACTGGAAAATGAATTGGCAATTGTAAAAGATTACCTGGCACTGGAGCAGATCCGTTTTGAAGAACGCCTGCACGTAGATATGCAAATTGATAAGGACACGTTATGCCAGCCTGTACCCTATATGATGCTGCAAACCCTGGTTGAAAATGCGGTGAAACATGGCATCAGCAAAACCGTTGCCGGTGGACATGTTACCATCGTCAGCGATTTTAAAGGGGATTATCACGAATTGATTATCCGCAACACCGGTTATTTAAATGGCCGTGCCGGACATGAAGGATTTGGGCTTAGCAGTACCCGAAACCGGCTACACCTCTTGTACGGAGCCAAAGCCGGCTTTGAAATAAAAGATGTCGGCAACCAGGAAGTGGAAGCGAAGATTATATTACCCGTAACTATTTAGTAGACGGTTATTCGTAAATCGTCAATCGTGAATGTCAATCCTGACCTTTGTTTCTTGACTCTTTTTCCTAAACCTTGACTCTTTTTTATTGTTTTTGCCTTGAACTTTAATTCCTGATTCTTGAACTTTGTATCTTGAACCTTGAATTTTAATTTTGTTTTATGCTTACAAAAGCTATTATTGTAGATGATGAACGGCTGGCTCGCAGTGAACTTCGCAGGCTATTACAACAGCACCCCGATATTGAAGTAATAGATGAAGCTGCGAATGCGGATGAGGCCATTGAAAAAATTGACCGGCTGCATCCCGATCTTATTTTTCTTGACGTACAAATGCCTGGTAAAACCGGGTTTGATATGCTTCAGGAACTGGACGATGCTCCGTGTGTGATATTCACTACTGCTTATGATGAATATGCCCTGAAAGCATTTGAGGTAAATGCGCTGGATTATTTATTGAAACCGGTGGAACCACAGCGGCTGGCTGATGCCGTGAATAAAGTGAATGAA
Source organism: Chitinophagaceae bacterium (assembly GCA_965246935.1). Lineage (GTDB taxonomy): Bacteria > Bacteroidota > Bacteroidia > Chitinophagales > Chitinophagaceae > JAZKFT01. The sequence continues at coordinate 25,934 of CBDFGC010000001.1, read as the reverse complement.
CTAACAAGAGATACGCCTGCACCCTGCGATAATCCTAACAGAAGCCGGCTGGACGACAACCACCAGGTATTTGTAAAAGACGGCGACCGTTGCTGGTTTGTGAAGTTGAGTGATATACGCCTGTTTGAGAGTGTTGGTAACTATGCCAAGGTGTTTTTTGGTCCTAATAAACCCCTCATTCTAAAAAGCCTGAACTCGTTGGAAGAGCGTCTGAATGAAGAAGTTTTTTTCCGGGCCAACCGCAAGCACATTATCAATCTGCGGATGATTGAAAAGATAGAACCATATTTTAACGGTGGCCTTCTGGTAGAATTAAAAGGCGGTGATAAAATTGAGGTAAGCCGCCGGCAAACGGTTAAGTTTAAGGAGATGATGAGCCTCTAAGAAATTTAGGAATTAGAATTTGAGATTTATAATTTAATAATTTGAGTTGGGAATAAAATTGCGGAGGCAAGAGAATCCGTATAAAAATTTTGCAAAATTCTATGTAGAAATTGATAGTAATCTCAATCACCTCTTTGCATAAAAAATCATAAATTACAAGTCCTAAATCAAAAATTCATTAACCTTTGTGGTGTCAAAATCACAAACGCAGAAATGAAAAAAACAACACCTTCTTTAGTCTTTTGTATTGCAATGGATTTGGTGGGTTATGCTTCTTATGCACTTCCGGTTTTGGGTGAGTTTTCCGATATTATCTGGGCGCCGGTTTCTGCATTTATTTTCTTCAAAACATTTGGTGGCTGGAAAGGTATTTTGGGTGGTGTTTTTAATTTTATTGAAGAGTTATCGCCTGGATTCGATTTTATACCCAGCTTTACTATCGCCTGGTTTTTACAACGTAGCCGGCAACTCAAAACCGGCCGGTCCTTGCGAGTCAGTCATTCGTAATATGGTATTGTAGTTTTCTTCTCTACAAAGTCTCCTCTTACTGGCGCTGGACTCTGTCCAGTGCCGGAGTGTTACTTTTCTTCTATCTTCAAGCTGTTCGCAAATAAGTAACAAACATGCACAGGGCGGGAGCCCTGCGCAAGAAGGAGGTCGTTTTATGAAATAAAGACTTTCAACACCTTGTCCATCATCGCCGTAATTTCCTCATTGCACAAATTACCTATGCTTCCCTCATGTGTGTGGTGTAACTGTTTGGTGTCGTATTCGAAACTGCCCGTTTCAATGGCATTACCAACTGCTTTATAGGCATCTCTAAAGGATAGGCCTTTATTCATTTGCTCACTCACTGCTTCTACGCTAAACAGGTATTTATATTTTTCATCTTCTAAAATATTGTCTTTTACCTGCATATTTACAAGCATTAATTGCATCATTTGCAAACATGCTTTTATATCTTCCACTGCAGGAAATATAATTTCCTTGGTTAGCTGCATATCCCTGTGGTAACCACTGGGAAGGTTATTGATGAGTAAGGTAAGTTCGTTCGGTGCAGTTTGAATGCGATTGCATTTTGCACGGATTAACTCAAATACATCCGGGTTTTTTTTATGTGGCATAATACTGCTGCCGGTCGTTAGTTCTGCCGGAAAACTGATGAAACCGAAATTCTGATTTAGATAGAGGCAACAATCGTAGGCTAATTTGCTAAGTGTAGCAGCTATATAACTGATGCCTGTAGCAACGGCTTTTTCCGTTTTTCCCCGGCTCATTTGTGCATATACGGAATTGTAATTCAAATCAGAGAAATGCAACAATCCGGTTGTTCGTTTACGATTCAACGGAAAGGAAGAACCATACCCGGCCCCGCTGCCCAGTGGATTTTTATTTGTAATGGAATAGGCTGCCGCCAACATTCCTAAATCGTCTACCAGGCTTTCCGCGTAGGCGCCCAGCCATAAGCCAAAGGAGGAAGGCATGGCTATCTGCAGATGTGTGTAACCGGGTAATAATACATTCTTATATTGATTACTTTGTTGAATTAATACATCAAATAGCTGCTTTGTTTTCGTGACCACCACTTCAATCTGAGCTTTGAGGTATAACTTAATGTCAACCGCCACCTGGTCGTTGCGGCTACGGCCAGTATGTATTTTTTTTCCTGCTTCGCCAATGCGTTCAGTTAGCAACCATTCCACATACGAATGAATATCTTCCACCTCAGCAGGCAATGCAAAGCCAGGTTGATTTACTTCTGTAAAAATTTGCTGTAGTGCCTGTTGAACAAGGGTGTTTTCTTCGGAAGACAGCAGACCGGCTTCGCTTAGCATTTGCACATGTGCCATACTGCCCTGCACATCATAAGGAGCCAGCAACACATCAAATTCCTTATCCCTGCCTACGGTGAATTGCTCTACCAATGCGGAGGTTGCGGTTGCATCTTTCTGCCAAAGTTTCATGGGAACAGGTTTAAAGTTTAAGTTCATCCGCCGCGGCGGATAAAGTTCCGAATCCTGATAATTGTTTACAGTTTGCTTGCTACACATGTTTTTTACGCCCTTATTCTTTTTCAACTTTATCCTTGCCGGTTTGCTGCTTCACCCATTACTTTTTCCAAAATAGTGATATAATCAGTAATGCCCTGATGTAATTCGTTTATATAAATAAATTCATCCGCCGTATGGCTGCGGGCAGAATCGCCCGGACCCATTTTAAGGGCCGGAAATGGCATCAGCGCTTTATCGGATGTGGTAGGCGAGCCATAGCAATTTTTGCCCATGCTGATACCAGCCTGTACCAGCGGATGGTTTATAGAAATGGAGGTTGATCGAAGCCGGGTGCTTCTCGGAATAATTTCACTCTGTACTTTTTTGCGGATGGTTTGCAATACTTCTTCAAATGTGTATAATTCATTTACCCGCACATCCACTACAAAGGTGCATTGCGCCGGTACCACATTATGTGCTTTATTTTCTGTATTTATCACTGTTATATTCATCTTCACCGGACCCAGCCATTCGCTCACCTTTTCGAAGTGATAACTATTGAGCCAATTGATATCTTCTACAGCTTTGTAAACAGCATTTTCACCTTCTTCTCTTGCAGCATGACCTGCTTTGCCTTGGGCAGTAGCATCCAGTACCATCAGGCCCCGTTCGGCAATAGCCAATTGCATAAGCGTTGGTTCGCCAACAATTGCAACAGTAATTCTATTAAGAACACTTGCTATAAATTCATCATCTTTCAATAGTGCTTCGATGCCGTTGCTGCCGCTGATTTCTTCTTCTGCCGTTGCTGCAAAAACCAGGTTATGCGAAAGCTGTTGCTGTGGATAAAAATGGATGAACGCAGCCATTAACGAAACCAGGCAACCTCCGGCATCATTGCTTCCCAGGCCATATAACCTGCCCTCCACTTCTATTGGCGAAAAAGGGCCAAGCGTATAAGCTTTGTTCGGTTGCACCGTATCATGATGCGAATTAAGCAGGATAGTTGGTTTGGCAGGATCGAAGTATTGATTGCAGGCCCATATATTGTTGAGAAAACGTTTTGCCGGAATATTTCTTTCTATCAAGAACTTTTGTAAAAGACGGGCTGTATCCTGTTCCTGCCTGCTAAAGGAAGGCGTGGCAATCAATTGTTGTAATAACCGGATTGCATCGGTATACAATGATTCATGGATGAGGCTATTCATTTGTAATGGTTGTACCCGTTTCTCCTTTCAACAGTTTTTGCAATTGCTCGGCCTGCCCGATGATTACTTTATGCACGCCACTTTGCAAAGCTGCAAAAGCATTATCCAACTTTGGAATCATACCTGCAAAAATTTTTTGTTCACTTTTTAATTGTTGGTAATAGTCCGGGCTTAACACAGGGATGGTGCTGTTATCATTCGTCACGTCCAGCAGTACGCCGGGCTTTTCAAAAGCATATACCAGATTCACTTTATATAAATGACTAAATGCTTTGGCTGTTTCCTGCGCAATTGTATCCGCATTGGTATTGAGCAACTGGCCTTGCCCGTTGTGCGTAACAGGCGCCAGCACAATTGTAACATGTTTATCTAACAATAATTGCAATAGTTCGGTATTAATGGCATCTACATCTCCGGCAAATCCATAATCCGTGCTGCTTCCGGTGCGTTTGTGTGCCAGTATAGCATTGCCATCAGCACCGCTAAGGCCTATGGCATTACAACCGTAGCCTTGTAATTGTGAAACAATGTTTTTATTAATATATCCTGCGTAAACCATCGTTACAATTTTCAATGTTTCAGCATTTGTGATGCGGCGGCCTTCCACCATTTGCTGTTGTATGCCCATGGCTTCTGCTATGCGGGTGGCTAATTTTCCGCCACCGTGTACCAATATTTTTTTTCCTTCAATTTCAGAAAAGGTTTGTAGAAAATGAGATAGCTTCTGCTCATCGTCGATGATGTTGCCGCCTATTTTGATGATGGTGAGTTGTTGCTTTTTTTCGACGTCTGCTCCAATTGCAGATTGGTTGCCCCCAACCCCTAAAAGGGAGTTCTGCGTAAGCTCAGTAACTTTTGCCTGAATTGTTGAAATTACAGATGGGAAATTTTTAAAAACTTCTTCATTCTTTATTCTTAAAATAGTCAGGCCTAAGGCTATTAAGTAGTTTTCACGTTGCTCATCATACTTTTTTACATCTTCATCACTATGTATATCTCCATCTATTTCAATTGCTAATTTGATTGAATGACAATAGAAATCAGCAATAAAAGTTTCAATCGGATGCTGCCTCCGGAATTTTATGTTTAAGCTATTAGCGCTGAGATAATTCCATACAATACTTTCAGCAGGAGTCATGCTTAGTCTTAATGCTTCTGCTCGTTTAAATAAGTAATGGCTAGCACCAAAGTGCATGTTGCTTTGCATCAAGAAAAATTTTCTAAAAACGAATTTGCCATTTCAACCAAAATTAGTTAACAAGCTTTACTATTTAATCAACAAAGTTCAACCAAGTTCCCCGTTAGGGGTTAGGGGCAACAAACGTTGAAATGGAATGAATGCTATAAATGCTCAAGAATCTCACTCAGCACTGCCTGTGCAGCCCATACCCGGTTTGATGCCTGTACGGTAACGATTGAGTTTGGAGAATCCAGCACTTCATCGCTCAGTTCTACATTGCGCCTTACAGGCAGGCAGTGCATTACTTTAGCATTGTTGGTCCCTTTTAGTTTTTCCTGTGTCAGCATCCAGCCGGGATCGTTGCAGTAAATTTTGCCGTAATCCTGATACGTACTCCAGTTTTTTACATACACATAATCTGCGTTTTTCAATGCCTCATTCTGATTGTGTGTAATGGTAGCACCGTTTGTGTAGCGTTCGTCCAGTTCATAATCTTCCGGATGAGTAATTACGAATTCCGCACCGCCCCAGGCATTTATCCATTGGGCAAAACTATTAGCTACGCACTGAGGTAATGGCTTTACATGGGGCGCCCATGTAAGGACGATTTTGGGGCCACGACTTCCTTCGACTCCCCAAGTGTCCATTAATGACTGATTCCTGATGGATTCATTTTCAACAATTGTGATAATATCCGTTAATGATTGTAGCGGATGAAGGGTAGCACTTTCCAAGCTGACGATGGGTACGCCGGCATATTTAATAAACTGGTTGATATACAATTCACTATAATCATCTTCTTTATTCTTAAGGGACGGGAAAGTGCGCAAAGCTAATATGTCAAAATATTTCCCTAATACAGGAGCTGCATCTTTTACGTGCTCTACGGTGTTGCCGCTCATAATGGCTTCTTCTTCAAACTCCAGCGCCCAGCCTTCCTTATCTACGTTAAACACAATGGCATCCATACCCAGGTTTTGTGCCGCTACCTGCGTACTAAGCCGGGTTCGCAGAGAAGGATTCAGAAACAGTAAACCAATCCTTTTTTGTTTTCCTGCTTGCTGCGCAGCAAAAGGGGTTGCTTTAAAGTTCAACGCTTTTTTTACTAATGCATTGATGTCGGGAACATCGTTGACAGATACAAAATTTCTCATCATTCTTTACTTTACTTCTTCATGAACGGCTTCCAAAAAAATGTCGGCTTCTTTCCGCGTAACGGCCAGTGAGGGTAGTAACCGGATGACGTTTGGCTTCGCTTCACCGGTAAAAATATGGTGGTTCCAAAGCAGGTTTTTTTTCAAATCTTTGTATTGTTCCGGTACATCAAAGCCAATCATCAATCCACAGCCACGTACGTTTTGCAAGGCTGGTATTTTTTGTAACTCATTCATCAGGTAATTACCCACATCAGTGGCGTTCTGCATCAGATTTTCCTGTTGTATTACTTCCAGTACGGCTAATGCAGCGGCACAAGCCAAAGGGTTGCCGCCAAATGTGGTACCCAGCATGCCATGTTTAGCGGGTATGTGCGGGGCAATGCTAATACCTGCCACCGGAAAACCATTGCCCATGCCTTTCGCCATTGTGTAAATATCGGCAGCTATGCCACTGTAATCATGCGAATAAAACTTACCGCTACGGCCATAGCCGCATTGCACACTGTCGGCTATCAGCAGCGTATTATGCTGTGTACAAATCCTGCGGATGAGTTGTAAAAAAGAATCGGTTGCCGCATAAATACCGCCCACGCCCTGTATGCCTTCAATGATCACAGATGAAATTTCATTCGCATGTGTATCAACATATTTCTGTAGTGCCGCTTCATCATTAAATGGTAGAAAATGAATATTTTCTGTTTCGTTTACCGGTGCTACAATATTGCGGTTGTCGGTAGCGGCTACGGCCAGTGAAGTACGCCCGTGGAAGGCTTTGGAAAAGGCAATTACTTTTTTCCGGCCATTGTAAAAGGAGGCCAGTTTAATCGCATTTTCATTGGCCTCGGCACCACTGTTGCAAAGGAAAAGCCGGTAATCATTTCGTCCGCTTACCTCGCCTAACTTTTGCGCTAATTCCTGTTGGATCGGAAGAATTACCGAGTTGCTGTAAAAGGCAATCCGGTGCAACTGGTCTTCCAGTCGCTTTACCCAGTGCGGGTGCGTATGGCCAATGCTGATAACAGCGTGGCCGCCATACATATCCAGGTATTGCTGGTTGTCCTTATCCCACACATAGCTGCCCGCTGCACGGGTAATGGCGATGTTGTTGAGTGGATAAACATCGAAAAGTTTCATGTCTGCAAGTTCACAAGGTTTATAAAAAGGCAATAAAAAACCACCTGTGCAGGTGGTTGCTGTATAATGAGCAATAATATTTTGAGGGGGTTATTTTTTGAACACGTCTTTACCGGTTAGTTCTTTAAAGTGTTCCGGGTCCACGTTGCGTAGGAACTCTTTTGCTTTTTCGATCTTTTTTACAGGAGGAACAATTTTATTCAGTTTATCGGACAATTCTGTGCTGTCACTCTTATCATTCTTATGAGTATGCCGAAGTATTGTTTTCACTGTTTGTTCCATCCCTCAAATTTAAATCTTTTTCGTTACCAGAAAACCATTATAGTTTTTATTGTTAACAAATACCTCCGGAGTAAATTCAGCAGCTTGTGTAATACCATAAATTGTGAACGTTTGTTCAAGCTCGTTGAGATTAAGCGAAATAGCACGTTTGTATAATCTTGTTCTGGATTCAGTACTGCCGGAAAAATATACAATGGCATCCGGGTATGTATTGAAAAAAGTGAAAGCTGCTTCTGCTACTGTTGCCAGTATTTTGTCCCTATCACCATTATTTACAACTATTAAATCATCTATCTCGTTTTCAGCTGTTATCCGACCGAAAGCAAGGTTGTAGAATCCGTCATTTACCAGTGTGAACAATACGGAAAGTTCAATATCTTCTTTGGAGCCGATACTTATAAAATAGAACCGGGTGTTTTCCGGCGTATTAATGAGATCGTATTTTGGATAGTTCATCCCTCAAAACTATCAAAGAACTTGGCTGCTATCAGGCTTCAAAATTTCTTTGTTGTAATTTTCCAACAATTTTTAAATGTATTTAAAAACCAATGCTCTTTAACTTCAGCCAATTGGTTCTTCTATACTAAACATTAAGTTTATATTCTGTTCTGCCTGACCACTTGCACCTTTCAGCAGGAAGAGGTATCTACTCAGTAGCAATTTCAACCTCTTTAAACTTGATAATAAAAAACCGCCTGTGTAGGCGGCAGCTATACTTGAAATGAGCAACAATATTTTAAGGATACAACTTTTTTAATCTATTTCTTTTTACGATACTTTTCCACTAAACTTAAATCTGCCTTCTCTAAAAACTTTTTGGCTTTTGCTATTTGTTCCGGAAATAAAGGCTTTTTCATTTTTTCACCCAGTTCTTTGTCAATCCTAAACTTCATTCCGGTACTTGGTGAAGTGTAATATTCTCCTTCAAGTGGTAGTTTCATAACTCAAAATTAAATGTGTTTTACAACTAAAAAAGCTTCATAATCTTTCGAGGCGTTGAAAATTTCATATTCACCGCTATCATAACTGATAACACCAAAAATATTAAAATCTTTTTGAAGTTCATCATAATTTAAACTGATAGCTCTACGATAAAGACGGGTTCGGGCTAAAGTGCTTCCGGAAAATAGCACTAAAGCATTTGAATATGATTCAAAGAACATTTTAACAAAGCCAGCAACTGTTGCTAAAATTTTGTTTCTGTCGCTGTTATCAAGAATGATAATATCGTCTGTTTCACCCCATTCATTAAGTACACCAAAACCAAGATTAAAGAAGTCCGGAGGTTGAATGCATGTAAACTCTACACCAATAATAAAATCCCCTTTTGGACCGCTGCTGACAAACGTATAGTTTTTTGCATCCGGCGAAATGGTAACAGTCTCATACTTCGGGTATTGCATCCCTCAAATATATCAAAGAACCTATTTTATAAAAGTTGCTAAAACCCAATGCTCTTTAGCTTTAAGCCAATCGTTTCATCCAATCCAAACATGAGATTCATATTCTGCACTGCCTGCCCGCTGGCACCTTTCAGCAGGTTATCTATTGTAGTGTGAATTACTAAATCATCCTCCACTTTTTCCAGTTGCAACAGGCATTTATTGGTATTTACCACCTGCTTCATATCAATAAGGCCATCGCTTACTATTGTGAAAGGATGACCTGTATAAAAATCTTTATACAATGTTGTGGCTTCAGCCAATGATAAGTTGGTTCTGACACAGGAGCTTACAAAAATGCCACGGGTAAAATCGCCACGCCAGGGAATAAACCTTATCCTCACCGCCGCCCTCCCGTCCGCTGTGGCGGAACGGGACAGGCCCTCCCCACGGGTGGAGAAGGGGGAAGTAGAAAAATTATTTTGCAATTGATCCAATGACTGATTGATTTCACCAAGATGTTGATGGGTAAGGGTTTTATAAGCCTGTATATTATTAGCCCGCCAGCTAAAGTGTGAGGTAGGAGAGAGGCCCTGCCCGGCGCCGGTACTACCAGTAATACCGGTGGTATGAACCTCGTTTTGTAATTGACCGGCTTTTGCTAATGGCAATAAACCTAATTGAATAGCAGTCGCAAAACAGCCGGGGTTCGCAATGTTTACTGCTGTTTTGATACTTTCTTTATTCAGTTCCGGTAAGCCATACACAAAATGCCGTTCCCCAAAAGTGCAACTTGCTGTCAACCGGAAATCCTGCGACAGGTCGATAATTTTAACGTGTGGGGCAACCGGGTTTTTTTCCAGAAACTTACGTGCATCACCATGGCCTACACATAAAAAAAGTACATCTGCCGAATCATTGATCTCAGATGAAAATGATAAGTCAATATCGCCGGCAAGATCGGTATGTACAGTGGTTACTGCTTTACCGGCCTGGCTATTGCTTTGTACAAAAGTGATTGCTGTGTCCGGATGATTCACTAACAGCCGGATCAGTTCGCCGCCGGTATACCCTGCCCCGCCTACAATGCCAGCCCTAATCATTTTCTAACTCCTTTTTAAGTTGTTGCAGGTCGGGCTTGTTCACTTTATTAAAAATAGAAACCTGGTTACCGAATATTTTGGCAAAACCTTTTACATCATCGCCAGTGTAGCCTTTGTTCATTTCGCCATAGCTGCCGAATTTACTACTCATCAGGTCGTGGTCGCTTTCAATACCGGTAACGGTAAAGCGATACGGGTGCAGCGTTACAAATACTTTACCGCTAACAGTTAACTGCGTATCCTCCAGAAATTTTTCGATGTTCCGCATGGTCGGGTCCAGCATCTGACCTTCGTGTAACCAGTTGCCATACCAGGTACTGAGCTGTTCCTTCCAGTACAGTTGCCACTTGGTAAGCGTATGCTTTTCCAGCAAGTGATGGGCTTTGATAATGATGATAGGTGCTGCTGCTTCAAAACCTACCCGACCTTTAATGCCAATGATGGTATCGCCTACATGCACATCCCGGCCTATACCAAATGGTTGCGTCCTATTTTGCAAATACTGAATGGCTTCCACCGGGTGCCCAAAAAAATGATCATTTACCGCTACCAGCTCACCTTTTAAAAATTGCAGGATGATATTTTCCGTATCTGATTTACTTACTTGTGTAGGCCAGGCAGATTCGGGCAGATAGTCTTTGCTGTTCAACGTTTCCTTACCACCTACGCTGGTTCCCCACAAACCTTTATTAATACTGTACTGGGCTTTTTCAAAGTTCATTTCCACGCCCTGTTCTTTCAAAAAATCTATTTCAGCTTCCCGGCTTAATTGCATATCCCGGATGGGCGTAATGATTTCCACACCTGGAAGTTCACCCGCAAAAACCATATCAAAACGAACCTGGTCGTTGCCGGCGCCGGTACTGCCATGTGCTACAGCATCGGCACCCACTTCCTTTACATAACGTGCCACGGCAATGGCCTGTACCATCCGTTCGGCACTTACGCTTAGCGGGTAAGTAGCATTCTTCAATACATTCCCGAATACCAGGTATTTAATGCAGGTGTCGTAATATTCTTTGGTTACATCTATTACCCGAAAAGAAGCGACACCTAAGGTTTTTGCTCTTTCGCCAATAGCATCTGTTTCTTCAGGAGTAAAGCCTCCTGTATTAATCGTAACCGCATGAACTTCCATGCCTTTGATGCGGTTTAGATAGATGGCACAATACGTCGTATCTAATCCGCCGCTATAAGCCAGCACCACTTTTTTCATCTGTTTGTAAGTTCACAGGTTTACAAGTTCACTTGTTCCCCCGTTGGATATTTTGAAGGGTAAAAAATCTGGTAAGAGTCTAACAAAATTAAGTTTTAGTAAAACGTAGCAAGCTAAAGTTGCGTCAGACCTGGACCTCATTGTTACAATTAACCCGCAGAACGGCTGAACCTATGAACACGTAAACAAGTGAACAAGAGGCTTATAAATGAAGGAACTGCAGCAGCAATGATTTTTTCTTAGGTTTTTTCATTGCCTGGTTAGCATTTGGTTTAAAAAACGCCTGTAATAAGCTGCGTTGCTTTTGCGAATGGGAATCATCTTTTTGTTCATTGTCCAGGATAGTGGCTGTGGCTTTTACCACCGGAGCATCCTTGTGTTCCTCAGGATCGTACAGCATAGCCGTGCAGAGGCAATTTTTGCGTTCCTTGCTCATCAATATGTCATAATTGACACAGCTTTTACAGCCGGCCCAAAAGTTTTCGTCCTGTGTAAGTTCGGAATAGGTTACGGGTTCATAGCCGAGGTCACTGTTAATTTTCATCACAGCCAACCCGGTCGTTAGTCCAAAAATTTTCGCTTCGGGATATTTCTGACGGCTTAATTCAAAAATTTTTTGCTTGATTGCTTTGGCTAACCCTGCCTTGCGAAATTCCGGTGCTACAATCAAACCGCTATTAGCTACATATTGTCCATGGCCCCAGGTTTCAGTGTAGCAAAAGCCTGCCCAGATACCATCACTGGTAAAAGCAATGACTGCCTTGCCCTCCAACATTTTTTCCACCACATATTCCGGGTTCCGCTTGGCAATACCAGTACCACGGGCTTTGGCTGATGATTCGTATTCGTTACAGATAATACCGGCAAAACTTGTATGAGAAGCATCGGCCAGTATAATTTGAAAACCAGGTAACATTTCAAAAGAGATAAAAGGGTAATATGGATATGGTTAGGTAGATGCGGTTATTAACTGCTTAAATGAAATGTCGTATAAAACATTCAGGCGGCAGTGATCCAAAAACGGATGGCGGATAGCTATTAACGTCGTACCACCACAGGGAAAGGGCGGTAACAAAAACTTCCGGCAAGAGCAGGAATAAAAAACCCAAACCTGCGGGAGGCTTGTATCATCAGTTTTGAAACAACTGATATGATGAAGGTTTTTTTCATTTTAATTTCTTACTTGAGATTGGCTGACATACATCAGCGATACAAAGAAAACTATTAATCTAATTATGTGCCGATAAAATTTTTAGGTTCGGCAAATATTAACAAGCCCCTTCAATTGCAAACTCCATGTATTGACAAGAAGTGCTTACGTATTCGGTTTGATCTGCAATGCCGTATCCAGGATACGGCAGCTAAACTTAAAATACTTAATCAGGTTTGAATTATATAAAGATATTGATTGCGTAAACTTAGCAAAGTTGCACAAGGGCATCTCCCCTCCGTTGAAGGGGAGAAAGAGAGGGGAGGCTTTACACTGAAAATACCGTAGTGCTATGTACTGCATTTGCCATTTCTTTAATCAGGGAAGCGTCTTTTTCGATGGCATTACCTACAACAATAATGTCGGCGCCGGCTTTGCAGTTGCGGTAGGCTTTTTCGGGTTCGGTAATACCGCCGCCTATAATTAGCGGAGCTTCAATTGTTGCAGCCACTTTTTGTATCATGGCTTCGGCAATAGGACGTCGGGCGCCGCTACCAGCATCCATATAAATCAGTTTCATACCCAGCATTTCACCGGCCATGGCAGTACACATAGCTATCTCATTTTTGTCGGCAGGTATAGGGCTGGCATTGGAAATGTAAGAAACGGTGGTTGGTGCACCACCATCTATCACCATGTACCCGGTAGGCATTATTTCCAGTCCGCTTCCTTTTACAAACGGCGCACTAATTACGTGCTGGCCAATCAACAGTTCGGGGTTGCGGCCGCTAATAAGGCTTAAATATAATAAAGCATCGGCATACCGGCTTATCTGGCCGGGGCTACCGGGAAAAAGGATAACCGGGATGGCGCAACTGGCTTTAATCTGCTGCACGCAATCATCCAGATGATTGCTAATGACGAGGCTGCCTCCTACAAAAAAGTAATCAACCCCGGCATCAAGCCCTAATTGCACCAGCTCGTCTGTTTTAGCAGCGTCAACTTTATCCGGGTCGATGAGCACAGCAAAGCTTTTGCGGTGTGCCTTCTTCCGTTCTTTGAATACTTGATAGAGTTGATCCTTCATGTGTGTACGAATGTACGGGTTCGGGCAAAAGTGCAGCATTTTTTTGGGATGCAGAAACCGGAATGGAGAACGGGATTGCCGTTCGAGGATCCGGTATCAACTCATTACTGTTTCACAAAACGAAAAGTTTTGGCTTCTCCGTTTTCAGGAAGGCAAGTAAGCTGGAATATTCCGTTGATAAGATTGCCTGCGTCAATGGTAATGCTACCTAAACCGGGTATTGCCGTGGCTGTTTGTTGATAAACTGTTCTGCCTGTCAGGTCGGTTATTAGTAGCCTTAAAAGGGTATTCCGGGATGCAAACACTTGCAATGAAAAGGTTTTATTGACAATAGGTGACGCTAAGCTCAGGGCTTCAAAACCTGTTTCTTTGTTTAGTATAGCAATAACATTGGAGTAAGAACCCGTACCATCCGCTTCTGTCATTTTCAACCGGTAGTAATTTATACCAGCTATTGGTGTTTTATCGGTTACAGTAAAGGGCAATAGGCAGCGGGCCTGTGTAGCAGTTGTTTTCTCCATACTACTGAATTTTCTGCCATCATTGCTGTGTTCCAGATCAAAAGTTACTACAAGGGAATTGCTGTTTGCTTTCCAGTTAAGCACGTTCATACTTCCTTGTTTATTGCCTGTAAAATATACAATGGTAATGGGTAAAGCACTGGCATTAAATTCATCGGCGCCAATATCCGGCGTGGCAGCATTTCGGGTTTCATCATCAAAATCATTCGTAACAGCAATCAATGGTGTGGCCTTACCATCTACCACAATGTCTACCGTATTGGTAAGGTGTAAATCGCCGGACGCCGGGTTTGCGAAAATTAAATTAAGCCCGGACAGGCTGTTGGCATCGCCACCCGAAGCTGCCTGCCAGCCTGCAAAAGTCCGGTCTCCGCTCCAATACCCAACAGCAGCGGCATTTGCATTTAATACATTGTAATTAGAGGCGTTAACGCCCCAGCCGCCGGCATTGCTGGTTGCTGCTCCATAACTATTGGCGATGGCATAATGCTTACCGGTTCCACCGGTGCGACTGTTATTGAAAATATTATTTTTAATATCCACATTAGGTGTCGTGAATGCTGTGGACGAAAAATCGCCGCGGTAATAACAGAAGGATGGCTGGGCGCCTGTTGCAACGGCGCCTTCAATATTGATACTGTTATAATACAGTTTGGTAGTAAGTCCGTTGGCAGAAGCCGCTGCATTCCATACACCAATAATGGCCGTGTTGGAAGTCTGCGCATTACCGAATGAAATCATATTATTTGCAATCAGAATGTTCGGGGTAGCCGCTGGAGCGTCCCTGCAATACACGCCGGCTATAATGCCCGGTAACGTAGTGCTGGTGCTGGTGCCTGCATTGGTGAAACCGTATAGTTTATTCTGCGTTACGATGGCGCCACTTACAGCGCTGGCCACATAAATCCCTGTTACGGTAGTACCGGTGGCCGTAGTTGTATTGGTCACATTCAAATTTGAGATTGTATTTTGATTGACTGTGAGTAAACCACCCGTAGTTGCTAAAATACCGGCTCCTTCCGGGGTTAACGACGTTAGGGATGCACCATTAGCCATAATATTTTTGATGGTATTAAATTCTATCAACGCATTTCCCTGCTGGCACTCAATAGCCCGAAATAAAGCAAGTGCATTATTACTGTTATGCGTAAGGTTTTGAATAATATTTCCAGAAATATTTATGTTTCCGGTATTACTGTTTAAAATACCACGGATAATACCATTGCCGGTAGTAGTGCCCAAAATACCCACCCGCATACTGTTTTCCGTATTGTTTCCAACCGTGTTACCGGAAATGTTGATTGGCCCGCCGGAACCTTGTGTCTGAATGCCTAATAAATTGCCGGACAAAACCCCGGAGGGCATCACATCAATAGCAGCGATGCGGTTGTTGGAAATAGTAACTGCAAAAGTGCTGGAAGAAGTAATGCCTACGGTAAGTGTTCCGCCAACTGTTGGATTTACGGTAATGGCACCGTTGCCTGACAAAGCCCCGATTCTGTTTGATACAACATTTACAAACCCTCCGCTGATATTGATACCACACCAGATACCGGATGCTGAACTAAAATTGGCGCTGGTCTGGAATGATATATTGGTAATAATATTATTTTGAACAGTACTGGCTATATTGGATCCTACGGCCAGGTCGATGGCTAAAAAACGGGTAGTGACAGCACCCCCTAAAGTGTAAGTTCCGGTACCGTCGGCAGTAGCAAAACCAATGGTGTTTGCCGTAATCGTATAATTCTGCCCGGCTGCAATCTGTAGCGCTCTGTGTGCCAGCAGATTGGTTGTAAAGGTGCGGGCAGCCGTTTGAAAAAAGCGGTTACCGGAAATGGTCCAGTCGGTATTTCCTCCCACTAATAATACACCCGTAGAATTTTGATCCGCTGCAAAGAAATTAGAAATATTGTTATTGGAAATCGTGTTATTACTGTTTTCCTGGTTAACCAAATTGTTACCGGAACTGTAAATGGCATTCACCGGAAAGCTGCCCGCAGCATCAGAAATCGTACAGTTAGCAAGCAGGTTGTTATCGTTGCCGGTAGTTGTTCCGGTACTAAAGAAAATGGTACCCGTTGTAGGGGAATTGCTAGCCCCTGTTACCATTACATTTTGGATTGTGTTTCCGGTTGCATCATTGATTAATCGAATGGTGCAGGCAGCGGCAGTGACGCTGGTATTGGATAACGACAACGAAGCACCACCATTGTTTAATCCGTTGATGGTAACGCTGTCGGCACCATTCAAATCAATCAGCGGCCCGGCAATATTGCCACTTATTGCTACAGCGGAGGAGCCGGGTTTAATTAATAAAGTTGTATAAGATGCTGCCCCGCTACCACTGGCATTCAGTGTGGATGTATTCGTTTCTGTCGTATTTCCATTCACCGTAATGGCTATATATCCTTTATGCGTTCCGGCATTTACCGCATCAAAAGCAGTTTGTAACGTAGTGTACGAAGTTGGGCCGGTAGTGCCGGCGGTTGCTGTAATTGATATTTGGCTAAAGCTATACTGATTAATAACCAGTACACATAAAATAAGTAAGATTTTCTTCATAAGCAGATTTTAGCGGTTAACAGGTACGGCACAAAGTAAATGAAAATGAAAGGCAACGTTATCATGAAAATCACTGGAAATGTTATAACTGTGAATATTTTGAAATTTTTATTTCACAATGCACGTCTGCATATTCGCCTATGCATAATCATTGCCCCTAAATTGCATCCACTTTTGTAACGATAAATTGTTTTGCCGAAGCATCAATCCCAATTTTATGCGTTTTCTTTTCTTATTTCTTTTTTGCTGCTCCTTCTTTTTCGTTTCTGCCCAAATTAAAAGTGGCCCTATGTTGGGCCATATTGATTTTAGAACGGCAACATTATGGGTTGAATTTGAAAAAAATACAGATGCCGCTACCGCAGTATGCCACATAAAAAACAGGGGTAACCAAAAAGCGATCACCGCTGTTCCTGTTCAAAAACCAACTACTGACCCTTATGTATTTACCAAAACCTATGTTTTTACAGGCCTGGAACCGAATACAACGTATGATTATGAAATAGCAACGGTTGTAAAACCTAATGTTAAAGCACAAAAGATGACCGGTAGTTTTACCACGGATGAACTTTGGCAATGGCGGAAAGACCCGCCTGCATTCACTTTTTTAACCGGAAG
The DNA here is from genome assembly GCA_965246935.1 of Chitinophagaceae bacterium. Classification (GTDB taxonomy): domain Bacteria; phylum Bacteroidota; class Bacteroidia; order Chitinophagales; family Chitinophagaceae; genus JAZKFT01. The sequence continues at coordinate 8,956 of CBDFGC010000001.1, read as the reverse complement.
TTGTGCCTATTTTAACCAGTCGGTGTATGACAGGCCCGGCAAACCATACGGTAATGACAGCGCTATTTTCCAGGTAATGGCCAGAACGCCGGCTTCGTTTATGCTTTGGCTGGGCGATAACTGGTATACCCGTGAGGTAGACTATTACAGCGACTGGGGCTTGTACTACCGGGCGAGCCTTACCCGGAGTTTACCCATTATGCAAAATTTTTGGAAGGCCATGCCGCATTACGCCATCTGGGACGACCACGACTTTGGATGGAACGATGCCGATAAGAGTTACCCGTTGAAACAAACAAGCCGGCATGTTTTTATCGATTACTGGACTAATCCCGGCTATGGCGAAAACGGCGAAGGCACGTATACTAAAATTACCAAAAACGATCTCGATATCTTTATGCTGGACGACCGCTGGTGGCGAAGTGCAGACGATATGGATGACAGTATCAAGGGACAACCAAATCCTGATAAGCATATGTGGGGTAAAGCCCAGATGGATTGGCTAAAAAATGGATTACTCAACAGCATGGTTAATAAGAGTATCAGCTTTCGCATTATAGCTACTGGTAGTCAGGTACTTAACCCTGTTAGCCCGTACGATTGCGCCCAACATTATCCTGTAGAACTGCACGAACTCCTGAACTTCATCAGGGATAATAAAATCGAAGGCGTTGTTTTTTTAGATGGTGATCGCCACCACAGCGAAGTAATCAAGATTCAGGATAAAGGGATGTATCCACTATACGATGTTACCGCATCCCCACTTACCAGCGGAAGCAATTTTTTTAGCGGACCTGAAAAAGATAATCCTTATCGTGTAATGGGCGTAGAAAATATGCAGAATTTTTCAAAAGTGACCGTTAGCGGGCCGGCTAAAAACCGCACACTAACAGTGGAATTCATAGGGCCGAAAGGTGATAAATTAAATGAATGGAGTGTAGCGGCAACAGAGCTGAAAATAGCAAATGGTGAGAAGTGAATATCGTGAAACATCATTCGTCATTCGTGAATGATCGATACATGTTAATCTTTAAAACAGACTTTCGGTTTTCTGAAAAATCTTAGAATAAGCCTTAGCTCTATACAACTTCTATACTCATTGGATGTTTAAATGTTCCAGCTAAAAAATGCTCGTTTTAACGGGATGTCTGCTTTTTTGAGTTGATGAAATTTATAATATGATATAGGTTCGAATAGTCAGCAATAACCGAAATTGTGAACTTTAAACTTTGGACTTTAAACGGTTTTAACCATATGATCATTGAGATTACTTACAATAAGCCGAAAGTGATACAGGCATTGCGTTACCACTTTATTAGCCGGCCCGAAATAAAAGTGCTGTTGATACTGGTAAATGTATTTGCCGTAACCAGCGCTGCCTTTTTTTATTTTAAAAGAATTGGTCCGTTTGCATTTATGATCGGATCCTTTCTTTGGTTTATACTGATGCTTACTTTTTGGTTTTTGCTGCCCCGTTTTATATATGGCAAAAGCAGCACTTTCAAAGAAAAAATTGATATGACTTTTTATCCGCAAAGCATTAACCTAAGCACCAGCCGGGGCGATGCTGTTTGGACGTATGATAAATTTAGTTATTTTATTGAAAGCCCTTACTTTTTTCATCTTTACATTAATGAACGTTCTTTTTTCCTGATCCCAAAAGATTGCTGCACCGGCGATGCCGATACCCATGAAGTTAGAAAACTACTGATTGAAAAAATAGGAACGAAGGGTAATAAGCAATAAGCAACAGGCAAATGGCTATCAGTTCTGTTATCAATCTCTGCCTAATTCCGCTGACCTATTTACTGCTGCCCTTCCTTGCTCCATCAAATCGATGGTTGCTGTTTTCTTGCCTATTGCTTCTTGCAAATTGCATATTTGCTTCTTGCCTGTTGCTTATTTACAGTTTATATTGCAGGCCATTACTAAAACATCCAAATGGCTGATATTATACCCTTTAAAGCACTCCGTCCGCAACCTCAGTTCGCCCAAAAATGTGCTTCCCGGCCTTATGATGTTATGAACCGCAGCGAAGCAAAAAAAGAGGCCGAAGGAAATCCTTACACATTTTTGCATATCACCCGTAGCGAAATCGACCTGCCGGATACTATAGATGTACATGCACCTGAAGTGTATAATAAAGCAAAGGAAAACCTGAAAGCATATATTAGCCGGGATGTGCTGTTTAAAGAAAATAAAGAGTGCTATTATATTTATCAGCTCTTGATGGGCGAACATTTGCAAACCGGTTTAGTAGCACTTTCATCTATCGAAGATTATGAAAAAAACATCATCAGGAAGCATGAGCACACCCGCCCCGAAAAAGAACAGGACCGCATACAGCATATCCTGGCTACCGGCGCCCAAACCGGCAATGTTTTTTTGGCTTACCGGGACGTGCCGGAATTAACCCAATTAATAGAAGATTGGAAGGCTCATCGTTCACCGGTATATTGCTTTACAGCGGAAGATGGCATTGAACATAGCATTTGGGCAATTAACGATACGGATACTATTGCCGGTATCACCGGGCTTTTTGGAACGGAAGTGCCTGCCACTTACATTGCTGACGGGCACCACCGGGCAGCCAGTGCGGCAAAAGTACGCCAGAGCCTGCCGGAAGAAGGCGACTATGTAACCGGCTACTTCTTAACAACCTTGTTTCCTGCCGGGCAGTTGCGCATTATGGATTATAACCGGGTAGTAAAAGACCTGAACGGATTAACAGCAGACGAATTTTTAAAAAAGTTACAAACGGATTTCGAAATAGAAAAGTCACCCGGCAGTGGCTGGAAGCCACAGCAAATTCATCAGTTTGGCTTATATACAGCCGGGCAATGGTATATACTTACTGCTAAACCGCATACTTATTCCGATAATCCCATTGAAGTATTGGATGTAAGTATTTTGCAAACACATGTGCTCGATAAAATCCTGCATATTATGGATCCACGAACTGATACACGGGTTGATTTTGTAGGCGGGATCAGAGGTATAGAGGGCTTGCAGCAACGGGTGGATAGCGGCGAAATGCAGGTGGCTTTTAGCCTTTACCCGGTAAGCATCGGGCAGCTTTTCGACATTGCTGACAGTGGTGAGGTGATGCCACCCAAAAGCACCTGGTTCGAGCCGAAATTGCGGGATGGGCTTTTAACACATACGATTTATAATGCCGGTTAATTTTGCCCGATGAAGTATTTGCTTTTTACCTTTTTTTAATCAGTAGTGTCATTTTGCAGGCACAGCCGCAGGATGTGGCACAACTCATTGCTACTGCCCGTTCTTTTCAGCGCCAGGCGGATTACGACAATGCCATTTTAGTGCTCACCAAAGCCTTGCAGCAGTCGCCGGATAATACAGATATTATTAAAGAACTTTCATTCACCTATTACCTGCAGGGCAGCTACGAGAAAGCGGTTGCGGAAATAAAAAAAGTGGCTGATAAAGAGGATGCTGATGAACAAACCTACCAGATAGCGGGTACGTTATACAAAAGCATGCAGAACTTTAAAGAAAGTGAGCGTCTATACAAGAAAGGGCTTAAAAAATTTCCGGCCAGTGGTGCATTATTCAGCGAATACGGCCAGGTGCTGTATGAGAAAGACCATACCAGCGACCTAAGTATAAAAACCTGGGAAGCGGGCATACAGGCCGACCCTAATTACAGCGGTAATTACTATTATGCCTGCCGGTATTACGGTACAACAGGTAACTATATCTGGTGCCTCTTGTACGGCGAGTTATTTACCAACCTCGAAAGCTACAGTGCCCGAACGGTAGAGATCAAAAATGTTCTTTTTGATGTATATAAACAATGGTTCATTTCGGGCCGGGCATTGGGTAATGCTGCTTTTGAGCAACAGGTTGCAGCTACATTAAGCAAGCAGGGTAAAGAAGGTGCTTTGGGCATTTCTGTGGAAACACTGACGGCTATCAGAACCTTGTTTGTGCTGGATTGGTTTTCCACCGGCGCTACCCATCCGCCTTTTCGTTTGTTTGAATATCATCGCCAGTTGTTACAGCAGGGTTTGTTTGAAGCGTATAACCAATGGTTGTTTGGGAGTGTAGCCAGTACTTCAGCCTATCAAAACTGGGTCACCGTTCATGCAGAGGAAAACAAAGCTTTTATTGATTTTCAGCGGGGCCGTATTTTTAAAGTGCCGGTAGATCAGTATTATAAAGCCCCCTAAATCCCCCAACGGGGGACTATAGAACCGTGGTCCTTTAAAATTTGTTCACTCGTCTCCTGCAGATCTTCTATTCGATCCTCCGAGTTTCCTCCCCCCGTTGGGGGAGGTTAGGTGGGGGCTGGCTTTTTATCAGCACCCGTTTAAAGCGTTTTACATCAGCTTCAGCCAGTAATGGTTTTTGAATAGTTATATTTTCTGCCAGTTGCTTTGCAAAATAGGGTGCCAGCGATACTCCCTTTGTTCCCATTCCGTTCAAAATACCAACGTTTGGAAATAAGGGATGAAAACCAACAAAAGGACGGCGCTCCACGGTAGCAGGCCTTACCGCGGCAACATGCTCAAGCACAGTAAAAGGCAATTTGCAAAAATTTCGTAGCCAGCTTTCGGCGGTTTTCCGGAATGAATCGGTTGGTTGGTCATTGTCAAATGTCCACTGGTAACTGCTACCTACCCACCACTGGCCACGCTGCCAGGGCACCAGGCTTAATCCCTTTTTTAAACACAAAGTCCGGTAATAAGCCGGGCATATCAACAATCAATGCTTCGCCTTTATTCGGAGCAAACGGCAGGCGGCTGAAATATTTTGATTGTTCTGCATGTGAGCCGTTGCAGTAGATGATTCTGTCAGCCTGCAGATGTTTGTATTGAATACCGTCCGCTGATATAATCAAATCATCTTCACAAAACTGTTCTTCCCAAAATCTTTGCCCTTTCGTAAATGGCTTCTTTGCATTTGTAAAAAAAGGGAAACATCTGCCAGCCAGCAGGGCGCTATCATACCGGCGCCGAAATGGGAAGTTGAAATAAATGGCGCCATTCCGAAGTGTCCGGCACTAACCGGAGATAGTCAGCTTCCTCTGCTACCCGTTTTTCTGAAGGCTAAGCTCTATACGTCCGGTGCCGAAAAAAAATCCATAGTACCGGGCAGGGGCGTATTAATGAATTCTCTATCTGCCGGTATGCCTCAACGGCAAACGGCATTATCTTCCTCAATCAGCCAGGTGCGTACCAGCCGCCGGCCCGTCACCGGGTTGATAATACCACTGGCAATTCGGGATGGCAGATTGCGGTTGAGCGTCATCCATCACCAGACATGAAATGCCTGCTTTTTCTAAATAATAGCTCAGCCAGGAGCCACACAACCCCTGACCGATAATGAGTGTAGTTATACGTGCATAAAAGCAATGAAAGATAAACGGTTAACAAATGCAGATTAGTTCAGGTGATAGACAGGTACAAATACATAACTTATCTGCTATGGTAAAATCACAGGTTTCGCATTTATCTCAGTAAGCAAATGCTTGTATGAAAACGTTGTCTTGCAATATGCAGTGATAGGTCTGCAATGATGTTTCCGAAGGCTCGATTCATCCGTCGAAAGATTACCTGAGATGATCTATGTATCCGGTACTGATTTCCTGGCTATATTGCTCTTGAAATTTATCAGCATTATGCGATTGCTTTTTGCCGCTTTATTCTTATTGCTTTCCGGTATTGCGCCATGCACAATCCTGTTTTCTTATTTATTGGTACGTACACCACTAATGGCAGTAAAGGCATTTATGTCTATCGCTTTGATGCAGCCACCGGTAAAGCAACACCGGTAAGTTATGTACCGACAGGAATTGTAAACCCCTCTTATTTAACCATAGCACCGGATGGCAAACATATATATGCCGTTAACCGAATCGGCTATGAAGGATACGGGTAGTGTAAGTGCTTTTTCCTTTGATAAAACCAGCGGTAGAACTAAGCATTTTATGAACAAATATCAGTAGTGGCGGCGACAATCCCTGCTATGTAGCCGTTACTAAAACCGATGGTAAATACGTAACGGTAGGTAATTACACCGGTGGTAGCCTGTCAGTGCCTATCCCGGTAAATGCGGATGGCAGCCTGCAGAAAGCCAGCCAGCACATACAGCATACCGGCACCAGCATGTAGATAAAAGCCCGGCAGGAACATGCACACGTACATTGTACGGTATTTACGCCGGATGAAAAATATTTGCTGGTACCCGACCTGGGCATAGATAAAGTGATGATGTACAAATTTAATCCCAATGCCGCTCAGCCGTTACAACCGGCAGCCCAGCCTTTTGCTGCCAGCCATCCCCGGCCACGTGGCCACGGCATATTACGTTTGCATCCGAACAATCAATTCGCTTACCTGATGGAGGAAATGAGCGGAACAGTGGTGGTTTATCAATACAAAAGCGGGCACGGTAAGAGCGGCTAACAGGAAATAGCAGCACACCCGGCAGGATACACCGGTGCTATCGGCAGCGCAGATATTCATGTATCACCGGATGGTAATTTTTTATATACCAGCAACCGGGGTGATGAAAATACATATCGCCGTATTTCGCCATCAATAAAAAAACCGGGCAGCTTACTGCTAAAGGCTATCAATCTCACCCTGGGTAAAACACCCCGTAACTTTACGATTGACCCCACCGGTAACTGGCTGTTGGCAGCCTAACCAGAACAGTGGCAATATTGTAATTATGAAACGGGATAAACAGTACCGGTATGGTTACGCCTACCGGCGACGAAATTAAATATCCCCAGCCCGGTGTGCCTGAAGATGCTGACAAGAGTAAGGATGAGCGTTTTGGGATTAGTGCATTTGGTAAACGACTATAATGACTTTTGACAAAATGAGGATTCAATTGATGATTTCAATACAAGAAAGCCGCCTCATTGAGGCGGCTTTCTTTTGTATAGTAAAAATATTCTACAAACATACTATTGAATTTTCCTCTACACCGGGATGCTTTGCTTTTGTCGAATACACAACTGATTATCCGGCAAATTGACGTTGGTTTTCAAATTACTGATAGAATAATTGTAGGCAGTTGCCACTGTTCTCAACTACTTTACTGGTTACAATCATATTCTGAACAGGGTCAACATATACATACACTTTGCTATAATTTTAACTTGCGGTAGGGGTTAGTTCTATTTCGGATAATTGTTTACCGGCTACCGACTTGTTACCATTCAGCTTGTAACTAAAGTCTTTGTCATAAAAATTGGTGAATAATTTGGCTGGCGTAATACCAGTAGCGCTATTATCAACCGGGCTGACAGTTACTTCATTGGCAGCGGCTTCATAACGCCATACCGTTTTGCCATCACTAAAAATTTGCAGGCTTTTATCGTTAATGACGTATTTCTGCCCCTTTAATAAAAGGGTGCCGGTTTTAGTTCCGGCATTTTACCTGCTTTGTTAGTAACAGTTAAGGTGTAATTGGCTTGCAGCGCATTAATTGTTTTAAACTTGTTACTTACCCTGTCCAGTATTTTCTTAGCGTTTGGATCATTTTGTGCAAATAATTGTGCTGTTAACATAAAGCCTGTTGCAAGCATCAGCATTTTTTTCATAATTGTTTTTTTGTATTTTAGATTTGACTGGATTAAGACTAAAGAATCGTACAAAGGCTTAATCACTGATTTAATTTTTTGTTTAAAGGATAGTGAAATAACAGAATTTAGATATATAGAATTTAATCGTGAACCCCAAAGAAAGCCGCCTGCCTCTTATATCTCATGACTTATAACTTTTTGTGCGGCTCAGATCCGCGCGGCGGATTAAATACATCCGTTGTGAATTAAAGCATTCATTCAACTCTGCTTCTGTGTGTACAAGAACTTCTCTGGCCTTACTACCCATATTCGGGCCAACTATTCCGGCGGCTTCCAACTGGTCCATCAACGCCCGGCCCTGTTATACCCCAGCTTCATACGCCGCTGTATTAAGGAAGTACTGCCATTTGGTTTTGAACAATTAGTCTTGCTGCTTCCTCAAACAGCGGGTCTCTGTCTGCCAGGTCAAACTCTTTTCCGGCCATTTCCTTTTCATCTACGTATTCCGGCAGGTGAAAAGGTTGGGGGTATCCCTTTTGCTTTCCGATAAAATCGACAACCGATTCTACCTCCGGCGTGGTCCACAAAAGCACACTGCAGCCGGGTAATTTCACCATTGTAGCTAATCAGCATATCTCCTTTCCCAATCAGTTGCTCGGCACCCCCGGCATCTAAAATCGTCCGGCTATCTATTTTGCTGGAAACTTTAGAAGGCAATACGTGCCGGGAAGTTGGCTTTAATGGTTCCGGTAATGATGTTGACGGAAGGCCGTTGTGTAGCAATAATTAAATGGATACCCACTGCACGGGCAAGCTGCGCCAGGCGGGCAATCGGCATTTCTACTTCTTTACCCGCCGTCATAATCAAATCAGCAAATTCATCTATTACCAGAACGATAAACGGAAGGTATTCGTGTCCTTTTTGAGGATTGAGCCTGCGCTGTACAAATTTTTCATTGTATTCTTTGATGTTGCGGGTGCCTGCTTCTTTCAACAGGTCGTAGCGGCGGTCCATTTCTATGCACAGGGCATTCAGCGTATACACCACTTTTTTAGTGTCGGTAATAATGGGTTCATCCTCGCCGGGCAGCTTTGCCAGAAATGATTTTCATAACCCGGTAAATGCTCAGCTCTACTTTTTTCGGATCAATCAATACAAACTTTAACTGCGAGGGATGTTTTTTATACAACAGCGAAACCAAATGGCATTCAACCCTACCGATTTCCCTGCCCGGTGGCACCCGCCATCAGCAGGTGCGGCATGGTAGTCAGGTCCACAATAAAATTTTCGTTGTCAATTTTTTTACCAATGGCAATTGGTAGTGCAAAATGGTTTTTCTGAAATTTATCCGATGCCAGCATGGTTCGCATGCTAAAATAGTTTTTTTATGATTA